>CAZVFC010000009.1:0-230359 GCA_964625855.1 uncultured Verrucomicrobiota bacterium | reverse complement strand
TTGTTACCAACCGCCGCCCAAATATCATCTGAACCCTTCATGCATACGCGCTGCTTGGAAACAACCCTCTCGCCATTGGGCTTGCTCCCTGTTTGGCTCACCCGTTACGCTCGAAGACCTCGCGATGAGAATCTGCTGCCTAATACTGCTGCCTGTTGCAACAACCTTCCTGGCCACCATGTCGCCTTCCCTGGCCCAAACCGCTGACATCGCCGAGATCAGGCCCGAGCTCCGCTCTGGCTTCGCCCATGCCGGGTGGAAGTACGACCGTTACTCGGAAATGCCATCGCTCGACGCCCACAAGCCAATGATTCTCGCCGACTTGAAAGGGCCCGGCATCATCCGCCACATCCACTGTACACGGCACCATCCCGAGGAACTCACCTCGCGCGGCGTCGTGCTCGAGATCTACTTCGACGGCTCGGAGACCCCGGCCGTCCTCTGCCCCCTGGCCGATTTCTTTGGCGACGGCTGCGGCGGCGACAGCATGAACTTCTCCTCGAAGTTCATCGAGTGCGCCCCCTGGAGCTATAACTGCTACTTCCCGATGCCGTTCAAGCAGTCGGCCCGGGTCGTGCTCCGCAACGACACTCACAAGGATCTTGCCGACTACAGCTTCGTGGAGTGGGAAAACCTGCGCGAATGGAACGAACGGCTCGGCTATTTCCACGCCACTTATGCCCGCAAATGCTTTCAGCTCAGCAAGGACTCGGACGAGACCTTCTTCGAAATCCACGGCACAGGCCACATCCTGGGCCGGCAGTTCAGCGTCGTTACCGACGAGCCCCGGTTCCGCAAGTTCAGCACGGTCATGGAAGGGAACAACGAAATAGACATTGACGGCCAGGCGCGGCAAATTGACTACCTGGGCACCGAAGACTCGTTCACTTTCAGTTGGGGCTTCCAGGAAACCTTCGCCGCCCAGCGTGTGGGCATGCCGCTCGTCGAGGTGGACGACGTCAATCGCCTCTCCATCTACCGCTTCCACGACCACCTGCCGATCCGCTTCACAAACTCGCTGAAATGGCATATCAATTGGCAGCACGAAAAGGGCTTCACGGCGGACCCCAAGTGGCAGAGGGCCGTGGAAGAAGGCGGTTGCTGGGTTGACTACGCCACCGTCCATTACTGGTACCAGACGGTTCCCGGCGGCTTTCTGCACCAGCCCCTTCCCCCGCTCTCTGACCGCATGAAAACCATGCTGCACCCGGTTTCCGACCCGCCAGGACTGCAGGCCGCCCTGCGACGGATGCCGGCCGACACGAACCTCGAGAACCGCTTCGACGCCAACTCGGATCTGCGACGAGTCTCCGTCCGAGATGCCTACCCCGACACCCACCCGTTCTGGATTGACCAGCCCGAGCCGAAAGGCGGCCACCCGGGCAATCCGAACCCGGGCCGGAAAGGCATCCTCGCCGTTCATGCCAAGGGCCCCGACCGGCCATGCACTATCCTGCGCCGCGTTGCCCTCCCTGCAGACCAGGAGTCTGCCCTTAAACTTGTCGTCTCGGGTGATCCCTACGAGGCCCCCGGCAAGAGCGATTTCGTCCTCCAGGCAGGCGTCTTCGACGGCCGTCAAATCCATTGGTTCGGCGCGAAAACCATCGAAGCCGGCACATCTCCCTCCGCCGAAAACTGGCAGACGCTTCAGTTCCCGCTCAAACCATTCGCCGGTAAGACCGTCGGAATCCTTGTTAAGGTCTTTTACGGAGGCAAGGTCCCGGTTATGAACGAAGAAGCCTTCTTCGACGAGATTAGCGTGGTGCATCCCTGAGTGAACCGCAGCAGGGCAGCCGCTGCGTCGTCCCACTCCATGCGGCTGATGGCGGTCGTCAGCGTTCAGTACCTGCGAACGCCGTATCAACAAATCAATCCCTATTAGAATCGGAGCTGGGAGCTTGCGCGCGGGGCGGCAGCGTGGTTGGATGTGCGGCACTTGGACCCCATGATGACACTCAACACAAGATCCTCCACTGTTCATCGAGACATCGCGCTGTGCTTGTTGCTGCTGCTGGCCGCTCCGGCGCCTGCCCAACCGGCGACCAACCATCCGCCCCAGGGCTATTATCACTTCCCGGCGCATCATGATGACATGGTCGTGTTCACGGCCGAAGGCGACTTGTGGCGCGTGAACGTCCGAGGTGGCCTGGCCCAGCGCCTGACCTCGCATCCCGGGATGGAAGATCACGCGGCGTTTTCGTCCGATGGCAAGACGCTGGCCTTCTCCGCCGAATACGAAGGGCCGACGGAGGTTTACACCATGCCGGCGGAGGGCGGGTTGCCCAGGCGCCGGACGTTCCACGGCGGCGCGTATGTCGTGGGATGGACACCCGATGGCAAAGTAATCTACTCGACGCGAGAATTCTCCACCTTGCCCGATGTGCAATTGGCCACGGTGGATTTGCAGACCAGCGAGGTGGCGCTGGTGCCCTTGAGTCAAGCCAGCGACGGCGTGTTCGAGCCGACGGGCAGGACCCTGTATTTTACACGGCTGCCTTTCCAGGGCAGCAGCACCAAACGCTACCAGGGCGGCACCGTCCAACACATCTGGAGCTTTACCACCGGCCAGCCCGAGGCTGTGCCCTTGACGACCAGTTTTGCCGGGACCAGCAGAGCGCCGCGCTGGTGGCAAGGTCGCATCTACTTCGTCAGCGATCGCGACGGCACGATGAACCTTTGGACCATGAATCCCTCCGGCGGAGAGCTGCAACAGTTGACCCGGCACCAGGGCTGGGACGTGAAATCGCCGGCGCTGTCCGGGGGCCGCATCGTCTATCAGCTCGGCGCCGATTTGCGCCTGTACGACATTGCGGCAAGCGACGACCGGCTCATCCCCATTTACCTGACCTCCGACTTCGACCAGAAGCGCGAGAGATGGGTCAAGAAGCCGGTGGACTATCTGACCGCCGCCCATCTCTCGCCCGCAGGCGATCGGCTGGCGCTGACTGCGCGGGGTCAGGTGTTTGTGGCGCCGGTGGAGCAGGGCCGATTCGTCGAGGCGACGCACGATGCTACCGTGCGGTATCGGTCTGCGCGCTTCATGCCGGACGGCAAATCGCTGCTGGCGCTTTCCGATGCCACGGGCGAGCTGGAGTTCTGCCGCATTCCCGCCAATGGCGTCGGCGAGCCCGAGGCGCTGACTCAGGACGGCCAAGTGTTCCGCTTTGAAGGCCCACCTTCACCGGACGGCAAGTGGATCGCCTACCATGACAAAAACTGGCGCCTTTGGGTGACGCAGTTGGCGGAGAAGAAAACGCGGTTGGTGGCCACCTCGAACGTAAGAACTTTCTCGGACCTGACCTGGTCTCCGGACAGCCGATGGCTTGCTTACGTGCGAGTAGCCGACAATACCTATCCCCAGATTTGGATTTACAGCCTCAAGGCAGACCGCTCGACCGCGTTGACGAGCGACCGCGTCAACAGTTTCAGCCCGGTCTGGAGCCCCGATGGGAAGTGGATATACTTCCTCTCCGAGCGCCACCTCGAATCCGCCGTGCCTTCGCCTTGGGGTTTGCGCCAGCCGGAGCCGTTCTTCGACCTGCCCGTGGGCCTTTACCACCTTTCGCTGACCAAGGATTTGCGGTCGCCGTTCGAGCCCGCCGACGAGTTGCATCGGCCGGCGAAGGACAAGAAGAAGGACTCGAAGAGCAAAGAGGAGGAAACCAGCGCGGCGCCGGTGGTGACGATTGAGTTGGCCGGCATACAGGAGCGGGTCCAGCCGGTGCCGGTCCCGCCGGGCAATTACCGCCACCTGGACATGACCAGCAAGCGGCTGCTGTTGCTGGCCAGCGGTTCCGGTCTGGAGGGCCAAACCAATGTCGCGCTGCGCAGCCTCGAGCTCACCAATGCTGAACCCAAGCTCAAAACGCTGGCCGAGTCGGTCAAAGATTTCGAACTCTCAGCCGACCGCAAGAAACTGCTGATCCGCAAGGACGACAGTTTTTACGTCTTGAACGCGGACGCCGCGGCGCCGGCCAAACTCGAGAAGAGCGTGGCCCTCAAAGGCTGGACCTTCCCGCTCAACCCGCGAAACGAGTGGCGGCAGATGTTCCGCGAAGCCTGGCGGCTGGAGCGCGACTACTTCTACGATACCAACATGCATGGGGTGGATTGGCCGGCGATACTGGAGAAGACGCTGCCACTGGTGGATCGCGTCACCGCCCGCGAAGAGCTGAGCGATTTGATCTCCGACATGGTGGGCGAACTGTCGGCGCTGCATATCTTCGTCCGGGGGGGCGACTCGCGCGAGGGGCCTGACAAAGTCAAAGTCGGGGCGTTGGGCGCGAGGCTGGAGCGCGATCCGTCCGCGGGCGGTTACCGCATCGCGCACATCTACCGGTCCGACCCGGATTATCCTGCACGACAGTCGCCGCTGGCGAAGCCTGGAATGAATGTCCGAGAGGGTGAGATCCTGGAAATGATCAACGGCGTGGCCGTCTTGTCCGCGCGCGGAGTGGGAGAGCTTTTGCGCAACCAGGCCGAGCGCCAGGTGTTATTGCGGCTCAAGCCGCAGGGGACGGGCGGTTCGCGAGAAATAGTCGTCACACCAATGACCGCCGAGGAGGAGGCGTTGCTGCGGTATGACGAGTGGGAGTACACCCGGCGGCAGCGGGTTGAACAAGCCGGCCAAGGCGCCATCGGTTACGTGCATTTGCGCGCCATGGGTGCCAAGGACATCGCCCAATGGGCGCGAGATTTCTACCCCGTCTTTAACCGCGCCGGGCTGATCGTGGACGTGCGGCATAACCGGGGCGGCAACATTGACAGTTGGATTCTGGAGAAGTTGCTGCGCAAGGCCTGGTTTTTCTGGCAGGGCCGCGTGGGCCAGCCTTACTGGAACATGCAGTATGCTTTCCGCGGGCACATCGTTGTCCTGTGCGATTCCTATACGGCGTCGGACGGGGAAGCGTTCACGGAGGGCTTCAAGCGGCTCGGTCTGGGCAAGGCAATCGGCACCCGCACCTGGGGTGGAGAAATCTGGCTCTCGTTCGACAACTGGCTGGTGGACAAAGGAATCGCTTCAGCGGCGGAAATTGGCGTCTATGGACCCGAAGGCAAATGGCTCATCGAAGGGCACGGTGTGGAGCCCGATATGGTGGTGGACAACCCGCCTCACACTACCTTCCAAGGCGAAGACGCACAGCTCAAGAAAGCCATCGAATACCTGCAGCAGCAAATCCGAGAGAAACCTGTGACGGTCCCGCCACCACCGCCGCACCCCAACAAGGCACGCAGATGATCCTGTCTGCGGGTCTGTGCCGGACGAGACGCTAGGCCAACGTATGCTCCCTATGCCTTCACCGACCGCGGGGCACTCAGGGCTTCTATGGTCCTCAATACCCCGCGCCCTGTGGTTTTGGTTGGTAACAGCGGCCGCCATGCTTTGCTGGCGCACTCCGGCCGTCACCGCCGCATCCGATGGTCCGGTCTTCTGTGCCGAGTTGCGCAGGCTGACAGTCCCGCGAGCGAAACCAGAAATCAGGGCTGTCGTGCGCGGTTATTTCCCGCCCCCGGAATCGCAAGGCGGCTGGCGCAAGCCGGAGAAGTCCGACGACCTCCGCCAACTGGCAGGCATGAACCCCGCCAGGCTCGACGAACTCAGGGAATGGCTGCTGCAATCCGACAAGCGCAATTTCGCCGCCGTGGTCATCCGCAACGGATACATCGTCTTGGAAGTCGAGCGCGGCAACAGCGCCCGGACCGATTCGCGCCGCGTCGCCTCCGTCTCGAAGGCCGTCTGCGCCACGGTGCTGGCCATCGCCTCTGACCAAAGTCTGAGGGGAAAGTCCGCGCGAAGGATGACCTTTGACGACCCGGCTTTCGATTTCATCCCGTGGGCGCATCCGCTGAGTGAACCGCGCAAGGCGCACATCACCGTAAGGCAGCTTCTCAATCACACCTCTGGCATCTGTCCCGAGGCGACCGGTGCGCCCAACGACGGTTCTTGGGAATACATTCTCGGCCTCAGCGGCGATGCGCGTACGGCGAAACTGGCTTTCGACCCGGGTGCGGCCTGCGGCTACTCGACCCACGCGCTGGCCCACGCGGCGCTTGTGTGCGAAACCGTCACCGGCAAGCCCTACGACCAATTCGCCATCGAAACCCTGTTCGAACCGCTCGGCATCGAGCACTGGTGGTTTCAGTATTATGATGGTGGCGAGAAGATCGGACGCCATCCCTCACACGGCCTGGGAATGCCGGCTCGCGATCTGGCGCGGATCGCTTACTGCATGACGCGCGGCGGGCGCTGGGGCGAGCAGCAAGTCGTTCCCAAATGGTTCGTCGAGCAAACCGCCGCGCCCACTCACGAAGTCACCACCCCGGAAATGCGCTGGAAGCTAAATTCGCAAATCTTCTCTCATGGCTGGGAGCTGCCTGCGCGCCACACAGGTGCGGGCGCCCGCAGCGGGAAAGGCATTCCGGCCGACGCGCGCGGCAAACCCGGCTCTGGGGGGCAGTATATCGCATTTGTTCCGAGCCTCGACCTGGTCATCACCCGCCAGACGGGCGCCAGCGGCGACTGGGCGTACGAAGAATACCTGAGGCGCGCCTGCGCAGCGACGGACGGAACACCCTAGAGCACCCAGGAAGATGCCGGCTCTTCGGCTCCTCGGGTCGTGCACCAGAGATGCACACCAGACGCACAAGGGCTGCACACCCGGTTCCAGCGTGAGCATCTGGTGTGCATCTGGTGTGCACCTCTGGTACACGGCGTCGAGATGGCCCTGGCCAACCGGCTCTCCTGTACCGGCTCACCATCCTGCTTGCTGCGCCGTGGCTCCGGTAAAAGCGGGTTCCATCTATCCCATCCGTCCCACCCGGGCAAGCTCGCGTACTGCGTCTTGCTGAACCGGGAAAAGAGCCAGCGCCCTCCCAGCCGGGTCTTCCGATCGCCAATCGCCGTGTACACCTCCGCCGGGTAAGGGCACAGATCCAACCACAGCAGCTCGCGCCAGGGTTCAGTTGGAAAACTTCGCTTTGGTGTCCGGTCCGGCCTTGCCGCCCTGGACGGGGGCTGGATGGGCTTGGTGGAGGAGGGCTTTCATCTCCGCCAGGGCTGAGGCGTGGGTGGGGAGAGCAGCCAGGTTCCGCAGTTCCTGGGGGTCGTTGTCCTTGTCGTAGAGTTCCTCGCCTTTTGCGCCTCCGTCCCACTGGGTATAGCGCCAACGATCGGTTCGCACGCTGTGGCCAGGGGTCTGGCCGCGCCGGACTTGCGTGAAGGCGGGACGATGCCACTCGGCGGTCGGGTTGAGGAGCAGCGGGCGCAGACTAGCGCCGTGAAGACCCGGGGGCGGAGTCAGGCCGGCGAGGTCTGCCAGCGTCGGATACAGATCCACCAGTTCGGTCACGCGCGGGCTGGCCTGGCCGGCAGTTTTGAGGCCGGGCACGCTGACGATGAGCGGGACCCGGGCGGCCTCTTCGAAGCAGCTCTGCTTGAACCAAAGCCCATGCTCGCCCAGGTGATAGCCGTGGTCGCTCCAGAATACGATGATCGTGTTGTCGCGCAGCCCCAACCGGTCCACCGCATCGAGCACGCGCCCGATTTGCGCGTCCACAAACGAGATGGCCGCGTAGTACGCCCGCTTGCACTCACGCGCCTGGTCGGGCGTCACGCCCACGTAGGGCCACGGTTTGTATCCGGAGAGTGCCGGCGCCGGATAGTCCTTTGGCGTGTCGGGGGTGATGGGAGGCAGGCTGATTTGCTCCATGCGGTAGAGGTCGAAATATCTCTTGGGCGTCACATACGGACAATGCGGTTTGTAGAAGCCCGCGCCGATAAAGAAAGGTTCGTTCTTGTGCTGCTCGAGCAACTGGATGGTCTGGGCGGCCACCTTGCCGTCCGTGTGCTCCAGGTCGCCGCCCGTCGCATCGGCCAGGAACGAGAGCGAAGATCCCAGCCCGCGCTTGGGAGTGTAGTTCATGATGTCGGGTTCGAGGGCGGTCTTGTCTCGGCCCGCCGGGTTGAACCGCTCCTTCCAGGAGACGCGGTCATCCAGTCCGTCGGTGCCGATGTCGCCGGGGTTGCCGTAATGATACATCTTGCCGACCCTGGCCACGTAATACCCGTTCTTCATGAACATTTGCGGCAGGGTCACCACGTCGGGCAGGTCCTGGCGGAAATGATACTGCAAATCGAAGACACGCGTGGCGTCCGGCCGCATGCCGGTCAGCAGTGAGGAGCGGCTGGGATTGCAGAGCGGGAACTGGCAATAGGCGCGGTCGAAGCGCACTCCGCGTGCCGCGAGCCGGTCAATGCTGGGTGACTTGACCAGCGGATGGCCGAAGCAGCCAAGGTCGTTGTTCATGTCGTCCACGGCGATGAACAGGACATTGAGTTTCTTTTGCGCCGCGGTGGCCATCGTGGCCAGGGCGAGCACAAGGCAGACCGTAGTGAGGATTTGCTTCATGGTGATGGAGTATAGTGACTTATCTGTCCCGCAACAAATGGAGCGCGCATGGCCAATTGTGCCGTCTCCGCCACCGCCTCACAAGCGCGTACTCAGGGAGGAACTCAGAATGATGCATCACTTGAACTGCTCTTCTGTCTCCTTCAGCGGCAATATGATATGAGTCCAGAGCGCAAGGCGTACAATGCGCTTTCGGGCAATAACCAACCCGGGGGGGTTCCAAATAGTCACTCCCAGGCCGTTCCGAGGGTCTTCCCCCTGGTGTCTGAATCACAATCGGCGCGGAAAGGATCGCTGGCGGAACCTCGGTTTGATATGCTGCGGGACCATGTCAAAACACACTAGCTTTCACATGACGCCGGACGAATTCCGCCGCTGGGGTCACGCCATGGTAGATTGGGTCGCCGACTACCAAGGGCGGGTGGAATCGCTGCCCGTGCTGGCGCGGACCCAGCCGGGCGAAGTGCGCGCCTCACTGCCGGAACGCCCGCCGCAGCGTGGGGAACCGTTCGAGGCCATCCTCGCGGACATTGACAGGTTGATACTGCCGGGCATCACGCACTGGCAATCGCCGAACTTCTTTGGCTTCTTCCCCGCGAACAATTCCGGGCCGTCCATCCTGGGGGAGTTGCTCTGCGCGGGCCTCGGCGTGCAGGGGATGCTCTGGGCTACCAGCCCGGCCTGCACGGAACTTGAAACCCATGTGCTGGATTGGGTGGCTGACCTGCTCGGCCTGCCGCCCCGGTTCAAATCGGCCGGGGCCGGCGGCGGCGTGATCCAGGACACCGCCTCGAGCGCTGTGCTGTGCGCGCTGCTGGCCGCGAGGGAACGCGCCACCGGTTTCCACAGCAACGAACACGGCGGCGACGGGCGCCTGGTGGCCTACACTTCCACCCAGGCCCATTCTTCGGTCGAGAAGGCGGTTAAGATCGCCGGCCTGGGCCGCGCCCACCTGCGGCAGATCGAGGTGGATGAGCGTTTCGGGATGCGGGCCGACCTGCTGGCGGATCAGATCGCCCGCGACCTCAAGGCCGGTCTCAAGCCGTGCTTCGTCTCCGCCACGGTCGGGACGACGTCATCGAACGGCATGGACCCCCTGCCCGAGATTGGCCGGATCAGCCGCGAACACGGCTTGTGGCTGCACGTGGACGGAGCCATGTCCGGCACCGCGGCCCTATGTCCGGAGTTCCGCTTCCTTCATCAGGGTTTGGACCTGGCGGACTCCTATGCCTTCAATCCCCACAAATGGATGTTCACCAATTTCGACTGCGACTGTTTCTATGTGGCCGACCGGGAGCCGCTCATCAGGACCCTGAACGTGCTGCCGGAATACCTGCGCAACAAAGCCACCGAATCCGGCGCCGTGATTGATTATCGCGACTGGCACATTCCGCTGGGGCGCCGTTTCCGCGCCCTCAAGCTGTGGTTCGTCATCCGCCACTACGGCGTCGAGGGCCTGCAATACCATGTGCGGCGCCACGTGCAACTGGCGCAGGAATTTGCGGGCTGGATCAAGGCATCAAAGGACTTTCGACTGGCCGCCCCGGCGCCCCTCAACCTGGTTTGCTTTGTCCACCGGGCGGGCGATGACTTCAACCGGCGGTTGCTCGAGCGCCTGAACCAAACAGGGAAGCTCTTTATGAGCCACACGTTTCTGAATGGCCGTTACACCTTGCGCCTGTGCGTGGGACAGACCAACACGGAAGCGGACCACGTCCGCCGGGCCTGGGAGATGCTGCAGCAGGCGGCGGCGGAATTGGCGCCGTGAATGCCACTTTTGGGCTTGACCCTCGGCGTGCCGCAGGCTATACCGATGCACAATTGACGGGACGTTAACGCCGGACTGCATTACGTATGACTCTTACAAAGCGCGACTTGGTGATCCAGATCACCGAGGAAATCAACCAGGAAGTGAAGCAACTGGAGCAGGAGCGAAAGGAAGCGGAGAAGTCGGCGAAGGGGAAGCCGGGAAAGAAGCCGCAGGCGCGTCTTCCGGTGGAGCAAAAGCAGGTGTTTGATGTGGTCCAGAAAACGCTGGATGGCATCACCCGTGCCCTGGCCGACGGACAAAAGGTGGAACTCCGCAACTTCGGGGTGTTCGAGGTGAAGGTGCGCAAGGCCCGTATCGGGCGAAATCCCAATGCCCCAAGCACCGACGTGCCAATTCCCGCGCGGTCGGTGGTTAAGTTCAAGGCCGGCAAGGAGATGCGCGCCGAAGTGCTTAAGCTGCCCGCCCAACCTCCAGCCGGTATTGCCGCTCCGCCGGGACAGAAATGATCGCCCTCGGAGCTGGGCTGTCCCTGTAGCGCCCTATGGATCGGCTGCCCGGATTCCGGGACTTCTATCCTGAACCCTTGCCGCACCCGGACCTGTGGAGTGCGGAGCTGCGCCAGTGCATCTTCGATCGGTGGCGCACGGTCGCACGGCGTTACGGTTTCCGGGAATACGACGGCCCGCCGCTGGAGACCCTCGAGTTGTTTACCACCAAGAGCGGTGAGGAAATCGTGGGCCAGCTCTACAACTTCAAGGACAAAGGCGACCGCGAGGTTTCCCTGCGCCCGGAGATGACGCCCACGCTGGCCCGGATGATCGCCGCCCACGAGCGTGGCTACAAAAAGCCTGTTAAGTGGTTCGCCGTCCCCCAGCTCTTCCGTTACGAACGCCAGCAGAAAGGGCGCTTGCGGGAACATTTCCAGTTCAATGCGGACATCATCGGCGAAAGCGATCCCGCCGCGGATGCCGAGCTGATCGCGCTCCTGATTGACACGCTCCGCTCGTTCGGGTTGACGGCGCAGGATTTCGTCATACGGCTCAGTAGCCGGAACGCGTGGCACGATTTCTTTGTCCGGCACAACGGCGATCCGGCCCGGGAATACGAGTTCTTCCAGACCATTGACAAGCTGGAGCGCGAGGCGCCGGAGCAGAGCCACGCGAAGCTGGGCCGGCTGGGGTTCTCCCCCGACGTGGTGTCAGCTTTCATCGAGCAAGGCGAGCCCACCGCGGAGCTGGGAGCGATTCTGAGCAACCTGGCCGCACGAGGTCTGGGCGATTACGTGAAAGTTGATTACCACGTCATTCGCGGGCTGGCGTATTACACCGGGATTGTCTTTGAGGCCTTCGACCGGCAAGGCGAGTTTCGGGCGATTGCCGGCGGGGGCCGCTACGACAACCTCGTCAAGCTAATCAGCGGCGGCAAAGTGAATCTGCCGGCGCTGGGCTTTGGCATGGGGGACGTGGTGCTGACGGAACTGCTCAAGGCCCGCAAACTGGTGCCGGCTTTTGACGCGGGCCTGGATGCCTTCTGTCTCATCGAGGCGGAAGCCTTGCGGCCCGCGTCCTTGAAGCTGATCCAGGAATTGCGTTCCGCGGGTTTCAGCGTGGACTATTCGTTGACGGCGGCCAAGTCGGACAAGCAGTTCAAGCGCGCCCAGGAGCTCAAAGCGGCTTACACCATCAGACTGGAACCGACTCCGGCTGGCGAGCTGACGGCCAAGATCAAGAACCTCAAGTCACGCGAGGAATGGACCGGCAATCCCTCGGAGGCAGTCCGGCAGTTGTGCGCGGGCGCGCAGCGCGGTTGAAAAGGAGCAGGGCAGGCACCTGGCCTGCCCTGATCTAAACATTCTGAGGCGCACGCGCATCGCGTGCCCTCGGCGAAGCCTTGCCTCTCTCCCCGTCAGGACTTCTCCGCGGTCTCTGGAGCGGGGGCCGGCGTGGCCGCCGCTGGCGCCACAGTGGCTGCCGCCTCAACTGTCCGGCCTTCCTTTTCTTTCACCAACGTGGCGCCCTTGCCCAGGCGCTTGCGCAAGTAAGTCAGCTTGGCGCGGCGCACTGAGCCTTTGCGCTCCACTTCCACTTTCTCAACGCGGGGCGAGTGCAGCGGGAATACGCGTTCCACGCCTTCGCCGTAGCTGATGCGGCGCACCGTGAACATCTCGTTCAGCCCATGCCCGCGCTTGCCAATCACCACTCCGGAAAATACCTGGATGCGCTCTTTTTCTCCCTCAACGACCTTGGTATGCACGCGCACCGTATCGCCCACGCCGAAGTCCGCGGCGTCTTTGCGAAACTGTTCCGATTCAATTTTGTCTAGTAATGCCTGATTCATAAAATGTCTGTCTGCCTAAAGCAGATCCGGCCGGCGCTCTTTCGTGCGCTGCCTGGCTTGTTCGGCCCGCCACTGGGCGATTTGCGTATGGTTGCCCGAGAGCAACACTTCCGGAACCTTCATTCCGCGAAACTCAGCCGGGCGCGTGTACTGTGGATATTCGAGCAGCCCGTCGCTGAACGAATCCTGGTGCGCGCTTTCATCATCGCCCAGCACGCCCGGCAAGAGCCGCGTTACCGCGTCAATGATCACCATCACCGGCAGCGCGCCGTTGGTCAACACGTAATCCCCGATGGACAGCTCGTCGTCGGCCAGTTGCTCGCGCACGCGCTCATCAAAGCCTTCGTAATGGCCCGAGACCAGCAACAGATGCCCCCGCGTCGCCAGCTCCCGGGCGATTGCCTGGTTAAAGGGCCGGCCCGCGGGCGACAGTAGGATCACGTGCGTGGTCTCGTTCGCCAGAGCTTCCACTGCTTCAAAGATCGGTTCGGGCTTCAACAACATGCCCGGTCCACCGCCAAACGGCCTGTCATCCACCGTCTTGTGGCGGTTATGCGCGTAATCGCGCAGATTGTGGATCGCCAAATCCAGCCGCCCCGCTTCCCGCGCCCGCTTGATGATGCTTTCGTCCAGCGGCCCCGTAAACATCCCCGGGAACAACGTCAGCACATCAATCTTCATGTCGCCTGGGGCGCATCCCAGCGCCTTAACCGCAGGGCGGAGCACTGCTCCGCCGGTCAACTTACCCGGCGGGCTTGTCTTCGACGATTTCCAGGCTGCAGCGCAGCCCCTTTTTCGCGCTGCCGGCCAGAAGCAGGGACCGGATCGCGTTAATCGTCATGCCTTGCCGCCCGATCACCTTCCCAACGTCCTGCGGATGCAGACGCAACTCATACACCGTCGTTCCCTCGCGTTCGACCGGAGTGATGGTCACTTCCTCCGGGTGCTGCACGAGCCCCCTGACGACGTATTCGAGAAAGGCTTGCATAAACCAAGACTCGACCGTTATGCGGCAGCGGCAGCGGCAGCGGCTTTGGCAGCTTTCTTAATGAAGCTGGCCACTGTCTCACTCGGCTGCGCCCCTTTGCTGACCCAGTATTTGGCCCGATCGAGGTTGAGCGTGAACTTCTCGCCCTTTTTCTGCGGCAAGTAGGTCCCGAGTTCCTCAATGAACCGGCCATCGCGGGGACTGCGGCCATCGGTCACAACAATGCGGAACGCGGGCTTGTTCTTCGCCCCAACGCGCTTCATGCGAATTTTAACTGCCATAAATCGTTATGTTACTGGGTGCAGCCGCTACCGGCAGACTGCCTGCCCCATAGGGTTTCCCCAAAAAGAGTGCAGAGCCTAAACGCGCTCGTGCCGGTTGGCAAGCCCTGTTTTTGATGATTCTTGGGCCGAATTCCGAGGGCCAAGAACGGCTGTCACCCGGCAGCGGACCCTGGCGCGGGGCTCAGCCTGCTGATAGTGAAACACCGGGGGCGGTTGTTCCCGCCAGGATTGACCAAAAGTGCCGCGCCCCAAAATGTTCTTCCACCCGCATTTCGGTCTTCGCTTTTTAGGCATATATTGCTTAATTGAAACGTTGTATGCATCAGCGCCTGTTGACCTGGCTCCTGTTGAGCGTGATCTTGGTCGTCGCGGGTGTTTGCTGTTGGCGTTGCGCTCAGAATGACGCAGTAACCCAGGGCAGGTCTCAATGGTCGCAGTTTCGACACTTGTCCGTTCCTACCCGGCAGCTCACTAGTTATGACACGCAACGTGCGCCGGCCGTAGTCCCTTCGCCGGTCCGCCCTGAGTCAAGCCGCCTCGAAAGCAGTTCGATCCCCTTGTCCTCCGCCAGCCTCCGCCTCACCAATACTGCCGTCCCCCTTAGCCAGTTGGTGCACAACCGCCATGCTCTGCTATTCGCAAACGCCTGGCTCGACACCTCTCAACCCGCTCATGGCGCCTCGCGCAGGCACCCATATTCAACCGCGGATTTCCATTTGTCGGTTCCTGCTCATCTCCGCGCGCAAGGCGAGCCGGGCGCTTATGTTGTTCAATCCCGAGGGTTGCTGGACGAGACGTTTCGCGAACTGCTTGCGGCCTCCGGCGCCGCCATGATTTCCTATATTCCGAACAACGCTTATCTTGTTCGGACCTCTGCCGCCATGGCGCAACGTCTTGCCGCCGATTCACGCACGCAGGCCGTTCTAGCCTATGAGCCGTACTACAAACTCGCACCGCCACTGCTCCAGAGGGCTGTTGCGCAAACGCCAGTGCCAACTGGTCTCGCGCTCAACTTGTTGCTTTTCCCGGATGCGGGCGGCGCCGCCCTCGCCGAGGTGGGAGGCCTCGGCCTGCAAGTACTCGGTGAAGAACGCTCCCCGTTCGGCCCCGTAATCAAAGTCCGTCCCGTGGGGTTTCCTGCAGGCCAGTCCGCACCCTCAGATCCCGCGACTATTCTCTCCGCCCTGGCCCGTCTTCCGACGGTGCAACGGATCGAGCTGGCCAGCCAGCGCGTCCTGGCGAGCGACCTCTCCCGCGCTCGCATCGCCGTGGCCGTCAACTCGGTCAGGTCTGAAAACTGCCTTGGGCTGACCGGCTCCAATGTGCTGGTAAACGTGAATGATTCGGGTGTGGACGCCAGCCATCCCGACCTGACAAACCGTGTCTTCTTCGATTTGCCCGCCGGCGGCACAGACACCAACGGCCATGGCACCCACGTTGCGGGCCTCATTGCCGGCAGTGGCATGGAGTCCGGCACCGTTACCAACGCCAGCGGTTCCGTCATGCCCGCCGCTGATCTCCAATTCCGCGGGTTGGCGCCTGCGGCGCAACTGTTCGTGATGCTTGCCGATCCCAATTCCGGGCCGGCATCTTCAGATTCCTATCTGCAGGAAACTGCCGCTCTTACCAACGCCTTCATCTCGAACAACAGTTGGCACTATGGCAACAACACCGGCTACGACCTGGCCGCCGCAAGCTACGATGCGGCGGTCCGCGACGCGCTGCCGGGTGTGTCGGGGGCTCAGCCCCTCCTGTTCGTTTTTGGCGCGGGCAACGAGGGCAATGGCGCGAATGACGGCACCGGCGGAGACCCGGACTCCGTCCCGTCGCCGGCTACGGCCAAGAACGTCATCACCGCCGGCGCCATCGAGTTGCCCCGCGCCATCACGGACGAAGTGTGGCAATGCTCGATGGTTGGTGGCACCAACCTCTGCCAGACCAACCAGCCCTGGCTCAGCATGACGGATGCCAGCGGCGACGTGGCGGGATTCTCGGGACGGGGGAACGTGGGCGTGGGCATCGAAGGCGCATTCGGCCGGTTCAAGCCGGACGTGGTTGCTCCCGGCACGTTCGTCGTTGCGGCGCGTTCCGCGCAATGGGACCAGGCCGGGTTTTACACGCCGACCAATAACTCGAATTACTCTGAGGTTTTTAGCAACCTGAACAGTGCCATCGGGCCGTTCTATCGCTACGAATCGGGCACGAGCATGGCCGCCGCCGAGGTAGCGGGCACGCTGGCGCTTATGCAAGAGTTCTTCCACCGGTTCAACCGCACCAACAGCCCCGCGCTGATGAAAGGCCTGCTGATCAACGGTGCCCGGAGCCTGGGCGCCGGCTGCGGTTTCCGGGTCAACGCCGTCACGAATCAGCAGGGGTGGGGGCTCATCAACCTTACCAATAGCCTCCCCGGCGCACTGACGAATCTGGATGCTCCGGCCAGTTCCATGCTGCTGTTTGGGCAGAGTCCCGACGAGGCGCTGGCCACCGGCCAAAGCCAGACCCATTTCGTTTCGGTTTCCGTTTCGGCGACCCACCAGCCCCTCCGGGCCACTCTCGTTTGGACAGACCCCCCCGCCAACCCCGCCGCCAGCCTCAAACTCGTCAACAACCTTGATCTGGTGGTCACCAACCTCGACACCGGCGAGGTCTTCTTCGGCAACGACTTTCCCGCCGGCGGCAGCTTCAACAGCCCTTGGGACACCCATTTACCGCCGAACCTGGACGTAGTCAACAACGTCGAAAATGTCTATCTCCAGCCCCGGCTCGGGACCAACTACTCCGTCACGGTGGTCGCGCGCAGCGTCAATGTTAGCGCCGTCACTACCCAGAGCAACCGCGTCGCCCAGGACTATGCGCTGGTCATCTCCAGCGGCGACGGCGAGGTGGCCGACGCATTGGCGCTCACCGATTGCCCGATTGCTTCCGCCACTTCGTCCAATGTGACTTTTGTCACCAATGCCTTTGCCGACGCCGATGGGGTCTCCGGCGCGCTTTTGCTGAACCAGCGCGCCGGTGCCAATACGCCTTGGCTGGATAATGGCGGCGTGCCCTGGCCGGGCGGATCGAACGGCTTCATCACCCCGGGCACTCTAAGCCAGTGGCGGCTCTATGTCCTTACCAACGACTTAAGCTACACCAACGCAGCCTTCGTTACGTTCCGGTCCACCCGCCTCGCCGTGCCGCCCGGAAATGTGAACGAGACCAATACCGCCGGTATCCCGGCCGTGGTCGGAGACATAGATTTGTATGTCTCGACCAATCCCGCCCTGACCAGCCTGGCGCCGACCGCCCTAGCTGAAGCCGAAAAATCGCTCCGCCGCTCCGGCGAGGAGATACTGGTCTTCAGTAACGCTGCCCCGGCCAGCTACTACGTCGGCGTCAAGGCGGAGGACGGGCAGGGCGCCGAATACGCGTTCTTGGGGGTGTTCAGTCGTCTGCCCTTCGCCACGCAGGACGAGAACGGTTATTGGATGCTGCGCGGAATGAATCTTCCGGCCGCAATCCCAGACGCAACCGGGCGCCAGCCGGGCATGAGCCACGTGGTCGCGCTGGCCCCGGAGCCGATCCCCGTTCGCCGGGTCGTGATCACCAATGACGTCTGGCATGAGAGTTTTTCCGACCTGGTCGGCACGATCACGCATGGGGGCCCATCCGTACTGCTCCACAGCAATTCGCTGCCGCCGGTTGATCCCGTGCCATACGAATACACTTACATCTACGAAGACAATGGCGAGGGCGATATACCCGGATCGCAGCCTTCCGATGGGCCAGGCAGCTTGCGCAGCTTTATCGGCGACCCCGGCGTGGGCGTCTGGCTGCTGAACCTGGCTGACCAGGTTCCCACACATACCGGCCTAGTCGCGAACGTATCCATCCGGCTTGACCCGGAAACGGTCCGGGATGGCGTCCAACGCGAAGTAATGACTAATGCCTGGACCTGTGACTTCGTTGACGCACCCATCGGCGCCACCAACCTCACGGTCTGCGTTGCCAATTACTCCTCGTTGCCCCTGCCAATGGAACTTTACCTGCGCCGCGGCAGTCTGCCCACGCGAACCGCCTGGGACCGGATGCTCGTTGTCAGCCCCGTCGGCGGATGCTTGTCCCTGGACCCGTCGGCCTTGCCCCCAATCGGTCCGGGCCGCTATTTCATCCGCCTCTTCAATTCGAACGACGTGCCTCAGACCGTCTGGCTTGACGCGCAAGTGAAGCTGACTGCCGAGGCCGTCCCCCTCATCGCCTGTTCCGCCACCGGACCGGTCCCGATCCTCGATGATGCCGTAACCTGCGCCAGTCTGTTTGTCTCCAGCAACCAGCCGATCACTGAGGTCGAGGTGCGCCTGCGCGTGGACCATCCGCGTATCTCCGACATGGTGTTCACTCTCACCAGCCCCCAAGGCACTCGGGTCCCGTTGTTCGAGAATCGCGGCGGCGCGACGACGAACGGACTGGGTGGCCTTGTGCTCCTTACCAATGTTCCCCCCACGAGATTCGAGGGCAGTTACCGGGCTCAAACCAACGTCCTTGAGGTAGGACAGAACCAAGGCACGGTGTTTGTCTCTTACGACACGTACGCCGAACCCGACGTCTTGCGTGTCTATTACGATGGCACTTTGATCTATGACACTGGGATGGTCAGCTCTACCAACTCGTTCTCGGTCCCGTTTGGTCCTGGCATCGCCACTGAGGTCGTCATTGCCATGAACGAAGGAGGCAATACCAATGCCGACACGATCTGGGAATTCACCGCCATGGTTGTCAGCCCCACCGCTGGTTATGTGTGGTTCACGGAGAACACGAACCAGGCCCAGGTGCCGATCAAGTTTGCTCCGTCGCCATTCGTGCCCTCCGGCGGCGAGACCAATCAGTATTGGCTGCCCGAGGCGTCGCTCAACACGCTTGTGGGTGAAAATGCCTTTGGCCAGTGGCGATTGGAAATGTGGGACACGCGTGCGGGGGCTGACGAGCCGCCACCGCATCTAACCGCCTGGGATTTGCGGTTCGCCTTCCAGAACACTGTTCCGACGCCAATCGAGCTGGCTTACGCCAGTCCCGGCACCAACACGATTCCACCGGGCCAAGTCGCCCCCTTCTACGTGGACGTGCCGGCCTGGGCCAGTCGCGTTACCAATACCCTGCTCCAGGCTTCGGGGCCAGTGAACGTACTGTTCAACCGGGCCTCTCCCCCCACCGGCACCAACGTCGGTGACGCTACCCTGCTATCCGCGGCAACTGCCGGCTCCTTTACGCTCGGCGTCGGCGGTTCACCCCCGCTGGTTCCGGGCGCCCGCTATTACCTGGGCGTCCAGAACCCTGGGACTTCGAATGTAACCGCCGCCCTGGAGGCGGTCTGCGACATCTTCGTCCACACCCTGAACGACGGTGTACCCCTTTTCAACACCAGTTCCGGCGCGGGCGATTCCACCGACTATTACCGGTTCACCGTCAGCTCGAACGCCATCCGCGCCCAGTTCGAGATCAATGGCCCGACGGCCGACATGGCCCTCGTGGCGAGCAAAGGCGGCCCGCCGCCCACCCTGGCCAACTACACCTACATCAGCGACAATCCGGGACCAAACGACGAGTTGATAACGCTGTTTGATTTTTCGGCCCCCGTCCCTCTGTCGCCGGGCGACTGGTACCTCTCCGCCGTGAACGTCTCCGGCGGCACGGCAGATTACGCGATCCGCGCGACCGAGTTTTCCGCCCATGGCACGAACATCGTGATCACCGATTGCCAGGTCTTTGGCGACAGTCTGTGCCTTGCCTGGAATGCGCTGCCGGGCGCCAAGTACTATGTGCAGGGCAAGCCCGGCATGAACGAAACCAACTGGGCCGCTGTGTCGCCTACCCTTACTGCCGGCGGCACCTCCGAGACTTTCTGCCTCCCGCTGCCGTCGCCGTACCATTTCTTCCGCGTCCACGAAGGGCTGGTGGTCATTCCCTGGGTCCCGCCGGTCAGTATCACGAGCATCACGATGAACACTAACGGCGTGCGGTTGGAGTGGAGCACCCCGGCCCGCAACAGTTTTCTGGTGCAGTGGGCGTCCTCCCTTGTTGCGCCGGTCTGGAATACGTTTACTAACGTCCTCAGCCCGACCAACGGCGCAGCCGCCTTCCTCGATGACGGCTTGCAATCTGGCGGTTTGGAGGGGCCTCGCTACTATCGGCTCCGGCAGTCGCCCTAGTCGTGCTTCAAATCCAGGATGCTCAGGAAGAAACTGGAGAACAGGGTCTGCACCCCTACAGTTAGGCAGGTCACGGCGGGGATCACCAGGCGCAGGCTCTCGGGATATGAGATGATGCCAAAACCCGCCGCCCGCCATTTCAGCACGGCTGCTACCAGGAATCCCAGCCCCACCCCCGCAATCATCAGGCCCGCGATGATGCCCCGCTCCAGCGAGAATAGAGCCAGTCGCCGCCGCAACTGCGGGCTGTCCGGGAGCAGCCCGCAGGCCACGCAATAGAGCCTGGTGAACAGCCCGAAGAAAAGCACCTGAAAACCGACGATCGTCATCAGGCCCGCGACCAGCAGCGTGTTGGTGTCAAACTGCACCCGGCCAATCCGGATCGGTCCGATGCACAGCGGCACTGCCAGCGCCAGCCCGAGCAGCAGCAGGGCCAGCCCCGGCCAGATGAAAAGCCACTGCGGCGAAAACAACAGCATGAACCGCAGATGCCGCCAGCCGTCCCGCCACGGTTTCAGGTGCGGGGGCCGGGACCGGCCATCCCGATGCAGCGTGACCGGCACCTCCGCGATCCGCAGCGACTTCAACGTCCCCTTGATCACCATCTCCGACGCGAATTCCATCCCCGTGGTCTTCAGCTCCATTCGTCGGTAGGCTTCCCGGGTGACTCCCCGAAGGCCGCAATGGAAATCTCGGGCGGGACATTTGAAAAACAGGCGCCCCACGAACGAGAGCCCAGGATTGCCGATCCAGCGGTTCTTCCAGGGCATGGCGCCCGGGGCGATGGCTCCGCCTCCGCTCGGTAGCCGGCAGCCCATGACGAGCTCGTAGCCTTCGTGGAATTTCCGAACAAACCCCTCCAGCCGGGAGAAGTCGTAACTGTCGTCCGCGTCGCCGAGGACGATCCATTGGCCTTGCGCGGCTTCGATACCGCCCCGCAAGGCGCTGCCGTAGCCCTTCTCGCGCACGTGCACCACCCGGGCCCCCAGCTTTTCGGCGATCGCCACCGAACCGTCGGTGCTGCCGTTGTCCGCCACAACCACCTCCCCGCGCACGCCGGCTTGCTCAAGACCCCGTCGCGCCTTCTGAATGCAGGACGCGAGCGTCTCCGCCTCGTTCAGGCACGGCATGACGATGGTTAACTCGATTAGCTCAGGCACGGGCACACTCGCGAAGACAACCCTTTCCTGGTCGTCTCATCGCGTTGTTAAACCGCAGCCTAACCGGATCGTGGGAATGTGCCAACCTCAAAGCGCAAAAGCTGCGTCAGCGAGTCGGGTGGAGCCGAAGGTTTGCACTCTGGTGCGGATGCTGGGGATGAGAGGTTTGCCGAACCGCGGCATCGCCACCCAAGCAGGCAACTCCTCATGGGGCAAACACTGGTTGCCTGGAGACATCCGTCCCTAATTTCGTGCCGAAGCGTGTTCCTGCGGGCCTTTCACGATGGGCAAACCGTCAACCTTCATGCCGCGCCCGGCCCGCAGGAAGACGATATCACGGTAGCCCAGCTCTTTGAGATCGCTCATCCAAGCCGCTTTGACCCGTTCTTCTTCTGTTGAGCTGAAATAGGAGATTAGCACGACGACAGCGAGCTCCCGCCTGGGTTGTTGGCCAGCCAGGCTCAGGACTGTGGGCCGCTCGCAGGCGACGTAGAAAGGACCCTCCATCGTTAACGGCTTGAGCACGTGGCTGACTCGAGGGGAGTAATACTTGACGATCAAATCCGCATTTGCCGCGCCGCGGAAGGGAGGTCCTTCGGGCGCGAATCCGGGCATCGCACAGGAAACCAATAGGAACGCCCCACACGACACCCCACACGCAAAAGCTCGCGCGACGCGTTTGCGCTGGGCACCCGAGCCCACACATTCAGTGGAGACGCCCCCCCACAAGCGGTAGAGCCGCTCTACTATCCCATGCCTGTTCATAAGCCTACTTCTAATTCCAGACGCTCCCACCCCCTTCCCATATAATCCTCGCGGAGGCGTCATCCAACACCGACGTTCCAAATATGGTCGCGCTACCCTTAACTATCTGAGTCTAGGAGCATTTTATCACATCTACCGACACATATTTCAAGTAATTTCCGCCGAAATCAGACCGCACCGCCTGAGGGACAACGGGGGCGTTCACCCCAGTTGCCTCGCGGGAGCAGCAATTTCACGCTGCGCGCCGCAATGGCTGCGCCTCGTTTGAAAACCGCCTGGCTCCGCCGCTATCGCGCTTCCCACACCGTCCGGCCATCCACGATGGTCAGAAGGACGCGGGCTTTGTCTATCTCGGTCGGGGGAATCTGATAAAGATCGCGGTCGAGCATAACGAGGTCGGCCAATTTGCCGGGGGTGATTGTCCCTTTCACGTTCTCCGCAAACTCGGCGTAGGCCGAGCCGGCGGTGAAGGCGCGGATGGCTTCGTCCAGCGTGAGCTTCTGCTCGGGATTCCAGCCATTGGGATGTTTGCCATCCAGCGTCTGGCGCGTCACCGCCGCCTTCAGGCCCTCCAGCGGGTTAAGCGGCGCGACGGTCCAGTCCGAGCCGAACGCCAGTATCGCACCGGTGTCGAGCAGCGAACGGAAGGCATAGGTGCCCTTCGATCGTTCGGGACCAATGCGCTTGTCGCACCAGCGCCCGTCGTCGGCGGCGTGATAAGGCTGCATGGAAGCGATCACTTTCTGCTGGCCGAACCGCGGGATGTCGGCCGCTCGCAAATGCTGCGCGTGCTCGATGCGGAACCGGCGGTCGCGCGGCCCGTTCTTGTCGGCGGCTTGCTCGTAAATGTCGAGAATGCGCTTATTCGCCTCGTCGCCAATGGCGTGGATCATAACCTGCAAGCCGATTCGGTCCGCGGCTTCGACGCGTTTAAGCATGATGCCTTCCGGAAGCATCTGGTCGAACAGCAGCCCGCGCGTCTCCGGGGTGTCGTTATAGGGCTGGAAGAACAGGGCGGTGGACGACCCGAGACTGCCGTCGGCAAAACCCTTCAGCCCGCCGATGCGCAGCATATCGCTGCCGAACGCGGCCCGAACGCCGATCTTGCCCATCGGTTCCCAGGAAACAATCGAGCGGATCGCGTATATGCGTGTCTTCAACTCGCCGCGGTCCAGCATGTGCTGGTAAAGTCCGACGTCGTCCCCGGCCGACATGTCGGTAAGACTGGTCACGCCAGCCTGGGCCGCATGCTCGGTAGCGGCGCGGGCGGCCGTGTGCTTCTCGTCAAAGGTCTTGTCCGGAATCACGCGGTCCACCAGGTTTTGGGCGCCGTCTTTGAGGACGCCGGTCGGTTCGCCGGTCTTGGCATCACGCACGATCAGGCCGCCGGGCGGGTCTTTGGTCTTCTTGGTGATGCCGGCGAGTTTGAGGGCCAGGCTGTTGGCCAGTGCCATGTGGCCATCGAGGCGGTTAACCCACACCGGATGATCGGGCGTGTTGGCGTCAATTGTCTCCTTGGTCGGCAACAGTGCGTTTGGCCATCTCTCGTGGTCCCAATCGCCGCCCAGAATCCAGCGGCCCTTGGGGAGCTTTCGGGCATACTCACCCAATCGCCGGGCCATTTCCTGGGGCGATTGCGCGTCGCGCAGGTCAACGTTCGCGAGCGAGAACCCGCCCATCAGAAAATGCACATGGGCATCGTTAAAGCCAGGGAGCACCAGCTTGTTGTCCGCATCAATGATCCGGGTCTCGCGCCCGGCCAGCGGGCGGACGTCCGCCGTCGAGCCAACCGCCACGATGCGGTTGCCCTGGATCGCCACCGCACCGGCCGTGGGGCGGGCTGGGTCCAAGGTGTGGACGGCGGCGTTGACGATGATCAGATCGGGAGCAAGAGATGCTTCTTTGGCTTGGGCAACAGGAGTCAGCATGGTCATCAAGAGCGTGAGGAGGGCAGAGGTCGGTTTCATTGAATGCCGGTTAAGGTCATTTGACTGGCTATCTTCTAGCCGGTTGGCCGCCGCTTGTCACGCTTGATCAGGGGAATCGAGGAAACGAACCCGGCGGCGCCCGGATTGCCCCCGGCTCGCGGGCGCAAAAAGGAGCGTGCGCGGGCGACGTGAACACGCTAGAACTGAGGCGTGAACTTGAGCGTGGAACACCTGGGGCTGCCGGCACGCGATCCCGGGACACTGAAGGATTGGTATATGCGTGTGCTCGACGCGAAGCCTGTGTTCAGCAATCAGGAGGGGAACACGGCCTGTCTCCTGGCGCTGCCCGGTGGGGTCATGATCGAGATTTACGGTGGGGACCTGGCGCTCCCGCAGACCAGCAACAACAAATTGAACGGCTGGCGGCATGTGGCCTTGCGGGTGGCCTCGGTGGCCGCGGCCAAGGCTGAACTTGAGGGCCGGGGCCTGAAGTTCACGGATCAGATCAAGCCTGCGGCTGGCGGAGGCAGCGTCCTGTTCTTTCAGGACCCCGAAGGCAATTTGCTGCACCTGGTCGAACGGCCCCCGAATTCGAACATCGGTTAAACCCTTAGCCGTATCCTTGCAATTATTTCTGGGGACCGCGCCCGCCTCGGGCGCTGCCACCCGGCGCCCCTGCCGGGTGGCCGTGGCGCGTGCGCAGTCACTGAATGGTAGATCGCCTCGGCCAGTCCCGAAGGTGGCTGGCGAGGGCGCCACCCACTGCGCCCGAGGCGGGCGCGCTCCCCTGCTGCTGAATAGATGCGGCTTAGGGCCGCGAACTCCAAGAAGCTGCCCCGGCGCCAAACCCAAATAGGTGGCATCGGCCGTGCCATTGGTTGCCGTTTCACGTTGAGTACACCGGAGGTACACCGGAGGTACACCGGATGCACAACGGATCTTCCGGTGTACCGGTGTGCCTCCGGTGTACCTCCGGTGTACATGCTCTGGGAGCCTCTCCGGCCCGGCGGGTTTGCGGAGGTTTACTCACCACGGCAACTGCACGGTGTTACTACGGTATTGCTACGGTATTGCTACGGTGCTACGAGGCGCTACGCTGGGCTTCGACTGGGCCCAAAACTGTACCATAACAGGACACTTGGACGCTCCCGCCACCGCAGGATGCCATCTGACTGCCAAGCCAACCGAATGCCCCGATAGCTTGGCTCCAAGCCACCGAAACACCTTGGGGACCGGCGCGGGGCAAGTCTCTGATTTCTGTGGACGGCGCATGCTTGGCTGGGCAAGCTTTGGCGCGTTGGGGGCACGAAACCGGCAGCGCCTTGAAACTGACCGTGAGTAGGGCCTGAATGCAAACTATGCAATCCGTATCAACTGTCCTGCTGAAGCCGGGCGAGGCCGACCGCATCCTGGCGGGGCATCCTTGGGTATATCATGGGTCCGTACTGCGGCTCACTCAGCCGGCGGCTGACGGGGAGCTGGTTCAGATCAAAGATCATCGCCAGCGCTTCCTGGGGGTGGGGTTCTACAACTCCAAATCCAAGATCAATGTGCGCGTCCTCTCCCCCGAACGCATCACAGTGGACCAGGCATTCTTCGAGGAGCGAATTCGCGCCGCGCTGGCTGTCCGGCAAAGGCACTTGCCCAACGCCACTTCCTTCCGCGTCGTGAACGCCGAGAGCGATGCGCTGAGCGGGCTGATTGTTGACAAGTACGAAGACGTGCTGGTGGTGCAGACTTCCTCGCTGGGCATGGACCAGCGAAAGGCCATCATCCTGGCCGCTCTGCAGGGGATGTTCTCTCCCCGGGCAATCGTGGAGCGCAATGAAGCCGCCTCACGGAAGTTCGAAGGGCTGCCGGACGCGAACGGCATCCTGGCGGGCAGCCTGGAAGGGCCGGTGGCAATCACCCTCAATGGTCTGCGCTTTGAAGTGGACGTGCTGGGGGGCCACAAAACCGGCTTGTACCTCGACCAACAGGTGAACTACCAGCGCGTGGCCGACCTGGCCCGGGGCGGGCAAGTATTGGATTGTTTCAGCTTCCTTGGCGGGTTCGGCCTGCATGCGGCCCGCGCCGGCGCGGCGCAGGTGCATCTGCTCGACCAGAGCGCCGACGCGGTGGCCGCCGCCATGCGCAATTCCGCCGCGAACGGTCTGGCGGCGCAATGCTCATCCGAAGCGGTGAATGTGTTCGACTGGCTCAAGACCCACACGGTAACGCAGCCGCACGAGAAGATCGTTCCCCGCTGGGACTTGATCGTGCTGGACCCACCCTCGTTCACTCGCAACCGCGCCTCGGTGCCCGACGCCTTGCGCGGCTACAAGGAAATCCATCTGCGCGCGCTGAAGTTGCTCAAGGCCGGTGGGACGCTGGCGACCTTCTGTTGCTCGCACCACGTGAACGCAGGATTGTTCCAGGACACGCTCCTTTCCGCCGCGTTCGATGCCCGGCGGGTCCTGCGGCGGGTTGCTACCTACTCGCAGTCCCCCGACCATCCGATCATCCCCATGATACCCGAAACGGAGTACCTGAAGGGATTCGCCTTTGAAGTGGTGCGCTAAGGCACCAGCAACGCCCGCTGCCAGCTCATTAGTTCGCCCTGGTGTTTCTCCCAATCGTGGGCGAGGTCGGACACCGTACCGCGGCTGGCGATGAGGGTCGGGTCAATTCCCAAACGGGCTGCATGCGCGTCGCGGCGCTTCTGCAGTTCGAGGAAACGGCGCCGTTCGCCGTCGCTGGTTCGCCGGCTGAAATTGTGGAGAACTTTGGGGTGGCGCTCGGGGGCCAGCGCCAGACCGCGAGCGATGGCTCGGGCCAGCCCGTCGCGCCGCCGCTCGGAGAAATGCCGGGGCAGGAAGCGGTCTATGGGCTGCGCCGCCACAGCCGCGCCGGCAATCTCGACCAGCGCCTGGTGGCTCAGAACGAAGAAGGGAGGTTTATTGGCGGCGAGCGCCTCGGCCTCGCGCCACTTCCACAGCTCGCGCAAGACCGCCAGGGCCGGACGGTCCAGCAGGTGACTGCCTTTGACCCGCCATTGGGAATCAATGTCCGTGGGCTCCTGGCGGGTCGAGTCGGCGATGAGCCGGGCACAGGACTCCTGGTGCCAGGCCAGCCGGCCGCAGGCGGCCAGTTGCGATCTCAGGCAATCCGCCAGCGGTTTGAGATGGCGGGTGTCGTTTCGGGCGTAGAGTTCCATGCGCGGCGTCAGCGGTCGCAGCGCCCAATTGGCCTTCTGCGGCCCCTTCTCCAGCTTGACCTTGAGATAGTGTTCGACGAGGGAACTCAGCCCGAACTGCCGCACCCCCAGCAGCCGTGCGGCCAGCATCGTGTCGAAGATCGCGCCCGGGACAAACTCGTGATGCTTGCGCAATAGCCGCAGATCGTAATCCGCGCCGTGCATAATGATCTCGTGGCCGGAGAGCGCCTCGAGGAGCGGGTCGAGGTTCAGGCGCGCCAGCGGGTCAATGAGCCGATCGGAGGAAGCGGTGCTGATCTGAATCAGGCAGACCTTCTCCGGGTAAGCATGCAAGCTGTCCGCCTCGGTATCCACCGCCACCCAGGTGGCCGCGCGCAGGACCGGCAGATACGCCGCCAGCCGTTGTTCCGTGTCAATCACGCTGCGAATATATTTACCCCGCCCCACAGGGCCAATCGTTAAATGGCGGCGGCCAAGAAACATGATTGACGCCGCCTTGCCCGGTCTGCTACCGCTGTCACGATTCCGCGAACACAACGAACATGACAAGCTCAATCACCCCTGAACTGCCCGACGCGGAATTGGTCCGGCGTGCCCAGGGAGGTGAGTTGGATGCGTTCGAGGCCCTGACCAATCGCTACGAGCAGCGGGTCTATTCGCTGGCGCTGCGCATGCTCCGCCATGAGCACGACGCGGAGGATGTGACGCAGCAGGCATTTCTGAGTGCGCTCGAGAACCTCGGCGGCTTTCGCGGCGACGCCTCGTTTGCCACCTGGCTCCTGCGCATCGCGACGCACGCCGCACTCAAGGTCATCCGCAAACGCAAGGGCCTGGACACGGTTTCCCTGGAGGAAGCGACTGAGCCGGGGGACGACTACGAGAGCATTCCTCATCCCGAGTATATCGCCGACTGGAAGCAGTCACCGGAGCAACTGGTCCACAAGAATGAAATCCGCCGCCTGCTGGATGAGGCGCTGGCCAAGCTGGACGAGAAACACCGGGTGGTGTTCCTGCTGCGTGATGTCGAGGGCTTGTCCGTCAAGGAAACCGCCGAGGCGCTAGGGCTCAGCGAAGCCAACACCAAGGTGCGACTGCTCCGCGCCCGCCTCCAGCTCCGCGAGGAGCTGACGCGAACGCTGGGCGATCCCGCGCGGCGCGTAGTACGATCCCACCACGACCATTGACCGCCAACACCATGCAAGGCAGCCCGCCCACGGCTGCACTCATGCACCGGGGTAACACTGTACCCTTGTAACCTTTTCCCGGCTGGCGGCTCGGTTTAGCAGAGTGAGAACGATATGAAGTGCGCGGAATTGCTTGCGGCCTTGAATGAGTACGTGGACGGCGCGGTGGACCCGGCCATTTGCGAGGAGTTTGAGAAGCACATGACGGGGTGCAATCCCTGCCAGGTGGTGGTGGATAACATCCGCCAGACCATCACGCTTTACAAAGACGGGAAGCCCCACACTTTGCCCGTCAAGTTCCGCCAGCAGCTCCACGCCGCGCTCAAGCAGCGCTGGAACGAGACCCACTGCCCGAAGCGTTAGGTCTCGCAACCTCCAACGAATTCTTACCCGTATGCCCTTAAGAGTAGTTGTCATCGGCGGTGTCGCCGCCGGTCCCAAAACGGCGGCGAAGATCATGCGCCTGGACCCCCAGGCCGAAGTCACCTTGCTGGAACGGGGGAAGTTGATCTCCTATGCCGGCTGCGGTTTGCCTTACTACGTGTCCGGCGTGGTCAAGGAACAGAAGGACCTGATGAGCACGCCGATCGGCGTGGTGCGCGATCCGGGCTTCTTCCAGAAGGTCAAGAACTTCAAGGTGCTGACGGAGACCGAGGCCCTGGAAATAGACCGCGCGCGCAAGCGCGTGCGCGCCCGCCGAACTGGGGAGGCGGGGGAACTGTGGCTCGATTACGACAAGCTCGTGCTCGCTACGGGGGCCAGCCCGGTCATTCCGCCCGTTCCCAAGGCGACCCTGGCGAACATCACGACGCTGCACAATGTGCCGGATGCTGAAGCCATCAGGACCCTCCTGGCCCAGGCTAAAGGCCGTGAGGTGGTCATGGTGGGTGGCGGGTTGATCGGCGTGGAGACTGTCGAAGCCCTGGTGCACTGCGGCTGCCGGGTGACCGTGGTGGAGATGCTGCCGCAGATCCTGCGCATGTTGGATTGGGAAATGGCGCGACTGGTCGAACGTCACATGGAGGCCCACGGCGTCAAGGTCATGACCGACACCCGGGTCACCGCTTTTGAGGGTGAGACGCAGGTCACAGGAGTCCTGACCAGCCGGGGACGCCTGCCCGCCGACCTGGTGGTGCTGGGCATCGGCGTGAAACCGAACGTCGAGCTGGCCCGTCGCGCGGGTCTGCAAATCGGCCGGACCGGCGCCGTCCAGGTGGATTCCAGTATGCGGACCTCCAACCCGGACGTCTATGCCGTCGGCGACTGTGCTGAAAACACCGACCTCGTCACCGGCAAGCCCTGCTACCTGCCGCTGGGTTCCACGGCCAACAAGCAGGGGCGCGTGGCCGCCATCAACATTTGCGGCGGCCAGGATCAGTTTCCCGGCGTAGTCGGAAGCAGCGTCTGCCGGGTGTTCGACTTCTGCGTGGCCCGGACGGGTTTGACTGAGACTGCGGCCCGGCAGCAAGGTTATGAGACGACCTGCGTTATCGTGCCCGACACCGACCGGCCTCACTACATGCCCGCGGCGAAGCCCCTAATCATCAAGCTGGTGGTTGACACGAGCACGCGCAAGCTGCTGGGTGCCCAGGCCGTGGGGCCGGGCGCGGGCGACAAACGGATGGACGTGGCCGCTATGGCGATCACCGCCGGCATGACCGTGGACCAATTGTCGAAGGTGGACCTTTGCTACGCGCCGCCATATTCGCCCGCCTTGGACAACCTCATCACCGCGGCGAACGTTGCCCGCAACAAGCTGGACGGTCAGATGGCCGGTATTACGTCGAGCGAGGTCAAGCAGCGCCTCGACGCCAAGGAACCCTTCATCCTCCTCGATGTGCGGAGCCCGGCCGAGCATGAGCAGGAACGGTTGCCCGGCTCGACGCTCATCCCGTTGGGCGCGCTGCGCTCGCGGCTGGGGGAGCTGCCCCGGGACAAGGAGATCGTGCCCTTCTGCAAGGTCTCCCTGCGAGGTTACGAAGCGGCGAGAATACTCCAGGGCGCGGGCTTCCCGAATGTCCGGGTTATGGATGGCGGCGTCACGGCCTGGCCCTTCGAGAAGCTTTATGGAAGAAGTTGATTCAAGTTCATTGAACCGTTCCAAGACCCCTATTATGAACAGCATTACCTGGGTCGTTATTGCGGCCATCGTCGTAGCCTTCCTGGTCCTCAAGGGCCTCACGCAGGCCAGCCCGGCGGAGGCGGGCGAATGGCTGAACAAGGGCGCGCCCGTGATTGATGTGCGCACCGAAGCCGAGTATCGCGACAAGCGTCTCCCGGGCACGATCAACATCCCCCTCGACCGGCTTCGCGAGGAAATCGGCAAGCACGCTCCCGACAAGGAGAAACCGCTCCTGCTCCACTGCCGGAGCGGAGCACGCAGCGGCCGGGGCGTCAGCGCGCTTAAGAAGCTGGGCTATCGCAATGTGCTCAACCTTGGGTCCTATGGCAGCGCGCGGAAAGCCCTGCAAGCGCAGAGCGGCTCCGGGAAGAAAGATTAGCCGCGTTGCCAGGGCGCCGCGCCTCTCCGCTCAGGGCTGCGGTGACCAAAGCCAGGACGAGGCCACGCTCGGTCAGCGAGGTTGCGCGCCGCGTTGGTTGCGCCGGGACTCGGCAATGGCCCAGGCCAGCAAACCGAGGAGGATGGTGGCAAACCCCGCCAGGCTTTCCCTGGGACGCTGGGCGATTGCAAAACCGGTTATCGCCAGGGTCGCCAATAGAAACGAGCCGGGCACCCAGGGCCAGCCCGGCACGCGCACCTGCGAACCCTCGCGCAAACGAATCCGCATGAGCCCGGTCACCGTGGCGGCGGTGCTCAGGCCCAGGGTGAAGCCAATATAGGTCAGCAATTGGTCGAAGGTGGACGACCACAACAAGCCCAGGGCGAGCACGCCTTGCAGGAGAATCGCATTGACCGGCGGCCCGTTTCGCGCGGCCAGCCAGGCGGGCAGATAACGGTCCTCCGCCATGCGCGCGTAAACCCGGGGGCCCGCCATGATCAGCGAGGAGACGGAACTGACCAAGACCAGAGCGACCACGGCTGAAACTCCATTGCCCCACGCAGGCCCGCCCAAAGCCGTGGCGGCGACGCGCCCCACCTCGAGCTTGCCCGCCAGTTGGTCAATCGGAGCCGAGAAGACGAACACCGCATTCAAGGCCAGGTAGATCAACGTCACCACGCCAGTGCCCAACAGGAGCGAGCGCGGCAGGTTCCGCTCGGGATCGGTGACTTCGCCGCCGATGTAGATGGCGGCGTTCCAGCCCGAATAGCTGAACGAAACCCAGACCAGCGACACACCCATCAGGGCCAGAGGCGCCGATTGCAGCGGCGGAACATGCGCCGAGCCGAGCCGGCCGGCGGCCAGGCCGACAAAGCCCAGAATCAGCATGACTTTGAGCAGCACCGCAAAGTTCTGCACCCCGGCGCCCGCCCGGACGTTGGCCGCGTGGAGCGCCGAGAACAGCACGATCAAGACCGTCCCCAGGATTTGCGGCGCCACTCGCGGGCACCAGGGGCCGGCGTAGCTTCCGAACGCCATCGCCGCGGCGGCCAGGGGAGCGGAGAATCCCACCAACAGCGAGATCCAGCCTGCCACATACCCCAACGAGGGATGCAGCGTGCGGGAAAGGAACAGATATTCACCGCCGGATTCCGGCAGGCGCCGGGCCAGCGCCCCATAACTGAGCGCGCCCAGAGCGGCGAGGACGCCACCGGCCACCCACACCCCCAGGACCGGCCAGGGTGACTTGAGGTCACCCAGCAGGAAGCCGCTAGTGGTGAAGACCCCCGTGCCGATCATGTTCGCCACCACCAGGGCCGTGGCGCTGACCAGGCCGAGGCTGCGCGTGCCGGAGGCGGAAGCAGGGGGACCAGGCATGGCTGAGAATTATCCGCCGCGCACCCGGAAGCGGAGCAGAAACCGATCCGGCGCGGGCGGCTTCAGCTCGCCAACGAGTTCGAAACCGGCTTGCGCAAAGTCTTCGCGCACCAACGCCGGATCAATGCGCCGATGGTGCCCGGCCATCCGCCGCGCCTCACCCGCCGGGCCCTTGCGATCCAGAACGGCCACCCAGCCATCCTGCGGCAGCCGCTCGCGGAGCTGATTCAGCAGCTTCGGCGGTTCCCAGAGGCGATGATAGGCATCCGCAAAAACCACCGCGCCGAAGGTCAATGGGTCCGCCGAGGGCGGGAGCTGGCCCCGGCTGGTCCGCAACACCTGAGTCTTGACGCCCCCGGGCGTGGTGGGGACTTCGTTGGTGGTGGTCGCCCATTCCTCGAGCACGATATCGTAAATGGCCGCCCCACGGCTGAGTCTGCGTTGCATGGCTGGCAAGAGGCTCCGGCTCTGGTCCAGGCCGAAGAAAGCCAAGCTCCCAGGCCTCTGTTTGGAAAGCGCCAGCGCCTTGACCACCGTGCCAGCCCTGAAAGGCAGCGCCGGGTCGGGATCGCTCAGCACCGGCATGGGTTTGGTCGGCTTGCGAAACACCAGCACGAACGGCTCTTTCTCCTGCCACAGGTTCTCCAGCGCCGTCTCGAAGAGAAAACCGGACTCGCGGGCGAGGCGAACCACGGCCGTCTCGCCGGTCCAGGTGTGCTTCTTCTCCCGCGTCTCATCATCCACCCAGAGCTTCAGCGGGCCTTTCTCGCGGTCAATAATCACCAGCAGCCCGCCGGGCTTCAACCCCAGCCAGAGGTGGCGGAGCATCTCGCGCGGATACGCGAAGTGGTGGAATACGGAATGCATGTATTCCAGGTCCAGCGCTTCCTCCGGCAGACAGGGATTGGTGCTTTGGCCCAGGATCGGAACTACTTGCTCCAAGTTGAGCGCGCGCACCTTCTTGATCATATTGGTCAAAACGCCAGGAACAATTTCCTCGGCATAAACCTTCCCCGACGGGCCAACTACTGATGCGAACGTCACCGTGTCTGCGCCCCCGCCACAGCCGATGTCAGCGACCGCGTCGCCCGGGCCAATCCCCAGCGCCGAACAAACCTCTTTGAGTGCCTCCGCACGGCGTTGCTCCGCTTTGGCGGCGTCGGCGCCTCCTTTCTTTCCTTTGCCTGCCTGCGCGCCGATTACGGGGCCGGGCGCCGCCAGCAACGCCGCCAGCAGGACCGCGACAATCCACCTGCAACGGCCGGCTAACGGGCGGCAGCCTGCACTCCTGCCCGGTGCGCAGGGCTCCGACGGCAAGTCAATACGGTTTTCATCTCCAGACCTTTCACCGATCAGTGAGGCTTCGTCGAGGTAAGTCACGGTTCAATTCTGCGGGGCCGGGGAAGAGCATACAACACATTTCCGCCCGCCTCGCAGGCGTGAACAAAGCAGAGCGTTCTTCACTCCCGACACCGGCCCCACGGGTTGGGGGGCTGGAACCGCCTCGGCTGCCGGGCACAAAGCGATTTAGATTGACGATTCCGCGGACGGAACCGCTCGCGGCCAGCATGCGAGACACAGCGGATACCAACCGGATACGCACCTGATACACACCGTAGATAACATTTGGACCCGCCTGACACAAATCGCTGCCCTGCAAGGACTTAACGTAAATCCGACGAGAAACGAACCTCACATCCCTGGCTTCCTTTCCCGTGGCACCAAGCCGCTCCGGCGGAATGACTTACACCGATAAATCGGCACAGCCAGGCACCGGTTTCCCGGCCTTGCCCTGTCACAAACAAACCGCCCTCCGCCCTGACAATTTTGAAGCGATTTGCTTTGACATTAAGGTGGTCGGCTCGTGGGAATGGTACGCCACCACCAAACGCCCTCCACCCCAATGAATGGTTAGGGTTGGCTAAGGCAAGGCGAGTCCCGGTTGAAGCAGCTTCTCCCCGGGCGAGGGCCCAGCGGATCTCCTTCTCTCCAGACCCCTGTCCCCCCATACTTGACTGGTAGCAATAGGGTGGCACTACGGACCCCAGACAGGTCCCAAACAGTTCCTAATCTTGTATCTGTCTCGGCTTTCTGGAACCATGGTGGCCTTCATGAACCAACCGAAGCTGCGTGGCCTGGCCCTGCTGCTCACCGTTATGCTGGTGCAGTGCCAGAACCAAAAAACCGAGGCGGCCGGCCATCCCGCCTTTCCGCCAGCGTCGCCCGAGTGGCTGGGAATGGATCGAACGAAGCTGGAGACCGCTCGAGGCTATGCACTTCAAGGGGGCGGTTCGGGCTGTGTGATTCGGGGCGGCAAGCTGGTCATGGCCTGGGGCGACCAGAAGCAGCGGTACGACCTTTACTCGACTACAAAATCCATCGGAGTGACGGCGCTGGGTTTGGCATTGATGGATGGAAAAGTTCGTCTCGAGGACAAGGCCCGGACACATCTGCCGGAGGTGGGCTTGCCTCCCGAGATCAATCGGGCTTCCGGCTGGCTGGACGAGCTGACGCTGTTCCATCTGGCCACGCAGACCGGCGGGTTTGAAAAGACGCGCGGTTGGTGCCGGCAGCTTCATCGGCCGGGCACAACCTGGATCTACAGTGACGGCGGCCCAAACTGGCTGGCAGATTGCCTGACCATGGCGTACCAGCGTGACTTGCTGGAAGTGATGACCGAACGGGTTTTCCGGCCGCTCGGCATTTCCGTGGGCGACACACCTGCGGGTGGCGAGCACGATTTGCATTGGGGGTTCAACAAGCTCGATCGCCCGCGGCAATTGCAGGGTATCAATCGCCGTCCCTTGGGCGCCGGGATTCACGCCAATGTCGAGGCGATGGCCAGGATCGGTTACCTCTATCTGCGGCGCGGGCCGGTGACTATTGGGCGCCCCGCAACGATCCCAAACGCGCTAATTCCTACAACAACATACTCAAGCCGTTTCTCCTGCCGATCTGTCAGTCCGTGGCGCGGGCGGCTCCGTATCCACCCAGCCCGATCGTCACGAGCATTGCGTGGGCGCCGCCGTCCGAAATCAAATCCGCCGGCGCGGCGGGAGAAAGCTACATCTGGGTGACAGCCTGGGCGGACGACGGCCACCTCTACACGGCCTGGGGTGACGGCTGGGGCTTCGACCGAGACGATGGACTGCACCACGGCAGCATGGGCCTGGCGCGGATCGAAGGCGGCCCCGAAAACTTCCGGGGCGTTGACTTCAATTCGGACGCGGACTGCTGCCCCGGCTAGGCCAGGGACGCGGGCGAGTGGGGCCGCAAACCGTGCAGCCTGCTGATGGTGGACCAAGTGCTCTATATGTGGGTGCGCAACGCCAACAACGATGGCACCGGCGAACAATCCCATTTGGGCTGGTCCACCGACCGGGGCCGGCACTGGCAATGGGCCGATTGGAAATGGGAACCGTTCGGCTTTCCCAACTTCATTGACTTCGGACGGAACTACGCCGCCGCGCCTGCGGACCTGGAGCGTTACGTCTTCGTCTATTCGCCCGACACGCCCAGCGCCTACAACTTCGGTGATCACGTCATTCTGATGCGCGTGCCCCGCGATCAAATCCGGGTGAAGCCGGCCTACGAGTTTTTCGCGGGCAACGATGCGGAAGGCCAGCCGACGTGGTCGCCGGATATGGACAGGCGCCGCCCGGTGTTCATTTACCCGGGAGGCTGCAATCGCATGAGCGTTACTTACAACGCGCCGCTCCAACGCTACCTCCTGACGATGCGCAGCGGCGCCCGACAACGCGGGCCAACGCGCCGGCCGGAGGACCAGAAGCGGCATCACTTCGGCATCTATGACGCGCCGCAGCCTTGGGGCCCGTGGACCACGGTGTATTGGACCGATCACTTCGAGGACTCGCCATTGAGCGCGACTGACGCGCAACGGCATCGCGGCGCGGCAGGCAGTTGGGGCGAAAGCCAGCGCATTCCAAGCAAGTGGATCAGCCTCGTTGCTCCCTCGAAGTCAAGGCTCGATATAAACCGGCATTCCGACCCACGCCAGCTTCGTCAGGTACTCAGCGTTCCAGTTCGCCAGCCGGAAGCAGCCGTGGGACTCGGTCCGGCCCACCTGTTCCGGGCCGGGGGTGCCGTGAATGCCATAGCCTGGTTTGTCCAGGCCGATCCAAGCGACGCCGACGGGATTGTTGGGACCGGGCGGCAAGACCAGCCGGGTGTTCAACTGCCGCGCCTCGGCGGATTCCGGAAATACGTTCGGGTTGAAGGTGTAGTTAGGGTTCGGGGCGATGACAGCAACGCGCAGTTCGCCGAGGGGCCGTTTCTCGACCCGCTCCGCGATGCTGCATGGGAAGTGCGCGAGCAGGTTGGTCTCGGAGTCGAACGCCTGCAGGACTTTGCCGGACAAGCTGATGGTGACGAAAGCGGCCTTGGCACTATCGTTGGCATAGGCAATCTCCGGCAGGCGGACAATGGTGCCTGCGGTGACGTTCGCCCAGTTGACGGAGGGGTTAAGGCGGCGCAGCAGGTTCGGGTGGGAGTGACCTTTCTCGGCGACGAGCTCAAGAATGGTCTCGTACTCGAGCGCGGTTTGCTGGGATTTGCCGAGCCAAGTGGGGCTTAGGGGCTGTAAGCGCGACAGATCGTCAGCGGTGACAGTGTAGTTGGTATAGGGCGGGACACTCAGCAACAGAAGTTCCCGGGTGGCGGGACCCAGTTCGCCGTCCACAGGCAGTTGCTCTTTCCACTGGAACGCGCGCAGAGCAGCGCGGGTCTGGGGGCCGATCAGGCCGTCCAGGGAGCCGGGGGAGATTCCCTGGCGGGCAAGGGCCAATTGGGCTTCGAACACGTCCCGTACCGGGCGTGGGAAGACGCCGGGAGGCGCGGGCGGGAGGTTGGTGAGCGGCGGCGGCGGAACCGGGGGTTGGGATGGCGGAAAGTTGGTTTGTGAGTCCAAGGGCGGCTCAGGACGCAAAGGCGGCAGGTTCGTGGGCGGAGGGGCCAGGACCGGAGACGGAATCAATACCACTCGCGCCGTGGGCGTAATGGTGGGTTGTGGCACGACGGGCCCAGGCTGAGGCGGTGGCCACCAATACCAGACTGCGACAGCCAACCCCAGCAGCAACAGCGTGCAGGGGAAAAGCCACAGCCGCCCCCTTCGGGAACGCAGCATTCTGTATGTCCTACGGCGGCGCACAATGCATCGGATTGCGGAGCAGGCCTTCGGTCAGCCCGCAGGCGGACAAGATCATGGAGTTGCCCGCGGGCCGCTGCGAGCGAAATAAGACGCCGGGCACAGGTTCAGGCGTGCAGTGGAGGCGGGGTGAGGATTCCGCCGGCTACGGCCAGGCGTGGATCTGGCGCTCTGCCTGCCGCTTCATGCTTACGCGTGATCGAGCAGGGCATCACCGATCATCCGGGCGGCGAGCTTTTGGGGGATGAGATCGGTGTTGATCACGACATGGTAGAGCAGCGGGTCGTCAATTTCCAGGTCGAAGTACTTCTTCAGATAGCGTTGGCGGCCCCGATCTTCCCGATTAATAAACTCGAGTGCTTCCTTCTTCTCCATCTTGTAGTACTCCTGAACATAATCGAGTCGCCGCTCGAGTGAGCCGACTAACCGGACATGGAAGACGTAATCCAAATTGCGGGTGATGATCCCGCCGCCGCGCCCGATGATGATCACCCGTCCCAGTTCCACCAGATGCAGGATGGTGTCCGCGGTCTGCCGCACCAGGGTCCAGGAGGGCGGGTGCAGACCGAACAACTCGTCCATCGTGTCCTGCAATTCGGAGATCCGGTCCTCGGCCAGGAACCTTGCCATCCGCTCGGGCAGGTTATGTTCCTCCAGCACCTTCTCGACGAGGTTGCGGTCGAACAAGGTCCAGGGAGGGGCGTCCTTCCGGCTGTGGGCCTGCAGGTAAGCAGCCAGTTCTTCGCCGACCACGTGCGCCCCGGAGCCGGTTTGGCGCGAGATGGTAACCGCGCGCCATCGCTCCCCGTTGCGGTCCGTCCTGGGCGGCTTGGTTGCTGGCTGGAGTTGACAGTCAATGAAGGCCTTACACCTCTCGAAGCTGGGTTGAGTTGTCATATTCTGTCGCTGCTCTCAATCTCAGATAGGAGTATTACGGTCATTACGCCAGGTTCTACTTCAGTGTAGCCTATCGGCGGCAGGGTACCAATCCCCCCAAGGATGATTTGATTCTGCCTAATGCGAAATATTAATCAAATGCGCCACGCGCCGACACGGAATTCCCCAGCCAGCGTCAAGAACGGGAAAGAGCCTGTTTTTGTGTGGTGCGTTCGACGAATCATTGGTATGGAATAGGGCGCATGAGAGCTCACTGCGCTGCCCTCGGGATGCTGCTGGCGGCAGCTTGGCTGCTGCCAGCCAGCCGGCCGACTTCGATGGCCGCCAGCGTTCCACAGGTCGCGGATCAGGCTGTTCTCCTACCGAGCGGCAACCATGCGCTGCGGGTTTCCTTGAACTGCCCGCGCCTGACCTTCGATTGCGGAACAGCGGGCGGGATTCCGCCTGCGAAGGTTACCGGCGACCTCGCGCGCGGGAGCGGTATCGAGGTATCGTATCCGACGCAAGCCATTGGAACCAACACACAATTGGACGTCCGGCTGCGGCTGGAATGGTCGGCGGGCGAGGGCGTGTTGCGCAAGTGGGTTGAGTTCCGGCTCACTGACCCGCCCTCGCCGGCCCTGCTCAAGCAAGTGATTTTAGAAGAAGTCGAGCTGCGGGGCGAGAAGGCGCGGCTGGAAGGCAGTGGTGTGCAAAGCTACCCGGCATTCTGGAGCGGCTTCTATGCGGGCATCGAGTTTCCCGTGGCCGCCACGCGACTGGAGGGCGAACGGCTGATGGTGGCGCATCGTCCGGGCTGGACCTTGCACCATGGAGAATGGCGTCAGAGCCGAAAAGCGATCTTTGGCGTCGCGCCCGAAGGGAACGAGCGGCAGCAGTTCGCGCGTTACATTGCCACGCATCGGCCTCGGCCTCGAGGACTGCATGTGAATTACAACAGTTGGTGGACGTCCCCGGCGCCGTTCTACACGGAGAGCGACATCCTTGGGTTAATGGACCAGTTCCAGCGCGAGCTGTTTGAGCCTTATGGCGTTTCGTTCGACACGTTCTGCATTGATATGGGCTGGGCGGAACCGCGGAGTGTATGGCAGATCAAGCAAGACCTTTTCCCGGAAGGCTTCTCCCGTATCCAGGCCGCCGCCGACAAAATGGGCGCCCGTCTTGGCCTGTGGATTTCTCCCACAGCCTGCTATCACGACGCGCTCAACCCGGATTGGGCACGGACCAACCTGGAGACCTTTCTGCCGTCGGCAGCGTCGAGATCGCAGATGTGCTGCCTGGGCGGGCATCGGTATGCAACCGCCTTTCGCACACAGTTGGTTGACCTGGTGCGGCGGTATGACATCCGGCATGTGAAGCTGGATGGTTATGGCCTGGAATGCCCCGAAACCAGCCACGGCCATGCGTCAAGCGCGCTATCGGCCGAGGCGATAGCGGAAGGAGGCATCGCCGCCTTCACCGCCGTGCGCCAAGCCCAGCCGGAGGTGTGGCTGGAATCAACGTGCTTTGGTTGGAACCCTAGCCCCTGGTGGCTTTTCCACGTCAACTCCGTCATCGGGACTTTTGGCGACGACGCCCCGCGCGGTCGTGTTCCGGCCCCGGTGTATCGCGAGAGCTACACCACCGGCCGGGACTACTACAACCTGCAAGGAGCGGCGCGTATGCCCGTGCCGATCGTTGCCCAGGAAGTGCTGGGAGTCATTCATCAAACCCCGGAGCCATTCATGAACGACGCGGTGATTACGGCCCTGCGCGGACACGCGTTCCTGCCGCTTTATGTAAATCCGGCCTACATGAACGCGTCCCGCTGGAAGGCCCTGGCCGGTTTCCTGCAATGGTCACGGCGCAACGCCTCGCTGCTCGAGGAAACTGCGCCGATCCTGCCGCCTGCATGGCGGGACGGGAAGGTCCCGAAGTTCTCAAACGATGCGCCCATGCCGCGCGAGCCTTACGGGTATGCTCATTGGAAAGCGGGCAAAGGGCTGGTGACTCTCCGCAACCCCTGGATCGCACCGCAGGTTCAGTCCTTGCGGCTGGACGAGACTCTGGGCGTCGAGATGGGAGCGAAGAAGGTTGATGTCCTAAGCCTTTATCCTGAGCCGCGCCTTTACGCCAGAGAAGTGCGGCCTGGTGATGTGCTGAAGATTCCGTTGGCGCCGTACGAGACCGTGGTTCTCTCGATTGCAGCGAAGCAGCGCCTTCGCGGTCTGCCCGACGCAGTGGAAGTCGTGCGCCGGAAGGTGCTGGCGGAAAAGACCAGTTGCGAGGTCCGCCGCCTCAAGTTCGAGGAATCCGCACCCGCCTTGGGGCCGGACTGGATCAGTCCTTTCCCGTCTGGCTCTTCGGCGCTGGAACTGGCACTCGACGGGGAAGTCACGGTTGATGCCCCTGCGGCTGAACTCCTGCTCCTGGCTGAAGCCGGCCAGCGAGTGTCGGAACCAGCGGAAGCGCGCCTGCTGGTTGACGGCAAAGAGGTCGCCTTGACCGCAAGTTCCTCGGCGACCGGTTGGGCCGCCACCGGACAGCCCGTCAAGGAACATTGGCTGTTTCTCAAAGGCTCCGTGCCCGGTGGCTATCATCGCCTTGCCCTCAAGCTCTTGGGGGAAGACGCCCCGCTGATGCTCTCGGTGTGGGTCTGGGCCAGCAAGCCCGGTGGCACGCTGCCGGATTATCCAAACGCGCTGCCCGCGCCGGAAACAGTATCCCTCGACGCCCAGCCGCTACTCGGCCCGACCGATGCCCAGTCGGCGGCGCGGGTTGTCCAGGCCAAGCGGCCGGTAGAGAGGATCAACGGCGTCTTTCTCGACGCATTGGAACCGGTCAGTTGCGTCCAGGGTTGGGGCAAGCTGCAAAAGAACCAGAGCGTCTGGCAAAAGCCGATGGCCATCGCCGGACGCCGTTTCCGTCGCGGGTTGGGCACCCACGCCGATTCCCGCATTGTCTATGACGTCGGCGGCCGCTATCGCAGGTTCCAGAGCTGGGTCGGAGCCGACGCCGCCAGCAGTGCGACGATCACGTTTGAAGTCTGGACGGACGGCCAGAAACAGTGGGAGTCGGGCCTGATGAACAAGCAAAGCCCGGCCAAGCTGGTGGACCTTGACCTTTCTGGAGTGAAGAACCTGGAGCTGGTGGTCGGGCACGCCGGCGACAACATCAACTCGGACCACGCCGACTGGGCCGAGGCAAAACTACTGCACTAAAAAGGCAGACCTGTTCAAGATGCGGACTCAACTCAACCTATTCATCACAGCGCTTCCGCGCTTCACAAAGAGGACCATAGGTCTGCTTGCGCTGTCCATGCTTGCGGTTGTGTCCGCTCAGGGCGCGAAGCCCGAGTTGCCAGAAATTCATCACAGACAAACTGCGAGCAACGATCCGCCGGCGGCGATTGTCACCAACAAGCTCGCCTGCCTGCGCATCGTCAGCCGCGAGGTTTCGAGCAACCAGCCTTCCTTCCACGGCGCGGTGTATGCCGAGCCCAAGGGAATGCGCCTGCTGGGGACATCGCAGGTCTCCGACGACAACGGCCAGACGTGGCATCGGGTTGTGTTCCAGCCCGACCTTAAGCACAAGCTCCCTTATGGCTACCGCCGTGAGCCGGTGACGTCGGTGTGTGACCGGCGCACGGGACGCCTGGTTACGATCCTTAACGCGCTGGACACACCTGGGCTTGATCCCAAGATCAATGAGCCGCCCATTGCCCAGAACACCTACTACCTGCGTTATCGGATCTCGAAGGACGGCGGGCGCACGTGGCTCCTCGATGACCCGATTGTGCAGACGGGTGCGTATGACGCCAAACACCCAGTCGAGGGAGTATGGGTCGGCAAGAATGCCATTTACCTGGGCGATGCCGGCTGCATTCCCATCGTCGCACGCAACGGGAAGATCCTCGTCCCGGCGCAACTGACGCCGCTGGCGCCTGACGGGACGCTCTGGAATCCCAGCGGAGCACACACGTTCACCGAGGTGGTGGTTCTTATCGGTACCTGGACGAAAGGGGGCCGACTGAAGTGGGAAGCATCGCAGCGGGTGTGCGGCGACCCGGATCGGACCACGCGGGGATTGATCGAGCCGACGCTGGCCCAGTTTCCCGATGGGCGCATCCTGATGGTCATGCGGGGCAGCAACGGCGGCAAAGCAGATCCCCAGCACCGGTTGCCCAGTTGGAAGTGGTTTTCGGTTTCAAGAGACAGCGGGCGGACCTGGAGCAAGGCTGAACCGTGGACCTGGGACGATGGACGCCCGTTCTTTTCCCCCAGCAGCATGTCCACGCTTTTCAAGCATTCCAGCGGCCGTTGGTTCTGGGTGGGGAATGTTTCAGTGACCAACTGCACGGGGAACCTTCCTCGTTGGCCGCTGGTTATGGGGGAGGTAGATGCGAGGAGCCTGCGGTTGGTGCGGCAAGGCCGGCTCGTGGTGGATACGCAGCAACCCTCGGACAAGACCCAGGGCCGTCTCGACATTTCGCATGTCACGCTCTTTGAGGACCGGCAGGCGCAGGAGATCGTGCTCACCTATCCGCGAGCTCATCACGCCTACCAGTCTTACGAGTGGGTGACCGCGCGGCTCGCGCTCAATCCCACGGCCGACGCGTCTGTCGGCGCTGACAAGCCGCCAGAGCCCTACACGCCTGTCAAGGCCTCGCCTTCGGCTTTTCGCTGCCTGGGCCGGAACACCGAGCTGGGGGCATTGTTGCTCCCGAAACAGGTCATATCTGCCGATCGGCCACTCCTCGCCGGTCCGGTTCGCCTCGTCACCGAGCCGGATATGGCCTGGCCCGGACCGCTCCGGAGCTGCAAGGACACCATGACGAGTGGTCGGTCATGCCGTTGATTCCCTGGACTACGCCCCACCGGACCGAGTTCGAGGCATTCGACGCCACCTGCGCTCGGAGTGAATGGGCAGACTGGCTGGTCGCGGGCATTGACCGCCTATTCAGCGAGTATGAATTGGACGGCCTTTAGTTCGATGGCACCAGTGAGGCGTGGCGCTGCCAAAACCAGGCGCATGGGTGTGGGTGGAAGGACGCGGGCGGCGCGTCGCGGATGCCGCCCACCGGTAGGTCCTGCGCAAGGCTGGTTTACGGCCCGCGGCACGACTGAGGTGATGCAAAATGTTTATTGCATTCGGTCAAATCCAGCATAACTTGGCAATGCTCTTAGGCAACTAGTCCACTTCAAGGCCGGTAGATCCTCAGTTGAACTTGTATTCAATGATGATTCGAAACCCGATAGTCGGGAACAGTCTGCGCAGGGACGGTCCGCCTAAGACACCAACACAATTATGAGTGCAAAGTTGTACATCGGGAATCTCGGCTCTGATGTTACCGAAAACGACCTGCGGGACATGCTGGGTCAGCACGGCCCGGTGAACGAAATCAACGTCATCCTGGATAGGGAGACGGGCCGCGCTCGCGGCTTTGCCTTCGCCACCATGAACACCGAGGAAGGAGCCAAGGCTGCCATAGCGGGCTTGAATGGGAAGGAATGGAAAGGCCGAGCACTGACGGTGAACGAGGCTCGTCCGCGCGAAGAACGGCCGGCCCGAGGCGGCGGCGGTTACCAGGGCGGACAGCGCCCCCGTCGGTAGTTGGTCCGGGTGGTTGAAATCGCCGCGAGGTTCCGCTCCGCAGAGTCCCGCGGGCGCGTCAACGGGTCAGGTCACTGCGGCTGGTTCGCGTGGGCAGGCACGAACGCCGCGATACGCCGGCTTGCGTCCTCCACGTCCTCGTGCGTCATGTCCAGCGCCACAAACCCCCACGCGGCCTGGGAACTCCGGTAGCCTTGGGCCGAGGCAAGCTGAAGCCACTTATAGGCCAGGATCCTGGACTCGGGCGCAGCTTCCGGTTCCCCGCTGAGGCTGGCGCGATGGTGTTTTATGCCGAGGTGATACTGGGCTCCGGCGTCGCCCAGCTCCGCCGCTTTCTGCATCCATGCCATTGATTTGGCCTCGTCGCGGGGCAAGCCCTGGCCCGCCGCATGCATGATCGCGAGGTTGAACTGCGCCAGGGGATGGTTTTGGTCGGCCGCCTTAAGGTACCAGTGAGCGGCCTGCACGTAGTCTTGGGCTGGTCCCTCTTGAGCGAATTTTATTCCCAGGCGGAATTGCGCCTCCGCGTCGCCGTGTTCGGCCCTGGTTTCGGTGGTTTCTGCAGCAGGCTTTTCGGGGCGGCTGAACAATCGGCGAAAGAACGGTTTATCCATGCTCGCTACAATAGTTGGCCCAAACCAAAAGACCAAACTTATTTGGCACTTATTTAAATGCCCGAAATGCTCTCCACGCAGCTATGGGGCAGCAATCAAGGCCCTTGACCTTCGCCCGCGCCCGGCATAGAACAGCGGCATGATTCACCTGGGGCTGCTCACCGAGAACCGGACCCCCAAGGGCGTTGAGTCCGAGGCGGCTCGCGAGACAGATGCCGCGACCGCCCTCAGAAACCCCGGGTAAGCGCTGCGGGAAGGGGGCTCTGGATGGCTCTATTAGCTGCAAGTGGGTGGGATCTGGCCCACCACGTCTGGGAAATCACCCTGGCAGGACTGGCAACCCTGCTCGCCGTGATGGCATCCGGCCACGCCCTCCTCTATAAGCGGGATTCGCGGGCGGCGATTGCATGGGTGGGTTTTATCTGGCTGGTGCCGCTGGCGGGAGCGGCGCTCTACTTCATCCTCGGGGTGAACCGGATTCGCCGCCAGGCCGTCGGCTTGCGAGGCGACCTCGAACACTACCGCGCCCACGAGACGCAGCCCGATTGTCCGCCGGAGGAATTGCATCGCCATCTGCCCGGCCACACAGGCCACCTGCACATGCTGGTGCGAGTGGTGGGTGGGGTGGTCGAGCGGCCCCTGCTGCCGGGCAACCGAATCGAGCCGCTGATCAACGGAGACGCGGCCTTCCCCGCAATGCTGGAGGCCATCCGGCAGGCGCGCCAGACGATCTCGTTCTGCACCTATATCTTTGACCGGGACGAAGTCGGGGTGGCTTTCGCGCGGGCGCTCGGGGAGGCCGCCCGCCGGGGAATCGAGGTGCGGGTGCTGATTGATGCGACCGGCACGCGCTATTCCTGGCCCACCATCCTGCGCACCCTGCGTCGGGAAGGCGTGAGGTATGCGCGTTTTCTGCCCTCCTTTGCCCTCTGGCACCTGATGGCCATGAACCTGCGCACGCACCGGAAGATCCTGGTGACCGACGGGCGCGTGGGCTTCACCGGCGGCATGAATATTCGCGTGGGCCATTGCCTCGAGCGCCAGCCGCGACACCCGGTGCAGGACCTCCACTTCCGCCTGCGCGGGCCGGTCGTCACCCAATTGCAGGAAGTCTTCGCCGACGACTGGCTGTTCACGACCGGCGAATCGTTGCGCGGCGAGTCGTGGTTCCCCCGGCCGGAGATGGCCGGCACCGTGCTGGCGCGCGGTGTGCCGGACGGCCCGGATGAGGACTTCGAGAAATTGCGCTGGACGCTGCTGGGAGCGCTGGCGATTGCCCGTTACTCCGTCCGCATCGTGACTCCCTATTTCCTGCCTGATCCCGCCCTGATCTGCGCGTTGAACCTGGCCGCGAAGCGAGGGGTGCAGGTGGACATTTTGCTGCCGGCCAAGAGCAACCTGCGGTTTGTGGACTGGGCATCGCGGGCGATGTGGTGGCAGGTGCTTGAACACGGCTGCCGGCTCTGGCTGACCCCGCCGCCGTTTGATCACTCGAAGCTGATGCTCGTGGACGGCTGTTGGGTCCTTCTGGGCTCGGCCAACTGGGATCCGCGCAGCCTGCGGCTCAACTTCGAATACAATGTGGAGTGTTACGACCTGGAGCTGGCTCGGCGGCTCGAGGAAGTGGTGGTCGGCAAGCTCAAGACCGCGCACCTCGTCACCCTGCACGAGGTAGATGCCCGCCCGTTCCCCGCGCGCCTCGGCGACGGCATCGCGCGGCTGCTCACGCCGTATCTTTGAAGCCAGAGGCGCAATCCGAAAGCCGGCCAACGCGCGGGTTTGTGAATGGTACTGCCAATTCGGCGCCGTCCCCTTAGATTTGGCGGCGTGAACGAGAGCAAACTGGCGCGGCCGGCGCCGAACAGGTTCCGACGCGATTGGCGCCTGGCGCGCGGCACTGTGTTTCTGAATCATGGCTCCTTCGGCGCGTGTCCGAAACCAATCCTCCAGCTCCAGGAACGGCTGCGCGCCCAGATGGAAGGCGAACCGGTGCAGTTCCTCTGGCGGCGCTACGAAGAGCGGCTCGAGCCGGCGCGCGCCGAGGTCGCACGGTTTGTCGGCGCCCGGCCCCGGGACCTGGTGTTCGTCACGAACGCCACGACGGGTGTCAACGCAGTGGTACGTTCGCTCAATTTGCGATCGGGACAGGAACTGCTCACCACGACCCATGATTACAACGCCTGCCATAATGTCCTGGCCGAGGCGGCGCGCGTGGCTGGCGCCCGGGTGGTGGTGGCTCGGGTACCGTTCCCGCTGGGCTCACCCGACCTGGTGGTCGAGGCGGTGCTGCAAGCCGTCAGCCGGCGCACACGGCTGGTCCTGCTGGACCACGTCACCAGCGCCACCGGACTGATCTTTCCGCTGTCCCGGCTGGTCCGGGAACTGGAGGCGCGAGGCATTGACACGCTGGTGGACGGCGCCCATGCCCCTGGCATGTTGCCCCTGAACCTCACGAGCCTCGCTGCGGCCTACTACACCGCCAACCTGCACAAGTGGGTCTGTGCGCCGAAGGGCGCCGCCTTCTTATGGGTGCGCGAAGACAAGCAAAACGAACTGCATCCCGCTGTGATCAGCCACGGCCACAACACGCCCCGGCCAGGGTACAGCGCCTTTCAGGATCGCTTTGACTGGGCGGGCACGTTCGATCCCAGCGCCTGGTTGTGCGCCGGCGAGGCAATCCGCTGGCTGGGCCAGTTGCTGCCCGGGGGCTGGCGCGAGCTTCGGGAACACAATCACCGGCTCGCGGTCCAGGCCCGCCGGCTTCTCTGCGAACGCTTGCAGGTAGAGGCGCCGTGCCCGGAAGGCATGCTCGGATCCATGGCCACCGTTGCGCTGCCCACTCGCTTTCAGGGAGCGGCCCGAACCGGGCGAATTGATACCGAGCAGAAGCATCTCTATGACCATTACGGAGTTGAAGTCCCCTTCGTGCGGTTCGGCCAGCCCGAGCAGCGGTATCTGCGCATCTCGGCGCATCTCTACAACACCCTGGCGGATTACCGATACCTGGCGTGGGCTTTATCGGACTGTGTTGAAGCGAAAGCATAGCCAACCGCCCTGGTGGTACGACACGCTGGTCCAGCGCGCAGTCGCAATTGGCGGAACGTGCCTGCTGGCGGCGGTCCTGGTCGTGAGCAGCGGCTGCGCTGCGAGGTTGGGGTCCTCGGAGGCATCTCCCCAACGGCAGCAACTGCTGCTCATGCTGGAGCGGGAGATGAACTCGAATAGCGGGTGGGTGCGCGTCCATGCGGCGGACGCGCTGCTTGACCATCATCACGCGCCGCCGGTGGCCCCGTCATTTGCGCCGGAAGCGGATACAGCCGCGCCGCCCTATCGGATCGGTGTCTGGCGCGTCCTGGCCCGCGCCGCAGCCACGACGGAGCAACGGCAAGCCTTCATCGAACGTATGCGCCGCACCATGCTGGATCCTCAGGCGCCCGACCGGGTCCACGCGACGGAAAGCCTCGCCAAGCTCGGCGCCGCTAGTCCCTCGGACAGCCCGCTTCTCTTGAAATGGCTGGCGACGGCGACTGAACCCGCTTCGCCCTATGTGCTCTGGTTGTTGGCGCTTTCCGGGAGCACTGTTGGACAGACCAATTGGGAAACCCGCCTGGCTGATTTGTTGGATTCAAGTGACCGCACTGTCCGGCTGCGCGCCGCATTCGCATTGGGCAGAATCAGCGTTATTGCCACGGCTTCCCTCAAGCGGCTGCAGCGGTGCCTGGAATTGGAGCCGGAGGATTCGACGGCTCGCTGCTACATTGCTGCCGCCTTGCTCCGGCACACCGCAAGAGATTCGTCCAGTGCCACGCGACTCAGACGAATCCTGGCGAGCTGTCTCGTCCAGCGTCCGCCCGCCGAACAACTCGAGGCCGCGACCACCTTGGGCATGCGCGGGACCAGCGCAGACCGGCCGGCCCTCGCGCGGCTCTTGCGCAGCCCGGAAGCCGATGCGCGGATCGGAGCCGCCAGCGGACTGCTTTACATCATCGCCACTGACGGCCGCTCAGGGTGATGCGGATCCGGGGCTTGCCATTGCCTTGTGCGGCGTCACCGCAACGAATTCTCACTTCTCGGACAGGCAGTAGAGGTATTCCCGTCCACGCAGAAACAGCTCCTTGCCCACGGTGGCGGGTGAGGCGTCGAACTTCTCGTCGAGGCGGTTGACCGCCAGCATTTCCAGCTTGTCGGACTGCTTCAGTACCACGGTCACGCCATTCCGGCCGGGCAGATAGACCCTGCCGGCGGCACCCAGCGGCGAGGCATAGACGCCCGAGAGTTCCTCCAGTTTTTGCGCCTCAAAGAAGGGATCGCCGGTCCTGGTGTCGAGGCAGGTGAGCGTGCCGCTGTTGTGGCCAAAGAAGTAAAGCTTGCCGTCGCAGAGCAGCGGCGAGGGTACATACGGGGTGTTCTTCTTGCGACTCCAGACGATGGCGTCGCTGCCGGTGAGATCGCCCGTGCGGCCCAGGCGGATGGCCAGCAAAGAGTTGCCCTGATACCCGCTCATGCAATAGACCGTGCTGGCGTCGGCAACGGGACACGGGATGACGTTGCGGGTGAGCCCGCCGCATTCCCAGATAATATCGCCGGAGGCCACGTCGTAGCTGCGGATCTTGCCGGTGGCGGCTACCACAGCCTGGGCTTTGCCGTCGCGCTCGATGATGAGCGGAGTGGACCAGGAGGTGCGTTCCTCGCGCGTTCTCCGCCACAAAGTCTTGCCGGTGTTCTTGTCCAGCGCAACGATGAAGGAATCGTCCTCGTTGTCGCGATTGACAATCAGCGTGTCCTTGTAGAGCGCGGGCGAACTGCCTTCGCCGAAACCCATCGCCATGCGCATCTTGCCCAGGTCCTGGCTCCAGCTCAGATTTCCGTCCAGGTCGTAGCCATACAGGCCGCGGGAGCCAAAGTCGGCGTAAAAGCGTCTTCCGTCGGTGAGGCCCGAGTTCGAGGCGAAGCTGCCCTCGCCCTGGCGATAGCCTTCATGGGGAACTTCCTCGCGGGCAACGTGCTGCCAAAGCACCTTGCCGGTCTGGCGGTCGAGGCATAACACCGCAAACTGATAGGCTTCCGTCGGTTTGGAACCACCGCCGAAGCCGCCCCGGCCCCTTTTGCCGCCCGGACCGCCTGGTCCCTTTCGGGACGGCTCACCGCCAGGCTCGGGGCGCGCGGCGGGTGGCTGCTCGGCGGCCTCGCCGGGCTTTGGCTCGACCTTCTTGCCTGTGGGAATCGCCGTCTGGAGGAAAATCCGATCCCCCCAAATGATTGGCGTGGCGTGACCGCCACCGGGGATCTTGACCTTCCATTTGACGTTGTTGGTCTCGCTCCAGGTGGTGGGCGGATTGGCTTCCGGCGCGACTCCGGTCTGGAGCGGGCCGCGCCACTGCGGCCAGCTCTGGTCTGGCGCAGCGGCTGCCGGATGGGTCGGCCCGATTGTGAGGAAGCAGGCCAAACCAACCAGGGCTGGCCAATACCGTCGTTCAGTTCGTCGTTTCATGCGTATGCTCGAGATAAACTACTAAGCGCGAATGGGCTTGGCGTCCAGCGCGTTGAGGTTTGGCTCCACCGAAGGCGGGATGCGAATGGTGCTCATCGCGGCGTCAACGTCCTTGAGACCGTGGCCGGTGATGAGAAGCACAATCTGCTCTTTCCGGCCCAGCAGGTCGGAGCCTTGCAGCTTCGTCAACGCCGCTACCGTCGCGGCTGCCGCTGGCTCCGCGAACACGCCGGTCTTCTCCGCCAGCGTCCTCTGCCCGCGCAGAATCTCCTTCTCCGACACGGTGATGGAAAATCCACGGCTCTCAAGCACTGCCCGCCGGGCCATGTGCGCGTTCGAGGGAACCGAGACAGAGATCGAGTCGGCGATCGTGGCGGGCCGCCGGGCGTTGTGATACTTCCCGGTTTCGATGTAATGATGGATTGCCGCAGAGCGCTCGGCTTGGACGCAGACCAGCCGCGGCAGTCGAGCAACCAGCCCCGCGGCTTTCAGGTCGTAGAAGGCCTTGTACACGCCGCTGATAATCACGCCATCCCCGACCGGCACTAGAATCACATCCGGCGCCTTGGAGCTGTTCTGCTGGTAGATTTCCAGACCGGCGGTCTTCTTCCCTTCGATGGTCAGGGGATGATAGGCGGTATTGCGATTCAGACCGCCTTTGCGAGCCGTGTATTCGAGGGACATCCGGAAGGCGTCATCATAGGTACCGCGCACGGGAATGACGCGGGCGCCGTACAGCACCATCTGCACCAATTTGGCCTTCGGTGCGCCTTTGGGAACGAAGATGATCGCCCTCTTGCCAGCGCTGGCGCAGACGGCGGCGAGCGCGCTGGCGGCATTGCCGGTCGAGGCGGTGACGATGGTCTGCTCTTTCAGGCGATTGGCTTCCGCTACGACGAGAAAAGAGGCCCGGTCTTTGAGCGAGGCGCTCGGATTGAGGCCGTCGTTCTTGAGCCAGACGTTCTCGAAGCCCAACGCCTTGCCCAGGGCAGTGGCGGGGAGGAACGGCGTGTTGCCGACCTGGTAGGGCGGATAGTGCTTCGGCTCGACGGCGGAAAAGAGGCTCCAATCCGGGCGCTGTTTGTGAAAGCGGCGCTTGACGGCAGCGTAATCGAACTGAATCGAGAGCACCCCTAACAGGGGGATACCAAACCGGTAATCCCGGGCGCAGGCGGGGCAGAGGTAGCGGACTTCGTCCCGCTGGTAGGTCTTGCCGCAGGTGGTGCAATGGTAGAGAAAGGGAATCATGGTCGGGGAGGGAGAGAACGTCCGAAGTCCGAAGTCCGAAGGAAGGCCGACCCGGCGCGACGGCGCGACCGCGCGGCGAGGGGCCGAGATCCGAAAGGCTAGCAGCATTACTTGCAGGGCTCGTGAGACCGAAAGGTTTTGGAGTGCGCCAGTCCCCTGGCGCTTTGGAACCGAGCGACTCCGCGTGTCGGATTTGAAAGCGCCAGGGGACTGGCGCACTCCAAGACGCTCGCGCGCGGCAGGACGGGCCGGACATAGAGGCGGGCTCAGGCTTTCCCGTTGAGTCGAGCGACCAGGGCGGCATAGAATGCGGTGGCGGCGCTAAGGTGCTGCACGGGGCAAGCCTCGTTCGGGGCGTGGGCATAGACTTCGTTGCCGGGGCCGAGCCCGAGGCATGGAATCCCCTTCATGCCGGCAATCGCAATTCCGTTGGTGCTGAAGGTCCACTTGTCCACCAGCGGAGCTCTGCCGAGCACTCCCTTGTAGGCTGCGACGGCGTCCTTAAGATAGGAGGATTTCTCCTCCAGCACCCACGTCGGGTAGTACTTCTCTGTCGGGTACACCTTGCCGGTGTAAGCGGGTTCGGCGTAGCTGAGTACGAACACTTTGGCGTCGGGGTAACCCGCGCGTTTCGCCGCGTCCCGGACCTCGGCCAGGGCGCTTGCCTTCGTTTCGCCAAGGGTGAGGCGGCGATCCAAATGCAGGGTGGCGCCGTCCGCCACCGCGCAGAGGGATGGTGACGACGAGCGCACCTCGGTGGCCGTGACGGTGCCCTTGCCCAGGAAGGGATCGTGGCGGAGGCGCTGGTTGAGTTTCTCCACCTCCAATGCGATGCGTGAGATCTTGTAGATGGCGTTGTCGCCGCGCTCGGGCGCCGACCCGTGGCAACTGCGCCCTTTGACCTCGACCCGAATCTCCATCCGGCCACGATGACCGCGGTAGATGTTCAGGTTGGTCGGCTCGGTGATGACGACCAACTCCGGCTTGAGCTTCTCTTCCTTGAGCAGGTACTGCCAGCAGAGACCGTCGCAGTCCTCCTCCATCACGGTGCCGGTGAAGTAGAGGGTGAATTGGTCGTTCAGCCCCAGCTCTTTGATGATCTTGGCCGCATAGACCATCGAGGCCATGCCGCCCTTTTGGTCCACCGTCCCGCGGCCCCAGATCTTGCCGTCTTTGATTCGCGGCTGGAACGGCTCGAATCTCCACTGCTCGCGGTCGCCGGGATAGACAGTGTCAATGTGGGCGTCGAACGCCATTACCCGGCGGCCTTTGCCGATCCGCCCGATGATATTCCCCAGGCCGTCTATGCGGATGCTGTCGAAACCCACCTTCTTCATCTCCCTCTTGATCACGCCGATAACCTTCGCCTCCTTCGAGGAAAAGGAAGGGGTGCGGATCATGTCCGCCAGGAAGCGGACAGTTTCTTTCTCCAGCGCTTTGGCGCGTTTCTGAATGGCTTGGTAGGTTGTGTTCATTTCAAAGGCGTTTCCATAGCTTGCCGGCCAACTCGCGGGCGCGGGCGTTGATGCGCCGCTCGTCGAGGTCGAGGGACAGACCCCGGTTCTCCATCAGCACGCGTCCGCCGACGATGGTCGTATCCACGGCCGCCTGCGAGATGCCGAACGCCAGGTGGCCGAAGGCGTTGCCGGCTTCCAGCGGTGTGGGCGGATCGTAATCCACGATCACCACGTCGCCCGCGCAGCCCGTCCGAAGCTCGCCCAGCGGCAGCCGCAGGGCGCGTGAGGCAATCTCCGGATTGCTGGCGAACAGGGCCGAGACTACCTCCGTAAAGGCGATCGAAGGGTTCCGGGCACGGAGATGCTGCGCCCAGAGGGCGACGCGCAGTTCCTCGAGCATATTCGTGGTCATGGCGTCCGTGCCCAGGCCGACGAGGACGCCCCGCCGCATCAACTCAGGGACGTCCGCCAGGCCCACCGCATTATTCAGGTTCGATTGCGGGTTGTGCACGACCGCGGTGCCGGTTGTGGCGAGCAAGTCCATCTCCCGGGCATTCACATGCACGCAATGGGCCGCAATGCTCTGTGGGCCCAGGATGCCAAACTGGTTCAAGCGCTCCACCACTCGTTTGCGGTAATGGCACAACGAGAAGTCCTGGTCGCTCCGCGCCTCGGCGACGTGGATATGAAAACCGGTGCCGAGTTCGTGCCCCAGCCTGGCGGCCTTCTCCAGGGTTGCGTCCTTCAATGTGAATGCAGCGTGAAGGCCGAAGAGCGCGGTGACGGTTGGTTGAGGGGTGAGGGCGGAGGGCGGAGGGCGGAAAGTGAAAGCCGACTCACGTTGGCTGTTGCGCTGGCATTGACGGATGAACGAGGCGTTCTCCTCCAAGCCCTCTTTGGCGATGCGCACGCCATCGCGGTCGGAAAGCTCATAGCAGAGGCAGGCGCGCAAGCCCGTTTCGCTCACAGCCTTTGCAATAGCCGTGAGCGAGCCAGGCACGGCATGCGGGCTCGCGTGATGGTCAATCAGCGTCGTGGTGCCGTGGCGGATGGAGTCGAGCAGCGCGATCAGAGCGCTGTAGTAGCAATCCTCAGTGGTCAGGGCCGAGTCGAGCCGCCACCACAGGTTTTCGAGCACGCCCACGAAGTCCTTGGCCGGGCGGGTCTTCGTCAGACCGCGCGCGAAGGTGCTGTAGAAGTGAGTATGGGCATTGATCAGGCCGGGCATGACCACTTTGCCGGAGGCATCAAGGCGTTTGCCGGCGAAGCGGCCGATTCCGCGCCTTGGTGCGATCCGAGTGATCGTACCGTTCTCGATGAGAACGGAGTGGTTCGGGAGCACTGCGGGCTTCGGACCGCCAGTAAGCACCGTGCCGTTTTCGATGAGCAGCGACAGGCCCGGTTGCATCGTTACATAGGTTACATGGTTACAAGAGCTAGTGCTGGAGGGCGGCCAGCTCTTTGGGCGTGCGGAGGCGCATCGAGATGGCACCCGCAAAGCATTTCTGCGCACACAGCGAGCAGCCGATGCAGAGGGCCGGATCAAACACCGGCACCTGCTTGCTGTTCAACGCGATGGCCTGGTACGGGCACCGGGTGCAGTTGCCGCAATGCTCGCATAACTCGGCCACGACCGTCGGGAGTTTCTTGGTGGCTGACAGGGCCATGAAGTCGGTAATCGGGTTGGGCAGCGCCGAGCCGATCAACTCCTTCACTGACTTGAACCCGCGCTCTTCCATCAGGAAGCTCAGCCCCGAGTGGAGGTCGCTGACGATGCCCAGGCCGTATTTCATGACGATGGTGCAGAACTGCACGGTCTGCGCGCCCAGGGCGAGGAAATTGGCCGCGGCCTTGTAGTTCATCGGGCCGCCATTTCCGGAGACGGCGATGCCAGTGCTGGAAACCTTAGCCAGCGTGAGGTTGCTGATCGGCAGCACGCCTTCGCCCGACATGCCCACGATCACGCCCTCCTCCCAGCGGCGGTGTTCGGCCTTGCGGAATGCCAGTGAAGGGAAGCTGTTGGCGAGCGTGACACCGGCTTTCTTGCGCGGGTATCGGGCGAACACCTGTTGGATGCGCTTGATGATTGGGTTGATGGACGTTACCGCCGCGGTCAGCTTGAACAGCTTCGGGTTGTCATCCGCGCTGGCGTCCATCACCCAATCAATAATCTTCGCGGCCAGTTCGGCGTTCTGCGAGACGATGTCGCCTTCGGTGCCGTCGCCCCCTTGCGGGCAGGAGAGGCTGTACTCGACGCCCATCGCGCCGGCGCTCTCCAGCTTGCGCGTGTTGGATTGCCAGACGGCCTTGTCCGGCTCGTCACGGCCTGTCACCGGGCCGCCGGTGGACGCGAGCGTGAGCCGGTCCGGGAACTCCTTCACCAATTGCTCCAGCTCCTTGCGCACCCGGTCGAGGGCATGCCCCGAGACGTTGTCGCAGTTGCCGTAGGTCGAAGGGCCGAACACGGTCATGTATTCGGCCGGGATATGGATCGGCACGTTGTCGAAGCTGGTCTTCATGACCCCGCCGGACCAGCCGGCCTCGTAGGCCTTGCGCATCTGGGCGTAGCCGTCGGTGTGCGGCGCGGCGGAGAGGAGGAACGGCGAGCGGATCTTGCGCCCGAAGAATTCCGCGTCCAGCGGCACTGGGCATAGCTTCCTGCCCGCCAGGACGACGTGGCTCTTGGCGCGGTTCTCGAAGCGGGGTCGCTTGCGGCCGGCGATGTAGGCCTCGGCTTCCAGTGCGGCGTTCTTGCCCGTGGCCACGGCTTCGACCACCGTCGCCGAGCCGAGCACCATGTCGCCCGCGTAGAAGAGGCCCGGGGCCTTCTTCAAGGGCAGCTTGGGCCGGCTGCCGATGGCGGAAATGACCACATCAAACTCCCGAAAGACGGGCGACTCCTTCTTGTTGACGAGGAAGTTCTCGGGCCGAGGCGCCTTGCCTTTGGGCAGCATCATCCGGGCGATGCGCAGGCCGGTGACCCGCCGTCCTCGGTGGACTATTGCCAGCGGCTTGGAGCAGGTGGAGATACCTATGCCGTGTTCGAGCAGCATCTCCCGCTCATACGCCGTCAAGGGCATGTTCTCCTGCTTGCGGCGATAGACCAGCTCGACCGAGAGCGCGCCGCGCTGCTTGGCGGTCGTGGCGCAATCCACCGCCACTGCCCCGCCGCCCAAGACGGCCACCTTCCTGTTCGCGACGCTGATCTTGCGCTGGTTCTCCAAGTAGTCCTGCCACGAGATCGCGCAGTCCCCACCGGGGATATCCAGCCGCAACGGTTCCTCTAAACCGGCGCACACGATCACCGCCCGGTGAGTGGCGAGCAGCTCCTCCGGCCGATCTATCGCTTGGCCCGGCACGAACTCCAGCGCGCCCAATCCTTTGAGGAATTCGAGGTCGCGGCGGACCACCTGCTTGTCGAGCCGGAAGTCGGGGATGAGGTGCATCATGCCGCCGAGGCGCTCGCGCCGTTCGAAGACGGTGACTCGGTAGCCGAGTTGGGCGAGCACGGTAGCCGCCCCCAGGCCCGCGGGGCCCGAGCCGATCACCGCCACCCGTTTGCCGTTTGCGACCGGCACCGGAAAACTCCGCAGCCCGGCTTCGTAAGCTCGCTTCATCACGCTGGCCTGGACGGCGGGGATGTTGATCGGATGGTCAAACGTGCGGCGCGAGCACGCCTTCATGCAGAAGTAGTCCGGGCACAACACGCCGCAGACCCAGCCCAGCGGGTTCGAGCCCATGATCAACGCCCCCGCGCGGCGGAAATCCGACTTCTCCCCCACGCGCGCGGCCATGATGAAATCCGCCGGCGAGCAATCGGCGGGGCAGGCTTTCTGGCAGGGCTTCTCCTCGCAGTACTCGCAGCGGTTCAATTCGGCCCGCAACTGGGCATCGGTGAGAGATCCGTCTTTAGCTTTCATCGCTTCTCACCACTTTTCGGTATGCACGTTGTCCCGGTTGAATCTTGTGCGAGGTTCGAGTTGCTCGCCGGGTTGCCCGATGGAGACGGCGGCTAACGGAATTACCGGGCCTGGCAGCGCCAGCAGTTCCTTCACCCGCTTGATGCCAGCTTCACCCGGATGGATGCCCACCCAGCAGGCGCCCAGGCCCAGCGCGCGCGCGGCCAGTAGCAGGTTTTCGGTGGCCGCCGAACAATCCTGCAACAGATAACTAAGTTGCCGCTCGAAGGCCGCGTCCAGGTCGCCGCAGACTACAATCGCCAGCGCCGCGGCGGAGAGCATCGCCGCGCCAGGGTGCAGCGCCGCCAGTTTCGCCAGCGTCTGCTTGTCGCGTACAACGACGAACCGCCAGGGGTCTTTGGTCATGGCCGAAGGCGCCGCCATCGCCGCCTCCAAAAGCCCCGTCACGGCTGCGTCGCTCACCTCGCCGGGCGAATAAACACGGACGCTGCGCCGGGCGAGGATGAAGTCCAATTGTTGGTCTCTGGTTGTGGTCATAAGTGTGTCATGCAATCAGCGCGCCTGTTTTTAACTGTTTCGGCCCGACTTTTCAACCTGCTGTTTCAAGCCGCTGCTCCGAGACGGACCGGCAAGGCGCCTCTCCATGCACCCACCCTGCCCGCCCGCGCGGCCAGCAGTTCCCGGTGGTTGGCGTCGAGCTTCTCCAGGAGGGCCAGGTGATTGGCGTGCAGGCGCTCGCGGACGGCTACGGTCCGTCGCAATTGGGTTCGCATTCATAACAGTTGTCACCCTTATGGCCGGAAGTGGAACTTCCGGTTTCCGGAAGCCGCGCTTCCGGCAGCAGGCCTGGTTTGGGTGGTCCGAAGATTGTGCGTGGCAGCCGAGGTAACGAGGCTCATGGCCCGCCCTTCGATCTTCGCCCGTTGCCTACCGTCCTTGCCAGGATGCTGGTTCTCGTTTTCATTTCACCCTGTATAGGTGGACAAACCCTGTCCTTTGGCGGACAAGCCCACGGATTTCTCACTCGCGCGTGATCGTGGGCTGTGGACCGTGGCCCGTGGACTCCAAATCCGAGACTTTAGACTCAAGACTTCAGACTCCAGACTTTGAACCTCCCATCCCACGTGGCTCGGCGGCTCGCTGGTGAAGCAGCCGCCCGGAGCCGAGGCTACGGCGCCAGTTCGCCTCCTGAATGTCGCATGCGCAAAGCCTTTCCCACCAGCAACGCCGTCGAGACTCCAGCCCGTATATGATCTTCAGAAATATCTTCGGGAAACCCCCTAATCCAGACGACAGTGGCTGAGCCAGCCGAATTCCGGACACGAGTCCCGAGCGTGGTCCGAGAGCTGTCGGGGCGTTGCACGCGGCAAGCGCCCGCCCCATTTAGCCTTTGCAGGGTCTCCGGCCTTCTCTACTCTCTACCGCCAGCCGACAACAATCGAGGCAGCCGAAAACCTGAGAGTACTGAACGGCCATGGACGAAGCGGAATGGAAGACCCGGAGAGACCGCATTGACAAGCGGTTGCGCGCGTGCAATCCGCCGTGGCAGATTGTCCCCTGGAAGGAAGGACTCGACACCTCGCGCCTGACCCGCCACGCAGTTACGGAGTTTCCCACTGCCAATGGTCCCGCCGACTATGCGCTCTTTGTCTCTGGCACCCTCCTGGGCATTCTGGAAGCGAAGAAGGTCACGGTAAGCCCGCAAAACGTCCTCGAACAGGCCAAGCGCTACGCCGCCGGCGCCACGATCGGCCCCGGCAATTGGAAGGGCCTGCGCGTTCCCTTCCTCTACGCCAGCAACGGCGAGATCATCTGGCACTTGGACGCCCGGGCCGACAAGCCGGTATCGCGCACCCTCGCTGCCTTCCACACCCCCGCGGCCCTGGCGGAGCGGTTTGCCCGCGAGACTGGCAACGCCCGTCGCTGGCTCTTCGACACCCCCCCCGAACGCATCCCCGGCCTGCGCCCCTACCAGGTCGCCGCCATCGTCGCCACGGAAGCCGCCATGCTCGCCGGCCAGCGCGAGCTGCTCATCGCCATGGCCACGGGCACCGGCAAGACCTTCCTGACCGTTGCGCAGGTGTACCGGCTACTCGAGAGCAAGCAATTCCGGCGTATCCTGTTTCTGGTGGACCGCAAGGCGCTCGCCGCCCAGGCCGTCCGCACCTTCAATGCCTTCGACACGCCCCAGGGCAATAAGCTCACCCAGGAATACGAAGTCTATTCACAGCGCTTCCAAAAAGAGGACTTCGGCGACGACGAACCATTCGACCCCAAGGTGCTGCCCAACGAGTACCTGACCGATCCTAAGCCAACCCATACCTTCGTCTATGTCTCGACCATCCAGCGGATGGCCCGGAACCTGTTCGGCGCCGAGGCGGCGTTTGCTCAATCCGCCAGCGACCCTGATCTTGAAGCCGACGCCGATAAGCTCGACATCCCTATTCACGGCTTTGACCTCGTGATTGCCGACGAATGCCATCGCGGCTACACGTTTCAGGAAACCAGCCTGTGGCGCGATACCATCAACCACTTTGACGCCGTGAAGATCGGCCTCACCGCCACGCCGGCTCCGCACACCACCGCGCTCTTCGGCGCACCCGTGTTCCGCTACGATGTCGAGAAGGCAATCCTCGACGGTTACCTCGTGGACTACGAGGCGGTCTCCATCAAGTCCGACGTGCGCATGAACGGCGCATTCCTCAAGCAAGGCGAGGAAGTTGGCCTGATTGACCCCGTCACGGGCAAGGAGCACCGCGACGAGTTGGAAGACGAGCGCGCCTTTCCTTCCGAGGACATCGAAAAGCGCATCACCGCCCCCCAGAGCAACCGCAAGATCATCGAAGAAGTTGCTCAATACACCTACGCGCATGAACAGGAAACGGGCCGCTTCCCGAAGGTCCTGATCTTCGCCGTCAACGACCTCGCCCACACCTCACACGCCGACCAATTGGTCCGCATCTGCCGCGAGGTGTTCGGCCAGGGCGACGACTTCGTCCAGAAGATAACCGGCAATCCCAACGTGGACCGCCCGCTCCAGCGCATCCGTGAGTTCCGCAACCGCCCGAACCCAAAGGTTGTCGTCACCGTGGATATGCTCTCCACCGGCGTGGACATCCCGGCGCTGGAATTCATCGTGTTCCTGCGCCCGGTCAAGTCCCGCATCCTCTGGGTGCAGATGCTCGGGCGCGGCACCCGCAAATGCCCCGAGATCAATAAGACCAAATTCACCGTCTTCGACTGTTTCGATGGCACGCTGATCGAGTATTTCAAGAACACCACCGACTTTGAACTCCAGCCGCCCACCCGCACCCCGCTGACCATCCCGCAGATCATCGAGAATATCTGGCAGAACGTGGACCGCGACTACCACGTCCGCATCCTGGCCAAACGCCTGCGCCGCATCGAAAAGGACATGAGCGGCGAAGCCCGCATCGAATTCGCCCGCTGGATTCCCGACGGCGACGTCGGCGCCTTTGCCGGCAGACTACCCGCGCTCATCAAGCAGGACTTCTCCGGCACCATGAGACTCCTGCGGAACGAAAAGTTCCAGAAGCTGCTGCTCGAATACAAGCGTGCCTACACGCCTTTCCTGGTCGGCTACGAAGTCGAGGACGCCGTCTCCTCGAAAAAGCTAAACCGCTTCGGCAAATACGACACGGCCGAGAGCTATCTCGATGCCTTCTCCCGGTTCGTAAAGGAAAACGCTGACAAAGTGGACGCCTTGAGCATCCTCCTGAAACGCCCGCGCGATTGGCGGCCCAAGGCCCTCGAAGAACTCCGCCGCGCGCTCGCGCAGAACCAATTTGACGAGCGCAGGCTCCAGGAAGCCCACAGGGTCGCCAGTCACAAGGCGCTGGCCGACGTGATCTCCATCGTCAAGCACGCCGCCAGCGTGCATGAGCCGGTCCTGACCGCCGAGGAGCGGGTAAACCACGCCATGGACAAGCTCATAGCAAGGAGCCCCTTTACGACCGAGCAAATGCAATGGCTCTCCCTCATCCGCGAGCAGCTCATCAAAAACCTCACGATTGAGGAGGAGGATTTTGACAATACTCCACTGCTCCAGGGGCGCGGCGGTGCCGCCAAGGCTGGCAGAGTCTTCCCGAACCTGTCGCAATTAGTACGGGAGTTGAACGAGGTAGTGGCGGTATAAGTGGGCCAATGCGCAAATCGTAAATCGGAAGTCGTAAATCCCATGTCCGACATCGTACAAAAGCTCTGGGGGTTCTGCCACACGCTGCGCCATGACGGCATTGACTACGGCGACTACATCGAACAACTCACCTACCTGCTGTTCCTCAAAATGGCCGAGGAACGCGGCGCGGCGGTCCCCAAGGGCCATGACTGGGCCAGCCTCAAGGACAAATCCGGCACCGCGCTGACGGATCATTACGCCGACATCCTCCGCAAGCTCCGCGAGCAATCCGGCATCCTCGGCGACATCTTTGCCCAGGCCACGCCGCGCTTCAACAACCCCGTCAACCTCAAGCGCGTCATCGCCATGATTGACGAAGAGGATTGGTCGGCGATGGACGTGGACGTCAAGGGCGCGGCGTTCGAGGGCCTGCTGGAAAAGGCCGCTAGCGAAGGCAAGAAAGGCGCCGGCCAATACTTCACCCCGCGGCCCCTCATCCAGTCCATCTGCCGCGTCATGAAGCCCGACCCGCGCGACCGGCCCGATTTCCGCATCTGCGACCCCGCCTGCGGAACCGGTGGCTTCCTCGTTTGCGCCTGGGAATGGCTCATCTCCAAGGAAATCTCCGGCGGCGTGTTCGACCGGTCTGATTATTTCATCCGCAAGAAGGTCTATCACGGCCAGGACCTTGTGCCGCGCCCGCGCCGGCTGGCGCTAATGAACCTGTTCCTCCATGGCGTCGAGCCCCACATCCACCTCGGCGACACCATTTACGAGCCCGACCGCGGCGAGCGCTATGACGTGGTCCTCACCAACCCGCCCTTCGGCACCAAGGGCGCCAACCAGGCCCCCGACCGGGACGACTTCACCATCGAGACCAGCAACAAGCAGCTCAACTTCGTCCAGCACGTCCTCACCGTGCTCAAGCGCGGCGGCCGGGCCGCCATCGTCCTGCCGGACAACTGCCTGTTCGAGGGCAAGGCCGGCGAGGTGTTCCAACTTCTCATGCAGGACTGCAACGTCCACACCGTCCTGCGCCTGCCGCGCGGCACCTTCACCCCTTACAGTCAGGGCGTGAAAGCCAACGTCGTCTTCCTGCAAAAGGGCAAGCCCTCCGACGAAGTCTGGATCTTCGACGCCCGCTCCAACGTGCCCGGCATCACCAAGAAAGACCGCCCGCTCACCGCCCAGCACTTCGCCGAGTTCGAGGCCGCCTACGGCAAAGACCCGAACGGCCTGAGCAAACGCACGGACACCGGCGAGAAAGGTGGTCGGTCCGGCTCGGACCGCTTCCGCAGGTTCCATATTTCCGAAATCAAGGAGCGCGGCTACAAGCTCGACATCACCTGGCTCAAGGACGAATCGCTGGAGGACAGCGACGAACTGCCCGAGCCGCAGGACCTGGCCAGCGAAGCCATCACCGAGCTGGAGGCGGTGGTGGATGATCTGCGCGAAATCATGGCGCTCGTGGAGAAAGAGGAAGGTTTAGAACGATGAAGGCGCCTCTGGTTGAGCACGTTGAGGCAGAGCTTTTCCATTCCTTCACGGAGAGTGGGTATAGTCGGCCGGCACGCGTGACATGCTCTCGAAAAGACGGCTCCAAGGTGGATGTTTACGTCAAATTCCTGGGCGGGATTCGAAACCGGGAATTCGGTCTGGCGGCGGAGCTTCTCTGCTCGCTGCTCGCGCGCGAACTCAACCTCGCAACCCCCACCCCATTCATCGTCAACCTTTCTGCCGAGTTCCTCGCGGGGGTTCCAAAGGCCGCTCAGGATCTCATCAGACGGAGCCTCGGCCTGAATTTCGGCAGTGAAAGCGCGCCTGAAGGCTTCAGCTTTGTTCCGCCCAATCCCCGCGTCCCGCTGGCCCTCCGCCCAACCGCTGCCCAGGTCTTCGCCTTCGACATCATTGTTCAGAACTACGACCGGAAGTCCGACAACCCCAACCTCCTTTGGGATCGCACGAAAATCCTCATGATTGACCACGAAGGCGCGCTCAGCCCCGTGCTCAACAATCCGGCTCCCTCCTTCGGTGCTCTGGAGTTGGATCGGTTCTACGACCATGTCTTCTATGCAGCGGTTTCCCCAGGGGACGCCGAATACGCCGGCTTCGCCGAAGCCCTGGGCCGCCTCTCTTCCGCTCGTATTGACCGGCTGCTTGGCGAAATTCCCGTTCCGTGGCAGATTAAAGAGGGCTTGGCAAAGGTCCGCGAGCACCTACTATGGGTGGTCGAGCATCGTGACCAAGTGTGCGGCCTGATACGCGAGCGACTCTCATGAGAGCAGAAAAGAAAGCCTTTAGCTACGTGGTTCTACGCTACATGCATGACGTGTTTACGCGTGAGTTCGTGAACGTCGGTGTGCTGCTCCATGCTCCCACGGCGGGTTTTCTCCACTTCCAAAAGCTTCCGAGCCTCGACCGGGTGAAGGGAATGTTCCCGGGACTGCAGTCCGATTCCTTGCGGGATATGCTTGCTTTCCTAGCTTCTCGCACCGAAGAACTCAACAGCACGACCTCCGAAATGCTGGACCGTGATCTGTTGTCCGCGGACGCTATCGCCAAGAGTCTCCTTCCTACAGATGACAGCGCGCTCCAGTGGTCAGCGCCTGGGGGGGGCATCACCGACGACCCGGCTCAAACCGTGAGAGAGCTTTTCGAGCGCCTGGTTGCACGGCATCTGAAGGCACATCCTCCGACACGGCGGGACGACGCAGATGTTTGGAAACCGTTCGAGCGGGAATTACGGCGGCGGGATGTGCTCCAGCGCTTGTCGGAGAAAGTGCTTGCAGTGGGGGAGTTGCGGCACCGCTTCGAGAACGCATGGCAGCCCCCGGGTGGCTATCTCCGCCTGTTCCAGCCCCTAAGCTTTGACCTTCTTCAGCCCTCGGATATTGTCGAGAAGGCAGTCCGCTGGAGCGCGTTGATTCGGCAATTGAGGAAGGCTGATTCTGAGTTCTTGATCTATCTCCTCCTTGGACGTCCCTCTGGCGAAGGACATTCCCGAAGAGCTTTTCAGCAGGCCCATGAGACCTTGAGTGAAGAGACTAGCGGCCGGAAGGAGCTGATTCCCGAAGAAAAGGCATCAATTTTTGCCGCCGCAGTCGAAAAGGAAATCAAGGCCACGGCCAGCAATTGAGATGAGCGACGAACTGCCCGCGGGCTGGACGTCCATTCATCTTGGCGGCTTGGTCTCGGCGCGAAAGGGAAAGAAGCCTGGTGCTGTGAAGCCGGTGCCGAGCAACGGCTTCGTTCCCTACCTCGACATTCAAGCCATCGAGAAAGGCAACATCAGAAGCTACGCACAAGCGGCAACTTCCCGTCTTGGGACTACTGACGATGTCCTCGTCGTTTGGGACGGTGCGCGTAGTGGCTGGGTGGGGCTTGGGCGTGAAGGCGCGATTGGCTCAACAATCATGGCGCTCCAACCAAAGGTGGGAGAGCGCACTTATCTCTACCGTTGGCTGCAAAGCCAATTCCAGCACGTCAATACAAACACACGCGGCACGGGAATCCCGCACGTTGACCCTGAGGTGTTGTGGAGTCTGGAAGTCCCGCTCGCACCCCTCGCCGAGCAGCGGCGGATTATAGCGAAGCTGGAGACGCTTTTGGGCAAAGTGGACGCCTGCCAGCAGCGGCTGGCCAAGATTCCCCTCCTGCTCAAACGCTTCCGCCAATCCGTTCTCGCCGCCGCCTGCTCCGGCCGCCTCACCGCCGATTGGCGGGAGGAGAGAGCCGCGGATGGCACGGATCACACAGATGGAAACGGGGAGTTCCCTCGCACTTGGACCTTCGTGAGGTTTGGCGAACTAATCAGCGATGGTCCTCAGAATGGGCTCTACAAACCGGCATCGTTCTATGGCGGCGGCACGCTCATCGTCAGAATTGACACTTTCTATGACGGAACGATCGCGGCATGGAGTGAACTTAAGCGCGTGCGGCTGACCCAAAAGGAACGTAATCAGTTCGTGCTGCGAAACGGCGACATTGTCATCAACCGGGTCAACAGCCTGAAGTTCCTCGGTAAGGCGGCGCTAGTTCGCAAGCTGAAAGAGGCGTGTGTTTACGAGAGCAACATGATGCGCCTGCGTCTGGACACAACACGCGCTTTACCAGACTACGCCATCCTGTATCTCCAGAGCCCGCCCGGAGTGGCTGAGTTGCGAAAGAACGCGAAGCACGCCGTCAACCAATCCAGCATCAATCAGGAAGACGTGAAGGCCGCCACGTTCAACTTGCCTCCTCTCGCCGAACAACAAGAAATCGTGCGCCGGGTGGAAGCGTTGTTTACGCTGGCGGACCAGATCGAGGTACGATTTCAAAAGGCCCAGGAGCAGGTGGACAAGCTCACGCCCTCCCTCCTCGCCCGCGCCTTCTGCGGCAAGCTTGTCCCTCAAGACCCGGCCGACGAACGGGCGGAGAGGTTGTTAGAGCGCATCAAGTCGGGAAAACAGGAGTGAGTATGCCATCAAAGAAAGCTCCAAGGAAACAGAGCGAGGCCGAGTTTCAGCGGGTTTTCAATGAAGTGCGAGCGGATATCAACGAACTGCAACTGCAAAACAAGGTGTTCGTTGGAGTTGTCGAGGAGCTCGCCAAGCATCCGCAGGTAGGAAGCAACTTTCCAGGGTTCTTCCATGCTTTCGGGAATGCGATGCGGAGCGATTTGGTCATTCGATTGGGGCGAGTCTATGATCCTGAAGGAACAGGCCATGAGTCCTGCACGTTGCCGAGATGCCTCTTATTGCTGCGTGACAACCCGCAGTTCTTCACTGACGCTGCAATCACGGTACGGTTGAGGCCGGATTATCGTGAGGCCAATCCTGATTTTCTTAGATGGCATCGTCCTGACGTCAAGAAGCTTGAGGCAGACTTGGTGACAATCGAGCGAAGCCGCAAACGGTTGATTAACCTCCGGCACAAGGTTTATGCGCATAAGGACCTCGAGACCGTGCTATCTGGAAAACGGGATGGTTTCCTGTCTTCCCAACAAGAGGTGAACGAGCTAATCCAGTTGGCGCATGAAATTTGGAATCGCCACTCTCAGGTTTGGAACGCGTCCACTTACTCGGCGATGACCATCGGGGAAGACGATTACAAGTGGCTTTTCAATTCCCTTCGCCGTGGGATGAAGGTCAAAAAGGTAATTGTGAATCGCCAGACCGAAAGATGGATGGCACACATTAAAGAGATTCGGGGAAGGCAGAGTGCAGAATGCAGAAGGCAGGAGGGTGGGAGGGGGAAACGCTGAGACGCGGAAAAACTGAAATCGGGACCACGGGACTGGAAAGGGGAAATGCTGATGCAGTTGGTCAATCCAGTGTCTCGAAATGCGGCGAGGCTCCGCGCCCACCAGCGCTTATCGTCAATCCAAATCACTTCGCAATTGCTGTTGGGGAGAAGCGGCGGTGGAAGTCTCGAGTCTCAAGTCTAAAGTCTAAAGTCGGGCTGGCTGGCAGTGCGGAAGTTCCTCAGCGTCAACAACTTGTGCTGGGATTTGGCTGGGCAGAACCGGCTGTGGTGCTTGCGCGCAGTGAGATTGCAGTAAGTCACAGCAGGACAAGGGATTAGGCAAAAGAGGCCTTCAAGTGCTGTTACGGTGTGTATAGGGCGAGTATAGGGTGAGTATAGGGTGAGTGCAGGGTGCCACTCGCCGGCGCGCTGCGACTGGCTCGAGGGGCATCGTCAACCTAAATCGCTTGCGGCGCAGCCCGGAAGCCAGGCCCGGCGGCGCAACCAGGGTCGGATGCCGGTGATCTCTTGTTTATTGGCTCGGAGCCAGCATCCAAGGGTTCAGTTGAGCTCCAAGTCGAAAGGCAGGCGGGCGTAGATGCCGTGCGGATCGTCGAAACTGGAAAGCCATCGCCAGGTCTCCATCATCTTGGCAGCGGCGCGGCTGCCGAGGTCGTGTTTGGCCAGCGGCGGCCTTTCTCCGCCCAACGCCTCGGACAGTTCTTCGGCGAGGCTCTTCTTCTCGGGAAACTCGATCACCGAGTAGTTCGCCCCCAGCTTCGCTTCCTTGGCGGCAGCGGCGATGGCCTGATCCAGGCCGCCCAACTCGTCCACCAGGCCGATCTTCAACGCGTCGGCCCCGGACCATACGCGGCCCTGGGCGATTTCGTCCACGCGGTTGGTGGTCAGGTTGCGGCACCGGGCGACCCGTTCGAGAAAGCCGTCATAGAAGTAGTCAATCAGGTTTTGGAGCACGGCCCGTTCCTCGGGGGTCATGGGGCGCGACAGGGTGCCCAGATTGGCCAGCGCACCGGTCTGGATGGAGTCGAAGGTAATGCCGTGGTCGTTGGCGAGTTTCTTGAGGTTGAGCCCGAGGCCGAACACGCCGATCGAGCCGGTAATGGTGCTGGGCTCGGCGAGGATGCGGCGTGCCGCCATGGAAATGAAGTAGCCCCCGCTGGCCGCCACCGTGCCCATCGAGACGATCACGGGCCGGTCGGGTTCGAACCGGCGCAGTTCGTCCAGGATGGCGTCGGAGGCTTGGGCGCTGCCGCCGGGGCTGTTCACCCGCAGCACGACGGCCTTCACATCTTTGCGTTGCTGCACTTTCCGAAGCATCCGCGCGAAACCTTCGCCGGGCACGAGGCCCTGGCTGCTGGGATCGCTTTGCCCGTCAACGATCACGCCTTCGGCATAGACGACGGCGATCTTGTCCTTGCCTTGCCGTTTCTTGGCGGCTGCCGCCAGGGCTTGAGGTGCGTATTGGGCGAGCGAGACCTGCGGGAACGGCTTGTCTTTGGAGGTGGTGCCGGTCAGTTGGCGCAACTTGTCGAGCGCGTCGGCCTCGTAGGCCAGGTCGGTGACCAGCCCCCGGGCCTTGGCCGATTGGACGCCAATCAGGCCCTCTTTGTCCACCAGCGCTTGGAGTTGGTCCGGCGGGATCTTCCGCGAGGCCGCAGCCGCGTTGAGCATCTCGCCCCAAATGGTCTGGAAGAGCGCCTGGAGCTGCTCGCGGTTCTCGGGGCTGAAGTTCTCCCGGGTGAAGGGTTCCACGGCCGACTTGTATTTGCCGCGCCGGATGGGTGTGAACTCGAAGCCGTATTTGTCGCCGGCGCCCTTGAAGAAGGTGCCGCTGGGGGCCAGGCCGCGGAAGGCCAGCACGCCGTATGGATTGAGCAGAATCTGGTCCGCCACGGACATGAGGTAGTAATCCCGGTTGGCGGCGTCGCCGATGTAGGCGATGACGGGCTTGCCGCTCTTCTGGAAGTCCTGGACGGCTTCGCGGAGTTCCTTGAGCGGGCCGTAGCCGGAGCTGTAGCCGCTGGTGACCAGATTGCCGTGGAGATAAAGCCCCGAGATTCGCTTGTCCTGGGCGGCTTCGCGCAGCGCGGTGGTGGCCGCGCGCAACTGGAGCGTGGAGGTGCGCTCGCCAAGGAGGCGGGCCAGCACGGCGGCGCTTTCATCCGGTGGCCGGTCCGTGATCTGCGTGTTCAGATCGAATACCAGCACCGATTTGTCCGTGACCTTTTGCCCGGAGGGTGCCAGGAGGGCCGCCGCCGCCACCAGCAGCAACCCGAGCAAGACCAAGCCGCCGATGATAAACAAGCCTACCTTGATGAGTTTCCATAGGAATCGCATTAGAGTTCTCATATAACCAGCTTAGACAGGAAGTCTCCCGTTGTGTCACGACGCCGATCAGACAGCCAGCGCAGATCAGGCAGGCAACACTGCCGAACGCAGAAGCTTGCGGGAACTTGCTCGACACGGGGGCGAGGGGTGGTTATGTAAAGGGGCCATGAGCGCAACCAAATACACCATCGGCCTGGATTACGGCACCAACTCCGTCCGCACACTCATCGTCAACGTCGCCAATGGGCGCGAGGTGGCTTCCGCCGTCTGGAATTACGAGCACGGAACGCAGGGGGTCATCCTCTCGCGCGATCCGAACCTCGCGCGGCAGAACCCGCTGGACTATGTCACCGGGGCGGAGGTTACGATCAAGAAGGCGCTCGCGCTCGCCAAACGGACCGTGCGCGGCTTTGCGCCGGATCAGATCATCGGGATCGGGGTGGACACAACGGGCAGCACACCGATCCCGGTTGACCGCAATGGCCGCCCGCTCGCGTTCGACCGCCGCTTCGCGCGGAACCCCACGGCGATGGCCTGGCTCTGGAAGGACCACACCGGCATCGCCGAGGCAGGGGAGATCACGGAGCTGGCGCGCAAGATTCGCCCGCAGTATCTCGCCAAGTGCGGGGGGACCTATTCGAGCGAGTGGTTCTTCAGTAAGATCCTGCATTGCCTGCACACGAGCCCGGAGGTGTTCGACGCCGCCTGGCTGTGGGTGGAATGCTCCGATTGGGTGCCGGCGATGCTCACGGGCACCGAAGCGCCGGACCGGCTGACCATCGGCGTTTGCGCCGCCGGCCACAAGGGCATGTACAACGACTCCTGGGGCGGCTACCCGGACGCGGAGTTCCTGTCGCAGCTTGACCCAAAGCTGGGCGAACTGCGTGGCCGCCTGCGACCCAAGGCCCACGCGATTGACCGCGCGGCCGGCAAGCTGACGGCCGAATGGGCCAAGCGCACGGGCCTCCCGGCGGGCCTGCCGGTGGCGGTTGGGGCATTCGACGCGCACCTGGGCGGCGTCGGGTCCGGCATCGCGCCGGGGACACTGGTGAAGATTATCGGCACCAGCTCGTGCGACATGTTGGTGGTGCCGCTCGGTGACAAGCTGGCGGACATCCCCGGCCTGTGCGGCATCGTCCCGGGCAGCATTCTGCCGGGCTACTACGGGCTGGAAGCGGGACAATCCGCTGTGGGCGACATCTTCAATTGGTTCGTGAACTACATCCAGCCCGGAGGCAAGAAGGCGGGTTCGCACGAGGCGCTCAGCGCCGCGGCGGCCAAGCTGGCCCCGGGCGAGTCCGGCTTGCTGGCTTTGGACTGGAACAACGGCAACCGCACGGTGCTTGTGGACCAGCGGCTAACGGGGCTCCTGCTCGGCCAAACGCTCTACACCACACCGGCCGAGATCTACCGCGCGCTCATCGAGGCGACCGCCTTCGGCGCGCTAACCATCATCAGCCGCTTCGAGGAATACGGCCTAAAGGTGGAGCAGATCGTGAATTGCGGCGGGATTGCGGAGAAGAACCCGCTCGTCATGCAAATCTACGCGGACGTGACCGGCCGGCCGATCAAGATCTCGCGGTCGGCGCAGACGTGCGCGTTGGGGGCGGCCATTGCTGGCGCCGTTGTGGCCGGCAGCGCGCAAGGCGGCTACGCCGACTACGCCGCCGCCCAGCGGGCCATGACGGGCTTGAAATCGCGGGTCTTCAAGCCCAACCCGGCCGCCCATGCCGTCTATGAGGAGCTTTACGCCCTCTACCGGCGGCTGCACGACGCGTTTGGAACCAAGCAGCCGGATGCGAATCTCTACGACGTGATGAAGCGGCTGCTGGAAATCCGCAATCGCGCGCGGAGCTGAAGATAACCGACGCCTGGTTTGGATCGGGATGGCCACGGCGCGGCAGCCGGGCTCGGTCCGGGATTGCCAGAACTGATTCGCCAGAGGGACGCGCTCGTTCTATAATGCTGCCGATGAATGATCGCTTGGCGGTCAAGGTGTTAATCGTAAATGACGACGGGCTGTATCTGTCCGGGACCGCCACCAATTGGGAGTTCACGGAAGACCGCACGCGGGCAAGGGTCTTTGACTATGTGGGAGACCGGGTGGCCGAGCAAATTGAGCTGGTGCGCCGGGCCCATGGCCGGGTGTGGATAGCCGTTAAGCTGGACCCGCTGGAGGTTTACGAGTTTTGCGACCGATGCGGATGCCGCATGCGCGCGTTCAGAGCCTTTTTCGATGGACATCAGTTCCTGTGCGGCGACTGCAAAGCCACGGCTCCCATTGCTCAGGAATAAGGAGTGACGATCCCGGCGGGCTCCTCCGGACGGCGCGAGTGACCAGGGACGTGACTCAGGCCGCCGCCCCAGCCGCGAGACAGTCGGATCAGGCGCCGATCTGCACCTTGATGACTTCGGAGATCTTCCTCGCCCACTTCTCCAGTGCGGCCGGGTCGCGACCCTCGACGAGCAGGCGCACTTTGGGTTCCGTGCCGGAATGGCGGAGGAAGACACGCCCGCCCTGGGGCTTGAGTTCCCGCTCGGCCTCCGCCACGAGGTCGCCCACTTTCTCGAGTTGGTCAATGGGGCGCTTTTCGCGGACGACGATGTTGGTGACCAGTTGCGGGAACCGGGTCCAGCACTGAGCGAGTTTGGACAGCGGCAGGTCTTTGGATTTCATGATGCGCATGATCTGCAGGGCGGCGACCAGCCCGTCGCCCGTGCTGCTGTAGTCGCGGAAAATCATGTGGCCGCTCTGCTCGCCCCCGAGGTTGTATCCGTGGCGCAGCATTTCATCAATCACGTACCGGTCTCCAACGCTGGTGTGCACCACCTTTCCGCCCGCCGCAGCCATGGCGGCCTCCAGACCGGCGTTGCTCATGAGCGTGCTCACCAGCGTCTTTTTCGCCAGTGTCCCTTGGGTCAGCATGTCCAGGCCGGCGACCGCCATGATGTCGTCGCCGTCAATCAGCTTGCCATTCTCGTCGCAGAGGAGGACGCGGTCGGCGTCGCCGTCGTGCGCAAGGCCCAGGTCGGCGCGGTGCTCCCAGATCTTCTGGCACATGAGCGCAGGATGCATCGAGCCGCAGTCCTTGTTGATGTTCTTGCCGTCGGGCTGGTTGCCATAGACGATCACCTCCGCGCCTAACTCGCGCAGGACACAGGGGGTGGATTTGTAGGCGGCGCCGTGGGCGCAATCCACCACGATGCGCAGCCCCTCGAGCGTCATGCCGCGCGGGAAGGAGGACTTGGCGTATTCGATATAGCGGCCCAGCGCGTCGTCAATGCGCACCGCCTTGCCCACCTCGTCCGCCGTGGGGCGGATCGTCTCAATCTCACCGCTAAAGACCAGGCTCTCAATTTGGTGCTCGATCCGGTCATCCAGTTTGTAGCCGTCGGCGCGGAAGAACTTGATGCCGTTGTCATCATAGGGGTTGTGGGAGGCCGTGATGACCATGCCCGCATCGGCCCGGAGGCTGCGGGTGACGTAGGCGACGCCGGGCGTGGGCAGCGGGCCGATGAACAGCACGTCCACGCCCATGGAAAGGATGCCGGAGGACAGCGCATTCTCGAGCATGTAACCCGAAAGCCGCGTGTCTTTGCCGAGAACAATCTTATGCCGGCCGCGGCTGCGAGACTGGCGTTCGAGGCGCTTGAACACATGCCCGGCGGCGCGACCCACCTTGAGCGCGGTCTCGGCGGTGACCGGTTCGATATTGGCGGTGCCGCGGACCCCGTCAGTGCCAAAGATCTTCTTGGGAGGTGTCACGGGACTGAGGATTTGGAGGGGATGATCACTTCCACTTCTTCCGGTCGGACGCTGACCAGGGTGACGCCCGCCGGCGTGGAGACTTCGATTCGCTTGCGGAGATTCTCGGCTGCCTCGATGCCGGTCAAATCCACCATGACCCGGATTTCTTTGCTGTGGAGGCTCTGGAGCAGGACGGAGTCGCCCCGGACGGTAACCTCGACCTGGTTGGGACTGACCTTGAAATTCCGCACGTCCGAGGCCGAGGACATCACGACGACGGGCAGATTGGAGAATGAGCGGACCTCGGGGACCGATCTGAGCACCGGGGCCGGCGAGCCTTGCTTCTCCTGAATCGCGAAGGAGACGGTCAACCAGAACAGGAGCGCCAGCACTAGCGACAAGAGCTTGAGCAGGAAGTCGTCAACAAACAAATGGCGCAGGAGCTTAATCATTTGCCGGCCGCGCTGGTGTTTGCCGTGGGGGCCTCCTGTGCTTTGGGCACGGCCACCGGTCCCGACTTCAGCCGCTCGTTCCTCCAGGTGCGAAGCCAGTTCAGCCAGTTCCGGGAGCGGACGGGATTCAGCAGGACCGAGGTCAGAAACGCGCGCAACTCCTCCAGGGTCACCCCACGCACGAACTGGCCTTTGTAGGCGTAGGAAATCGAGCCGGTTTCCTCCGAAACCACCACGATCACGGCGTCGGTCTCCTCGCTCAGGCCGATGGCCGCGCGGTGGCGGGTGCCGAGGGATTTGTGGAGGTCCTGCCGCTGGGTGAGGGGGAAGATGCAGGCGGCGAAAGCGATGCGGTCGCCTTTGATGATGACCCCGCCGTCATGGATGGCGTTGTTGGGAAAGAAGATGGTTTCCAGCATCTCCGGCGTGGCCTCGCAATCCACCGGCAGGCCCGACTCCACCGCCTCCTGGAGCTGGATGGACTGTTCGATGGCGATGAGGGCGCCGATGCGCACGTCGGCCAGGCGCTCCACCGTTTGGATGATGACTTCAATGTTCTCGCGCTGCTCGTGCGTGGTGGCAAACAGCGGCAGGTTCCCCACCTCGGCCAGCATGCGGCGCAGCTCGGGCTGGAATATAACCAGCACGGCCAGGATGAAGAACGCGGAGAAGCCTCCCAGCAGGAACTGCAACACCCGCAGGTTGAGCAGAAAGCTCACCAGCACCAGGGTCATCAGGACGAACAAGAAGCCCGTCACCACCGGCGCGCCGCGCGTGCCGCGGACGAAGCGCAGGGCGCCATACATGGCTACCGCGAGGATGAGAATCTCCAGCACGGAACCCAGACGCCAAACGGTCTTTAGCACTTCCCACATTTTGTATCTTGCTTCGCCAGGATCGCTTCGGTCATTCGCACTGCCTGCACGGTCTCCGCCACGTCATGCGCGCGGATGATGCGCGCGCCCGCGGCGACGGCCTGAGACGCGCACGCCAGGGCAGCCGGCAACCGCGCCGCCACCTCCGCGCCCAGCAGCTTCCCGATAAACGACTTGCGCGACACACCCACCAGCAATGGGCGCCCAAACGTTGTAAAACCGTACACGGCCGCAAGCAACTGCAAATTGTGGTCGAGCGTCTTTCCAAAGCCGATCCCGGGGTCTAATATTACCTGTTCGCGGCTCACTCCGCAATCGCAGAGTCGTTTCAGCCGCTCCTCAAAAAACTCGCCGATCTCACGCACGACATCAAGATACACCGGGTTGGCCTGCATGGTTTGCGGCGTCCCCTGCATATGCATGCAGACGTAGCCGGCGTGGGCATCGGCCACGATCCGCCACATGGCGTCGTCGTCGCGATTGGCGGATACGTCGTTCACGATGCTGGCCCCGGCCGCCAGGGCCGCGCTGGCGACGCTGGGTTTGACGGTGTCAATCGAGATGGGCACGCTGACGCGCCCCGCGAGCCGCTCGATGACCGGCAGGACGCGGCCCATTTCTTCCGCCTCCGTCACCGGCAAAGCCCCCGGGCGGGTGGATTCCCCCCCGATGTCCAGGATTTCGGCGCCCTGCTCGACCAGTTGCAGGGCGTGGGCCACTGCGGCTTGCGGATGCAGGAAGCGTCCCCCGTCGAAGAACGAGTCCGGGGTCACGTTCACGATGCCCATGACCAGCGCCGGGCGCGGGAAGACAAATTCAAACTGGCGGGCCCGCAGTATCATCTGAGCCAGTGCCGGAACCGGGCCGGGGACTGTGTTCCAGGCGTCGCCATGCTGAGTTCAGCGGCCGGCGCCGGGCTTGCCCATCTGTATGAGCTCGATCTCGTAGCCCTCCGGCGCGTCAATAAAGGCGATGCCGCCTCCGTCCGGGTTGAGATGCGGGCCGTCTGAGTACTTCAGGCCCAGCCCAGCCAGGTGCCGGCCAAACTCCTCCAGGCTGTCCACTTCGAAGGCCAGGTGAGTTAGGTCGGGCTGCACCTGAACGGGGCCGCTGGCCGGATAACAGCAAAGCTCGATGAGTTCCTCGCTGCTCGACGCCTTCAGGAACACGAGCTCCGAGCCGCGCGGTGACTTGTGCCGGCGAACCTCCTCCAGACCCAGTACGTCCCGGTAGAACCGGACCGTCCGTTCCAGGTCGTCCACGCGATAGCGTGTGTGCAACAGTCTCTTGGCCTTGCTCATCGGCTCACGATAGCGCGAAATCGGCTCAAGGCAATAGCCGTCCGGAATGCCCGGTCGGAGCAAGCGCACCTCGACACCGCCGCCGGAGCGCGGCTGTCCTCAGCCGCAGCAGCCCCGACAATGCGGACCTGCCCCGTTGTCCCGAGAGCCGCCGCCTTACGCACGTGCTGCGGCTGAGGACAGCCGCGCTCCGCGCAGGTCCCGATTGCCGAGAGCGGTGGTGGTATCAAGAGACGCCCGGTCGGAGCCGTTTGGTGCTGGATTTGTTCGCCCCGGCCGGGAAGACGACTGAGGCGAGTCGAACCAAGACGATCGCGCATGGTGACGGACTGCCTTCGCCGGCTGCGGGCCTGCACCCATTTCAGCAGTCAGAGCAAGGAGATTACCGCTTCCGCATTGCCACCAGCCTTTGCCGCGCTTACCTTCCGTGGCCATGCTGGCATCCCTGCTCACAAACCTGTCGAGTCTCGACTACTGGCTCAGCAATCCCTGGTGGGCGCTGGTCTCCATCTTCCAACTCTGGATGCTCATTGACGCCGTCCGCCGCCGGGAATGGATTTGGGCCATCTTCATCTTCATCGGCTGGGGGATTTCGGCGCTGTTTTACTACTTCGCGGTCTATCGGGCCGCGCCGTCCGCCACGCGCGGATTCGAGCTGCCCGGCGCCTTTGACCGCCGCCGTATCAAGGAGCTTCAGTCCAAGATTCATTACCTCGACAAGGCACACCATCACGGGCAGCTCGGCGACCTCTACTTCCAGCAGGGCAAGCTCGACAAGGCCGAGGCCAGCTACCGCGCCGCGCTCGAACGCGAGCCGCAGGACATTGATACCCGCGCGCATCTGGGCCAATGCCTGCTGCGCCAAAAGCGCCCCGCAGAGGCCCGTCCGCTCCTGGAAGGGGTCGTCACTGAAAATCCCAAACACGACTACGGCTACTCGCAAATGGCCCTGGCGGAGACGCTAACCGCCCTGGGCGAAACCGACGCCGCCCTGGCACTCTGGCAGCACGTCACCGAAGGCCATTCCTACCCCCGCGCCAAGGTCCAGCTCGCCGAACTCTACCTCGCCCGCACCCAAACCGACCTCGCCCGAGCGCAGGTCAATGAGGTGTTGGCTGACGACGCCCACGGCCCGGCCTTCCAGCGCCGGCGTGACCGCGTCTGGGTCCGCCGCGCCAGGGGCCTGCTCCGCAAGCTCGGCTAACCCGGCAAAGTCGCCGCGTAACCCCTCGGCAAAGCCGCAACTCATCGTCCTCGTCGTCGTCCTCGTAATCGTAATCGAAAGGAGCCCAATCGAGCACGAGGAGGACGACGACGAGAACGACACCCAGAGCGGATTCGCCGAAGGATTACCTCGCCGTGCTCAATTCGCGAACTACAACCACCGTGATACGAATAACTTACACGGCTGGTAGCGATCACGCCGTGTAACCTTTCAGCAAAACCGCAGACTTCGAGTTCATTTCGGACCGAACCGCACGATTCTCCGGCCCTTCGCGCTGAGTACAGCGGAGGTACACCGGAGGTACACCGGAGGTACACCGGATGCACAAGGGATTTTCCGGTGTACATCCGGTGTACCTCCGGTGTGCATCGCTTGTACACGAGGCGAGACAGCCGGGGATCGGCCCGTTACCGGGCTTAGGCCCCAGTGCACCAGGAGGGGGGGGCCGTGTTTCGCACAAACTGGGCGGACCCGCAGCTTGCCCGAATCTTCCCACGCCACGAGTATGGTGCACTCGCAGCACGGTGGCGAGTCACCTCACGGCCAGCGGATGCGGTAGAAACGCCGGTACGACTACGCGGGGTTCCGCTCGGTCCGCCCCCCAGGTCAGTGAGCTCAGGGGCAGAGCGGAGCAGTCGAGGCGAGCGAGGGACGAGCGAGCCTGACTGCGGAGCGGGGCCGATAATAGTGGGTGCGTGCGATTGGATAAACAGGAGTGTAGATGAATGCCCCTCTCTGTACTGCTCTTTGCGTTCTTTGTGGTTACATCACAGCGCGGCCGAGCCGCAACCAAATCGGGACCCGGTTTAACGCAGAGACGCAGAGATACGCAGAGATACGCAAAGTGACCTTTGCCTCTGCGTTCCTCCGCGATCCTTTGCGTCTCTGCGATAAATCTTCGCAGCGCGGGACGATTCCGGGAGATACTGATAGAGAGCCTTTCGCCATAGCTTTGGGGTAGCGACGGCGGCGCTGATGCTGGGTTTGGCGTCTGCCACAAGGGTTCACGCCATAATGGCCGGGGGCGAAACGGCGCTGCCGGCGGATTCCCCTGCCGACCGGCTTGATCCACTGGGCGCTACGTTCGGCGGTTCAAGCGGTTTTCTAATGGCTTCGCCGCGCGCTTTCTCTTATCGTCTCCTGCTCGGATGAATATGAATCTTACGGAGCGATTCTGCCCATGCCCGGTCTGATTGCCATCGTTGGCCGGCCAAACGTCGGCAAGTCGGCGCTGTTCAACCGGATTGTTGGCCGACGCATCGCCATCGTCCATGACCAGCCGGGGGTGACGCGCGACCGCATCAGCGCGGAAGCGGAGTGGCGCGGACGCCCGTTCACCTTGGTGGACACTGGCGGCATCGGCCTCCTGCGCCGAGAGAAGGCAGACGACGTGATTGTCAGGGCGGCCCTTGATCAGGTGGAGCTCGCCATCGAGGCCGCCAATGTCATCATCCTCGTGGTGAATGTGCAGGAGGGCGTCGTGCCACTGGATCGCGAGGCGGCGGCGCGATTGCGCCACAGCGGCAAGCCGGTGTTGGTGGCGGTCAACAAGGTGGACACATACCGCGCCGAGACCGGGGCGTTGGAGTTCTCGGAACTCGGCTTCGACAAGATCCTCCCTGTCAGCGCCATTCACGGTGATGGCATCGAACCCCTCATGGATGCGGCGACGGCGTTGCTGCCGGTCGTCGGCAGCCCGTTGACGGAGGACGGAGGACGGAAGACGGAGGACGGAGGACAGAGGACGGAGGACGGAGGACGGAAGACGGAAGACGCACCACGGACCACGGACCATTCCCTCCCCCCTGCCCCGCTCAAACTCGCCATTGTCGGCCGTCCGAATGTGGGCAAGTCCTCGATCATCAACGCGCTCACGCAGTCCGAGCGGGTGGTGGTCAGCCCGGTTCCCGGCACGACCCGCGACGCGGTGGATGTGCCGTTCGAGGTGGAAACGGAGGGCGTAAGACAAACCTACGTGCTGATTGACACGGCCGGGCTGCGCAAGACGCGGCAGGTCAACGACTCGATAGAGTTCTTCAGCGTTAAACGCGCCGAGGATTCCATCGCCCGCTGCGACATCGCCATCCTCGTTCTGGACGCGGAGGCCGGCATCACCGAGCAAGACAAGAAAGTCGCGGACCGGATCGTCGAGGACCGCAAGGCCTGCATCGTGGTGGTGAACAAATGGGACTTAATGGACGAGGCCGTGCGCCAGGCGCGCAAGGATGAAATCGAGCGGCGCCAGAAGAAGGAGAGCCAACGCGGGCCGAACGTCATGACAACGCTGTCCGAGTTCGGCGAGTGGGTGCAGGAACGCTTGTTCTTCTTGGATTACGCACCGGTGATCTTCACTTCGGCGAAGTCAGGCTTCCACCTGGATCGCCTGCTTGAAGCGGTGCGCTACGTCGCGGCGCAGTTGCAGCAGACGATCCCGACGGCCATCCTGAATCGCACCTTGCACGATGCAGTGGAGCGCCGCCAGCCCGTGAGCGACCGCGGCCATCGCTTGAAGTTCTTCTACGCCACGCAGGTGAAGCAGTCGCCGCCAACGTTTCTGCTGTTCGTCAGCCGCGACGACCTGTTCTCGGCGCAATACAAGAAGTATCTTGCGGACCAGATGCGCGCCGCGTTTGGCTACGAAGGGTGCCCGATCGTTCTGGTGCCCAAGGCACGCCCGAAGACGATCGAGCCGGTGCGCAAATTCAGACGCCCGGCATAGATGCAGCGCGGGAAACCGCTATTCGGCTTGAGCGGTTCCATTACTTGGCTCAACCTGCTCGGACACGATCCAGCAGATGCTTATTCCTCGCCTGACGCCACGCATGGCCGAACGGGTTGCTTTCCATCCAAGGCAGCCGGTGTTGGGCCACCCTTCAGGCCGGCACGCCCCGGGCGAACCGGCAATGCGGGCGCGGCAATTCGCGGCGGAGCAGGCATTCACACACGGACAGACCTACGACTCCTACCTGATGGCGGAGGACGACCGCGAATACTTCTGGTCGGCGGATCACCGGAATGTGGTTGGTTACGTCCGGCATGGCCGTCACCTGCATGTGACGGGCAACCTGGCGGCGCCGGAATCCAGCCGCGAAGGATTACTGCAAGAGCTGGTTGCTTTCGCCGCCGGAAATCACTTGGTCCTATGCATTTACAACATCTTTGACGAAGATCGGGAATTGTTCAGCCGACACGGCTTCCAAATTACCAAGTGGGGTGAGGAGCCGATGGTTGGCCTTCGCGAGGCGACCTGGAGCGGAAAGCCGTACGAATGGATTCGCCGACAGGAAAACGCCTGCCTGCGGCAGGGGGTGACGCTGCGCGAGATTCATCCCACCTCCAATGCCGATGAGTGGCGGGACCTGATCTCCCAAATGCGCGAGGTGAGCGCGGAACATCTGCGCGCAACTCCGCAGGGAAAGGAGTTGCGGGTCTTTGACGGGCGTTTCACCCCGGAGCAACTGGGACATCGTCGGCTATTTATCGCCGAGTGCGCTGGGCGTATCGAAGCCTTCCTGGTGCTGAATCCCGGCCTGGCGGGGCGCCTGTGGGCGTTTGACATCTACCGCCGCCGGGCGGACGCCGCATCGGGTGTGGTCCCGTTCGCCATGCTGCAGATCATGCGACGGCTCAAGCAGGAGGGCGTCGAGTATATGTCGCTGTCCATGGTGCCCGGCCTTCGCGCCGACGCAAAGCGCCCGGGAGACTGCCGGCTGCTGCGCCGCGGCACGGTCTTCGGGCGGGACTACCTGGGCTGGCTCTTCGATATGAAAGGCATTTATCATTACAAGAGCCGGTTTCGTCCGGCCTACCGCAATCTGTACGTGGCCGCCTATCCACGCCAAACGATCGGCTCCCTGATTTCCTTGATCCGGTGTTGGGGAGTGCTCGAGGTCAAGCCCTGGTGCCTGGCCAAGGCCACGTATCGCCACCTAAAGGGCCGGGAGCTGCGGCAGCATTTGTCCGCACCCCCGTGCTTGTGCGAAAAGGTGTTCCCGGCTGTGGCGGTCGGCGAAGGATGACGCCCCCGGGACGGGCCAAGATTGCGCAGTCAGCGGTCAGCCAGAGGCCCCTCTCGGGCCAACGCACTCTCCACCCCGCACGCCTCACCCCGCTGGCGCTCCCAGCACCCAGATGCCCCCGCGCCTATTGCCGTGGTAAACCATGCAACGTGGACTTGCCTTTCTGACGCGTTCAGGTGTACACCAGCAACATGATTCTGCTGAGCTACAGACCCGCCGCACTGCTCCTCACTTCGCTCGTCGCGGTGATCGCCGCGCCGGTTTCCGCAGCCGAAGCAAGGTATGAACAGCGCTGGGAATCGCTCGACGCCCGTCCGATGCCCGAGTGGTTCCTCGACGCCAAGTTTGGCATCTTCATCCACTGGGGCCTCTATTCGGTGCCGTCGTGGGGCAAGGTGGGGGAGTATGCGGAGTGGTATTGGAACAAGATGCACGACCGCAAGCCCGACAACCCTTGGTGGCAGTACCACAAGGCAAATTACGGTGAGAACTTCGATTACAAGGATTTCGCCCCGCAGTTTCGCGCAGAACTCTTCAACGCCGACCAGTGGGCCGACATCTTCGCGCGCTCGGGGGCCAAATACATTGTGCCGACCTCGAAGCACCATGAGGGCTTCTGCCTATGGCCCAGCGCCGAGGCCAGCAAAGCCTGGGGTCGGCCGTGGAATGCGGTCGAGATCGGCCCGAAGCGCGACCTGATGCGGGAGATGTCCGACGCGGTGCGCAAGCGCGGGATGAAGTTCGGTTTCTACTCCTCGCTTTACGAATGGTATAACCCGCTCTGGCTGGCCGACCGCAAGCGCTACGTGGATGAATATATGTTCCCGCAATTCAAGGACGTGGTGACGCGCTACCACCCGGCAGTCATTTTCAGCGACGGTGAGTGGGACCTGCCGAGCAAAGATTGGCGGAGCGAGGAGTTGCTGGCCTGGCTGTTCAACGATTCGCCGGTCAAGGACCACGTCGTGATCAACGACCGCTGGGGCAAGGAGTGCCGGCACAAACACGGCAGTTACTGGACCACGGAGTACGCCGCAGGCCTCCAGGACGGATCGCACCCGTGGGAGGAAAACCGGGGTATGGCCTTTAGCTACGGCCACAACCGCGCCGAGCGCATTGACCATTACAAGACCGGCCGCGAGTTGATCCTGGTGCTCATTGACCTGGTCAGCCGGGGCGGCAACCTGCTGCTGGACATCGGTCCGAACGGCGACGGCACCATCCCGCCCATCATGGAGCAGCGCCTGCTCGAAATCGGCGACTGGCTCAAAGTCAATGGCGAGGCCATTTACGGCACACGGTTCGCCGGGCGTTCCTGCCAGTGGACCGAAGGGAAGCCGCCGGAGCAGAAATTCGGTCAGCACATGGTGAAATACAATCTCATGGATCAGATCGGGCAGAAACCGACCAAGGACGGCGGGGCGGTAAAGCAAGTGTTCTTTACCCGGAAGGCCGACACGCTTTATGCAATCACAGCCGGCTGGCCGGGCAAGCAACTCCTCCTGCGCGGCGTGCAAGTTCCCGCCAACGCCAGCGTCACGATGCTTGGTGTGCCCGGCGCGCTGCACACCCGCATCGAAGGCAATTCGCTGGTCATCGAAACGCCCTCACTCGGCCCCGATGACGCCCCTTGCCGGCATGCGTATGCCTTCAGAATTCCAGGCGCGAGGGTCCTGAAGCAGCAATGAGCGCGGACGCGGCGCTGTCCGTCGGTGGATATTGGAAAAGCGTCGAAGGCAGAGGATGCGGGCAAGAAACCGCGAGCGGTGTGCCGACGGGGGAGACCAACGCGGGATCTCAGTCCTCGGCGGCCCAGCCTTCGGCAACCTTAACCTTTGAAACAGGCCCACAATAATGAAGCAACATCCAATTGAAGCAATTTGCGTCTTCGCGGTCCTGCTGGCCGGTCCGACGGCGCCCTCCGCTCAAGCCGCCGCACCAATGGGCGGCCGAGACGCAGCGGCCGCGCGCGTCCTTGAAGGAGAGTTGCGGATCCACGACCCCTCGACCATTATCCGCTGTGGCAAGCACTACTGGGTCTTTGGCACCGGGCGAGGGCTTCGCTCCCGTTGTTCATCCGACCTATCCCGCTGGCAGGCCGGTCCGGCGGTGTTTTCTGCTCCGCCGTCCTGGACCACCAACACGGTGAAGGGTAATCAGGGCCATTTCTGGGCGCCGGACGTCATTCAATTGCGGGGACGTTGCCTGCTGTATTATTCTGTCTCGACGTGGGGTTCGCGCGACTCCGCCATCGGTCTGGCCGCCGCTCCCGTTCCAGTCCCAGGTTCGACCAATCTTGACTGGCAGGATCAGGGCCTGGTGCTGCGCTCGAGCGTTAAGGATCCATTTAATGCCATAGACCCGAGCATGCTGCTTGATGCCTCGGGTCGGCTTTGGCTCACGTTCGGGTCCTATTGGAGCGGAATCAAGCTGGTTGAACTCGATCCCGCCACGGGCCTGCGGCTGGCTGCTGATTCGCCCGTCTATTCCCTCGCCTGGAACGAATCCATCGAGGCGGCCTGCCTCTACCAGCGTGGCGACTTTTTCTACCTCTTCGTTAATTGGGGCCAGTGTTGTCGGGGCACCAACAGCACCTACCAGATCCGTGTTGGCCGTTCGCCTGCCGCCACCGGCCCGTTCCTCGACCGGGCCGGCACAGACCTAATGCAGCGCGGGGGTACGCTCCTCCTGGGAACAGACGGGCCTCGAATCGGCCCGGGTCATGCCGCGATTCTTAAAGAGGGCGACAGCTACTGGCTCAGTTACCATTACTACGACGCGAGCGAGCGGGGCATCCCGAAGCTGGGGCTTGCCCGGTTGAACTGGAGCGCCGATGGCTGGCCCAACCTGGCCACCCCGCGGAGAGAGGGCACGCGAGAATGATCTTCGGGCGGCTTGCCGCCTGCTCCTTCAACGCCCCAACCGATGCGCGGTTCAAGGCCATTGCACCGGCTGGGTAGCATGGGTGGCATCGCTCGCTTGCGGCAGAAGGACTGGCCTTTTTCGCAGGCGCGGTTAACTTGCCGGCATGTTTGTTCGGTTTGCTTTCATCGTTGGCCTCGTGTGCGCAGGCGGCCTTGACCTCCCTGCCGGGCAATCTTCCGCTCCGGTTTCTGCGGTGATACCGGCCTTGCGCGTGGCCACGTTCGACGTGGATGCCACCCCTCCCGTCGGCTCGATCATGGCCTACGATCCGGTAACCAACCACTGGGAGCTGGGGCTGCGGGCGCGCGGCATCGTTCTGCTGGGCGCGGAAGACCCGATCGTTCTGTGTGCTGTGGATTGGATTGGCATTGCCAATGAAGGCCACGACGCCTTTCGCGACGCCCTCGCCCGCGCGGCCGGCACATCACCCCGCCGGGTGGCCGTGCATACGCTGCACCAGCACGATGCGCCGGACTGCGACTTCGCCGCGGAGCGCATTCTAAGGGCAGCGAGGGCAGATCCGTGCCAATTCGAGGGCAGTTTCCAGCGTCAAGTGCTCGCCGATTTGGAGCGGGCAGCGCGGGAGTCCCTGTCGCGGGCACAGCCGGTGACTCACGTTGGCTTGGGCGAGGCGCGCGTGGACCAGGTGGCTTCCAACCGGCGCATCCTGGGGCCGGACGGCAAAGTCCGGGCCACGCGCTGGACCGCCACCAAAGACCCGGTGCTCCGGGCTGAGCCGGAAGGCACGATTGACCCCATGTTGTCGCTCGTCAGCCTGTGGAACGGCAAACGGCCCGTGGCGGTTCTGAGTTACTACGCCACGCACCCCCAAAGCTACTACCGCACCGGGCTGCCGAATCCCGACTTCCCGGGGTTGGCCCGCTTCCTCCGCCAACTGGCTGTCCCCTCTGCCCTGCATGTTCATTTCACCGGCGCGAGCGGCAACATTGGCGCGGGGAAGTACAACGACGGCGCGCACGAAAACCGCCTGGTGCTGGCCCAACGGCTGGCGGACGGAATGCGCCAAGCCTGGGAAGACACCGAGCGCCACCCAATCAGTGCCGCTGACGTAAGCTGGACGGTCGAATCCGTCACACTACCACCCGCCAAACATCTTAGCACCGCGAAACTCGAAGCTGACCTGAAGGAACGAACGGGGTCGGCAGGCGGCGCTTCCCGACTCGCCTGGTTGCGCCGCTGCCAGGCGGGGCATCAAATCGATGTCCAGTGCCTGAGGCTGGAGCGGTCACGCATCCTCCACCTGCCCGGCGAGCTGTTCGTTGAATACCAACTGGCAGCCAAGGCGATGCGGCCGGACCTGTTCGTCGCGTTGGCGGCGTACGGAGATTATGCGCCATGGTACATCGGCACCGAGGTGGCCTATCAGCAAGGCGGCTATGAAACGGGCCCGGACGCTTCCAACGTCGCGCCAGAGGTCGAGGCGGTGCTGACGGCCGCGACCCGCAAGCTCCTCTCGTCGGATAATCCATGAACCACCGTCTGGCAAGTGTCGGCCTCCGTTGCCCGGACGGCAGCCGGAACGCCCCGGTGCGCTTGGTTTCCTGGAACCCGGCTCACCGCGCGATGCTCGCGCTGTCCCTGGCGCTGCTCGCCGCTCCCTTCGGTGGCCAGTCGGCTGCTTCCTCCGGCCCGCCCGCCGCCGCAACGAACCGGCTGCTCGTAATCGCGCCTCGCATCCTGGAGCCGGCTCTCGAGGAATTCATCGCGCACAAGCGGAAGCTGCGGCCGACCGAGTTGCGGTCGTTGGAGGGCATCCTCGAGCAGACCAACGGAGCGGACGACCCCGAAAAGCTCAAGCGTTTCCTCTACGCCCAATGGCGCGAGCGCGGCCTGGGTTACGTATTGCTGGCGGGAGACGTGGACATATTACCCGTGCGCTTCATGGTACTGGACCGGATCGCTCCGGCGGCCTTTGATTACGCCTTCTATCCGAGCGACCTTTATTACGCCGACCTTGCCAAAGCGGATGGAGCTTTCGAGGACTGGAATGCACGCAAGGAAGGATTCCATGGGGGCTACTTCGGGGAGGTCCGGGGCGAGAAGAACAAGGCCGACCCGATCAACTACGACGCGGTGGATTACCTGCCGGAAATCGCCGTGGGACGCTGGCCGATGAGCTCGGTCGCCGAGGCGCGGCTGGTCGCGACGAAGACGCTGGCCTATGAGCGGATGCTGCTTGCCCACTCCGGCCCGCAGCCGAAACGGGCGAGCTTCGTCGCCGTAGGCGGCTGGGTAGACAGCCGCAAACTCATGGATGAACTGGCGGCGAGACTGTCCGGCACGTGGCAGTTGGAGAAACTTTACTATTCGGACGGGCACCGCCGGTCTCCTGGACCCGGGCCGGACCATCGGCAGGTGCGCCGATTGCTGAATGAAGGCGCAAGCCTCCTGGTTCACACGGGACACGGCCAGCCGGATGCCTGGGAGCAGTGCTTCTCCATCCGCGACCTGGACCGTATCAGCAACACCTCGCACTTGCCGGTGATCGTCTCGGCTGGTTGTAGCACGGCCTACTTCTCGCCGCTGCCGCCCTATGAGCCCTACGTGGATGTGGAGGGGAAGGAACACGCGGGTTCAGACCACAAAGAAGTGTTCCCGGCTCCTCCCCCGCCGCCTTCGCCCTACCAGCGCGGGAGGTTCAACCCGACCGGCCTGGGCGAGCAGTTCCTGAAGCGCAGCACGAATGGTAGCGTAGCGTACATCGGCTGTAACACCGGCAGCCAGCCGTGCGGCCTGACGCTCCTCGAGGGATTCGTGAACGCGCTGGCTGAGGCGCAGGAACCGCGCCTTGGGGATTGTTGGAACAGCGCCATCCGCCACTACTTCCGCAAACAGAAGCTTGCCACGCTCAAACCCGACGATGACTGGTATCCGCCCAGCATCTTTTTCCAGGGAATGAAGTTCATGGTCTTCGGCGATCCCAGCCTGCCCCTGCCTGCCAACCGGCCCTGAGAGGACCGGGTGCAACGCAAGACCCGCGTCGGGTCGGCCCCGCGCCCGGCATTACTTGCATCAATGTCCGGTTAAATCCTTTCGATTAACACCCCTGGCCGAGGGCGGGCTAAAGTTGGGCCATGAAAACAAACCGCTCAGCACGTTGGATCGCGAGAATCCGGGGCACTGTGAGTTGCCTGGCCCTTGTCGTAACGGTTGGGGTTGCGCTCTGGTTGGGCGCATCTCTGGCCGGGCGAGTGGGGCACACCGCCGCCCCGCAGAACGAATACCTGCAGGCTCCAACCGGGAGCCTTGCCGACCTGATCGCCGCCAGCCATAATTAGGCCGCGATGCATGCGGGCCGCTGCCCACCCCCGCACTGCGTCGCGCAGAAGAAAACTCTATGTGCGCACGTCTGCTCTGGTCACGGATTCTCATCGTCGTTGGCGCCATCGCCATGCTGCTCGGGACTGCCGATCCGCTGGAGGGATCGCTGCTCATATTGCCCGGCAGCGGGCTGATCGCCCTGGGAGTGTTCCTGGGCAAGAAAGACCGCCGGACGCTTCGCTACTGGTTGTGGGTGTTCATCCTCATCGCGGTCGGCATTGGCGCTATGTTCGTCTTGAGCTCTTTCGGAGGCATTGGCGGCAGGAGCGGGCGCTCGATGTGGTGGGGATTAGTGCTTCTGCCCTATCCGGCCGGCTGGCTCATGGCGTTGGCGGGCGCGATCATCGCGTTGGTCCGGTGGCTGAAAACAAGAAAGCGCGCGGCGCACTCCTGAGGGACTGGCTCCGGTGCCGACAGGAGCGTTCCGTTGTTGCGCGGGCGGCGGCGGGCATCGCGGCCGCGTCAATGCTGATGCCGGCCGCCCGGACTCAGTAATTAAACAGATCGCGGAGCGAGTAGTGCTTCCCAGTGGCACGGTTCAACGCCGTGAGCACCTTCGTCTGCGTATTCAGAGTCAGCCGCCGGCCTTTGCAGGCACGCGACACCATCTTGTGCGTCATCTCCGTGGACGAGTTCGCCACGAGGCCGTGCGGTTTGAGGTTGTGCTGCCGCATGATTCGGGCGACCGGTTGCTCGCCCAGGTTGCGTTCGATGTCAGAGTTCATGGCCCATTCCGCTTCATTTCGTGCGCGCGCCGCGGAGTGCAAACGGTGCGCAGTGCTGCGCACAGGCTGCGCGACTTCGCGCAGGGTGGCGAGCCGTTTCTTGAGGGTTTGGCTGGAATTTGCGCCTGCGCGGCGTTGGCACCACATCTGCATCTGCCTCCGGCAACCATGGCCGTTGGCCCAAACACAGTTCCTGCGGGTGCCTTCCCGTTGTCGTGTTGGGCGGCGCGTCAGCAACAGAGAAGATCGGTATGCCAGTAATTGCCAAGTCTTGCGGAATCGTTATGCGGCTGTTGATAGACCGGACGTTCGGAACGCACGTCCACGCGTTCTATGGCGACAGCGAGTTGGTCATCGGCCTGAACCCGCTGCGGGTTATCCAGGGCGACGCGCCGTCGTGGGTGCGGGATTGGGCGCTCTGGTGGGTGCGTTGGCACCAAAACGAATTCGGCTCCATCCGGAAGATCAACCTGAAGCTGGCGACGCCGCTTGCCCGCCAGGCGGCCGACTGTCTCGTGTTTGCCGATTGAGACTGTGCTCGTGTAAGCCGTGGCGGATCGTCTTCGCCAACAGCCGCTTCAGCAGCAGCAGGTCTTGCAGGCCGTCGTGTTCCGCAGCAGAACAGAAGTCAGTCAGCGCGGACTGGTTCACACCCGCACGGCACATAGTCCTCGCGGACCGGCCAGAGCACTTCAATGACCACCGAGTCTTCGAGGATGTCGGCACCGTGCTCAGCTTCGTGCCTCTCGCGGTAGTTGATGCTTGCCGCCGGGTATCCTGCCCATGCGCAGAGTGGGGAGTTACGCCCTGCGGACATTCGCACTCCCCAACCAGGCTCGGGCTGGAATGCGCAGCGAAGCCAAGCGCGCGAATAACGTTGCGCTCTCTTTGGTTTTGTGCGTTCATCTTCGTTGTCAATACCGGCAGAGAGGCAATTTCCCTACCGGAAATGAGCCGGTTGTGGCACATTGGCCCGAACATTTAATGTGAATCGCAGCCGAATTCAAATAGTTTACTCGGGCCATGTGCAGGGTGTCGGTTTTCGCTACACCGTGAAGTCGGTCGCCAACGGTTTCGATGTAACCGGCACGATCCGAAATCGGACGGACGGTGCCGTGGAATTGGTTGCCGAGGGCGCCAAGGACGAGCTGGCCGCTTTTCGGCAGGCGATCCGCGAGTCGGGCGTGGAGCATTTTATTCGGAACGAAGCAGTGTCCTGGGCCGAAGCGAAGAACGAGTTCCGTGGGTTTGAAATCATAAGATAGTTACATGAAGTTTGCCATCATAGCGGACATCCACGCCAACCTCGAGGCGTTTACGGTCGTTTTGGAGGATATTAAAGAGCAGCGGTGCACCCATTATGCCTGCCTGGGTGACGTGGTCGGCTACAACGCCAATCCCAAGGAATGCCTGGACATTGTCCGCAAGATGAAGATACCGGTCGTGAAAGGGAATCACGACGAATACTGCTCAACTGACCAGCCGCTGGATGGGTTCAATCCGGCGGCTGCCGAGGCCGTAAGCTGGACCCGAAGACAGTTGACGCCGGACGACCGCCAGTGGCTGCGCGATCTCAAGTATGCGCGCATGATTACCAACTTCACCATCGTCCACGCCACGCTCGATGGTCCCCAGCGGTGGGGCTACGTGTTCGACAAGCTCGCTGCCGCGGCCAGTTTTACGTACCAAAATACGGCGGTCTGTTTCTTCGGCCACACGCACGTTCCCGTCGCGTTCATTCGCGACAACATGGTGCGGGGCGGCACGTATTCCAAATTCAAGGTGGAGCCCGGCAAGAAGTACTTTGTAAACGTCGGGGCCGTCGGGCAACCGCGCGACAATAATCCCAAGGCCGGCTATGTGGTCTACGACATGGACGAAGGGACGATCGAGCTGCGCCGGCTGGAGTACGACATCGCCACCGCCCAGCGTAAGATCCTTGATGCCGGGCTGCCTCCCCGCCTAGCGGAGCGCTTGGCGTTTGGCAGGTAGCCCCGGATCAATGAGGCTCGCTTCCGCAGGCCGTTCGCCACGCAGGAACGGCGCGCCGAAAGCGGTTTCGGTGTGAAAATCCTCATTTTGAAGCCAAGCTCACTTGGCGACGTTGTCCAGGCGCTGCCAGTCCTTCGTCTGATCAAGCAACACCTCCCCGCGAGCCAGGTTTACTGGTGGATTGACGTGACCCTGGCGCCCTTGCTCCTGGGCGACCCCGATCTTGCCGGAGTAATCCGCTTTCACCGCCGCCGCTGGGCCGCGCCCCGGCGCTGGCCCGAAATCGTCCGCAGTATTTGGTGGATGCGGCGGCAGGCTTTCGACTGGGTGCTGGATCTGCAATGCCTGATGCGCAGCGGGCTGTTCGCGTGGTTTGCAAACGGGAAACTGGCGGTTGGCCTCGACGAACCGCGCGAAGGGGCGCGGGGATTCTACGACCTGATTGTCCAGCGCCCCTCCCCTCGCACCCACGCCGTGGACTGGTATCTAAAGGTGCTGTCCTCGCTGGACGTGCCGGTACACTGGAATTTTCAGTGGCTGCCCGAACGCCCGGCTCTGGCCCGAATCCTTCGCGAGAAGTGGCCGGTGGACGGGACGCGGTGGATTGTGCTTCAACCCGGCGCGCGCTGGCTCAACAAACGATGGCCTGCCGAGTATTACGCCGAGGTCGTGCGCCAGCTTGCGGCCCATTACCCGCAAACGCGCTTTGCCGTGCTGGGCGGCAGTGACGAGCGGCCGCTGGGCGAGGCCGTCTCGGGCGCCGTGGGGCCGCGCTGCCTGGATCTGACGGGCAGACTTTCTCTGCCGGAGATGGTCGAGTGGCTTCGGCTGAGCGAGCTGATGGTGACCAATGACACCGGCCCCATGCACGTAGCTGCCGCACTGGGCAAACCCGTGGTTGCCCTCTTCGGGCCCACGTCGCCCTATCGCACCGGCCCTTACCGTCAGCTCGACCATGTGTTGCAGCTCGAACTGCCCTGTGTTCCCTGCCTGAAACCCCGTTGCACTTACGCCAGGTACTGCGAATGCCTTCGCGCGCTGCCGCCGTCTGCTGCTGTGCAAGCAGTCATCTCGCGGTTGGGGACTCCTTGACCGCGAAGGTGCGCCCTGTCACTGCCTTTCGCTTTGCGGCTTGCTACGTCCTGGAACCGACTTAAAGTGACTCCATGAAGCATATCAGCTTATGGGCCTGTTTTCTGCTCGCCGCGTTGCCGCAGGCGCCAGCCCAGGTGACGCTCGAGATCACCCAGGATCAGGACCAATTCCTGCCCGGTGAAGCCATCCCGGCGGCGGTCCGCATCACCAACCGTTCGGGACAGATCTTGCGACTGGGTGTCGAGGACGATTGGCTGACCTTTTCGGTGGAGTCGCGCGACCAGGAGATCGTTCCCAAGACTGGTGACGTGCCCGTTACGGGTGAGGTGCTGTTGCCTTCCTCCAAAGTGCTGATCAAGCACGTGGACCTGGCTCCTTATTTCTCCGCCACGATCCCGGGAGGGTATTCGGTGACGGCAACGGTCCGAATCCAGGGATGGAATCGCGCAATCACGAGCCCGCCCAGGAGGTTCAACATCATTGAGGGGGCCAAGATCTGGGAGCAAGAGGTCGGAGTGCCTCCACCTCCGGGTGCAACCAACTCGATGCCTGAAGTTCGCAAATACGTGCTGCAGCAGGCCCGTTACCTCAAAAACCAACTGCGCCTGTACTTACGTCTGACCGATGCCTCCGGCGCGAAGGTCTTTCGCGTCTTTCCCATCGGCCCGTTGGTTTCGTTCGGCCGGCCGGATCCGCAGGTGGACAGCTCGAGCAACCTGCACCTGCTCTACCAGGACAGACCCCGCTCCTATAATTACACGGTCTTCAACACCGATGGGCAGTTGATGGTCCGCCAAACCTACGATTACGTCAACACCCGCCCGCGGCTCCATCCGGAAGCCGACGGAAGGATTACCGTGACCGGGGGGACTCGCCGCGTAACGGCCCGTGACTTGCCCGCACCCACGCCTGAAGAGCTGTTGGGTGAGCAGTCGGTCGCTCCCATCCCGCCGGTCGAGATCAAGCCAACCAATCCGTAATCGTTCGGTTATGGCATCCCAGGCGTTGCCTCGTGCTGAGGGCGATGCAGTTCGATTCGTTCGCGCTGTTCATTTGACAGGGCGCGCCCCATTCTGCTAGAGGACGTGGGATGACTAGATTGCTAGGACCTGAGGGCAATTTGGTTTTCGCTGAGCCTTCTCGAGTCGCGCGAAGACTGCTTTGGTATCTCTTCTCGATAGGTTCGCGTCGACTGAGCGAGCCAGACCACCATGGGCCATTCGAGAAAGCCGGGGCGCACCTCTTCTGGATACAGTCCGGCGAAGGTAGTTTGGAATATGACAGCCGGTGTTTTGCGCTCTGCCGCGGCCACAAGGTGTGGCTGGTGGACATGAGCAAGCCGCGAACCTATGCGCCGGCGATGAAGAAGCATCTCACCATCACGGGTTTTCGGTTCGGTGGCCCGGGGCTGGAGTTCTGGCACGAAGAACTGCGCGGGGACGCTACTTCCGAGTTCATTCTGAACGACTTTGGTGTCTTAAAACGAACGTACACCGAGTTGGTGCGCCTGGTGCGACGACGGCCGACAGGCTGGGAGTGGCAGGTCCACGTGGTGATTACCAACCTGCTGGGCAAGCTGCTTATGTCGCGGAGTCTCCTTGCGTCCCCGCACGCGGAACTGCCGGTGCCCGTCGTGCGGGCGCTCAACGCCATCGCGGCCAATCCTTTCCGCGATTGGAAGGCCAAGGAGTTGGCGACCGTAGCGAAGGTGAGCTACTCGGGCCTGCGCGCGCTGTTCCACAGCGTCAAACAGGGCACAATTCACCAGCATATCCAGCGCGCACGCCTGGACCAGGCGCGTCTGCTGCTGGCTGATGAGCGGCTTTCGGTCAAGGATGTCGCCGCCCAATTGAATTTCTCGAGCGAGTTCTATTTCGCTCACTTCTTCCGCCGCGGCGCCGGCATGAGCCCGTCCGAGTTCCGCCGGCATTGGAAAGCTTGAAGGCTGCGATTCCAACCCCGAGAACCGAAAGGAAGCGGCCGCCCAGCTCGCGGCTATTGGCAATCGCGGTGGCGTTGGGTGTCGCGCGTGCACGATCCAGGCGGGCGTGAGTTGTGGACGTGGATCTGGCCCCTCCCGCGGCTGGAGGGCTTGACGAATCTCGCGAAGGTACCATCGCGCCAGGCGCAGTTCGCTGGCGAGACGGGCGACACAATCCGGTTGAGATGCGAAGACCTCACGGTGGGCATCAGGAAGCAGACGGGACTGCTGGCCAGCGTGGACCGAAACGGCGCCAGGTTCTCGCTCCGCAAAGGCCCGCAGCTCAGCGCGGGCGCGGCTACGCTCAAAAGCATTGCGACCAGCACTATTGGCGGAGACGTGCTGGGAACAACAACGCTCGACGGTGACTTGCGGAACGTCGTCTGGCGACTCGCGATAGGGCTTGCTCCTCTGCGGCATCTTTCGGCTCGACAGGGCGCGGTGCGCCCATACAGTGATATCGGCATGACGAATCATACTCTGCTCCTCGCAGTCACATTGGCGGTGGGTTCCCTCTGTGGCGAGTTTGCAACCGCCCAGAGCACACCTCCGTTCACAACCGAAGAGAAGGAAGCGGTCTACACGGAAGCCATCGCGAGGCGAAGCGCTGCCATTGTCGGATTGCTTAACCTGAACGATGCGGCCAAGTCGAACCGACTGCACAGCGTCATCGTGGCCCAGTATCGTGCGTTGCGGGCGCGGGACGAGGCCATGGATCAGATGTTCAACGCGCTGGAAAAGGACGCCCCAGACGCCGCGACCAACCGCGCCGCCATCCTGCCGATCGTCTCGGGGACTCTTCACGATCGGTTTCTCGCCAAGCTCTCGGCCGAGTTGACGCCTGAACAGGTGGAAACGGTCAAAGACAAGATGACCTACCACAAGGTCGAGGTGACCTACAAAGCCTACTCCGAGATCCTGCCCAACCTCACAAGCAGCGATAAAGCGATGATTCTAGCGGCGCTCAAGGAAGCACGCGAGGAAGCCATGGACGGCGGCAGCGCCGACGAGAAGTCCGCCATCTTTCAGAAGTACAAGGATCAGATCAACGCCCGCCTCCGCGCGAAAGGGTTTAATGTGGCCAAGGCGACAAGGGAATGGGAAGCCAGACAGACGGATGTTGCCAGACAGACGACTCCGCCGTCGAAATAGCCGCCGCAGCCGCGGCGCGCTGCGACAGTGATTCCAGTGGCAGCTCAGGCGCCAGTCACAGGCGCGTTTCGAACACGTAGTCACCTGACGTCACTGCGAAAACTGCGCGATCTCTCTCCTGACGAAGGAGCTGCACTCCCGTGCTTTGCCCGGCTGGTTTTCCTCCCTCCAGCACCCTGCTGCCGTCCCTGGCCGGCAGAACCACAGTAGCCGTCGTGTTGGCGGGGACAGTGAGTTCAAGGGTGAACTTGTCACCCTCCTGCCTCCAACGGCTGACGATGCGGCCCCGGATTGAGTCGTAGGCGGCGCGAACCCAGGTGAGATCGCCAACCGGCTGCGGGTGGATGACGATTTTCTTGAAGCCGGGCCCAGCGAGGTCGGTGTCAATGCCCGCCAGGTCCTTGTAGAACCACTCGGTGATCTGGCCGAGCATGAAGTGGTTGTGCGACGAACTGCGGTTCGCATCCCAGGATTCGGTCAGGCTGGTCGCCCCCATCCTGAGCTGGTATCCGTAACCCGGTTTCTCGTCCTGGTTGATCATGTTGTAGATGACGTCGGAGCGCCCTCCCCGGGCGAGGGCTTGCAGCAGGAAGCGAAACCCAACGTCGCCCGTCGTCATGGCCCAACCTCGGGTTTCCACATCGCGAACCAGAGCGGCGAGCACCGCGTCCCGGTCTTCGGCCGCGACAATGCCGAGGACCAGCGGAACGGCGTTGGCACATTGGGAGCCGGTGGCGTAGCTGCGGTTGCCGTTCTCGGTACGGAGAAAATGGCGGTCATAACTGGCACGGATGCGCTCGGCACGGGCGGCGTAATCCTTCGCCTCGTCCTCGCGATTCAGCAACGCGGCGACCTGCGAAAGCATCCAGGCGTCATAATAATAGAAGGCCGTGGCGGTGACCGGGGGCGGCGTCAGTTGGGCGAAACCCGGCTTCTTGGGCCCCAGATCATACCAATCCCCCAAGCCCTCGGAGACGACGTCATCCTTGGCCTGGCTTTCCAGGAAAGCGAAGTAGCGCTTCATCGCCTCGTATTGGGAGCGGAGCAAATCAAGGTCGGCGCCAAACTGATATTGTTGCCAAGGCACGATGAGGAAGGCGCTGCCCCATTCCGCCGCAGCCCGGAACGTTCCTTTGAACTGGGTGTATTCGGGGGCGATGTTCGGCACCAGCCCGTTCTCCAGTTGGGCGTTGGCCATGTCATTCATGCCTTTGGTGAACAGCCGGTAAAGGTCGAACTCATAGCGAATGGCCGGGCCGTTGAGATGGTACTGTTCGAGCCAGCCCAGCTTTTCCCGGTGAGGACAATCAGTAAGCACAGAAACCATGTTGGCGCGCTGCGCCCACCGGACCAGGGTGCGGATGCGGTTTAGCAGCTCGTTTGAGCAGGCGAACTCGCCGACGGGCGAGGCGCTGGAATGAACAATCACACCTTCGACGGATTCGATCCTCGGCGGCTCGCCGCCGGGCCGGTCCCCGGTGCAGCGGGCTTGCAGATATCGGCAGCCAATGTAACAGAATTTTGGGGACCAGGTCTCCGCTCCTGCGGTTCGCTTGGTGTATTCCCACCAGGAACTTCCCCGGGCACTGCCGCCCATGGTGCCACGATCAATCTGCCCGTCCTGCCCGAGGATCTCTGCCGGTGTGAGGCGCACGGTGCTTCCCGGAGGTCCGGTTACGCGCAACCGAGGCATGTAGGGGGCGTTCTGGCCGAGATCATAAATGGTTTCACCGTTGGTCAGCGCCAGCACGGCGACGGGGGCACGCGTTTCAATGGCCCGCAGGGGGCTGGCAGCGCAGGTGTGTCCGCGCAGTTTGCCAGGCGCGCGGATAACCTGAACTGCGGGCGTCCAGGCCCGGTCATCGAAGCCCGGCAAGTCCCATCCGGCCGGGTTAAGGCGCGCGTCGTAGTCCTCTCCACCGAAGATGCAGGAGAACGTGATCGGGCCGGGGCACGTCCGCCAGCATTCATCCGTCCCCAGGATCTGAGTTGATCCGTCCGCGTATTCCATACGCAAGTGGAGGATTGCCCGTAGAGCGCCAAAAGAGCCGGTAAACTTAACAAACCGGTTGCGGCGGACGACGTTATACATGCCGTTGCCGAGCGTGAGGCCGATGGCGTTGGTGCCTACATAAAGCAGGGGAGTGACATCCCGGGTGTCGTAGAGCACGGTGGTGTTGTAGGCCGTCCAACCCGGCGAGAGCAAATCGTCGCCAGCCTTCGCGCCGTTGAGCGACATTTCGTACTGGCCGAGGCCGGAGACGTGAGCGATTGCCCGCACTAAGCCTTGCCGCACTTGGAATTCCTTGCGCAAGAGCAGCGTCTCGCTGGCACCGTGCCCGCAAATCCAGGTTGCTTCCCAGGCGTTCGTCTCGAGAAGGCCCATGGTCCAGGTGGCCGGGACACTCCAGGCTGAAGCTTGGCCAGCCCGGTCCCACACCCGGACCTTCCAAAAGACGCGTTGAGAAGAGGCCAGCGGCTTGCCTTGATAGGAGATGTGAGTGGTTTCGTCCGACCTGACCTTGCCGCTGTCCCACAAATCACCTTGGGCATTGGCGAGCAGTTCCGCGGAAGAGGCGACCAGAACCTGGTAGGCAGTCTGGCGCTGTCCGCGCTCGTCGCTTTCCACCTGCCAGAACAAACGGGGCTGCGAACGATCAATGCCCAGCGGGTTATCGGCATATTCACAACGCAACCGCGTTGGCTGGAGGCCCGCAGATGCGTTCCGCAGGGCAGCCGCTTCCAGCCGCTCCGCCCCGAGGCAGATAATCAAGAGCCCGAGCCCCCCGGCGGCCTTCAACGGACGTGTGCGAGCCGGGATTTCACAGAAGTCCTTCCAGCGATTAGTGAAGGCATTCATGCTGCGACGCCAAATATCCGGCGACATAATCCGAGATGCAATTCCGAATGGGCCATACCTACACGGTAACGTCAGGTCAGCGGGGCCTGTTGCTGGCGGGGGCCAGCGCAAAACAAAAGCCGCCCCGAAGGGCGGCTGGTCAAACTCATCGAATCCTGGGCTTATCAGCGCCTGCGCCAGGACAGCAACGCGAAGATGCCCAGACCTGCCAAAGCCAAGAAGGATGGTTCAGGAATCATCACCGCGTAGCCGTCAAGAAGGAACCTGTCCTGAAGCGTACCATCGCTCAAGAGTTCTGGAATCCGAATATCTATTCTCGCTACTCCGCTCGCATCGGTCATCACCGTGACCGGGAGCCGCGTGAAGAACCGAGTGTCACCAGTGCCCGGCGCCGGCAGCACGGCTCCCACGCCACTCGAGTTGTCAACCCACGTAAATGACCCGGCAATGTGGCTATCCACGTCCAACCAGGTGGAACCTGAGTCAAGACTGAATTCCGCCCCATATCTGGGAATATTTGACGTATTCGTAACCGTCCTCGGATACACGCCGTAAATGCGCACGGCGTACTCCGTAGTTGCCTCAAGGCCGCTGATGAGCGTATAGAGAGCCGGGTCAGGGCCAACAAATCGGCCATCATACGCGCTGGATCCGAACGACGGAACCCCGGGACCTGATACATCGCGGAAGCGCCACTGAGGCGTGCCGTCAACAGTCCCAATCCAGTCGGTCGTCGAGCCGGTGCTCGTATTGTAGGTATTAGGGGATGCTGAATTAACGCCGTCGGCAACGTCCGTGTACGACCACTGCTGCGCTTGCGCGGTCGCCAAGCAAAAAACGAGCGCGGCACCGGGGATTAAGAGGGAGCAAACACGTAGTTTCTTCATAACTTTGGGCTTATTTGAGGTTTCTCTGCTATTCTTGCGATCGAAACTCTGGATTTTCACAACACTTCGCCACCCGGAAACTCATTTATGAAGTACTATTTCTAGCAGACCTGGCTCAATTAGGGAATGCGAAAACTGCCACAATCCATGCGAAAAGACGCACGGCAAGACGCGAAAAATTCCGGCCTCGCTCCCCGGTATGGAAAGCCGCGTCCCGGAGGGCCCTTCCGGTAGGCTAAGGTTTGCGGAGGCGGTAGAATCTTTCGTCGCTATCGGTCTTGTTGGTGACGACGGCCCACTCGCCCACAGCTACGGGTGGGGCTGAGGCGGGAATCCAACTCGTCGAGGCGAGGTTGGTTGCGCATTCGAGCGAAAAACCGGCGGCGTTCATAGGCCAAGCCAGGACTAGCTCCCCTGGGTGCCCGGTGGCGGATAGCATCGGACGCCCCGTGTCCTGCGTGCTGGCAGGTGTGAGCTTGATGTAGTCGAAAGCCAACGTGTAACCCCTGCTGCTGGAGTTCTTGTCCACCACGGTGAACCTGAAATCGGAGTTGCCGCCCGACGCTGCGTGCCAGGTTCCGCAGGCAAACTCCCGGAGCATGCTGGTCGCGAGGTAATTGGTTGGAGGCGAATTGGTCGCCAGGAGACAAACCACGTTGGTCGGGGAATAGGCGTCGTGCACGGGTCCAAGGTTTGTCAGAGCGCCGCCGCTCGGGCCCGCCGACAATTGGAACCTCGCGCGATTTGTGCTGGCATCAGCCGCGACGTGGACTCGATAGTCTCCGGCGCTGAGATTGGTGATGGTGTAGGTGACGAAATCCGTGGCCGCTTTCGCGTTCAAGCGCGTGCCCCTCAGACTGCTGAACGCCAGGTTAGTTACAACCTGATGCATATCGCCCGAGCTGGTCGCAGCGGGCAGAAGCTCGGTTTCGACGATGGTTGCAGGAACGATGGTGTAGTTGCTCCCGGCCGCGGTGGGGAATTCCCATAGCCCCGGTAGAACCATCGGCGCGTCCACATAGTTGGTTCCCAGCAGAACATCAATCGGCCATTTGGAACGGACGCGACAGGTGTTGCCAAGCTTGGACAGGATGCTGGCCGACGCGAGCTTGTTGCTTTGCCATTGGAGGTCCACCTGGAATCCTCCGCGGGCGCAGAGGCCGCTCACGGCGCCATTCGTCAACTTCGACGGCAGTGCCGGAAGCAGGAATATCTCGCCGGACTGGCTCTGTAGAAACAGCTCCGCAATGCCGGCGATGGCGCCGAAAATGGAATCCATTTGCCGATTGGCGACATCGGTAAACATCATGTTCGTGGAAAGATAGCTCTTGAACAGCCTGTCGGTAAGGATCCGGTAGGCGAAGTCTCCGTCCATCAGACGATCCCGGAGGCACATCTTCCACGCCTTGTCCCATCCCGTGCTGCCGCCGCCATCGCCCCGGATGTCCACCGACACTTTTGCCGCCGCTGCGGTGATCGGCGTGTAAAACGGGGAAATCTCGTCTCCGGGGAAGAACCCCACGAGGTGAGAGCAGTGGCGGTGTTGGTCCGTCTTCGAGTCCACATCTTCCAACCATTCCTGGAGTTGACCGTACTTGCCAATCTGGTTTGGCGGAAGTTTGTCCCGGACGGTGATGACTTTCTCTCGAAACGCGGCATCCACCCCGAGAATCTGACTTGCCTGGATGACATGGTTGAAGAGGTCGCGGATGAGGGCGTTGTCCATGGTCGGTCCGGCCACATTCGAGACGTCGAATGTCGGGTGAGCGTGTTCCGGTGAATGCGAGGGATTGGCTACCAGCCAATTGGTGTTATTGGGCGAGTTGGGAATGAGGAAGTCCTCAAAAAACTGCGCGGCGCCCTGCATGAGCGGATAAGCAGTGTTGGCGAGCCAGTTCGTGTCGCCCTTGTATTCGTAGTGCCACCAGAGATGCTGACAGAGCCAGGCCCCGCCGCTGGGCCAGATTCCATCCACATTGTTGATCGGAGCCGCTCCCCGCCAGAGATCCGTGTTGTGATGCACCACCCATCCGTCCGCGCTGTAATTTGTCCTCGCGACTCTGGCACCGGTGACCGACAAGTCCGCGATCATGTCGAAAAGCGGTTCATGGCACTCCGAGAGATTGGCCACTTCCGCGCCCCAATAATTCATCTCTTCGTTGATGTTCAGCGTCATCTTGCTTTCCCACGAAGGATTAATCACGTTATTCCACTTGCCCTGCAAATTCAGGGGCTGCGAGCCGGGACGCGAACCGGAAATCATGCAGTATCGCCCCATCTGGAAATAGAGCGCCGCCAACTGCGGGTCGTCTCCTTCATAGGCACGCCTGATTCGTTCGCCCGTGGAAAGGTTGGTCTTGGTCGTGCCGCCCAAATCCAGCACAACTCGTCGGAACAAGGCTTGATAATCGGCCTGTTGGGCTTGCCGCAAGTCACTGTAGGCCAGGGAGGCAGCAGCGAGGATGTTGTTTGAGCAGATTGCCGCCGGATCCGCGCTCACATCGTCGTACTTCACGAAATTCGACGCCACGCTGAGAAGCAATGTCACGGCATCGGCGTCCGCCACCGAGAGGGAGCCGCTGCCGGCGGTCACGGTGCCGCCCTCGGCCAGGACACGCACCCGAGCGACGTACTCGATGGCATTGGTCAAACCGGTGGCGTAATACTCAGGCCGCGGGGTTACGCTCACCCGCGCATTCATGACAAGCTCGTTGCCGGCGGCGCTGACGGTCCTGGTCGGTTGCGGTGTCGTAAGAGTGCAACTAAAGCTGATCCGGCCCGTCTGGCTTGCTGTCAGCCGGATGACGATGACCTTGTTGCTGGGCGCGCTGGCGAACACATCGCGGTAATATGTCACCCCATTGTAGTCGTAGCGGACGCTCGCCGCGGCGGTGTTCAGGTCCAACGTGCGCCGATAATTTGAGGCGGAATGTGGAAAGGTCATTACCAGACTGCCGGCTGGTTCATACATGGCCTGCCGCAAAGGGACGCTCATGAACTTGTCCCGCTGTGCGGTGGAAAGCGCCTGGTGGTTGAAAACCGTGGTTCGGATGGAGGCGAGGTTCGCCGGAGTCGCGCCGGGATTCTCGTAATAATGCGGCTGCCCCGTCCAGATGGTGTCTTCGTTGAACTGAATCTCCTCGGAGGCCACACCCCCGAAGACCATAGCGGCAAGCTTTCCGTTGCCTACCGGGTAGGCTTCCTGATTCCAGGAGACCGCTGGTACGGGAGACCAAAGAACCAGGGGACCGGGATCAGCGGGCACATGGAGCGGCGTCAGCAAACCGGCGGCTAAAGCGAACACCGCCGCATATCTGGGGAGTGTAAGCCGGGTGGGGGTCATGGGCTCAAGCCGAGATCTGCCGGAATTAGATGAATGGTGCGAAGTTGCACAGGGCCCGGCACTGCCTGCCGAAAGCCGTCCGTTTCCAGCGTAACCGTCGAATTCAACGCGGACATAAAGTACAGAGCTGCTGATCTCTACCACACCCGAAACGACGTTGGAATGTGGAAAGCGCCAACCTTCATACGAAAAATGACAAGCTCGCCTCCTGCCCCGTCTCGACAACCCGAGCAACTTCGCGGAATGCCAAGAAATGTTGCTCCCCTCTCACTCTACCGCCATGCGGCATAACCGGCGCAGTCGGGAAATCCGAATATGGGTTTGGGGCGGATCGAGGAGCCGGCCTCTGGCTGGTGCGAGGCAAGACACCGATGGCAGAGGCGAAACACGGCTTGCAGGTGCTTAAACATTGATTGGTGCGTGATCCACGTCGGGTACACGCCGCCACAACGCCGTCATCATGCCGTGGCAGCACCCTCGCAACGCCGTTGCGGCGCCGTAGCTAATGACTGGCGAACGGGCTACGTCGCCCCTCTGTATTGTTCCCTATGATGGCGTTAGCGACTGGCGGGGCCACTCGTCCCCGGCGTCGCCAAGAGGGAACGTCTTGAAGCGCCGGGCTCTGGCATTTTTCGCAAGTGATTTGGTAATTCTAACATTACCGTTTGACGTGGCCTGTGCTACGGTTCTATACAGTGCACATGGCCGCAACAGAGCATCACGCCCGGCCGGGTCGGTGGGTAGCGCGGAGAGAAGCGCTAGCCCCGTGCCAAAGCCGTTGGCAGTCACCAGCGGCCTGGCTGACTCAAGGGGTTCCCTTGTTGTGCCAAAGCCGCCTTCGCGCAAGACATCACCTTAGTTTCTGCGTATGACGACACTGACCTCCATCTCCCCAGCATTCCCCGCGAAGGCGAGTGAGCGCCGGGGCTTCACATTAATCGAGTTGCTGGTAGTGATCGCGATCATCGCCATTCTCGCTAGCTTGCTGTTGCCGGCCCTCAGCCGGGCCAAGGCGAAGGCCGAGGCGGTAGCGTGCTTGAGCAACACGAAGCAACTCATGTTAGGCTGGTTATTGTACACCGAGGACAACGAGGGCCGGATGCCTCCCAAGATTTATCCTAACTCCGCGATCTGGGGTAGCCTGGAAAACACCAATACGGTGCTGCTACTTGATCCCAACGAATCGTTGTTGGGGGCTTACATAAAATCAATCGGCGTATACAAGTGTCCCGCCGACAAGTTTCCGGATCCGGCCACGGGTAGGCGTCTGTTTAGCCTGTCGGCCAACGCCTTCCTGGGCGGCATCAGCGTCACCATCGCGAGCGAGATCCCCGGCCGGACTTACAGTCCGAAAGGAGTGACGAAGGCTACGGATTTGCAGAAGCCTGGTCCGGCGATGACGTTTGTAACATTGGATGAACATCCGGATAGCATTGATGACGCTGTTTTTCACTCTGTAGGCGGGCGTGCCGTCGCAAATGCGGAGTGGCGGAATGTGCCTGCCAGCTATCACCATGGTGGCGGTGCGAATTTTTCCTTTGCCGACGGTCATTCGGAAATCCATAAGTGGAGGGACCGCCGCACAATCATTCCTGTCAAAGGCACGAAAATTGGGAACATCAAGGTGCCGGGGAGTAGGGACTATGAATGGGTGAACGACCGACTCCCTTACCATTAGCCCACTTGCCCTCCACGTTCTTGTTCTTCCGCCACTTCCATCTTCTCACGCCAGGCCAAACCTCAAATCCAGAACTAGACTTAATATGAAGACTCAACACAATCCTTCGAATCGGTGCATCCTTCGGTCCAACCCCGGGCAGATCGTTGCCTGGCCTCTTTTCGCCCTGTTTTTGACCGGAATCGCCGCATCGCTGCCGGCCCAACCAAATGTCACCCTGAAAGCCAATCCTTTGCGCATCACCGTGCCGGTCGGGGCGGTTTCCAGCAATTATTCAACCGTGACGGTGGTGACAGACGAGCTGTTTGACACCAACACGGTAAGTTTTGCGGTGACCGGGGTGCCGTCAGGCGCCACAGCATCCTTCAATACTAACTCCATCAATACTGATGGGACAACCACGGCGGGGTTGGTCGTTCAGACCACGGCTGCGCTGGCGCAGGGCACGTACGACATGGCGATCGTGGCCAGCGGAGCCGCCAGTTACCGACTGCCGGTGCCGCTCATTTGCAGCTACGTGTGGAGCGGTGCGACCTACACGAACGGAGGCTCAGCCGGCATCACGGTTGCGGGTAACTGGGTGGGCGGCGTCGTGCCCGGCGCCACCGATGCCGCCGTCTTGCGGAACTTCGGGGCCACAACGAACACCACCGACAGCCCAACTAATCTCTTCATCTCTGGCAACGTCACGGTCGGCTCGCTGCGCTTCGCCCAGGAACAGGATAACAATGCCAAGGCGTACAATGTCGAATTCCAGCCCGGGGCGACGCTTTCCGTGGTCGGTGCCGGAGGCTTTTCCATGCTCCGTGATTCGAAATACGTTAGCGGCGGCGCGGACCTGCGAACGATGGACGTCAAACTTGTTGGCAACGGCAGCCTGATTGTCAGCAATGCCGCTGCGGATTTCGCCAGCCTGGTGGACGGGCAGTACAATGCCAACCTGGACATGCGCGCTCTCGATTATTCCTACATCGAGGTGAATCGGCTGCCTTTGGGCGACTACCGCGCCTATCCGAATTTCTTCACCAACGGCTGGGTGGGCAGCGGGATTGGTAACGAGGTCAGCCGTTTTGCGCCGCAGATATACCTGGCCAGAACCAATGTCATCAAGGCGGGTTTTGTTGACCCGCACGACTACTATGACGTCAACACGCGCGACTATGCGCTCACGATTGGGAATTACAGCGAGCAAGGAACCACGGCGAATCTGCGCTTTGCGATGGGTCAGTCCAACGCCTTCTTCCTGGACAGCATCTGCTTCAGCCAGGCACTGCAGGGCGGCAGCGGCCACAACTACAATTTCTACACCACGAACTCTTTCGCGTTGTTCCGCGGCATCGGAGGCGTGAATTCGCGCGTGTCGGTATTCGCCATCGGTGACAGCGCCAGCCCGGCAACGCCTCGCAGTGCGAATAATCGCGGACAGGTCAATTTTGCCAACCAAGCAAATTGTCGGGTTGACGCCATGGTTGACCGGCTGTGGCTGAGCTTGGACCGAACCAACAACAGCGGGCAGATGACACTGCAAGCCTCGCTTACGTTCGGCGATGGCACATTTGACGTGAATACAGCCGTTCTCGGATTTCAGCGCGGGGGTGACAACCAGGGTTCGGCCACTGCCACCGGCTTTGCCGGTCCGGAGGGCACCATCAACGTCAACAGCAATGCAAACAGCGCGGGAGCTTTGTTGCGGGTCAACGGCGATCTCCACCTTGGCTATACCACGGCCACAGCCACCGGCGCCCCTACCACCCCGGAGCGCTGCTGGGGCCGTGTCGTCATCAATGGCGGCACCGTCATGGCCAGCAACATCGTCTGTGGCGGTGTGACGAAATTCTCCACCAACAACCAGATCACGGTGAACGGCGGCAAGCTAATCGTGACAAATGCCATTGGCGCAGCCGATTCGCGCGTCGCCGCATTCACTCTGAGTGGCGCCGCGGAGGTTACCCTGCTCGGTGTCGCTGCCGACAAGACGAATATCTTCGTGAACAGGTTTTCGGCGGTCACAGCCGGCGGCCCCAAGCGTGTCAATATACCCACCATCTACGAGGTGACGTCCTATCCGGTGAAGATCCCGCTGATTTCGTACACGGACGACTCGCCCGTTTTCAATGGGATGTTCGTAGTCCCCCCAGCGGGCCTGTATGTGAAGTCAATTGTGGACAAGACGACCGACAAGATCATTGAAGTCACCCTCACCGACGAACCTCCCACGGTCGTGGTCTGGCGCGGTACCGTCAATAACGTGTGGGACCTTAATACCCCGAACTGGGTAACGCAGGCCGACGGAATCGCGACCAACTATTCCGACGGTTTCTCCGTCGTGTTCGACGACTCAGTCGGAGCCGGCCCGACGAGCATTGATATTCCCGCAGCGGTGGTGCCTGGCCAGGTGGCGGCGCCCTACGGGGTTGTGGTCAACAACGCAAGCTACACCTTCAACAGCGGCACCATGCTGGGCGGCGCCACAGTCTATAAGACCGGAACCGGCAATCTCACTATTCATGCCACCCTGACTCCAGCAGTCACCATCAATTCAGGTGCGCTCCTGGGAACTGGCACCATCGGTCCGACGCTCCTGCAAGACGGCACCACCATGGCCGCGTTCACAGGGACGATCAACGGCGGCTTGACTGCCTCGAATGCGGCTGTGCTTGTCAATGGGCCGGTCAACGGCGGATTGAACCTCCAGGCGGGAGGCCTCGCCAACGCTTCCATCATCAATGGCAGTGTCAGAATGGCCACCAACACCATTTTGGCCAATTGGGTTGGGGCCACGATGAATGTCACGTTGCCGTGGACCGTTTCCACCAATGCAACCCTCATCAATAATGGTGACATTTACCACTTCGGCACCGCCGGTGGCAACCAGGGTCTCACGGTCGACGGTGTGCTACAGGGAATGGGCCGCATCTTGCAAGACGGCATCCAAGCATCCAGTGATGTCCGAGTTACAATTGGCGCGGGCGGCAGCCTGATAGTTGGCAACAGCCCCAACGAAATCACGAACACAACCATTGCCGTGCGGCTGGACTTCAATGCCGGTTCGACTACGACCCTCGACGTGGACAATTCGGGGCCTCAGCCGATCAACGATAAGATCATCCTCGATGCCACACCTAACGGTTACGGCAAGGTGAATTTTGGCATCAACAACAGTATGGGCGGCACACTGCTGATCAACAAGATTGCCGGGCCGGACTTCAACGGGACGACGATGATTTATCCGTTCGATCTGACTTACAATAGTCCGGACAACTCGCAACCGGCGATCCCGCGAATCACTCCGGCACCTGCCCCGGGGCTGACCTGGGATACGTCCCAAGTAATCACCAATCTGACCCTGGTGACGAGGCCGCCCCCGGTATGCACGAACTCCCTGGTAACCAGTACGAACGGCGCCCTGAGCTATGTGTTCGAATGGCCGGAAAGCTACCGCGGTTGGCGTGTCGAGCGGCAAACTAACAGCGCCTCTGCCGGGTTGGTGTCGCCCGGCGGCACCAATTGGGTGACCGTATTTACCGCCGTCGCTGGCACGAATGTCCTCTACTATCCGGACATCACCAATGATCCGGCCACCTATTGGATTCGAACAACGCAAACGCTCAGCACGACCAACGACGGGCCGTTGGCGGACACGATCTTCTATCGTGTCGTTTATCCTTGACCGATCTGAGACGGAAGCCGGCTCTATGATCGAAGGATCACGCCGGGTCCAACGACCGCCGGAACTTGGCGCTTTGCTTTGCCTCTGACCGAGCATTGCGCCAGTAACTCAGTGCGCTCGCAATGAAACACAAGGTTCTGCCGGTGCTCCTTTCGATTCTTGGGCTGGCAATTCAGGCACAAGCCTCGCGCACGGACTTCTTGCCAGCCTTCCCGACCGCGGAAGGTTACGGGCGACTGGCAAGCGGCGGACGTGGGGGACGCGTTTTCCATGTCACCAATCTAAACGACTCAGGCCCGGGGAGCCTTCGCGACGCCATCGAGCAATCCGGCCCGCGCACGGTCGTGTTCGAAGTTGCCGGGCTGATCACGCTCGAGTCACGGCTGACCATTCGCAGCACGAATTCCAACCTCACCATTGCCGGCCAGACCGCGCCCGGCAAGGGCATCTGCCTGCGCAAATACAACTTTGGCATGCTGGGTGCGACGAATGTCATCGTTCGATACTTGCGAGTTCGTCCTGGCAATCTCTCCGGCGCGACACTGGATGGCATGGGCATGGCCTCCAGTGACCACTGCATCATTGATCACTGTTCGATCAGTTGGACCTTGGACGAGGCGTTCAGTTCGCGCGGAGCCAAGAACATCACCCTCCAGCGCACGCTGATTTCCGAGGCGCTGAACGAAGCCGGGCACAAGAAATATCCGCCAGGCACCCAACACGGTTACGCCGCGAGTATTGGCGGCGACATCGGCAGCTTCCACCACAACCTGCTCGCGCACTGCGCCGGGCGGAATTGGAGCCTCGCTGGTGGCCTGAGCAAACCGGCGAATACTTACGCCGGACGCCTCGATCTCCGCAATAATGTCGTTTACAACTGGAAGAACCGCACCACAGACGGGGGGGCGCACGAGGTCAATTTCGTGAACAACTACTACCAGCCCGGCCCGGCCACAAAGTGGTTTCATGCCCTCAACGCCCAATACGCTGGCTTCCCCGGAACGCAGCGCTATTATTTCGAGGGGAATGTCATGCCCGGCCATTTCGGCCTGGCCAACCAAGCCGCCGGCCGCACTGCCACCACCGAGCGCGGCGGCAGACTGCCGACGGACTATAGCCCGTGGGTGGACCGGCCTTTCTTCGAGCCCTTCGTAGAAACGCACAGCGCCGTCGAAGCCTATACAAACGTTCTGGCCAATGTCGGCTGCAACCTCCCGGCGCTCGACGAACACGATCAGCGCGTAATTGCCGAGGTCCGCGCTGGCACTTTCAAATTCAAGGGCAGCAAGACCGGCCTCCCCGGTCTGCCCGACTCTCAGGACGACGTCGGCGGCTGGGAGGATTATCCGGAAGTGCGCCGCCCCGCCGGCTGGGACACCGACCACGACGGTATGCCGGATGAATGGGAGAAAGCTCACGGGTTGAATCCCGGCGATACCGCCGATGGCAACCAGGACATGACCAGCGACGGCTACACCAATCTTGAAAAGTACTTGAACTCGCTTGTCGGGGAGGATTCCCTGCCTTCGCCAAAATGAATTTCAACGGCATGAGACGGTCTTTCCTCATCGTCGTCGCGGCGCTCACGCTGATTTCGTCTGTCCGCGCCCAATACCCCAATGTGCCCAAGGCCGTGCAGGAGGAGGCCAATCGCCGTCGAGCCGCCGCGGACCGACGTTCCGATGAAGCGTTTGCACGGGTGTTGCCCTTCATCAAAGAGTGGGAAGCCAGAGGGAAGCCCTACCTGCCGGGCGCCGCTGAACCGAAGGACTTGCCCCAGGCAAAGATTCCTGCCTTCCCCGGCGCGTGGGGTGGCGGCATGTATTCGTTTGGCGGGCGGGGCGGCAGAGTGTTCGTGGTCACCAATCTCAACGACAGCGGGCCAAGCACTTTTCGCGAGGCCTGTGAAGCCGGCGGGCCGCGCATTGTCGTCTTCAACGTCGCCGGCATCATTCGCCTCAAGGAGCGCATTCGCATCCGCGCCCCTTACATTACGATCGCCGGCGGCACCGCCCCGGGCGACGGCGTTTGCGTTGCGGGGGATACGGTCGAGCTGGAAACCCACGACGTCGTCATCCGCCACATGCGCTTCCGGCGGGGCGAGACTTGGGTAGGCGATCGCAACGACTCCATCGGCGGCAACCCCACCGGCAATATCATGATTGACCACGTCTCGGCGAGCTGGGGTTTGGACGAGAACATGAGCATGTATCGCCACATGTATCAGCCCCCCGGGGTCGGCAAGGAACTGAAGCTCCCGACGGTGAACATCACGATACAGAACTCGATCTTCAGCGAGGCCTTGAACACCTACCACCACGCTTTTGGCAGCACCATCGGTGGGCTGAACAGCACGTTCCATCACAACCTTTGGGCGTGCAACACCGGTCGCAACCCGAGCGTGGGGATGTATGGCGATTTCACGTTGGCAAACAATGTCCTCTTCAATTGGGTCCATCGCACCGTGGATGGCGGCGACCACATGAGTTATTACAGCATCATCAGCAACTACTTCAAACCTGGGCCGGCTACGCCACTTGGCGCGCCGATCGCTTATCGCGTCCTCAAACCCGAGTCCGAGCGCAGCAAAACGGTGGTGGACCATTTCGGCAAGGCCTATGTGGCGGGCAACATCGTGGAGGGCAATGCCAGGGTTACCGCGGACAACTGGGACGGGGGGGTGCAGCCGGACGTCCGAGCCAAATCGCTGGCGCAGGTCCTCGCTGAGATTCGCACCAACGCGCCGTATCCCCACGCACCCTTGCGGATCGAGTCGGCGGACCGCGCCTACGCGACTGTGCTCGCCGCCGCCGGCGCCACGCTGCCAAGGCGTGATTCCGTGGATGAACGGATCATCAAGTCGGCGCGCTCGGGAAGTGTTACGGCCCAAGCCCAAACCGCACCGGTGGCGGCGACGACGCAGGTCGGTTATTCGGAGGCGGTAATCGCTCAAATCACGGCGCTCGTCAGCAAGGGCATCATTGCTGACCCAGCCCAGGTCGGGGGCTATCCCGATTACACGGGCAAGCCCTATGAAGATTCCGATGGGGACGGCCTGCCCAACTCTTGGGAGAGGAAGCAAGGTTTGGATCCGACTGATCCCGCCGACGCCGCCAAAGACCTTGATGGGGACGGCTACACGAACATCGAAGAATTCATCAACGGCACCGACCCAACCCGATTTGTGGACTACACTCGGTTGGAGAACAACGTTGACCCGCTCAAGTGATCGGGTATGCCGGTTGGGCACGAAACGATGCATTTGACCGCCGCCTCCCCCACCCTGGCAAGCGTGCTAACCTGGGGGATGATTGCCCTGCCGTACCGGTGTAACTGGTGTATCGTAGGCGTGGTTAGCGGCATTGCTCTGGCGATCGGGTGCTCCGTGGCGCCTGCGGAGGAACCTGTGCGCTTTTCCGTCCTGCAGCCGGCGGCGTTTGCTCACCACATTGAGCACTTCAATCGCATGGAGGATGAAAACTGGACCAACTTCGTGTCCAACGCACAGTCCTGGGAGTGGCTGAAGGCGAACATCCCGCTATTCGAGTGCCCGGATTCAGAGGTGCAGGAAGTCTATTACTTCCGCTGGTGGTCGTTCCGCAAGCACCTGGTTCGCACCCCTAAGGGCTTCGTCTTCACCGAGTTCTTGGTGCCGGTCCGTCATGCGGGTGACTGGAACACGATCAGTTGCGCGGTGGGCCATCACCTGGCCGAGGGCCGCTGGCTGGCGGACCAGAGCTACCTTGACGACTACACCCGATACTGGCTCCACGGCAACCGGGGCAGACCTCAACCTCACTTCCATCAGTATAGTCATTGGTTCGCTGCGGCGGTCTATGACCGCTACCTCGTTAACGCCAACCGCCGGTATGTGATCGGCTTGCTGGACGGCCTCGTCGCCGATTATCGGTCTTGGGAGAAGGAACGCCAGCTTCCCGGTGGCCTGTTCTGGCAATACGATGTGAGCGACGGCATGGAGGAGTCCATCAGTGGCTCGCGCACCGCCAGAAATCTTCGCCCCACCATCAACAGCTACATGTTTGGTAACGCACGCGCCATTGCCGCCATCGCCAGATTGGGACGGCGGAATGCACTCGCCCGGGAATTCGACCAGAAGGCCGCTGACCTCAAACGCCTGGCCAATGATACGCTCTGGAATCCAACCGCACAGTTCTACGAGGTGCGCCGCCAGGATGGCCAATTCGCCGATGCGCGTGAGGAAATTGGCTTCATTCCCTGGTGCTTCGGTTTGGCGGACCCCAACCGGAACGTCGCCTGGGCGCAATTGACAGACCCGGCTGGCTTCCGAGCACCTTACGGCATCACCACGGCCGAACGACGTCACCCCGAGTTTCGCTCACACGGCTGCTGCAAATGCGAGTGGGACGGGGCGGTCTGGCCCTTTGCCACATCCCAGACGCTGGTGGGGCTGGCCAACGTTCTGCGCGACGGCGCGACTGCGCCAGTCACGCGCCGGGACTACCTGGACGCTTTCCTGACCTACACCTACTGCCAGCGGTTCGAGGGCAAACCTTACATCGGTGAGTACTTGGATGAAGTCACAGGCCAGTGGCTCAAAGGCCGGCAGGAGCGCAGCCGTTATTACAACCATTCCACCTTCGCTGACCTCGTGATTACAGGTCTGGTGGGCCTGCGGCCCCGGGCCGACGAGACTGTCGAAGTATATCCCCTGTTGCCGGATGGTTTTTGGGATTGGTTCTGCCTGGATGGCGTCAAGTACCATGGCCACACGCTGACGGTCGTCTGGGACAAGAACGGAAAACGCTACGGGCGTGGGCAGGGTTTGCGCGTGCTGGCCGATGGGCAGCTTATCGCCCGTGCCGAGAAGTTGGGCCTCGTGAGGGGAGAGTTGCCGTCGAAATGAAGAGAAGCTGCTCCATCGCACTAGCTGTGCTCGCTGCCATGGCTTCCTCGCTCCTGGCGGCCTCGATCAAGGAGCCACCGGCTGTCTCTCTCGGCGCCGACGGCAAACTGGCCTATGTGATGGATCCCCTACGCAACCGGATTCCAGACTTCTCACATTGCGGCTATGCGGGCGGAGACCGCTCGATCCCCGACGCACCGGTGCGCGTCGTGGTTGCCCCCGGCCCGGGTGACCGCACCGAGCGCATCCAGAAGGCGATAGATTCCGTTGCCTCGCTTCCGGCCGACGCAAGCGGCGTGCGGGGCGCCGTGTTGCTCCTGAAAGGCCGCCATGAAGTCTCGGGGAGTCTCCGGCTGGCAAGTTCCGGTATTGTGCTGCGCGGCCAGGGCATGAACGAGGGGGGGACCGTGTTGATCGCTACCGGCCTGGACCGGCGCACCTTGATTCGCATCGAAGGCCGCTACGATTGCACCAACCACCTTGGGAAAACCTGGGAGATCGAAGACGACTGCGTCCCAGTCGGCGCGACAGGTTTTCGCCTCAAGGAGCCTGCGGAATTGCGGCCGGGCGATACGATCACCATTCTCCGCCCCTGCACGCAGGCCTGGATCGAGCGGCTGGGGATGACCGAGTTTGGCGGCGGGCAGGGCGACTGGCGGCTTGCCTGGAAGCCTGGCAGCCGCGACTTGCTTTGGGACCGGGTCGTGAAGTCGCTCAACGGCAACTTCGTGGTTGTAGATGCGCCGATAACGACCGCCATCGAAGCGGAGTTCGGTGGTGGCCAAGTGCAGCCATACCAGTGGCCCGGCCGCATCAGCCAGGTTGGCGTCGAGAACCTGCGCTGCGAGTCCACTTTCGATGCTGCCAATCCGAAGGACGAAAACCACTCGTGGTTCGCCATCACACTGGAATACGCGCAGGACGCCTGGGTGCGCCAGGTGACGGCCGCGCATTTTGCCGGGTCAATGGTGGCCGTCTCTGAGAGCTGCAAACAGGTAACGGTCGAGGACTGCCTTTCGCTCGCGCCGGTCTCCGAGGAAGGAGGCTACCGCCGCCACACCTTCTTCACGATGGGGCAGATGACGCTCTTCCTTCGCTGTTACGCTGAGCACGGGCGCCACGACTTCTCAGTCGGCCACTGTGCCGCCGGCCCGAATGCCTTTGTCCAGTGTGAGGCCAGTCTGCCGCTGGGTGACAGCGGCCCGATCGAAAGCTGGGCGTCCGGGGTGCTCTACGACTGTGTGGCGATTGACGGCAACGGCTTAAGCCTGGCCAATCGTGGCGCCAGCCCGCACGGCGCCGGCTGGGCGGCAGCCAATTCGGTCCTCTGGCAGTGCAGCGCCTCGGTCATCCGTTGCGCCAACCCGCCCACGGCGCGCAACTGGGCCTTCGGTTGTTGGGGGGAGTTTGAAGGCAACGGCCTGTGGCGGAGTTCCAATGAGTCGGTCAGACCCTACAGTCTGTACCTGGCGCAGCTTTCCGACCGGCTCGGCCCTGAGGCTGCCGCGCGCGTGAAACTCCTCCACCGCTCGACCGAGGAATCCACCAACCCGACCACGGAGCAGACTGCCAGGCTGGTCGCAGCCTCGCGTCAGCCCGCGCCCCAACTGGCGGATTACATTGCCGCTGCGTCATCCCGCAACCCAATCCACTGCGAACCTGGGGATGCCAAGCTCATCAACGAGATTACCGAGTCCGCACCTAAGTCTGTCCCCTCGCCCCTCGCCCCTCGTCCCTCGCCCCTCGTCCTTACCAACGGCTGGCTGGTCTGCAACGGGCACTTGGTCACCGGCTCCATGACAAATGTCGCCTGGTGGCGGGGCAATCTGCGTGCCAGTGAAGCCCCGGCGGCGGGGCCAGGCCTTACGCGGTTTGTCCCCGGACGGGTGGGGCCGGGCGCTACGGATGACTTGAGCGAACTGGCCGACTCACTTATGGCAGGCGGCGTTGCCGCGCTCGATCACAATTATGGCCTCTGGTATGAACGCCGGCGCGACGACCACGAGCGCATCCGCCGCGCCAGCGGCGATGTCTGGCCACCGTTCTACGAGCTGCCCTTCGCGCGCAGCGGCAAGGGAACCGCCTGGGACGGCCTCAGCCGCTATGACCTGACCCGATACAATCCGTGGTATTGGGGCCGGCTCAAGACATTTGCCGACATCTGCGACCAGCGCGGCCTGGTGCTGTTCCACCAGAACTACTTCCAGCACAACATCCTCGAAGCCGGCGCCCATTGGGCCGACTTCCCCTGGCGGCCGGCGAACAACATCAACGACACGGGCTTCCCCGAACCGCCCTTTTATGCCGGGGAAAAGCGAATCTTCATGGCCGAGCAGTTTTACGACGTAGCGCATCCTGTCCGCCGCCCCCTGCATCGGGCCTATATCCGCCAGTGCCTCGACAACTTCACCACCAACGCGAGCGTTATTCAATTCACCAGCGCCGAATTCACCGGCCCCTTGGCCTTCATGCAGTTCTGGCTCGATACCGTCGCGGAGTGGGAGCGGGAAACGGGGAGGCATCCGCTGATCGCATTGAGTTGCACGAAAGATGTGCAAGATGCGGTCCTGGTGGATGCGAAACGACGCGCGGTAGTGGACCTCATAGACTTCCGCTATTGGTGGCAGACGGCCAAGGGCCTCTTCGCGCCGCCCGGAGGGAAGAATCTTGCGCCGCGCCAGTTCGAGCGCCAGTGGAAGGGCGGGCGCTCGACGGACACCGACTTGGCCCGGATGGCGGCGGAATATCGCCTTAAACACCCCGGCAAAGCCGTGATCTGCAACTTCGACTCCGCTGGCTGGGCTTACCTGTGCGCGGGCGGTTCGTTGCCGCGTCTGCCTGGGACAACCGACGCGCGATTGTTGGCACTCATTCCGCGGCTGCAACCGTGGCCGGAAGCTTGCGGCCCAGGCCGTTGGGTCCTGCGTGGCCAAGGCGAATACCTGGTTTACCTCGGGCATGACGCCGACCCGGCGCTCGATTTGTCCCGCGAAGGCGGCCAATTCCTCGCGAAGCAGGTTGACTTAACGACGGGCCGAACCACTGCCGCGCCCAAATCTATCCCGGGCGCCAAAGACGCCCGGCTGCCCGACCCGACCGATGCCGCAAGGCTCTTGTGGCTCACGAAGGAGTCATGATGAAGCACCGTTGTTCGTTGGGGTCCCAACTTCGCAGCCTAAGTCCGGCGAGGGGCCGATTCCCCGTCGTCTCGCCTCGAGTACAAGACATGCACAAGCGATGCACCAGCGATGCACACCGGATGCACACGCGTCAGACCGGTGTGCATCGCTTGTGCATCGCTTGTGCATCCGGTGTGCACGGCGTGCGCGTGGCTTGGGCGCGGCAGGGCACGCCGCTTGGGTCCCTGCCCCCAACGCCAGTCTGCGGAGGGCGTATCATGATACCACCACCGTTCTCGGCAATCGGGCCATGCGCGGAGCGCGGCTGTCCTCAGCCGCAGCACGTGCGAAAGGGAGCGGCTCTCAGGACAACGGGGCAGGCCCGCATTGTCGGGGCTGCTGCGGCTGAGGACAGCCGCGCCCCGGTGGCGGTGTCGAGATGCGCTCGTCTGCGGACGGCCTGCGAAAGAATCGTCGCCAGATGAGACGATTCCGGCAGATTCTGATAGACTGCTGGCTGCATTGCGATTTCGTGGCTCAAAATATGTCACCGAACTTACGCCTGAGAGTGCTTAGCCGACGTGATTTCCTCGCGGCTACGGCGGTGGCTCTGACCTCCGGCTGGCTGCGCCCTGCGACCCGGATGTTGGCAGCCGAGGCCGGTTCTCCGAAACCGGCGGCTGTCCGCCGCTACAAGATCGCTTTGTGCGACTGGATGATCCTCAAGCGTCAGAAGCTCGGGGCACTTCAACTGACCAGGGAGATTGGAGCGGACGGCGTGGAGGTGGACATGGGCAGCCTGGGGGACCGCGAGACCTTCGACAATCAACTGGCGAAAGCCGAGGTGCGCCAGCAGTTCCTCGACCAGGCGCGCGAGCTGGGGCTGGAGATTTGCTCGCTGGCGATGTCGGGCTTCTACGCGCAGTCGTTCGCGGAGCGGCCCACGGTCCCGCGTATGGTGCAAGACTGCCTCGACACCATGAAGCTGATGGGTGTGAAGATCGCGTTCCTGCCGCTCGGCGTGCGGGGCGACCTGATCAAACACCCGGAACTGCGGCCGGCGATTGTCGAGCGCCTGAAAGCCGCGGGATCCAAAGCCGAGCAGGCCGGGGTTGTCATCGGTGTGGAAACCAGTCTGCCCGCCGCCGATGAAGTGAAGCTGCTGGCTGACATCGGCTCGCCCGCTATCCGGTGCTACTTCAATTTCGCCAATGCGCTCCAGGCAGGCCGCGATCTGCTGGCAGATTTGCGGACACTTGGCAAAGAGCGCATTTGCCAGATCCATTGCACCGACCAGGATGGCGTTCTGTTGCAGGACAACCGACGCCTCGACCTGCGGGCGGTCAAGCGAACGCTGGACGATCTGGGCTGGAGCGGCTGGCTGGTCATCGAGCGCTCCCGCGATGCCCGAGACTCCCGCAACGTGAAGAAGAACTTCGGCGCCAACACCGCCTACCTTAAATCCATCTTCCAACAGCCATGAGAGACTTGCGCATACACCTCGGAACTGTCGCCGTTGCGGCCGCCTCCTTGACAACCCTGACCGTGGCCGCGCCTCCGGCTTCCGAGCCCTATGGCCGGAACGTGGAGCAATGGGGACTGTATGAACTGGCGCTCGCGGGGCCAACCAATGGCAACCCGTTCCTCGAGGTTCACTTCGCGGCGCGATTCGCGCAGGGCTATGACTCCATCGAGGTGCCCGGATTCTACGATGGTGATGGCATCTATCGCGTTCGCTTCATGCCGAATCGGCAGGGTCAATGGAGCTACACGACGCTCAGCAGTACGCCGGCGCTCAACGGCGCGACGGGCGAACTCACCGTCGTCAAACCCTCGTCCGGCAACCACGGCCCCGTAGCCGTAGCCAACACCTTTCATTTCGCCTATGCGGATGGCACGCCCTACAAGCAACTCGGCACGACGTGTTACGTCTGGACCCATCAACTGGATGCGTTGCAGGAGCAGACGCTCAAGACGCTGGCGGCGTCGCCCTTCAACAAGATTCGGTTCTGCGTCTTTCCCAAGCGCTATTCGTGGAACACGAACGAGTCGCCGATGTATCCCTTTGAAGGCAAGCCGCGCAACTTCGACACCGCGCGCTTCAATCCCCGGTTCTTCCAGCACTTCGAACGGCGTATCCTCGACCTGCAGAAGCTCGGCATCGAGGCCGATATCATCCTCCTGCACCCCTACGACGAGGGCGCCTGGGGCTTCGACCGCATGACGCCGCTGGAGGACGACCGCTACTTGCGTTACGTCGTGGCGCGGTTCGCCGCGTTCCGCAATGTCTGGTGGTCGCTCGCCAACGAATACGATTTCATGGAGCACAAGACTCAGGAGGATTGGGAGCGCATCGGGCAGCTCGTCTCGCGCAGCGACCCGTTCCATCGCCTGCTTTCGATTCACAACGGCAAACGTATCTTCAATCAAACGCGCCCCTGGATTACCCACGCGAGCATCCAGAACGGCTCCGCCGTCGAGGACCCCAACACCGCCGGCATTTACCGGGACGCCTATCGCAAGCCGGTCGTCTATGACGAGGTGAAATACGAGGGCGACATCCCGAAGCGCTGGGGCAACCTCTCGGCGGAGGAACTTGTCTTCCGCTTCTGGAACGGCACTGTGGCAGGCACGTATGTCGGCCACGGCGAGACCTATTTGAGCCCCGATGATGTTCTCTGGTGGTCCAAAGGCGGTGTGCTCAAGGGCCAGAGCCCCGCCCGCCTCGCGTTCCTCAAGCAGGTCCTCGACGACGCTCCGGCGGAGGGCATCGAGCCGATTGATAAGTGGCAGAACCCGGAATACGGCGGCAAAGCGCCGGACTACTACCTGGTTTACCTCGGCAAGCAGACCCCTACGGCCTGGAAGTTCAGGCTGCCCAAACCGCCGCAAGGCAAAGGCCTGCCCCCGGCCGACGGAATGAGGTTCAAGGCTGAAGTGCTCGACACCTGGAACATGACTGTCACACCCGTGTCTGGCCCTTTCACGCTCGTGAAGGAGACAGATTACTTCCACGCCGATAAAGAGGGTCGCGCCATCTCACTGCCCGGCCGGCCGTATCTGGCGATTCGCATCAAGCGGCTGCATGAGTAATCACGGAACACACGCCGGGCGACTCGCGCGTCGCTTCGGCTTCGCCCTCGCGCTGCTGTTCTCGTGGGTCGGGCGCGCGGAAACCGTCTCCATCGTCATCCCGTCCAATGCCGCCCCGCGGGTGGAGTTTGGCGCCGAGCGCCTGGTCGCCGCGCTGAAGGCCGTCAGAACGCAAGCAGTCGTTGTGCGTTCCGCCCCGTCTTCCGGGCCGATGATTCACGTGAACCCGCCCGCGCGGACGGGTAGCCCAAGCGAGGGCTATGGGTTGAATCAAACGACAGTAGGCGCCTACCCCATCGTTCTGAGCGAAGACGATTCCGGCGCGCTCTACGGTTGTCTGGCCCTGGCGGAGCGGATTCGCGAGGCGGGCAAACTCCCTCTGCATCTGAACGTCGTTCATGAAAGACCGGCGATGAGGCTCCGCGGCACCTGTATCGGGATGCAGAAGACCTACATCCTGCCGGGCAGGAAGGTTTACGAGTACCCATATACGCCAGAGCTCTTCCCGTGGTTCTACGACCAAGCGCTCTGGCAGGCGTATCTCGACTTCCTGGTCGAGAACCGCCTGAACTCACTCTACCTGTGGAACGGCCACCCGTTTGCGTCGCTGGTGCGCTTGCCGGACTATCCGGACGCGATTGAAGTGCCCGAGGCCACTTTCAAACAGAACGTCGAGATGTTTCACTGGCTCACCACCGAGTGCGACAAGCGCGGCATCTGGCTGGTTCAGATGTTCTACAACATCTTCCTGCCCCAACCCTTGGCGGAGAAACACGGCGTCCCGACTCAGCTCGCCGCGCCGACGCCCCTGGCTTCGGATTACACGCGCAAGGCCATTGCCGAGTTTGTGAAGCAATACCCGAACGTCGGTTTGATGGTCTGCCTCGGCGAGGCGCTGCAAGACACCAGCAATCAAATCGTCTGGGCCACAAACACAATCCTGCCGGGCGTGCTCGACGGCATGAGAGCAGCCGGACTCAGGGAGCAACCGCCGGTAGTGATCCGCACCCATGCGATGAACGCCGAAGTGATTATGCCCGCGTGCTTCCAGGTCTATTCCAACCTGTTCACCGAGACGAAGTACAATGGCGAGTCGCTCACCACCTACGAGCCGCGCGGCAAAGCTCAAGCGACACACCTGGCGATGGCCAGGCTCGGACCGCACCTGGTCAATGTCCACATCCTCTCCAACCTCGAGCCGTTCCGTTATGGCGCCCAGCGCTTCATTAAGAAATGCGTTCAGGCTTCGCGTGACCGGTTGGGCGCCACCGGCCTCCATCTGTATCCGCTGTCGTACTGGAACTGGCCCTATTCCCCTGACCTCGTGGAGCCGCCCCTCAAGCAGTGGGAGCGGGACTGGATATGGTTTGAGGCTTGGGCGCGGTACGCGTGGAATCCGGACGTGCCGGAAACGGAGGATCGCGCTTATTGGGTCCGACGGCTCGCAGGACGGTACGGGTGCGACCAAAACGCCGCCGGGAAGATTCTCGATGCCTACAACGATGCCGGCGAAGTCGCGCCGGTCCTGGTTCGCCGGTTCGGGATCACGGAGGGCAACCGGCAAACGCTGTCGCTAGGCATGACGTTGGACCAGTTGGTAAACCCGAAGCCCTACAACGCGATCACCGAGTTGTGGGAGTCCCAGGCGCCGCCGGGCGAACGGCTGGACGAGTTCGCGCGCAAGGAATGGAGCCGCGAGCCGCACGCAGGTGAGACCCCGGACTCAGCGGTGCGCGACGTGCTGCAGTTTGCCAATTCCGCCCGGGAAGCCATTGCGGCGGCCGCACCCTCGGTGAGAAGGCACAAGGACGAGTTTGCGCGATTACGCAATGACATTTCCTGTATCGGCGCGATGGTGGCCGATTACCGGGCCAAGGTCGCCGCGGCAAAACTAGTGTTGCGCTACAACTACAGCCATGCCGTCGGGGACATGGAGCTCGCAGCGGTCAGGATGCGAGAAAGCCTCGCTGAGTTTGACACGCTGGTCCGGCTCACGAAGGGATCCTATCGCTTCGCCAACTCGATGCAGACCGGACATCGGAAGATTCCGTTCCATGGCGCGGTGAGCGGAGCGGGCACGAACTACCACTGGAGCCAGGTTCTGCCGCTCTATCAGCGGGAACTCGCCGACTTCCAGGCGCAGGTCGAGCATTTGAAACACGGAACAACGAACGCGGTTGGGGCGGAGGCTGGCCTGCCAATCGCCGCCTGGCCGGCGGCGGAGTTCAAACTCATCAGCACCAATGCGGAACCCTACCAGGTCGGAGTCGGCGCGCGCCCATTTGCCGACCGGCAATATACCATCACCGCACTTGCGCCCGAGCTGAACGGACTGACGGGTATCCGCTTCTCGCACGAGCAGGCCAAGAATGGCCGCTATGAACCCATCGAATTCGAAGTGGCGGAACCGGTGCGCGTCCTGGTCGGCTATTTCCAGAGCGAGCGGGACATCTGGCTGCAAGTGCCGAATCTGGACGTCGCCTCGCATGCCGATGAACGCGGCGGCGTCGAGCCCTTGATCCGCAACGCCGCAGCAGTCGAGGGCTGCCCCGGCCTCAACGTGCATGCTTTCCGCTACGGCCCGGGCCGGCAGAAGCTGGAATTGATCGGCAAAGGCAGCTTTGTGGTCTTGGGGTTCGTTCCGCAGTCCGCCCGCCTCGAACCGCGTGACGCCCGCAAGCCGGGTCATCAGTGAAAATGAACTCACCCGTGCAGATTGCAGACCGCAAGATCACCTTCGTCTCGCCGTCCTCCCATCTTTCTGTCTGCGATCTTTCTGTCTCTCCTTTTGCCGCTCCATTTCTACTTTCTGCTTTCTGCTTTCTGCTTTTCCCCGCTTCTCCCCTCCTCGCGACTGAAGCCTGCATAGCGGACACCCGTTCCAGCCCGTTCGCCCACGTTCGCCCCTTGGGCTTGGACGAAGTCCATTGGACCCACGGTTTCTGGGCCGACCGCTTCACCCTCTGCCGTGACCAAACGCTGCCGGGTCTTTGGTCGGTGATGGCCGGAACCAACTACAGCCACTTCTATCAGAACTTCCGCATTGCTGCCGGGCTGGCCGAGGGCCGGCAGCGCGGCGCTCCCTTCAACGACGGCGACTTCTACAAATGCCTGGAAGCCGCTTGCGCGGTCCTAGCTGCGACTTCCGACCCTGAACTGGCGCAGCGCATCGAGGAGGCCGTGGGCGTCATCGCCAAAGCCCAACGGCCCGACGGCTACATACACACCTCCGTCTTGATCGCCCAACGCAAAGCTGACTCCACCTCCTCCCCTCGCCCCTCGCCCCTCGCCCCTCTGCAAGACCCTCTCCAATTCGAGATGTACAACCTGGGGCACCTGTTGACGGCCGCCTGCATGCACCACCGCGTTACCGGTCGCACCAACTTCCTGGCCGTGGCCTGCAAAGCGGCCGACTTCCTCGATCAGACCTTTCGGAATCCCACGCCGGACCTGGCCCGCAACTCGATCTGCCCTTCGCACTATATGGGCCTGGTTGAGCTTTATCGCGCGACCCGCGAGCCACGGTACTTGGAGTTGGCCGGGAAGCTCCTCGCGATGCGCGACCTCATAACCACCGGCGGCGACGACAACCAGGATCGCATCCCGTTCGCGCAGCAAACCAACGCCGTGGGCCACGCAGTTCGCGCCAACTATCTCTACGCCGGCGCGGCCGATTTGTTCGCCGAGACCGGCGACCGGAACCTATGGAATCCCCTGGACCTGATTTGGACGAACCTAACCGAACGGAAGATGTATATCACTGGCGGGTGTGGCGCGCTCTACGACGGCGCGTCACCGGACGCGGCCAAGGACCAGAAGACGATCACCCGTGTTCACCAGGCCTACGGCCGGGATTATCAACTGCCCCAATTCACGGCGCACAGCGAGACCTGCGCCAACATCGGCAACGTCCTCTGGAACTGGCGCATGTTCCTGATCACGGGCGAGGCTCGCTTCGTGGACGTCCTCGAACTCGCCCTCTACAACAGCGTGCTCTCCGGCGTGAGCCTCGACGGCACCAACTTCCTCTACGTTAACCCACTCCGTGCTTTGGACCCGCCGCCGGAGAACCTGCGCTGGCCTCACAGACGCGTTCCGTTCCTAAGCTCCTTCTGCTGTCCGCCCAACCTGGCTCGCACCGTCGCCGAAGCCGCGGGTTACGCCTACGCCAAAGCCGAGGACACGCTCTATGTGAACCTGTACGGCAGCAGCCGCCTCAACACCCAATTGGCTGCCGGCCAGCCCTTGAAGGTCACCCAGGAGAGTGAATACCCCTGGAATGGGCGAGTGCGCCTCAAATTGCTCGAGTCTGCCGCCCGTCCCTTCGCGCTAAAGCTGCGCATTCCCCGTTGGGCCAGGGGCGCGACGATTCGGCTCAACGGCGTCCCCGCCAAGACCTTCCCAGTTCCTGGCACCTACTTCACCCTGCGCCGCGCCTGGCAGCCGGGAGATGTCGTGGACCTGGACCTTCCAATGTCCGTGATTCTGGTCGAGGCGAATCCCTTTGTCGAGGAAGCCTTGAACCAGCTTGCGGTCAAGCGCGGGCCGCTCGTCTATTGTCTCGAATCAGCAGACCTGCCGGCGGGCGCGCGTATCCTCGAGATCATGCTGCCGGAAGACGTGGATTTTACTGCCCGGTACGATGGCCGTTTGCTGGGTGGCGTTGTCGCGCTGGAAGGCCAAGGTTTGGCCCAGCCGAAGGCGCCTTGGACCGCGCAACTCTATCGTGAATTCCGCACTGCACCGGCCGCACCCCTGGACCTGCGCCTCGTTCCGTACTATGCCTGGGGCAATCGTGGCCCCTCAGAAATGACCGTCTGGATACCGCGAACATCGCCATAGGCGTGTTTTCCGACATGATGCGCCATTCTGTCGGCCTGAGAGAGGTTCGGTGGCTTGAATCCTGGAGACTGGAATCGGTTGCTGTTTCCAGCAAATCGTGCTCAAACAATGGGCGACCCAGGTGTCGGCAGGGTGTGTCCCCGGTGTATCTCCCATGGGCAGCGATCCACATGGGAGACACACTGGGATATCGCCGGCAAGACACCGGAGCCACACCGGATAGCTACCGGGAAACTGGGGTCGGAGAACCGCGCGTGGAGTGGCTGTAGCGTCGTGTAACATTCTACCTATCAATGTCTTACGTATAAACAGGCCAGATAATTCCGGGCTGTCTCGGGAAGCGCCGTGCGTAACACGTTGGAGTGCAATGGCTTTGCGGTTTGCACGGTCTCCCGGTGTCTCAGAGGGATTTTACGCCGTCGTCTGCTCTCCCGTTGGCAAGGAAATGGTCCTGCGCGCCACATTATTTCCGATCTTGCATCTTCGATCCCGGATTCCGCCTTCCGCGTCTTGGCGTTTCAGCCTGACCCACCGTACGGATTCGGAGGCCGCGGGGCAGCATCCTTGTCGAGATGCGCGACATCGGCGAGCGATTGCACGTCAATCACCTGGCCCCGCTGGAAAAGCTGAACGCCGCGCTGCCCCAGGCAAGCGGCCGTAAATGGCGCGTAGAGACTGTTGCCGGTCGTTACAGATGGTACGCTCGCGGTGTCCGGTTGCGCGGCGGAGTTTGGGATTGCCTTTGGGCGTGCGTTTGTAAGTTTGAGTGCGTGAACTTCCTCAGCCTTATCGAGGCCAAACGCGACGGCCAGGCGCTCCCAGTTGCCCAGATCGGCGAGATTGTGTCCGACTTCACCGCCGGGCGCATCCCGGACTACCAGATGGCCGCCTTCCTGATGGCGGTTTACTTCCGCGGCCTCGACCCGGACGAGGTCCGCGCGCTGACGCTCGCCATGCGCGACTCCGGCGATGTGCTGAAGTTCCCGTCCGATCCGCGCCCGCTGGTGGACAAACACTCCACCGGCGGCATCGGCGACAAGGTGTCGCTCCCGCTGGCGCCGCTGCTGGCGTGCCTGGGTTTCCGCGTGCCGATGATATCCGGCCGCGGCCTGGGCATCACCGGCGGCACGCTCGACAAGCTCGATTCCATCCCGGGCTTCCAGACCTTGCTCCCCACCGGGCGCATCACCGACCTCGTCCAGAGCCTGGGTTGTGTTATGTGCGGGCAGACCACGAGCATGGTCCCGGCGGACAAGGGACTTTATGCGCTGCGCGATGTGACCGGCACAGTGCCCTCGATCCCGCTCATCGTCGCTTCCATCCTCTCGAAGAAGCTCGCCGAGGACCTCGACGCGCTGGTGCTCGATGTGAAGTACGGCTGCGCCGCCTTTATGCCAACACTGGAGAAGGCCCGCGAACTGGCGCGGGCGCTCACGGCGCTGAGCAACGAATGCGGCGTCAACACCCGCGCCCTGTTGACCAACATGAACACTCCGCTCGGCCGGGCGGCCGGCAACTGGCTCGAAGTCAAGGAGTCCGTGGCCTGTCTCACCCCCGATCCCGCCTCACGCGCAGGGCACAAAGCACCCGCGCCCGCGGCCGATTTGCGCGACCTGACGCTCGCCTGCGCCGCGCACCTCCTCGTGCAAGCCGGCAAGGCCGAGTCCTTCAACGCCGCGCTCCGGCAAGCCGAAGCCTGCCTGACCTCGGGCAGGCCGCTCGCGAGATGGGACGAGATGCTGGCCGCGCAGGGCGCCGATCTCGCCGCTTTCAAGCGGAAACTCGCGCTCGATCACACCGCGCCGGTGGTGGCACCTCTGGAGGCTCCGAACGCCGGGTTCGTGTCGCGGTGCGATGCGCGCATCATCGGCGAGGTGATCCGGGAACTGGGCGGCGGCCGGCTGACCAAGGAGTCGGTGCTCAATTACGATGTGGGAGTGGACGAGCTCGTGAAACCCGGTGAAGCTGTCCAAGCCGGGAGTGTGTTGGCGCGCATTCACGCCACGGACCAGACTCAGGCCACTGCCGCCTGCGCCCGGCTAAAGAGCGCGTTTGACGTGTCCCCGCAACCACCGGCCACAATCCCGCTGATCGCGGAGACCATCGAAGCTTCAAAGTAAGACTTGGCAGGTAGGGACGTTTCGCCGAAGCGTCGGTGTCCGCGCGGGACCGGACGCCTCGGCGAGACTTTCCAGCGCTTGGACGGTCGAGCTTGAGGCAATCCTGGGAATGGCGGGATACGCCCGAATCCAGTCAAGAGGGTAAGGATGGCGGCGACTCTTCAGGCCGGATGCCCGGAAAGGAGGGCGGGTCCTAGTTGGTGGCTGGAGCCAGCTTGATCACGTACCAGGGCCAGGGGTCGCCGGTGGCGCGATTCCTGACCGGCACCTCGGCAATGACAGAGCCGCCGTGGTCTTGCGACCATGCCTCCAGCCACGCGCGGTCCCGAGGGGGCGTGCCCTCGAGGGCAATCACGACGTATTCAATGCCCTTCATTGCCAGGTCCTCGCGGGAATGCGTCGGTTTCAGCGGCCAGATTCGCCGGTGACCGAACGGCCGCCAGAGGGAGGTCTGCATCGGCGAAGCGCTGATATAGGTCATCAAGCCAACATCGGTGGCGTCGGCGGGGATGTGGTCGCGAACCGGCGCCAGCAGGTCCCAACGGACGGCATAGCTTTGGTAGAGCAACATGCCTCGGGCGATGATGTGGGAATGCGGGTGGCGGGCGGACAGGCGGCTGAGCAGGGTTTCGGCCGGCCAAAGCGGACGCGGAGGATTGAGGATGAGCATTCCGGCTGCGAGCAGAAAGACCGCGGCGGCCAAGACTCTCCACCACCGGGCGCGCACCAGCCGTTGGTGGCCCGCGCCGGTCAACAACAGGGGGATCACCAGGCAGTAATAGGGCATCACCAGCCGCGAGAGGCTGCTGACGTTCATGTACCGCATGAAGACGAGCAGCGAAATCACCGCCGACCAACGAACCAGAGGAACGACGTAGCGCGGATAGGGGCCGACGGGCGGAGGGCTGGACGCGGGAAGCGGTGGGCGCCGTCGGGCGCAGAGCCAGGAGATGAGCAGCAGCAGACTGACGCCCACACCCAGGCCGGCACAAACCTCGAATTGCAGGTCAATCGCCCGGAGGTGAGCCGCGCCCGGCTCAAACCCTGCCTCCATCCTTGTCAGCAAGCCCTTGGGCAGTAGCCTGTAAGCGTGTTCGTTCCAGCGATCCGCGAGCGGAAAGAGCGGGGGTTGGAGATTGCCGAGTGCCAGGTTCAGGGTGTTGGCAGTCAGGGTCACCCAAGGCGCGGGGGTGGACATCCCTTCGGATTCCAACGCCCGGCCAAGCCAATCGCCGCCATGCAGGCGGATGGCGAGCATGACGGGCAAGAGCGAACTCAAGAGTGCGACCGTCAGCACGAGCGCCGTGCGGAACGGTCGTTGCCACAGCAGCCGCAGGCTGGGCCATATCGCGATAAGCCACGGCAATCCGAGTGGCAGATTGCTGGTCTTGAGCCCCGAAAGGAGTGCCGCCGCCAGGATGGATAGCCAAACGTCCGCAGCCCGCCGGCTGGTCCATGCGCGCGCGGCGAAATCCACCGCCGCCAGCGCGAAAAGCGCCCCGACCGCATCGTTGCCGATGCTGCCAGCCTGCATCGCAAAGCCCAGTCCGGCCGGCAACAGCCACATCCAATGCCACGCCACGCGTCCGCTGACGCCCAGGCGGCGGAACAGGCTGAATACCAATCCCGGCATCAGCAGGTAGCAGATTCCATTGTAAACGAACACCCAGCGATCAGTCCGGAGAATCGCTAACATGGGCGCCATCAACCATTCGAAGCCGCACGCGTGCGTATTGAAGCTGTGAGGGCTATGGTCAATCCAGTGCCAGCGTTGCTCGGCCAGCCAGTGGAGAACCCGCGGGATGCGCTGCGTCAGCCCATCCGGGTTGCCGGGCGGCCAAAGGATTCCCCCCAGGATGGCCATGATCGCCAAAGCCAAATAGGCCAGCGGGAACATCCGCCGAAACCGGCGGCAGAGTTTCTTCAGCCGTCCACCCAATGGCCTATCGGAAAAGAAGCGCTTGCGAAAGGTGATCGCCAGCAGGAGAAGCACCGACAGGCCGACGCTGTAGCCGGTTGCGTTGAGTTGATGGACGGCGGAAAGCAGCCAGCCGGCGCAATTGCAGAAAACGCAAAACAAGATCCAGCCCGCAACCGGCCCTAACGGCTTGGGGAGGCTCTCCCGCACCATTCGCGCCGGCGCGGCCGAGGAAGCTGAATTGCCCGCGCCCTGGGGGTTGGCGGAAGTCATGCGGGCCGCGCTGCAGCGGTTTGGTTCAACCCCAAAGAGGCCCGAGGAACCCGCAACAAAGATCCGCTCAAATCACGAGCACATTTACGCATAAAGAGGAGGCTATTACATAGCCATCGGCAAGGAAAAGTCCAAACCGCGGCAGCCGAAAACGCTTCGGCCGCAGGCGTTCGGCGCTTGACAGCACGGCTGATTCCAGCGGAGCATGCCGGGAACATATTCAAAGATACCCCCAGACTGCCATGCAAGGGCCGCTAAACGCGGAAGTCAAAGCCATGAGCCGGCCGGTGAGAATCGCGGCGGTGATCCCCGCCTACAACGAAGAGGCCAGCATCTGTTCGGTTGTCCAGGCCGTCAACGCGCTCAAGCTCGAGGAAGCCGTGCTCACGCCCGTGGTAGTCAATGACTGCTCGACCGATGGCACGGCGGAGCTTATTTCGCATCTGAACTGCGTGGCCCTGAACCTGCCCATCAATCTTGGCATCGGCGGTGCGGTGCAGACCGGCCTCAAATACGCCTTCCGCAACCAGTTTGACATGGCGATCCAGATTGACGGAGACGGCCAGCATCCGCCGAGTTATATCGCGCTGATGCTCCGGGAACTGGAGCGGAACGGGTGGGATATCGCCATCGGCTCGCGCTTTGTTGATAGAGAAGGCTTTCAATCCACCCTCCTGCGCCGGTCGGGTATCAAGTTCCTGCGGTGGTTGCTCAAGCTCATCGTCGGCAAGGAGGTGCTGGACCCGACCTCGGGCATGCGGCTGATGAACCGAAGGGCGATGGAGGTCTTATGCGATTCGTATCCCGACGAGTATCCGGAACCCGAGGCGATTATCCTCTATGCCCGTCAGGGGTTGAAGTTTGGGGAAGTGCCCGTGGAGATGTGCGAGCGGCTGGGCGGGCAGTCCTCCATCCAGGGTTTCCATGCGTTCTATTACATGTTCAAAGTGAGCATCGCGATCGTGTTTACTTACTTGAGGAAATAGGCCGTGAAACGCAGTCCCAAGCGCTCTCATCCCAAAAACCCCTGGATCAGCAACAGCAGGGCGGCTCGCGCGCTGATCTTCTTGACCCGGCACCCCGTGCCGGTGCTGAGCCGGTTGTATATGTATTTCCTGGGCTGCGACATTGGGCTGGCCCTTCCCGAGACGGTGTTTCTGCCGCATCCAATGGGGATCGTCATTCACCGGGGAACGCAGATTGGGGATGACGTGGTTATTGGTCATCAGGTGACCTTGGGCGGGCGCGACCTGTCAAACGCCGCCCCCCGGGTTGAGACCGGGGTTTACATCGGCGCCGGTGCGAAGATCCTGGGCGGGGTGCGAATTGGCCAAGGTGCGACGGTTGGCGCTAACGCCGTGGTCACGCGGGATGTGCCGCCGGGAGCAACGGTTGTCGGCAGCAACCGGCTGCTACCCAAACGCAGCGCCTACGCACTCGATTGATAGGGTTGCGTGAGTCCAGTATGAGAGTCCTCTTCAACTGCCATGTGCCGTTCATGCTGGCTCACGGGGGCGCGCAGGTTCAAATTGAACAGACCAAGGCGGCACTGGCACAGATCGGGGTGGAAACCGGCTACCTGGAATGGTGGAATGAAGCCCAGCGCGGCGACATACTTCATCACGTCGGCGCCATGCCCATACCGCTCATTCGCCTCGCCCGCGACAAGGGATGGAGAGTCGTTATCACGATCCTGCTCACTGAACAGTGTAACCGGTCCAACCGGGACTTGCTGTGGCGCCGGATCATCATCCGGACGCTTATGCTGGCTCCGCAGCCGCTGCGAACGCGGCTCCCCTGGTCTGCGTTTCGGATGTGTGATCGAGTGATCGTGGGCCTGGAAGCGGAGAGGCGGGTGCTGGAGAAAGTCTATGGCGCGCGACCGAACTCTGTGGCGGTGGTGCCCCTGGGGCTCAGCGACGCGTTCCTGGGTGCCGGTCCCGGCGATCGAACCGAGGATCACCTGATATGCCACGGCCGGATCGCGCCGACCAAGAACTGCCTGGAGTTGGCGCAACTGGCCGTCCAGGCCCGGGTGCCCGTGCTGTTTGTCGGCAAGCCCCAGGGCGCCGACAGCCCTTACTGGGAGCAGTTCCGCAGACTGGTGGATAGTCGGTTTGTCAAACACCTTTCCCACGTCGAGAACCAGGCCGGCATGATTCGGCAGCTCCAGCAAGCGCGCGGCTTCGTGCTGATGAGCCGCTTCGAGAACTGGAGCCTGGCGGCGCACGAGGCCGCTGCTTGCGGCCTGCCGCTGCTGCTGCCGGATCAGGCGTGGGCCCACGAGCGGTTTGGAAGCCAGGCCAGCTATATTCCTGTCCGCGGCGGGCCGGCCGCGGTCGCGGCGCTGCGGCGATTCTATGAGCAATGTCCCGCCCTTCCACCGCCCAGGGTACGGCTGTATGGCTGGAAGGAAGTCGCGGTCGCGCTGCGCGACACTTACGCGCAATTGCTCGGCGCGCCCGCCTGAGGCAATTATGAAAGTGCTGCTGTATTACCTCGTGCCTTTCTCCGTAGCCCATGGCGGGCTCACGACTCAGATCCTTTGCACTCGAGATGCCCTCCGGCAGACCGGGCTTGAGGTCGAGTTTCTGCGCTGGTGGGATGGCGGGCAGACCGGCGAGGTATTACACTTCTTCGGCCGAATCCCCGCGCAGTTGGTGCGGGCGGCTCACGAAGGTGGAATGAAGGTACTCCAGGCGGAACTGTTGACCGAGCAAGGCTCCCGCTCGCGGCTCCGCCTCTGGTTCCAGCGGTTCCTCACGCGCGCGATGCGACGCACGTTGCCGCCCCGGGCGGTCTCGTCGTTTCATTGGGATTCCTACCAACTGGCCGACGCCTGCGTGGCGTTGACCGAATGGGAAGCCCGCCTGATGAAGACCTTGTATGATGCCCCGCCCGACAAAGTCCACGTCGTACCGAACGGCGTCGAGGATACCTTCCTGAACAGCCGACCGGCCGCGCGCGGGCCATGGCTGGTCTGCACGGCGACCATCACCGAACGCAAGCGGGTGTTCGAACTCGCCCAGGCGGCCCTGCGGGCTCAGACGCCGCTCTGGGTTATCGGCGAACCTTACTCGGAGTCGGATGCCTACGCCCGGCGGTTCGCCACCCTCGCCCGGGCGCATCCGCGCGTCTTGCGCTACGAAGGTCCGATCCGGGACCGGGCAAGACTGGCGCAGGTTTATCGCGAGGCCCGCGGCTTCGTGCTGCTGAGCGCCATGGAAAGCCTCAGCCTGTCGGCGCTCGAAGCCGCCGCCTGTGAATGCCCCCTGTTGCTGAGCCGCCTGCCCTGGGCCACCACCGTCTTCGGCCAAAGCGCCTGCTATTGCCCGATCACCGCCTCTGCGGCCCGAACCGCGCCGTTTCTGCGGCAGTTCTACGACGCCGCACCCGCGCTGAAACCGCCGCCCCGGCCCCTTGCCTGGCTCGAAGTGGGACGGCGACTCCAGAGCATCTACGATACATTGGCTGGCACTTAAGCGCGGCGGCCCAGGACTTCGCGATAGATGTCGAGATGCGAACGGGCAACGGTCCTCGGGTGAAAACGTTCCTCCGCCAGCCTTCGGGTTCGGCTGGCCAACTCAGCCATCGCCCCGGGGTTCGCTAGCGCCTTCTCGACCTGCGCCGGCAGGCTGGCGGGATCGCTGGGGTCGCATAGCAGTCCAGTCCGCTCGTCGGTAACCAGATCCGGCACCCCGCCGATCCGCGAGGCGACGACAGGCACGCCGGCGGCCATCGCCTCCAGGATCACCATCGGACAGTTCTCCTCCAGCGAATTCAGCACCAGCAGGGCCGCCCCGCGCAGCCACGCCTGAAGCTGTTCCCGGTCGGCATAGCCCGCGTGCCGGCACCACGGGCGTTCGGCCATCAGGCGAAGGAACTCCCCCTTGTAAGGCTCCAGGTCCTGGACTTTGCCCACAAAGACCAGCTCGAACCTGCATCGGCCGGCCAGCCCGTCGAGCGAGCGAATGAGGGCGTTCTGGTTCTTGAGGGCGCACACCCGGCCGACGCACAGGATTCGCGGCGGCGCCTGCGGATCGGGTCGCGCGTTGACCTCGAAGAACGAGGAATGAACGGCGTTGGGAACCAGCCAGGTCTTCCGGGCCAGCCCGGCCACCGCCTGCTGCGTGTGGCGCGTGATGCAGACCACGCCGCCCGAGCGCGGCACCGTAAAGCCCTCCAGCCGCGCAGCCACCCAGTTATAGGAAAATGCCTTGTGCCTCTCCACCCTGGCCACGTGCCGCATGTTCCCGTGAATCGTCATCACGTTCGGGAAACCGGACAAGACCGCGGCGAGGGAATTGTGCCCTTCGGTGCCCTGGCCGTGCACGATGTCCGGCTGGATCTCCTTCAGCTTCCCCCGCACGGCGCGGATGCAACCCTGGAACAGCGTTCGCATCCAGCCGATCTTCGGCACGTGCAGGCAGTGGAAGAAGATATCGGGAGCCAGTTTCTCAGGCGACCTCAGCTCCTGGCGTGTGCAGGAAACGACATGCACTTCCGTGTCCGGCAGCAGGGCGAACCCCTCGAGCAGGGCCGCCGGCGCGGTTCCAAAATATGGCCTGGGCGCCGCGTAGTCCTTGAACTCGTCCCGATTATCGGAGGTCAGAAAGGCGACCTTCATGCGGATGACAACGCAACTACAAACATTGACCGCAAGGTATCGGGCGGCCGCAACCGAGGCAAATAAAAGGCGTCGCGCAAGCCAGGCAGGAAGGTTTCGCCGAAACGTCTGTCTTGGCACGGAAACGGACGCCTCGGCGAGGCATCCTTACCCAAGGACTGTTTGATTTCGTGGATCAAGGAGAATAACCTTAAGCAATGCATCTGAGTCGTGCCGCTGGTGTTAGTCCGCTTCTCCTGCTCCTGCTCATGGCTGGCACCCCGAACACTCTCGCGCAGAGCAACGAGTTCCGCGGCGTATGGGTGGACGCCTGGGGCACGGGCTTTCTGAACGCGAGCCAGGTTACCCAACTTATCGCCGATTGCCGGGCGTACAATTTCAATGCCGTTGTGGTGCAAATGCGGCGGCGGGGCGACGCGTTCTACACTCCGGGCATCGCCGGCAACGATCCCAAGACCACCGCCATTTCCTCCGGCTTCGACGCGCTGCAAGATATCATTAACAAGGCCCACTCCGGTTTGCCGCGTATCCAGGTGCATTGCTGGGTTACGACCCACGTGATCTGGAGCAGCCTGACGCCGCCGTCGCAGGCGGGTCACGTCTTCAATCTGCATCCCGAATACCTGATGAGGAACTCAGCCGGCACGAATTGGAACGGCGAAGGTTACTACCTCGACCCAGGCCACCCAGATGCCACCCTGTGGAATTACGTCATGGCCACCAACGTCGTCCACCGTTACGACGTGGACGGGTTCCACTGGGATTACATCCGTTATCCCACCGCCGACTCCGGCTACAACCCCACGGCCATTGCGCGCTATAACGCGGAGTTTGGTCTGACGGGCCAACCCTCGCCCTCTAGCGCCCAGTTCTCGGATTGGCGGCGCCGGCAGGTAACGGATTTCCTGCGTTGGGTCAACTCCGATCTGCTCGCGATTCGCCCGAATCTGGCCATTTCGTGCGCCGTCTTCGGCAGCCGCAGCGACGCCTACAATAGTCGTTACCAGGACTGGGCCGATTGGAACGCCGAGGGCATCATTGATATTTGCATGCCGATGGGTTACACCGCGAACAACACGGGCGTTTTCTTGCCGCGGGTGGACGATGCTTTCAGCCACCAGGGCGTGCGCCGGGTCTATCACGGCCAAGGCGCGTACCTAAACACGCCCGCCAATACTGTCTGGCAACTGGATCACATCCGCGACAAGGGGCTTCTGGGCTCGGTGCTCTACAGCTACCGCTCCCCCAACAGCGGCACCGTGGACATTCCGGGCACACTCGCTTACATCCGAGATAATCATCAGCCCACCTGGGTGGACGTGCCCGCGATTCCATGGAAAGCCACGCCGACCAAGGGCATCATCCGCGGCACCGTGACGCGGCAGGTCGGCGGTAGCGCGGTCTATAACGCCAGCCTCTCTCTCAACACCACCCCGGCGCGCAACCAGAAGACCGAGCCGCACGGGAAATACGCCTTCTTTGAGGCACCTCCCGGCACCTACACGCTCACCGCCACCGCCACCGATCTGGGGGTCGCCACGACAAATGTCACCATTACTGCCGGGGCGAACACGGCCATCCATCTGGCCCTGCCGCCCGATACCACGCCACCGGTTTTGACCGGCGTGGGCACCAGCAACCTCACCGACAGGTCGGTCATCATCCGCTGGGCCACCGACGAGAATGCCAACAGCGCAGTAGATTACGGGCTCACCGCTGCGTATGGCTCCACGGTCAGCAATGCCGCGCTGGTGCTCCAGCACGCCGTCAGCCTGGTCAACCTTGCGCCGAACACCACGTACCATTACCGCGTTCGTTCCCGCAACGCGGCGGGGCTGCAGACCAACTCCGCCGACCTTACTTTCAAAAGCAATCTGGCGGGAGTCGTCAACGACATCATCGTGGAGGCGCGCCTGGGCGACGGGTCGCCGAACTCGAATCCCCCGTATTCCGACACCACCTCCTTCGGAGACTCGACGCTCAAGAGCTCCGCCTCAGGCCTGGTGGGCACGGGCTCGCGCTACGCCACTTCCGGCACGCCCTCCTTCACTGTGAAACCGACACTCCCGGTGGCCGGCGGAACCTACGACGTTTACGTCACCCAGGGCAGCGCGGCGAGCATCTCCGATGACATCATCGTCGCCGTCGGGCAATCCGGGTGCGCGGGGCTGCCAGGCACCACCACCGTGTTTCAGGAAGCGGGAGGGAACACCTGGGAATACCTGGGCCGGATGCGGTTGAATGCGGGTGTCGCGATGCCGACGCTGACCTTCACCTATGCGGGCGGCACGCTGATGGTGGGCCACCGGATGTACAGCGATGCCACCAAGTACGTTTTCGTTCCACCGCCAATGCTCACAAACCAGCCGCAGAGCCGCACGGTGAACCTGGGCCTCAACGCAACCTTCACTGTGGGGGCAACGGGCGCCGCGCCGCTAAGCTACCAATGGTGCTTCGACAACACCAATATCGCTGGCGCAACCGCGAGCAGCTACACCCGGTTTAGCGCCCAGCCAGTTCACGAAGGTGCCTATTCCGTAGTGATCACCAACGTCGCCGGCGCTGTGACCAGCGCGAACGCGTTTCTCGCCGTCAACATTCCCCCCTCCATCAGTGTCCAGCCGCAAAGCCAGAGCCTGAAACGGGGACAGGACGCAACGTTGTCGGTGACCGCGGACGGAACCGAGCCGCTTCATTACCAGTGGCGGTTCAAGGGCACCAGCATCGCCGGCGCGGGCGAGCGCACTTTCACGCTCGTTAACGCTCAGACCAACGACTCCGGCGCCTACTCGGTCGTCATCACGAACGTAGCGGGCGCAGTGACCAGCGCGAACGCGATGCTCACCGTGACGTTGCCGCTGCCCTCGAGGTTCCAATCCATCAACCTCCTGCCCGATGGCCGCGCGCGGTTGATCCTGACGGGCGAGACCGGCGTCGCCTGCGCAATTGATGGTTCGACCAACCTGGCCGGCTGGTTCGAACTGATGAGCCTGATCAACTCCAATGGCACGCTCGACGTCGTGGATGAATCGGCCTCGAACTCCAGCCCGCGCTTCTATCGCGCCAGACAATAGCCGACCGGCGTCCGACAGTCAGGCCAGATGATTCGCAGCTTTGCCTGCCTGGAACCGCGCGATCATGAACCTCTTTTGCTGAACGACTGACAATCCATGCAAAGTCGCTTGCATTTATGGCTGGGAGCCTGTACACAAATAACGTGAAATACCCGCCCTGCAGAGTCAGGAAGCTGGCGCCCACAGGCTGGGCGCTGCTGGTGTTGGCTGCGGCCCTCGCCGGCTGCGGCCGCAACAACGTGCAGGTTTACCAGGTGGCCAAAGAACAGGCCCAGGCACCACCTATCGCGATGCCGCCAGGTCACCCTGACACCTCTGGTGGCGCGCCTTCTCCCGCCCTCAAATACAAGGTGCCCGCGGGTTGGCAGGAAGTTGCCCCGGGCGAAATGCGCGCCGCTTCGTTTCGGGTTGCGGGCGACAACGGCAAGCTGGCGGACGTGAGCGTAATTCCGTTGCCGGGTTTGGCGGGCGGCGACCTTGACAACGTGAATCGCTGGCGCGGACAGGTTGGGTTGAAAGGTGTTGCGCCGGACGAGCTGGCCAAACTGGCGGAGCCGGTCCAGATGGACGGCCACCAAGCGCAGCTTTACGACCAGGCTGGAGAGAATGTGGGCTCGGGTGAGAAGACCCGGATACTGGCCGCAATCACGCGTCGGGAAGGCACGGCCTGGTTTTTCAAGATGACCGGCGACGACGCCTTGGTCGCTCAACAGAAGCCGACTTTCGTCGAGTTTCTGCGGTCGGTCACTTTCCCTGCCAATGCGGGCCAAGCCACCTTGCCTCCGTCGCATCCGCCAATCGGTGGCACCGAGTTGCCTCCGTCGCATCCGCCGATCGGCGGCGGGTCGGAGTTGCCGCCCTCGCATCCGCCCATTGGTGGCGCAAGTATGACCGCCCGGGAAGCCCCAGCATCCGGCTCGTCGGGTCAGGACCGGCCCGCGTGGCAGGCTCCGGCGGACTGGAAGGAGGTGCCGGGCGGACAGTTCCTGGTCGCCAAGTTCCTCGTTAGCGGCGCGGGAGACGCCCAGGCGGCGGTCAACGTGAGCATGTCCGCGGGCGATGGTGGCGGTCTGCTGGCCAATCTGAATCGCTGGCGTGGCCAGCTCGGTCTGGCTCCGATAGCCGACACGGACCTTGCCAAACAGGTGCGGGCGCTGGATGTGCCTGGCAGCAAGGCCGTGCTGGCGGAGATCGCCGGCACCGATCCCAAGACCGGGCAAAAGACGCGGCTGCTGGCCGGGGTTGTGCCCCGGGCGCAACAGACCTGGTTCTACAAGCTAATGGGCGACGAACGACTCGTCGAGCAACAGAAGGATGCCTTCATCCGGTTCGTGCAGGCCACGAAATACCCGTGATTCGCCTCTTCACCTCCCTCCGCCTCACGGTCGTCTGCCTCGTGCTGGCGCTGATCCTGGTCTTTCTGGGTACCATGGCCCAAGACCCCATCGGCCTGTGGCTGGCGCAGGACACGTTCTTTCGCTCGTTCTTTGTGTCGGCGGCTCCAATGTGGGCCGCCATCAAAAAGACCCTTCAGATGTTCCACATCTACTTGCCGCCGTCCACCGCGGCGGATGTGTTGCACGGTTCCAGGATACCGGTGTTTCCCGGCGGCTACCTCATTGGCGGGGTGCTGCTGATCAACCTGATCGCGTCGCACTTCAAGCGTTTTGCCTTCACGCCCAACAAGGCGGGCATCTGGATGGTGCACGCCGGTCTGATTCTGCTGCTGCTCGGCCAGCTTGGGACCGATTTGCTCTCGCGGGAAAGCTCGCTCCACCTGCGCGAAGGCGAGGCCAAGAACTATTCCGAGACCGAGCGCGAAGCCGAGCTGGCGGTGATTGATGTCACCGATCCGGCGGCGGACAAGGTTGTCGCCATTCCGCAGCGGTTGCTCATGACCCGGAAACCTGTTCAGCGGCCGGAGTTGCCGTTCACGGTTCACATCAAGCACTACTTCGCCAACTCGGTGGTGAACAACCGCCCCGCCGACTCCACGCAAACGCCTGCCGCGACTCAAGGCATCGGTCCCCGGGCAACGGTCAAGGAGCTGCCTCGCGTGACGGCGATGGACAAGCGCGACGTGCCCAGCGGGGTCGTCGAGGTTGTGACGCCGGAAGGCTCACTCGGCACGTGGCTGGTCTCGGAGTACATCGAGCAGCTGCAGGCGTTCACCTACCAGAGCCGGACCTATCAGCTCGTGCTCCGGCCGCGGCGGTATTACAAACCTTTCAGCCTTAAGCTCCTGGACTTCCAGCATGACATCTACCCCGGAACGGACATTCCCAAGAACTTCGCCAGCCGGGTCCTGCTCGAACGCCCGGACACCAGCGAGAAACGCGAAGTGCTCATCTACATGAACAACCCACTGCGTTACGCCGGCGAAACGTATTACCAGGCGAGCTACGATCAGGATAACCGCGGCACGATCCTGCAGGTCGTGCGCAACCCGAGCTGGTTGACGCCGTATTTCGCCTGCCTCCTGGTGGGGGCGGGTTTGCTCGTCCAGTTCGCCATTCACTTGTTGGGCTTCACGCTGAAACGGAGGCCCGCATGAAGTGGCTGCTTCGACTCATCCCCTGGTTCTTCCTCGCGCTCTTTGCGTGCGAGATTGTCGCCGTGCTGATGCCCAAGCACGAGGGTGAGTATCACGTGCGCGCATTTGGCCGGCTGCCGGTCTTGCTCAATGGTCGCATCCAGCCGTTCGACTCGGTCGGCCGCAACGCCCTGCTGCAGATCCGCAGCACCGGCAGCGTGCCCCTCGAACAGGTGCCGTCCTGGAAGTTCTGGCATCACCCCAAGAAGCTCAAATCCAGTGAATGGCTGCTCGAAGTCATGGCCCGGCCCGAGGTAGCCGATACCCGCCCGATCTTTCTGATCCACCACTCCGACCTGCTCGGCGAGCTTAAGCTCCAGGATAAGGGCATCGCCAAGTCGGGCCTGCGCTACTATACCTTCAATGATTTGAAGGGGGTCGTTCCCGAGATTTCCGACCAGGGACGCAAGGCTTCGGAGGTCAAGACCGAGCAGCAGACCCCCTTCCAAAAGCAGGCGGCCAAGCTGGCCAATGCCGTCATGCTTTACCAGCGCCTCAAGGTCACCCTGCAGCCGGAAGGCGTGGCAGACTTTGGGAAGGAGCTGGCGCAGCTCTTCAAGAACCTGCCCGCCGCCCGCGAGGCGGCGCAAGCCAGCGACAGCGGCAAAGAGTTCGACAAGGAATCCCTTCAACGGATCGCCAAGCCGCTGCAGCAGATCCAGCAGATGGCCCATTACGGCTATCCCCTGGTTGTGCCGCCGCTCGATCCGGCGAAGGCCCCTGACCAGTGGCAGACTGCGGGAGCGAGCCTGCTCGAATCCACGCGCAGCGGCGAAATCCATCCCGCGCTGACCAACCTCATCGCCATGGCCACCGCGTTTCACCAGCAGAAGCCGGATGACTTCAACCGCGCCGTGGCCGGTTATCGCGCGTGGCTCGAACCATCGTTTGCCAAAGAGATGGCCAAGGGCAGGGCCGAGTTTTATTTCAACGACGTGAAGGCCTTTCTCCACGCGACGATCATCTACATCTTTGCCTTCGTCCTGGCCTGCGGGGCGCTGTTGACCCTGACCGCAACACCCAACCTCTCGGAATCGCTGCGCCGCTCGGCCTTCTATCTCATCATCCTGGCCGGGCTGGTGCATACGTTTGGCCTCGTGTTCCGCATGGCGCTCGAAGGCCGCCCGCCGGTGACCAACCTCTATTCCTCCGCTGTCTTCATCGGTTGGGGTGCCATGGTGCTCGGACTCATCCTCGAGCGGATCTACCGCGTCGGTCTTGGGTGCATCGTGGCCTCGTTGACCGGTTTCATCACGCTGATCATCGCCCACAACCTGGCGCTCGGCGGGGACACCATGGAGATGCTGCGGGCCGTGCTCGACACCAACTTCTGGCTGGCGACGCATGTGGTCGTGATCACGCTAGGCTATTCGGCGGCGTTCGCCGCGGGCCTGCTTGCGATTGTTTACATCTGCCTCGGCGTTTTCACTCCGCTGCTGACGAAAAACGTTGCCCGACCCGCACCGCACCCGTCCGCCTCACCCGGTTCGGCCCGCGCCGGGCAAGTTCATCTCGGCCAAGCGCTGTCGAAGATGGTCTATGCCATCGTCTGTTTCGCCACTCTGTTCAGCTTTGTGGGCACGGTGCTCGGCGGCATCTGGGCGGACCAGTCGTGGGGCCGGTTCTGGGGCTGGGACCCGAAAGAGAACGGCGCGCTGCTGATCGTCCTCTGGAACGCCGTCATCCTCCACGCTCGGTGGGGCGGCCTGGTGCGCGACCGGGGCGTCATGAACCTGGCGGTGTTTGGCAACGTCGTGACCAGCTTCTCGTGGTTCGGCGTCAACATGCTCGGCATCGGCCTGCACTCCTACGGGTTCATGGATGAGGCTTTCAAATGGCTGATGATCTTCATGGGCGGCCAGCTTCTGTTCATCGGAGTCGGGTTACTGCCGCTGCGCCTCTGGCGGAGTTTCCGCACCCCGGAAGCCGTGGCTCCATCCGCAAAGTTCGCGCTGGGTCTGGAAGCGGATTGAATCGCCGAATTCGGGGAGGCGGGCAGACGGATTGGCAAAAGAGTGGCCAAAACCCAGATTTCCACCGTAGCTCCGCCGTAACACCACGCGGCCCACAAGCGCCCCGCACGCTCCCGCCAGGCCGGCCCTGGGTTCAGGGTGCCGGGATTGGGCGCAAGGAATCCGGCACCTTAGCGGAGTGGAGACGCTGCCGGCGGACTCGGGCCCGGGGCTGCATCAAGCTCCACCATACTCAGGTAGGGACCTCGTCCGGCAGCCAAGAATGCCTCAGTCGGCTGCCTTAACGACCGCATTGCTCCTCAGTCCGGGCGGCGTTGGGGCGTAGAACTTCAGAGTCAGGCCATCCACGTTCGCGCTCCCGCCATAGACGGTAAAATAGAAATAGGGCGCGACCTTCTCAAAGGGCGGCGCCAGCGAGTAATCCATCCAGCCCTTGAAATGCCGCTCCCCTCCGCTCAGTCCCGGCAGGCCCGGGAACAGCCCGAGGCTGTTTGCGTTCGCGGCCGAGCCCGGGTCCTTCTTCATCGCGGCGAAGGTGGCACGCATGGCCTCAGCCTGGTCCTCGTAACCGAAAAGACAGGTGCCCGCACCGCCCACCTTTTCCGCTGCCTGCGCCAGTCCGGCTCGCTCTCGCAGGGGCTTGGGCGGGGTCTGGCTGCTGCGCAGATACTCCTCCAGCAGAGTGGCGTCGGTGGACAAGGCGACGTAGCCCGTGCCGGCGGCGAAATGCAGCGTGCCGGCGGGGCCCGGCCTGGCGGGCGTGCCCGTGATCAACGACGCGGGCGGCATCGGGACGGAAAAGATCTTGCGGCTAAGGAATTCCCGTTCGGTGATGGTGTCGCCCTGGGGGAAAATCACGAACAGCGCCTTGAACGCGGCGGTCAATTGTTCCGTGCTCGGCGAGCCGAGCAGGAGGATGGACGGCCGCGACCTTAGCTCGGCCGGGCTCTCGCCGCGAGGGCCCTTCTCGTACGTGATCATGTCGTCGCCGAGGTTGCCGACGAGCGCCTTCTTGAGGTCGAAGGCCGGGTCCTTCTCTTTGGCTCGGGCGCCCGCCGTGTCGAGAATCCAGTTGATGGTGCTCACCGACTGTGACGAGGCATCGGTGAGCATCTTCTCCAGCGTTGCCCAGGTTTTCTGACCGTCCAGGCGCCAGCGCTGGAAGCTCACGGCATCGGCCGGGATAAACGGCGGTGCCACTGTCTCCCGGGCTTCGCCGGCAAGGATTCTGAACAGCCCCTGACGGTTGGCTTCGGGAACCCCGATGAAAAGCTGGATACTCAGGCCCTCGTTCGATGCCCGGAGGCCGCACGCGACCGTGTTCACACCCGCCAGTCCGGTGGCGGTGACGATCTTCTCCGGCGGGATAACATCAAATGGATCGGGAGCTTCCGTCTCTGGCTTGTCGGCCGGCTTGCGGTTGGTGACGTCAAGAAGCGCCTTCACATTGACCCAGCCGTAGAGGGGCGCATCGCGAAACAGAGCCTGGTGATTGGCCTGGTAAACGGCCACCTCGCCGAGGGCTGGCAGTGCCCCGCCGGTGAGCCGAATGGCGATCTTCTCCACCGCCTTCACCGAATTACCGACGATGAGCAACGAGCCGGCCTGTCCAACCACCAGCTCGTTGCCGGCCGTCAGCAGGCCGGAGATGGTTTCGAGCAAGAGGTCCACATTGCCAGCCTCCACCTCGCTGCCCGGAGCGAGTTTGTTCGAGCCGACCTGGCCTGGCGGGCCCTGGAATTCGTATGGTTTAGGGAACAGCTTCCGCAAGGTGCTGGGAATGTTGTTGCTCGAAGTGGGGAAGACCGAGAACTCGAGGTCACGCAGCTTCTCGGTCCGCATCGTCTTGCCGGCAGCCACCCATTGCTTGCGCAGAGCGGCGAGATTGGTGCTAAGTACGGGGCTCTTGTCCCGGGTATCCATCAGCAGCAGGAAGCCGGGCGGCACATCTGCCTTGCCCTGCCAGCCGTTCCGAGTCAGGGCCAGGGTAAGCTGCCCTTGCAGCAGGCTGCCGTAGGTTTCCAGGCTCACCCCCAACTCACGCTCCAGCGGCTTGACCATTTCCTCCTGCCACCGGGAGATGAACCGGTCCTTGATCGGCTTCATGGCCGGATCATTCCAGAACCGGCCATACGCCGAATCACGGTAGAGCGCGCTCAGCTTCGTCCAGTCCGGCGCGCTGATCAACACGAGCGTTTCATCGGGCAGCAGCTTCTCGGCGTCGGGGACTGCGGCGTTGCCCGCGGCCGCGAACGCGAGTAGCACGGCCACGCCCAAGGCATCAAACCGAATCCGCCGCGCCGCCGCGTCGCACCTCCGATTCTGCCGCCGGTTGTGGGGTGGCTTCACGATCAATAAGACCGGATTCAGAAGACGAAACCCATGAGGCCCGGCCTAAGGTTCCACCTTGGCATGCCGGGTGCGGCTGGGCGGTTCCAGGTAACGGTAGGGGTTGCCGGGGTTGTCGTTCGCGTAAGCGAACGCGTCCCGATGGTCGAGGAAAAACTTGACCGATTCCGCCGGAATGGCGAAGCCGAGCCCTTCGCCGGCGGAGACTTTCATGTTGGTAACGCCAACGACTTCGCCGCTCAGGTTGAAGAGCGGGCCGCCGCTATTGCCAGGATTGATCTGCGCGGTGGTCTGCAAATACAGGGCGCCCGCCATCTGCCGCGTCTTGGTGCTGAGAATGCCTTCCGTCACGGTGCGCTCCAGCCCCAGCGGACTGCCGATCGCGAACACCTTCTCACCTACGGACAGGGTGTCGGAACTGCCGACGGGGACGCTTTTGAACCTGGGAGCGTCCGGATCATCCACTTTGAGCAGCGCCAGGTCGGCAAACTTGTTCAGCGCGATAATCCGAATCTCCTTGTAGGTTTTCCGATCGAGCTGCCCCGCCTTCTGGTGGTACACCTCGATCCCAATCTGGCTCTCGTTCTCGATGACATGGAAGTTGGTGATCAGGTATCCGTCTTCATTAATGAAGAACCCCGAGCCCTGCCCGCTGGGTGTGCGCACCTGCACCACAGCTTCGCCAAGCCGTGTCACCAACTCGAGCACGCTGTGAGTGGGTGCCGGCTGATTGGGCGCTGAGTAGAACCCCGGTTGCGCCTCGGCGGCATTCCCGGACCCGGTGGCGGGTGCCGGCCCCGACGCAGCCATAGACCCGGTGGCGTCTGCGGGCGCATCGCTTCTTTCAACCCTCACCACCTGGCTGCGCGGGACCACCAACACCGTATAGCCAATGTCCACCGCGATCTGGTCCGGCTTCTCGGCGAGGACCTTTCCGACAATGGCGGCTTGGTCCTTCAACTGAATGGTGTCCGCGCAAACCTGTTGCAGCCCCAGGCCAATCAAGGCCGTAAGCAAAAACCATCGTCGTATCATCACGCGAACTTAAGGGAGTTAATGGGATTTGACAAGCAGTCCCCCGCGCATCCGGGCATCGTTGTCTCCGCCTTGCCTCCCAAGCAGGCACACCGGATGCACAAGCGATGCACCAGCGATGCACACGCGGGAACCGGTTGTGCATCGCTTGTGCATCGCTTGTGCATCCGGTGTGCATCTCTGGTGTACGACCCGAGGGGCCGATTGGCATCGGCGCCGCAGCTTGAACCCCTCCGAGCCGGGTTGGGCGAGTCTTTACAGCCGCGGCCCGAACCGCCGAGCGAGGCTCGGAATTGCCCCTTGCATTTTTTTCGAAGAATTTGCATTCTAGGTATTGACAACTAGAGCTGGCCATGCGTAAATACAATGTAAATACATTGCATGGGCGTTGGATATACAGTTAAGTCCGTATGGAGTTTGATTGGAATAATCCGCCCTTCAATCTTGATAGCTCTTTGACGCTGCAGGAAATCGAAGAATCGTTCGAGGACCCCTTTGCGGTGCGGTTGTTGCCGGATTCGCCCCGGTTCTCGGTGCAGGCCCGGTTTTTCAACATGGGCAGTTCGGCGGGGGGGACGGGAATATTCAGCGTTTACCGAACGAACGGGAGGCAGGTTCGGGTGCTCTATGCCCGCCCGTTCGAGCCCGAAGAACGGTTTTTCTACCAAAAGAAGCTGGACCAAACGCTGGCTCAGTGAGCCGGCCAGATCAGTTGCAGATAGTGAATAGGTGACATGAGTTGGTTGAGTTACACGGGTTACATGAGTTACATGGGTTGCATGAGTAAGATGGGGTTGAAGGGTTGAGTCAGTTAACGAACACGCATGCGCGCAATTGCCAAATGGGAAGAAGTGCCGATCTTCGACAGCGAAGAGGCCGAGGCGAGTTTCTGGGCGGAAAACCGGCCCGATCTGCGCCTCATGGAAACGGCCGTGGCCGGCAGCTCCGAGTCGGCCGAGTCCGTTACCATTACCCTGCGGATTGACCCCCGCATGCTGGCGCGGATCAAGCGCCTGGCCCGGTCCCGCTATTTGAATTACCAGAGCATGATCAAGCAATGGCTCAGTGAACGCATGGAACAGGAACTCCGCGAACGATGAAAACTCCAACTGGAAGCGAGTGGCAAGTGACGAGGAGCGAGTGGCGAGTGGCTGACACGGACCACGGACTACGGACCACGGACCACGGACCACGGACCACGCATCCCGCTGTCCAGCCTCTCCGTCCCCCGTCCCCCGTCCCCTGTCCCCCGTCACGCTCCGCCTTCACCCTGGTCGAGATGCTCATCGTCATCTCCATCATGGCGATTCTGGCGACGCTGATGTTTCCGGCCCTGCGCGCGGTGAAGCAGAACCAGATCCGCACCCGGGCCCGCGGCGAGCTGATCCAGCTTGAAACGGCCATCCATGCCTACCAGTCCAAGTTCGGGCATTATCCCCCGGACAGCGGGGCACCCTACCGGGATGACCATGCCAACCAGCTCTACTTCGAGCTGCTCGGGACGACTAAGACCAACGCGTCGTATCAGACCCTCGATGGCAGTGCTCAGATCTCAGAGGCCAATGTGCCTGTGGTATTCGGTGCTGGCGTCTCCGGCTTCATCAACTGCAGCCGGGACAACGCAGGCGATGAAGCACCCACCGGGGTGGCATTCCTCAAGGGCCTCAAGCCAAGCCAATTCACAGCCACTACCATCAACGGCGTGAATTGCACGGTGCTAGGGACGACGGTCGAGGGGCCGTTCATGCGGACTGGCACCGATGGCCGCAAGATCAATCCCTGGCGCTATAATTCGTCCAGCCCGCGCTATAATCCCAAGTCCTTCGATCTGTGGATTGACGTCCTGGTGGGCGGCAAAACGAATCGCGTCTCCAACTGGAGCGAGAAACCGCTCGTGGTGGGCGCTCCCTACTGACGATGTCGCAACGCACTGCCATATCCTTGAACCGGAGCCTGCGGACCGCTGCGCGCCGGCTGCCCGTGGCCTGGCAGGATGTTGCCTGGCTCCCGCAGGTGGCCGTAACGATTCCGGGAAACCACGGAGGGACGCCTATCAACACAGCACCGCGAAGCCGCCACCGCATTGCGCGAAGCGTTTGGAGTGCGCGGAGCTTGCTCCCGCTTTCGAAGCGCTCCCTGCCCTGCGACAGCGCCAGCAAGCTGGACGCACTCCATACGCTTCGCGCGGCAGGTCATCCAGCAGATGCCTCTCCATTTCACAAGCGGGCCAAACGGGCGTCCGGACCCCTGAACCTGTGTTCCTCGTTGTCCATCGGCAGTTTCTCTTTGCACCGATGCGTCTGCGCGCCTTCGCGTCTTCGCTGTAAATCTTCACGCCTTACGTCTTATGCTCCGAACCATCCTATGAAAACCAAAGCCTCCAACTCCAATCCCTCGCGCCTGGCCTTCACGCTCATCGAATTGCTCGTCGTCATCAGCATCATCGCCATCCTCGCCGCGCTCCTCCTGCCGACGCTTGGTCGGGCCAAGATCCGGGCGCAGATCGCCAAGGCCCAGTTGCAGACCGGCCAGATTGCCAACGCCATTCATTCCTACGAGTCGGATAACAGCGGCAAGTTCCCGGTCTCCAGCGTGGGGGCCAACAATGCCATGAGCGCAGCCTCTGCGGGCGGACCCGAGGACTTCACCTACGGCGGGATATTTAAGACCCCAGGCGGCACGAAGACCGTTGCCATCCCCGGTTTGAGTTACACGGCCAATAATTCCGAGGTCATGGCCGTGCTGATGGATGTGGAGTCCTGGCCCGGGCCGCCCTCCATGACCACTATCAACCAGGGCCACGTCAAGAACCCGCAACGGAACACCTACCTCAATGCGAACAAGGCTAACGATGTCAATTCCCCCGGAGTCGGCCCGGATGGGGTGTATCGCGACCCCTGGAACAACCCCTACGTGATTACGGTGGACCTCAACTACGATGACAAAGCGCGCGATGCCTTCTATCGCGATAGCAAAATCTCGGAAGATCCCGACAACATTGGCCGAGGGTTGAACGGCCTCAGCAAGATAACTCTGCCAAACAACGGCTCCACTGTTTTCGAGGCGAATTCCCCCGTGATGGTTTGGTCTGCCGGTCCCGACAAGATGATCGAGCCGAACGACGGCACTACCCCACTTCCTTCCGGGGGGAACCTCCCCCCGAATCATCGGGATGGAAAGGCTAACAAGGGCGCCAACAAAGACAACGTTCTGAGCTGGAAGCAATGAAGACCGGACTGCAGGACCACGGGACTACGCGACCACGAGACCACGGACCACGGGACTGTGGACCACGGACCACGGACCACGGACCACGGACCACGCTTCGGTGGCTCGTCACCCGTCGCTCGTCACTCCCTCTTGCCGCCGCTTTTACGCTGTTGGAGTTGCTGACGGTCATCGCGATCATGGGCATTCTGGCGGCCATCGCCCTGCCCAATCTCAAGAGCCTCAAGCCCAACGTCGGCAATGCCGCCACGCGCCAGTTGCTCGACGCGGTCACCCGCGCCCGGCAGCTCGCCCTGAGCCACCGCACGACCGTCTATATGGTCTTTGTGCCCCCCAGCTTCTGGGACCCCGCTATCCAGCCCAATTACAACGTTAACTGGACTGACGCCGACCGGGCCGCGGCTGCCAACCTTCTCGACAAGCAAATGGTCGGTTACAACTTTGTGGTGCTACGGAGCGTCGGCGACCAACCCGGCGTGAACTACCCGCGGTACTTGTTGGAGCGCTGGCGAACCCTGCCGCAAGGAGCCTACATTTCCCCTCAGAAGTTCTTATATTCTAGCCCGAACAATCCCAGGCAGGTTCTTACCATCCTTACCAACGTCGTTGTCAACCCCGTTGTCGCTCACACGGTCTATGGATTCAACGCCGACAACATTTTCCCATTCCCTCTGGAGCAAACGGCCCCGGCGGCAACCATAAATGGCACAAACCGCTGGATCACTCTTCCCTACATTGCTTTCAACGGCATGGGCCAGCTTGTGAACGCCCAGGGGGAACTTCAGGCGCAACCGGAATTCATCCCGATCACCGAGGGCAACATTAGCTACGCGCGCGACCCGGCCACGAAAGCGGCGGTGGCTCAACCGCTCGAGTACCGCGAGGCGCCCTCCGGCAACACGACCAACAATTACAAGCTGGTCTATGTTGACCAACTGACCGGCCGTGGCCGCATCGAACACATGAAGGTCCAATGAAAACAGAATGCAGAATGCAGAATGCAGAATGCAGAATGCTGCCTCCCGCATCACGTTTCACGTTTCACGTTTCACGTTTCACGTATCACGTATCACGTTTCACGCGTCCCGCTTCCCGCTTCCCGCGTCATTCGTCACTCGCCACCCGTCACTCCTCCCGGGGCTTTACGATGATCGAGATCGCCATCAGCCTGGCGGTCATCGGCTTTGCGCTGGTCGCCATCCTGGGCATTCTCCCCATCGGGATGGGCGTGCAGAAGCAGAACCGCGAGGAGACGATCATTAACCAGGACGCCAGCGTCTTCCTGGATGCAATCCGCAACGGCGCCCAGGGTCTCGATGACTTGCCGAAGTACGTCATGGCAATCACGAATACCGTCACCCGTTACACCGGCCAGGGCGTTCCCAGCAGGCCGGAGGTCTTTGGCTACACCCCATGGGGTTCCACCACGAGCCTTCCGTTTCCGCTCACCAACGGTCTGCGGATCATTGGCCTGCTAAGCACTCCGAAGTATGTCCCGCTGCCCAACGGCTTTTACAGCAACCACGTTGTGGCCTATGTGCGCGCCCTGAGCGGACCCGCCAGCGAGAAGTACCCGCAGGACAACGCCGCTGTCCAGGACCTCGCCTTCAGCTACCGGTTAAGGCCCGAGATCATCAACTACGGGACTTACTACGAACCGGGGTCGGGCCTTTGGCTACCGCCCAGCCTGAAGAGCAACCTGTTTGATTTGCGACTGACCTTCCGTTGGCCTTTGGTGGACACGAAAGGAAAGACTGGTCCAAGCCAGCAGTCCTTACGCACCATGATTGGTGGTTCTATCCAGAGGGTGAACGAACCGGGCTTCCCGCCAACGCCAAACCCAATCCAGCCAACACCTTACGACCTCTATTTCTTCCAAGCCGGAACCTACGTCAAAGCGCCGTGAACACTCTACAGACTAAAGACCACGGACTGCAGACCACGGACCACGGGTCTGTCACTCGTCACTCGTCACCCGTCACTTCACAAGCCTTCTCCCTGGTTGAAATCCTCGTTACCGTCGCCCTGCTCTCGTTCATCATTCTGGGCTTGTTCGCCATGTTCAACCAGACACAGAGGGCCTACACGTCGAGCATGACCCAAACCGATGTGCTGGAGTCGGCGCGCGCCGTCACGGATATGATGGCGCGCGAGTTCGAACAGCTCACCCCTTCGCGCCGGAACGCAGTTAACTACTATGCGCAAGTTTTCAATGCGACTCCACTAACGCAGAAGCTGCCGGGTACGACGCTCGCGCGCACCTATTACCTGGAGGACGTTTTCATCCTGACGCGCCAGAACCAGACCTGGACGGGCATCGGCTACTGTGTGCGGACCCCGGATGCCAACGGACTACTCTGGCCAGCGGAGATTGCCCCGGGCCAGGCGGGGGTCGGCAGCCTTTACCGGTTCTCGCAAACGATGCCTGTCCTTTCCAAGGGCGCGTGGGGCGATCCACCCAAGGGCATGCCGATGGAACCCCTCAACCTCTTTACGAACTTCCAATTCGCCTGCCGACCGGGCTTCAGCACCATCTCCAACCGGGTCTGCGATGGCGTCGTCCATTTCCAGGTCCGGGCTTTCGCCACCAACGGCTTTCCGATCTTCAGTGACGGCGTCACTACGAATGCACTCTTTGACTACCGCATGTATTCTCCCAACCTTCCTTTCGTTTACGGGGTGTTACGTCATGCCTCGGTCCGTCCAAGAGCAGGCTACCCGGACCGCCTGGAGGTCTGTTACTCCTGGAGCAATGCCGTGCCGGCGTTCCTCGAGCTCGAACTGGGCATCCTCGAGCCCCGCATCCTGGCCCGCTATAACTCGATTCAGGACGCCACCGCCCGCCGCAATTACTTCCAGCGGGAGGACCTCAGCACCCGCGTGCACCTCTTCCGCCAGCGCGTCCCCATCCGCAACGTTGATCCCGCCGCTTTCCAATGAATGCAGAATGCAGAATGAAGAATGAAGAATGCAGGATGCGGAACGCAGGTTCCCGCCCGTCGCATTTCGTCTCCCGGCTCATCCCCGGCCTTCCTGTCACTCGCCACTCGCCACACGCCACCCGCCACCCGGAGAAAGGCGTTGCCCTGGTCATCACGCTGATCCTGCTCGCCGTGATCACCTTCATGGCGATCACCTTCCTGGTGGTGAGCACCGCGGAAAAGGGCTCGGTTACGACCCAGACCGATCTCAGCATCGCTCGGCTGGCCGCCGACGCCGGGCGAGACCGCGCGATTGCTGACTTCCTCGCCCCCATCCTTGCATCCAATAATCCATACACAAACGGACCCCTCGCTTCGGTCAACTATATCAAGGAGGCTGGATTCGACCCCGGCTCGAGTCTTCTGGATAATGTCAATTACGATTACACGACCGCTGGCACGCCGCTTACCGCCAGCGACGCCTTGCAGAACCTCGCCAACCTCTTCTACAACCCCCGCCCTCCGGTGTTCGTCGTCACTAACCCCAACCCACCGCTCGGCTTGCGGTCCAATGAATTCCGGTTCTACGTGGACCTGAACCGCAACGGAGCATTTGATCGAACCGGTTTGCTGCCGCTCACGAATAACGCAGGACAACGGATTACAGACCAGAGCGGCGGTGTCATCAGCGATACCTTGGTCGGAGATCCACAGTGGCTTGGGATCTTACAGCACCCGGAGATGCGCCATTCGCCCGACAACCTGTTTTCCTCCCGCTATGCCTATTTCGTCGTGCCCGCCGGGCAAGCCCTGGATATCAATGCCATTCACAACGCGGCCCGCTTCTCAAGGCGTCCTTCGCCCCCAGGAATGGACCGTGCGCCTGACGGCTTTGTGCGCAACCAGGGTATCCTACCCTCCGAAATCAACTTGGCGGCCTTCCTGGTGGACTTGAACACGAACCTTTGGCCCATTCAGTTAAGCCCTTTTGGGTTTGTCAATTCCTACTGGTACGTCACCAACCTTGGCCTTCCGAACAGCGGTGATGCCTTCGCCAATGCGACCGGGTGTCTCGCCTATCGCTACAACAAGAACTATCAGTCGCTTGCAAACATCTCCGATCTGTTCGAGGGCCGCGGCGATAGCGCCTTCAGCGCGATGTCAATGGACGCCTATGCAGCCGGGCCTCTGATGACCGGCACTTGGTGGCCGTTTCCCGCTACCAACCAGGCGCGAGTTGTAGCCAAATACCCCTGGTCTGGCTCCTACAGTCCCAATGCCTTCTCCAGCCCTCAGGATTTCTTTGATGAAAGCAAAACTGCAGCGAACCTCCGGCCCGTGGACCTAGCTTCCAGCTATTCGCTCACCAGACGGCTCAAATTGGCGGGCTCGCAGACCAATTCCTACGACCGATACACCTTCTATCGCCTGCTTTCGCAGCTCGGCACTGATTCTGCGCCCGAGCCAGAGAACAAGCTGAATCTCAACTACTGCAATGTTAACAGCAACGGATACGTGGTGCCGAACGCAGCTACGGGGTTTACGAATTGGCAGCCGGTCCAGTTCTTCACGAACCTTGCCATCCGCCTACTGGTGGACGCGGGGTACACGGTCGGTGATCGCCTGTACGCGACAAACCTCCTCGTTACTGATACCATCGGCGGGGTACTGGTTACAAACCTTCACATCCCCATCTCACCCACCAACTTGTATACCCCTTCAGTTCAGCGGCTGCTGCAGGTCGCCGCGAATGCTTACGATGCCAGCATCAACCGCACCAACTCATTGGGTTATCCCTTACCAACGGTGTTCCGGCCTCTCTTCAGCGAGCTGCCGCGCAGCGGGAACAGTCCAAGGCGGGTTTTCATTGTCAACTACAGAGAACTCAACTCCAGAGACTTGATACCACGAAATAATCCTTTTACAGGCGAGATGACTAACAATCCGCCGCATGACTTCTCCGATCTAAACGATACGTTTGTGCAGCCTGGCAGCATGGTTTACAACGTGCCGCTGGTGATAGGGGCCAGGAAAGGTTTGCCGAACTTTGACCAGATGACCATGGACACGCAGATACAGGTTGCTCGCAAACTGATATTCCATCGCAACGGAACTTCCACCACGGCCCCAGTAAATGAAATTGATCCAGTGTATCTGCTTACGATCACCAACGTCATGGGCCTCCAAGCCTGGAACTCCTACGCCGTGAATTCCACCCGCCCTTTGCGGATGCAGGTTTGGCCTGATGTAAGCATTTTCGTAACCAACCTCGCTTCGACAACGAGCAGGTACCTTAATCAAAACCACCGCCCCATGGTGCCGACAAATATCCCGCCCATTACATTCTGGGGGGGTTATAATCCGACCTACCCTCAGAATTCTTTCATCACACCGTTGGGTTCCCCGACCATGCCATACGTTTTCATGCCGACGAACTCCGTGTATTCGTTCTACAATGATAAATTCGTGGTGAATGGGCCGGTTGACCGAACGCCCGGGCAGACTAATTATAACATCCCCCTTTTCAAGGTCATTATCAAAGCGCGGCTTCGGTATGCCCTGCTCGATATCACCAACCCCAACGAACCTGAGCTTGTTGACTACGTCAACCTCGCTGCTAATAAGGAGGTGGATCTCACGGACGCCCTGATGCAGAGCACCGACGGAGGCTCCGCTTGCGGCACGACCTACAGCCAGGTTTACCGGCCCGGCAGCATGTGGTGCACAAACCGCGCAGGTGGCCCAGGTGTTGATCCCAACTTGACGTTCGGGATCCGGCAGCAGATTGATGCCAGCAAGGGGTCCATGCCAAACGCCGACTGGAACAGTTCCCTGCCTGACCCAATTTTCGGTAGCGACAGAAACAAAGCCATCGCCAGATTCCAGGACCAATTTGACCTCGGGCTTGGGGTCTATCCTAAAGTGAACACCTTTGCGGCCCCGTTCCAGCCCTTCCGCAACATTCGCGTGGTCACCCTCTGGCAGGCCAATGATCCGCTGGTGCACTACACCGTCAGCGATTTGAAGAACACCAAGGACTTTTCCAAAGACTACTATCTGGATCGGCTCCCCAGCGGAACGGACCTACCTCCCACTCCTTATCGGGGGGTGAATAGCCGTTTCGAGCCCTGGGGCGGAAACCCGATTAGTGGCAGTGCCTCAGCCACGAAATATGATTGGCGGGTCAAGGACTCGGTAGCCAGAGCATTCGCCTCCTCCGATGACTGGGACTTTCCAGCCAACAAACTCCCGCACATTGGTTGGCTGGGGCGGGTACACCGCGGGACGCCCTGGCAGACGATTTACCTCAAATCGCCTGATGTTCCCTTTGGCATTTGGACGAATTGGACCGGCAACTGGGAGATGGTCACAAATTTTGGGCAGTTTTCCACCAATATGATCCTGCCCCCAGAGGCGGTCTACTTCCCACGCGTCACCGCTCCAGTGCCATTCACTAACGGTGTGGTTGCTTATGATGGCTACTTCAGCCAGCCAAGGAACGACTCCCGGGTGCTGGATCTTTTCACTACAGCGATTGACGCCGGCGCGACTCGCGGCCGGCTGTCCATCAACCAGACGAATCTGGCGGCCTGGTCGGCCGTCCTGAGTGGTGTCATCGTTCTCAGCAATAATGTTGATGCAGCCGGCAATGGAATTCTCATTCCAGTGCCAATAGAGCCTGCCGGAGCCAATGACGATGCTGGCGTCGCACGGCTCGTAAGGGCCATCAATGCTACGCGGGCCGACCCCAAGAGGTTTCCCACGGCGGCTTTCCAGCGCCTCGGCGATTTACTGACCGTACCGGAATTGACGGCTACCTACCCTCAGACCTACGTGGGTTCATATCCAAACGGCTACTGGGCTCAGGTTTCGCCGTTCTTGAACCTGGGTAATCCCAACGCGAAGGGTGTGGATGGTCTCACTCCTGAGCAGCGCAGCGGATTGAGCGACGCTACTTTGGAGCGCATACCACAGCAGATACTTGGGCTGTTGAAATGCGACCAGACGCCGCGCGTGGTAATTTACGCTTACGGTCAGACCCTGAAGCCCGCGCCGCGGTCCCGGGTCACCAGCGGGCCCTACTTCGGCATGGTTACCAACTACCAGATCACCGCGGAGGTTGCCACGCGCACTGTGGTGCGGTTCGACGGGGTTCAGCCCTACCAGCAAGGCCTTCCGCCCCTGATCAACAATCTTCATCCCGTCATCGAGAGTTTTAGCGTCCTGCCTCCGGAATAATTACCGCAATCACCAACCCCCCAGCCTCCCGTGAGCGCCTCACCTGTTACCGGAGCGCGGACATTCCTGTCCGCTTCGGCGAAACGCCCCTACCCACGCATCTCGACACCGCCACCGGAGCGCGGCTGTCCTCAGCCGCAGCACCCCCGACTATGCGGGCTTCCCCCAGTGTCTCGAGACGCACCCCCTCTCGCACGTGCTGCGGCTGAGGACAGCCGCGCTCCGCGCATGTACCGATCGCCGAGAGCGGTGGCGGTGTCCAGACGCGCCCCCACCCCGGCCCTCCGTAATTTCTGCTTCGCGCCACTAACCATTATCTGATTACCTATTCCCCTCTATGCGTAGGCGACCATTATTTTGGCTCCTAATAAGCATCGTATGCTTCTGCGGCGCCTTCTATTTCTGGCGATTGGGCGACCGTTGGGCGGCCAAGCGGACCGCGCCCCCGTCAATGGACCACGGACCACGGACCACAGACCACGCACCACGCACCACGCACCACGCACCACGGACCACGCACCACGGACCACAGGGCACCCCCGCGCCGGCTGTGGGCGGCACGCTCAACCTGCCGCCGGCAACCGAGCCGGCCACGAATTACGCCGCGCGCGTGACGAACCGCTTCGCCCTGCGGCTGAGCAACAGCACCGCCTCGCTCGGCCAATTGCAGCAAAGCGACACCGGCATCCTGCTTGAGAATGCGCTGCTCGACACGGCCCAGCCCGTTCCGGCGATTCCGGCGCATCTGCGCGCCCAGGGCGATCCCGGCACCTACATCGTCCAATCCCGCGGCCCCCTCAACGATGCCTTCCGCGCTCTGCTGCAGTCGGCCGGGGCGACGATGGTTTCCTACATCCCGAACAACGCGTATCTGGTGCGGGCGACGCAGGCGGCGGCGGAGCAGTTGCGGGCGGCGCCGCAGGCGCAGGCGGTCCTGGCCCACGAACCCTATTACAAGCTCAAGCCATCGCTGCTCGAGCTGGCGGTGGCGCAGAGTCCGCTGCCGGCCGACAGCGCACTGAACGTGCTGCTGTTCGCCGACGCGAGCGAGCCGACGCAAGCGGCGCTACGCGAGCTGGGCGCCGAAATCGTAAGCGGGCCGGACCGGACCCCATTTGGCCCCGTGGTGACGGTGCGCCGCACGGAGATACCTGCCGGCCAGAGCCCGGCGGTAGAGCCCGGCGCGTTGGTGGCCGCCATCGCCAGCCTGCCGGGGGTTCAGGAGCTCGAATGGGCCGCGCCCCGCGTGCCGGCCAACGATCTGAGCCGCGTACGGATCGGGGTTGCGCCCACGACCCTGGTGGCGAGCAATTACCTGGGTCTGACGGGCGCAAACGTGCTGGTGAACGTGAATGATTCGGGCGTGGACCGCGACCACCCGGAACTGACGCCGCGCGTGCTCGGTTCCTCACCCCGGGCGCTGATGGACGAGAACGGCCACGGCACGCATGTCGCGGGTATCATTGCCTCGAGCGGGCTCTCGAGCACCAGTCCGGTCAACGTGGGGGACGCCGCCGGCGGCTCGGTTTCCGGCGCCGACTTTCGCGGCAAAGCCCATGGCGCCATGATCTTCGCCGTTCCCTTTGGGATGATGACCGGGCCGTTTGCGTCCGGGACCACGCTGTCCTGGCCGCCGGACTTCCAGTTGCAGGAGACCCCGGCGCTGACCAACGCCTTCATTTCGAACAATAGCTGGAATTACGCCGGGCCCAACGAGTTTCCCAGCTACGACCTCCATGCGGCCAGCTACGACGCCGCGGTGCGCGACGCCTTGCCGCATGTGCCGGGCGTGCAGCCGCTCCTGATCGTGTTCTCCGCCGGCAATGGCGGCGGCGGCAATTCGCAAGGCACCCTGGGCAATCCGGACTCGATCCTCTCGCCCGGCACGGCCAAGAACGTCATTACGGTGGGCGCGATCGAGCAGCTCCGCGAGATCACGAACATCGTGAGCAAAGTCGAGGGGGGGTTCACCAACACGAGCCGGCCGTGGCTTGGCAGCACGGACTCCAGCAACCTGGTGGCCGGGTTCTCGAGCCGGGGCAACGTCGGCGTTGGCATCGAAGGCGAGGGTGGCCGGTTTAAGCCGGACGTGGTTGCGCCGGGCACCTTTGTGGTCTCGACCCGGTCGCAGCAGTGGGACACCAACGCCTATTACAACCCGACCAGCCATATCATCTATTTCGTTCAAGACCTACTCATCCCCACCAACAGGTTGTACCGCAATTCCGTTCTGGTTCCAGAAAACGCCGTCCAATTGAACCTGTCGGTCGTTCCTAACACCAACTCACCAGTCCCGTTCCCGGACATGCCCCTTTATCTCAAGCAATCCGGCCCTCCGACCAATCCCCCGCCGGATTATGACTTGGTTGGCACGAATCACCTTTCCCTGCCGCCTGATGCTGCTCTGAACCCAGTGGGTGGTGATTGGTATTACGGCATCGGCAATAACGGTCCGAAATCGGTTGCGTGTGACTTCGTTATTGACGTTGTCGTCACCAACGAGCAGGGGGACTACCTCGATGTGCTGGCCGAGCTAAATGACTCGCTGGGGCCGTATTACCGCTACGAATCGGGCACGAGCATGGCCGCGGCGGACGTCTCGGGCACGCTGGCCTTGATGCAGGAGTTCTTCGAGCAGCGGCAGGGGCGCACCAACAGTCCGGCGCTCATGAAGGCCCTGGTGATTAACGGCGCCCGCACGCTCGGCGGCTTCTACAACTTCAACACGCAGCCCAGTCTCAACTATCAAGGGTGGGGGCTGGTGAATCTGCCCACCACGCTGCCGCCCGGGCTGACGAACACCACCGCTACCACCAACTCGATGGTGCTGGTGGACCAGGACCCCGCGACCGCGCTCGCCACCGGCCAAAGCCGCACCTATCGCATCTCCCTCAGCCCGGCAGCGCAGATCCAGCCCTTGCGGGTCACGCTGGTCTGGACCGACCCGCCCGGCAACCCAGTCGCCAGCGTCAAGCTGGTCAACGACATCGATCTGGTGGTCTCCGACCCCAACACGACCAACTTGATCTACTACGGGAACGACATTGGTGCGGGTAGTGATTACACCCAGGCTTGGAGCACCAACTCCGTGCCCAACATTGACCGGGTGAACAATGTCGAAAATGTGTTCCTGAATCCGGCCGGTGGTATCGGCTCCCAGCTAAGCGCCAACTACTCCATCACCGTCACCGGGCGCCGCGTCAACGTCAACGCGGTCGCGGCCCAGACGAACAACGTCTCGCAGGATTATGCCCTGGTCATTTCGACCGGCGACGGTCTGACCGTGGGGGCGACCGTAACGCTGGACTCCAGCGCCCCCGTGGTCTCGGTGCTCCAGCCGGAGGTCACGGCGATCACCAATACCTTTGGCGCGTCGCCGGATTTCTCCGGGGGCATCCTGCTCAACCAGCGCGCCGGGGCCAGCACGCAGTTGCCGGGCACCAACACCCTTTCCCTGACCAACAACGCCAACGCCGTCGTCACGCTCGGCGTGACCAATCAATGGCATTTCTACCTCATCACCAACCTGGCGAGCCAGCCGGGCTGCGGCTGCCTGTTCACCAACGCCGCCTTCGTCACGTTCGTCCCCCTGACACTGTCCATACCGCGCATGGGGGTGTTCGCCGACCCCATTGACAACTCGACGCGCCCGGAGGCGGACATTGATCTGTATGTGGCGCCGCCGACGATCCCGAACAATTATGCCCTGACAAACCTCGATCCGGTGGTGCTGGCGGCCGCGGACAAAGCCAGCAAGCGGGGCGGGACCGAGACGATTGTCTATACCAATGCCGTCGAAGGGAACTACTACGTGGGGGTGAAAGCGGAGGACCAGATGGCGGCGCAATACGCCATCATGGGCGTTTTCAGCCGGCTGCCGTTCAGCTCGAGCGACAACATGGGCAATCAGTCGTTGGTCGGCATCCCGACGTTCCAGGCGATCCCGGATGGGACGCCGGCGAACCCGGGCTACACGCAGATCGTGGCGATCGCGGTCCAGCCCATTATGGTCCGCCGGGCAATCGTGACCAATACCATCGCGCACGAGTCCATGACCGATCTATTGGGCAACCTGGCTCATAGCGGCCAATTCGCCGTATTGAACAACCATACCTGCGTGACGGATCCCAACACCAGCGACTGCTATCTCGGTTACACCTACATCTACGACGACAGCCAGGAGAAGAACGTCGGGGGAGCGCAGGCGACGGACGGGCCGGGGTCATTGCGCAACTTCGCGGCGCAGGAAGGAGTCGGCCCGTGGATCTTTACGATGGTGGATAACGCCGTGAATGGCTTCGGGACGAACATCGCTCTCAACATCTTCCTGGAGAAGCAGCAGGACCTCACCGCCCCGGGCGGCATTATCGCCACCATCGAGCCGGGCGCATGCCGTGAGGATTTCGTGAGGCTGCCGCCCAATGCGATCAGCCTGACCATCGAAGTCGGCGTGGTGACGGCCACGCCGCCGATTGACTTCACGATCGAGCTCTGCACGCTCGACGGCGCGAGCTGCAAGGGTGTGCAGGTGACCAACAGCGTCGGCGGGACGGTGACGATTGACCTGACGGATACACCGCCGATGCTGCCCGACACGATCTACACGGTGCGCATCTGCAACCTGGCCGAGACCGCCATCACCCTGAACATCCACGCCACGATCGGCTATTCGCTGGCCACGCTGATTCCGACCGTCACGACCGGCGGCGGCGCGGGCCAGCCGATCCGCGACGAGGCCGTGACTGATTTCTACCTGACGAACGATGCGCACAACGTCATCGCGTCGGTGGACCTGGGGCTGCTCATCCGTGATCCGCGCGTGTCGGACCTGGCCATCACGCTGGTCAGTCCGCAGGGCACGCGGGTGCTCCTGTTTGAGAACCGGGGCGCCGGCTCCACCAATGGCCTGGGCACGTTCAACATCATCACGAACTGGGCCATGGAGCCGTTTTACACCAACACCTTCGACTCGGCGCCGGTGGGCCTCTACACTCCGGGCGCCCGCTTCCAGGACTGGCATGTCCTAAGCAACTCCGTCGGGGTGCTGGACGATTATAGCTGCCTGTGCCTGAGCAACCACATCCTCGCGCTGTTCGACGGCGCGGTCTCCAACACGCTCCCCACCACCAACGCGCTGCCGCTGACCAATTCGTACGCCTACGGCCTGAGCTACCGGGTGAATCACCTGCCCTGGCTCGAAGGCATGGTGAGCTGGTGGCCGCTCGACGCGGACGGCACGGACATCTTCGGCGGCTTGAACGGGTTGCTGTTGGGGAATGTGGCGTTCACCACGGGAGAACCCACGACGTTCTTCGACGACTTTGCCGGCCCCGGACTTGATCCGAGGTGGCAGCCTTCGCTCCCGAACGCTGGTGCGGGCAACGACCCATTGATCGAAACCTACGTCGGCGCGCCGAACTACAGCTTCACTACCATTGGCACCAATACCGTGATGCGGATGTCGAACAGGTTCGGCCCCTTGCAGCGGCGCGGCTGGAGTTCGGCCACTGCTTTCCGCGGCGAGCATTTCCACTACGAGGTGCGTTTCAATACGCTCACTCAGGGGTCAGGCACCAACATAGAAGGGCTCATTGAAATCTGGGTCCTGGATGCCGCTAATCCAAAGCGCTTTGACACCATCGCGCTCTTTGTGGGTTCCTGGGGCGCGACCCGAGACCTGCTTGTTGGTAGTAGTATTGACAATACGAACACCATCCGTCCGTTCAACTTCCAGAACAACACCTGGTACCGGCTGGTAATATCGGCCGCCGCCAACCAGGGCGTTCGCGCCGCCTTGCTTAGCGATGCTGGGGTGGAATTGACCGGGTTTGCCTTTGCGCATGGAGCCTCGGCGTTCGGTTCCGGTTTCAGGATCGGTCTTTCCCAATTCGTTGGGACGCCTGGCGGGCCAGCCCCCGTGGATGTGGCGGTGGACTCGGCCTTCTTGACGACCACCTTGTACGGCAAAGTCAATCAGGCCTATTTCGGCGATGGGTTGGCAACGCGAATGATAGTACCTCGCTGTCCGGAACTGGACCTGGGCCTTGGGCGTGGGTTTAGCATCGAGGGATGGATTCACCCTGGCAATGTCACCAACCGTGAACCGCTCGTGGAATGGTACGATCCCACGCCGCCCACGAACCAGTCTTCGCTCGGCGTCCAGTTTTGGCTGGCGTTGACCAATGGCCCTGGCTCGCTGGGCGCCATCCTTTGGGATACCAATCAGCAGCCGCATGTCATCACCACGGTCACCAACGCCATCACCAACGGTGGCTGGCAGCACGTGGCCCTCACCTACGACACCAACAGCGGCGTCGCCGCCCTCTACGTGAACGGCCTGACCAACAACCAGCCGCTGGTTGCCACCAACCTGGGCCGGTTCGTGCCGCGCACCACCGGCGATCTCTACCTGGGCTACGACCCGAGCGTTGTTCCAGCGCCCATCAATTACCCGGATTTCAGCTCTACGGCTGGGCTTAGCCTGGTTGGCCAGGCCGCTCGAAGCGGAAACGTCCTGCGCCTCACCCCGGCAACGGGATCAGCAAACGGATGCGCATGGGCAACAAACAAGCAATCCTGCGCCTCCGGCTTCGACACGCAGTTTCAATTCCAGTTCAGTAGTTTTGGTGGCAGTGGAGGAGGAGACGGACTTACGTTTGCCATCCAGAACGTGGGGCCAAACACGGCATATCACTTCGGTGGCATGCAGGACGGGACCAACAGTGTCGGCGTGTTCTTTAACACGTTCTATAACTGGCCCGGATGCACCCCCGGCCCGATGTGTGAGGTCAGTGGCAATTCCGTGGGGATAGTGACGAATTCTGCTTATCTCACCCAGGTGAACCTGGGACCGTTGGGCATCAACCTGAAAGATGGGGCCGTACATCAAGCCCGGGTTACTTTCAACGGCACAGCGCTGACTGTCTGGCTCGACGGGATAAGGATCTTTAGCAGTGTTCCCGTGCCAATTGCGGCGGCCGTGGATTCCAACGGCAAGGCCTGGGTGGGATTCACCGCTCTCACCGGCGGGGCGTGGGAAAATCATGACGTTCTGAGCTGGACCTTCGGCAGCCCTCAAACCGGCACCACGTTCGCTGGCGGCCTCGATGAATTCAGCGTCTATGACCGCGCCCTCACTCCCTGCGAGGTCAACGCCATCTTCAACGCCGACAGCCGCGGCAAATACGGCACCAACGTCCTCGTCTGCCCCGTGGTGACGGAGGTAACGCTGTCGAACTCGCTGTCGGGAATTCAGACCTATGCCTTCACCAACGGCCTGGCCTGGGTGACCAACGGGCCGCACTGGGAAACCAACACCATTCTCTTTTCGACCGGCACCAACCCGACGCCGATTGTCGTGCGCGCCTATGATCCGTTCGCCACGAATAGCACCGCGGCCAACAACCTCAACGCGGTCGTGGACGACTTTGTCCTGTCCGAGTGGGTTCCCCAGGGTTTCGATGGGCTGCTGTATTTCAGCGAGAATACCAACCTGGCCACGATCCCCATCAAGTACGCGCCCGCGCCATTCACGACCAGCAACTTCCCGCCCGTGCTGGTCTTCACCAACGACTTCGACAACGCCACCTCCCGTGTCTATCAAGCCGGGAGTAGGATCCCGGGCAGCCTGTACAGCCCTGAGGTCGGCGCCCGCGAATGGACCGTCGCCGATGGGCCGGTGACCGTCGTCAGCAATGCGTTCTTCGATTTCGCGGGAACCAACTATTTGGCCATGGCCACCGGTGCCGTGCAGTGCCTGCTGCCCACCGTCCCCGGCCACCGCTACGAGCTCAACTATAGCCTGCGCGGCCCGTGCGCCGTCGGTTGGTGGGACGGCACCGTGGATCCTTTGAGCCGGCGGGCCAGGGACCTCATCAGCGGCAACCACGGCGCTTTCCTCCACGGCGCCACGAACACCGCCACCGCGTTCGTCGGCGAAGAGGGATTCTTCTTCAACGGGCTGTCCAAACCCCCGCTGCAACCGGCTCCCGACCTCTTTCCGGGGGATACGGACGTTCCCTCCGCCAAGATTGAGCTGGGCGATCCGCCGCAACTCCAATTCACTAACGCGTTCACCATCGAAGGCTGGATTAAGCCGCTGCTGCCGACCAACGCTACTTACTGCGGCACCGAGCAGATCTTCTACCGCGGCTACCCCGAGCCGCTGGATTGCCGGGGCCTGGGCAGCCCCTACTGGTTGGCGCTCGAACCGGCGCTCAGTGCGGGTGGCACCAATTACAACCTCCACTTCCACATCTCCGACGCCCGCGTTGGCAGCGTGGGCGTGGACGTGCTGACCACCAACACTCCCATCCTGATTGGGGGCGGCTCCAATGACGGCTGGTGGCATATCGCCGCGGTCTTCGACAAGCCCTTCACCAATATTACCGTGGTGACCGGTGGCACGAACCTCGTCACCATCACTACCAACGCCTTGCTGCTCTACGTGAACGGCATCTGCGTGGCTTCGAATTACACCACGCTCTCGCCGTATAAGGACCTGGATCCGGCGTTCAGCCCCGGGGCGTCCATCGGCGGTCGCTGCCGGTCCGATTGGACCCAGCCCTTCTACGGATTCATTGACGATCTCACGCTTTACGCCCGCGGCCTCACGGCTCCGGAGCTGGCCGCCATCGCCGCCGCGGGCACATACGGCAAGGCCGACTTCTCCACCGTCCCGCCGCCCCACAACCTGGCCAAACTGAGTGTGTCTCTGGAGGGCGCACAACGGGCGGTCAGCTTTGGTGAAAACTCGCACTGGACCACCCAGTCCCTGCAGTTTACCGCCCTGGGCACGAATGCCCTGCTGACGTTCCAGAGCCTGCTGCCGGGCACTTTGCTGGGCGGCATCACCCTGGCGGAGGTGCCGCAGGAACTCTTCTACTTCCCGGAGACTTCCCTGTCGGCGTTCGCCGGCGAGGATACCTTTGGCATTTGGACTCTCGAAATCTGGGACAGCCGCGCGGGTCCGATCGCCGCGACCAATTCCGAGCTGGTCCAGTGGAAGGTCAACTTCACCCTCGCCCCCAGCAACCCGCCGCCGGTCATCACGCTCGAGCACGGGATCTTCTATACGAACTCCCTGCCCGCCTATGGGGCGCAGTATTTCCTCGTCCCAGTCCCGCAGTGGGCGACCCGGGCGACTAACTTCCTCCAATTCGCTGAGCAGGTTCACACCACCGTGGCTCGGCCCGTCCAGGTCTTCTTCAACTCGACCAACTTCCCGGGGTTGGCCGACCTGCCGCTCCTCGGGGGCCCTCCTTACCCCGACGCGCGGACTCTCTTCACCAATGGCACCCCGCCGTTGACCAACGGCCAGCCGTACTATCTGCTCCTTACCAACCCCAACCCCGTTGGCGTCACGTTTGCCCTCGAGGTCGCCTTCGACATCACGACCTTGAACATCTGCGAGATGCTCGTCTCCAACGTGGTGGGACCGGCCGGCATCCCGCGCTACTTCCAGTTTGATGTTCCCACCAATGGCTCTCTGCCCAACCTGCCGCCGCAAGCCGTCGCGTTCTGGCTCTCGGGCGCGCAAAGCAACCTGACCGTGGTCCTGAGTGAGCACTTGCCGCTGCCGGACCTCAACCACTACGACTACATCAGCGATCAGCCCTCGACCAACGATGAGATCGTGATGCTGGTCACCAACACCACTCCCTTCCCCATCCAGACCAACCGCTGGTACGCCGGCGTGTTCAACACCACCGCCACCAACGTCTCCTTCAACGTCCGGGCATGCTGGGTTACCAACTACCCCGTCATCATCCCGCTGGCCAACGGCGTTCCCTTCACCAGCGCCGCCCCGCCCGGACCGCCTCAGTGGGTGTTCTATGATTTCCTGATCACCACCCCGGCGGCCGGGGTCCTCTTCGAGCTATACAACCTGTCCGGTGACGCCGACCTGGTGCTGCAGCGCGATGTGCCGCCGACCATGGCTCCTTATTTCGACGGCAGCTTCTTCACCGGCCGCGCGGATGAGCAGATTGTCGTCCGGAACAACTTCGCTCTGCCCGCCAACTCGGTGGCGCCCGACCTGCGCGGCCATTGGTACCTGGGCGTGTATAACAACGAACAGGCCGGTGTGACCTACACCATTCGAGCCGCTTTGCCCGATGGCTACGGCCTTCTCCAGAGCGCCAACCCGCCAGCCATCATTTCGATAGTGACGCTGGCGCCGCCGCACGGTCTCCTGCTGAGTTGGAATTCCGTCGCGGGCGAACGCTACATCGTCCAATACGCCCCCGGCATTACCACCCCGATGCTCTGGACCAACATCGGAACCGTCCTGGCGACGACTCCGCTCAGCACCTTCGAGGTGCTTCCGGTGCCCAACGGCGGCATCTACCGCATCGTGCAGGTGTATAGCATCCGGCCCAAGCTCGCGATTCAGGCTATGCCCACCAATGTTGTGCGCCTCTCCTGGTCCGTCGCCTTCTACGACTTCAGGCTCCAATACAAGCTCGGCCTGTTTGGGACCTGGACCGACCTGACGACAACCCCCCCCGCCCCGTATCCTCACTATCCTCTGGCCGTGCAGGAGGGGAACGAGCTGGCCGCCTACGACGTCGCCACCAATAGCGTGCCCAAATTCTACCGGCTGATTAAGTAAGAACCGTCGCAACCCCGCCAGGAACGTTTCGCCGAATCGTCCGTGTTTGAACGAGAGCGGACATCGGATCGTCTCGGGCTTCCTGTTCTGGAGCAGGGCGCACCCCTGCTTCCGAACAGTCCGGCCTGCCAGCGCGTTCTCGCCGCGCGCGGTGGACGATAGTCGGTTCGTTCGCACGCGGGGAACCCTTTCGGCGGAAGACATGGCCTCGCTTGAATCGGCCCTGAGGCGTGTGCCGGCCTTGCCAGGCTGAGAGCAGACAGCGGAGCGCGGAAGTTCCTGTCTGCCAATTCCGATGTTATGTCGGAGAACGGGAATCGCACGCCTGCCGCTGCCGGGCCCTGTCGCAGCAGAGGATCTCTGCTCGCTTGCGGTCAGGCCTCCTTGCGGTTATACATTTGTTCCGGGCTGTGGCGGAAAACCAGCCTGGCTAAATAAAAACCGCATGAGTTCCACCCGCGATTTAGCGAGCTTTGCCACGCGTCTGCGCCGGCTCATCCGTGCTTCCAGGAATCCGGTGGAGTGTGCTGCCGGAGAGGTGGACACCTTCGAGCAGCTTGCGCTTGAGTTGTTCGCCCTCCAGTTTGAGCACGTCGCCCCGTATCGCCAGTTCTGCGAGGCGCGGTGGGCTCGGCCTGACAGTGTGACCTGCTGGAGGGAGATACCGGCCGTGCCAGCCGCTGCGTTCAAGGAGTGGGACCTCTCAGGTATATCGGCCGAGGAGCGAACCACGGTATTCCATTCCAGCGGCACGACGGGGCACCGGCCGAGCCGGCACTATCACAATGCCGCGTCGCTGGCGGTCTATGAGGCGGGGTTGCTGGCCTGGTTCGGCGCGAATTGTCCAATTGTAAATAGCCGATGGCCGATGGCCGATGGCCAGGTGGGAAAGCTCACGGACAGGAGACAGAGGAAAGAAGACGGAGGACAGAAGGCGGAGGGGGGAGGACGGAAGGCGGAGGACGGAACGCGGAGGACGGAGGACGGAGGGCAGGGGGCCGGGGTCAAAGGGCTGATGGCAATCCTCACCCCGCCGCCGTCAGAGGCGCTGCATTCTTCGCTGGTGCACATGTTCGAGACCATTCGGCGGGAGTTGGGTGCGGGTGAATCATGTTTCGTCGGGAACGTGAGTGAGGATGGCGGCTGGACGCTGGAAATGGAGGCGGCGGTCGAGTTGTTGCGGAGGGCGAGCCATACCGGGCAGCCGCTGCTTATGCTGGGGACCGCGTTTTCGTTTGTGCACCTGCTGGATTACGTGGGCCAGCGGGGCGTGCGCTTTGCGCTGCCGTCCGGGTCGTGCGCGATGGAAACCGGCGGCTACAAGGGCCGCTCGCGGTCTCTGCCCATGTCGGCGCTGCACGCGCTCATGTCGCAGCGCCTCGGCATTCCACCGGATCACATTATGTGCGAATATGGCATGAGCGAGCTGAGCTCCCAGGCGTACGATTGTGTCATCGCCGCCGAACGCAGCACGGACCACGGACCACGGACCACGGACCACGCATCACGCCGCTTCCACTTTCCTCCCTGGGCGCGGGTGCAAAACATTTCCCCTGAAACCGGCCACCAGGTGGGCGAAGGTGAAACCGGTTTGATTCGCGTGTATGATTTGGCGAATGTCTATTCGGTGATGGCAATTCAAACAGAAGATTTGGGGGTGCGCCATGGCGACGGGTTCGAGTTGGTCGGGCGGGCGGAGGAGGCCGAGGCGCGTGGTTGTTCGCTGATGCAGGCTTGAATGAGAACGGACGCGCACCATAAGACGCGGACGCTTTGGCTGACGGGCGTGTTGCATGGGTTCACGCACCTTTACGGGGTGGCGCTGCTGCCGCTCTACTTGCGCATGCAGCAGGATCTGAACCTGGGCAGCGTCGAGCAGGCCACGCTCCTGGTCACGGTGATGGGCGCGGCCTATTTCCTGCCAAGCTACCCGCTGGGAGTTCTGGCGGACCGGTTGAGCCGCAAGCGTCTGATGGCTTCGGGGCTGGCGATCAACGGGCTGGGGTTTGTGGGATTGGCGTTGGCGCCGAACTACGCCTGGGCGTTGGCCAGCATGGTCGTGGCGGGTTTTGGCGGCAGCTTCTATCATCCGGCAGCGACGGCGTTGATCGCGCGGCTGTTCCCGGAGGGCAGGGGCCGCGCGCTGGGTTTGGCGGGCATCGGCGCCAGCGCGGGTTTCTTCCTCGGCCCGGTTTATTGCGGCTGGCGGGTGGTGAGTTGCGGGAATTGGCGGTCGCCCGTGCTCGAGATCGGCCTGGCGGGGCTTGCGGCGGCCGGTTTGTTCGCCTGGCTGGCGGACGAGGAAAGGGGCGTGGAGCAGCAGAGCAGGGCAGGGCGTCCCGCCTGCCCGAGCGAGGACAGCGCAACTGTCAAACGGGGCAGGCGGGACGCACTGCCCTACTTAGGCGACTCGCACAAGCTCTTTCCGACGCCCGCGCTGTGGGGATGCTTCCTGGCTATGACCGCGCTGTTCAGCCTGCGCGATTTCGCCGGGAGCGGCATGGGCACTTCCGCGTCGCTCTTCCTCCAGAACGCCCACGGTTGGAGTCCTAAGGTCACCGGTCTGGCACTGTCGGGGGTTTTCATCGCCTCGGCCATCAGCAATCCGCTCTTCGGACACCTGAGCGATGGCGGACGGATTCGGTGGATGACGTTCGTGCTCTTGATGGCAGCGGGCCTGATCAGCCTCTTCCCCCGTGTGCCGGCGGGGTGGATGGTGCCGGTGCTGATTGCGTATGGGTTTTTCTTTATGTCCAGCTATCCGATTTCCGAGGCTGCCTTGATGGAGGCGGTGCCGGATTCGGTGCGGGGGCGGGTGTTCGGCTTGTTCATCACGCTCAGCGGGCTGGTGGGCAATCTCTCGCACTGGCTGGTGGGCAATTGGGTGGAGAAGCTGGGGCCGCGGGCGGCTTTGTCCGCGAGCTACCTGCCGCTCTATGCTGCGCTTTCCCTGTTGGTCCTGATGTCGCTGGGAGCGCTGCCCTTCCTCAACGGCTTGCGCAAACGCGAGCATCTGGAAGCCACCGGGCCGGCTGCGGCGCCGCCTTTGTCCGCGCTGCGGTGAGATTGCGATATGAACCTGCCCAATTACTTCCTGGCTGATCTGCCCGCCGAGGCGACGCTCAGCGCCGCGATGATCGGCGAGGCCTGCCAGACGCTCAAACGCAACCGCGAACGCTACCTCGCCAACCGGCCGACGCATAGTCTGGTCAAGGCGTTGAGTGAGGTCGGCCGAAGCTGGCTGCAGCCGGATTACCCGCTGCGCCGGCTCGCGCTGGAGCAGGGACCGGCGGCAACCGGCTTTTCGGCGGCCACGCTGGCCAGCGGCCTGGATTGCTTCTTCAGGCAATTGACGCCGGAGAACTTTCACGCCCTGTTGGAACAGGATTTGGGGCATGGGCAACGCCTCGACAAAATGGTGGCCGCCGAAGCGGAACATAAGGCCAACCGCGCGGCGATGGCCATCGGGCCCGAATTGCTGGTTCATATTGGAGCGGGGAACCTGCCGGTGCCCACGCTCATGAGCATTGTGCTCGGCGTGCTGGTGCGGTCGGCGCAATTCGTGAAGTGCGCCACCGGCGCGACACTGGTGCCGAGGTTGTTCGCCCACTCGCTGTATGAGGCAGAGCCGAAGCTGGGCGCCTGCCTCGAAATCGCGGAGTGGCCGGGGTCAAATCTCGCGCTGACGGACACGCTGTTCACTGAAGCGGACTGTGTCACCGCCACCGGCGCTGACAGCACGCTCGAGGCCGTCCGTCTGCGGGTGCCCGCCAAGACCCGATTCCTTGGCTACGGCCATCGCGTCAGCTTTGCCTTTGTCAGCAATCGGGTATTGTCGGGGCTTGCTTCACGGAAGGTGGTCGAGCGGGCTGCGGCGGACGTGATAGCCTGGAACCAGTTGGGCTGTCTTTCGCCCCATCTCATCTACGTGGAGGAGGGGGGTGGGCTTTCCGCCGAAAAGTTTGCGGAGCTCCTGGCGGTGGAGTTGGAGGGACGGGAGGCTCTGGAGCCGCGGGGCGAAGTGCCGACCCAAGCGGCGGCGGCCATCGCGTCACGCCGATCCCTGTATGACATCCGGGCCGCACATTCGCCCGATACTCGCCAATGGGTCAGCCGAAACTCGACCGCCTGGACCGTCGTTTACGAAGCCGACCCCCGATTCCAGCTCTCCTGCCTGAACCGATTCATTTACGTGAAGGGGGTGCGGAGTCTGACCGAAGCCTTGGAGAACGCGGACAATGTTCGCGGCAAGGTCTCGACTGTCGGCCTCGCCGCGCCGGAGGATCGGGCCCAGGACCTGGCCACCGAGTTGGCTCGCTGGGGCGCGTCGCGCGTTTGTCCTCTGGGCCAGATGCAGAATCCGCCGCTGACCTGGCGCCATGACGGCCGGCCGGCTCTGGGCGATTTGGTGGCCTGGACGGACTGGGAGTTGGGCTAGGTGAGATAGAGGAGTTGACTGGGCAGATAGGTTGCATCGGTTACTTTAGTGAAATGAGTTACATCGGTTACATGAGTCAATGAAGATGGAGCTACGGAAGACCTTTCAGTTTGAGGCGGCACATTTGCTGCCCCATTTGCCGAAGTCGCACAAATGCCGGCGGCTGCACGGCCACAGTTTCAGGGTGGAGATTGTCGTCGCCGGTGAGTGCGATCCGAAGCTGGGCTGGCTGATGGATTACGCCGACATCTCGCAGACTTTCGAGCCGGTCTGGAAGCGGCTCGATCACTTCTACCTAAATGAGGTGCCCGGCCTCGAGAATCCCACCAGTGAGAACATCGCGGCATGGATCTGGAAGAGGCTAAAGCCGAAACTGCCGTTGTTGACGGAGGTGGTCGTGGCCGAGACCTGCACTGCAAGGTGCGTCTATCGCGGGCAGAAGAACTGACCTGGCGCGCACGCTCTCCCTCCCGAGGCGGAGCCTGACGGCCTGCTTACCAGTAGCCGTAGTAGAGAACGTATGAGGAGGCGTATCGCTTCCTCATGCTCTTGATCTTCACCCAGGCGACCGAGCCGTCGAGCCGGCCAACGTGGCCCCCTACCGCGCCGACCTTGTCGGGCGTCTCGGTCCCGTTGCCCCACTGCCAGGTCACGCCGCCGGGAGCGCGGGGTCCGGTCTTGCAGTGCGGGGCCATGATCAGGTAAGAGCTCGACGGACCGCCCCAGTGATTCGCGTCGGCCAGCACGTAATTGGTCCCCGACTCGCTGATCTTGCGCGCCGAGTACCAATACTCCGGCGCGGTGGTCGTCCACTGCCTCATGTTGGCGTCGCAAAGGTAATTGTATCCCACCAGGTAGCCCCATTGGCCGTTGTAGCGTGACTGGGTACCGAAGGTAAAGTTCGGGCAGTCCATGATCTTGAAGTTCTTGGCGTATTCAACCATGTTGGTCCAGCTCCGGCTGGAGATTCGCAAGGAGTGCCACTCGTCATTGTTGTCGCGGCCGGACGGCACACGTTCCTGGGAGTCCATGCCGTACAGGTGGACCGTGATGATGGCCTGGCGCATGTTGCTCTGGCAGGCGGCGCGCTTGCCCTTTTCCTTGGCGGTGGCGAGCACCGGCAGCAGCAGGGCGGCGAGGATGGCGATAATTGCAATGACTACCAGCAGTTCAATGAGCGTGAAGGCCGTGTGTTTGGTTCGGCGCAATCTGCAAATAAGTAAGTCCTGCATGAACGAGCGTCTGTTGAGGCGATGCTTCAGTACTTTGGTCTACTGGGCGGCCAACTACAAGGAAAAAGCGCCTCTCCGGTCGAGTCCTCAGGGCTACATGAAGGTCGGTTGAACGCTTGCACGTCAGCGGCTCCCGCTGGCGGACAAGCCTTCGACAGGGGCATAATCATCCGTCAGGACCGGGCTGTGCGCGGCGCTCGGGGGCGGTTGCGCCTGGAAGGCTTCCAGCCGCTGGCGGAACACGGGCACTGTGACTCGCCGGGCCTGGACGAGCACGCTGGCGCGCTGGCGCAGGGTGTAAATGTCGGCCGGGGTGGCATCCCGGGTGGCAATCAGCACCACGTTTTGGCTGCGGCGGGCGGGGAACAAATACACCTGTGGAAACACCGTCTTTAGCGTGCGGTAGATCGCGCCGACGATGCCGGCGTGCCAATCCGTCGTGGTGCCAATCACGTTGTAGGCCACGACGCCGTTGGTGGTGAGGCGATCGCGAACCAGCTCGAAGAACTCCTTCGTCGCCAGATGCTGCGGGATGGAGGAACCATAACGCCCACCGACGTAAGCGTCGAGGATGATCGCGTCAAAGCGGTTGGTGGTGCGCCGCACGAACATGCGTCCATCTTCAAGGTGGACCTTCTGTCTCCCAGACTCTTTGAAGTTGAAGTAGTCCTTCGCCGCCTGCAACACCATGGGATCAATCTCGACGGACTGGACTTTGACGCCGGGATAGTAGTGCTCGAAGGCCCGTTGCGCGCTGCCTCCGCCGAGCCCAATCATGAGCACGTTGGTGAGCTGCGAGTTCCAGAGCCAGGCCATGTGGAAGTATTCAGTGTATTCGAAGTGCCCCTTCATCGGGTCCTGAAGCGACATCTGGGTCTCGGTGGCGTCGTCAAAGCAGAGCGTCCGCAGACCGCCCTCCTCGGTTACGCGGATGTGGTGGTAAGGGGAAGTGGCCTCGAATACCACCGCGGCGGAGAGCGATGAACAGGCCAGAAGCAGGCCGCTCATGGCCGCAGCAAAACGAGAGCGGCGGTAAGCTGAATGGGTTAAATGAGTGACAGGAGTTACAGGGTTACAAAGGTCCGCGGGGCACTGCCCCATGCAGCTCATGCAACCCCTGTAACTCATGCAACTCCTGTAACCCCTGTAACCCTGCAACCTTGCAACTATACTAAGTGGCATAATCGTTTAGGTGGTCGGACTCTTGCCGGCCCCGAGCCGGCGATCCAGGCCGACGCAGAGCAGGCCCAGCAGGACCGTCATGACGCCCATAGCGCGGAAGATGGCGGAGACTTTCATCTGGTCAATCAGGACGAAGCCGGAGACGAAGACGCCGACGATGCTACCCACCGTGCTGGCCGCAATGATGAAGCCGCTGGACCGGCCCACTTGCGCGAGGCTCTGGGTCGAGAGCCGGATCATATAGGGCGACAGGGTGGCGAGCACCACGCACGGCATGAGGAAGATAAGGGCACTGCCGAGGACGGGGTCCAGCTTCTGCCACAGGGGCGGGATGGGCTGGTCGGCCGGGTGGCGCCGGATAATGGCATCAATGAGCCACGCGGCGCAGTTGGGGATGAGGAACAGGACCAGCCCTGCCGGAACCAGCAGTGCCACCAGCACCCACAGCCGCTGCCACCGGTCCGCCAGCGCGCCGCCCAGGTAGTAGCCCAGCGCCAGCGCCACCAGCACCACACCAATCTGGCTCACCCACACATGGAAGGAGCTGCCGAAATCTTTGGCCAGAAACCGTGCGCCGATGATCTCCAGCACCATGATGATGAAGCCGCCCAGGAACACCAGTGTCGCCGCCGCCGTGTTTTTCATCGAGTGAGCATAGCGGCGGCGGTGCCAGACGTCAAAGGCTCCACTTATGGCTCGCTTTTGCCTCGGCGCTCTGCCTTACTTCAGCTCCTTTTATGAAGGATGTCCTCAGAGAGCCGGCTGCGCCGGCTCAATCCGCCGCTGGAGCTGGCGCCCCTATCGCCGGCCGGTTTCCGCGTCGTGCAGTCCGAAGATGAAACAGCTCCTTCTCATTGATTACGCGGTCATTGCCGTCTATGTCCTCGCTTCGTTCGCAATCGGAAACTACTACCTGCGAAAGGCTGGTTCGTCGGTGGATGAGTATTTCCTGTCGGGCCGACGCACGCCCTGGTGGCTGATCGGCATTTCCATGGCGGCGACCAATTTCTCCATTGATACGCCGCTGGCCGTAACCAAGCTCGTTGCCAAGGGGGGCATCATGGGAACCTGGTATGTATGGTCGCTGGCCATTGGGGGCATTGGCGCCACCTTCTTCTTCTCTCGGCTTTGGCGCCGGGCCCATGTGATGACCGACGCCGAGGTGGTGAAGTATCGCTATGGCGGCAAGCTGGGGGATGCGCTGCGCGTCTTCAAGGGCGTCTATTTCGGCGTCATCATCAACTGCTTTGTGCTGGGCTGGGTCTTCCGCGCGCTGGTCAAAGTGATGACCGTCATTACGCCGTTCAGCCCGTGGCAAATCCTCACTTTCTTCGTCGCTGTCACTATGATCTACACCCTCACGGGCGGCCTCTCGGCGGTGATCATGACCGATTGCATGCAGTACGTGATCATCATCGTCAGCACCGTCGCGCTCGCCGGCTACGCGGTGGCGCATGTCGGCGGCCTGGGGGAGATGTCGGCGCAGATTAACGCCCTTTACCCGGGCAAACATTATCTGGATTTCGCGCCCGGCTTCGAGGGCGGGCAGGCAATGCCGTGGTCGGCGTTCCTGGTTTATCTCTTCATCCAGTGGTGGGCGAACAAGTACTCCGACGGCGGCGGCAAGCACATCCAGCGGATGAGCTCGGCCCGGAACGAACTGCATTCGGTCGCCGGCACCTTCCTCTATTCGATCCTCTACACCCTCTCGACCTGGCCGATTATTCTGGCGGCCCTCTGCTCGATGATCATCTTCCCGAAGCTCGCCGATCCGGAGATGGGCTATCCTCAGCTCATGACCATCCTGCCCAACGGCATGTTGGGCCTTTGCGTGGTCGGTCTGCTGGGCGCCTTCATGTCCACCGTCTCGACCCACTTCAACCTCGGCCCCTCCTATCTGGTCAACGACATCTACCGCGCGTTCCTCGTCAAACACGCCACCCAGAAGCACTACGTGCGCGTCTCACGCCTGGCCACCGGCCTGGTCGCCCTGGCCAGCGTGATCCTGAGTGTCTATATCGAATCCATCGCCGACATGTGGCAATTTGTGCTCTCGTTTGGCAGCGGCGCGGGAATTGTCTGGATCCTGCGCTGGTTCTGGTGGCGGATAAACGCCTGGTCGGAATTCTCCGCTATGATCTGCAGCGGTGTCGTGGCGAGCTACCTCCGGTTGGCGCATCCCGAGGTTTCCTTCACCAGCGCCATGGCCATTACGGTCGCGGTGACCATCCCCGTCTTTCTGGTCGTTACCTGGTTAACGGCACCGGTGCGCGACGAGATACTGCGGGATTTCTACAACCGTGTGACGCCCGGTCAGTGGGGCTGGCGGCCGATCGCCGAGAAATACCGCATCGCTCGCACGCCTTACCTGACGCGGGCCTTTGTGAACTTCCTCCTCGGTACTGCCCTGCTGTTCCTGATCAACTTCGGCCTCGGCACCGTGCTGTTGCGCTCCGTCTGGCTGGGTGCCGGTGAAATAGCGGTGGGCGTGGTGATTGCCGTGGTGCTCATCCACCGGATTCGAACCGAGCCTGTCGAGGTAACCGCAGAGGGCGAGAAGGCCGCTCCACCACCTGGAGGCGCCCGAAGCCCGCACCCGCTGCAGCCCGCGTGATCATAGCGGTCATCGCTGACCAGCCCGATCCTCCCACCATTCCAGGTAGCGCCCATAGAGCCCGTTTCCGCCGCCGCGCATTAGGAAAGCCGGGTAGTACACTATCGCGATCCAGCGCGGATAGCTGACGCTGCGCACGACCGTGGTCACCATGGTCTGGCCGTTCACGGTATAGTTCGTGGAAGCTGACGTCCGGGAGTTGACCGTGCAGCAGTAATGCGCAACCGGCCCAAAGCTCAACAGGTATAACAAACCGACGACGGCCATCATGCCGGAGTAACGCAGAACAGAACCCAGCCATTCAACCCAGGTCCGATCACGAGGCCGGTCGGGCTCCGCGGCAACGCACGGTACGGTGAACTCGGTGCCGCATTCCCGACAGTGCACCAACTCATCGTCGTTCTCGCGCCCGCAGTACGCGCATTTCTTCATGGATCACCAGTCTGCCATGGTCTCCACCGCGCTCAAGGATCGTCTTCCTTCCTCTGACTTCGGCCTTCGGTCTTCGGATTTCTCCCCTTTCCCTGGGGGTGTGCCTCCAAACGCACAGTTGGCAGGTTTATCCGTTGGATTAGGATTGGGCCAGCAAATGGCCACCAAAGACCATAGGCGGCACGCCAAAGGCTTGATTGAGGGCTTGGAGTCCCGAGTCCATGTCGGACCGCCGATTCGGGAGACAGAAATCCTGTCGGCGCAAGAATTCCTGCGCCAGAATGATTTTTCCCCCGCCAGCCACTATTTCAGCCGGCTGGGGCAGATTCAGAGCCGCCTGGAGCCGCGGCTGAAGGAGAACTCCTTGCCTCCTTCGAAGCGTAATTACGGGGGCGAGGCTGCGGGCCGTTGGATGCAGATTCAATCCGCCTATGATCACGTGATTCTCTCCACCTGCTATGAGGAGGATCTTGACCATCACGGAGGCAGGGTGAAGATCTCACATCGCTTCAATCAGTCAGGCCGGATTGACTTTGTCGAGCTGAAGTTCCTGCGCTCATTGCAGCCCTGTTTGAATGGAGAAATCCGCAAGCTGCTGATGGTGAAGGATTTTGCGCGCATCCGGAAGGACTGGCACGCAGCAGAGGCCTTTGTGCTGCCGGTTCTTCCGCGGGAGCTTACCCTGCTTTATCAGGACATCTTCAGATGCCCAAGAAATGAGGTCCTGGCGTGGCTCGTCAACATCGGGCACCGGATCGCCGAAGACCTCGTGCAAGACCTAGAGCAGAACTCGGCGGACACCTTTCCCCAGCCGACGAACGGAGACCAGCGGTGCCTTGCCGCAGTCCAGACCGATGAGGTTGCCATGCCGATTCTCGAAGAGGCCATGGCGCTCGAATCCGCGGTCGAGCCAAGCGACCCGAAGACGGTCATCGTGCGCTACGTCAGCCGGTAGGAGAGACTTGCCTTTGTGCCGCCCGAACGCCGGATTGGCGTCAGGCTTCCTGTTCCCAGACCGGTGCGCAAGCTGGAGGGTTACGCCACTATCCGGTGGCACTCGCACGATGTGCTTCCCACCGTGGCCGTGCTCCATCTCCGGTCTGGACACCTCCGCGGATTCATGCTCTAAAGCTCCCCGCTATGGCGACGAGTGGCACATCTGTTGGCGCTGCCGGTCCGGTTTCCCAGGCAGCAAATGGCCGGACTTATCGCGGGCCGTTCGCGATCATGACCATCCTCTTCTTCATGTGGGGATTCATGACCGTGTTCAACGACGTCCTGATTCCGCGCTTCAAGTCGGCCTTCGAGCTGAGCTACTTCCAGGCTATGCTCGTGCAGTTCGCCTTCTTCGGGGCCTACTTCACCGGCGCCCTGCTTTATTTCCTCACCTCGGTTTTCACAGGCGATCCCATCGCGCGGATGGGTTACAAGAACGGCGTGGTGCTTGGGTTGCTGATCTCGGCTGCCGGCAGCGCGCTGTTCTGGCCTGCCGCCGTCGCCCACGCCTATCCTTTGTTCCTGCTTGCGCTCTTCATTGTGGGGATTGGTTTTGCGGTGCTGCAGATCGCAGCGAACCCGTACGTGACAATCCTCGGCCCCGAGCGGACGGCTTCGAGCCGCCTGAACCTGGCCCAGGCCTTCAACTCCGTTGGCACCACGACCGGGCCGCTCATCGGCGGTTACCTCATCTTCAAGTACTTCGCCCGGACCGGCGCCCACGGCGCGGAATCGGTCAAGATGCCTTACCTGTGGTTCTGCGCCGTGTTCCTGCTCCTGGCGGTGGCGTTCTGGTTCATTCGTCTGCCGCATGTGGGCGAAGGTAGAATCGAGCGCGGCATCGGTGCTCTGAAGTACCCGCACGTAGTGCTGGGCGTGGTCGCCATCTTCATGTATGTGGGCGGCGAGGTCTCGGTTGGCAGTGTAATCATTAATTTCCTCGGCCAGCCCGGAATCGCCGGGCTCCCTGAGCTGGAAGCCAGCAAGTACGTCTCGCTCTATTGGGGCGGCATGCTGATTGGCCGGTTCATGGGCGCGGTCGAGTTGAGCGACATGCAGCCCCGCAATAAGCGGCTCTGGCTGGCCGCGTTCCCCCTGGCCGGATTCCTGATACTCTGGGGGTTGCGCGGCTGGGCCGTCGTGCAGATGTATCTGCCCTTCCTGGTGCTGTGCTGGCTGCTGTTCCAGCTCGGCAAGTCGCTCGCCGATCGCACGCTGATGATGTTCTCAGCCATGGTCGTCGTGCTGCTGGCCACGACCATCATTGCCGGCGGCAAGCTGGCCATGTGGTGTGTCGTGGGCGTGGGTTTGTTCACCTCCATCGGCTGGTCCAATACCTTCTCGCTCGCCATTGAAGGCGTCGGCATCTACAAGAGCCAGGCCTCTTCGCTGCTGGTGATGGCCATCCTGGGCGGGGCCGTCCTGCCGCCCATCCAGGGCCGGATTGCGGACGTCACCCACAACCTGCAGTATTCCTTCATCGTCCCGCTGATTGCTTATGCCTATGTCGCGTTCTACGGTTGGAAGGGTCACCGCATTGGCCGCAGCCCCCGAGCAACCTGACCCGCGCCTATGACTCAGCCCTCCCGGGGCTCGCACTGGATTCACCGTTTGGCTTCCAGCATGCCCAGGCGCCAGGGAATCGTGCCGTAGCCGCGTCCACGGTATTCCTGGTCGCTGGCGCCCTGGAACAGGAACCGCATCCTGGCCGGGTCCACCTCCATTGTCTCGTCCACGCCTGTGCGCAGGAGTTCGCCATGGCTGATGTTGGCGGTCCACTCTGTGTCCTGCTGCACATTGGCAAAGGCGGCAAACGGCTTGGCCAATGAATCCGCCAGGCCGCGCCACGGGCCTTCCAGGCGTTGGGCCAGGTAGGCCTTGTAGTAACGCCGCCTGTCAGCCTGCGCTTCGATAATGGTCAGGTATTCCGGACGGCCTTTCAGCTTGTAGGTGTGCGAGGCTTCGAAGATGTCCCCGCGCAGCGCCAGTACGGGCTCGGACCATCCAAACGGGAAATCCGACTGCTTCGTCTCGCGCCGCCACATCTGTCCATCGAGCGACGTGTAGAAGAGGTGCGCTTTGGCCCCGTCGCAGATCACCCAGAAGTCCAGCCACTTGGGTTTGGCCGGCGCGTTGGTCACCATCGGCCGGGGTTTGGTCCACGATGTCGGCTCGGCCAGGTTGTCGCTCGTCGAGAAGCACGGGCCGAACGGCGGCTGCCGGTTCTTGTCCGCCAGTTGATAGACCAGATACCACTTCTTATGCGGCCTAAAGTAGAACACCTGCGGGGCGCAGTAATACTGGTCGTGCAGACCCAGCAAGTGCCGGGGGGCCTGGTTCGCCGCGGCCCAATCAGTGAAGCGGAGATACTCGATATCCACCCGCCCGGACTTCATGCGCAAGGTGGCAAACAGATGCCAGGCCCCGTTATGTAAGACGACCGTCGGGTCCTTGATGGCTACATGAGGGTCCGTGGCGTTCCTGGCCGGACCAACGTCCACCAACGGGCCGGAGGCCTTCCAGGAAAAGCGACCGTCCCGGAATGCCTGCCACGCTTCTTGAGCGGGGGCGGTCATCCCACCGGAGGAGACGGCCAGCAGACTGATCAGCCATAAGGCCCTCATGGATGAGCGAAAGCTAGCCCGCGGAACGAGATGGAGGAAGGAAAAAGGGTCCATCCGAGAACTTTGTGTCTGATGCGCCCTTCTTTGACGAATCATTTACGCAAGGCAATGATAATCCCTCTCTTACGCAAGCGTGTGACCTCTTCTCGATTGGTTCTTCGCTCCCGGTGCAGCAGCAACCTCAGGGTGCGCCTCCGGTGTCTGGCAGACGATACCCCGGTGTGTCTCCCATGTGGATCGCTGCCCATGGGAGACACACCGGGGTATCAGTGGGCACACACGGTTGCGTAACCGGTGCTGCCCGGAGGGACGGAGGCCGATGCGATGGCTGCAACTGGATGCATGCGAGCAACTTACAGGCTTGAATCAGGCACCGTTCTTCTCCGGCGGCGCGCCAGCGCGCCGCAACGGGCTATGCCAGGACCAAGCGTCCGGGAAGAACCGGAAGAAGGTCCCGCCTGTTACTGAGCTCTGAATGGCAGGGATTCGCGTCAGTTCGGTGAGCACCTCCAACCCATTGGGTTTGACCGACCAGCAGGCGGATGGTTCCCTTTGACCATGCGACACGTGCAACTTGCCTGCCTTGCCGGCGCGGCTTTGACCTTGGCCAGCCAAGCCTATGCTGCCGATCCCGATGGTGCCGCCAACCTGGCCGGGAAGACGGAGTTACCGACCGACAATGGCCTCGCTGCGCAATTCGCCGGCGATGCCGGCCTGAAGACTCACACGGACGTGATCTTCGCCGATGACTTCGAGGCCGGAACCATTGGCGCCGGCTGGGACGAAACGCGCGACAAGGACGGCAAGGTGCTGCAATTTGCCGCTCCAGGTGACACCACCGGGCTGGGCCAGCGCTGCCTGCGCGTCGAGGCCCATCTGGGCAAGGACACCGGCGGCGGCCTCACGAAATGGTTCGAGCCTGCGGATTCGGTCTTCATCCGCTTCTATACTCGCTTCGACCCGGCCTGCGACTATGTGCATCATTTCGTGACGCTGCGGGCGAACAAGAGCCTGCGCGGTGGGGACAAGTGGAGCGGGTTTGGGGGCGCCGGGTTGAGACCCGAAGGCACAGAGCGCTTTTCAACCGCCATCGAGCCGTGGGGCAACTGGGGCCGCTGGCTGGCACCGGGGCGCTGGAACTTCTACAGCTACTGGCATGAGATGGAGATTTCGAAGGATGGGAAGTATTGGGGCAATTCCTTCGGCGTGCCCACCGGCCCGGTTATCGCGCGCGGCCGTTGGATTTGCGTCGAGTTCATGCTCAAGCACAACACGCCGGGGCAGGCGGACGGCGAGCAGGCGTTCTGGATTGATGGGGCGCTGCAAGGGCATTGGAAGGGCATCAACTGGCGCAAGACGGCCGCTCTCAAGGCCAACGCGCTGACGCTCGAAAGCTATGTTACCGACCGTTGGACGAAGAACCCGACGAACGTGGTCTTCTTTGACAACGTCGCGGTGGCACGGCGCTACATCGGTCCTGCAGGGCGCAAGTAGCGCCTCCAGCCGTTTCATTTCCCGTAGGCGTCGTAAAGCAGCTTGCAGGTCAGGGCAAGCACGACGGAAATAAAGATCGGCCGGATGAACCGAGTCCCCCGAGTGATGACCATTCGCGCGCCGATCTTCGCACCCAGGACCTGGCCGACCCCCATGGTCAGGCCTGCGGCGAAGGCGACGTAACCACCCGCGAGGAAGAACGCCAGCGAACTGATGTTGCTGGCGAAGTTCATGACCTTGGAGTAGCCGGTTGCCCGCGTCATGTTGAAGCCGAGCCCAAGCATAAAGGCCATTGCCCAAAAGGTTCCGGTCCCCGGACCGAAGAAGCCGTCGTAGAAGCCGATCAGCAGGCCGAAGATCAGATCAAATGCGCCGCGCGCCATGCGTGGGTGGAGGTCTTCAACCCCCAGCTTCGGCTTCAGCAGGGTATAAAGGGCGACGGCGAGGAGCAGGACAGGAATGGCGCGCCTGAGGAAGGAAGGGTCAACCTGCTGCACCGCCAGCGTGCCCAGGGCCGCCCCGGTGAGCGAGAGCAGGAATCCGCGCGTGCAATCCTTGAGCGAAACGGTGCCGGCCTGGCCATAATGCCAGGCGGCGCTGGCGGAGCCGAAGGTGGCTTGGAGCTTGTTCGTGCCGAGGGCGTGGCGGGGGTCCAGACCAAGATTGAGCAGCACCGGCAGTGTGATCAGACCGCCGCCGCCGGCAATAGAATCCACAAACCCGGCCGCCAATCCGACCAGGAAGAGAAGCGGCAGGTGCCACACGTTGAACATCGCGGCCATGCTACCCGAGTGCGGCCACAAAGTCACTGGAGAGAACACCGGTGCTGCCAAACTTGCAGGAACTGTCGCCGAGACTATTTCCTGCTACAGGGGTTCCTGGTAAGCTGGGTGCAGCGCGATGGACTTCTTCGACCGACAAGAACATGCACGGCGCCAAACGCGGTTGCTGCTGGCCTATTTCGCGGCGGCGGTGGTCGCGATTGTCCTCCTGGGTTACATAATCTTTGCCAGCCTCGTGCTGCCCTTCATGAAACCGTTGCCGCATGGGCCGAAGATATCGAATGTGGCTATCGCGATCCTTTGGCAGGTGGGCGAAGCGATCCTCCACCCGCTGTATTACTTGAGCTGGGCATGGGATCCACGCCTCTTCGCCGGCTTCGCCGCTGGCAGCGCGTTGATCGTCGTGCTAGGCAGCGCTTACAAGATGCGGCAACTCGCCGCGGGAGGGTCGGCAGTGGCAGAACTGCTTGGCGGCCGGCGAGTCGAGCCCAATCCGACGGAGCCCGACGAGCAGAAGCTGCGGAACGTGGTCGAGGAGATGGCCATCGCCTCCGGCTCGCCGGTGCCGGAGCTCTACGTGCTGGACGACGAGCGGGGCATCAATGCCTTCGCCGCCGGCCACACGCTAAGCGACGTGGCCATCGGCGTCACGCGCGGCTGCCTGAGACTCCTGAGCCGCGACGAGCTTCAAGGCGTGATCGCCCACGAGTTCAGCCACATCCTGAGCGGCGACACCCGGCTCAACATGCGGCTCATTGGCATTGCCCACGGCGTTCTCTGGCCCGTGATCCTTGGCCGCGTCCTGGTGCGCGGTTCGAACCGGCCCAGCGAGCCGGGCGAGTCCATCCTCGATGGAGAGGCTTCCGTGCTGAGAACTCCCTCTGTCCTCGCCGGATTTATTCTGCTAGCTGTCGGCGGCATGGGTCTGCCGTTCGTGCGGCTGATCAAGAGCGCCATCTGCCGCGAGCGCGAATGGCTGGCGGACGCCGCGGCGGTGCAGTTCACGCGTTACCCGGAAGGCATCGCCGGCGCCCTCAAGAAGATCGGCGGGCTGCTCAAACAAGGCCGGCTCGACACGGCTCAGGCCGAAACCGCCAGCCACCTTTATTTTTCCAACTCGTCCTTCGCACCCTGGTTCGGCTTCCTTTCCACCCACCCGCGGCTGGTCAGGCGCGTTCGGGCGATTGATCCCGCTTTCGATGGCCATTTCCCCAAGGTCATCTCGCTGACACCTTCGCAATCTGAAAGGGACCAGAGGTATGAGAGAGTGGTTGGGCATGTCCTTACAGTGAACCAGGCACAGCCCGATTTGCTTCTTTCGGCCACAGGCAGTCCCGCGATCGAACACATCTACCGCGCGGCGGCGTTGCGACTCGGCCTGGGGAAGATGATCTCGGCGGCCCTGCCCTCCCCGGGCGGCGCGAAGGCCTTGGTTTACTCGCTGCTGCTCAGCCCCGAGGAAGCAACGCGCGCCGGGCAGCTTGAACTGCTCGCGCAGAGGCTGGACGCCGGCGCGTGCCACCAAGTAAGAGGTCTGATCTCCGAGGTTCAGAGCCTGGACCGGCGCGTCAAGTTGCCCTTGATTGATCTCACGCTGCCTGCTCTGCGCCATCTTGACCCGGGCGATTATCGGCAGCTCGCTCAGCTCGTGCGTGAACTCATCGAGTACGACCGCGCGATTGATCTCTTTGAGTATGCCTTGCAGAAGGCCCTGCTCCGGCACTTGCAGCCCTACTATGAACCGATGCCGCGGGCGCCCCGTCGCTACTCCTCCCTGCAGTCCGTAATCCCGGAATGCGCGGTCCTGCTCTCGGCACTGGCCCACATTGGCCAGGAAGAGGAGCCAGCGATTTCAGCCGCCTTTCGGCGCGGGGCGAACGCTCTCGACGTCCCGGAAGGCGCAATCCAACTCCTTACGGACGATGCACGTAGCCTGGCGCGCGTGGACTCGGCCCTTGACCGCCTGGCCGAAACCTCCCCCACCATGAGACGAAACATCCTGCTCGCCTGCGCGCACACCGTGGCGGCCGACGGCCAGGTCCTCTCCCGCGAGGCCGAACTGCTCCGTGCCATTGCCGATGTGCTGGATTGTCCCCTCCCGCCTTTCGTCCGCGCCCTGGCAAACCCGTGACGGGGCCAATTTGCGGCTACCGCTCCCGAGTCAGTCTTTTGGCGAGCGGAGCCGCTCAGACGGGACGCCCGGCGGCGCATTGGTGGTCTTGGTCCGGAAGGCCGAACGCAGCAACCAGTGGCGCTTGAGTCCCTGGATCAGATCATCGGCATTAACGACGGCCCGGGAAACTTCGCTCAGGATATTCGTATTGGCCTGCACCTGGGAATTCAGATTGCTGGTGAGGTTGGCCAGGTTGTCGAGCGAGCGCCCCAGGTTCTCGACGAGCACCGTCAGGTTCGTGTTGGCGTTGTCGAGGGTCGTATTGGCTGTGCCCAGTGTGGTGTTGGCCGTGCCGAGCGCGGTTTCCAATTGGCGGTTGAGGTTGGTCGGCAGGAGCCATTCACCCAGGGCGCCGGGCCGATCGAGTTGCGCGGTGATCACCGCGAGATTGCTGACAACGGGCCGGGCATCCAGGGCGGCCACGTTAAGGTTCGACGTGAGCGCGGCACTGTTCGATAGCACGCGGGTGAGTTCATTGGTCAGGTTCAGGACGTTCGGCAATGCCCTCTCGATGTCGGCCAGCAGCTTCTCCAGCCGTTCGGTGACGGCAGCCGATTCATCCGACAGGAGATGATACGGCGTAGTCTTCCGGGTATAAGGCTCGTAACGCCCTTCCTGGTCGTTCCAGATGCCGGTCATGAATTTCCGTTCCTCGCCCATGTCCATGACCCACAGGGTGGCGTAACCCGCCGCGGCGATGGCGGTCAGATTGGTCAATGGCCACTTGGGATCGGCAATCAGATTGGTGCCGGTGGGATCATAGATTTGCTGCGCCAGCACCCAATCGGGCGAGGCGGAGAGTTCCTGCGCCTCCGCGATCGCCACCTCGCGCAACGGATTGAAGATGTAAGTCGCCTGGCCGCCGGTGCCTTTGCTGACTTCCAGCACGCGTTTGCCCAGCAGATCGGCGGTGGCGACCTTGGCCCTTGAGCCTTCGGTCCAAAGATAGCCGTAGTAGGGCGCCTTGAGCTCGAACTCAACGTAGATGTTGTATTTGAAGTAGTCGGGCGGCATGGGCTCCATATGGGTAATCTGGCCCACGACCAATCCCATCAACATCACCGGGTCGCCCACCTTGATCCCGCTTGCGCTGCCGGTGAAGGTGTAATAGGGGGCTTTGGTAAGAAACCAGCCTTTGCGCTGGGCGGTATGATAAGCGTAGTACGCGAAGCCAAAGACCAGCAGCGCCATGGCCAGGACCACAAACCAACCCACCGCGCGCTCCATCCGGCTGAGGCGCGTGCGCAATTGCGGCGTTAGGTCTTGCAGGGCCATAAGGGTAGTGGAGGAATGGCTTGATGCGCTGTCGGAGTGTCGCACTGCGCCATCACTCCGTCGCTACATCACTCCATCACCCCGTCATTGTTTACCCGGTTTGTATTGTTTCCGTCAATAACTCGTGCAGCAGTTCTTCGCTCGTGGCCTGCAACTGCGCCCAGGTGCCGAGGACGCGGAGGCGCTGGTTCTTAAGAACGGCGAATTGGCGGGCATGACCTTCCCACGGGCGCAAGTCGGCCGTCGCGACCACGAGCGTCACCGGCCGGCCTTGCACGAGCGGGTGCCCTTTCGACAATTGATCAAGGAAGCCCAGCCACCAGGTCGTGTGGCGCGGGTCCAAACCGGCCAGCGGGTTGTCCACCAGCAGAACCTCCGGCTGGAGCGCCAGCGCGCGCGCCAGGCCGACCCGCTTCTGCCAACTGCGTCCAAGCACGGTCGGTGTGCGGTTCGCCCACGGTGTAAGTTCTGCAGCCTCGAGCAAATCGCGCACGGCAGCTTCGGCCTGGTCCTTGGCCAGGTTCCGATGATACCTCAGCGGCAGGGCGAGGTTCTGCGCGACTGTGAGGTGGGTGAACAACTGCCCGCCGTCGAAAACGAGCCCGAGCCGCAACCGGGCCTCCAGGCGCCTGTCCTCGAAGATTGGCATATCCTCGCCAAACATGCGATAGCGCCCGCTCCGCGGCGCCGTGAGGCTGCCGGCCAGCATCAGGAAATCGCTCTTGCCGGAGCCCTGTGCGCCGGCCACAACCCAGTAGTCACCGGCCGCCACCGTCCAGTTGACTTCCTCCGCCACGATGACGTTTGGGTCTCGCAGCGAGCCGACCGCTACCGCTTCCATTTGCAGGGCGGGGACATCTGGTTTGGGGGCGAGAGGCTCCATTCAGGCCGTCAGATAAACGGTGACGAACAGCGCATCAATCAGAACACAGAGGATGATGCTCTGGGCAACGGCACTCACGGTTGCCGTGGAAACCTCCTCCAGACGCAAGGGCTGGGCCAGGCCGTGGTAGCACGTCACCAGCGCAATGACCGAGCCGAACGCCAGGGTCTTGAGCGACAACAACACGAAGTCGAGGCCGCGCAAGGCGCCGGCAAGCTGCCGCACATATTCCTCGGGGCGCAAGGGAACGTCCTGCACAAACGCCCAGAGATAACCGCTCAGCAGGGCGCCGATAATCAAGTACACCGTCAGGGCGAATACCCCGAGGGCCATGCCGATTACCCGCGGCACGATCAGGTAATGCACCGGGTCAATGCCCAGGGCTTCCAGCGCCTCGACTTCGCCCATCGCGCGCGCGGTACCCAGCTCGATGACATTGGCCGTGCCGATGCGCGCCAGCACCAGCAGGGCGGTGGCCAGCGGCCCCAGTTCGCGCACGACCACAATGACCATGATCGTGCCCAGGTAGTCAATGGCGCCAACCCGCGTCAGCCACGACACCGTCTGGCCGATGACCAGCAACCCCAGCGCCGCCGACATAAACAGAAACATCGGCAGCAGCCGCAGGCCCGCGCGGGCGGTCTCCTCCCGCACTCGCGGGTGAATCAACCGCCGGGCAACGCCGAATTTGGATATCATCACCCCGAGCGTAATCAGCGCAAATGCGCCCAGCCCTTGTACCGCGAGCAGGAATCGGAACACCCCCCGGCCAAAATAACTGGTCAATGTCCGCTGAAACGGCAGGCGCAACAGGGCTCGCATCCGCGACGAGGCGAGCGCGCTGGTTTGGCCTATATGCACGCCGACAGCGTAATTTCGCGGCGCCCGCCGGTCAAAGGCCATTTTGGCGAGCGCGCCCTCCGGACCAAATCGTGCTGCGCGTTTCTGCCCGGGGCGGCTGTCAGGCTGGCGAGGCCACCTCTTGCCGCGCCCAGGCATCCGCGGCGAGGAGTTGCTCCAGGGTCGGGTGCGACACCACTTGGTGCCGCTCCATGGCGCGGCGGACTATCTCCGGGATTTGCGGGAAACTGATTTTCCGGTCCACGAAGGCTTCGACGGCCACCTCGTTGGCCGCGTTTAACACCGCCGGCAAGGTGCCGCCTGCTTCCCCTGCCTTGCGGGCGAGTTCCAGCGCCGGGAAGCGGTCCAGGTCGGGCTCCTCGAACGTCAGGCTGCCGAGCCTGGCCAGGTTGGTTTGGACGCGGTCGCTGGGCGCGCGGTCGGGATACGTCAGAGCGTATTGAATGGGCAGGCACATGTCCGGCGTTGAAAGCTGGGCCAGGATGGATCCATCCACGAACTCGACCATCGAATGAATGACGCTCTGGGGATGCACCACCACCGATACCCGGGCCATCTCGATGTCGAACAGCCAGCGGGCCTCGATCATCTCCAGGCCCTTGTTGAAGAGGGTGGCTGAATCAATCGTGATCTTGCGGCCCATGACCCAGGAGGGATGCTTGAGCGCGCGCTCGACGGTGATGGCGGGGAATTCCGCCTTTGGGGTCGTGCGAAACGGGCCGCCCGAGGCGGTCAGCCACAGCCGGCGGACGGAGCGGCAAGGTTTACCATCGAGGCATTGGAAGATGGCCGAGTGTTCGCTGTCCACCGTCAGCACGTTTACGCCGTGCTCGCGGGCTTCGCGCATGACGATTTCACCGGCCATGACCAGGATTTCCTTGGACGCCACGGCGATGTCCTTGCCCGCACGAATGGCGGCCAGCGCCGGCTCCAGGCCCCCGGTGCCCACGATGGCGATTAGCACGATGTCCGCGGCCGGCAGCGTGGCAAGCCTCACCAACCCTTCCGCGCCCGAGAAGACTTCCGTGCTTGTGCCGAGCAGGTCCCGCAGCTCATCCGCCTTCGCCGGATCGGCAATCGAGATCGCCTCCGGCTGATGCTTGCGCGTCTGTTCCAGCAGCAGCTCCATGTTGTTCCCCGCCGCCAGGCCCAGCAGCCGGATTCGGTCCGGCAAATCGTCCGCCACTTTAAGGGTGCTGGTGCCGATCGAGCCGGTGCTGCCCAGTAAGACGACCTTTCTCATTTCTCAGGAAGTGCCGCACATAGTTTGACGATGCGGTTCGCATAGGTCTTGGTCCGTGCCTTCATTTGTTCCCGTGTCATAATGTGGTCTCCGATTGTTCTACCAGCTCGTAAATCGTATATCGTATATCGTAAATGCGGAACTCCCTACCGCGTTAAGACGTGGCGGAGATAGACATACATAATGGGCGCATTAAACAGCAGGCTGTCCAGCAAGTCGAGTATGCCGCCAATGCCGGGGAAGAACTTGCCTGAGTCTTTCACCCCGGCTTCGCGCTTGAAGAGGGATTCGATCAAGTCGCCCACCACCGCGCCGACGGCCAGGATGATGCCGAGAATGACGGCATGAAGATAGTTCATCCCAGCCATCCTGGCGCCGAAGAAATGGACGAAGATCAGGCTGGCCAGGGTGGAGACCACCAGAGCACCGACGAATCCCTCCCAGGTCTTCCCCGGACTGATGCGCGGGATCATCTTGTGCCGTCCGATCAGGGAGCCGGTCGCGTAGGCGCCGGTGTCGCTGAACTTGGTGATGAGCAAGAAGTAGAGCAGGTAGTAATTCCCGTTCACATGCGGGAAGAAGTTGATCTTCTGGATGAAGTTCAGCAGCCACGGCACATACATCAGGCCGAACAGAGTGGTCGAAATCGCCAGAATACCCGCCGTGTTGCTGCGCGAGAAGAATTGCCGCAAGCACAGGCCCAGCACGAATAAGATGAGGAAACTCGTCTCGAAATCATTGACGCGCGCCGGCGAGCCGGAGGTGCCTAACTGCCCCGTAAGGTTGAGAAAGGTTCCCACCATTAGCAGGATGCCGCCGAGGATGCCCCAGCGCTCGAAACAAACCAACTGCCGCCGGGCTGCGAGTCCATAAAATTCCGCCAATCCGGTCACGGCCAGGAAGACCATGATGACAAGGAAAACGTAATCCGACAGGAGCCGGTTACCCCAGAACAGCGCGGTCAGGATGATCGTCCACAGCACCACGAAGCTGGCCAACCGGCGCAAAAAGACCTGCAGCTTGGAAAGCGCGGCTGGAAGCTGCGGCGTTGACCCGGTTGTGTCAGGCATGCATGCAGAAGGTAGGGAGGTGGGGGACGGTGTCGAGGCAATTCGCGGCTTCCGGAAGCCAGCCCGGGGTTGGTAGGGGCGTTTCGCCGAAACGCCCGTGTTTGCGCGAGAGCGGACGCCTCGGCGAGGCGTCCCTACCTGCGTATGTGGAGCTTGATGCAGTCCTGCGGCGCGCGGATCGGCTGCAAATCTGCCTTGAGATTGGGGGTGATGTATGCTTTCGTGCGGGTGATGAAGAGCCCTGTGAAGCCCGGTGCGCAAGGGGGGATGCGGAGCAGAATGCGCTTATTCCTGATCGTGTGTGTGGCGCTTGCCGGCCTTCAGGGCCGGCGCGCACTCGGAGGTCCCGTGACGGTGCAGGAACTGGTGGACAGGTTCCGCATGACCAATTACTTCAACGTCGTCAGCAACAAGCTCTACACCCGCCAGGGCATGAACCGCGCCCCCCTCCAGGTCGGCGGGGCGGAACACGATCTCTGTCGCGATGCGATCTACGATGAGTTCCAGCGGGTCGGGCTGAGCCCCTACAAGGACCCGTTCTCCTACGTGGATACCGTCGGCGGCATCACGGTGAACGTCTGCAATATCATCGCCGTAAAGGAAGGCGTGCAGAACCCGAACAACGAAATCTACGTCGTCGGCTCGCACTATGACTCACGAGAGAATCCGGGCGCGGACGACAATGCCACGGGCGTCGGATGCCAGTTGGAGATGGCGCGCATCTTCGCGCCGCAGTACTTCGCCAAGACGATCGTCTTCGCCATCTTCGACAGCGAGGAGCGCACGGAAGTGGGCACCAGCCGACACCGGCTCGGCAGCCTGCGCTATGTGGACCAGCACCGCACCGACAACATCAAGGGGATGATCTCCGTGGACATGATCGGCTGGCAGGCCCCCAGTCCCAACAACAACAAGGCCTATATCTGCGGACGAACCGCTTTCAACGCCATCCGGTATGATCTGCAGTCGGCCCTCTCGACCTACGGCGGGGGCCTGAACGGGGTGATCCACACTTCGGATAACATGAGCGACCATTACTCCTTTGAGCAGGCGGGCATCAGCGCCTGCTGTTTGATTGAGCACAGCTACTCCAGCAACCCGTACTACCACGGGGCCACTGACTACGTTGAGCAACCGGGCTACCTCAACTGGGGCTACCTGGAGAAGATGTGCAAAGGCGTCATTGGCTACTACGCCACCCAGCTTCAGCCGGTGGATGTGACCCCGCAATTCCTTTCCTTCCAGCCCACGAACAGCGGCCTGCTCATCAACGCTTCCGGCCTGCAGCGTTGCGCATACGCGATTGATCTTTGCACCAACGTGGTTGCGCCCGTTTGGTTGCCCCTCGGAACCAACACCGCCTCTGCCACAGATGGAACGTTTGCCATCCTCGACGCCCAGGCGGGCAACCGGCCCTGCGGCTTTTACCGCGCACGCTTTGTTGCCGGCTACGTGGGCGGCGGGGGCGTCGCTCCCCAGATCACCACGCAGCCGCTTCATCGTGTGGCGGACCCCGGCGTGGAAACAGGCTTCGCCGTCTCAGCCGCTGGCGACGCACCCCTGAGCTACCAATGGCGGCTCAACGGCAGCGCGATTCCGGGTGCTACCACCAACCTCTACACGATTCCCGCCGCCCAATCCGCCGACGCCGGCGACTACTCCGTGGTCGTTGCCAATTACTCCGGGAGCGTAACCAGCCGCGTTGTCTCCCTCACTGTGTATCCCCCGCAGACGGTGGCCTTTGCCGAGGACCTCGACGCTGACACCTCGGGCAACTGGACCCTCAGCCAGAGCTCGGCCGACACGCGATGCACCTTCAACTATGATTACTCTGCCGATGGCATCCCCTCCGCTCCGAATTCGGCCGGCGGCACCACGCGCGGCGTAAAGTTCGAAGCCAACATGGCCAATGGCGTCACCGCCGCGCTGTCCATGTCACCGATCGGGTTGAGCATCGGCGGGGATTACCGCTTGCGCTTCGACATGTGGATTAACGCCAACGGACCGTTCCCAAACGGCGGCGCGGGGTCAACTGAATACATCACCGCCGGCCTTGGCACGGCCGGCAGCCGTGTACAGTGGACGGGCAGCGGCAGCACGGCCGACGGCTACTGGTTTGTCACCGATGGCGAAGGCTGGGCCAGCGACACCGGCACTCCCGCCGACTACGGCGCTTACTCCGGCAACGCAATTCAGAGCGCGGCCAGCGGGGTTTACGCTGCCGGCATTGACTCAAACGCGCGGGGCAATGTGAACATCTATTACACCACCGCGTTCCCGGGCGGTCAGACTGCCCCGGCCCTTCAGCAATCCACTTATCCGCAGCAAACCGGCGCCTTGCAGGCGGGCGCCGTAGGCTTCGCATGGCGTGAGGTCATCATCGCCAAGCGCGGCAACATCGTCGAGTGGTCCATTGACGGCGTGAAGCTCGCCGCCTTTACCAGTGCCTCGGTGACCGCCAGCAACGTCTTTGTGGGCTACTGGGATCCCTACTCGTCGGTTTCGGACCATGCCGCGCTGAGCTTCGGGCTCGTGGACAATGTGCGGGTGGAATGGTCCACCAACAGCACGCCGCCTTCCGACATCATCATAGACAACCCCGCCGCCACCGTGGTGGGCACGTGGACGACGGGCACGACCGCCGCAGGTAGATACGGCGACGATTACGTCTTCAAGGATATCGGCGGGACCGGCGCCGCCTACGTGGAATACCGCCCCACCCTCCAGGCCAGCGGCAATTACAGCGTATTTGAATGGCACTCCGTGGGAGGTAATCGAACAACCGACGCCCGGATTGAGGTTACCCACAGCGGCGGCACGCACGCCGTGACGATCAATCAACAGCTCAACGGCGGCCAGTGGAACCTGCTCGGCACGTTCAATTTCGCCGCGGGCAGCGCCGGCTATGTGCGGATCAAGGACTACTTCACCACGGGTTCGGTCGTGATCGCCGACGCGGTCAAGTTCGTCTATTCGCCGTAGGGGCCTTCGTCCGACCCGGCGGTCTCACAGCCCCCCAAACCGCCGGTGGCGGCGATGGTATTCTTCGAGCGCCGCGTAAAACTGCGGCTTGCGGAAGTCCGGCCACAAGGTTTGCGTCACCACAAGTTCGGTGTAGGAGATTTGCCACAGTAGAAAGTTGCTCACCCGCATCTCGCCGCTGGTCCGGATCAGGACATCCGGGTCCGGCACGTTGCGCGTGTAGAGGTGCTGAGCGAAGACCTGTTCCGTGATGTCCGGCGGATCGAGTTGGCCGGTCTTGACCTTCTGGGCGATGCCGCGCACCGCGTCCACGATCTCGGTGCGCCCGCCGTAGCTGAGCGCCATGATCAGCGTCAGCCCATTGTTCTTCGAAAGCGTCGCAACGGACTTCTTCAGATGCTCCTGCACGTTTTCCGGCAGCCGATAGACTTGGCCGATGATATCGAGCTGCACGTTGTTCTTATTCAGCTCGGGCGTCTCGGTCTTGAGGTAATGCACCAGGTACTTCATCAGCGCGTCCACCTCATCCTTGGGCCGGTTCCAGTTCTCCACCGAGAAGGCGTAGAGGGTCAGGTACTTGATCCCAAGCTCGCCCGCGGTTCGGATGATCACGCGGGCGGATTCCGCCCCGGCGCGGTGTCCTTCGATGCGCGGCAGGTGCCGCTGTCTCGCCCACCGGCCATTGCCATCCATGATGATGGCCACATGCCGCGGCAGCGAGGCCTGGGCCTCGGGGCTGAGGTGAACCGCGGCGGGGCTCATTTACACCATGATCGTCTGTTCCCGCCCCGGGCCGACCGAAGCGATGGCCACCTTCGCGCCGCTCAACTCAGCCAGTGCCTTGAGGTAGGACCGGGTCTTGGCCGGCAGGTCTTTCCAGCGGCGGGCGCCGTGCGTTGGGCTCCGCCAGCCGGGGAAGTCCGCGTAAACCGGCGTGCAGCGCGACAGGGCTGCGATGTCGTTCGGCAAATAATCATAGCGCCGGGAGCCGTCCCGATAGCCGATGCAGACCTTGATCGTCTCGACTGAATCCAGGCCGTCAATATTCGTCACCGCCAGCTCGTCAATGCCGTTCACCATGCAAGCATGGCGCGTGGCGACAGAGTCGAACCAGCCACAGCGCCGGGGCCGCCCGGTCGTCGCGCCGAACTCGCGGCCCATTGCGTGGAGCATGTCGGCGATCTCGGCATTCTCGGTCGGGAGCGGTCCCTCGCCGACCCGCGTGGTGTAAGCCTTCATCACCCCGACGACGCGGTCCATGCGATTCGGGGGGATGCCTGAGCCGGTGCAGGCGCCGCCGGCCGTGGTATTGGAAGAGGTCACGAAGGGATAGGTGCCGTGGTCAATGTCGAGGAAAGTCCCTTGCGCACCCTCGAAGAGAATGTCATCACCCCGCCGCATCGCCTCGTGCAGGAGGACTAAAGTGTTCGCGACGAAGGGCTTGAGGTAATCACCCGCCGCGCGATACTCGCGGTGGACTTCTTTGAATGACAACGGCTGAGCGCCAAAGGCTTTTAGCACCTCGTTGTTCTCCTTGATCTTGAACTCGAGCTGTTGTTTGAACCGTTCAGGCTTGATCAAGTCAATCACCCGCAAGCCGGTCCGCGCCGCCTTGTCGCCGTAGGCCGGGCCGATGCCGCGCTTGGTCGTGCCGATCTTGTTCTTGCCCTTGAGGGTTTCACGCTGGGCGTCGAGCTCGCGGTGGTAGGGGAACACCACGTGCGCCGTCTCGCTGAGGTAAAGGTTGCGGCCAATGCGAACGCCCAGCCTGCGCAGCCCTTCGATCTCCTGGACGAGGCTGACCGGGTCCACCACCACCCCGTTGCCGATGACGCAGACCTTCTGCTTGCGCAGAATGCCGGACGGGACCAAGTGCAGAATGTATTTCTGTCCCTTGATGTGGACCGTGTGGCCGGCGTTATTGCCGCCTTGCGTGCGGACCACCACGTCCGCCTGCTCCGTCAGCACATCAATGATCTTGCCTTTGCCTTCATCGCCCCACTGGGCACCGACTAGAATGGTATTCGCCATAAGCTCAACAAAAATCCCCGAACCTCAATCCGGGGACAAAAGCGCTCTGCTCTTGCGTGAGGAAACTAGAAAGACCCCTCTCCCCTGTCAATGATCGATAATCACCTGGTGTTTGCCGAGGATCTTCTGCTGTACCTCCGGTGTACCTACCCAAATCCGAACCCCGAAGGGGCAGGCACGCGCCGGGTGGTCGGCCGCCTGTGAGAATAGCTTCCGGCCCAATTCAATGTTCTGGGTACGAGCTATGTGGGCTGCTTTCAAGCCTTTGAATTCCGCCCGGGGCTCGGTAAGATGGCCCGTATGAACCGTACCCATCTTCGCCGGCCATTGTGCCTGAGGCCCCAGGTGCGCTGCGTGCTGGCCTTTTGCCTCACCGCTTGTTTCGTCCCTGGGGCATGTGCCGCCATACCGGCGGCGCTCCCGAACATTGTCATCATCTTTGCCGATGACCAGGGCTACGCGGATGTGGGGGTGTTCGGAGCCAAGGGTTTCCGCACGCCCAATCTCGATCGCCTGGCATCGGAGGGCTGCAAGTTCAGCAACTTCCACGTGCCCCAGCCGGTGTGCTCGGCCTCGCGCGCGGGGTTGCTGACGGGGTGTTATCCGAACCGCATCGGCATTCACGGCGCGCTGGGGCCGCGCTCGAAGGTGGGCATCAACCGCACCGAGATGACCCTGGCGGAACTGGTCAAGCAACGCGGCTATGCCACCGCCATCTTCGGCAAGTGGCACCTCGGCGACTCGCCGCAGTTCCTCCCGCTGCAACACGGGTTCGATGAGTATTTCGGTCTGCCCTACTCGAACGACATGTGGCCGTTCCACCCGAACCTCGTCAAACTGCCCGCCAACGATGCCAAACGAAAGCGCGGCTACCCCGACCTCATCATGCTCGAAGGTGACAAGGTCGTCATTCCCCAGGTCACGCACGAAGACCAGAACCAGCTCACGACTTGGTACACCGAGCGCGCCGTCAAGTTCATCGAGCGCAACAAAGACCGCCCGTTCTTCCTCTACCTCGCGCACAACATGCCGCACGTGCCGCTGCACGTCAGCGACAAGTTCCGCGGCAAGACCGAGCGCGGGCTCTACGGCGACGTGATCGCGGAGATTGACTGGTCGGTGGGACAGGTCATGGATGCGCTCAAACGGACGGGCCTGGAAGGCAAGACGTGGGTGATCTACACGGCGGACAACGGCCCCTGGCTCAGCTACGGCGAGCACGCCGGCTCGGCCTATCCCCTGCGCGAGGGCAAGGGCACCTGCTGGGAAGGCGGCACCCGGGAGCCCTGCATCATGCGCTGGCCGGGCCAGATTTCCGCCGGCACCGAGAGCAAGCAGATGCTGATGACGATTGACCTGTTCCCCACCATCGCCGGGCTGGTCCACGCCGACCTGCCTAAGCACCCGATTGACGGCCGGGATGTGTGGCCAATCATTTCAGGCAAGCGCCGCGCGAAGAACCCGCACGCCGCCTACTGGTTCTATTACGCCGCCAACCAACTGCAGGCGGTCGTCACCGGGGACGGGCGTTGGAAGCTGCAACTGCCTCACACCTACAACGCGTTGGAGGGCAAGCCGGGAGGGCGCGACGGCATGCCGGTTCCTTACCAGCAGCGCACGATTGAACGCGCCGAGCTTTACGACCTAGTCAACGACGTCTCCGAGACCACCGACGTGGCGGCGCACAACCCCAAGATCGTAAAGCAGCTCGAAGCCGAAGCCGAGAAAGCCCGGGCCGAGCTCGGAGATGCTTTGACCCGGCGCGAGGGCAAGGGCGTGCGCGAGCCCGGTCGGCTCCCCAACAACTGACCCGGCACAAATTGCCCAGCGCCAGCGCAGCCGGTCTGTTTGCCGGTTTGGCAGGGACGTTTCGCCGAAACGTCCGTGTTTGCGCCGGAGCGGACTCCTCGGCGAGGCGTCCCTACCAACGGATTGTCAAGCTTGATGCACCCCTGATGCAATGGAGCTTGCGTCTTTTCCCTCTTCCGTTCCAATGTGAGGGCCATGAACGCCCGACACATCCACCTTCCTCTCGTCCTGACCTTGTTGGCCGTAATCCATCCCCTGTCGGCAGACGGCGCCGCGCCCGGGGCGGAGAATGTACTCGTCATTCATGCCGGCCAGGCCCGCCACACCATCAACCGCAACATCTACGGCCATTTTGCCGAACACCTGGGCCGCTGCATTTATGAGGGCGTGTGGGTGGGCGAGGACAGCCCGATCCCCAACACCCGCGGCATCCGCCATGACGTCGTCGCCGCGCTCAAGCAGATCAAGGTGCCCGTGCTGCGCTGGCCAGGCGGATGCTTCGCCGACGAATACCATTGGCGCGATGGCATCGGCCCGCGCAACCAGCGCCCGTCCATGATCAACACGCATTGGGGCGGCGTGGTCGAGAACAACCACTTCGGCACGCACGAGTTCATGGACCTGTGCGCGCAGATCGGCTGCGCGCCCTACATCTGCGGCAACGTCGGCAGCGGCACGGTCCAGGAGATGCAGCAATGGGTCGAGTATGTCACCTTCCCCGGGCAGAGCCCGCTGGCCGAGGCCCGAAAGCAGAATGGCCGCGAGCAGCCCTGGAAACTCCCCTACTTCGGGGTCGGCAACGAGAACTGGGGCTGCGGCGGCAACATGACCCCCGAGTACTATGCCGACCAATACAAGCGCTATGCGACTTACGTCCGCAACTTCGGGGACAACCGAGTCTTCAAGATCGCCTGCGGCCCCAACGGGGCGGACACCCACTGGACCGAAGTGCTCATGCGCGAAGCGGGCCGGCGCATGAACGGCCTGGCCCTGCACTTCTACTGCGGCTCCAGCCGCAAGAAGAGTCCCGCAACGGTGTTCGAGGAGGCGGATTGGTTTCACCAGTTGAAGAATGCCTTGCGCATGGAGGACCTCGTCACCCGGCATTCTGCCATCATGGACAAGTATGATCCTGACAAGAAGGTCGCGCTCATCGTTGACGAATGGGGCACCTGGCACTCCGTTGAGCCGGGCACCAACCCCGGTTTCCTCTACCAGCAGAACACTCTGCGCGACGCGCTGGTGGCCGCTTGCACCTTCAACATCTTCAACAACCACTGCGACCGCGTGCGCATGGCCAACATCGCCCAGATGATCAACGTGCTCCAGGCCGTGATCCTCACCGACAAAGAGAAGATGTTGCTCACTCCCACTTGGCACGTGTTTGAGATGTTCACCGTCCACCATGACGCGAAGCTGCTCCCGGCCGACCTGCAGACTGCGGATTGTCCATCCGGCTCGGAGAAACTGCCCCAGCTCAGCGCTTCTGCCTCGAAGGACAAAGCGGGCAGGATTCATGTCACGCTCTGCAACCTCGATCCGAACGCCCCGGCCAAGGTCGCCTGCCGGCTCGAAGGCGCGTCCGTGCGCAAACTCTCGGGCCGCGTCCTCACCGCCTCCGCCATGAATGCCCACAACACCTTCGAATCTCCGGACCTGGTCAAGACTGCCGAGTTCACCGCCTTCGACCTCACCGGCGACGGCTTCACCGCCACCCTGCCCGCCAAGTCGGTCGTGGTGTTCGCAGCGGAGTGAGGTGGGCGCGGGGCCCAGGGGTTCCTTCAGCTCGACAATCCGTTGGTAGGGACACCTCGCCGAGGCGTCCGCTCCCGCGCAAACACGGACGTTTCGGCGAAACGTCCCTACGAAACCGGCGAGCTTGATGCACCCCTGTGCGGGGCCGGGCACGAAGCGACTTGGGTTGACCGCGCTCCGCGAGGCGGCGCCTGGGGGCTCACCGGAGACACACCGGATACTCACTCACGCACCAAAGGTGCTGCCACTCGCCAGCGAAGGGCAACGCCCTGGAAGGCGCGGCCTCACGACATCAATCGCTTCTTCCTCTCCCCTGCTGTTGGTAGGCTCAGCGCCTTCCACCTGCCCGTTTCCGCCACGGTGCGCCTTGGCCATAGGGCATCCAGGCCAACTCGTCATCGCTCGGCCGCCGCGGCAGGAAACGAGCCTCCTCTCCCGCTGTTCGGGTCGTGCACCAGCGATGCACTAGCGGTGCACACCGGATGCACCACCGGTTCCCGCGTGTGCATCGCTGGTGCATCGCTGGTGCATCCGGTGTGCATCCCTTGTACCCGGCGTTCGGATGGCTCTGGCAAGGCGCAGAACCCACCAGATGCCCGGGACGTGCGTTGGGCGCGCCGGTCAGTCCGGTCCATCGGCTGCCCACTGGTTGGGCGCCCGGCCAGTCAAGACGGGCCCGACTCAACTCCTCGCGGTCCCCGAACCCGAGGCCAGAGCGGGTGTCGCAAGAGTGGGTTGACTGGAGCGGGCTTTCGGACAAACTGGTTCTGCGTAATGCAGAGAGATCGTGAGCGAACTATGAAACAATATGCCGCTTTTATTTTGGCTGTGCTGGCGTTGGCGCTCGGGCGCCAAACGATCCCCGCCGCCGCAAGCATCTCGGCCGAGATCGCGCCGCAGCCTATCCTGTCCACCATGAAAGCGGTGGCGGATTGGCAGCTCGTGCAGACCAATCGGCACAGGACCGACGACTGGACGTATGGCGCGCTCTACGCCGGGATGATGGCCTTGAGCTATGTCGCGGACTCGCCGAAGTACCACGACGCCATGATGGAGATGGGCCGCAAACACGAATGGAAGCCCGCCCGGCGGATATATCACGCGGACGACCATTGCGTCTGCCAGACGTATCTCGAACTCTACTTTCAGCATCGCGAGCGGGCGATGATCGCGCCGACGCTGGAGCGCTTCGACTTCATTCTCGCCCACGCGCGCACGAACGAACTGACTTTCAGGATCAAAGGCTCGCAGGAACGGTGGTCGTGGTGCGACGCGCTGTTCATGAGCCCGCCGGCGTGGCTGCGGGCTTACCTGGCCACGGGCGACAAGCGCTACCTGGACCTGATGGATAAGGAATGGAAGTTCACTTCAGATTACCTCTACGACAAGGATGAGCACCTGTATTTTCGCGACAGCACCTACTTCGAGAAGCGCGAGGCAAATGGGAAGAAGGTCTTCTGGAGCCGGGGCAATGGCTGGGTTATGGGCGGGTTGGCGAGGGTGCTGCAAGTGCTGCCGCCGGAGCACGGCACGCGCAAGTTCTACGAGCAGCAATTCAAGGAAATGGCCGCGAAGGTGGCCACGCTCCAGCGGCCGGACGGTCTCTGGCGATCGAGCCTCCTGGACCCTGACTCTTACCCGCTCAAGGAGACAAGCGGGTCGGGCTTCTACACGTTTGCGCTGGCGTGGGGCATCAACCGCGGTCTGCTCGATCGTGCCGCATATGAGCCGGTGGTGCGCAAGGCCTGGAAGGGGTTGGTGGAATGCGTGACGGCGGAGGGGAAGCTCGAGCACGTCCAGCCTGTTGGGGCGGACCCGAAGAAGTTTGACCCGACGCATTCGGATGTGTATGGCGTGGGCGCGTTCCTGCTTGCCGGCAGTGAACTGTATCGGCTGGCGTTGGGCGAATTGCCGGCGGCCGCCTACGGGACGTTTATGCCCCAGCGCAAGGACGACTTCGCCTGGGAGAATGACCGCATCGCGTTCCGGGTTTACGGGCCGGCCCTGGAGCGGACGGGCGAGATCAGCAGCGGGATTGACGTCTGGTGCAAACGGACGCGCCAGCCGATCATCGAACGCTGGTTCTATCGCGCCGATTATCACAAAGACCATGGCGAAGGGTTGGACTACTACAAAGTGGGCCCCAGCCGGGGCTGCGGCGGGAGCGGCATCTGGCGGGACGGCAAGCTTTGGGTGGCGAATAACTTCACCACTTGGCGCGTGCTCGAGAACGGCCCGTCGCGCGTCACGTTCGAACTCGGTTACGCCCCGTACGATGCCGGGGGGATCAAGGTGCGTGAGACGCGGCGGTTCTCGCTGCAGACCGGATCGAACCTGAACCGCATCGAAGCCCGCTTCGAATGGGAGGGCGGGCCGGAGAAACTCGAGGCGGTCGTCGGGATCGTGAAACGGGCGGGCGGCGGCGAGCCGGAATATGCGCAGGACGCGTCCTGGATGGCCTATTGGGAGCCTGAACAGCCGGGCAGCGGTAGCCTCGGCTGCGCTGTGGTCATGAGTGGCCCCGCCAAGCCCATCAATACCCCGGAGCAGGTCCTCCTGCAAACCACCGTCAAGCGCGGCCAGGCGCTCGCCTACTCTGCCGGTGCGGGGTGGTCGAAGAGCGGCGACTTCCTCGACAAAGCGGCCTGGGTGCGTTATGTGTCTAAAGCGCGGGCTAAGTTGAATGCCCAATAGTGCTCTTATGCAATTACGTTTTTCACCCAGCCAAACTGAGTATCCGACCCTCACGACGGAACAGTTGCGCGCCGCCTTCCTGGTGGAGTCACTGTTCACACCCGGGCAGGTCGAACTGGTTTATACCGACAACGACCGGGCCATTGTGGGCTCGGCCGTGCCGACCGGCGCGCCGCTCCAGCTCACAGCGGATGCCGAGTTGCGCGCTGCCTTTTTTTGCGAACGGAGAGAGCTCGGCATCCTGAACCTTGGCGGCGGCGGCGCGGTGACGGTGGATGGGCAGCGGTTCGAGATGGCCAAGCTCGATTGCCTGTATGTCGGGCGCGGGAGCCGCGAGGTATCTTTCGCCGGCAGTGATCCCGCCAAGGCCGCGGCCTTCTATCTGCTCAGTTACCCCGCGCATGCCTCATACCCGACCCAGCTCGCCCACCTGGCCGACGCGTCGAAGACCGAACTCGGCACCGCCGTGGAGGCGAATCGGCGCACGATTTGCCGGTACATACACACCGGCGGCATCAAGAGCTGCCAATTGGTCATGGGCTTTACGCAGCTTCAGGAGGGCTCGGTCTGGAACACCATGCCGGCCCACACCCACACGCGGCGGTCGGAGGTTTATCTCTATTTCGACCTCGGAGCCAACCGGCGGGTGATGCACTTCATGGGCAAGCCACAAGAAACGCGGCACCTGATCATGGCCGACCGCCAGGCGGTCATCTCGCCGAGCTGGTCCATTCACTCAGCCTGCGGCACCGGCGCCTACTCGTTCTGTTGGGGCATGGGTGGCGAGAACCAGACCTTTGAAGACATGGACCCGGCGCCGTTGGAGCAGTTGAGGTAGGGATGTCGCGAGCGGTGAGTGAGTTGCATGGGTTACATAGTTGCAGGGTTACATGGGTGCATGAGGTGGGGTGGCGGGCAGGGCCGGAACAAGTTCAACTAGAAGAAAGCCAAACATGATACTCGACAAGTTCAAGCTGAACGGGAAAGTGGCGGTCGTCACGGGTGCCGGCCGCGGCCTGGGCCAGGGAGCCGCGCTCGGTTTTGCCGAAGCGGGCGCCGACCTCGCGCTGGTGGACGTCATCAGCACGGATGAAACTGCCCAGCGCGTGCGGGCGTTGGGACGCCGCGCCTGCCAGATCCAGGCCAACCTGCTTGAACGCGCCGCCGTGCCGCGCATCGTTGATGCCACGGTCAAAGAACTCGGAGGCATTGACGTTCTGCTCAACAACGCCGGCATCATCCGCCGCGCGCCGCTGCTCGAATTCACGGAGAAGGACTGGGACGAAGTCATCCAGATCAACGAGAGCGCGGTCTTCTTTCTGAGCCAGGCGGTCGCCCGGCAGATGGTCAAGCAGGGGCGCGGGGGCAAGATCATCAACATCGCCTCGCTACTGTCGTTCCAGGGCGGCATCCGCGTGCCCTCTTATACGGCGGCCAAAAGCGCGGTGATGGGCCTGACCCGGCTGCTGGCCAACGAGCTGGCGCCGCAGCGGATTAACGTCAACGCGGTTGCACCAGGCTACATGGCCACGGACAACACCGCTCCCCTTCGCACGGACGCCCAGCGCAGCGCCGAGATCCTCGGGCGCATCCCGGCCGGCCGCTGGGGCGAGCCCGAGGACCTGCAAGGCGCGCTGGTATTCCTGGCCTCCGCGGCATCCGACTATGTGACCGGCTACACGATCGCCGTGGACGGCGGCTGGCTGGCGCGTTAGACACGGGAATCACCGAACGCCTCGGCGAGGCCTTCCTGCCAACGGATTGTCGACTTTGATGCACCCCTGTTTTTTGCCTATCAACGCTTGATTCGGCGTGACATCCATGGATATTCCCAATAGACTGCTGCCTGCTTAGTATAGAATTGCCTGTGATAACGGGCCGCGAACAGAGCCAGTCGGCGCTTGAAAAAGGGGCGCGCGAGCCTCTTGCATGGATTTGCCACGCCCATACCCTTTGTTCGCGGGCACGGTCGTCGCCCACCTGGCTGTCCAACGGCTCGTTGTTTCGGGTACTCACAAATCCGTGTTCACTGCAAACCATCCTGTTTATGAAAACATCTGTACATGTTCTTCGGATCATCATCTTGTTGGTCAGCTTGCTGGCCGCGAACACCCTGCTGGCCGCCACCGTCACTTGGAGCGGCGTTGGCGCTGACGACAACTGGTCCAACCCACTCAACTGGGCCGGCGGCACCCCGGCGGGCAATACCGTCTTCTTCACTGACGAGGATGCAACCGGGGTTTGCGGGCCGTTCGGCGTACCCAACAACATTGTGGACGCCAGTGTGACGATGCAGAGCCTGAGGTATGGCAATACCAACGGCTTTCACACCACCCAAATCCCAGCCGGATCCACCTTGACGGTCACCGGGACAGGCAATACCAACATCTTTGTTGGCACAGGCACCGACAATGGTGGCGCCCAGATCGTGTATGCCACGGTGATGGGCCAAGGCACCCTCTTGGTCACGAATTCGAGCGCCAACATCCAGGTCATCCAGGGAGCCGGAACAGCCACCGGCGCCAAAGCTACCCTCGACATGGAGGGGCTGGACACGTTCATCGCCTATGTCAACCAGATCCGGATTGCCGCTGAACTCGGCCTGAGCAGCACCAGTCCACAATTCAATCGCCCGAATGCCACGCTGATCCTGGCCAAGACCAATGTGATCTCCACCAGCGCCAACCCGGGTCTGTTGCTGAGCCGGACCTCCAGCAACGGCGGACCCGGGGTGTTCAGACTGGGTCAAACGAACGCGATCTTCTCGAACAACGGCATGACGGTGGGTGAACGCAAGGCTACCAGCGCCACGAGGCTTGATTTCAACCCGAACTTTGTATCGCCCACCGCGCTGTTCCGCAACCTGGCGGGCACCGGACGGCAGAACCAGTGGATTATCGGCGATGATATTGGGCAAAACAGTGGAAGCACCGGCGCCAACGGCACGGTTGACTTCACTGGTGGCACTGTGGATGCGCAGATCAATACGATCCTTTTGGGCCGGGGTGGAGCCGCGCCGGGGACTGGGGTCGGCACCGGAACACTGACGTTCGATGCAGGGATTGTGGATGTGAACACCCTGGACCTCGGGATGCTCGCAGGCGGCGCCGGGGTTGGCACCGTTAATGTCAACGGCACCGCTCTACTGGTGGTAAACAACGCGCTCAGGCTCACACCCAACGGCGGCAGTGCATCGAAAGCTACGCTGAACATCAACGGTGGGATTGTCTGGGCCAACTCGATCACCAACGGCGGGGGTCTGATGGCGGACATCAGCCTGACGAGCGGCACGCTGGTTCTAACCAATGAAGCGGGCACCCTATCCTCCCCCGTTCTCAACCTCACGGCTGGAGATGGTACCATTGTGCTGCCCGTGGACCCGGCCAGGACCAACATCTTCGTCAGCAACCTGCTGGTGACCTCAACGACCAATAACACCATTAGCATCCTCTCGCTGCCGGCCATCCAAAGCTACCCGGCCCAATACCCGTTGATCAGCTATCTCGCCTACTACCAGCTCAGCGCTGGGGATTTTCTGCTCGGCAGCACACCGCCCGCATCCACGGCCTATCAGGGCTACATTTCCAACAATACCGCAACCTTCACGATTGACCTGGTCATCACCGGCGGGCCGCCTCCCATCCGCGCGCTCACCTGGCGCGGAACCGTGAACGGCGACTGGAACACCTCCACCACCAACTGGTCGTACTCCGGCAGTGCGACGACCTATAATCAGAATGACTTGGTGTTGTTCGACGACACGGTCAGTGGAACGACCTCGGTGAACCTCACGACGAGCCTGACCCCGGGTTCGCTTACCGTGAACAACAATGCCAAGAGCTATACCTTTGGCGGGAGCGGAACGCTGGACGGCGTGGCTGGCCTGGTCAAACAGGGTTCCGGGCAACTCACCCTGGCTAACAGCGGCCTCAACACCTTTGCCGGCCCGGTCAGTATTGAAGGCGGCGCGTTGCAGCTCAGCGGCAGTGCCGAGCGCTTGCCCGCGAGTTCCGCCGTGACGCTGGCAGATGTGTCCGGTGCGACGCTCAGCTTGAACAATCTCAACCAGACTATCAGCGCACTCTCGGGTGGCGGGGCCAACGGCGGCAATGTCATGCTCGGGTCCGGGAACTTGACCATCACCGGTGACGGCGGCAGTCACGCCGCTGTCATCAGTGGCAGCGGATCGGTCATCCGAGACGGGGCCGGCACGCAAGTGCTGGCCGGGGCCAACCTCTATAGCGGCGGCACGGTGATCAGCAATGGCACTCTGGCAATCGCCAACCCCGTCGGCAGCGGCACGGGTTCAGGCCGTGTAACGGTGGAGACTAACGGCACCTTCCAGATCGGAGACGGCACTCAATCCGGCAATGTGTCGGCCGGGTTTGTCACCAACAACGGTGTCGTCCGGTTCAACGCCGCCAATGACATCTCGTTTAGCAGTGTGATCGTGGGAGACGGGGTGGTTGACAAGGAGGGGGTCAACGTCGTGACGCTGCCGGTGGCCAACTTCTACACCAACATCACGACGATTGACGGTGGGGCCTTGCGTCCGACCCATCCCCAGGCTCTCGGCACCGCCGACGCTGGAACGCTCATTCATAACCCGCCTACCGCCCGGCTCGAGTTGATCGGGGGTATCACACTGGCCGAACCCCTGGTCCTGAACCAGAAACAGTCTGCCGCAGGCAATGTTCCCGGAATTCTGAACGTCAGCGGTGTCAACACGTTGACGGGACCCATCGAGCTGGTCACGGGCGGCTCCTGGTGGACCGTTCATTCGGATGCCGGAAAACTGGTGGTCTCCGGGCCAGTTACCAACACCACCACGAGCAACACGCGGACACTCTGGTTGAGCGGCGCGGGTGACGGGGACTGGAACAGCGGCCTGACCGACGGAGCAGGCGGCAATCCGGCAGCCATCCGCAAGGACGGCACCGGCACCTGGACGCTCGCGGGAACCTACACCTACACCGGCAGCACGGTCGTCAGCAACGGCACCTTGCTCGTCAACGGTACCATCACTGCCGGCACTGTCATGGTGGACGGCGGCACGCTGGGCGGCAATGGTTCGATCTCCGTGCCCGTGACCGTCAACTCGGGCGGCACCCTTTCGCCGGGAACTTCGATCGGTAAGCTTTCGATCTATGACAGCATGACCCTGGCCGAAGGTGCGACAACAGTGATGGAGCTATCAAAGTCGGGCGCCACCATCACGAACGACCAGGTGAGTGTGCTTACCACCTTAGCGGTCGGTGGCACCCTGAACGTAACGCTTTCCGGCACGGTAACCGGCGGCGAAGTGTTCACTCTTTTCACCGCCGGGACGTTCCAACCCGGAGCGGCGTTCAGCGCGATCAACCTCCCAACCCTGCCCGGCCTGACTTGGGACACCAGCAAACTGACGGTCAACGGCACGCTGTCGGTAGTCGGTGGAGCGAAGCCGGCGCTGGGCTTCACGCAGAGCGGCAATGTCCTGACTTTTTCATGGTCCGAGGCAGGCTTCAGGCTGTTGGCGCAGACCAATGCAGCAGGGATCGGAACTAATTGGTTTTACTATCCCGGCGGCGAAACCAGTCCGGTCAGTGTGACCGTCGATCCGGCCAACCCACCGGTGTTCTTCGGCCTCGCGCCCTAGAACCCGAGAGCGTGGCAATGAGGCGCAGCTTCCCGCAGCACCCGAAGTGCGGCACCGTCATCATAGCGGAGTTGAGTTAGGAGCGGGGATGCCACTGGGGCATCCCCACCACTAGATCCGGTAGAATCGAAATATGAACGCAGCGGACAGAAATCCCGCCAGTTTGCACCAGGGGCCGATGGCCCGCAGGCCGGGCTTCACCTTGATCGAACTGTTAGTGGTTATCGCCATCATCGCGATCCTGGCCGCCCTGCTTTTGCCTGCCTTGTCCCGCGCCAAGGAAAAGGCCAAGCGCATCCAGTGCGTGAATAACCTGCGGCAGATTGGCATAGGCATGACGGTTTATGCCGGCAGTTACAATGACCGTGTCGTCTCGGCCCGCCCGGTCGGGACCGGCAATAATCAGCACGCATTGAATGCCGATTCCGCCACCGCCTCCAAGGAGGTTAACCTGGATCCGACGCGGACCAACGCTCCTTCGATCTGGGCGTGTCCCACACAAAGCAAAGGGGTGGTCGCTTATAACGACCAGGTGTCTCCGCCACAATGGAATATAGGCTATCAGTATTTCGGGGGTGTCCGACTATGGAAGAATCACGCCGGTGAGTTCCGCTCGGCCAGCCCCATCAAGCTGAGCACCTCCAAGCCTGGATGGGCGCTGGGTGCGGATGTCGCGGTGAAAGTAAATGGCGCCTGGTCGGGGCAACCCCACAGAGGGCCAGGGGCACCCTACCCGGCGGGGAGCAACCACTTGCTGGTGGATGGCTCGGTCTCGTGGATCAAGGTGAAAAGGCTCTACGAGCTGACGGGTTGGGGGAACATGGCCTATTATTGGTATTTTTTCCAGGATGACCTTTCAACCATACCCCTCAACCAGCTTCTGAGCTTAAGGTTTGCTCCGTGATGCTCCAGCCTCCGCGACCGAACCGCGGAGACATTCGGGAACAAACATTCCACTCAATGAAACATTCGTGTTTGGGTACAACCTCTGGCAGGAGGCATAAGTCCTGGTTGGCTGCTACCCTACTGTTGGTGGCGTGTTTATCGGTGTCGGCCACCACCAACCTGAGCGCTTGGGCGTATCCGGGATCGAGCGGGCGGTTGCTGCAACAGCCCGACGCGCTCGGCAATCGCGTCCTGGACTACTCTGGCGTTGGCTACCAGGGTGGCACGGTGCCCATTCCCGAGGTGCCGGTGCGAGTTACCCTCTCGCCGGCCAGCGGTGACGACGGTGCGAGCATCCAGGCCGCGATCAACACCGTGAAAGCCCTGCCGCTGGATACGAACGGCTTTCGCGGCGCCGTGCTGCTCACCGCCGGCCAATACGAGATTTCCAACTCAGTCACCATTGATGCCAGCGGCATCGTCCTGCGCGGCGTGGGCGATGGATTGGCCGGCACCGTCCTCCGCGCCACCGGCACCAACCAGCGCACGCTCGTGGTCGTGTCGGGCTCAGGCTCGGCTTCCACCGTCAGCGGCACCACCCACAACATCACCAACAGCTACGTTCCGGTCGGCGCGCGCAGTTTCGACGTGGACAGCACCAGCAAGCTTGCCGTGGGGGATCGCGTCTTCGTTCGCCGCATTGCCACCGACCAGTGGATCCAGGATCTGGGGATGGATCTGCTTTGCTGCCCGCCTGATGTAAATCCGTGGACGGTCAGCGGCTACCACCTTGATGCCGACCGCATTATCACTCGCATCGAAGGCAACCACATCATGGTGGATGCGCCGCTCACTTGCGCCATTGAAACAAGCTACGCCGGCGGCACCATCCGCGAATTTACCTGGCCCGGCCGCATCAGCAGAGTCGGCATCGAGGACATCCGCGGCGACTCCGATTATGCCGCGGCTGACGATGAAGCTCACGGCTGGGTATTTATCCGCCTTGGTGCCGTCGAGAACGTCTGGGTTCGGCGGGTGACCTCGGAGCATTTCGGCTACGCTTGCGTACAATTGAGCGGGGGCACGCGCGCCGCCACCGTTCGCGACTGCAAATCCCTCAATCCGGTTTCCATCATCACGGGCAGTCGGCGCTATGCGTTCCCAATGGACGATTGCACACTCTGCCTCGTACAGAACTGCTACACTCTCAAAGACCGCCATCAATTCGTGACGCAGTCGCTTACGACTGGCCCGAATGTGTTCGTGGACGGCCTGAGCGATACTGCCTACTCAGACGCCGGCCCGCATCATCGCTGGGGCACCGGCGCCATCTGGGACAACGTTATCGTCAACGGTAACAACCTCGACGTGCAAAACCGCGGGAACTCCGGTTCCGGACACGGCTGGGCTGGGGCCAACGAAGTGGTGTGGAACTGCGACGCCAATGGCTTCATTGTCCAGAACCCGCCCACCGCCCGCAACTGGCTGATCGGCAGTATCGGCCCCATTCGGAACGGCACCATGTACGTGGGTCCGCACGACCCCGGCACTTACGATTCCCACGGTTCGAATGTCTTCCCCAACAGCCTGTACTACGCGCAACTCCAGGACCGGCTTGCCGCGCCCAATCTGCAGACCCGTGAATACTGGCTGGGCGACATTGACCAGTTCCTGACCAGCAGTCCGGCGGGCGATGTCGTGCCCGTGGATTCTGCCTGGCGCGCTGCCATCCAAACCGAGGCTGCGGGGGGGAAGGTCAGCGGCTTCGACATCGTCACGAATAACCACTGGGTGCCATTCACGTTCAACTTCACGCTGGGCACCACCGACCGCGTAGTGGCGGCGGCGCTGACGCTCGCGTTGCGCGGCCACAATGCCAACGCTACCAATAGAGTCCTGTACGTCGAAGGCACCACGAACAAGGTCTCTTTCACATCGCTCGGTTGGCCGTCCTTGGCGACTGGAACCAACACTACCGTGGGCGTGCTGGATCTGCGGTCTCAACTGGGCCTGCTGTCCGACGGCAAGCTGAATGTCGCCGTGGCCGACGACGTGGCCGTGGATTGGGCGATGCTCGAACTCCAGGTTGGGCTGGTCGTCACAACTTACACGAATGTGTTTGTGCCCGCCGCCGATGCCTATGTTCGCGGTGGAACTTACGCTGCCAACAATTACGGCAGCAGTAGCGCCATTGACATCAAAGCTGACACCTCCGCGGACAATAGTCGGGTCGGCTACTTCCGCTGGGATCTCAGCGGCTTTCCGGCTCGCGTGCTGCACGCGCGGGTGCGGCTTACCCCCGTGAGCGTGGGGACGAATGGACTGGAGCACGGTGTGACCCTCGCCGCCAGCAATGACTGGAGCGGGACCACGATCAATTGGAATAACCAGCCCGGCGGAGGGAAGCGTTTCGCCACTTGGATCCCCGCGGTCAATGCGTCCGTGGAGTTTGTCGTCACGCCGCAGGTGCAGGCCGCGCTGGCGGAGGACGGGCAGTTGTCACTGGAATTGTTCTCACTCAAGAATGTGGGCGGTCCGGGCCTGGTGAGCTACGCTTCGAGCGAGGACTCCGATCCCTCCCGCCGACCGCACTTGCTCCTCGTGGTAACGAACCCGGTGCCTTCCATTTCCTTTCTCAGTGACCGGGCTATTTCCATCAACACCAACACCGACCCGCTGCCCTTCACTGTGGGCGACCCCGTCTATGCCGCGAGCCTGCTTTCGGTGCACGCGGTGTCCGCCAACCCAAATCTGGTTCCGCAAGGCGGGCTGGTCCTGGCCGGTTCATCCTCGAATCGCACACTGACGTTGACCCCTTCACCGGACCGCATCGGCAGTGCGCTGATCACGGTCACGGTCTCCAACCCAGCCGGGATGACCGCGCGGTCGCCGTTCACACTCACGGTAACCAACGCCGCCGGAACCAACTCCGTGCCCACGATCTCGCCGATCAACGATCAGAGCATCGCAGCCAACAGCAATGCCGGGCCGGTGCCCTTCACCATCGGCGATCCCTTCTATGCCGTGAATCTGCTGACTGTCGGTGCCGCCTCCGCCAACACCAACCTCGTACCGCAGGTCGGGCTCGACCTGAGCGGCTCGCTCTCGAACCGAATGCTCACGGTGACGCCTTCACTGGGCCAGACGGGCAGTGCGATCATCACTGTTATCGTCACCAATCCCGCCGGCCTGACCGCCGCGTCGCAGTTCATTTTGACCGTGACCAACGGTGGCGGCATTTCACCCGGGTCCGGCTCCTGGCTCCTGGATGCGAACGGAGCTTGGAACAACAGCGCGAATTGGGCTGGCGGCATCATCGCCACCGGGGTAGGCATGACGGCCACGTTTGCCATTGCTCTCACGGCCAGCCGCTACGTGGACAACAACTCATCGCGCACGCTCGGCAAACTCATCTTTAACGACCCAAACCCCGGCAGCGCCGGCGCATGGTTCATCACCAACAGCCCCATCATGCTCCAGGTCTCCAACGGGACGCCGACAATTTCAGTGTCCAACCTCACGGCTGCCATTAACGCCGTGCTCGATGGCACGCAAGGTTTGGCCAGCCAGGGAAACGGCACCCTGTTGCTCGACGCGGCAAATCTCTACCGCGGTGGGACCACCATCTCCTCCGGGGCTTTGCGCGCAGCGAACAACACCGCCCTCGGTTCGAACGCGAACGGCACGACGGTGGGCAATGACCCCACGGCGCGACTGGAACTCCTGGGCGGCATCACGGTCGCCGAGCCGCTCACCGTCTCGTGCAAAGGCAGCGCCAATGGCAATGTTCCAGCCGTCGTCAACATCAGTGGCACGAACACCCTGTCCGGCAGCATCAGCCTCACCACCGGGGGGTCGTACTGGACATTCCAAGCCGCCGGCGGAAAGTTGCGGGTCACGGGGAATACGACCAATACGACCACCGTCAACGTACGCACGATCTGGCTGCGCGGGGCGGCGGAGGGTGATTGGCTTAGTGTCATCGGCGACAGCGCCGCGGCCTTGTCCACGGCCATTCGCAAGGACGATTCAGGCACGTGGACGCTCTCAGGTGACAACACTTACACCGGCAACACCGTCGTGAGCAACGGCACGCTGCGGGTGAACGGCAAGGTGCGCGGCGCCGCGGTCAACGTGTATGCCGGCACGTTGAGCGGCACGGGAGTGATCACAGCGCCGGTCACGATCTACGCTGGAGCGACCTTCGCGCCGGGCGCATCGCCTGGCACGCTGACCATCAGCAACGACCTCACGCTCTCTGCCGGCAGCGTCACCGCCATCGGACTGAACGCGCAGACGGGGACCAGCGGCCGCGTGATCGGGCTCAGCAACGTGCTCTATGGCGGCACTTTGTCTATCACCGATCTCGCTGGCCCGCCAACCGGCGGGCAAAGCTTCCAGCTATTCAGCGCTAGCGGTTTCTCCGGCAGCTTCAGCGGCATCTCGCCGGCAACGCCAGGTCCTGGTTTGGCGTGGAGCTTCAATCCCACGAATGGGACATTGTCCGTGCTGTCTCTGGGGCCACTGCAGATTAACGACTTTGCCATCGGAGCTGAGGGCAGTTTCAATTTGGCCGGCACGGGTCCGAATGGGCAGGGCTATCGAGTTCTGGCGGCGACCAATGTCACTCTCCCTTTGAGCAACTGGACCGCCTTGTCCACCGGGGTATTTACTGGCGGGGTGTTTCACTATTCCGACACACAGTCCACCAATCATTCGCAGCGGTATTACCGTGTCGCCATGCCTTGAAGCCATGGGAGGCAAGCCAAGTCCAATCGCCATGATGCCTCTGCGATTACATGACCCGAAGCGCCGAAGCTGAGGCTCCTGAAACCTTTTGCTTTGCGCGCGGCGGCCCGAAACGCCAAATTCAGCGGTGAGACCCTGACATGCTAACGACCTTGCGCATCAAGAACCTCGCGCTGGTGGCGGATCTAACGCTCGAACTCCGGCCGGGCTATAATGTCATTACCGGTGAGACCGGTGCGGGCAAATCCATTCTCATCGGTGCTTTGAATCTTGCTCTGGGCGAGCGGGCTGACCGCACGCTTATTCGCAGCGGCGCCGACAGTTGCGCGGTGGAGGCAGTGTTCGACACCAGCCGTCTCCGCGCACCGCTCAAGTCGTTTCTGGAGGAGAACGGCCTGGAGCCCTGTGAAGATCACCAGCTTGTCTTGAAACGTGCGTTCACGAGTGCGGGCACGAACCGCCAGTTCATTAACGGCTCGCCCACGACGCTCAACGTCCTTGCGGCTTTGGGGCAATGGCTGGTGGACATCCACGGGCCACATGAACACCAGTCTCTGCTGCACCCGGCCAGGCAATTGGCAATCCTCGACGCGTTCGGGAACTTGGACAGCGAGCGTGAAGCCTTTGGCGAGCTGGTCCGCCGCCGCGCCGGCCTCGAGGCGGAGAAGACCGCTTTGATCGTGGATGAGAAGACCTACGCGCAGCAGCTTGATGTCCTCCGCTATCAGGCGCAGGAGATCACCACTGCGCGCCTTCAGCCCGGAGAGGAAGCACAGGTCGAACAGGATTACCGCCGCGCCAGCAATGCCGCCCGGCTCCTCCAGCTTAGCCAGACAGCCCTCGATCTGCTCGGTGAAAGCGAAACCTCTCTCCTCACTCAAGCCGGCATCGTCGGGCGCACTTTGCAGGAGTTGCAGCGCGTTGATCCCGCCGTGAGGCCCCTGGTCACCCTCCACGAACAAGCCGTGGCGGCTCTGCATGAACTACAAACAGAACTCGCTCATTATGCTGACAAGACCGACCTTGATCCCGCGCAGCTCCAGCAACTCGAAGAACGCCTGAACCTCATCCATTCCCTGAAACGCAAGTACGGCGCGACGGTGGCCGAGGTCATCGCGTTCGGTGAAACTGCTGGCCGGAAGCTTCAGAGCCTCGAGCAACGCGAAGCCGAGTTGGCGCGGATCAACGCAGCGATGCAGAGGCTCGAAGCCGAATTGTGGCGCGCCGGACAGGCACTCTCCGCGAAACGCCGCAAGGTCATTCCCCTGCTCAGCAAGGCCGTGAGCAGGCAACTCGACGACCTCGGCTTCCGGCAAAGCCGCCTTGACATTGCCCTAACCACTCTCGACGAGTCCGCCTTCACGCAACACGCAACACGTCCCACGCCTCACGGCTTCGACACCATCGAATTCCAGTTCGCTCCCAATCCCGGCGAATCCGCTCGCCCCTTGCGCGCGATTGCCTCCTCGGGCGAACTGGCTCGCGTCATGTTGGCTTTGAAGACCGTGCTGGCCGCCGAGGACCAGATTCCCGTGCTGGTGTTCGATGAAGTAGATGCGAACGTCGGCGGTGAGACGGCCAACGCGGTAGGCGAAAAGATGCAGCAGATCGCGCAGAAGCGGCAGGTGCTGTGCATCACCCATCTGCCGCAAGTGGCCGCGCCGGCCTCCGCGCACTACGTCGCGACCAAGCACACTCGAGGCGGCCGCACCCTCTCGGAAATCACCCGGCTGGACCCGAAGGAACGCGTCACCGAGCTGGCGCGCATGCTCGGCGGCCAAACTGAAGCCGCCCGCAACCATGCCGAGGCCCTGTTAAAGGACTGAGGTCAGTCGGCGGTGGCGTTCAGCCAATCCGGGTGCTTCTCCGCATGCTCGGCAATCTCGGTCCAGATCGCCTCCAGCGGGATTTGCGGCTTCCAGCCCCAGGCTTGCGCGGCCCGGGTTGAATCCAAGACCAGCCAGGGGACATCAAAGGGCCGGTTGTTGGGCTCGGCAGCCACCGAGTGAGACCCGAACCGTTCCGCACACCAAGCGCTCAACTGCCGCAACGACGCACTCTGGTCCAAGCCGCCGCTCACATTGAGCACGCGCGGCAGATCCGCGCGCGGCTTCTCGATCTGTTGCGTGATCAGGGGCAGCAGATCGCGCGCGTGCAGGCAATCGCGCACCTGGCGTCCCGTGCCGTCGAAGCCGATGTACTTCAGCGGCCGCTTCTGACAGTAGGAGTGAATCCAATAGGAAAAGATGCCTTGGTCAATCTTGCCGAACTGGCCACCCCCGGCCAGCACACCGCACCGGAGGACGAACACCGGCAGACCGAAACTCTCAGCATACTCGCACGCGAGCAGCTCAGAGGCGCGCTTGGAACTGCCGTAAAGCGATAAAGGCGGCTCGGTCGAAAAACTCTCCGTGACGCCCTGTGCGCTAAACCCCGCGGTCTGCGCGTCGGCACGGGGCTCGAACCGGTCGCCGTGGCTCTCCATTGGAATGCCAGCCAGCGTGCGAATTGAATAGACGCGGCTCGTGCTCAGGATGGTGAAGCCGCAGCGCCAGGTCTTGAGCAGCTCCAGCATGTTGATCGTGCCGATGAAATTGTGCTCGACCAACTGGCGGCTGCTGGTCTTGCCGTCCACACCAGCGAGCACGCTGGGGTTGGCGGCGGCCTCGATGATCCAATCGCACCGAGGCAGAGGCTCGAGGTCGCTGGGATTGCGGACGTCGCCGTGGTAGAGCTTCAGGCCGAGTTCGCGCAGAGCCAGGCGGTTGGTTTCACTGCCGGCGCGAACGAGGTTGTCCAGGCCAACAATCTCCCAATCTGGCCATCCTTCTCGCAAGCCGCGAGCGAGCGTGCTGCCCACGAAACCGCAAACGCCCGTGATGAGAATGCGCATGCTCATTTCGCGGACATCCGCTGGCGCCACGCGGCCACGATCTCCTCGAAGATGCGCGGCAGGCTGCGGGTTAGTTCCCATTGGGGGTAGTGCGACTTCATCTTGCGCAAGTCACTGTAGTAACAGATGTGGTCGCCGCTCCGAGCCTGGTCCAGGTAGGTGTGGATTTGCTTCCTGCCGGTGCAGGCCTGGGCCATCTCGAAGGCCTCCAGGATCGAGCACGAGTTCTCCTTGCCGCCGCCGAGATTATAAACCTCGCCCGCGCGGGGCGCCTGATAAAACTCGAACATGAAGCCCGCCACATCGGCCGAATGGATATTGTCGCGGACCTGCTTGCCTTTGTAGCCGTAGATCTTGTATTCGCGGCCTTCGAGGTTGCATTTCACCAGGTAGCTCAGGAAGCCGTGCAGTTCCACGCCGGAATGGTTCGGGCCGGTCAGGCATCCGCCACGCAGGCAGCAGGTGGGCAGCCCGAAATAGCGCCCATACTCCTGCACCATTACGTCGCCGGCTACCTTCGAAGCGCCAAACAGCGAGTGCTTCGATTGATCAATCGAGAAGGTCTCAGGAATGCCCTGCTCGAATTGCGGGTCGGCGTAGTCCCAGCGCTGGTCCAGCTCCTTCAGCGGAATAGCATTGGGTCGGTCGCCATAGACCTTGTTCGTGGACATGTGAATGAAGGGCGACCCCGGGCAATGGCGCCGCGCAGCCTCCAACAGATTCAGCGTGCCCACCGCGTTCACATCGAAATCGTCAAAAGGAATGCTGGCTGCCAGGTCATGCGAGGGCTGAGCTGCGGTGTGAATGATGACGCCCGGCTTGAGCGTCTCGACCAGCTTCAGCACGGCAGCGCGGTCTCGGATATCCACCTCGTGGTGTGTGAACTCCGGCAGCGCCTCTTGCAGGCGCGCCTGGTTCCAGCGCGTGTTGCCCTGCGGGCCGAAAAAGGCCTCGCGCTGGTTATTGTCCACCCCGTGAACGCCGAAGCCGCGCCCGTGGAAGAAAGTGACGACTTCCGAGCCGATCAAGCCCGACGAGCCGGTGACGAGACAAATCTTGTCCATGCGGCATTATCGAGACACGTACCGAGGCTAAAGTCAAGCCGCGGCGGGAGCGACAGCCGCAACAGGAGCGGGCTCTTCTCGACTCTGCCACCGGAGCGCGGCTGTCCCCAGCCGCAGCAGCGCCAACCACGCAAACTTGCTCAAGCGTTCCGAGACCCACTCCCTTACTCACGTGCTGCGGCTGGAGACAGCCGCGCCGAGCACGCAGGTCTTCCGGAAACTGCGGCGATCGAGTTCACGCAGGTTGCGAGGGAGCGAAGCGCTAACTGCGTTGCGGATCACTTCTGAGTGGAAACGTAGGCCTTATACTTGTCGGCGACCTTGGCTTGCTGGTCGTCGCCTTCGTGGAGATAGAAGCGGTAGCGGAAGGTGACGCTCTTGCCGGCAGGCACTACCAGGTCGCCGGCGGCTTTGTCCGAAAGCTTCTCGAAGTCATGCTGGCCGAAGGGATTGGCGGCAAACAAGCCATAATCGCGGACATGCCACCAGGTTGGATGGCGCGGATTCTGCGGATGGTCAAAGATGGCGATGCCGACGGTCTTGCCATCCACCGGGCCGTAGTAGTCGCACCATTCGGCGCGTTTGCCCCAGGTGTCGCCGTCGCGCACGCCCGCGCTGTTGACGATGTGCCCCTTGCCGACCTTCCCCTTGAGCCGCATGGTTTCGGCCAGGCGCACCGCCATCGTGCCTTCCTTGGTGTCGCCGAGAGTCAGGTCGCCCTTGGCGGGTCGAAGCGTGATCTCGAAGTCAATCATGCGCTCAGGAGCGGAGCCCGGGTTATAAATACGCAAGGTCCGCTCGTCGGTGCACACCAGCTCGCCCGCGGCCGTCACCCACTTGTTACGCTCCTTAATGAGGCAAAAGTCCTTGCCGGACTTAACCTCAATGAACTCGTCATGCACGGTCTTGCCGAATGCTTTCTGCTCGGACCAGAAGTCGTGCCCGTTCATGGCGCCATGCGCATACCAAAGCGAGCGATGATGGGGGTGATCATGATCCTCGTTCGGCAGGTCTTTCATCGGCCAGTTGCGCGTCATGGCGACGTCCCCCGGGCCGATGAGCGGGTAGCAGTAGGGCCGGGGCACGTCCTTGAAGAAGTATTCCGTGAAGAGCTTGCCGTTGATTTCGACGCGCAGCTTGTCAGCCAATTGTGTAATTTGGACGCCCTCTTTCGAGGGGCTGGGCGTTTGGGCCAAGGCGATCGTTGCGGCGGAAGCAACGGCGCATGCGACCAAGGCAAGGCCTGGTTTCACGAGCCTGAGTGAAGCGGATTCAGGGTGCGACGAACGAAGAGAGTGCCATTTCATATACGCGTGACGAAGATAGTTACACTGAGATTCAACCCTTGCTGGCGCTGGGGCAAGGCTTTTTCTGACCGCCATTCCTCGGTATCGTTAACGCCGCGACAAACGAGGAACCCTTTGTTGCGGGTGTTCCTGGGACGTCCCCTGAGCCGAGTACCCACCGTCTCCTCTGCGTATACACGCCGTATACTCACTATATATGGGGTGAGTGTCCGGAGAGGCGACGGTGAGAGCAGCGTGAGGACCCGCGTCGAATTCGATGTCACACTTAGTCGCTGTATATCGCGCGGGCGCCACTTGCCAAATCGAAACGTCGGAGGCACAAGTGGCAGCTTCATTCACTCAGCACGAGGTCGGATGGTGCTTGCCCTTGTTCCCTTGGAAGGGCTATAAGTATGCTCAGGTTGCGAGACCAAAACCAAAAAATGTGCTATGTCATACACCAGTCGGCAAGACGCCAATACGAGCAACGTGCTTTCGGTCATTATGGGTGGGGGTCAGGGCACCCGGTTGTTCCCGTTGACCAAAGAACGGGCCAAGCCGGCAGTGCCCTTGGCCGGCAAGTATCGCTTGGTTGATATCCCCATCTCGAACTGTATCAATTCGCGGTTGCGGCGAATCTACCTGCTGACCCAGTTCAACTCCGCCTCGCTGCACCGACACATTTCACAGTCTTACAAGTTTGACCATTTCTCGGGCGGGTTTGTGGAACTGCTGGCGGCGGAACAGACCTACGCGGACGATTCGTGGTATCAGGGCACGGCCGATGCGGTCCGCAAGAACATGATCCACTTCCTGAACCACGAATGGGACTACCTGCTCATCCTCAGCGGCGATCAGTTGTATCGCATGGACTTTCGCGACGTCATCGAGGCCCACGTGGAATCAGGCGCTGACATTACCGTGGCGACCATCCCGGTGGGACGGTCCGACGCGCAATCGCTGGGGATCATGCAGATGGATGCCGACCGCCGGATCGTGCGGTTCGAGGAGAAGCCCAAGGACCCGGCGGTGCTCGATTCGTTGCGGCTGCCCAGGGAATGGTATGCCCAGTTGCAGATCAAGGGCGAGGGGGAACTGTTCCTGGGCTCGATGGGCATTTACGTTTTCAACCGGAACATCATCCGCCAGTTGCTGGACAACACGTTGACCGATTTCGGAAAGCATATCATTCCGGATGCCATTGAGAAGCTCAAGGTATTCGCCTATGTGTTCCAGGGATATTGGGAGGACATTGGAACCATTCGGGCGTTCTTCGAGGCGAACCTGGACGTGACGAGCGAACTGCCGCGGTTCAACTTCTTTGACATGTCTTCGCCGATTTTCAGCCGGCCGCGTTTTCTGCCCGGGTCGAAGATCAATGGCGCCCAGATTGATCACGCGGTGATTTCGGACGGCTGCATTCTCAACCGGGCCGTTATCTCGCACAGCATTGTGGGCCTGCGCAGCATCGTGGGCGTGGCCACAGTCCTCAACCGGGTGATCTTGCTGGGCAGCGACTACTATGAATCGCTGGATTCCATCGTTGAACACGAAAAAGCGGGCAAGCCACGGATCGGCATCGGTTCCAACTGCCGCATCGAAAACACGATTGTGGACAAGAACGCGCGCATCGGGAACAACGTGGTGATCACGCCGGCGGGAAAGCCGGAGAAGCTGGACCATCCTAGTTACTATATCCGAGACGGCATCGTCATCGTCCCCAAGAACGGCGTGATTCCGCACGGGACGGTGATTTGAGCGGCGACATTTACATTGCGGGCGGCCACTGGTAGAACTGTTGCGTGCTCAGTGACCTGGCCATCTGGAAACATCTAAAGGCGCGGCACCGGCTCATTCTGATCGCCGGGCCGTGTGTTATCGAGCGCGAGAAACTTTGCCTGTCGGTAGCAGCCGCGCTCAAGAAAGCCTGCGAGCGGCTCGGTGTCTTTTACGTGTTTAAAGCGAGCTACGATAAGGCGAACCGCACCTCGGGCGGGTCGTTTCGCGGACCTGGGCTGGACAAGGGGTTGGCCGTGCTGGCCAAGGTGCGCAAGTCCGTGGGCGTCCCGGTGCTTACGGACGTCCATGCTCCGGACCAGGCCGGCCCGGCTGCCCAGGTGGCGGACATTCTGCAAATCCCGGCCTTTCTGTGCCGCCAGACCGACCTGATCGCGGCCGCGGTTCGGACCGGCAAGGTTGTGAACCTGAAAAAGGGACAGTTCCTTTCGCCGTTGGAGATGGGGCAGGTCACCGCCAAGGCGGTGAGCGCCGGCGGCGAGAGGATCATGTTGACCGAACGGGGCACCACCTTCGGCTACAACAATCTGGTGGCGGACATGCGCTCGATTCCGGTCCTGCGCGGCTTTGGGTTCCCGGTAATATTCGATGCGACGCATTCGGTCCAGCTTCCCGGCGGCGGGGGGGGCCGCTCGGGCGGCCAGCGGGAATTCGCGCCGGTGCTGGCCCGCTCCGCGCTGGCAGCGGGGGCGGACGGCGTCTTCGTCGAGACTCATCCCCAGCCGGACCGGGCCTTGAGCGACGGCCCGAATATGATACCTCTGGCCGAGATGCCGGCGCTGCTGAAGAGCCTGGTGCGGGTCTGGGCCGCGGTTGGGTAAACGCCTGAAACCTTATGGCGAAGAGGACAATGCATGCATACCGGCGCGAGGCGGGGATCGGGCTCCTCGTGTGCCTGGCGATGCTCGCCGGCCTGGTGCGCGGGCAGAAACTCGGCTCCGGCAAAGGCATCAAATTCGCAGATTATTACGAGCCGCCGCACGAGACGCAGATGAAGTGGCTGGTGGAAGGCGCCACGGCTACCCCTCGAGCGGGCGGGCGGAGCTTCGACATAACCAGGGCCAAGGTGCAGAACTTCCGCGTGACCGGCGAAGGCGAAATGATAGTCGAGGCCCCGCAGTGCCTTTATGATGCAGATCAACGGTCGGTCAGCTCGCCGGGGTTGCTCCACTTGCGAACCGCGGACGGGACGTTCTCGCTCGAAGGGGAGGGATTCGCGTGGTTGCAGCGTAGTTCCAGACTGTTTGTGTCTAATAACGTGCACACGATTGTGCATCCGGAACTGGCCGGTCTTCAATCCGCTGCCGTGCGCACGAACACACCCGCCCGACCTAGCGCAGGCATTGACATCTTCTCCGACCGGTTTGAGTACGCGGAGAAATCCGGCGAGGGTGTTTACCAGGGCAACGTTCGCGTGGCGGGCACGAATCTCGCCCTGACCGGCGGAATTCTCACTGTCCTGGTGCCTAAGACCGACCGCCGCTTGCAGAGCCTGACGGCCGAGACAAACGTGGTCCTCAATTACGAGACGCTTCAGGCGACGGCGCAACGTGCCGCGTACTCGGTGGACATCGAGCAAGTCCTTTTGACGGGGCATCCGACCTGGCGTGCGGAGGCGCGAGAAGGACGCGGCGACACGCTCCTGCTGGACCGAACGAACGGCGTTTTCCGCGCCGATGGGCATGCCTGGCTTAAGATGCCGGGTCGCGCCCTGGGAACCGGGGGTTTCATGCCCCGGGCGGATGCACCCGCCGCGAGTTCGCTCCCGGGAACCAACGAATTCGTAGAAGTTTTCTGCCGTGCCTACGAGGTCCGAACCAACTTGGCGGTCTTCCGCGACGAGGTTCGGGTCACCGAATGGCGCGACGGCCAACCGCAAGGCAAGATGAGCTGTGACCGGCTCAGCATTGCGTTTGCCGGCACCAACGAGCTGCAGCGGATGGTCGCGGAGCAGGAAGTCGTGGTTGAACAAGAAACCAATCGCTTAAGGTGTGGGTTGTTGACGCTCACGTTCAGCGGCACCAACGAGTTGCAGCGAATGGTGGCCCAACAACAGGTGGTCATCGAACAGGAGACCAACCGGTTCACCGCTGGCACTGCGGTCTTTACGACTGCCAGGGGGACGGTGGAGCTGGCCGAGAACCCGGCTTGGCAGTCCGGCCTGCGGGAGGGCAAGGGCGACTGGATTCTAGTGGATGTGAGGAAGCAGGAAATGACCGTGCAAACCAACGCTTTCATGCGGTTGCCGGCCGGTGAATTCGGGCGGGCGGTTGCAATCAGGGCCGGCGCCGCGCCACAGGCGTCCGCCACGACCGGAAAGAGTCAGTTCGCGGAGATATTCTCGAAGGAGTACACCGTGGGGCCGCAAGGTGCTTTGTTCCGGGGAAAGGTGCGGCTTGAACACCCGCAAATGCGGTGGACTTGCGGGCAGGTTTCCGTGTTGGTGCCACCCGGCGGTGGCCGGGTCAATCGGCTCGTCGCCGAGCAGGCAGTGGTCTTCGACTTAACGGACGACCGGGGAGAAAAGGTGCACGGCACTGGAGCCGAGGCCATATACACCTACAACGTGAGCGCCACGGCCACAAACGAGACGATGGTCCTGACCGGCAATCCGGCTGTGTTGGCCGCAACCAACTTTACCGGACGAAACAACGTCTTCGTCCTGGACCTGGCGAAACACCGCCTTGGCGCGCCGGGAAAATCCAAGCATGTCGTGCGGGATCTAGTCAAAGGCGGCGGCACCAAGATGGGTATGCCGGACAAACCGATGGTGAAATAGCCTGGATCGAGCCTTTGTGTCTAAAGTCACCCAGATAGCAGAACCGCCGCCCGCCGTGACAGACGGGCAGTTGGTGGTCACGGAGAGGCTAATCAAGGAATACCGGAACCGCCGGGTGGTGAATGGCGTTTCGATTACGGTTGCGCCCGGCGAGATTGTCGGGCTGCTCGGACCAAATGGCGCCGGCAAGACCACGACGTTTAACATGGTCGTGGGCGTTATCCGAGCCGACGGTGGCGCAGTGCGATTCCTGCAGCGAGACATCACACGGTTGCCGATGCACAAACGCGCGCGGCTCGGGATGGGGTATCTAACACAGGAACCTTCCATTTTCCGCAAGCTAACGGTCGAGCAGAACATCCTGGCCATCCTGGAAACGTGCCGGATGAACCGGCAGGAACGGGCTATCCGGCTGAAGTATCTGCTGGATGAGCTGGACATGGCGCGTTTGGCCAAGAGCAAAGCCTATACGCTGAGCGGCGGCGAGAAGCGGCGGCTGGAAATTACGCGCGCGCTGGTCACCAGCCCGAAACTGTTGTTGCTGGATGAGCCCTTTAGCGGGATTGACCCGATTGCCGTCTATGAGGTACAGAAGATTGTGCGCCGTCTGAAAGATCGGGGCTTGGGCATCCTGATCACCGACCATAATGTGCGTGAGACACTGAAGCTGGTGGACCGGGCGTATTTGATCCACAAGGGCGAAGTGGTGTATGAAGGCGCGGCAGAGCAGTTGGTCAATGACCCCAAAGCACGCGAGATCTACCTGGGACCGGAGTTTAACTTGTAGCCAACCGGCCAAAGTATGCAACACGACGCAGTAACCGTTGAGCGGTTCTACCACGAGCACGCCAGTGCCCTCGAACTCAAACTGGTCGCCGGCGCCACCGGGCTGAAACGCATCATCCGCGAACCGACGGTGAACCGGCCGGGTTTGGTGTTGTCAGGGTTTACACGCTATTTCGCCAATAAGCGCCTCCAGGTCATCGGCAACGCGGAGGCCTTCTTCCTGAAGTCCCTGTCGCCCGAGGAACAAGCCCGGCGCTACGAAACGTTCTTCGCTTATAAGGTTCCTTGCGTCGTCTTCTCGCGCAACTTGCACGCGGAAAGACTGTTCCTGCGGGCGGCCGAGCAGGCCCGGGTGCCGATCTTCCGCTGCCCGATGGTGACGATGAAATTCATCAATCTGGCCACCCTGGCGCTCGAGATGATGTTCGCTCCACGCGGCACGGAGATGGGAAGCATGGTGGATATCCTGGGCGTGGGGGTGATTATTCGGGGCGAAAGCGGCATTGGCAAGAGCGAGAGCGTGCTGGCGCTCATCGAGCGGGGATATAGCCTGGTGGCGGACGACATTACCAAGGTCACGCTGGTGGACGGCCGCGATGTCGTCGGCACCAGCGCCGAGGTGACGCGCGACCACATGGAGGTGCGGGGCATCGGCATTATCAACGTGGCGGCGATGTTCGGCGTGAAGAGCATTCGTCACGAAAAGCGTGTGGATCTGGTGATCACCTTGAAGTCCTGGAATGAAGTGGCGGATGTGGACCGGTTGGGGCTGGAGCAGGAGTATGTCAAGATCCTGGGTATTGACGTGCCGCACATCACCATTCCCGTGCGGCCCGGACGCGACCTGGCGCGTCTAATCGAAGTGGCCGCCTTTCAGGCCAAGCTCAAGGCAGCGGGCTATAATCCGGCCAAAGAACTCAATGACCGGCTGATTTCCCGGATGGCGACGGCCGCCAAGCTTTAGAATTCAGTGGCGTTGCGGCCCTTTTTCGGTTAACTCTAATCCATAGACCGAATGAGCGCAAAGAAGCTAACCGATGGCGGTTCAATAATGACACGAGACTTCTTGGTCGTGAACAAGCTGGGTATCCACGCCCGGCCGGCTGCGATGTTTGTGAAGACCGCCAATCGGTTCAACTGCGACATTTTCGTGGAGAAGGACGGGGAGAAGGTTAACGGCAAAAGCATCATGGGCATGATGATGCTGGCTGCCGGTCCGGGCAGCAAACTCACGGTGCATGCCAACGGCCAGGATGCCCCCCAGGCTCTAACCGAACTGGAGACTCTCATCAAACGGAAGTTCGACGAAGAATAGGCAAGCGGCTCCATGCGCAACTGGCCCGGCAAGACCGCTGCTTTGAGTCCTGAACCGACCCATGAATAAGGTTGATATTGATGTAAAGTACGTCGCGCACCTCGCGCGCCTGTCGCTTTCCCCTGAGGAGGAGCAGAAGATCGGTGCACAGTTGGGCAACATTCTCGGCTATATCGAGAAACTCAAGCAAGTTGACGTTAGCGGAGTGGAACCGACTGCTCATGCGTTTCCGCTGGTCAACGTGACGCGGCCGGATGAAGTCCGCCCGTCCATCAGCAATGAGGACGCGTTGCGCAACGCGCCGGCGCATTCCAACGGCTTGTTCATGGTTCCCAAGATCGTCGAGTAGCCCACCAATAACGCATGGTTACCGAGGTTGCTTTCTGAGCGTTGCGGCCGTTTGCAGCGCCTGCGGTCACACAGTTCATCTTACCCCCTGCGTCATGGCGGAAAAGCGAATGCGCGTCGTGGTCGGCATGAGCGGCGGAGTTGATTCCTCCGCTACTGCCGCGCTCCTGGTGGAGCAGGGATACGATGTCATCGGCATCACGCTCAAGCTGTGGCCGCAGGACTGCGTCGCTCGCGCTGAGGACAAGTGCTGCAGTCCCCAGGCGGTCACCGACGCTCGCGCGGTGTGCCACCGATTGGGAATCCCCTACTACCTGGTTGACGAGTCGGCGGTGTTCCAGAGCCAGGTGATTCAGTACTTCGCCGACGAGTACAAGGCTGGCCGCACGCCGAACCCTTGTGTGCTATGCAACCAGAACCTGAAGTTCGGACGACTCCTTCAGCGGGCCGACCAACTCGGGGCGCAGTACGTGGCCACCGGCCATTTCGCTCGGGTCGTAAAGACTCCCGACGGCGCCCGCACGCTGCTCAAGCGGGGGCGCGACCCACGCAAGGACCAGAGCTACTTCCTGTTCTCACTGCGGCAGGACCAACTGGCCCGGGCGATGTTTCCGCTCGGCAAGAAGACCAAGGCCGATGCCCGCTCTGTGGCCCGCGGCTGTAACTTCAAGACCGCGGAGAAGGAGGAGAGCATGGAAATCTGCTTCGTGCCGGACAACGATTACGGGAAGTTCCTCCAGCAGGCCAGACTCGTCGAGAAGCATCGGGGTGACATCGTCAACCTCGAGGGCCGGGTGCTCGGCAAGCACGACGGCATCGAGTTCTACACCATCGGCCAGCGAAGGGGCCTGGGCATTTCTTCGCCCAAACCGCTCTATGTCATCGAGCTGGACGCCGTGAGGAACCGGATAATCGTCGGAGACGATTCGGCACTCCTGCGCGGCGAGTTCGTCGCGGAGCGATGCAATTGGATCGCTTTCGACGCTCCCCCTGCGGGGTTCGACGCCACAGTCAAGATCCGCTACAACCATGCCGGCGCGCCAGCCCACGTAAGCCGGTTGCCCGGAGGCGCCGTGAAGGTCCAACTCCAAGTCCCACAACGCGCGATCACGGCCGGTCAGGCGGCGGTGTTTTACGCCGAGGACCTGGTTCTGGGCGGCGGTTGGATCGCGCGCGAGGGTCAGAGATAGACACCGCGGCCTGCCCGGCTCCAGGCGCGGAAAGGCCGCGTGTATCCTACGCGGTTGGTCGCGGTTCAGAGAAGACCCTTGACCTCCCAGCCGTCGCGGTATGGTCGCCAAACGAATTGGTTGGCCGCCGATTCGTCGAACCTCAGTGCCGACGCGTCCCACTTGAGCGTGGTCTGAGGGAATCGCGAGGCGACGCACCCCAGCAGAACGGTTTCCGTCAGCGGTCCGGAGTAGTCGAAGTTAGCGGAAGCTGGACTGCCGCTCAGGCAGGCATTCACAAATTGGCTCCAGTGGTCGTCGGAGGCGATCTCGGGGAACTTCAGGTTCTTGTACTTCTGGTCCGGATAGAGCAAGGGCCTGGAAACATGCGGCAGAACCATCGTTCCATCCGTGCCGACGAAAATCGAACCCGTTTCCGGCAAATCATCGCCTTCCAACAGGGCGCGGATGTCGGCCGGCGGCTGTTGCGCTCCGTCATACCAGGTTACGTTCACCGTTTGCTCCGCCGTAAAGGTGGTACCGGGAAAGACATACTGAATGCGCGATTCAATCGGCCAATTCCACTCGCTGGGAGCGGGTCCCTCCGAGCGCACAGAGACGGGCGCGCCCAGGTCAAGGCCACCAACCACTGGATCGAGGATGTGGCACCCCATGTCACCAAGGCTGCCGGTGCCGAAATCGAGGCGCTTTCGCCAATTGGCGGGGTGGTAGTAGGCGTTGCCGATAAAGGGACGCTCCGCACACACACCGAGCCACAAGTCCCAATCGAACCCGCTGGGCACCGGGTCGCTGGCGGCCGGACGCGGGTCTGGGTCGCCCCAGGACCGAGAGGCCCAGGAGTGGACTTCTTTGATCTTGCCGATCGTGCCCGCCTGCAGGAGCACCGTGCCCAGGCGGTATTGACCCGCTGAATGAATCTGGATGCCCATTTGGGTGACCAAGCGACGCCGGCGCGCGTACTCTGTCAGCCGCCGCACCTCGTAGAGGTCGTGAGTCATCGGCTTCTCACAATAGACGGCCTTACGCAACTGCAGCGCGCTCATGGCTATCGGCGCGTGCATGTGGTCGGGGGTGGAGACATTGACCGAATCGAGGCGTTTAGCCTCCTCATCGAGCAGCCTGCGCCAGTCTTGGTAGACGCGCGTCTGCGGAAACCGCTTCTTGAGGGCCACCGCGCGGTTCAGATCCACCTCCGCCACCGCGATCAATTCCACGCGCTTGGACTTCGTGATTTGGGTGAGGTCCTCCCAGGCCATGCCGCTCGCGCCGAAACTGGCGTGGCCGAGCAACTCGTTGCGCGGCCGAGCCATCAGGCCATGCGTGAGGAAAGGAGAGGCCAGCGCGGCAGTGCCGAGGGTCCGGAGGAATGAGCGGCGGGTAAATGAGGGGCTGGAGGTCATGATAAATGAGCTAGGCAGTTCGCATTGGGAGGCATGAAAGCAGACCGGCCTCAGCGGGTCAACGTTAAACCAGGATTCAAGACGCGCCGCCATAGGCCCTTATGTGATTTGGTCGTGACCGGGGGTCAGGGCATGCTATAGTAAGCGCAACCTGATGAAGATAAGCTCGGCTGCCAGCCAATTCAGTCGCTCCTGCGCCGTGCCGAAGCCCCAACGGTTATACGCTAACCTGAGTCCTATGAAGACAGCCATCACCGAGGAGTTTCTTCGCCAAATCCCCAAGACCGACCTCCACCTCCACCTGGATGGTTCGTTGCGCTTGCCCACGCTCATCGAACTGGCACGGCAGCACAGCGTCAGACTACCTTCCACCACCAGCGAAGGCTTATGCCGGCTGGTGTTCAAGAAGCGATACAGCGACCTGACGGAATACCTGCGCGGCTTCAACTACACCTGCGCGGTGCTGAACGATCCGGAGAGCCTGGAGCGCGTCGCCTGCGAGCTGGCCGAGGACAACCTTGCCGAGGGCGTGCGGTACATCGAGGTTCGTTTCGCACCGCAATTGCACGTGAATGATAGACTGACGATGGAGCAGGTCCTGCACGCCGTCAGCCGCGGACTCCAGCGCGCCCAACGTGTGCACAACAGCTCCGCCGCCGTTCGCAGCGGGGACGATGTACCGTTCCACTTCGGCATCATTGTCTGCGCGCTGCGGTTCTTTGTCCCGGCCATGTCGGCATATTATCAAAGGTTGTTTCATGTGATGTCCTACGCCCCGCCGAAACAGGTCTTCGCCACAGCCTCCATGGAGCTGGCCCGCGCCGCCGTGCGCCTGATTCAGGATCGAGGTTTGCCGATTGTCGGGTTCGACCTGGCCGGCGCCGAAGCAGGCTATCCGGCCGATGATCACCGAGCCGCCTTCCAATACTGCCACTCGCACTTCCTGAAGAAGACCATCCACGCCGGCGAAGCTTACGGGCCGGAATCTATCTTCCGAGCGATCACCGACTGTTACGCCAACCGCATTGGGCACGGCACCTGGCTCTTTGCTCACACCATGATCAAGGACCCGTCCATTGCCGACCGCAAGGGCTACTGCAACCAGCTCGCCGAGTACATAGCCAGCCAGCGGATCACGCTGGAAGTGTGCCTGACAAGCAATACGCAGACCCATCCGCGGATGCGCGACCTCTGGAGCCACCCCCTGAGACAGATGCTGGATCACGCGTTGTCCATCTCCCTCTGCACCGACAACCGGCTCGTCTCGCACACCACGGTAACCAACGAACTGTTGCAGGCCGTCCGCGAATTGAAGATGACGCCGCGCGAGCTGCGCAACGTGGTGCTGGCTGGGTTCAAAGGCAGCTTCTTCCCCGGCACCTACCGGGAGAAGCGCCAGTTCGTCCGCCAAGTCATTAACCGCTATGAGGCTCTGACCCGGCCTCGGGCCGAGCACTCGACGACGGGCATGCGTCTTCCGGCCGGAAGCCAGGCGATTTGAGTCGCCTGCTGCGTCACCCGGGCTGATCCCTGCCGCAACCCAAAGTGGCGGATATCTTGCCGGGAACCCACTCAGTGCCGATGGCGAAGAGCCGGGCCGCGTTTGCGCCCGGAAATTGAGACAGACCAAGAGCGTTCTGCGATCAGGCGGCCGCGAGAAAGCGGTTGCGCTCCCGGTCCGATCCCGGCATTTCTGAGGCATGTGCAAATGGAATTGGGCAGCCGGTTTGTTGACAATTGCCGCCGGAATCGCACTAAGCGGCTGCGCGCGCACTGGCATGCGCCAACCGCTTGACCTGCAAGACGGCGAGACAGTCGTGCTCGCCGGCCATGCGCCGGCCAGCCTGGCGTTCGCTCCGGCGCTTTCGCACCCCATTGCGGTCCGCAACACGTATCTGCGAGGGCTGCCGCAGACGGTTCATTACGAGCCTGGCCGCGACTTCATCCTCGAGGCCGATGGGCGGATCCGACGGACGCCACAGTCACGCATTCCTGACTTCGGCAGCAACATCCTCTACGAGAAGGAAGATTTCCGGCATGAGCAGTTCCCCGGTTTTGGCAACGGAGGGTTCTTTGTTTATGTGGATTACTATCACGGCCAGAAATGGGAGCGGCCATCGGCGCGGGCCGAGTTCGGCGCTGCGCGCCTGCCGGAAACACGCAGGAAACTCCTGGCCGGCGCGAGCGTCCGGATTGTGGCGTTCGGCGACAGCATCACCGAGGGCGGCGATGCGTCCCAGCCGAACTTGATTTTCTGGCAGCGCTGGGCGGACGCGCTGCGGCGCAAGTACCCAGGCGCTACGATCGAGGCCATCAATGGCGCGACGGGTGGCGATACCACGGTGCAAGGATTGCAGCGCCTCCAAACGAAGGTGCTTCAACAGAAGCCCGACCTGGTGCTGGTCGGCTTTGGCATGAACGACCACAACCGACCGGGCCATGGTGTTCCACTGGAGGCGTTTGCCGACAATCTGCGACAGATAATTGACCGAATCCGGGCAGAGACGCGCGCCGAAGTGGTGCTATTCTCGGCCTTTCCGCCGAACCCGAAGTGGCACTACGGCTCGCATAACATGGGGGCTTACGCGAACGCGACCGAACAGGTGGCCCGCGAAAACCAGTGCGCGTTTGCCGACGTTTACCACCACTGGATGACCTTCGCCGCGAGGAAGAAGCCCGAAGATCTCCTGGGCAACAACATCAACCACCCGAACGACTTCGGGCACTGGATCTACTACCAGGCGCTCGAGGCGATTAGTTTGTAAGCGGGCTCTGACAAGAAAGGCTGGATGGCAGCAAACGAGATAATCCATCCGTCGCGTTCCTGGGCCCGCCAGCGACTTGCTCCGATCCAGCCTGTCAACAGGCTGGGGATAAGGGGGTATGGAGTCTGTCTCAGCATTTCGAATGCTAATAGATCTCGGGACGGACAGGGCCGGCCTGGAAGAAGCTTGAAAGTCATCAGGGCCGGGCCGGGGAATGTGGACGCACCCTATGATGTAAGATCGCTTGAGGTGTTGCTCCCGACCGAGGCGCACCCCCAAAGTATTTCTCAAACCACAGTTGAAACATGAAGAGCGTCCACAACTCTTTGCGGGTGTCTCTCGCACCCTGCAAATGGTCCGTCAGCAGGCGCGAAATGGTTCGGTGATTGAAGATGCCTTGTTCTCTGATTCGTCGTTCGGAGAGGGTATCCTGGACAAGGTCCTTCAGGTCACTGCGGAACCACTTTCCGATGGGGATGCCAAAGCCCTTCTTCCCGCGCTTAAGAATATCGGGCGGCAGTTTACCCCGCATGGCCTCCTTGAGAATGTGCTTGGTCTGAAGCCCCTTCAGCTTGAGGTTGGAAGGAATCGAATTGGCAAACTCGACGAAGGTGTAATCCAGGAACGGCGCCCGTGCTTCGAGCGAACAGGCCATGCTCGCCCGGTCCACCTTCACGAGGATGTCCCCTGCCAAATAGAGCTTGCAGTACTGGTAAATCAATCGCGCCATGGGATCGCTGGCCGTGCAATCCTTCTCCACCCGAGCGACGTCTTCGTAGCGATCAATCTCCCCGGACATTCCCTCCAGTAGGCCTTCCTGTTCGGCAGGGGTGAAAGCACCCAGCCAGATTTGGTCCCGGATGGCCGGCGGCGCGCCGGCACCTCGGAGGAAGCGCTTGATCTTGAAGTCCAGGCTGAAGTTCTGCCTCGATACCGGCAAGAGGTTGGCGAGCGGCCGGACGAGCCCGGCGTGGAGGGCCTGTGGCATGCGGTAGAAGCGGGCGAACCGGTGCGCGAGGAATGTCGGGTAGCCGGCGAATAATTCATCCCCGCCGTCACCGCCGAGGGCGACGGTGACATGCCGCCGCGTGAACTGGGAGAGAAGGTATGTCGGAATGACGGAGGCGTCCGCAAAGGGTTCGTCCAGAAAGGCCGCGACGTCGGGCAACATCTCGAGCAAGACCCGGCTCTGGAGGATTTCCTGATGATGCTCCGTGCCAAAGAACTCCGCGACCCGGCGCGCGTGCCGGGATTCATCGAATGACCGCTCCTCGAAACCAATCGCAAACGTCTTAATCTGAGACGCGGGCCGAAGCTCCGCCATCATCGCGACCACCGAGCTGGAGTCTATTCCGCCGCTCAGGAACACGCCCAGGGGGACATCGCTGATGAGCCGCAAGCGCACCGCCTCTTTGAGCCGCGCGCGCAGTTCCTCGGCGATCTCGGCCTCGGGGCGGACTGCCGGGTGCTCCGGGAATTGGAGGTCCCAATACCGCCGGATTCGGGTTTCCCCGCGCTTCCAGGTCAAAGAGTGCCCCGCCGGGAGCTTGTTGATCCCCTTGAAGATGCAGTGTGGGGAAGGCACGTACTCGTAGGCGAGGTATTTGCTCAAGCTCTTGCGATCCAGCTCGCGCGGGCAGGCCGGGTGCTGCAGCAGCGCTTTGACCTCGGAGCCAAAGAGCACCTGGGTGGGCGTCGCCCGGTAATAGAGCGGCTTCTTGCCCAGCCGATCGCGAGCCAGGAACAGGGTCTGGGCCTTCGCATCCCAGATCGCCGCCGCGAACATCCCGTTCACCCGCGTCACGCATTCCTCGCCCAGTTCTTCGTAGAGGTGAAGGAGGGTTTCGATATCGCAATGAGTGCGAAACCTGTGGCCCTTGGCCTCGAGCTCCGGGCGCAACTCCTGATAGTTGTAAAGCTCGCCGTTGCAGACAATCCAGAGCGACCCGTCCTCGTTGCACATCGGCTGCCGCCCGCCGCCCAGGTCAATGATGGCGAGCCGGCGAAAGCCCAGCCCGACCGAGGCCCCGCCGCCTTGCCCTTCAGCCACATGATACTCCTCGTCGTCGGGTCCCCGGAGCCGCAAGGCATTGGTCATGCGCCGCAGTGCCTCGCGGTCCACAGGCCGGGAGGTCTCGATGATACCAGCAATGCCGCACATGGGCAGACGTCAGGAGCCCCCGGCAATGGCCCCGTCCCGCGCCGCCTGCACTCCGGACGCCTCTGCGCTAATGTTCTTGGTGTCCCGCACGTGATAGATCGGCTTCCCCTGCGATTCATGGTAGGTGCGAACGATCAGTTCAGCGAGCAAGCCCATTACGATGAAATTGATTCCCAGAATCGCCAGAAAGACCGCGATCAGGATAAAGGGATTGTTGTGGACATACACGCCATAGGCGAATTTCTCCCACAGCGTCTCGGCGCCGGCGAGCACGGCCAGCATGAAGAGCACGCCGCCGATGCCACCGAACATATAGAGCGGTTTGGTGGAGAAATCAGCCAGGAATTTCACCGTGATCAGGTCCAACAGCACCTTCAGCGTGCGCTTGAGCCCATATTTGCTTTGGCCGAACTGCCGGGCGTGATGCCGCACCTCGAGTTCACAGATCCTCGCACCCATCAGGTTGGCTAGGGCCGGGATAAAGCGATGCATTTCGCCGTAGAGCCGGGTGCCTTTGAGAATCTCTGACCGATAGGCTTTGAGCGAGCAGCCGGAGTCGTGCAGCTTTACCCCGGTCATCACGCCGATCATCCAGTTGGCCACGCGCGAAACGAACTTGCGTATGACTTCCTTGTCCTGCCGATCGCGCCGCCAGCCGCTGACGACGTCGTAGCCTTCCTCGAGCTTCGCCACCAACAGCGGGATGTCCGCCGGATCGTTCTGCAGGTCGCCGTCCATCGGCACGATCACCCGCCCTCGGGCATGGTCGAACCCCGCGGACATGGCGGCGGTCTGCCCGAAGTTGCGCCGCAGGTTGATGACCTTCACCCTCGAATCGGCCTCGGCCAGGCGGCACAAGACATCGTAGGTGCGGTCGGAGCTGCCGTCGTTGATGAAGATCATCTCGAACGTCCGGCCAGACCCGCCCAGCGCGGCCAGGAGTTTCTCGTAAAGAGGCTTTACGCTCTCCTCCTCGTTGTAGAGGGGAATGACGATGCTTAAATCCAGGTCGCTGGCCATCTGGGGGCGGAGCGGGAGCGGACTCAACCGGCCGGCACCGGGGCCGATTCTCCCGGGACGCCGGATTGGCGCCAGATGAACTGTGTGAGGATGGCCAGAAAGACAATCGCCATAAAGGGGTGCCAAAACAGGGCGAAGTAGTTGCCCAAGACGGGGTGGAGGAGGTTCGGCAGCAGGCCCATGCTCAAGGCCATGCCCGCGATAACCCAGCCGAGGGCATGCATGGCGCGCATCTCCGGCTTAAGGAGGAAGAGAGTCGCCCACGCGGCCAGGGCGGGCGCGAGGATGCCGTAACTGTTTTCCTCGGTCATGGGATTGAACAGCATCAGGTAGGAGGTGGCCAGCGCATACAGCCACAAGCAGGCCAGCGGTTCCCGCAGCCGCCTGGCGCCCCACAACCACAGCATGGCCGTAAAGCCGCCCGCCAGCACTCGCGCCAGCTTCGAGGCGCCGGGGCTGAACTCGGTGCCGAACGTTCGCAGCAGGCCGTTAATGTCGGCGAAGCGATGCTCGCTTACCACCGCACAAGCCTGCAGGTTGCTCCAGGCCGCGCAATGCTGCCCCCAGACGTAGGCGGGCCGCCCGAACAAGAAGGGAAAGACAGCCAGGCCCAGGAGCGCAACCGCCACCCGCCAGCGCAACGGCCTGTAAACCAGCGGCGCGAGCAGGACCAGCACAATGCCCAGGGGCTTGATGGCGGTTGCCAGGGCCATCAGGCCGGCCGCCAACCCCCAGCGCCGGGCGAGGATTGCCGCGGCTGCCATCAACGTGACTCCGCCGAGGATTGCATTCGCATTTCCAAAGCGCAGCGAGGTCATGCAAAGCGGCATTGCGAGGATCGTCGCCCAGAGAAAGGCCCGTTCCGCGTTGGAGCCAAACAGCGCGCGCGCCAATTGCCACAAGCCGACGGCCAGCGTCGCCGCGTTGCAGAACCGCCACAGCGTCTCGCCCAGCCACAAAGGCAGAAAATGAAAGGGGGTGAACAGCACCGCGAAGTGGGGCAGGTAGTTCATGCCCGACGGGCCGACGTACAGACCTTCACCGGCCCACCAGTGGGCGGCTGAGGGATGGTAACTGCCCAGGGTCACCGTATCCCGCCGGGGGTTCAGGAACACCAGCAGACCGATCACGAGCATGGGCACAACCCACAACACCACTGCGGCCAGCAGGGCATGGCGCGGGCTCCGAGGCCAACGCGCCAGCCTGGTCGCCTCAGGATCAGGCCTGGAAGGATGTGGCATGCGCCTGACTCTTTCAAACGTGTTGGCGCAGGTCCAGCCAAAAACACGCAACCCTACGACGCCACAGCGCGTATGCATGAAGGGTTCAGATGATATTTGGGCGGCGGTTGGTAACAAA
>CAZVFC010000008.1:198616-230662 GCA_964625855.1 uncultured Verrucomicrobiota bacterium | reverse complement strand
CTGCCCCGGCTCAATCGTCTCGTACAACCCTTTTCGGAGAGCCTCTGGCTAGGCATTGGCTCGGCACTCCGGGACCCGTCCGGTGCGCAGACCAACCGAGGTAGGGTGGGCGAGTCCGGCTCGAGGCTTCCCTGCCAGGGGATTGCGTGTTCATCTGCAAGTGCCTGAGCCCTAGTGATTTAGGCCTTAACCAAGCGCCATTCGCACCTGTCCCCGCTCCCCATTGCTCGGGGATTCACTCCGTATTTGGTGAAGAACCGCAGCCTGGTTCAACCGGCGGTGTTGTCCTGAGCAGCTTCAGCATCCTCAGCCGGCGAAGTTTCTTCGTGCCAATGCGTGTAATTCGTGTCTTGATGAGGGCCGGATGAACATTCAAGTGGCGGTATTATGTGACGCGGCAACGGACGACAATGGCAAGCTCAACCTCCTGGGAGCGTTCGACACAATATACACGAAGCAATTGCCGGCGATTCATCCGCAGTGCTCGATTGCGCTGCGAGTAACGTTTTCCGGCGAAGACGAGGGCAAACACGCGCTGCAAGTCAACTTCGTGGACGCAGACGGCCGCCCGATCGCCAACTTCCCTCCCATCCCGGTCGAAGTGGCCTTGCCCGAGGACATGCATTTCGGCACGCGCAACTTCATTGTGAACATCCAGCAGTTGAAGTTCGACAGCCCCGGGCTCTACTCCATTGACATCCTGCTGGATGACCGGCCACAGGCGAGCATCCCGTTGCTGGTGCGGCATAACCCGCCGGCTGCGCCGTAAGCTTAGATAACTTCCGCGCGATGCTCAACTACATCTGGCTTGGGATGGTCCTGCTCGCTGTCGTCATTGGCGGCTGCACCGACAACCTCAAGGCGGTGGCCGATAAGAGCTTCGAGATGGCGGAGTTTGCGGTGATGAAGATCTCCCTGCCGCTGGTCGGCATCATGGCCCTCTGGCTTGGCATCATGCGGCTGGCCGAACGTGCCGGCCTGGTGGCCTTGCTGGCGCGCTTGTTGCGGCCCCTCATGGTGTGGCTCTTCCCGGACGTGCCCCACGACCATCCCGCGATGGGCGCGATGCTGCTGAATATGGCGGCCAGCATCCTCGGCCTCGGCAACGCCGCCACTCCGCTCGGCTTGAAGGCGATGCGGCATCTGGAAACGCTGAACCCGCGTCCCGGCACGGCGACCAACGCCATGTGCACCTATCTGGCCATCAACACCAGCTCTATCCAGCTCATTCCTGCCACCGCCATCGCCATCCTCGCAGCCAATAAATCCACCAACCCGACCGCCATCGTGGGCACTTCCATCATGGCTACCTCCTGTGCGGCCATTGCTGCCGTCACCGCTGCCAAACTCCTCCAGCGCCTGCCCATCTACCGCCTGCCGCCATTGAGCGCTCCGCCCCCGCCACCCGCACCGGAAGCGGCCAAACCGGCAGGTGCGAATTCAACGAATGAGAAAACTCCCATCAAGGAAGCCGCCGAACTGGCCCCGTTGCAGTGGTGGGGGGTGCTGACGATGGCCGCGTTTCTCCTGTTCTTCTTCTACGTGTTCCTACGGCTGGCTTTCCCCGCAGCGGTCGGGCTGGCCGTGCCGGACGCCGCCGGCCAAAGCGTCTTTATCCGCATCGTGGATGCTGTCTCCAAGATCTCGATCCCGTTCATGCTCTCGGTCTTTCCGCTGTATGCGGCGTTGCGGCACGTCAAGGTCTATGAGGAGTTCGTGGACGGCGCCAAAGAGGGGTTCGACGTGGCGCTGCGCATCATTCCCTACCTGGTGGCCATCCTCGTCGCGATGGGCATGTTCCGCGCCGCGGGCTGCATTGACCTGATCAGCAACGCGCTTGGTCCGGCGATGCAGGCCATTGGCTTCCCTTCCGCGCTCCTGCCGATGGTGCTCATGCGCCCGTTAAGCGGCAGCGGCACGCTCGGACTATTCGCCGAGCTGGTCAAGCAATACGGCCCCGACAGCCTCATCAGCCGCACCGGCGGCACCATCTTTGGCAGCACCGAGACGACCTTCTATGTGCTGGCCGTGTATTTCGGTTCCGTGGGCGTGAAGAAGACCCGCTACGCCCTGCCGGCCGGCATCGTTGCCGACACCGTCGGCGTCATTGCCTCAGTGATCCTCTGCAAGATGGTATTTGGGTGAGGGCCGCCGGCCTTAACGGCGGCAAATTCGAAATCCGAAAACCGAGAACCGAAGGAAATCCGAAAACCGAAAGCCGAATGCCCAAGAAGCTAGCTCGGGCGACTCGCTTGCGGGCCCGGCATAGTGCTCTATTCGGATTTCGGAGTTCGGCCTTCCTTCGGATTTCGGCTTTCGGGCGTTCGGATTTCCTCCGGCCGCTGCCTTCAGCCTTGAGAATGGATCTCCTGCGGCCCTTTGCCCCCGTTGACCAGGAACAGCACAGCCATGCGCACCGCCAGCCCGTTGGTCACCTGTTGCAAGATCACCGACCGGCCGGAATCGGCGATCTCGCTGTCAATCTCGACGCCGCGGTTGATGGGGCCGGGATGCATGATCATCGCGTCCGGTTTGGTCAGGGCCAGCCGGGCTTTATTCAGCCCAAAGAGGCTCGTGTATTCGTTGAGGCCGGGGAATGCGGACTTGCGCTGCCGTTCATGCTGAATGCGGAGCAGGTTGATGACGTCCGCGTCGCGAATGGCTTCCTCGACGTTGTGGGTGACGCGGCACCCCATCTGCTCGAACACTCGGGGAACAAGGGTGGACGGCCCGCAGAGGGTGAGCTTGGCCCCCAGCTTGGTGAGCGCCCAGATGTCGGAGCGGGCGACGCGGCTGTAGAGGATATCGCCGAGAATCGTGACGTTCAGGCCTTCGATGCGGCCTTTCTTCTCGCGGATGGTGAACGTGTCGAGGAGGGCCTGGGTGGGATGCTCGTGCGCGCCGTCTCCGGCGTTAATGACGCTGGCGTGGAGGACGCGGGAAAGGAAATGCGGCGCGCCCGACGCGCTGTGGCGTATCACGATGAAGTCAATGTTGAGCGCCTCCAGGTTGCGGGCGGTGTCCTTGAGCGTCTCGCCCTTCTTGAGCGAGGAGGCCTCGGTGTTGAAATTGATGATGTCGGCCGAGAGCCGCTGCTCGGACAGCTCGAAGCTGGTGCGGGTGCGGGTGGACGGTTCGACGAAGAGATTGACGACCGTCTTGCCGCGCAAGGCCGGCACCTTCTTGATGGCGCGTTCGCCCACCGCCTTGAAGGCGCGGGCCGTGTCCAGCACGGTGAGGATTTCCTCGACGGTCAGTGACTCGATATCCAGCAGGTGTTTGCGGTTCCAGCTCATGAGGGTTTCTCCAGCAGCACTTCGTCCGGGTTGCCCGTTTCCGCGAGCCGAACCCGGACGCTCTCGGCTCGGGCCGTGGGCAAGTTCTTCCCGACGAAATCCGCCTTGATGGGCAGCTCCCGGTGCCCGCGGTCAACGAGGACGGCCAGTTGAATGCGCGTGGGCCGCCCGAAATCATTCAGCGCGTCCATGGCCGCCCGGATCGTGCGCCCGCTGAAGAGCACGTCATCCACCAGCACCACCGTCTTGCCGGTGACGTCGAACGGAATGACGGTCGGCTGCATGTTGGGCGCCGCCCGCTGATCCAGATCGTCCCGGTGCATGCTGACATCCAGGCTGCCGGTCGGCACGGTGAATCCCCAAATCTGCGTCAGGAGCGTGCCCAGCCGCCGCGCCAGCGGCACGCCGCCGCGCTGGATGCCCACCAGCACCACTTCGCTGCCGGCTTCGTTTCGTTCTGCGATCTCGTGCGCGATGCGGGTTAGCGCCCGCTGCATCGCGGCTGCATTCAGGATTAAGGTGGATTCAGGCATGGGAACGGAGGTTTGAAATGCAAAGTCCGAAGTCGGAAGGGCGGGGACACGGACGACTGGGCCGGCCTCAGGCTTCGGACTTCGGACTTCGGACTTCGGGTTTTAGATTCAGTCATGATTCCTTGGCCGCCTCACCGGGCTGCCTTAAAGGAGCGGGAGCAGGCTTACTGGCCTGCCGCCTGCCGGCTTTTGCGCCACTTGGAGCGGTGTTTAATGATCCAGTCCGTCAACGCTCGCTCAAAACCAATGTCGCGACCGGCTTTCTCGGATTCAATCCACTTGTGCTTCAGGATTTCCTCGCGTTCCGCCTGAAATTCCCTGTAGAGCGAAGAGTTCTTCAGCAAATCGCTTGCCGCGAGCTGCTCTTTCTTATCGTCAGACATAATCGCGAATTCGCTTCGCATCAGCAACGAAAGCCTAACAGACCCCCGACCGCTGGCAACCGCAAATTTTCAGGTTTCTGCGCCGCATCTGCATCTCTTGCCGCTCCGCGCTCTTGAGCGGGCCGTTTAAGTTCTGAACCAATGTAGCACACAAAAACCGGCCTGCCAGCAGGCTCAGGCAACTCTTTGGCGCAGGGCTTCCGCGATCTGAATAAAGGACCGCCCCGCTGGTTGCGCGGGGGCTGAGACCACGACCGGCACGCCCCGATCTCCGCCTTCTCTGATCTCCGTGAAAATGGGCACCTCACCGAGGAAGCCAATGTCCTGCCGCGCCGCTTCCACCTGCCCGCCGCCGTGGCCGAATATCTCGACCCGCTCGCCCGAGGGCGTGGTGAAGTAGCTCATATTCTCGACGATGCCCAGGATCGGCACGTTGACCTTCTGGAACATTGCGATGCCTTTGCGCACCACCCCCAGCGACGCCTCCTGCGGAGTGGTCACGATGACCCCCCCGTCCAGGGGCACGGTCTGGCAGAGTGAAAGCTGCGCGTCACCCGTGCCCGGCGGCAGGTCCACCACCAGCACATCCAGCTCACCCCATTCCACCGCACTGAAGAACTGTTGGATCGTCTTCATGATCATCGGCCCGCGCCAGATGACCGGCTGGTCCCCGTCCACCAGGAACCCCATGCTCATCAGCTTCACCCCGTAATTGGCGGGTGGCACCATCTTTTCCGCCTCGCTGATGGTCGGCCGCTCATGCACCCCCATCATGAGCGGAATGCTCGGCCCGTAAATGTCGCAATCCAGCAAACCGACCTTGACCCCCAAATGCTTCAAGCCGCAGGCCAGGTTCACGGACACGGTGGACTTGCCCACGCCCCCCTTGCCGCTGGCCACCGCGATGATTCGCCGGATTCCCGGCACCTTCTGTTGCTGCGCCCACGGGTTTTGAGACCCCGCGGCCTGCGGCGTCCCTGGCTGGTTCACCTCCACCTGCAGCCGGTCAACGCCCGGCAGCGCCCCGAGCACGCGCTCGCTTTCCGCTTTGAGCTGCTGCGCAATATCCGGGTTGTGGGTCGTGAGTTGCATCACGACACTGACCGCGCCCTGGTTGGCTGCGATCTGCTTCACCAAACCGAATGAGACAATGTCCCGGCTGTAGCCCGGGTATTTCACGGCCTTCAACGCGTTTCGAATATCGTCTTCCGTCAGCATGTTCAGGTTGTTTTGTTGAACCAGCCAATGTAGGGCGCAGACGAGCGAAGTCAAAAGCATTCCCCGACAAAGCATTCCCCGACGGGGGTAAAACCCGAAGGCCGAAACCCGAAATCCGAAAGAAGGCCGAAACCCGAAGGCAGAAACCGGCTCCGTCGGGTGCGCGGGCTGACGGGCAGCTCGGCGGTGGACTCAGTATTCGGATTTGCGCGGCGGTGAGCGACGGGTCAATCTGCTTTGACCCTTCCCGCCGCCCGTGCTAACCTCGGCTCAAGGCAAATGAAAACCTCTCCTTCCATCGGCGAATATCTCATTCAGCGGCTCTACGCCCACGGCGTGCGGCATGTGTTCGGCATCCCGGGCGATTACGTGCTCGGGTTCTACGACCAACTCTCCCGCAGCAAGCTGCGTGTGATCAACACCTGCGACGAGCAGGGCGCCGGCTTCGCCGCCGATGCCTACGCCCGTGTGCGCGGGCTCGGCGCGGTCTGCGTGACCTATTGTGTCGGGGGCTTGAAGGTGGCGAACACCACCGCCGAAGCCTTCGCCGAAAAGTCGCCCGTCGTGGTCATCAGCGGCGCGCCGGGAATGAAGGAGCGCGAGAAGAACCCGCTCCTGCACCACAAAGTCCGCGAGTTCGATACCCAGAAAAAGGTCTTCGAGGAGCTGACCATTGCCTCGACCGTCCTGAGCGACCCGCAGACCGCGTTTCAGGAAATAGATCGCGTGCTCCACGCCGCGCTGCGGTTCAAGCGCCCGGTCTATATCGAACTGCCACGTGACCTTGTCTCGGTGCCCGGCATCGCCCACCACAAGACGCCCGAGATTCACGAGCAGAGCGATCCCAAGAGCCTGCGCGAAGCCCTGGCCGAAGCCGGGCAGATGATCAACCAGTCCCGCCAGCCAGTGATTCTCGCCGACGTCGAGGTCCACCGGTTCGGCTTGCAGGACCAGCTCCTCCAGCTCGCCCGCCAGACGAACATCCCCGTCGCCGCGACTGTGCTGGGCAAGTCCGTAATCGGCGAGCACCATCCCTTCTATCTCGGCGTCTATGAAGGCGCGATGGGCCGCGAGGAAGTGCGGCAGTATGTCGAGAGCAGCGATTGCGTGATCCTGCTCGGTGCGTTCATGACCGACATCAACCTTGGCATCTATACCGCCCGCCTCGATCCGGCGCGCTCCATTTCGGCCACCAGCGAGAAGCTCTCCATCCGCTACCACACTTACGAAGAGGTGCGCTTCAAGGACTTCGTCCGCGGCCTGCTGCGCCTCCCGCTCCGTCGGCGCAAACTCGGCCGGATACCCCGCCCAGTGCAGATCACCCGTCACTCGCCACCCGCCACTCGTCACTCCCCCAGGCCGCTGACCGTTAAACACCTGTTCGAGCGGCTCAATGCCTTCCTCTCGGACAGCACGGTCGTCGTCGCTGACGTGGGCGATGCCCTGTTCGGGGCGGCCGACTTGTTCATTCGGGAGCGCACCGAATTCATCAGCCCGGCCTATTACACATCATTGGGCTTTGCCGTGCCGGCCTGTATCGGCGCCCAACTGGCCAATCCAAAGCTGCGCCCGCTGGTGCTCGTCGGCGACGGCGCCTTCCAGATGACCGGCATGGAATTGGCCACCGTTGCGCGCTACAAGCTCAACCCGGTGGTGGTGCTGCTCAACAACCGCGGCTACGGCACCGAGCGGCACATGCAGGACGGTCCCTACAACGACCTCTGGCCGTGGGAATACCACCGGCTGCCGGAGGTCCTGGGAGCCGGCCGGGGCTTCGTCATCGAGACCGAAGCGGAGCTCGACAGCGCCCTGTTTGAAGCGGAGCGGTGGACCAAGAGCTTCTGTCTGCTCGAAGTGCGCCTCGCGCCGCTGGACCGCTCGCCCGCACTCGACCGGCTCGCCGCGCGCCTGGCCAAAAGGATATGAGCGACCTCCCTCTTTCCCACCTAACCACAGGCCGCGAGCAGGACAAACCGTCGAACAGGTCTCCGTCGCAGCACTGAGCGGCAGTTCTTACTAAAGTCTCGTATTTGCAGGTACCTATCACCATCGTTCGGAGCCTGGCCAGGCCCATCCGAACGCCGTGATCGAGAGGTGCACGCCAGATGCACACGCCGGAAACGGTTGTGCAGTTGGTGTGCATCGCTGGTACACGACCCGAGGAGCCGAAGCGGAGGCTGCATGCCTCTTTGGCTCAAGCCCCCCTCGGTCTCTTTGGTTTGTCTATCTTCACGATGCTCACAAGCATTCACTTTCCTCCTGGACAGCGTCGTCTGGCGATTTCGTTTCGGTTTTCTGTCTGCTCAGTAGTTGCTTCACTGCTACGGCTAGATCAATTCAGAAAGACGCCATTGGTCGGAAGCGGGTCTTTGAAGAAAGCACGAAGCCTGGGATTTTGGCTGACCTTATCCAGAATGAACCTGGCGAGCAGTTCTTTGCCGCGGTCATTAAAGTGGCAGCAGGTATCAATATAGACCGTTTGCTTTTCTTCCGCGAACGCCATCGTGGCGTCGAAGAAATTGATATTCTCTTTACGGAGCCTCTTGCCTTGCTCAATTAGTATGGGGTAACCGATGATAGCACATTTGCTGGTAACGAAGTCTTCCAAATAAGCGGTTTGCAGTTCTTCCTTGGTCAGGACCTTTGACCCCTTCACATATTGATTGGGCTGAAGGAAATGATAATACTCCATGCCGTTTGCCTTGGCCATCCGGTCCATCAGCTCGGAGCACCTCGACCAAACCGCCGCGGCATCGTGATAAACCTGCTGCGCGTCCCGGTGGTTAAGCAGGGGGCCGGTTTCCTCGAACCGCTTCTCCTGCTTTTGCTGCAAAGCGAACAGGTTCATGCTAACATGGGCGATCTCGCGATCGAGTCTCTTGAACTGCTCCATTTTGATTAGGCCATAGCAGGCGCTCCATTTGAAAAGGCTGTGTTTTGCCTTGTTCAGGCTCTCTTGTTTGAGATCCCGCAAGTACCGCACTTCGCCGATCTTCGCCAGGATTTCCTTGCTCGGTTGCCGGTTGATCCTCAGATTCCAGTTCCTCGGAAAGAACGGATTAACCCCGACCTGGTAATTATCGGCAACCGGTAGAACGATGTCGTTGTAACCGTCCAAGTTGATCACCAGGTCATATTCGGCGCCCAAGGCCAAAAAGTATGTCAGTGCCAGGAGTTGCTGGGGCTGCTTGTAACCGCCGATTCCCAGAGCCACGACATTGGGGGGCACATGGCAAGCTTGGGAGAAGGCCGCGGCCAGGTGTGTTCGAATGCTCTGAGCGACGGAGCCCCCCAGAATCACCACGTTCAATTTGCCGTGCTCCCGCTTGATTGTTGGTGGCGTTGCCGTGAGGAAACCGTGGCTCTCATTGTTTCGCTTTGCATCGCCAAAATCAATCGCGAAGCCTAAATATGGGTGAATAACCTCTCGATCCCACCAGGCGACGAATTCATCCGATATCGCGTAGTTGCTGCGCCCTGCAGCAGGATGCATCTGATTCGCGTCATACCCCCGCCTGTAGATCATGAAAAAAGTCAGGCGGGCCAGCCCTTCCACGCTCAACAGGGTCAAAGAAGTCATTATGGTGGAATAAATTACTTTCTTTGATCTCGTCATCTGACAAACGAATTGGTGTCTTGGCCCCCCATGCGCCAAGCGCTGCGCGGGTCATCGGGAGCTGTTCTTGGTCTGATTCACGTCGTCGGGAATCTGCCTGACAGAAGTTGAAATGTCCAGAGGCGAGAATCGCTCGTCCGCTCTCCGGGCACCGGACATGATTCTTCATTGGTGCTCGTTTGGGTGGATCTCGAGCCGGTAGTCAATCGGTTCATACATAGGTCCACTGCGGATGAGATGGACGCAACAAGACTCGATCAGTCCTGGTTGCTCTTGGTGGAATTCTTAAGGAAATCGGGGGAAGCGGTGTGGTCCTTCGCAATAGCCGCCCGCCACCCTTGGTGCAATTTGCCCAGCTCCTCAGCGATCTCTGGGAATCGCGTTCGAGTGTTCTTCTGCTCGCCTGGGTCAGCGGCCACGTCGGCGAGGTGTGCGGCATAGGCGCCCGTCGCGCGGTTCTTCCGCGATTGCTCCATGTTGATGAAGCCGTTCTCCACATACTTCCACTGACCGGACCGGACGGCATGCTGGCCGGCCCACTCGAAGAAGATCGCCTCGTGAATGGACTCCTTCGGATTCTTGAAGAGCGGAAACCAACTGCGCCCATCTATCGTGCGGTCCTTGGGCAGCTCGGCTCCCATCGCCTGGGCGGCGGTAGCGAAGATGTCCAGGCCGACGACCGGCTGATCGCAGACCACGCCGGCGGGCACCTTGGCTGGCCAGCTAACCATGCCGGGCAGGCGGATGCCGCCCTCAAAGAGGCTCGTCTTGTATTCGCGATACGGCGCATTGCTGGAGCCGCCTTCGCCCCGCTTCGAAGGGCTGGGCGCGCCGTTATCGCTGGCGAAGAAGACTACGGTATTGTCCAGCAGCCCGCGCTCGCGCAGCCGGTTCCGGATTTGCCCCACCGAGTCATCTATCCCCGCGCACAGCGCCGCGGCTATCCGGCGAGGCATCGGCAGGTGTTCATACATCTTGAGGTATTTCGCCTGCGCGACCATCGGGTAATGGGGCGTGTTGTAGGCCACGTAGATGAGAAATGGCTGCTCGCGATGCGCATCAATGAAGCCGAGCGTCTCGCGCGTGATGATATCGGTCATGTGCACGCCATCTTCAAAGACTTCGTCGCGGTTATGGTAGAGGTCGTGATACCACGGCTCGCTGGCGTAGTACATGTGGGAAAAGCAATCCACACAACTGGCATGGTGCCCCACAAACAGGTCGAAGCCTTGCGAGTTCGGCTGGCATTCGGGTATGGAGCCCAGGTGCCACTTGCCAAAGACTGCCGTCGCGTAGCCCCTGGTCTTCGCCAGCTCGGCGATTGTGATCTCGCGCGTCGCCAGGCCCGGCTCGCCCATAGCCGAGCCGATATTCTTGCTGGTGGACATTCCCGCCCGCATCGGGTAACGGCCTGTGATCATGCCCGCCCGTGATGGCGAGCAGATCGGCGCCGGAGCATAATAGCTCGTGAAGCGGATGCCCGAGGCGGCCAGCGCATCCAGGTTGGGCGTCTTGATGTCCTTGGCTCCGTAGCAACTGGTGTCGCCGTTGCCCATGTCGTCTGCCAACAGAATGATGACGTTGGGCGGGTTCGCCGCGACCACTGAGACTGCGGCCAACGCACACAGGACTACAAACGCGCAAACCCATCTCACGCGACCCCTCCAGTGATATAGACGCACTGCATCATTGCCCCCAGTATGCAGCCCCGCAGCCCGGTTTCAACCTTATCCGAGACGCCGTGTTCGGTGATGAATCGAGCTGACTCAGACAGGCCATCCTTGAGAAGCCAAGCCGATGGCGGTCCGCCTTTCCCCCCTCTCCCTCGGACTGCGCGGACTGCCTCCTTTGGGGAGAGGGGGCGTGGCGTTTGGCTGAACTAAGAACCGGCGGGAAGCACGCCCGGCAGCGAGGTCTCCGGCGCCCGGTCGAATTTGAGGCGCGGGACCAGCAGCATGGCTCCGATGAACAACGCAATGCCCGTGCCGGTGATCAGGATGCCCTGCAGCCGCGGGTGAATGGCAGCCAGGAGGGTCACGGCGAGAAGTGCGCTGGCGGGAAGGACTACGCCGCAGACCCCGAGGCGCCAGCCCATGATCGTAATCGAGCGAATGGCGATGACCAGGAGCACGATGGCCGAAGAGGCGAAGATGGCCGTGCTTAAAGGAATGAACTCCTGCGCAAAGTACATCAGCGGGTAGGCGCTGGTGAACGTGCCGAGGATCAGCAGGAGCATCCAGCGATCGAAGTTGCGAATGTAGAAAGCGTAGGCAACCAGGCCCAGCACCAGGCCGAAAATGACGACACTGGCCGGCCCCAGCCAAGCGAGTTCGCCCAACCGGTCAATGGGAGCGATGCCAAGCACGTCCAGCGCGATGGGTCGTCCGAAGAGCAGGTGCTTGTAATCCCAGGTGTAGAGGGTTTGGCCGCTGTCACGCGCGTATTTGGTGGGCTGCAGCGAGAGTTCGAGCATGCGCACGTCCGAGCCGATGGCGGTCAGGTCAATGTGGAACGTGTCCAGAATCCCACTGGGCGGGATTTGCAGGTTGTAGAGCCCCTTGCCGACCGCGGAGTAGGTAATGGTCATCGGCGTCGGCTCGCCCGGCAGCGCGCCGAACCAGACCAGCTTGTCGCCGCGGATCTCGACCAATCCGCTGGGTTGGTCCTTGACGGTCACGGCCAGGTCGGCCAGGGAGATAATCTGCGGCGGCAACGGCAGGAGCACTTCGCACTCACCGCTCCGGCCCGGATTCAACGCCTCGAATTTAGCTGTGAGCTGGGCGGTGTAGATGGATTCGGGCTGGGCGGTGCCGACGCTCAGGCCCGGCTTGAGCGAAACGCTGGCCGCAAAACTCTTGACGATGGCGACGGCGCGAGCCGCAGCAGCGGTGGGTGCGGGCCTCGCATCATTTGCTCGCTGAGCGGCTGGCGACGCGGATTCACTGTGTTTCATGCTGGTGCGCAGGGCTTTCTTTTTGGCAGCCGAGAGAGCGGGCAGGAGCAGTGCCGCCAGGAGGGCGATGACGGCGATCACAACCAGCAATTCAATGAGCGTAAAGGCGCGGTGGGTAGGAAGCTTCATAAGTCACCTCGTGAGTTTTCATCACAGGAGATTGTCAAGCATAGTCAATGCCACCGCCGTTTCCCCCATAAACCGGCCAGCCTGGACAGCACGAGCGAATCCGGGCGAGTGAATCTCACGCACTGCGCGTGCGTTTCATCTCAGCCTCGGTCCACAGGCGTTGCGCCTCGGCTTTGGCCTGGGACTCCATCTTTTGCACGTCGGCCTTGGTCCCCACCTGATAAGCGTTGAGGAAATGGTCCGACTCCAGACCGCTCGCAACGACTGCCGGTCGCATGGAGGTTTCGCCCGTTGGCATCTCCGCCTGCTTGTCACGCGGGTGCAGGCCGCTATATTCGAGGAGTGGACGATGCGTTTGAGTTGCTCGATCCGCGCAACGCCCAGGCGTTTCTGAAGCAAGTCAGCGCTGAAGCCAGACGCAAGGGCGAGGCGTGCTTTCGCCGCGGCGCTGTGCAGGACCTGGTTCCCGAGGAACCGGGCAGCGCTTACTCTGCCCAGGTCAAGGACGGCGAAACCCATGAGGTGGACCTCGAATACGACCCGGCGGAGGGCTGGTCGGGCAGTTGCACCTGCGAGCTTGGGATTGATTGCGAGCACGTTGTGGCCGCGATGCGCGCGTTGCTGGCGGAGCACAGCCGGGCGGCGGTGCGCAGCCTGAGCGCAAGCGGCCCGTCCGCTTCGGTGGCTTTGGCGGCCTCGAGGAGCACGCCTTCAGCGGCGGATGTCAGTGAGTTGGTGCGCCGCCTGATGGCCACGCGCAAACGCCCCCTTAAGCCGGAGGAGCGCAAGTTCCTGGCCAAGGTCCGCACCGTCTATGCGCGCTGCCGTCAGTCCGGGCACATCACGCATTGGGATTTCGAGGAAATGGGGCTGCATCTGGGCGGCTACGGCTGGAATGCGCCGCAAATCTGGCCGGCGGTGCCCGAAAACGAATACATCTTCTGGCTCTACGTGGCGCATGCCGTGCAGCAGCACGGAACACGGATCCCCGACTTCATGCAGCCGATCACGGACGTGAGCGCCATTGAGGGCCTCGTGGCGCGCTGGCAGCGCGAACGCGAGATCAAACGATGGCAGGAGAAGCTCGGCAACCTGCGCCTGGTCCCCGGGTCGCCGCAGTCGGCAGACCAAGCCCTCACCGACCTGCGAGTGTTGATTGACACGAAAGAGGCCCACCTGCAGTGGCTCCGGCCAAGCCAGGCCGCCTTCGACACCCTCAAACACACTCAGCTTCGGCAATTCACCACCGACTACGATGAGGGCCGCATCTGGCTCACGCCCGAGGCGGACCTGATCTGGCAGCTCTTCTCGCAACGGATCTTCTACGGCATGGCAGCACATTTGCCCTACCGGGAGGCAGAAACCGTCCGGCTGCTCGGCCGGCTCCTGCGGATGCGCCAGCTCGACAGCCGCATCGTGAACCACGAAGGCCAGACCCTGGCCCGTCCCACCGAGCCGCTGCGCTGGGAATTGACTCCCGCCACCGGCGAAGAGGACGATTACCGCTTGCACCTGGTGCAGGCCGACGGGACACCGCCTCCTCCCATCCTTTGCACGTTGACGTCCCATCCGCCCCTCTACCTCACCGCCAACGCAGTCTTCATCGGCCCGCCGCCTCACGAGCACGTGTTGGATCCGCGCGGGGAAACCCGCATTCCCGCACCGGCCATCGAGCGGGCTCCCGGCGTGGCCTTCCTGCGATCACTGGGCGCCGAACTGCCGCCCCGGGTGCGCGAGCGCGTTCGCACGCTGCCTTATCAGATTGTCATCCAATGCGACCTGCGGCCAACGTTTGCCGGCAGCAATATCGAGGAATGCGTCGTGGACGCCGCGGCGGAAGCCCCGGATGGGCACCGGCAGTCCTGGACCGGCTACAACTGGCTGCATGAAACCCCCGAAGGCGGCCGAAGAAAACCGCGAGATGAAGCGAGCATCATCCTCTACGACCGGACCGTGCTCGAGGCGGTGCCGCCCTTGCTTGAGCCCCTGAACCTGAAGCCTTCCTCCTACGGGCGGGGCCTGGTGCTGCGTGTAACCAGGAAGTTCCCTGAGCTTTTTACGGGGTGGCTCCAGAGCGTCCCGCCGCACATCACCGTCAAGCTCGGCGGTGACCTGGCGTCCTTCACCACCGCCGCCGTCGCCGGCCGCGTGAAGCTGGATGTGACCGAGGCGGACATTGACTGGTTCGACCTGCGCGTCGTGCTCGACGTGTCCGACACCACGCTGACGCCGGAGGAGGTCAAGTTGCTGCTCAACGCCAAAGGCGCCTACGTGCGGCTCGAGGGCAAGGGATGGCGTCGCCTTCAGTACGACCTGAGCGACGACGAAAACGAGCGCCTCGCGCGGCTGGGTCTGAACCCGCGCGAACTCTCCGCCGAGCCCCAACGCCTGCACGCCCTTCAGCTCGCCGATGAGGCGGCCAAGAAGTTCCTGCCCGAGCAGCAGGTCGAGCAGATTCGGCGGCGTGCCAGCGAGATTATCGCCCGCGTGGCGCCCGACCTGCCGTCCGGCGTGACCGCGCAGCTCCGTCCCTACCAGCTCGAAGGCTTCCACTTCCTCGCCTATCTCTCCACCAACCGCTTCGGCGGCATCCTGGCCGACGACATGGGCCTGGGCAAAACGCTCCAGGCGCTGGCCTGGCTCCTCTGGCTCCGCGAGCAACCCCACGCAGCACGCACCACGCAACCCGCTTCCCCGGAACCGTCCGGCGATCCGCACGCCCCGCCTCCCAGCCTGGTCGTCTGCCCCAAGAGCGTCATGGACAACTGGCACGCCGAGGCGGCGCAATTCACGCCCGGCCTGCGCGTCAAGCTCTGGCCCGCCAGCGAGTTGGAAGGCCTTCCCGACCGCCTGGGCGAAGCGGATCTGCACGTGCTGAATTACAGCCAACTGCGGATGGTGGGCGAGAGCCTGGCCCCCGTGCGCTGGCTGGCGGTGATCCTGGACGAGGGCCAATACATCAAGAACCCGAATTCGCAGACCGCTCAGGTCGCGCGGGCGTTGCAGGCCGAGCACCGGCTGGTGCTGACCGGCACGCCCATCGAGAACCGCCTGCTGGATTTGTGGAGCCTCATGACCTTTGCCATGCCCGGCGTGCTCGGCAGCCGCGCGCGCTTCGCCCGGCATTACGACACCAAAGGCGACGCGCTGGGCCGCCGGCGTTTGTCGGCGCGGGTGCGCCCCTTCCTCCTGCGCCGCACCAAGTCGCAAGTGGCCAAGGACCTGCCCGACCGCATCGAAGAAGACCTCTTCTGCGAGATCGAAGGCGAGCAGAAGACGCTTTACCGCGCCGAACTCAAACGCGCCCAACAGTTGCTCCTCGCGATCAAGACCCAGAAAGAACTGGCCCAGCAGCAGTTCCACTTCCTGGTCTCGCTGCTGCGGCTGCGCCAGATTTGCTGCCATCCCCGCCTGATGAAACCCGACTCGGCGGCGCCCAGCGCCAAGACCGAATCGCTCGTGGAGCAGCTCGAACCGCTGATGGAGGAAGGCGAGAAGGTGCTGGTCTTCTCGCAATTCGTGGAGATGCTCGACCTCCTCCGCCCTGAGCTCGAAAAGCGCAAGTGGCCGCTCTTTTACCTGGCCGGCCACACGGAGAACCGCGGTGAGCTGGTCCGGCAATTCCAGTCCACGGAAGGCCCGGCCATCTTCCTCATCTCCCTCAAAGCCGGCGGCTTCGGGCTGAACCTCACCGCCGCCAGCTACGTCGTGCTCTTCGATCCGTGGTGGAACCCCGCCGTCGAGAACCAGGCCATTGACCGCACCCACCGCATCGGGCAGGTCAACAAGGTCATCGCCTACCGCCTGCTGATCAAAGACAGCATCGAAGAAAAGATCCGCCTCCTCCAAAAGCAGAAAAGCGCCCTGGCCGAAGATGTGCTGGGCGAGGAACGCTTCGCCCAGAGCCTGACGCTGGACGACCTGCGCTTCCTCTTTGCTGATTAGCTCCCGCAGTCAACTGCAACCGCCCGCTCGGACGTGCAAACAGACAAGCCGTCTATCAGCCATTCCATCACGTGGGGATTAGGATGGGAATACGAGGGGTATACGAGGGGTTTAGGAGGGGTTTAGGAGGGAATATGGACTCAATACGGTGCGTGCAGAGAGGGAATCTCGTCGCAGCAAGGCTGGTCCCAAACCCGAAGCCCGAAATCCGAAGGCCGAAAGAAGGCCGAAGGCCGAATACCGAAACCACTGGGTCACGAGGCCGGCTGGCGACGCCCTCGCAGAGTCAGGAGGCCAACCTCAACTGCTCCTGCTCGCTCTGCTCCCAGGGCGCAAAGGAGGTCGGCAATTTCGGGTTTCGGAATTCGGCCTTCTTTCGGGTTTCGGCCTTCGGATTTCGGATTTCCCCCTTTTCGCCCTCATGCGTAGTGAAGATCGCGCAACCGTTCGCTACTCGTTGCGCAGGGCAGACAGGAGGTTGCCCCGCAGTGCATAGGACGTCGCCAGCCAGGTCCAGAGGAGGCCATTCAGGAGGACTGCGGCCAGCGTCAATGCCAGTGAGCCGTAGGGCAATTGCGTGCCGGGAGTCAGGATAGCCGGCAGGACCGCTACGGCAGCGGCGGCTGTGCCGAGCGCCAGCCCGAGTCCCAGCAGGGCGCCGTGCTCGCTCAAGACCAGGCGCTGCAGCCGTCGGCGCCGGAAGCCCACGGCGGTCAGCAGGCCCAGTTCGCCGCGCCGCTCCAGGACGTTGCGCAGGACCACCACGCCCAGGCCCGCGCTGCCGAGCAGCAGGCCCAGGCCACCCAGCACCTGGAACGTGCCCAGATATGTGTTCTGCACGGCGTTGAATTCGTTCAGCCGCCGGGCAGCGGGCGTCAGCTCCAGGCCAGTGTCTTGCATGGCGCGCGACAGAGAGGCGGATACTTGAGTGACGGAGTTGGACGGGGCATCAATCAGAAACATCCGGTAGCCGCTCTCGCCCGGGAATCGGCGGGTGAACTCGGCTTCATCAATCAGCAGGCTCCCTTGCAGGATCGAGTTTGCCACCGCGCCCACCAGCCGCAGCTTGAAGGCCCGGCCCTGTTCGTCCGTGTAATCAATCGTGTCGCCGATCTTCTTGCCCAGCGCCCACTGGATGGAGTTGGCGTCGCCGATGGCGGGAACCTCCTCGGGGATTTGCGATTTGCGATTTGCGATTTGCGATTTGTCATCCAGAGCCTCCTCACGTCGGCTGCTACCAGTGTGGAGCAGACTCCAGCCCCGACGGCGATCGAGGCCCTTGGCGGCGCTGGCGAAGGTGAAGCGGTTGGCGAGGAGTTCGGGCTTTACGCCGAGGAGGCGCGGCTTCTGCGCGCGGTTGAGATTAAGACAACTGGCCGCGTCACCCTCGCGCACGCGCAGCGGGACCACGTTCACGCCCGCAAGCTGCTCCGCACTCAGGCCATAGAACTCGCGACCGGCTTGGGTGTTCAGGTCCTGCACGACGGGCATCGTAGATTCGCCGATCAACGCAAAGCCGCCGGTGCCGGAATCGCGGCGCGTGGCATCGCGGTTCGCATCGAGGCGGAAGACGCCGATGGCGGCGATGAGGAACGATCCGCAGGCCAGCAGGGCGATGGTCGCCAGGCTGCGCTTCCGCCGCCGCGCGCAGCCGCGCAGACCCAGCCCGCGCAGCGTCAGGTGCGTCGCGCCGGCCTCGCTCCCGAGTCGGCCCAGCCACGCCGCCGCCGCCGCCAAGCCCGCGATGAGCAAGAGACTGCCCGCACCGAAAAACACGCCCGCGTCCGCATTCCGCCCGCTCATCAGCGCCCACGCCACGAGCCCAATCGCCATCGCCCCAGAGGCTATTGCCAGCCACGCTCCCCGACTTCGGACTTCGGACTTCGGACTTCGGACTTCCCCCGCCAACAATTCCCGCGGGGGCTGCCGGGCTTGCTTGCGCAAGGTGACCCAGATTGTCAGCAAGGCCACAACAGTGCTGGCGCACAGGCCGATGAACAAACTGGCCGGGGTCGCATGGAACTGAATCTCGGCGCCCCCGATCGCGCTGCGCCACACCGTGGTGAGGCCCCATAGCATCGCTTTGGCGTAGCCCACGCCGCCCAGCGCTCCAATGACCCCGCCTAGAAGTGCCAGCGCGGCCCCCTCGCCCAGCAACAACCGCCTAACCTGTTTCGGCCTCAGACCGAGCGCGAGCAGTATGCCGACCTCCGCCGCCCGCTGTTCCAATCCGAGCTGAAAGAGCAGCGCCATCAGGAGCAGCGCGGCCACGACGAGAAACAAGCTGAACCCGAGAAACAGTTGGCCGAAGTCCTGCCCTTGCGCCGCCGACTTGAGCGCCTGCTCGCGAACGGCCTCGAAACGCAGGCCGACATCGGCCGGCTCCAGGTTGGCCAGCAGGTTGCGGTACACGGCGTCGCGGCAGGTGCTGGCGAAGGTATCGGTCGGCACGCCATACCTGATGGCGGTGAGCGATCCGAAGCGGTTGGCCCACATGGCCTGGCCCGCCGCCAGCGTCACGAACGCCTTGGGCGTGCCGCGGTAGGTCTTCCAGTAAGCTTCGTCCTTTTCGCGAATTGGATAGACGAGCGGGAAGCCCGCGTCCCAGTCATGCGTGCTTTCGGCTTTGGCCAGGCCTGGGAACTCGGGCATGAGCGTCCGGTCGGCGTAAATGCCTTTGAGCGGCACAACCTGGCGCACGCGGAAAGTGTTCGTGCGTTCGACCAGCCGGCTGCCGGAATCCACGACGTAATAGCTCAGCTCGACCGCATCGCCCGGCTTCACCTGCAAGTCGTCCGCCAGCCACTGGTTGACGAGGATCTCGTCGTCGCGCATATCCGTAGGCACGAACAGCCCCTCTGCCGCCGTCACCATCGAGTAGGGCGTGGCTCGGTCACCGGCGCGGATGAGGTTCGCCAGGTAAGTGAGCACGCGCACGCCATTGGTGACGAACTGGCCAAAGGCGAGATCGCCCGGGCTGTCCGACTGAAAGGCCTGGCGGTTGGTGAGCAGGCCGGTCCTGGGCGTGAGTGCGGCGGCGGCGACGGAGGGTTCCAGGAAGATGCGTGAACTGCTGACCTCGACGAATGGCCGGATGTATTCTCCACCGGTCGCGCTCTGCGGCTGCTCGACAGCGCGCACAGCCAGGCTCGCGTCTTCCGGCAACCAGGCGCGAGCCAGTTCGGTGTCAAGCCAGGGCAAAGCCAACTCGTCGGAGACTGCCTGCTCGCGCTTGGGTTCGAGGCGGCGCGCAGCGCGCCCGGCCAGGCTGGAAGGGTCAGGCCGAGAGTAAGCGCTCATCGAGCCCATTTCGTTTACCCGGAGGCGAGGCGCACGCATCCACAACCACCGCGACACCCTGACGCGCAGGTGATCCCATCGGCCGGGCTTCCGTTGGGCGAGGACCGGGCCGGTGACCATCAAGTTGGCTTGGTCGTGGACGTTGACTTTATCGGCCAGGAACTCCAAGGGCAGAAACAGGTTGGCGGGCGGGGCTGCCTGCGCGGTAAGGGCAAAGTCGCCGAGCATGCCGGGGGTCAGAACCGCGCCGACCTTGAGACGGACGGCTACCGTGTCCTCGTTGCGCGGACTGATCGCCGCGTCCAGTCCCAGCGCGCTGGGCTTGCGCACGCGCAGAATGATGTCATCGCCTTTCCCGGCGGCGAGTTGCCGGGCGAGGGTTTCGTTGATGTACGCAACCTCACCTGCTTTCCACTGCGTGACTGCCGTTTGTCCACGCTTGAATTCCTCTATCGAGATTCGGGCCCCCTCAGGCGTATCTTCGTCGGGTACCGGTGCCCAGGCAGCCGGGGACAGGATGTCCCAACTGGCCAGGCGCGGCCACGCGCTCGCCTCGACTCCGAGCACATTGACGCGGTTGGCGCGCGCGGCACCGTCCTGCCGGGCAACAATCCCGGGAAGCGCCAGCACGGAGGTTTGCGGTCCATCAGGCAAGGGTTGGACCAACCCACGGGGCTTGGAGTCAAGGCGGATCCAGCCCGGTGGCGAAGTGGCGCGGAGGCGCGACCCCAGGTTGGTCCGGAACAGGCGATCCTGTGTGGCCAGTGCAAAGTGAATGGCCCCCAGCCGGCGCAAGGCCATGGCGGTGAGGCTCTCCCGGACCGAATCGCCCACCACCAGCGCGCCGATCAAGGCCGCGCTGCCGACCGCCGCGCCGAGCACCACGCCCAGATGCGCGCGCGCATGAAAGCGCAGACTGCGGCGGATGAGCGTCCAGAGGGTCATGCTTGCGGCGTCCTATAATCCCGCCCGGGGGTGAGTGCTGAAGCGCCAGAAGACCTCGCGCCCTGTATGTGTGTTCTCGCACCATCCAGCTCCGCTAGGAGCGAAATGTTTATAGCAGCGAGCCCGGCCCCACACGCCCACCCGAGCTCCGTAGGAGCGGCAGGTATGAGAAAACACACGCTCTCGGCGGCGTCCAGGCGACATCAAGCACATGCCGCTCCTACGGAGCTTGGCGGGCTGGGTGGCACGGGTGGCTATAAACATGGCGCTCCTAGCGGAGCTGTTGTTGGATTGGGGATTGTGCCGGAACCAAGTGCCCGTCCCTCAACTCCAGCACCCGCCCCATGCGCTGGGCCAATTCCCGCGCGTGGGTCACCACAACAAGCGTCACGCCTTCCTCCCGGTTCAATTCCAGCAGCAACTGCCCCAGTTGCTGGGCCGAGGCATGGTCGAGCGAGCCGGTGGGTTCGTCGGCCAGCAGAAGCTGCGGCTGGTTGATCAGCGCGCGGACCACCGCCACCCGCTGGCGCTCGCCGCCGGAGAGTTCGCCCGGGCGATGAGCCTTGCGCTCGCCCAGACCGACGCGCTTCAGGAGACGTTCGGCGCGTTCGCCGGCACCATCGCGCAGCTTGGCCTCCGCGCAGGCGAGGGTCGGCACCAGAACGTTTTCCAGAACCGTGCACTGGGGCAGGAGATAGTGCGCCTGGAAGACGAAGCCGATCTGCCGGTTCCGCACGGCGGCGAGTTGTTGCTCGTCGAGGGCGCTCAAATCTTGCCCGTCCAGCGCCACGCTGCCGCTCGTCGGCCGGTCGAGCGTGCCCATGATCTGCAAGAGGGTGCTCTTGCCGGACCCGGAAGGGCCGACGATGGCGAGCGATTCGCCGGCGGAGAGCTCCAGCGAGACTTCCTTGAGCACGGTCAACGCCTCGGACTTGTCCGGCGCGTCGTAGCGCTTGGTCACGTTGACGAGGCTTAGCAGCGGGGTTGGGGTTGGCATGGCATGTGTTAGAACGTACCGGCTGGAGCCGGGGCTCAGTCCAGATGCAGGAATAACGCTTGCAGGTTCATCCCACCGTAGCGAAGGCGGAGCAGAATCAACTCCTCGCCGCGCACCTGGTAAAAGAGCAGGTAACGGTCGAAGCCGTGGACGCGGAAGGTTCGTATGCCCGCGGGCTTCAGGTCTTTGCGCAGCCGGCCCGGGTCCGGGTTCTTCAAAAGGAGCCGAACCAGCGCGCAGGTGTTTTTCTCGAACTCAGTGGCCACCTCCTGCGAGGCTTCCGCAGCAAAGCGAGTAACTAATTCGGCGACGTCCTGCTCGAAGCGGCTGCCGAATACCAGCTTCATGCGCGCGCCTTGGCCCTGGCCGCGATTTGCTTGAGCCGGTCAATACTCCCGGGCCTGAAGGTCCCCGCCATCGCGTCGTCTATCCATTGCTGATGGACTTTGGACTGCAGGGCGTCCTCGACATCGAAGCTGAACTCCAGCCGGGCCAGCGCCTCTTGGTTGAGGGAGCGGAAGTTCCTCTCGGCGCTCGACTCCAAACGCTGGCGCAGCTCCCGGGTGGCGCCCTTCACCTGGATCGTCTTGCTCATGGTGGTATCATAACGAATCCAAAAGGAAAGTCAAACGACACCAGCCGAAACAAGCAGGTGCTTCCACCCGCGCCGCCGGTGGGCTACTCACTATTGACACTTCCGGGGCGCACTGGTAAGGGTTGGCCATGTCGCGCAAGCTGCGCCTTGAGTATCCTGGGGCCATGTATCACATCATGAACCGCGGGGATCAGCGTGCGGATATCTTCCGGGATGAGGATTTGAAGCCGTCCGGTCAATGGAGAGAACGAGAAATCAAGGAGCCAGGGATCCTGAAATGAAAGCAACCAAATTCGCTAGAGTGGGGACAATTCTGATTGGCGCGAGCGTCATGCTTGCGGGCGCGTGCTCAACCAACTCACGCAGGTTCCTTTCCGCCGCAGAACTGGAGCAAGCGCCGTCGTTCCGTGCGCTCGTTGAGCGAGTAACTATTGAAAACCTGCCAGAGGCTGGTTTGCTGGTGGTGGTAGACTTGAGGAAAGAGGATGGGGAACGGATAGCGTTTGGGGAGCACCGTCAAGGCAAGCGTGCCGCCGAAGCCGAACATCGGGCCACTGGCGGGCGATCCCCTATCGTCAGCGAGGCCACCGTGAGGCTGGTTGCGGATTTCGCTCGCACCCTTCAGAAAGGTAAGAGCTACGAGTTCCCAGCGGTTTGGCTTGAATACAGGAAAGGGGTCAGAAGCGAACCGGCCCTGGACAGACTTTGAAGCTCACCCGCGCAACCGTTTAAGTCGGGCGGCAACGAGGACCGATTCAAACAGAACCTGCCGCTATACCGTCTGCCTTCGAGAGGCCGCTTTCTCTAATTGGTTGTGGTTGCGCACGGTCTGGCCAGGCCGCGGGTGCCTCTGCAGGCAGGGGTCCAAATTGCCCTGTTCCAAGACACCCGCTTCGGTTTGGAATCCTCCTCCGTTGCCCGTACTGCATCTGCGGCAGGGGCGGTTCGGCTTATAGCCGGTTTGTCACATGCGACCCTTCCCGGGCATCCCAGGCCCCGCTTTGGCCGCCTCCTTGCCCATCTGGTGGAGGGCATGCGCTGGTTGCGGAGCGCCTGCGGCCTTTGCGTGGAGCAGGTTGGGTGGACAGGCCGTGGCGCAGCCAGCGGCTGGAGACAGGCCCCAGACACGCCCAAGACAGTACCTGGCTTAATACATTTTCTATTTAGCCAGGTACTGTCTTGGGCGTGTCTGGGGCCTGTCTGGGGCGCGAAGCAGGGGTCAAGCCTTTACATTGGGTTTGACCGCCTGAGCCGGTGACGGCCAGCCTGGCGCCAGGCCACGGCGATTGCGCCTTCAATAGCCCGGCGCGATGTGCCCTGTCATGAGCCGCGGAAATCGGCGAGCGTCCATTTTCCTGGGCGAGGTGGATCGGCAGGGTTTTCTGAGCGGTGCGACCCGGACTCCGGGATGACAGAGAAGTGCGAGACCAGGTCTTTTTTATCATTGCCCCTCGCGGACGGCTGGCAGAGCCTCGACGGGTTACGTAGGGAAGCCTTTATGAGAAAGACCTTTGCCATGCTGGTTGGAGTGCTGCTCGTAGCAGGAAGCTCCCGTGCGGAGCAACCCGTTGGGCTCGACCAGATTGCCCCCTCCCTGTCACAGCTTGGACCAGGCTGGACCTCGAATCATGTCGTCGTGCTGGTTGACGAGTTGAGCCCGACCAACGAGATCTGCAACGAAGGCAAGGGGTGGCTTCAGGCGGCGCACAACGTCGTGGGGAAGCGAGGTTGCCAAGCCCAGGCAGTCTTCCGCTACCAGTGTGGCTCGAGCGGTGTTCTGATATGGGTCAATCGCTACCGGAGCATGAAGGACATCGGAGAAGACTGGGGACGTGACAAAGATACGAAGGAGTCGCCCGGCGGCCTGCCCAAGGTTGGCGAGGAGGTCCGTTTCTACCGGCGACATGGGATGCACACCAATATTGCCTTTCGCAGGGGAAGCTACCTGGTTGACATCGAGAGCCCCAGCGCGCCGATTGAGAAGCTCAAACAACTGGCCGAGGCGTTCGACACCAATCTCGTGAAGGCGCAAGAGGCGGCGGGGGTGTCCCAGCCGAAAGCCTCCCGATCCTCAAAAACTGCCAGCACACAATTCGTGGCGGAGGGCAGCGTGGATTACCATAATTTCTGGGCGGTGGATGCCCTCAAAACGCACCCTGGATTCAAGCCTGTGGTGAGCAACACGATGAAGTTTAGCGTGGTCGTCAGCAACTCCTGTTACCTGATGCGCCTTGAACCCAGAAGGGAGGGCGCAGCCCGGTATCACGAGGCCGGGTTTGACGGAAAGACGCTCTATTTCCTGAGCGCGTTGAACTTGTCCGGCCCCCAGAACGGACCTGGCGTGCGGGGCGGACCTAATGTAGCGACCGGCTGGGTTTACCGCCACCAGCGCGTGGTTTACAGCCTGTTCGCCCACGAGATGGGCCCCGTCTGGCTGATGTTCGCTTCCGGCGATTACCTCCGCAGTGTGACAAACGAGCTGATCGAACCGCCCCTGACCATCGGCCTGTTTGAGAACGACGACTATTTCCCCAGGCCCTTCACAATCCCCGCCCAATGGACGCTCCAGGAGGCGTTTCCGTATCTGCCCGTGCGCGTCATCTGCCGGGATGACGGCGAAGTCAAAACTGGGCCGCCCTTTCAGGATGCCAAGAGAGAACCGCCGTTTGATGCCGGCTTCACGAATATCGTGTTCCGGGTAACGGGTACCCGGGAGTTTGACGGCGTCTTGGTCCCGTCGGCGGCGGAGCTGGACACCTATCGTCCGGCGCCACGCGGCAAGCCTGAGCTGCTGCACTATTCCCGCTACTGCCTGAGTCTGAAGAAGTGGGCCAGGAGCATCCCCCCGACCTGCTTCATACCGAAGCTTCCCGGCCCCACTACAATCACTGACACACGCACTGCTGGGGCTGGAGACAGCAGGTCCATGTTGGCCACCAAATGGCCATCGGCAGAGGAGGTGGCCAAGGGGGATGCCAGGTGAGCCGCACGTTCAGCATGAATAGGACTCAAATCCTGGCGCTCATAGGCGCTCTGGCGCTGCTGCTGGCTGTCCTGGGCACTATGCTGGCCAGCCGCCATAAACCCGAGCCGGTATTTTGCGGCCGGAGCGTGACCCAATGGCTCAGGAGCGGGGATTATGAAACCAACCGGGCGGCGGTGAGTCTGGCGGTCATTGCGATTGGCAAAGGGGCCGTGCCCACGTTGCGGAAGATGCTGCACGCGGGAACCAAATGGGATCGCATGTGGTTTGCCAAAGCGCCGCGCTCGCTGTACCGGGCGATACCTATCGGGAGATCCCAGTTCGACCGCAAGGATCGAGCGATGTGGGCTCTACAGAACCTCGGCCGGGACGGGCGTCAGGCAACTCCCGACCTCCTGGCCATCCTTCAAGATCCAACGGAGCATTGGAACCAAAGGTCGGGAGCGCTTAGCACTCTGCGTTTAGTCGAAGCCGAGCCTTCGGTAGTGCTTCCGGTGATGGACAGGCTGAAAACCGACCCCGTAGTCGGGAAGTTCGCGGCAAGCTACGCTCGAAACCTCAGGGACGCCATGGAGCAAGCGCGGTATCGAGACATTGAGAAGTCATTGACTGCCAGCCGCTCAACGCGACCGGAGCCGCCGATGACCGAGCTGCAGCCTCCCAGCTCCTTTCTCGACACGGGTTCCCTCTGGGAATCGGCAAAACCCAAGCCGACACAGCTCAGCCTGGGAGCCGACGCGCCTCCGATGTTGCTGGGCGACTTTGGTCGGTCCGCAACGAATGACTTGCCTGGGGGGAAGGACGACACCAACCTGATGTTCAGGTAAGACGCGCGTGGCTGGAATGACCTATGTGAACCCTCAGGCGAGGAGCGTGGCGCGCTGCAGCCCGCCTGGGCAATGCCGGGTCGCTTATTATGAATAGAACCCATATTCTCGCACTCATTGTTCTCCTGGCGCCGCTCGTGGCCGGGGCAGAAGCGCTGGAAGTTTACGGGCGTCTGACTGGCAAGACCATACTGGCGCCCGCGTCATTGCCAGCTCTGCCGGACTCGATCGTTCCCGATTCGCTGGGCGACACGAATAAGGCGATTGCAGCTATTGAAGGAGCGTTTGCCGAGAAGGGCTTGGAGGTCGTTCAGGATGGTCCCCACTTTGTCCGCGTCTTTCCCAAGGGGGCGCGGGATTCCATGACCAATGCGCCTCTGCGCGGCGTTGAGCTTGCGCTGTTGAAGGACCGGGAGGCACTTCCGCAGGGAATGATAGACTTCTTCGGTGCTGACGGGTCGCAGGTCCTGGAGATCTATGCGCTGATGAGAGGGCGGACGGTTCTGCGCCCGGCAACCCTTCCGCGACTCCGGGTGCGCTTGACCACCAAAGGCGGGCTGACCATGCAGGAAGGTGCGTATGCACTAGAAACCGTGTTGGCGCTCAATGGCATCTGCCTGCTGGACGATGGGGAGAAGTTCGTGCAGGCGGTGCCAGCAGCGCAACGAGCACAAGCAAAGACCCGTGCCCCCAAATCGGAGCCGGGCGCAGAGAGGATGCCCGCTGGGAGCCTGGATTTTCGCGGGGCGGACCTGAACCAAGTCCTGTCTATCTACGCTGCCCTCAGTCAGCGGACGATTTTGCGCCCGGCAAGCCTCCCCCTACCGGTGGTTTACTTGCGCTCGGCGTCGTCCTTGACCCGAGAAGACGCCGTTTACGCGATCTCGACCGTCCTGGAGCTGAACGGCATTTCCGTGGTGGACGATGGCGAAAAGTTGGTGCAAGTAGTGCCCATGGCACAACGGGCATCCGTAAGGACCAACGCCCCCCAACCCGATCCAGGCGCAAAGCTATTCGATCCGAAGAAGGTGCCGGCAATGGGCATTCCGCGGCCCGCGGGAGTGCCCAGCCCTTCAAAGCCCCTGAATGACATGGAGCGCCTGGAGCAGGAATTCGAGCGACTGAGAAGGACTGTATATGATTTCATGCATATCCCGCAGCCGAATAAACGTTCGCCTCAGCGGTTGCTCGAGCTTTACGCCCGCCTGGCGGACAAGACGGCCGTGGCGTCAACGAACTTCGACCGGGTCCCAATCCACTTTCAGGTTGAAACACCCGTGACCCGGAGCGAGTTGCTCTACGCCATCGAGACCACCATGACCCTGAACAATCTGGCAATTATCCCGGTGGATGACCGCCGCATTCGCCTGGGATGGATCGGGGAGTCCCACAGCCGCAATGGGCGAAGGGTTGATGACCGGGTGCGGCCAAAGAAGTAAGAGAGAAGGCAGCCTGCCGGCAGGGAAATCTGCTTGAGCTCAGCTCCGACCTGCCTGCCGGTGACAATGGCCAGTAATGCTGCACTGACAAAGCGTGGGGCCTATCCGCCAGCCCGGGCAAGGCGAATACCCAGCCTTGAGCACTCCAGCAAGGCTGTAACGATCTCTCAATTGCCGGCTGGGGTTGGCGGGGACGTTTCGCCGAAGCGCCCGCGCTTGGGCCGGAACAGACGCCGGTCAGGTGTCCCGAGTTTGACACAGGCCGGGCCGTCGCTCGGATACGGCTTTCTTTTTCGGCGGGAAGTGGCACGGTGGTTGTTGATCAAGAGACTCGTATGATGGAACACCGACATTTTCGGGTAATCGTGAGCCTGGGCGGGCTGGCCGCGTTGCTGGTCGTGACTCCTCACACCTTGGGCGGGAGTGACGCCACCGCCAGACCGTCCGGGCTGGATTCCGCCGGCGCCACTTCAACTGCCGATGATCCACATTTGTGGCTTGAGGCGGTCACGAGCGAGCGGGCGCTGGGCTGGGTGCGGGAGCAGAACGCCGTCAGCACCCGCGAGCTGGAGGCCTCGCCGGTTTTTGCGCCGATCCGGGAGCGGCTGCTGACGATCCTGGATTCCAAGGAGCGCATTCCCTACGTGGCCAAACACGGCGCTTGGTACTACAACTACTGGCGCGACGAAAAGAACCCGCGCGGCTTGTGGCGGCGCACGACGCTGGCCGAGTACAGGAAGGCCGAGCCGGCGTGGGAAATCGTGCTCGATCTGGACAAGCTGGCCGCCGAAGAGAAGGAGAACTGGGTCTGGAAAGGGGCTGCGGTTCTTTATCCGGTTTACGACCGCTGCCTGCTGTTCCTCTCGCGGGGTGGCGCGGATGCCAAGGTGGTGCGGGAGTTCGACCTCAAGGCCAGGGAATTCGTCAAAAACGGCTTCTACCTGCCGGAAGCCAAGAGCGATGTGGCCTGGCGCAATCGCGACGCGCTTTATGTTGGGACCGACTTTGGCCCCGGCTCGCTCACGAGTTCGGGCTACCCGCGAATCGTCAAGGAATGGAAGCGCGGGAGTCCTCTGGCGCAGGCGGAACTGGTCTTCGAGGGCCGCCAAGAGGATGTGAGCGTCAGCGCCGTCGTCGTGCATGACCACGGGCGCACCTACGAGTTCATCCGGCGCGAACCGACCTTCTTCACCAGCCTGGATTATGTCCGACGCGGCGACAAATGGGTGAAGATCGAAAAGCCCGACGACGCGAGCGTTGCCACCTTCGCGGACCAACTGCTGCTGCGGCCGAGGCTGGACTGGACCGTCAGCGGTCGGACCTATCCGGCGGGATCGCTCCTGGCTGTGAACTTTGAGGCTTTCCTGAAAGGCGACCGTGACCTGGCCACGCTCTTCCAGCCCGGTGAACGCAAGAGTCTCGCCGACTCGAGCCCGACCAAGAACTACTTGATCCTGAACGAGCTGGAAAATGTTCGGAACCGGCTCTACACCCTCAAGTTTGAGGATGGCAAGTGGACGCGCACGCCGCTGGAGGCGCCAGCCTTCGGGTCAATCAACGCCAGCGGCATAGACCCTGACGAGTCCGATGACTACTTCATGACGGTCACCGATTTCCTCACGCCGACCAGCCTGTATCTGGGCGCGGTCGGCCGGTCCGAGCGGGAGAGGCTTAAGAGCCTGCCCGCTTTCTTTGACGCGCAGGGCCTGGAAATCACACAGCACGAGGTCGCGTCGAAAGACGGAACCCGGATTCCGTATTTTCAGGTGAGCCGCAAAGACCTGCGGTTGGATGGCAACGCCCCGACGTTGCTCTACGGTTATGGGGGATTCGAAATCTCAATGCAGCCGATGTACAACGCCTCGATGGGCTCGGCGTGGCTGGCGCGCGGCGGAGTCTATGTGCTGGCGAATATTCGAGGCGGCGGCGAGTTTGGTCCCAAGTGGCACGAGGCGGCCCGGAAGGCACACCGCCAACGCGCCTATGATGATTTCATCGCTGTGGCGGAAGACCTGATCGCCCGCAAGGTGACCTCGCCCAGGCACCTCGGCATCCAGGGCGGCTCGAACGGCGGGTTGCTGATGGGGGTGATGCTAACGCAGCGGCCGGACCTCTTCCAGGCCATCGTGTGCCAGGTGCCGCTGCTGGACATGCGCCGCTTTCACCACTTGCTCGCCGGCGCAAGCTGGATGGACGAGTACGGCAACCCGGACAAGCCCGAGGAATGGGCTTGGATCAGTAAATACTCGCCTTACCAAAACGTGATAAAGGACAGGAAGTATCCACGGACGCTGTTTATGACCTCCACGCGAGACGACCGGGTGCACCCGGGCCATGCGCGCAAGATGGTTGCCCGGATGAAGGAACAGGGCCACGATGTCCTGTACTACGAGAACACGGAGGGCGGTCATGCCGGCGCGGCTAACAACAAGCAAATCGCCTTCATGTCCGCACTGGCCTACACGTTCCTGTGGAAAGAACTCGGAGAGCGGCGATGATTTGTATTGCATGGGGAAGAACCAAACCGCATAGTGTAGCCTCCAATGCCGCCTGAAGCTTAACATAGACCGGCGCGTTTGCCGCGTGACCGGACGAGAATCTTCTTGATGACACCAGCTAACACCGTAATTACGAAAGCATGAAACCAGATCCGAAGCGCCCGATCATCCTGGGCCTTGTGCTGGCCTTGGCCTTGACGTCCGTGCCTGCCACCTCGCGCGCCAACGTTTACGCCACCAACCTGCGGCTGAACGACTCGACCTCCAACGTGGTCGTCGCCACCGGGCAGACCCTCAGCATCAGCTATCTCCTCAACGAGGCCGCTTCGGCCGGGGTGACCGTCCGGATCTTCGCCGATACCAACGTGGTTCGCACCCTGTCCATCCCCGGGGGCGAAGCGGGGACGAGCCGCGGCACCAACACGGTGATCTGGGACGGCAAGGACGCCGCCGCCAATCCGGCGCCCGGGGGCACCTACGCTTTCAGCGTCACCGCCGCCGCCACCGGATACGAGTTCTGGACCCGGACCACCGACGACACCAATCCGGGCAACCACGCGCACACGCCGCGCGGTTTGGCCGTGAATCAGAATACCAACAGCCCCTATTATGGCCGGGTTTACGTCGCCAATTCGTATCCGGGCCCGAGTCCCACGAATACGGCGGACTTGCTGGGCTTCCAGAAGCTCAACGCCGACGCCAGCCCGGCGGCGGAGGGCATTTTCAGCACCGGCGGATACCCGTGGACGGGCGCATTCGGCGAGAGCCCATTCCGGGCCCGGGTGGGGGAGGACGACCGGTTCTACGGGGAGGACGCGGGCGGCAACGGCGTCGTCATGGCGTGGGACCAGGAGATCGCAACCAACTCGCTGGCCAACGTGATGCGTGACGACAACAACCCCTTGGGCGGGCTGTTCAGTTCGTTCTTTGTCACGGGCAACGGCGCCGACCGGAAGCTGTGGATGACCGACGCTTACGCGGGCGGGCAGGGGGTGGTGCGCTGGGACTTTCAGCCTGGCGGGACCCTGGCGGCAAATGATCCGGGGACGAGCGTCATCCCGTTGAGCGCGGGTGGCGACCTGAATAACCCGCCGTTCGATGCGGCGGTGGACCAGGCGGGCAGGATCTACGTGGTGTGCCCGCCCTTCCTGGATTCGCAATACCGGCTGATGCGTTTCCCGGCTTACACCAACACGCCGTTGACGAACGCCGAGTGGAAGGTGACGACCGCAACCAGCTACGACAATACCTACATCTACGCGCTGGCGGTGGATCCCGTGGCCACTTATGTGGCGGTGGCCCCCAATCCGGCGGGCGCCGTCGCCATTTACGACGCGGCCAGCGGGACGTTGGTCACCAACCTCAGCGCCAGCGGCAAGACGGGCGCTGCGGTGGCCTGGGACAACGTGGGCAACGCGTATGTTGGTTTTGAGGGCAATACCGTCAGCGATGTCTCGGTCTGGCAGGCGTGGTCGCCGCCCGGAGCCAACCAGGCGACCACCGTCGGCCTGGGGCTGATTCACGTGGTGGGGTCGCCGAACATCGCCGCCCACCCGCAGAGCCGGACGAATCTGGCAGGAACAGACGCCACTTTCAGCGTGGCGGCAGGCGGCGAGCCGCCCCTGATCTACCAGTGGCGGTTCAACGGGTCCGACCTCGGGGGCGCCACGACCTCGGCGCTGACCGTGCCCGGGGTGCGAACCAGCGACGCCGGCGGTTATGACGTGGTGATCACCAACACCTTCGGCGCGATCACCAGCGCCGTGGCCACCCTGACCGTGTGGGTGCCCGCCGGCATCAGCCAGCAACCGCAGAGCCGGACGATCCCGCCCGGGGCGGATGCCACCTTTAGCGTGACGGCCAGCGGAACGGAGCCGCTGAGTTACCAGTGGCGGTTTAACGGGGCCGACCTGGCGGACGCCACCTCGAGCGCGCTCACGCTGACGGGAGTGCAGGCCACCAACGCGGGCAGTTACGACGTGGTGGTGACGAACGTGGCGGGAGCAATCACCAGCGCGGTGGCGGTGCTGAATGTCTCGGCAGTGCAGGAGCCCACCATCACGGGCATCGCGTTGATGGGCTCGAACCTCAAGATCACTTTCACCGGGCCGGCCGAGGACCCGCCGTCGGCCTACACGGTGCTGAGCGGTCCGGATGTAATGTCGGTGACCAATGTGACCCCCGCGACCATCACCGGGGGCAACGGATTGTATGAGGCGATCGTGCCGGCCAGTGGCACGGGGCGGTTCTACCGGGTCATCCGCTCCTCATCGCCGCCCCAGCCGACCCAACCGTACATCACGAGCATCACGCCCGTCGGCTCGAACTTCCGGATCACCTTCACCGACCCGGCCGCGGACCCGCCGACGGCATTCACGGTGCTGAGCGG
>CAZVFC010000008.1:0-198516 GCA_964625855.1 uncultured Verrucomicrobiota bacterium | reverse complement strand
TCACCTTCACCGACCCGGCCGCGGACCCGCCGACGGCATTCACGGTGCTGAGCGGACCGGACCTCAAGTCGGTGACCAACGTGGTCGCCGTGGTCATCACCGGCGGCAACGGCGTGTATGAGGCGATCGTGCCGGCCAACGGCCCGCGCCAGTTCTATCGGATCCTCCGCGGCACGTCGCCGCCGCAGCCCACGGAGCCATACATCACGGGCATCACGCCCGAAGGCTCGAACTTCAAGATCACCTTCACCGGGGCGCCCGAGGACCCGCCGACGGCATTCACGGTGCTGAGCGGCCCGGATGTAATGTCGGTGACCAACGTGACCCCGGCGATCATCACCGGGGGGAACGGAGTGTACCAGGCGATCGTGCCGGCCGATCCCTCGGGGCGGTTCTACCGGATCATCCGCGCAACCACTCCGCCGGCGCCAGTGACGCGGATCACCAGCATTGTGCCGAGCGGCGCGGACTACCAGATCACGTTCACCGGCCCGCCTGCCGATCCGCCAACCGCTTATGCCGTGCTGAGCAGCTCCGAGCCGACTGTCGTCACCAACCTCACCACCGCTGTCATCACCGGCAGCAACGGCGTGTACCAGGCGACGGTCGCGGCCAGCGGCCCGAAGCGGTTCTACCGCATCCAGCGCGCGGTGACGCCGTAATCACCCCAAGTCGTAAGGCCGGCGAAGCATTGCGGACCGGGCGGACGCCTCGGCGAGGCGTTCCTGCCCGCGCTGGTGCACCCTTGGCCCTTATGACTCGTCCGTAGCAGCGCTCTTCTTCTTTTTCTTTTTGCCCTTCTTGCCTTTGGCGGGCTGGCCCTGCTCCGTGTTCTTGGTGGGCATGGGGGCGTTGATGGCCTGGCGCCACGCGGTCAGGCGGGCCTGCAGTTCCTTAACCTTGTCCGGCTGGGCTGCGGCCAGGTTGTTCTTCTGGCTTAGATCCTCGCGCAGGTTATACAGCTCGAGACGGCCATCCTCGAAGAACTCCTGCAGCTTCCAGTCCCCGGAGCGGATGGCCCCCGCCGGAGTGGTGCGCCACGAGCCCACGCCCGCGCCGAGGTAGCCCGGGAAGTGCCAGAAGATCGCCTCGCGGCTGAGCGAGCCCTGGCCGCCGCCGGTCAGCAACTTGAAGTAGCTCACGCCATCCAGCGGGTAGCTGGCAGGCGGCTCCGCCCCGGCCGCCTCGAGCAATGTAGGATACAGGTCCACGCTGTTGATCGGCTGGTCGCAGACTGTGCCGGCAGGAATCTTGCCCGGCCAACGGAAGATATAAGGCACCCGGATGCCGCCCTCATAAAGCATGCCTTTGCCGCCGCGTAGCGGCGCGTTGTCCGTCACATCGCCGGCCGTTTTCACACCTTCACGCACGTAGCCACCGACGCCGCCGTTGTCGCTGGAGAAGATCACCAGCGTCTTATCCGCGAGCTTGAGTTCATCGAGCAGCACGAGCACCCGCCCAACGCTTTCATCCACGCTGGCAATCATTGCGGCATAAGTCGGGTCGTTGTGCCCGCCCACGGGCGGTTTAGGTTTGAACTTCGCGATCAGGGCCTCTTTGGCCTGGAGCGGCTTGTGCACCGCAAAATGCGGCAGGTAAAGGAAGAACGGCCCTTCTTTGTGCCGTCGGATGAAGTCCTCAGCCTTACCGGTCAGGTAATCGGCCAGGTAGGTGCCCTTGGGATATTCGACGGGGGGTTGCGTGACGAAATCAAAGTGCACACCCGCGCTGACGATGGCTTCATCAAAACCGCGCTGGCCGGGATGATACTCCCCGCCATCTCCCAGGTGCCACTTGCCGAACATGGCCGTGGCGTAGCCCGCCTTCTTCAACGACTGCGCGAGGGTGATTTTGCTCAATGGCAGTTGCGTGACGTTGTCCACCGGGCGTAACGGGCGGCTGCGCCAGTCGAAGCGCTCGATGCTGCCGACGGTATAGACACCCGTCCGTGGACCATACTGGCCGCTCATGAGCGCAGCGCGGGTGGGAGCGCAGTTGGGGCCACAGGTGTAGCCGCTGGTAAAGCGGATGCCATTCGCGGCCATCCGATCAATATTAGGCGTTTCGTAGTATTTGCTGCCATAACAGGCCACGTCGGTGTAGCCAAGGTCGTCGGCGAGGATGAAGACAATGTTAGGACGCTGATCGGCGGCGCGGGAACTGCTTGCCACGGTCAGACACACAAACAAGGCCGAGCCAGCCGCCACGAGATGCTCAAAACGGCGAAGTTTCATGCGGCATATTGCCGATCACGATCCAGGAATTGCAAACCGTAAATGGCCCGCTGGAGTTCCGGCCGGCGCATCCCGACACCGCCACCGGAGCGCGGCTGTCCTCAGCCGCAGCAGCTCCGACAATACGGGCCTGCCCAGTTGTCCCGAGAGCCGCTCCCTTACGCACGTGCTGCGGCTGAGGACAGCCGCGCTCCGCGCATGTCCCGAATGCCGAAGGTGGTGGTGGTATCAAGATGCGCTCGTTCCAGCCGGGTCGGCGGACAGCATCCTGGAAGGTCAGCCGCTGCGCAGGGGCTGATCGTCACCGGGGCCGGTCGGCCAGGAACGCTTTGAGGTATTCCTTGCGGAACTGATCAGCGGCCGCGGCATCAGTGCGGCAGGCATCCCAATCCAGCGCGGGCCGGGTCCCAACTGGTGCCGGAGGGATACGCGTGCCCGAGTAACGCTCGGCGAGTTGCTGGAAGGTTTTGCCCCAGGCCTTGGAGGTGCCATCCACCCGCAGCAGGCCAGTCAACTCGCTGCAATCCCCCGCGCCGGGGTGATCGTGAAGGCCCCAGTTCAGCCAGCCCACAGCGAAACCCGCTGAGGTCTCCACCGCGCGCCGCAGGTATTTCGCCTGCTGCTCTTCCGTGCCGATTGGGTGAGCGCCTTTATCAAACTTCGGCTTCTCCGTCCCGCCGTACCAGCCGAATTCGGCCAGCACCACCGGCTTGCCGACCCGCGCCACCTCCCGAACGACGCATTCCAGATAGGAAAGATTGGCCAGTTCGTCCGCCTCGCTCTTGTACTCATAGGCGCCGCGGTCCAGGGGGTAGAAGTGGATTTCCAGGAAGTCCAGGAACTTCGCCTGCCGCTCAGGTCGAAAGCCGGCATAGTGGTTGATGCCGCCCCACACCTGGCAAGGGACAGAGGTTTGCAAGAAACCAACCGTGACCAGCGCCTCGGGATCGGCGGCCTTGATCGCGACCGCTTGCCGGCGCGTCCACTCGTCCGCCAGTTCCTCGCGGAAGGACTGGAAGTCGAGCAATTGGCGGCTGCGGAAAGCATTCTTGGCTGGCGGCACGGCGATCTTGCCGAACTCGAGTTGATTGGTAGCGCCCCAGGCGGCTGCCAGCTTTCCAACCGAACCGTATTTCTTCTCCAGCCAAGCCTGCCAACGCGGCTCGATGACCGGGCCTTGCCACTCGACCGTCGGTTCGTTCTTCAGATCATAGGCGAAGATGACATGCCGGCCACGGTAACGCGCTGCAAACAACTCCCAGAATTGCGCCAGGTGCTGCACGGTGCGCGGGTCGGCGACCGCGACCGGCTGCCAGTTGGGCAGTCCTTCCCAATGGTCAGGGCCCGTGGGATGAACGTAAATACCGACCTCTTCCGCCAGCGCGAGAAACCGGTCGAACCTCTCCAGACCTTCCGGCTTCAGCACCCCCGGGTCGGAGTAAAAAGAACCGTAGCTCAGGAACACGCGCACGCAGTTGATGCCCAGCTCTTTCATGCGCGCAAAGTCCTTGCGGGTGGCTTCGGCATCGAACTGCTTCCAAACCTGCGGTGCCCAGCCTGTCCCGGGCCGGTAGTAGTTCACGCCGAAGGGAACGAACGGTCGGCCCGCCTCGGTCTCAAACGTGCGCCCGTCCTTGGCGATCTTGATCTTGGGGAGGAGTCGGTCCGCGGCCCAGAGCTGGGTGGCAGCCAGCATCAAGAGAGCGAGGCACAGCCGTAGGCGGGTGTTCTTCATCATGAAGAGAAGCCTACGCAAACCCGCGCGAATGACCAGCCAGGAGGAGATCCGTCCAAGGCATCTGTGCCCTGGGCTAATCCGGCTGGGTTGGCGGAACCAAAACATCGAACATCCAACATCCAACATCGAACATCCAATGGCCGTCCCTCTTCCAGTCATTGGATGTTGGGTGTTGGATGTTCGGGCAGCGCCAACCAGGGAGCCAGGGCTCTGCCCGCTCCCGGCGGTTCGTAAACGGGCACCGACGTTCAGCGCAGGTGCTGGTCGAGGAACCGGTAGGCGGCCTCGCGCTCGCGGGGCAGGAAGTCGTGCTCGCAGTCGGGATGTTCCACCACGAGGTTCTGCGGCACCCGGTAAAGGCGATAGACGGCTGACGCAGCCCCCACGATGTTGTCCACGCTCTGCCAGCGGAAGTTGGAGTCGCGGAGCGGAGCGTTGACGAAGACGGGCCGGGGGGCCAGGGCGCCGAGGAGTTCATGGAAGTCGAAAGGGATTTCGGCCAGGCGGCCCCGGTAGTTCGCCAGCCGGGGCATGTAACGGGTCTGACACCAGCCACGCTCCAACTCCCAGTTCTTGGGGTCGCCGTCGTAGTAGTCGAGATAGGAATCGAAGCCGCAACTCGACACCACCACCTGGATGCGCGGCTCGAAGACCGCCGTGTAAATGGCGTTGTGCCCGCCCAGGGAATGGCCGATGGCGCCGAACCGTCCCTTGCGCACATAGGGCAGCGTTTCGAGCAGGTCGAGTCCACGAATGTTATCCCAGATGGCCTTCATGGTGCCGCTTTGGTAACCGAGCGCTTTGAGGTCGGGCTGGTAGTTGGCCATGATTGGATAGGCTGGCGCAAGCACCACGTAGCCGCGCTCAGCCAGGTCGCGGGCGTAGGCGCGGTAGTTCGCGCGCAGTTGTTCTGTAACGACGCGGTGGCCGTATTGCATGTCGGTTGGGTGCAAGGCCAGCATGGCGGGCAGCTTCTTCTTCGTGCCAAGGGCTGCTTTCGGGATCAGCAGATACGCCGGCACGCGCGAGCCCGGCTCCGCCGCGTAACTGACAAGCCGCCGCACATAGGACCCGCCGTCGGTCTCCTGCTCGACTTGCAGGTCGAGGGCGCAACGCTTCTTCGGCTTCGGCAGCGGCCCCATGACTTCCTCCATCCCCCGCACGATCTCCGCCCGGCGCCGCTGCCAGTCGGCCTTGGACTTGACGGGGGCAACCGCACCGGTGCGCTTGTGGAAGACCAGCAGGTTGGTCTGCGGGAGTCGGGAACGGTCTGCGGTCGTGTCCGGGACGGCCCGACTGCGCCCGGGAACCAGAAAGGCCAAAAGCAGGCAAGCGACGGCACAGGTTGTGTGAGCCGGGCGTTGTTGAAGGAGTCGGGCTTTCACGGCGAGGGCGTGCCCTATTGGGCGTCTTCCGGCTCGGTCACTTTCCACTCGTGGACGCCGGCGGCGAAGTCGGGAGGCAGTTGAACTGCCAATCGCAGTGCGGTCGTTGTGACAGGGGCAAAGCGGACCGCGCACCATTTGTCCTTGGTGACCGGATACTGCGCAGCAGGGTCAACCTCCTTCCAGCCGCCTTGATCCAGGTATTGGATGCACCACGAGGCTGGGAGCCGGCACGCGCCGCGGCCGGTGTCGTCAAACCAATAGACTCTGGCGCCACTGACCTGCACGGGCGCCTCCCACGTGTATTGGGCCCATTCCGCGCTGCCTTTGTGCGGCCACCAATGGCAAAGGGCGGCGGGCTGCTCACCGCTGCTCTTGGGCTCCAGGCCATTGTTGATGCCCTGGGGCTGGCAGTTGTCGTTGGCAAAACTCACGGTGACTTTTGCCTGGGCTTCGAGGCCGCGCATAGGCAGCACCTGCGGAGCGACGGGCAGCCACACCTTCATGGGACCGGGCTGGCGGTTGTCCCAGGCATAGTAGGGAATCGCTTTGAGGGCGACCCGGCGAGAAGGGGCCGGCGGTTGATAGAGGCTGCGGCCCCACTTCTGCGGGGAGGCGACGCATGCCTCGCCGACAATAGCGACGACACCGCCCAGCAGGCTGGGCTCGCGCCGGGCTTTCAGCTCGGCGTCGGGCGGCAGCCAAAATGACGCGAGCGGCTCGGTCTGGTCGCATTGTTCCAGGCAATAGACCATCGGCCCGCGCTGAATGGCCAGCAGTCCGTGGTCGGCCTTCACATTCGGGTTGGCGGCGATTCGCTGGACAGGCATGGGAAGATCCAGCTCGACCCGGTCCCCGCCCCGCCATTCCCGTTCGAGCACCAGGTAACCGTGCTGGACGGCCGGCGCAGGTTCGGCACGGCGGTTCACCTTCACTCTGGCATCCCGGCACCAACCGGGTACGCGCAGCCGCAGCGCGAACCTGGCCGGCGAGGCAGGCGCCGGCTCCAAAGTCACTTTGCCGTCCCACGGGTAATCGGTGGTCACCTTGAGCGTGACCGCGGTGCCGCCGATCTTTGCCTGGGCTGAGCCCTGGATGTAGAGGTTGACGTAGAGCGAGTCGGTGCCTGCGGCGTAAGCGTAACCGCCCAGCGCGGCGAGCGTGCGCGTCACGTTCGGCGGGCAGCAGGCGCAGCCGAACCACGGCGACCGATGGTGCGTGCCGGCGCTCTCCAGGGGATTGACGTAGAAGAACTTCGTGCCGTCCTGGGATACGCCCGAGAGCACGCCATTGTAAAGCGCGCGCTCGACCACGTCGGCGTAACGCGCATCGCCGTAGAGCAGGGCCAGGCGATACGCCCACTGCGCCAGCGCGATGGTGGCGCAGGTTTCCTGGTAGGCGGTGAGATTCGGCAGGTCGTAGTCCACGGTGAAGCCCTCGTTGTGCGCGCTGGGGCCGATGCCGCCGGTAATGTATTGATTGCGCTCCGTGGTGTTGCGCCAGACGCGGTCCAGCATCGTCAGCAGGCGCTCGTCGCCGGTCTGTGCCGCAACATCCGTGGTGCCCGACATCAGGTAAGCCGCTCGCACAGCATGGCCCTTGATATTCTGGTGGTCGAAAATCGGCACGTCGTCCTGCCAATAGGAGCCGTCATACTTTTCCAGCGGCGTCTTGTGCTCGGTGGCAAAGGACTTCCGGCCGCGGTTCTCGACGAAGAACCGCGCCAGGTCGAAGTAGCGGTCATTGCCGGTCGCGCGCCAGAGCTTGACCAGGGCCAACTCGATCTCCGGGTGGCCCGGGTAACCCAGTCGCTTGGGTGGCAGGCCGAAGACCGAGTCAATACAATCCGCGAAACGGATGGCGACGTCCAGGAAGTTGGTCTTTCCCGTAGCCTGGTAGTGCGCCACGGCGCCTTCGAACATGTGGCCGGCGCAGTAGAGTTCGTGCCAATCCCGCAGGTTGGTCCAGCGCTTGCCCGGCTCTTTGACGGTGAAGTAGCTGTTCAGGTAACCGTTTGGCTGCTGCGCGGCGGCGATCACGCCGATGACGTCATCCACTTGCTTCGCCAGCGCCGGATCAGGGTGCGTAGCCAGCGAGTAGGCGGCGCCTTCGAGGGCCTTGTAGAGGTCGGAGTCCATGAAGACCGGCCCGCGAAAGCCGTTGGTGGCCCCGCGCGCCGCCAAGCGCATGTTTTCGAGGTTGCCCGCTTCCTCGAGCTTCTGGAGGCTGAAGGGGATGCTGGCCACGCGGTTCGTCTCCCGCCGCGGCGCCCAGAAGGCATCCCGGATCTCGACATCCGTGAACGGCACCGGATTAAGCTTTGCCAGAAGCGGCGCCGCCCCAGACGTGAGCGGGCCGGTCAGGAGCGGCACGGCAAGCAGCGCCGGCAGCCAGGTCCAGGGGTTGTACCGCGGCCGGTGCGCGTAGTTGCGCGGGGACATTCCGCGGCCGGCGCGCGGGCAACGTCGCCGCAGCCAATCTATCAGGTGCTCCATTGGGTTCGAGTGCATAAAGGTGCTCAAGTATTGAGCCCATGGTCGGGTTCGCAGCGCTTCTGTCAATCCTGTTTGGGCGAAGGCGGTTCATGGCCAGGGCGGACAAGAGACTCGAGCGGAGGGCATCAGCGGCCCGCCTTGGGGCGTAGCGATTTAAGGTGACTGTAGTCCTTAGGATCGGGCGCGCCCCTCAGGCGAGTTACACCGTAGTCTCACCGTATCCGCACCGTGGTCTAACCATATACACACCGTAGATAACATTTGGATGCCTCTTTGGCGTAATGTGTTGCACTGAAATCACTTAAGTCCAAAGTCATTTCAAAAAGCGGCTTGCTCAGTATCCTACCCCATAAAATATGGCTAAGCCACGAATCTTCAACAGCTTACGTCTGTTCCGTTGGCACTCGCGCCCTTTTCGCAAGGATCTGCCCCGGATGAACGCTGCAACAGTAAACGGGAGCGATTTAGATTGACTCTACTGAGGACTCGCACCTTTGTGCTGGAAAATGCTGGTGCGCTCGGAGAAGTTGTGGGCAGATGGGAGTGAAAGTCCCCCAAGCACGGGAGCGGAGATCCCGAGGCTCAGAAGTTCAGTTGGTCGTCGGGCGCTTGGCCTTCTCGACACGGCCATCGAAGTACAGGGCGTTCTTGCCCGTCCAGATTCCCTTCTCGACGTGAAATGCGACGGCGTCACCGACCAGCGGGGTGTTAATCCGTCCGCCGAAGATGGACTCGACAATCGCTTGCGTGACGGGCGACCAATCCTGCGGCCGATCGTAGGAAGCGCCGTTAAGGAATTGGTTCCACTCGTAGCTGCACTGGTTAGTCGCGAAGAAGGACGTGTCGGCGGGGCAGTGCCAGATGCCTTTCGCCGGCAGCTCGCCGGCGAGCGCGGCGGGCAGACCCGGGAGGTTGGTGGTGCTGAGGCTGGGCAACGGGGCGCAGACGGGCAGGCGGTGGTTGTTGTCCTGGATGTAGAGTTCGAGAGCGATGCCGACCTGGCGCAAGTTGTTCAGACACGCCGTGGCAACAGCGGCGCGTTTGCCGCGGCTCAGCACCGGCAGCAGCAGACTGGCGAGGAGGGCGATGATGGCGAGCACCACCAGCAGTTCAATGAGGGTGAAGGCGCGCCGGGTCATGGGTTCTGAACGGCCACTACGGTCGTCATGAGTTCCGTAATGACGCCGGCTGTGGCGGCGCGGTAATGGACATCCTGTCTCAGGTATTGCGCGGTGGCTTGCTGCAACATCCGGCGGCCGTCCGCGGTACTGAGCCGGGCGTTCAACGCTTGCTTTTCTTCCGGCGACATGGTGCGCCGATACTCGGCAACCCACCGGGCCATGGCGGCAGTGTTGGTCTGCCGCTCTCCGTCTTGCATGTGGGCGACTATTATCTGGAGCCCTTCGATGTGGCCGACATTGAAAAAATCGAGGAAGGCTTTCTGACGGTTGGCCGGCTGGGTCAGCGACCCGTAGCGCAACTCCAGGAAGCGCTCCACCGGTTGCGGCGCGTGCCTGGCGGCGAGGCCCGCCCGAATGTCCTGCACCACTTCCAGCGGGGTGTAGCGATGGAAGGTGCGAATCCAGAGCACCGCTCCCAACGTGAGGACGGCAACTCCCACCACGCCCACCCAGACGATGATCCTGGTTCTGCAAGTCAGTTTCATAAATCGGTAGCGACCGCTCCGATGGGGTGATCCTGCCCGAAGCGCGGCGCGCACGTCGAGCTTTTGTGCCGTATTCGCCCGGTCGCGCCGCAGGTTGAGATTTCCCTTTGACAGACATCCGCTTCGCTGGCAGGTTTGCGCCTCGATTTTGGAAAACCTTCCGAAGATTCGGAGCTGATCGGGATCAGCTTCGCACCGAAGCGTTAGAGTATTATATGGAAGAACTAGTTGGAAACTTATTGGTAGCGCAGTCGGGCGGCCCCACCGCCGTCATCAACGCGAGCTTGGCCGGCGTCATCCAGGAAGCCGGACACCACGATAACATCGAAGAGATTTACGGCGGCGCCAACGGCATCCTCGGCATCCTGAACGAGGAGCTGATTGACATCAACGATGAGAAAGCCCGCACGATCGAGAGCCTGAGATACTCCCCGGCCGCCGGCCTCGGCACCTGCCGCTACAAGATTGACTTCAAGAAGAAACCGGAAAAGGCCGCTCGCGACATGGACCGGCTGTTCCAGGTCTTCGAGGCGCACAACATCCGGTACTTCTTCTACATTGGCGGCAACGACTCCCAGGACACCTCGCAAAAGATCCACGAGGAAGGCGTCAAGCGCAACTATCCCCTCCGCGTGATCGGGGTGCCCAAGACCATTGACAACGACCTGCCGCACACCGACAACTGCCCCGGCTACGGCTCGGTCATCAAATACAACGCGACGACCGTCATGGAAGTGGGCATTGACGTCGGCAGCATGGCCACCGACGACGGCTCCTGCTGCATCATCGAGGTCATGGGCCGTTCGGCGGGCTGGATCGCCGCCGGCACCGTCCTGGCCAAGCGCGGCAACCCCGCCAACCCGCCGCACATCATCCTGGTCCCGGAAATCCAATACGACGTGGATGAAGTCCTGGCCAGGATCAAGGCAACCGTCGAAGCCTACAAATATTGCGTGATGGTGGTCGGTGAAGGCATCAAGAACAAGAAGGGCGAAGAGATCGGCGCAGACAAGAATCGCCTGGATGCGTTCGGCCATCCGGTGTTGGCCGGAGCGGCCGAGATCATCAAGGACTATATCCAGGAGAAGCTGAACACCAAGACCCGCACGGTGCTGCTCGGCTATGCCCAGCGCGCCGCCGAGCACTTCGCCAGCCTGACCGACAGCAACAACGCATTCGCCTGCGGTCAGGCCGCGGTGCAAGCAGCCCTCGCCGGCCAAAGCGGCCTGATGGTCAAAATCGTCCGCGAAGTGCAGCCGGATGGCTCGGTCAGATGGAGCACCGGCCTGCAGCCGCTGGCCGAGATCGCCAACGTGGAGCACTTCGTCCCGCGCGACTGGATCAGTGAAGACGGGATGCTGCCAAACGAGAGATTCATCGAGTACGCCCGCCCGTTGGTTGAGGGCGAGGTCAAACTGGAGATCGAAGGCGGCCTGCCCAAGTACGTCGTGCTGGAAAAGAGCAAGGTCGAGAAGAAACTCCCGCCGCGCTCTTAGCGCCTTCTCAGAAAACGATCCTCAGGCGGCGCGACGCGTTTGGCGTTCACGCTTTAGCGTGTTCCGATCGCCCCAAAGCCGAAACGCTGGGCACCAAACGTCTCTTCAAAACCCGCTGTTAGCCTCAGGCTTCCTCGACTACCTTCCAGCCCGCCGCCTCGGCCAGGGCATACACGGGCTCTTTGAGGTCGCCGTAGAACGTGACGCGGTGCCAGCTCCACTGGTCCCACATCCGGAACAGCTTCTCGAGGTCACCCACCGGCTCGGCGCATAGCTTCGTGCGGCAGGCCCGATCGTCCGGATCGTTGTCCACCGCCAGCGCCCGGTGGAAGAGAATCTCCTTCCGGCCCTGATCGAACTCCAGGCTCGTGGTCATGTAGCCCGTCGGGAGTAGTGAGCGAACGGAGGCGCCCTGGCGGTCTTCGGAATGAGTCAGGATTTCAAACGGGTTCGCCCTGCCGTCGGGGCCGAAGGCCTTGTTGGACGCCACACAGTGCGCGTAGATAATCTGGCGCTTCGAGGTGTCCATCACCGGGTCGGAGATGTAGCCGGGCCGCCCCTGGGTCAGCGTGGTGCCAATGACCATCGTCGCGGCGGAGCGGACGTCGCACTCGCAGCCGCCGATCAGGCCATCGCTGCACAATTGGTAAAAGCCCAGGCAGGGATATGCGTGAATGTGCCCGCCGTAGAATCCGCCCAGGCAGTTGATGGTGATCCCGTTCGCCCCGTGCTTCTTCAGCAGGGATTTCTCCGCCAGATACATCGCCGCGGACGTCTCAATGGTCTCGCGGCTCACGTCTTCGATCTTCCGGGCCGATTTCTCCCACCGGTCCGCGACTGCGCGGCTTTCTTCCTTATCCGCCTGCTTCCAGGCCTCGTTGAGTTCCGCAAAAGGCACATGCTCGATCCGGACTCCCATCACCTCGCCCGCTGCGCCCGTGCTCTTGTCGTCGCGCACGGCGAGAATCTTGGCTTCCTTTAGGCGGCGCAGGCAATCGTCCGCAGGAAGGCACTTGATCGGGTCGGCCTTGCCGGCCAGCCGGCCTGCGCCGGGCGTGCCCTTCAACCGCGCCTGGGCGGTCGCCGCGACAAAGTCAGCGACCGTCCCGCCTTGCTTCACCACCCGGAAACACTTTACCGCCTCGACCAGGTCCTTGGTCTTCGAGGAAGCGACGAAGCCGACATTGGGCGCCTGGCTGCGGAGAAAGGCAGCGTTATAGACCAGGAAGCCGCCGCTGCCGCCGAACTGGAAATCGGCGTAGAGCACCGGCTTGCCGGAGGTTGCGAGGGTCTGCACCACGCGGTTCCAGCAGTTCATCTGGTAAACCAGGTAGCCGTCTATGTCGCCAGCAGCCTTGTCTTGTTCAAGCAACTTCTTCGCTTGCTCCTCGCCAGTGGCCAGCGAGGGAACGAACTCGAAGCCCTTGCACTGCCGCGCCAACTCGCCGTTGATGCGATTCATGATGGGCCGGAAGTCGAATCCTTTGTTAGGCCAATCCGGCCCGGTCTGCTGTTCGCCGTGCAAGGCATAGACTATGCGGATGCGGGTTTTGCCACTGGACTCAGCCGCGCTGAGCCAGGCTGGAGCGGTAACCGCGCCGAGCGCGCCCGCCGTTGCGACGCCCGCGCGTGCCAGGAAGTTGCGCCGGTTCATAGGACACCCGGCACAGCCGGAGATGAGGTGGTTTGCGTTCATATTGGTCTTTCGTTGGCTGTAATGCGTTCAAGTTCTACCGCCACGCACGGGAAATCACCCCGGCGGGCAGCGGATCCCAGCGGCAACCGGCCCCCGGCAATTGTCCGGAGCTCAGAGGAATGGCTGCTGATGCCGCTCACAATTGCGAGCGTATCGAATGCGGAAGCAGGGTCAAGCCCGACAAAGCTGGAAACCACCCGCGTCATCACGACCCAAAGTCTACGGCGACGCCCCGACCTTGACACACAATCCGCCTCAAGTGCCGCCTAGGGGGCCAAACTGAAAATGGCTGGCGTCTGCCATGCTATGGGTTGCCGTTCAGTCCCGCAGTCTCTCGGTCTCCTGACCGGTAAACCCTATCTACGACAAAGAGCGGGCGGCCACGCGTCTGCTCGTGCATGCGTCCCAGGTAGTGGCCGATGATCCCCAGCACGAAGAGTTGGACGCTGCCCAGCACCGTCATGACGATCATCAGACTCGTCCAGCCCTGCGGCGTTTGGCCGACTTTCCACCACGAGTAGAGCGCATAGACGATCAGCGCGAAGCCCGCCACGGCAAACAGCAGCCCGGCATAACTTGCCAGCGCCAGCGGCCGGGTCGAGGACGCCACTACGCCGTCCAGCGCCAGGCGGACCAGGCGGCCAAACGGATACTTGGTCACGCCGGCAAAGCGCCTGTCGCGGTCATAGAGGAAAGGCACTTGCTGGAACCCAACCCAGCTTACCATGCCGCGCAGGAAGCGATGCCGTTCGGGCATTTGCAGCAGGAGTTCGAGGACGCGGCGGGAGATGAGCCGGAAATCCCCGGTGTCGAGCTGGATCGGCGTCTCGGACAGGCGGCTCAACACGCGGTAAAACACGGCGCAGGCCATGCGCTTGAGCCATTCGTCCCCGGGCCGGCTGCGGCGTTGGGCATAGACGACGTCGGCTCCGTGGTCCATCAGGGCCAGCATTTGCGGCAGCAGCTCCGGCGGATCCTGCAAATCAGCATCCATGATCAGCACCCGCTCGCCGGAGCAATAGTGCAAGCCGGCGGACAGGGCAAGTTGATGGCCGTGATTGCGGGAAAGGTTGACAATAACCACACCCGGGTCACGTTGCGCAAACTGCAGCATGTGCGCCAGGGTATCGTCGCTCGATCCGTCGTTGACGAGCACAATCTCGCGGCTCTTCTGCAAGGCACCGGCGACCGCCGTGATGCGGCGGTAGGTCTCGGGCAGAACCGCGGCCTCGTTGTAACACGGCAGCAGGAACGTCAGGTAAGGACGTGGGCCGCCGGCAACGTAGGACAGTGCGTCTCGCCTGTCCCCCCTGTCGCTAGCATCAGAAGTGGTTGGCATAGGATCCCCCTATCGGGCGCTCAGTCGGCTGCCGGTTTGAACTGCAGCTCGTAGAGCTTGCAGTAAATGCCCCCCGCCCGGATCAATTCCGCGTGCGTGCCCGTTTCGACGATTCGCCCGCCCTCCAGGACCACAATGCGGTGCGCCTTTTGGATCGTAGAGAGCCGGTGAGCGATGCAGATGGTGGTGCGCCCGCGCATGAGTTCCTCCAGCGCGGCCTGGACGGCGCGTTCCGACTCCGAGTCGAGGGAGCTCGTGGCTTCGTCGAGGAGGAGAATGGGAGCGTCCTTCAGAATCGCGCGTGCGATGGCGATGCGCTGCCGCTCGCCGCCGGAGATCAGCACTCCCTTCTCACCCACCACGGTGTCAAAGCCATTTGGTTTCCGCATGATGAAGTCGTAGGCGTTGGCATGCCGCGCGGCTTCAATGATCTCAGCCTGGCTGGCGCCGGGCCGGCCCAGTTCAATGTTCCGGGCGATGGTCTGGTTGAACAGGACCGTCTCCTGGGTAACCACGGCGATCTGCGCCCGGAGATCTTGGGTGGCGACCTCCCGCAGGTCAGTGCCCCCGATGCGAACCGCGCCCCGCTGCGGATCGTAGAACCGCAGCAGCAGATTGGTTACGGTGGTCTTGCCGGAGCCGCTGGCGCCTACCAGCGCAACGAGCTGGCCCGGTTTGACCGTGAGGTTGATGTCGTGCAGAATGGGCTTCTCCCCGTAGGAAAAATCCACCGCATCGAAGCTCACCTCGGCGCCCGCGGCCCGCAATGGCTTCGGGTTCGCCGGTTCGGGAATCGTGCTGCTGGTCGCGAGCAGCGCGAACACTTTCTCGCTCGCCGCCCGACCCTGCTCCAGCGTGTTGTGGAGGCGCGTGAGGCTCTTCAGCGGCCGGTACATCGCGAAAATAGAAAGGATGACGGCCAGGAAGTTCGCGGAGGTGGGGCGGTCACCGCGGTGGACCACCAGGTAGACGAACAGGACGGACACGCCAATCGCCCCGACGAACTCCAGGAGCGGGCCGGGGATCTCCATCGAGCGCACGATCCGCATATAGTGGCCGATGAACTTGCGCGCAGTCGCCTTAAACTGTTCCACCATGATCGCCTCGAGATTGTAAGCCCGGATCACGCGGTTGCCGCTGAAGGCCTCGGCCATGACCTTGGTCAACTCGGCGATATGGGTTTGCAGCGCGCGACTGGACCGCCGCACTTTCCGCCCGTAAACCACGATCGGCACCATGCAGATCGGCATAACCACCAGCGAGATCAGGGTCAGCCTGGTCTCCCGCCACATCACGTAGGCCAGCAGGCTGACGAGGGTGACCGGGTCCTTGACGATCACGGACGTAGCGTTGCTGATAATCCCTTGCAGGGTGCCGGTGTCGCTCATGATCCGCGCCATCAGCTCGCCGGTGCTGGTCCGGCTGAAGAAGCCCGCCGACAGGTTCATGATATGCGCGAACAACCGGTTGCGCAGGTCGGTGATGGCCCGAACGGACACCCACTGGAGCAGATACACGTTGAGGTAGGAAAACAGGCCGCGCAGCATGATGACGGCCGGGATCAACGCCACCAAGGCAATCGCCGCCGCCGGCTGGAGCTTTGTGCCGCTAACCAGTGACTGGTGAGCCGACTCGGCCCATTCCTGCACAAACTGCGGCGCCCACGCCAATTGGGGGAACCCCGCCGCAGTCGCATCGCCGGTTGGAAAGATCAGGCTATAAACCAGGACGATGGTCGCAACCATCAGCGGCTCAATCAGCCCCCCGATAACGCCCGTCAGAATGGCAAGCAAGAGCCGCCCGCGATAAGGCCGCGTCAAATCCCAGAGCCTGCGCAGGAATCCGATCATTTCTTGAACGCGAATATGCCGTGCCCGCGAGCGTGAGGCGAGCAGTTTGTCGGCTCAGGCCGGCGACCGGAGCGGCGGGCGGTAATCGTAGCGCAGGGGTTTCATAGCCATGACCTCACGAACATATCCGGGTCCGCCGCAGTCCTCAATCACCAAACTGCGCAGCCTGCCTCCACAACATGAACGGCGCGGACTTCCATCCGCGCCGTTCAACCACTAACCCCCGAGCGTCCTCTGCCTACACGTCGTAGTAGAGGAAAAACTCATACGGATGCGGCCGGAGACGCAAGGCGTCGTGCTCTTTGCGCTTGGTCGCGATCCACATATCCAGAAAGTCCATCGTGAACACGTCGCCTTTGAGGAGGAACTCGTAGTCCTTCTCGAGGCAGTCGAGGGCTTCGCCGAGGCTGCCGGCCACATTGGGAACCCTCTTCAGCTCCTCTGGCGGCAATTCGTAGATGTTCTTGTCGAGCGGTTCGCCCGGATCAATCTTGTTCTGAATACCGTCCAAGCCAGCCATCATCAGGGCAGCAAAGGCCAGATAGGGATTGGCCGCCGGATCGGGTGGCCGGTATTCGAGGCGTTTGGCTTTGGGATTCTCGCTGTAGGTGGGGATGCGGATGGCCGCCGAGCGGTTGCGCGAGCTGTAGGCCAGGTTCACCGGCGCCTCGTAGCCGGGCACCAGCCGCTTGTAGCTGTTGGTGGTCGGGTTGCAGATCGCACACAGCGCCCGCGCGTGTTTGAGCAGGCCGCCGGCGTAGTAAAGCGCCATCTGGGATAGACCGGCATACTCATTCCCGGCGAACAAGGGCTTACCCTTCCGCCAAAGCGACTGGTGCGTGTGCATGCCGCTGCCGTTGTCGCCGAAGAGCGGCTTGGGCATGAAACAGGCCGTCTTGCCGTGCTTGCGGGCGATGTTCTTGACCACATACTTATAGACCATCATGGCGTCGGCGGCCCGGACCAGCGTGTCAAAGCGGTAGTCAATCTCCGCCTGCCCCGCCGTGGCGACTTCGTGGTGCTGACGCTCGATCGCAACGCCCAGTTCCTCCATCACCAGGCACATCTCGGTGCGGATGTCCTGCTGTGTGTCGGCCGGGGCCACTGGGAAATACCCTTCCTTATGGCGGATCTTGTAGCCGGTGTTGGGCATCTCGTCCTTGCCGCTGTTCCAGATTCCCTCCCCCGATTCCACGCTGTAGAACGTGCCGTTGCTCCGGCTGTCGTATTGCACGTTGTCGAAGACGAAGAACTCGGCCTCGGGCCCCATGAAGGCGGCGTCGGCTACGCCCGTGCTGACCAGGTATCTCTCCGCCCGCTGCGCAATGCCCCGCGGATCGCGCGTGTAGGGCTCCTTCGTTCCGGTCTCGGCAATGGTGCAAGTCAGGCTCAGCGTCGGCACGGCGCAGAAGGGATCAATAAACGCCGTGGCCGGGTCGGGCATGGCCAGCATGTCGGACGCCTCGATGCTCTTCCAGCCACGGATGCTCGAGCCGTCGAAGCCCAGGCCTTCCTCGAAGACCTCCTCGGTCAACTCCCGGATGGGACAACTGAAGTGCTGCCAGGTGCCGAAGGTGTCCACAAATTTGATGTCCACCATTTTGGCCCCGCTCTTGTTTGCTAATTCTATTACGCTCTTGGGTGTGCTCATTTATTCCTTAGTTAGTTTACGTTTTGCTTATTGTCATCGCGCCACGCCGCCCGCCGCCCCCGGCAGCGGACCGGCCTGGCCTCGACGAAATGGTGGCTACCGAGCGGTATGGTATCCCTCCTCGCCGTGCTCGACCAAGTCGAGCCCCGAGACCTCAACCTCCTCGGACACTCGCAGGCCCACTATGGCCCGAACAAGGTAGGCGATGATGGTCGTGCCGACAATGGCCAGGCAGAGGGTAATCCCAACGGCTTTGAGCTGGGTAAGCCACAAGCCGCCGCCGGTCACGAGTTTAGCCAGCCCATTGGCCTGGGCCGCGGCGCCGGTGAGATTCGGATTGGCCGCCTCCGAGGCGAGCAGGCCGGTGAGCAAAGCCCCCAGAGTTCCGCCGACGGCGTGAACGCCGAAGGTGTCCAGCGCGTCATCATATCCCGCCGCCGACTTAAGCTTCCAGCAGGCGAGGAACGGAATCAAACCCGCGGCGACACCAATGATGACCGCGCCGGTGCCGGTCACAAACCCGCAAGCCGGGGTAATGACCACCAGACCGGCGACCGCGCCCGAGCAGAAGCCGAGGATGCTGGGCGTGCCGCGCAAGGCATATTCGGCCATCGCCCAAGTGAAAGAAGCCACGGCCGTCGCCAGCGTCGTGGTCATGAACGCGTTGGCAGCGATGCCATCGGCGGCCAGGGCGCTGCCGGCGTTGAATCCGTACCAGCCCACCCATAACATGCCGGTGCCGACCATGCAAAGCACCATGTTGTGCGGCGGCATGGGCTCTTTGCCGAAGCCCAGCCGCTTGCCTAGGATCAGGCACAGAACCAGCGCTGACCAGCCGGATGACATGTGCACGACGGTGCCACCGGCAAAATCAACGGCCGGAATCGGCGCTTTGGGATTCCATACGCCGTTCATCAGGCCGTCCACACCCCAAACCATGTGAGCCAGCGGGAAATAGACCACCAGCATCCAAAGCGCAACGAATAGCAGAACGGCAGCGAATTTCATGCGTTCGGCGATGGCGCCGATAATGAGCGCCGGCGTGATGATCGCGAACATCAGTTGGTACATGGAGAAGACATTGCGCGAGACCCAGCCGGCGTAATCGCCGTTCGGGGTGGAATCCACTCCGCGCAGGAAGGCCCAGTCCAGCTTGCCGAGGATGGACCACCCACGGGCCGTTTCGCCGCTGTGGAAAGCAAGCGAAAACCCGGCCAGCCACCAGAGAATCGTTACCAGGCCGGCAATGCCCAGGCATTGGGCCAGGACCGAGAGCACATTCTTCCGCCGCACCAGGCCGCCATAAAACAGCGCCAGCCCGGGCAGTGTCATGAACAGCACCAGCGCGGCGCAAGTCATGATCCAGGCGTTGTGGCCGGGGCCGGCGCCGGGAATTTTCGAGACAGCCTCGGTGCTGGCATTGCGCGCGCCGTTGTTGACGTAAGCTTCGAGGTCGTCCAGCCGCTCCTGAACCGATCGTTCCCGGGCCGGGCTGGATTGAGCGCCCAGGCCGACGGGAAGACCGAACGTTACCACTGCCGCCAGACCAATTGTGAGCAACAATCGTTTCATATAAGCATCAGGCCTTGGGTTCTAAACAGCGGCTCCGCCCTTTTCCTCAGTGCGAATCCGCACGGCCTCCTCGATGGTGGACACGAAGACCTTGCCATCGCCGATCTTGCCGGTCTTGGCCGCTTTGACGATCGCGGCGAGGGCGTTATCCGCCATTCCGTCGCCAACCACGATTTCGATCTTGATCTTCGGCAGAAAATCCACCGTGTATTCGCTGCCCCGGTAGATCTCCGTATGGCCCTTTTGCCGGCCGAAGCCTTTGACCTCGGTGACGGTCATTCCCTCGATTCCGATCTCTCCCAAGGCGTCTTTCACCTCTTCCAACTTGAACGGCTTTATGATGGCTTCGATCTTCTTCATTTCGCTGACGAGTTAACCGGACTACATCCATGCCCTGCGCTTTTTCAGCCCCGCGTGGAGCTGCCTGGCTGGACAAGGCCCGGCTTGACCCCGCCTAATGCACTCGCCATGCCAGCCCCGCAGAAGCGGTTGGGATCAGGGCGTAAACCGTTGATTTGTAGTTGGATATGTTCAGGCCCTTGCATTGTCGGCGCCTGGCGGGCTGGTGCGTTTTAGTCCGTGTGCGCAAAAAGCAACAGGCGCGCGAAGGGTCGCGCCGCAAATGCGCCGGGCTTCATCATTGACAATTGTGCCCGTTACGTTAGCGTGGCGCGCTTTAAATTACTGAAAGACTATTGACTTATGCCGAACACAAAGTCAGCCGAACGCCGCATGCGGAATAGTGCCCGCAAACAAGCGCACAACCGCAGCATCAAGTCGCGCCTGCACACCATCGAGAAGGACTACCTGCAACTCGTGGCGTCGGGGAAGAAAGAGGACGCTGCCAAATCCCTGCGCAGCCTCAGTTCCGCTTTCGATAAGGCAGCCAAGGGGGGAGTAGTCCACCGCGCAACCGCAGACCGCAAGAAGTCCCGCCTCGCCCTCCGTCTGGCCCGGATGAAGTAAGCGCGGCGCGCGCTCTGCGTTCCCCGTTTGGTTACGTCTTGGGTGGCGGGGTGGGAAACAACCGGCAACCCGCCAGGCCCATTTTGGCCAGCCGAAACCTGAATCCCGTCGCCAAGCAACCGCAACCGTACTGGATGCTCCGCCACAGGTTGATCGAGGAGGCTTCCGGGAAGTACTTCGTCGGGCAGCTCACTTCGGCAATGGTGAACCCATGCCAAAGGATCTGCGCCAGCATCTGGTTATCGAACACAAAGTCATCCGAATTGTGCGCCAAGTCGAGCTGCTCCAGGATCGCCCGCGAGAAGGCGCGATAGCCGGTGTGGTATTCGGATAGTTTAGCCCCCAGCAAGATATTCCCCGCCAGCGTCAGGCATCGGTTTGAAATGTACTTCCATATCGGCATCCCTCCGCGCAAGGCGTAACCACCCAGAATCCGGCTGCCCAGCACGCAGGGGTGCAGACCATTGGCAATGATCGAGGCCATGGCGGGAATCAGTTTCGGGGTGTACTGATAGTCCGGATGGAGCATAATAACGATGTCCGCGCCCTCGTCCAGGGCCAGCCGGTAACACGACTTCTGATTCCCGCCGTAGCCCTTGTTCATTTCGTGGACATGAACCCGCACCCCCTCCAGTCCCCTGGCGACCGCCACGGTGTCGTCCTTGCTCCCGTCGTCCACCAGAATAATGGTGTCCACAATCCGCTGCTCGCGCACTTCGGCGTAGGTTTGGCGCAGTGTTTTGGCGGCATTATAGGCCGGCATCACCACCACCACTTTCCGGTCCCGGTACATAATTGGTGCCGGGCAAAATGCCTTACCCCATACGGGCTTGAGAAGCCTAAACTGCGCGTGACACCCTGATGAGGCAAACCGCCGACGCCAATCGAAGCCCCACCGTAACAACACGCCGGCATCACACTGGCTGCCCGCCTGCAGTCAGCCAATGGCGTGCCGCGCCTTTGTTCACGGCTCCCCGCGCTGGCCCGTCACGGCATGGTATCAGCGCACGGTTGATCGGTCGGGACCTGCACCGCGCGATCGGTCGGCTGCACCAGCGCGTGCGCGAGCAGATACGCTTCCAGCTCCGCCCCGCTGATGTCCGCCAGCAGGTGACCATTCACCTCGACGCAAGGGCTCAGCGGCTGGCCGCTCTTCTCAATCATCTCCTGCCGCTGCGCCGGGTCATTGATGATGTCACGGTCCTCGAACGGCAAATCGTACTTGTGAAGCACCGCCCGCACGCCCTGGCTCCAGCCGCAGCTCGGCTTCAGGTAGGCAATCACTCTAGGTGTATTCATAATTTAGACTTGCTACTATACTGCCACAGCCGGGCGCGATTTCAAATCCGACTGCCGGCCCGCATCGGGGCGTTTGGCCACCGGCTTCAGAGCGTTGGTTTTGGACTTTAGACTTCAGGCTCGGGACTCTAGAGTTCCCCCATGCCGCTGCGTGTCCTGATTGTTCCCGATAAATTGAAAGGCACCCTGACGGCGCAGGAGGCCGCGGAGGCCCTGGCCCAGGGCTGGCGCCGGGCGCGGCCGCGAGACGCACTGGATCTCCTTCCTATGAGCGATGGCGGTGATGGGTTCGGTGAAGTCTGTGGCGCGCTGTTCCGGGCCCGACTGCAGGCCGTTGACACGGTGGATGCGGCGCATCGCCCCTGCCGTTCGCAGTGGTGGTGGAAGCCCGGCGCCGGTGTTGCCGTGGTCGAATCCGCGCGCACGATCGGCCTCGCCATGTTGCCGCCCGGGAGATTCCATCCCTTCGACCTGGACACCTATGGCCTGGGCGCCGTGGTCCAGGCAGCGGCGCGAAAACGTGCCAGGCGCTGCCTCCTGGGCCTTGGTGGCAGCGCGACCAATGATGGCGGTTTTGGCCTGGCGCGCGCCCTGGGTTGGGTGTTTCTCGACCGAGAACGTCGCCCCATCGAGCGGTGGACCAATTTGGACCGACTCAATCGTATCCAAGCCCCCCGGCACTCTCGCTGGCTTGATGAAATCGTCGTCGCCGTGGATGTTCAAAACCCGCTGCTGGGCCGGCGCGGCGCAACGCGCATCTATGGACCCCAGAAGGGCCTGCATGCTGAAGACTTCGCGCTGGCCGAGCGCTGCCTGGGCCGCCTGGCGGATGTGGCTCGGCGGCACTTCGGGCGCGATTCTGCGAGCGAGCCGGGGGCTGGTGCTGCGGGCGGGCTGGGCTTTGGCCTCCTCGCTTTTCTGGGCGCAAAGGTGGACCCGGGATTCGATCTGTTTGCGCGCCTTGCCTCATTGCAGCAGCATCTGCGCGCGGCGGACCTCGTCGTCACCGGCGAAGGCGCGATTGACTCTTCCACATTCATGGGCAAGGGCGCCGGTCAAATCGCGCAGTGCTGCCGCGCGCTGAGAATCCCCTGTGTGGCTCTCGCCGGCGCGGTCCTCCACCCCACCGGTGCCCGCCGCCATTTCACCGACGTCCACTCTCTGACTGAGATGACCAGCGCCCGTGAAGCCAAGGCCCAGCCCGCACGCTGGCTCGCTCGCCTGGCAGAGCGAGTGGCTCGCTCATCGAGTTGGCGCACCCCCTCGGACGGCCGTCGCGACCTGTGTGTGCCGCGCCCTGACTGACCTCTCCTCCAGCATGGGGCTTGAACTCCTGTTCCCACGGGCTAAGGTTTGAGGCATGAACCTCGAGGATCATCTCGGCGATATTATTCGCAAAGGGCGAGCCATGTCCAAAATCACTGCCGCTACCGCAGCCCGCACAGCCGGGTTGACGGAAGCCGAACTCGTCGCTCTGGAAGAGTCGGGTCAGGCGCCGAGAAAGTTCAATCTCACCGCTCTGGCGCAATCGGTGGGCCTGGAACCGGCCAAACTGGACGCCATCGCCAAGGGCTGGCTGCCCTCGAAAAAGGACTTGAACACCTGGCGGGAATTGCGCTGTGTCACCACGGACACGGGCGGCATGGCCGTCAACTGTTACCTGGTCTGGGACGAAGTCTGTCGCGAGGCGGCGCTGTTCGACACCGGCTGGGAAGCGCAACCCGTGGCCAGGCTGGTCGCGGAGAACCAGCTCCAGCTTCGGCACATCTTCATCACCCACAGCCATGAGGACCACATCGCGGCCTTGGGCGAACTGCGCCAGCACTTCCCCAAAGTCCGGATACATTCCGGCGCCCGAAAGGCCCCGGTGGATCAGCGTAATCGTCCCCATGACTTCATTCACCTGGGCAGCCTGCGCATAACGAACCGCGAGACCCCGGGCCATGCCGAGGACGGCACTACCTACATCATCGGCACCTGGCCGGAGGACGCCCCGCACGTGGCCATCGTAGGCGATGCCATCTTTGCCGGCTCGATGGGTCGCGGCAACCAGTCCTGGGACCTCGCCCGCCAAAGGATACGCGAGCAGATCCTGACCCTGCCGCCAGGGACCCTCCTCTGCCCCGGTCACGGCCCTCTCACCACCGTCGCGGAGGAGAAGGCCCACAATCCCTTCTTCTGAGACCGGGCCGCCCCGGCGATGTCAGGTTCCAGCCTGCGCTATTTCTTCACCGTCCCGGTGTCCCTCTCGCCTTGGGGATGCCGCACGGGGCTGGGCGCCAATGGGGCGGATTCCGCCACGGGAGGCTTCAGGATAAAGGCCAGGACGGCGCCCCCCAGCAGCATGATACCGCATGTAACGAATGCGTAGGCATAGGACCCGAACAGGTCGCGAACCCGCCCTCCAAGAACCGACCCCGTGACGCCAGCGACGCCAAAGGCGGTGAAGACGAAGCCGTAGTTGACACCCAGGTTCCGGACGCCATAGAAGTCCGCCGTGGCGGCGGGAAAGAGCGTGAAGATGGTCCCATAGCACAGGCCGGTGAACGCAGAGCCGAACAACAACAGCGCGGGGCTCCGATACCGGGGGAACAGGAACATATTGATGGCCTGCAGCACGAAGGCCAGAATCATGGTGTTGGTCCGCCCGATTCGGTCGGAGACATAGCCGCTCAGGAAGCGGCCGCAGGTGTTGAAGATCGCCACCACTATGACCAACACGAAGCCTTTGTCCCATTGGGGCGCCTGGTCCCGGGCGACGAGAGTGATGTTGCCGATGATCAGCAGGCCGGCGGAGGCTGAAAGCACGAACATGAGCCAGAGTTGGTAGAATGGCCCGGTTCGCAGCATCTCGTGCCAGTCCAGATCACGGCGCGAAACGGGGCCCGACCGGCACTTGGACCCAGTCGCAGCCGCCCAGGCGGGCATGTGACCGGGAGGCGGATCGGTCAGGAGTTGCGCCAGCAGGGAGACCAACACGATGGCGCCCAGGCCCAGAATCAGAAACGTTTGCTGAATGGTAGCAACCTTCAGGAGGTAGTTGGTCAGGGGCGAGATGTAAACCGCGGCAAGTCCCACCCCGCTGACCACGATGCCGGTGATCAGGCCCTGCCTGGCCGCTGGGAACCACTTGATCGAAGGCGGAGTGGTGGCCGAATAGCCCAGGCCGATCCCCATTCCACCGACCACGCCAAAGGTGAGCATCATCAGCCCGTAGGTGTGCGCCAACGAGGACAGAACCAAGCCCAGGCCGAAGACCACACCGCCGAGCGTGGCCACATAACGGGGGCCGATCTTGTCCTGCCAGCGCCCGGCAAAGATCATCGTGATGGCAAAGGAGGCCGTGGCGGCGGCGAAAGGGAGCACGGCCTGGGTTTTGGTCCAATGCCATTGTTCGGCCAGCGCTTTGCCCATGACACTCCAGGCGTAAAGCGCGCCGATGATCAGATTGACGCCAAGCGCCGCGGCCACCACCGTCCAGCCGCGGATGGGGGCAGAGGAGTGTTCTTGCATAACGGCAGGCGGTGCTGATTCGTCTGCGCTCAGGCTACCGGGTCGCCTCGTGCTGCACAACATGATTCCTAATGCGAATGTTGACATTGCCTCGGGATTTCTGGCAATGTGATCTTGCTTCGGGTGGGCCGCCTTTGCGGTGAAGTTCAGGCCCGGCCAAACCGTCGCAGATTACTCAATATGGAAATCATACTATTATGAGAAGAATCCCCACTATTCTAACCGGTGTCTGCTCCCTCGTCGCCCTGTTAATCGCCCCGGGCTGCGCTCCGCCCCCGCCCTCTGAGCCGGTCAAGATCGGCGCCCTTTTTTCCGTCACCGGGCCAGCGTCCTTCCTGGGCGCGCCGGAGGAAAAGACGGTGCAGATGATGGCCGAGCAGATCAACGCCGCCGGCGGCATCAATGGCCGGAAACTGGAGTTGGTGATCAAGGACACCGCCGGCAGCCCTGAGAAGGCGGTCTCGTTCGCAAAGCAGTTGATCGAGGAGGACAAGGTCCTGGCCATCATCGGCCCCTCCACCAGCGGTGAGACCATGAAGATCAAGGATCTCTGTGAAGAGAACCAGGTGCCGCTCATCTCCTGCGCCGCGGCGGAAACGATCGTTGTTCCGGTTGCCAAGTACGTCTTCAAGGTCCCGCAGAAGGATAGCCAGGCCGTCACCTGGATTTACCGCACGATGAAAGACATGGGTATCAGCAACATCGCCGTCGTGAGCAGCTCGGACGGGTTTGGCGCGGCGGGCAAGAAGCAGCTCGAAGACATGGCCGGCGCGGAGGGCATCCAAATCCTGGCCAACGAGGTGTACGACAAGTCGGCGACCGACCTGACGGATGTGCTCACCAAGGTCAAGGGCAATTCCAGCGTGCAGGCGGTGGTCAACTGGTCCATCGTGCCCGCCCAGTCCATTGTGGCCAAGAACATGAAACAGCTCGGCCTGAACGTGCCGCTGTTCCAGAGCCATGGGTTTGGCAACCTCAAATACGTTGAGCAGGCCGGCGTGGCCGCCGAGGGGATACTCTTTCCCGCCAGCCGACTGCTGGTCGTGGACCAATTGCCTGACGGCCATCCGCAAAAGCAGGTGCTGGCGGCTTACAAGAAGGACTACGAGAGCCGCTACAAGGAGGATGTCAGCACCTTCGGCGGCCACGCTTATGACGCGCTGACAGTTGTGGTCGAGGGGCTCAAGAAAGCGGGCGCGCCCGATCGGCAGAAGCTGCGCGACGCGATCGAGAACCTCAAGGACGTGGTCGGCACCGCCGGCGTCTTCAACTACTCGGCCACCGATCACACCGGCCTCGATTTGACGGCCTTTGAGATGCTGACAGTTAAAGACGGCAAATTCACCCTCTATAAGAAGTAGCGCCGATCATGCCAACCGGTTGGTCTCCAGTTAGCGTGGAGCGCGGCTGGCCCAGCCGCAGCAGGCCCGCATGTCGCTCTGCGGGTGGATGTCCCTGCAAGCCGACGCGCTGCGGCTGGGCCAGCCGCGCTCCGCTAAGCACATGCACAGGTTGTGACGGTCCCGTGCCCCGGCGGAGCAGCCGACCGGGGCATTTTGCTTAATACACGGCGGATGGACAACGGAAGCCTAGCGCTGCAGTACCTGCTGTCCGGGATCACCAAGGGCAGCATCTACGCCGTGGTGGCGATCGGGTTCAACCTGATCTACAGCGCGACTGGGGTTATCAACTTCGCGCAAGGCGAATTTGTTATGCTGGGAGGGATGGTGGCGGTCACGCTGGCGTTCTACGTGCCGCTGCCGGTGGCCGTGACGGGCGCGGTGGTGATTGTCGCGCTGGTGGGCTGCCTGCTTGAGCTGACGCTCTTCCGCCGGCTGAGGCGCCATTCGATCCTGCACCTGGTCATCATCACCATCGGCCTGTCCATTGTCATTCAGGAGGCCGCGCTGCATGTTTGGGACGAGAAGGTGCGCTCGCTCCCGTACTTCACCGGCAACGAGATTTCCTCCATCCGGTTCCTGGGCGCGGCCATTTCCCCGCAGGTCATCTGGGTGCTGGGCACCATGGCGGTGGTGGTCCTGGGGCTGCACATCTTCCTGCGCTACACGCTCCGGGGTCGAGCGATGCGGGCTTGTTCCTCCAATCCCGAGGCGGCCATGCTTGCCGGGATCAATATCCCCAACATGCGTACGCTGGCCTTCGGGCTGAGCGCGGCCCTGGGAGCCCTGGCTGGCTGCGTGATCTCGCCCATGACGATGACGCATTACGAGATGGGCGCGCCGCTGGCGATTAAGGGCTTTGCGGCAGCCATCCTGGGCGGTCTGGGCAATCCCATGGCCGCCGTTGCCGGCGGCTTGCTCGTGGGGTTGATCGAGGCGGCGAGCGTGAGCCGCCTCCCTGCCGTTTACAGCGATGTCACCGCGTTCGCCATCCTGCTGCTCGTGCTCTGCGTTCGGCCGCAGGGATTGTTTGGCGCGCCGACGTCCGACGCGGTAAGGGAGCACTAGGGTTCTATGCCGCGCTTGCGACAGCTTCTGCCCTTTGTCCTCTTCCCCGTTGTGGTGGTGGGCGCGCAGCTTGTCATGCGCGCAACGGGAACGGAGTACTGCCTGACGCAGCTTACCATGGCGGTCTATTACGCCATTGTGGTCATGGGCCTGTGTCTCCTGATGGGGTATGCGGGCCAGGTGTCACTGGGGCACGGCGCGTTCTTCGCCATCGGCGGCTACACCTCGGCCGTCCTGACCACTCACGACCTGTCCGCGTTCAAGGCCACCCCTTTGGCCGCAGGCCTGGAGCAGGTGCACCTGCTCGTCGCGAAGCAGGACCTCTATGGCAACACGGCGTTGATTGTGTCGCCGTGGGCTGCCTTCCCGGCGGCCATGCTCGGGACGTTCCTCATCGCCCTGCTCATCGGCTACCCGGTTCTCCGACTGCGTGGTCATTACCTGGCCATGGCCACGCTCGGCTTTGGCCTGATCGTCAGCAAGATATTGCTGGGCAGCAACATCACCGGGGCCGCCGATGGCATCAATGGGCTCCCCGAGTGGAGACTGCTGCCGGGGCTGACCGTCACTGGCAAGAGTGCCGCGCGCGTGCAGAACTACTACATCGCCTGCGGTCTCGCCCTGCTCGTGCTGGTGTTGCTGCGCAACCTCGTCCACTCCCGCGTCGGGCGCGCGCTGCAAGCGGTCCATGATCGCGAGACCGCCGCCAACGCCATGGGCATCAACACCGCCGCCTGCAAGCTCAAGGTCTTCGTCCTGAGCGCCCTCCTGGCAGCGATGGCCGGGGTCTTCTTCACGCATTACACCGGCGGCATCGCGCCGTCTGAGGCTGGCGCCCTCAAGTCCGTGCGCTACGTGGCGCTCGCAGCCGCGGGCGGCATGGCCAACCTGTGGGGGGTGACCGCGATGAGCATCGCCCTGAATTACTGCTCCCTGCGCGGGTGGTTTGGAAGTTATGACAACGCGGTCTTCGGGGCGATTCTGATCCTCATCATCTCCCTGGCGCCGGAAGGCCCCCTCAAACCCCTGGGCCTTTGGCTCCGGCGGCTGGGGCGCATAGGTCCAGGGTCTCCGACGTCGGGTGGCACGGATCACGTTTCACGTTTCACGCATCAAGACTTGGCCACTAAACCGGTGACTCCGAACAGCACAGCCGTGGTAGAAAGGAGTCCGCAGCATGGCGCTCCTTGAAGTCGAGAATGTCCGCCGCAGCTTTGGCGGGCTGGTTGCGGTGGATGGCGTTTCCATGGCCGTCGAGCCCGGCCAGATCAAAGGCGTGATCGGCCCCAACGGCGCGGGCAAGACCACCCTCTTCAACATGATCTCCGGCCTGCTCAAGCCGGACGCGGGCCAAATCAAGTTCAAGGGCTCGTTAATCAACGGGTTGAAGCCCTATCAGATTGCCCGCGCCGGCATCTCGCGCACGTTCCAGAACCCCAGCCTGTTCCTCCAGATGAACGTGCTGGAGAACGTCATGGTCGGACGCCACAGCCGCACGCGCTGGGACTTCTTTGGCTGCGGCCTGCGCTGGCCGGGCCAACCCCGGGAGGAACGCGCCATTCGCGACGCCGCCCGCGCTCAACTGGAGGGTGTAGGCCTGGGGACGCTGGCCGACTGGCCGGCGAGCGCGCTGCCGTTTGGCCAGCGGCGGATGGTGGAGCTGGCGCGCGCGCTGGCAACCGAACCCCAAATGCTGCTGCTGGACGAGCCCGCCAGTGGCTTGAACACGCGCGAGAAGGAAGACCTCGCCTCCCTGATTCGCAAAATCCGCGACCGCGGCATCACCATCGTGTTGGTAGAGCACGACATGTCAGTCGTAATGGGGCTGTCCGACGACATCCTCGTGTTGCACAATGGACGCCCCATCGCGGAGGGCACGCCCCAAGTCGTGCAGAATGATGCCAAAGTCATCGGCGTTTACCTCGGCGGAGAGCTTCAAACCGACTTCTCAGGTGGGGACTCCTCGCCGAGGCGTCCGCCCAACTAACCCCCGACATGCTGCTCCAAGTCCGAAATCTTCGCTGCGGCTACGGGAGCCTCGAAGTCGTCCACGGCGCCAGCCTGCACGTGTGCGCCGGAGAGATCGTCGGCCTGCTCGGGGCCAACGGTGCCGGCAAGACCTCCCTGCTTAAGGCTATTATCGGCCTGCTGCCGCCGTGGGCCGGTGAAGTAGTCATTGATGGCCGTCCCACCACGGGCCAGCCCGCCTGGCGCAGCCTCAGCAACTCCACCGTGTTGGTGCCTGAGGGCAAGATGATCTTCGCCGACATGACCGTGCGCGAGAACCTGCTCATCGGCGGCTACCACAATCCCGACCGCGCGCTGCAAATCGAGACGGTGCTGGACCGTTTCCCCCGCCTTCGCGAGCGCCTGCGACAGGTGGCCGGCACCCTCTCGGGCGGCGAACAGCAGATGCTGGCCTTGGGCCGCGCCCTGATGGCCCGCCCCCGGCTGCTGCTGCTGGACGAACCCTCCATGGGCCTGGCCCCGCTCATGGTCAAGGAGGTCTTCGCTGAGATTCTCAAGATGAAAGACCTTGGCCTCACCGTACTGCTCGTCGAGCAGAATGCCATCGCCACCCTCCGCATCGCCGACCGCGCCTACGTCATGGAGACCGGCGAAATCGTTCTCGAAGGCGCCGCCGCCGACTTCGCGCACAATCCCGAAGTCAAGCGCGCCTACCTCGGCAAAGGGGGTGGGGAAACCCCACAGCCCGCGTCAACCTCATCGCCCGAGCCCCCGCATCACGCATCACGTTTCACGTTTCACGGCTCTCCTCCCCCGCCACCCGACACCCGTCGCTCGTCACCCTCTTCCCATGAGCACCTTTGATCGCCGCTACGAACTCATGTCCCGCGCCGAGCTGGAGCAAATCCAGCTCGAGCGCCTCCAGGCCCTGCTGGCTCGCCTCCGCCGCAACGTCCGCCGCTACCGCGAGAAACTGGGCGACTTCCGTCTCCAATCACTCGCCGACCTCCCGCGGCTGCCCTTCACGACCCAGGAAGACATGCTGCAGAGCTTCCCCTATGGCATGTTCGCCTTCCCGCTCCGCGAAGTCATCCGCCTGCACACGGCCCTGGGCCCGGACGGCAAACCGCTCGTCATCGGCCACACCCGCAACGACCTCGCCCAATGGGGCCGGCTGGTCGCGCGGCAACTCGCCGCTAGCGGCGTCACCGCCAACGACGTCATCCTGATCTCCCTGGGCGGGCTGACGCAGTCCGGCGCGGTGGGTTACGTGCGGGGCGCCGAGTTCATCGAAGCCTCGGTCATCGCTGAAGACCCGCTGCATATTGATTACCAGCTCGCGATGCTCCAGAACTACCGCCCCACCATCCTCATCACCACGCCCACCAACGCCCTCGACCTGATGCGCACCGTCGAAGAGCGGCGGATTGACCCCCAATCCCTTTACCTGCGCACCGTCCTGCTCTCCCGGCCCGTGGACAAGGAGACCCGCGAGCAGCTCGCTTCGGGGCTCTTCGCCGCGGTGCGCTGCAACTTCGGCCTGGGCGAAATCCTCAACCCCGGCCTCTGCGTCGAGTGCGAGGTGGGCCTGTTCCACATCCACGAAGACCAATTTCTGGCCGAAGTCTGCGACGGCGAACTCGTCATCACCACCCTCTCCCGCGAAGCCATGCCGCTGCTTCGCTACCGCACCCGTGTCGCCGCCGAACTGTGCCGCGACAAATGCGCCTGCGGCCGGACGGGCGTCCTGCTCCAGCCCGGCATGCGCCTCGACCGCCGTTACCGGGTCAGGGAAATCTCCTTCTACGAAGCCCAGGTTGCCGAAGTGCTCGCCCAAACCCGCGCCGCCGGCCTCCGGTTCCACCTCGAAGCATCCGACCGCCAACTGCAAGTCGCCCTTGAACTCACCGAAGACTTCTTTGCCGGCGCCATGCCGCCCACGCGCGACCCTAAACGCGACATTGAGTCCGAGATCCTGGCCCGGCTGGGAGTCCAGGCTGAGATTCGCTACATCGAACCGCAAACCCCGGCTGACCCGCCCGCTAAGCCGTCTCCCCGCCCGTAATCCTTATGCCTGTAGCAACCTCTTGGCAGAGCGCCGTTCGCTGTGGTTCCGGGGGCCGGTGTCACTCTACCGAGATGCCGCTACGCTTGGGCGGATCGGTATTCCTGGCAATTGGCATTTGTCTCTGTCTAATACGCTTCCTCGCGGGACATCCCGACCCGCCAGATGGCGTCCCGAAGTCATAAGCACTCAAGATACTTAGAGCCGAATCCTGCCCGAGGCTTGTACATGGCTACTACCTGTCTTGTACGTGTCTCGTACGCGTCTTGTACGAGGGGGGTCTCGTTCATCCCAGAAATGGCTGGTTTCCTAAGCTCTTGCGACCCCTCCCCCTCTAAACTCATCAGCGTTCCTAATTTAATCCCGCCTCCGGGCTCCCGCATGGCGGCCTCACGGGCGTGACGATGGTTCAAGTATGCTTCGCGGCCCTGTTAACGTTAATGCCAGTCCGCCGCCCGGCCGATATGAAGCTGTCAAAGGCGATAGACTTCGCGCCGGTGGCCGAGCGTAACGAGTGCCTCCGAGGCCTGGTTCACCGCGCGTCAGGGCTTGCGCACCCGCACACGGCCCTCGCGCAGGTCGGCTTGGCCGCGCTCGATGCTCGCGACGAACTCCGGATTCAGTTCAGCCTCGTCTTCGAGGTAATTCGCCAGCCAATCCTGAAGCTGCAAGGCCTGTTCGGGCGGCAGCTTCCGCACCTCAGCCTCGATGGTTTCGAGCTTGCTCATGGGGACAGTCTGCCATTGGGGCCTTGCGAAATCAAGGCTTGGGCGTTCAAGGAGTTGACCAGCTCATCCAGTCTGTCCGCGAGCGCCGCGACCACGCTCCGCTCCACCGCTCTGGCGGTTTGTTTTCCGTCCGCCTGCCAGCCTGCGTCCGTTCCAGCGTCAACGCAAGCAAACAAACGGGAAGGCCCTTAACGCAAGGTCGCCAAGGAGCAAAGACACCAGGCTGAATTCGCCGCCTTTGCCTCTTCGCGTTGCGGTCCGTTTGCGCCGGGTCAATGTGGCGCGATCGAGGACAAAAGGCGGAAGACCATGGACATGACGAAGAAAATAAACCGCATGGCGATGACGAACAGAATCACCCCTTTGATCGCGGAACCGGGCTTTGCCCTGCGCATGATTTTCCGGTCCTGGGGATTGGGTTAGAGGATCGCTACTCCAGATCGAGGCCCGTCTGCTCGTGCCCTTTGCTTCTAGCCTTGGGGGCTTTCTTAAAGGTTTCGTCGGTGGCGGCGACGTTGTTCGGGCGCTCGATGCCTTTGCCGTCCATCAACTCTTTGACCGTGCGCAGTTGCAGCTTCGGGTATTGCTGCGCGTCTTGTGGGCACAGCAGCAGAGCCTAAGGGAAACGGTGATCGTACTCGCGTGAGAGGCGGACCAGGAGAGCGCTGTATTCCTTTGCGGTTTGCGCATAGTCCAGCCACTCGAAGGGGAACGGCAACACGTTGGTTGCCCGGAAACGGAGGATCTGGAACTCATAGAAGCTCGGCGCCGCCCTGGTCAGCAGGCGGTTCTCCGCCTCCGCCGCCTCCTGAAAGGGATGCTTGTGCTTCTTCCCATCCGTCAGGTATTCGCGGCCCCCTTCGTATGAAGTGTAAACCGGAGCGAAATTCACCCCAACGATGCCAACGCAGATCGGATTTCCACCAGTGCTCCTGAACTCTTCAACCTGGCGGGCGAGGTCACCGATTACGCGGTCAATCTGCTTAATCATCGCCTTGGCCAGGATCTTCGTCTCGGCGCCGATTTCAATATTGGCAACTTCGCCACGCGCAACAAGCAAACCCGCTTCGGTGATTGCAACCGCGGTCGGCACCAACTCGCCGAAAGTTCCGTCACCCCGCCTACTGGTTTTGCCAACAGCCTTATTGCTTAGATTCACCACTCGCTCGTGCGTTTTGACCCGAGAAGCCAGCCTGTCCGACTTACCCAGGCTGACCAAGTCTTCGTAGAGCTGACTGGCGACAAGGTCTCCCAGGCTAGAATCTCGATGCTTGTATTTGGTGCCTTCAAAGAGCTTCCGAAAGGTATTTAGGAGGGCGAATTCTTGCATCTGAGTGTTATTCCAAGAGCAGTTTAGTTCGCACGGCTCCGGATTCGAGTGGAACGAACGTAGCTTCCCGTAACCGCTGCTGGCCGATGGCAACGTACTTGGGTTCAATGTCGAGGCTAACGCTATTGCGGCCACAGTTTAGTGCAGCAACGGCGGTTGTTCCCGTACCAGCGAACGGGTCGAGCACTGTGTCTCCCGCAAATGAAAACAGCTTTATGAGCCGCTCCGCCAACGCAACAGGGAAGGGCGCGGGGTGTCCTTTCCTGGTGGACTCACCTTTAATGTCTAGCCACGATGAGCGCAACCAGCTTTGCATTTCCTCCTTATTGAGCATCGAAAGCGCCCTCTGGACCGTAGAGGGAGACCGGTACTCGCTTCCCTTTCGGAAGAAGAGGATATATTCGACATCGTTCTTGACGATCGCACCGGGCTGATAGGGTTTGCCGTAAAAACCCGCTCCATTGCCTTCTGCTTCCGTGACTCCATTGGCAATCTTCTGCCAGAGGATGGGCGTCAGGCAGTCCAGCCCGAGCCGTCGGCTGCGGGTTTGGATGTCCGCATGCAAAGGCATGACATAGTGGCGTCCTTCTTTCTTCCTCGGGATGCAAACATCACCCACCACGCAGCAGATTCGGCCGCCGGGCGCCAGAACCCGGGCGCACTCAGCCCAAGCCTTATCCAACTCGCATAGGAATGCCTCGTAGTTGGCGATGGCCCCCAGTTGAGACGTGTGCGGCTCGTACGCTTTGAGCGTCCAATAGGGAGGGGACGTCACAACGAGCTGGACGCTTTCATTTGGAAGCCACGACAGGTCGCGTGCGTCCCCACATCGGAAGCGGTGAATGGTTTCGTCGAATGGTTTCGGCCAGGGTAGGTGCCTGAGAATAGCGTTCGCACGCAGCATCTTCTCGACCGCCCCTTCTGCATTGTCGGCTATCGGCAGGTCCTCCAGCACCTTGGCCACTGCCTCGAAAGTCTCCCTTAGCTCCGCTCCGTTCGAAGAATGTGGAGGATAGCGCCGGGCCTCCGAAGGGGCCCGTTTCTGCGTAGGAAACTTCCGTTGGTTTACCGCGTGGCTCATTCCTTGTTCCACTTAAACATATCCCCGACAAATGCGCCAGCTTTCAATCCGCTCCCCATGTGCTCCCTGGCTTTCCTGGTTCCAGCTACAAGTGTCTTGGAAGGCGCGAATTCGGCTGGCGGCGTCGGCGCCGGCTTGTTCGTGGAAGAAGGCGTTGTAGTTTTGGGCGGAGTTGATGGGCGGGTCGAGATAGACGAGCTCCACGGTCTCGTCTTCGAGGTAGCGGCGGAGGATGTCGAGGTTGTCGCCGCAGTACAGGGTGGCCATGGAGGAGGTTTTGCCACGTCCACGTCGGTTTGGCAATAGCTTGATGGCCCCCTTCTTCAATTCCGCTTGCTGCGAGTGGAAGCCGTCCCTAACCGAAATGAGCTCCGTCAGGAGCGGCATGCAACGGACCAGCCGGAACATCGTTCCCACCTGGCTCGGAAGCATAAACATGCCGCTCCTGACGGAGCTTGAACAGCGGTTTGGTTGGAGGTCCGTTTCTATAAACATGCCCCGCCTATGGAGGTGATTGCTCTGCCACATGGCCTCGGGCGGCCCAGCTTACTGCTTCTGGCGGGCCTGGTAGGCGGAATCGTACGGGCCAAGACCGATGTCCTCGGGGATCAGGTCCACGTGCTCTTCGGGCGCGTCGGAGAAGACCTTCCTTACGGCATCGAGGTAGCCGAAGCCGTATTGGCGGTGGGGAGCGAGGTAGTGGCCTTCGCTCCACTCGTTCCAGTTGTCGAGCAGGAGCAACTTGCTGCTCAAGCTCTGCTGCGGCATGGTGGCGAGGATTTCCTTGGCCTGGCGCAACAGGCCCTCGAAGTCGGCGGGAGGAATCCGGTAGAGCGGCCCTTCGTTGCGCCAGCCGGTCCAACCCTGCGAGACGGTGACCACTTGCGGCAGGATGTTCAGGTCGCGTGTTTTGCGGATGAAATCGAGCTGCATGGGGACGGCTTGGTCGGGTTTGGCGATGGGCCAGACGTAGGCGAAGGTGTAGTCGAAGCCCATGTCCTTCCTGAATTGCAACTCCTTCGGGTCGAGGCCGCGGTATTCGGCGAGAATATGGAGGCCGGCAAAGCCGGCGCGGCGGCAGGCGGCGCGCATTTGCTCGAAGGCGCGGGGGACGTTGGTGACGCCGCCGAGGTCCTTGGCGAGCACGTGAGCGTCATAGACGAACAGCAGCGGTTTGTTGTCCACCTTCAGGTAGCTCGGATGGAGGAAGTAGTTGGTGATCCAGGAGGCAGTCAGTGGTTCGAGCAGTTCTCTATCACTGGAAACACCAGAGACTCCCCAGGCGCCGCCGCGCTGCTGGTTCTCCCACATGATGGTGAACTTGAACTGGCTGGCGTATCTCGACTTCAGAAGGGCCTCGATGGCCGAGCTGTATTTGGTTTCCACAGTGTCCGCCTTGCCGGCGCGATACCAGCAATAGACGAAGAAGTTGATGCCGTGCTCGACGGCCCACTTGGCTTCCCAATCGGCGACCTCCGGGTTGGCCTGGTCGTAGAAGCCCAGTGCCGGGGTGCGTTCCGGATGCTGCACGACCTGGTCCCACATTTGCGGCGCGTCGGCCTCCCAGAGCGGGCAATTGTGCGCGCCGACGAGGATGGTGGTCTTGGCCGGCTTAGGGGCTGGGATATACGACGCCTTTTCAATGCTGGCCGGCGGCAGGAACAGCATCGAGAGGGTGGCGTTGGTCATGATCCTGCCGTCGCGCCACAGCTCAAGCACCAGGTCGCCTTGCATGGCGCAGTCAGCCTGGATTTCGCAGGAGATGTTGCTTTGAGCGCCCGGCTTGAGGGTGATCGGGCCGCCGGCAAAAGGGCGCGATTCACGGACGCCCACCGGGCAGAGCAGCTTGGGCCTGAACGTGACATCGGCGGGGCCGGCATTCTCCACCACCGCCGAAAGCGGGGTCGGCCGCTGCGCGCGGTTGAGCGGCTTTAACGGCAGAAAGCTGCGCACGTGGAGTTCGCTGGTCAGATAACCGGGGGTGCCGTCCGGCGCCTTGGGGGGAGTGGCGGCCTGAGGCTGAGCCAGCGCGACCGAAACAGAGATGAGCAGGCCGAGTGTCAGGATGTTAGAGGTTAAGTTCATAGGTTACCGCATGGCTGACAAGGCATTGTCCATAGAAGCCAGCGTTTCGTTCCCAAGCGGCTCGCGCAAGGAGAAAACCCAACCCATGAACCTTCTTCAGGCAGCGGCGTCTGGGCAGAGCACCGCTCGCTTTGGTTCCTTGAGTTGGCGGCGGGCTGGACAAGGGTTTGAGCGAGGGAGTTCGCTCCGCTTTCCCTGGCAAACGATTTTGAACTGGTCAGTCGTCGCATTGATTTCTGACCTGGGGATGCGTGAGAGCCGGTAACCTTCAGCCCACCGATGGCGGCTCCTTTGCGACTATCGAAGCGCCAGGCTTGGCTGACAACACCCTCCTGCGCGTCCACTTGACGGAGAACGGAAACCAGAACATCCGGAGACCGGTCATCCACATGAGCAACAGGATGAGGCCGCTAGGCAGAAAGATGCAGAGTTTGCCGACCTCGCCCGCGAAGAACGAGCCGTCGTGAATGGATTCGATTACGTCCGAGCGCCGATAAGCGGTCTGAAGCACGCGACCTGTGCCCAGATCTACCTGAACTTCCCAGCCGCTCTGGAGCCACACCTTTGCGATTCCGTGTTTAGGCCGGACATCCACGCGCTTGATGTCATCCCATCCAGTGACACCGAGAGCTGTCACTCCCCGCACACTGGCCAGGATGTCGTTGAAATCAACTTTGGGTGTTGAACCCGTTCCTTGCAACTCCGCCGGCTGTACCCAGGTGCAGTGCTTCTTGACCTGCAGCAACACACCGCTGCATATGATGATGAGTGCGGGGACAGCGATGAACGCCGTGGCCCAGTAGTGCGTCCTTCGGTTCAGTAGGCTCAACTTCATTCGCTCTCCTGGCTGGGTCATTGTTTTTCCATCTGGCGCGGTGCAAGGGTGGTGGTCGCAGGCTTCACGTTAGCGGGAGGAGTCAAACGGTTGCTGGCGATCGCGGCCGGCTTCAGCAGCTTCAATGACCCGTCACCCAGCAGGCTCCAGCCACCACCGCACCCCAGGTCAACATTGCAGCGCACAGGACAGTCGTTCGCTTTATAATGGTGGATGAGATTGTCACGGTCTCACGTGGTCCTCTTGTACGGTCGCCCCAAACAATTGGCAAGCGCGCCGATCTGCGCGGCTCGTTATGATACCTCCTTTATCGTTACCTCCCCCAAGGGTGTTGAGGTACCAATCGCGGGTGCGGCGTCGAGCGCTGGGCTGTCCCGTCGTCCCGTAGTCCAGTGGTCCGGATGCCCAGCGGTCAGCCTTCCTCAAATACAAACGCGCCGTAGCCGACCACCTGGTCGCGGGGACCGGAGGTGTCGCCGGAGTTGCGCAGATCTACGGTGCGCGCGCGCAGGCCGTGCTTGCGTGCGGCATGCAGCAGGCCGCGAATCGGAATCCGGCCGCAAGCCTGGTCGGTGCCAATCGCATCGGGTTTCAGCGCCTCGATGGCCTTGGCGGTGGAACGGTCCAGGCGTTGGGCGGCCTGGGTGTCGTAGTAATGGCTGAGGTCGGAGCTGACAACAAAGCGGGTTTCCGGCCCGCCCCAGAGCGCGTCAATGACTTCCCCGACTTCCTCGGGTGTGGCGTCGCCGACAGCAAGGGGGACCAAACAAAAGCGGGCCAGGACCGTTTGCAGGAAGGGCAATTGCACCTCCAACGAGTGTTCGTGCCGATGGGCTTCGTCCAGCACGGCAACCTGCGGCAGGGAGCGGAGTTCGCGCAGGGCCGCCGTGTCCACCGGGACGACCCCGAGCGGCGAGGCGAAGGCGGCGGCGGATGGCGCCGCCAAGCCGTCCAGGGCGACGTAGTGCGACGGGCCGAACAAGACAACACGTCTGACGAGGTCGCGCGCCGGTGCAAGCTGTGCATAGGCGGAGGCGGCGATGGGCCCGGAGTAGATGTACCCGGCATGGGGCGCGATAATGGCCTTGGGCGCAGGCCCGGCAGCGGGCGGCACCTGGGCAAGGAGGGCGCTGATGAGGTTCCGGAGTTCAGCAGGGTCGGCGGGATAGAAGCGTCCTGCGACCGCGGGCGGACGGACAGACAACGGATCGGCTGCCGCGGACTTGGCCATATTCAGTTCACCTTCACTCGGCGAGGGAACCGGCTGTGGTAGTCGGTCATGCCCTCGCCGGTATGGACTTCCTCCGCGCCCGCAGCAGGCCAGATTCCCGGGATGGAAGTCTGACACTGCGGGCATTTGCCGTCCGGGGTCAGGTTGTATTGACGCACCAGGTAACCAAAGCGATCAATCAACCTGGCGTGGCAATCCGGGCACCAGGTATTCTCCCAGCGGCCAACCCGGCCCGGGGCGTTGCCGGCATAGACGAAGCGCAGGCCCTCTTCCACGCCCATTTCGGCGGCGCGGATGAGCTGAGCCACCTCGGTGTTCGGCGGGTCGGTCATCTTATAGTCTTTGTGGAAGGCGGTCACGTGCCAGGGGATGTCCCGGCTGACCGAAACGAGGAAGCGCGCGATCTGGCGCAGCTCGGCTTCGCTGTCGTTGAAACCCGGGACTACGAGCGTCACGACTTCGAGCCATAGGCCGCGCTGGTGAACCATGCGGATGCCTTCGGTGACGTGTTCGAGCGTGCCGCCGAGGGTGCGGTAGCGTTTATCGTCAAAGCCCTTGAGGTCAATCTTGTAGGCGACGATCCACGGGCGCAGGAAATCCAGCACCTCGGGCGTGGCGTTGCCGTTGGAAACAAACGCACAGGCGAACCCGGCGGCCATGGCCTGCTGGAAGACGGCAACGGCCCATTCGGCGGTGATGAGCGGCTCGTTGTAGCTCGAGACGACCAGGCGCGAGCCGAGCCGGCGACCGGTGCTGACCAGTTGCTCCGGGGTTAGGGTTTGGATGGGGACGCGCGCGGCCTCGTCACGCAGCGCCTGGCTGGTGACCCAGTTCTGGCAGTAGGAACAGTGGAAATCACAGCCCATCATACCGAAGGTCAGCGCGTCGGTGCCGGGATAGACGTGGAAGAACGGCTTCTTCTCAACCGGATCGGACTGCACGCCGGCCACATAGCCGAAGGGCACGCGCAATTGGCCGTCCTGGTTGAACCGCACGCGGCAGATCCCGCGTCGCCCGGGGGCGATCAGACACCGGTGGCCGCACGCGACACAACGCATCCGTTCCCCCTCTGCCCGCCAGAGCGAACCGACAGTCGTGTGGCGGTCGAGGGCATCGGCCAGGGTATCGCCGGCGGTGCGGGGCGCGACCGACGCGGCAGGCGAAGCGAAAGCCGCTTTTGGCTCAGAGTTCGCAGCTACGCGTTGCATGGGTCCAGCAAGTGTCCAAGTCAATGTTGCGCCGCGGCGGCGGATTGTCAAAGCCGGAACAGGTTGGTCTCGAGGATGGGCCGTATCGCCTTGAAGAAAGTCTCGGCCATCTGCTGGTCGCCGGCGGGGGCGAAATGCACCATGTCAATGAACTTGTCGTGCTCGCCGTCAAGGTGCGGATGGGTATCCACGAAGCAGACCTCCGGGTGCTGTCCAGCCAACGTGCGCACGATATCCGAGTGCACGCGATTGGCGTGGATCTGCCACGCAGCGGCGGGATACCCCACCTGGTAGAACTCGACGAGCGCCCGCTCACTCCGGGCATTGACAGCCAGCGAGTAATTGGCCAGCACCAGTTGGATGCGGTTGGTCCGGGCGAGTTGGATCAACTGCCTATAGTGGTGGGCGTAGGGCGTATCCAGCGGGTCGGCGACCGCCCCCAGGCGCGGGACTTGGCGCGGCTGCCGGCGGTGCTGGAAGCGGATCAGCTTGAGGCGGTATTCGGCATCGGCGAGCAGCCGCAGCGGACGTTCCTTGTAAGCGGGAGCGCGGGCGCCGGGTGCGAACGGGACGGCATCCCGCAGTTGGTGGAAAGCATTGATGCCGTGGTAAGAGATCACCATGTCCGGCTCCAAGGGCAGGATCTGACCGGGGAACCGACGCAAGTTCTGGTCCAGGCGATAGCCGGGGATGCCGGCGTTGATGACCTCGACCGGCTGGGGCGGCCTGAGCCGGTCGCGGACCAACTGTTCGAGCAACTCCGGCCAGGGCCGGTCCCCCTGGTTCAATGTGACACCGAACGTCGTGGACTCGCCCAGCGCGACGATGCGGTAAGCGTTGCCCTTCTCCGCCGGGATGTCGCGGCCGCGAAAGCCGCGGCTGTTGACAGCGATCTCGCTGCGCATGGACCGGGCCCGGCTGTTGGGCCGCAAGTGATAGTTCAGAACCGGGTCGGGGTCGGGAGCGTAAAGTTGCTTTTCGGCCTGGCGCCACTGGTTCAGGTAGTAGTTCCACCAGCGGCCGAAGGCGGCGGGATTCTGTTTCGCGACATCGTAGAGGTAAAGCCTTTGGCGTGCTTCGGGCGGCGCCCGCAACTCGGCGGCGTAGCCGACCAGCAGGTCCACGAACGGAAGGGCAAGAAGGAACAGGATGAGGGAATTGACTGCCACAATACCCGTGGTGTTGAGGTGGAACCAAAAGTGGCACAGAACCAGCAATACCAGAAGAAGCAACAGGCAGAGGAAGAAGGCCCCTGGTCGGTTGCGCACGTACGAGGCGCCAAGCCACGACAGGGCGCCCAGCATAATCCAGAGCACCGCCAGGAGCCTCCACAAGGCCGGTGGCCCGCATCCAGGCCTGCGGCCAGTGGCTGGCAGTATGGCCACCGCGAACATCCAGGCCAGCGCCACGTAATAACCGTCCAGGTAATTACCCAGGGTTGCCCGCGCTCCGCGCGCAAGCAGCGCACTGGCCAGCACCCCCGCGGTGCCCGCCCACGCGGCGGCCAGGGCCCATCGGCGAACCGACTCCCGCGGCGCACTCAACTGCGAGGCGGCGATCATCGCCGCGGCACCCGCCACTCCGAGTGCGACCGCCCCGGGCCAAGGCATCCCGGCCCAGGCACTCAGGAGGACCACCGTCATGGTTAGCAGCGCCTGGAGTGGCACCGCCAGGACCGTCAGACCGAATGTACTGGCCGACGCTGACTTGCTCATTCTCTATTTATAGGTTTCATTACATGTAAGACGTGCCTTCGGGTTCCGCGGGCAGCGACACGAAGATGGGGGCAGCCGGACGGATCGTCAACGGCCTCGACGACGGCGTTTGACGCGACGCAGTAGTTTCTTTGTTGACGTTGGGTACGCCGCCGGTAATATGCACGCACTGATTTAACACTTAATCTGAAATAGAATTATGGCAATAAAAGTTGCAATTAACGGATTCGGCCGCATTGGACGCTTGGTTTTTCGGGCGATGGTCGAAGAAGGTCTGGTTGGGAAAGAGGTTCAAGTAGTCGCCGTCGGCGATATCGTGCCGGCCGACAACCTGGCGTATCTACTAAAGTATGATTCTACTCAGGGCGCGTTTAAGGGCACCGTCGGATCGGAGAAGTCTGCCGCCGACAAGACGGACGATGATGTGCTCGTTGTCAACGGTCAGAAAATGCAGGTGGTCAGTGCCAAGGACCCGTCTCAGTTGCCCTGGAAGCAATTGGGCGTGGACGTGGTGATCGAGTCCACCGGGCTGTTCACGGATGTCGAGAAGGCCAAGGGCCACCTGGCGGCCGGGGCAAAGAAGGTTATTATCAGCGCGCCGGCCAAGGGCGACTGCCCGACGATTGTGATGGGCGTCAATGAAGGCAAGTACGACGCGAAGGCGCACCATGTTCTCTCGAACGCCTCCTGCACAACGAACTGCCTGGCGCCGATCGTGCATGTGTTGCTCAAGGAAGGCTTTGGCGTGGAAGAGGGCTTGATGACGACCATCCATTCCTATACAGCGACGCAGAAGACCGTGGACGGCCCGAGCAAGAAGGACTGGAAAGGCGGCCGGTCGGCGGCGCTGAACCTGATCCCCTCGACGACCGGCGCGGCCAAGGCCGTGGGCTTGGTGCTGCCCGAGGTCAAAGGCAAGCTCACCGGCATGGCCATCCGCGTGCCGACGCCCACCGTCTCGGTCGTGGACCTGACGGTCCGGACGGTCAAAGAGACCAGCTACGCGGAGATCTGCGCGGCGATGAAGAAGGCCAGCCAGACGTATCTCAAGGGTATCCTCGAGTACACCGAGGACGAGGTGGTCAGCTCGGACTTCATCCACTGCAAGGCTTCGTCCATCTTCGACGAGGGCGCGGGCATTGAGCTCAATAAGCGTTTCTTTAAACTGGTGAGCTGGTACGACAACGAATGGGGCTATAGCTGCCGCGTATCGGACCTGGTGAAGTACATGATTGACAAAGGAATCTAGTTCCTAGGTTGGGTTGGTTGGAAACGGCGGTCCGGCAACGGGCCGCCGTTTTGGTTTTCTCAGGGCTTCCCGGCCTTGAGCTTCTTCTCGAACTTCTCCACCTTCGGGCGGATAACCGCGCGGCAATAGCTGGCATTGGGATTGTTGCGGTAGTAATCCTGGTGGTAATCCTCGCCCGGGTAGAACGCCGTCAGCGGCACGATTTCCGTGACGATCGGCCGGCTGAAGTTTTTCTGCGCCTGGGCCTTTGACTTCTCGGCGGCGGCTTTCTGGTCGTCGTCGCTGTAGAGAATAATCGAGCGGTATTGGGTACCGGTATCGGCGCCTTGGCGGTTCAGGGTGGTCGGGTCGTGCGCCTCCCAGAAGGTCTCCAGCAGCTTCTCATAAGAGATCAACTTGGGGTCATAGGCGATCTGAATCACCTCGGCGTGGCCGGTGTTGCCAGCGCAGACCTCTTTGTAGGTGGGATCCTCCTTCGTGCCGCCGGCATACCCGCTGGTGACAGATTTGACGCCGGGAAGCATCTGGAATAACGCTTCGGTGCACCAGAAACAGCCGCCGCCGAGTGTGGCGATCTTCAGGTGATTGGTCGAGTCGCTCATATTCGTGGTTTGGGCCCGCCCGGTTGCTCCGGCGGCCAGTAACAGGGCCAAGGACACGGGTAACAAAAGGCCGAAGGCAGAAGGCCGAAGGCAGATGCAATTCCGAATCCCGGAATGCGGGATCGGATGGCGGCCAGGATTTCCCGTTTGATGCAGGCTCTTTCGATACATTGTTTCGGGCCAACCTCGCATACAAGTATAGCGCCGGCAAACCGCCAGGGCACAGCCAGCCCAGCCGTCGAAGCCCAATCAACTCTCAGCGGCGGGTTTCGGCCGCGACCGCCTTGACAGCGGCCGAGATCCTGGCGGCATCCTTGAGGGTCGTGCCGTTGGCCTGGAAGATGGCCTGAACATCGGAGACAATGGCCTGCATCTGCGCCGACTGGATGTTCGCCGGGTTGAGGACAGCCGCGAGGTCGGTAAGCAAGCGATTGCGGCTCGCGTCTGGCAACGACTTTTGAGCCAGAGCGTCGGACAACTCGTTGGCCAAAGCGGTTACTGTGGCGGACGACGGTTTGTTTGCACCTTGGGCAGTGGCCAGCAGGTTCCTGGCGAGCTGCTGTTTTTGCTCGGCGGTGACCGGGGCATTGGGCTTGATCGCAGCGAGATCGGCCCGCACCCGGGCGAGGCTTTGCTGGACAGGAGTTGGGGCGGCGGTAGTGGTCGCCGGCCTGACCGGCTGGGGTGCCGCGGTTGGGGGCGGGACGCCCTGTCGCACGTTGTTCTGGTCCCGGAGATCTTTGGCGCGTTGCTTAATGATCACATCCGGGCCTGCGATTACCGGCATCGCCAGGAGGGCGGCGAGATTCATCAGGGTAAGGGCGGTTTTCATCGGCTGAACTTGATGTCTCAATGAACCTGCAATGGGCAGCTTAGATTGTCAATCATGCGCTGGCCGGCGCGGCGGCAAACGAGGCAGGCGCCCGGGCGCCTGGCGAGAGTGTGCTCGCGCCAGTCAGCGACGGGCGGTCACCAAATCGCCTTTGGGCAACAGGGAGAGATAATCCAGAAGGATATGCTCTGCCTCTGCCAGTGCCGCATCGGCTCCCGGGGCCGGCGGTTCGGTAGCATCCTCGAGGTTGTCGTCGGCTGCGGTGGCGGCGGTGGAGTTCGTGCTGACGCCGGAGTGAATGGTCGTTGCGTCCGAGGGCAGATTGGCCAGGGCGGCGTTGGTGCGGGCAACCGGCGGCGGCAGACCCGGCAAATCCACCTGTTTAAGGGTCAACTCATAGACCGTCTCCGCCGGATCCGGGCGGGAGCGCCGTTCTTCCTCGCGCGCCTTGTTGCGAGCCTCCACCTCGTCATTCTCCTTGAGGCGAACCTGCTCGTTCAGCGAGATGGTCTTGTCGGCCTGCTGTTTCTTAAAGCGCTCGATATCCTCGCGGACGTAGGTGTATTCCCTGTCAACCTCCACCCGCTCCGCCGAGCGCTTGCGCAGCTCGGGCAGATACGGTTCAACCAGGTTCAAATGGTCGTATTTCGCGCTGTGGATTTTGTCATATGGCAGCGGGTTGTCGAGGGCTCTTTCGCCGATGTCCTTCGATTCATTGGCCACCGACGGGAGAATGATATCGGGCACTACGCCCTCCAACTGGGTGGAGGCGCCGCTGGGACGGTAGAATTTCTTAATGGTGAGCTTCAAGGCGCCGGGATCATTGGTGAGCGACCGGTCAACCAGTTGCATGAACGGGCGCAGTTGGTTCACGCTTTGCACCGTGCCTTTGCCATGGGTCGAGCTGTCGCCGACGATCAACGCACGGCCGTAATCCTGCAAGGCTCCCGCCAGGATTTCCGAAGCCGACGCGCTGCCCCGACTCGTCAGGACCAGCAGCGGCCCTTCGTACGCAACCGAGGGGTCGGTATCCTCGGCCCGCTGCACTGTGTCGTCCACTTCTTTGACCAGGACGACGGGCCCGGTCTTAATGAACAAGCCGGTAAGCCGGATGGCCTCTTCAAGAGAGCCGCCGCCGTTGCGGCGCAAATCCAGGATGATGCCCTCGACTTTCTCCTGCTTGAGCTTGGCGAGCAGCTTCGCCACGTCGGTCGTCGTGCTCTTCGGCTCCGGCTTGTCCCTGGAATTAACCGCGTCAAACGTCTGGTAGAAAGAAGGCAGATCAATGACCCCGAACCGCAGGTTTCCGCCATGCCCGTCGGGCACTTCGATTAACTTGGCTTTCGCCGCCGAGTCTGCCAGCGGGATCTCATCGCGGATCAGCTTCACCACCGTCCGATCCGAGTCACCCCCGCCGGCGGGAATAACGGTCAAGCGCACCTCGGTTCCCTTGGGACCGCGAATGAGCTGGACGGCCTTGTTGAGGCTCAGGTCCACGATATCCACTGGCGGCTGATCGGCTTGGGCCACGGCAACGATCTTATCGTTCTCCTTGATTAGCTTGCTCTTGATGGCCGGCCCGCCGGGAAGCAGCCGACGGATCGTGCAGTACCCATCCTCAGACACCGTCAACTCTGCTCCGATGCCAAACAGGCTCAGGTTCATCGTCATCGCAAAACTCTCCAATTGTGCGCGACCCAGGTAGTCCGAATGTGGATCGTACACTCGAGCCAAGGCCGTAAGGTAGGTCTGCAAGACGTCTTCGTTGTTCCAGTCGGTGAAGAACCGCAGGTTGCGGTGGTAACGATGGGTGAGGGTGGCGATGATCTCCTCGTCATCTGTTTTCTTTGGCGAGGCGACGGCGACGTTGTTAGTGGTGGCGGAAGCACCGGCGTTGGGATCAGCCCGGCCCGGTTGGTTACCCGCCGCCTGGGCTCGTCCCTCTGAGGACTGCGGCCACAGCACCTGCGAAGGGTCAAGCGGCTGGCCACGCACTTGGCTGGTCGCATGCCCCGGCGACGGCCATTGCTCCGCACCCTTCGGCGATTGGACCATGGCCTGGAGCCGCTGGTCCGTCTGGGCCTGCACGGTAGCCACTTCGAGGTTCGTCACGCTCGAACGCGCCCCGCCGCCCGCGTCAACCGCGCCGTCGTTGATCTGCCGGGAGTCGCCGGGGCGGGGCGAGACGTTCGTTTGTGGCGAGGCAGGCTTTTTCTTCAGTGCCATGGCTTCCTTCTTCTTTCGGGCCCCCAGCTTGCCCAGCCGTTCCTGCAGGTACTCGAAGCGCAACCGCTCGCGCCAGAGCTTTCTGGCTTCCTCCAAATTCGCGGGATAGGGGAGTTCCTTTCGGTTGATGGTTATCCGTTCGTCGGCATCGAAAGTGAACTTCTCGTGCTTGAGGAGCTCTTCGACGTAAGCGCTGCGCTGGGAGAGCCGCTCGAAGAACCGATTGAAGATTTCGCAGGCAGGCCGCGTGTCGCCCACACGGCGATCGGTGAGCGTCAGGCGATTGAGGTTGGTGCGGTAGGGCTCGAACTCGGCCAGATCGGCCTGGGTGAAATGAATGTGCTGGGGATCGAGGGTCTCCAGGTAGGTGTCGAGGAACCTGCTGGATACCGAGGCGTCAAACGGCAGCTTCAAGTAATGGTTCTTCTCCAGCATCGCCGCTGTCAGGAACGCAACCCGCCCATCAATCGGGCCGGGAGTGATCTGGCGAAGGGAGTTGGTGGAATCGTCCGAAACTGACGCGGAGACGGGCTGGCCAGCGGAAGTGGGGGTAGCCGACTCGGCGGCGCGCAGAGGTAAGACCAGGTAACCGCTCAGGAAGAGCAGCAGGACTCTTGCGGTGAAACGTTCAATCATGATTTTGTGCGATGCTTAAATGATAGCACAAGTTAGACGGGCTGGGGCAAGAACTGTTCGTACCCTCCGGGGAGAAGCTAGCTGCCAGCCAGGAATCGCGGCTCGGGATTTCAAGCAGGATGAACAGCAGTCGCTCCCACTCGAGGTTTCCCGCCGTCCGCAGCACAGAGCTATCCTAGCTGCGCATGAGCGATCGTATTCAGGCGGGCTTGCGCGTGCTTCGAGAGGCTGGTGAAAACCATCGAAACGTGATAGCCGGTGTGCCTGCTCCCCGTACAGGAAATTACCACGCCGGTGCAGTGGACCCGACCCTCTTCGGCGGGCGATTGCAGGGTCATGGTCATCTCAGTCCAGGCCGCGAAGGGCGTGGCGCTCCGGAATTCGATGCCGCTCTTGTGAATGATGACTGCGTTGGGAGAGAGGGATAAACGGGTCTGACGCGCCTCGACCGTTACCTGTTGCAGCGACCCGGTATTCTCGATTCTTCTCGCGCTCATATTGCAGCATCACAATAGCACAATCACGAAAGACGTCAAGTTAGACTTATCACTCTGCGCGCGACCAAGTGCCTGCGATGGCAGCGCCTTACCATTCGATTACCGCGGCGCCCCAGGTCAGGCCGCCCCCAAAAACAACCATCAGAATCAGGTCCCCACGCTGAACGCACCCGGAGCTGACCGCTTCGTCCAAGGCAATGGCCACAGAAGCAGCGGAGGTGTTGCCATATTTGTGGAGGTTCACGAAGAGCTGTTCGGGCTTGGCACCGAGGCGTTCAACGACCGCGTCCAGGATCCGCCGGTTGGCCTGGTGGGGAATGATGCACTTGATGCGGCTGATATCAATCTCGCATCGGCGCAAGGCTTCCGTCGCGGCCGTCTGCATGGCCTGGATCGCGCTCTTGAAGGTCTCCTTCCCTTCCATCCGCAGGTAATGCAGGCGCGCCGCGACGGATTCATTGGTCGCCGGGCAACGGCTGCCCCCGCCCGCCATGAACAGCAGGTCGGCTTTTCGGCCATCGGCCCCCATGACGGCTGTGAGCAGGCCATGTGTGTTCGGTCGGTTCTGGAGCACCGCCGCACCCGCCCCATCACCGAAGAGGACACACGTGTTGCGGTCCTTCCAATCCACAATTGAGGATAGCTTTTCGGCACCGATGACCAGCACGGTGTCGTAGGTCCGGGACATGATGAATTGCTGCGCGATTTCCAGAGCGTAAATGAAGCCCGAACAGGCTGCTTCCAGGTCAAAAGCGGCAGCGCGGTGAGCGCCGATTTTCCGCTGCACGAGACAGGCCGTGGAGGGGAAGGGCATGTCCGGGGTGATGGTCGCCACAATAATCAGGTCGAGCTGTTCGGCGGTCACGCCGGCTTTCTGCAGCGCACGCAGCGCGGCGTTCGCCGCCAGGTCGGAGGTGAACTCATTCTTGGCGGCCAGCCGGCGCTCTTTGATGCCGGTGCGGCTGGTGATCCACTCATCGGAGGTATCCACCAGCTTCTCGAGGTCGGCGTTGGTCAGGATCCTGGCCGGCACGTAGGAACCGACGCCGCTGATCGAGCAGGTTCGGCCCTGGAAGTCATATTTGGCTCTTGGGTTCTTGAATTTGGGATGGGTAGCAGGGCTCATGCGGAGTCAGGGGTCGAAACCAGTGCATGCGGCCGCGAGCAAAAGCTCGTTGGCCCGCGCAATCTCCTCGGCGATTACCTGGTTGACGTGGTGTTGGATAGTCTCGGTAGTCACGCGGATGGCGTTGGCAATGGCGCGCTCGCGGGCGGAACCGTGCGCTTTCATGACCACGCCGTTGAAGCCCAGAAGCGGCGCCCCGCCGTAACCTTCCGGGTCCATGCGCCGTCGGATCGCGCGGAAGGCGTTGTGCGCCAGCAAGGCTCCAAGCTGGCGGCGCGGGTTGGCGGTCAACTCCCGGCGCAGCATCGAGAACATGGCCATCGCCAGGCTCTCGCACGTCTTCAGCACCACGTTCCCGACGAAACCGTCGCAGACGACGACATCCACGTGGTTACGGAACAGATCGTGGCCTTCGATGTTGCCAATGAAGTTGAGATTGAGTTGCTTGCAGAGCTTGAACGCTTCCAGGGTCAGTTCGTTGCCTTTGCTTTCTTCGGTGCCGATGCTCAAAATGCCTACCCGCGGATTTTCGTACCGGAGAACCTCGCGCGCATAGATGTTCCCCATGATCGCATACTGGGCCAGGTGCAGGGGTTTGCATTCGATGTTGGCGCCCGCATCGAGCAGAACGAACGCGTGGTCCGGGGTGGGAATGATGGTGGCAATCCCGCCACGGTCCACGCCCGGGATCCGCCCCAGCTTCAGCGTAGCCGCGGCAAAAATGCCCCCGGTATTGCCCAACGAGATCACCGCATCGGCCTTGCCACCGTGGACCAATTCGACCGCCCGCCCGATCGAGCAGTCCTTCTTGCGCCGCAGCGCCGCTGCGGGCTTGTCGGCCATGGTCAGCACCTCGCTGGCATGGGCAATCCTCACCCGATGATCCCGAAAACCGCGTGGCGGGAGCGCGGCGTGGATCTCGGCCCGGTCGCCGACCAGATAAAGCGCGCTGATTCGGCTGTCGGCCTGGAGTGCCCGTTTGGCGCCTGCGATGACGACCCCGCAACCGTGGTCGCCACCCATGACATCCACTGCGATTCGCATAGACGAGCCGCCCCCGGCGGAACCCGAGGGCACGCCCAGGCGACGGTCAGGCGCCAGCGGTAACGGTGAACACCTGCCGCCCCTTGTAGTAACCGCAGGCGGGACAAACGCGGTGCGGGACGTAAGGCGCCGCGCACTGGGGACAAGTGCTGAGCTGCGGCAAGGTTAGCGCGCTGTTGTACGCGCGCCGCATCCGTTGACGACTTTTCGATGGCTTGCGCTTTGGGACACCCATAGATCAAATAATGTTAGAACTTCAGTTTGTTTAACTCGGACCACGCCGGCGAACCGGCGTCGGATTTGCCGGCACCGCTGCTGTTCAGCACTGTGCCAGCGGACATTCCAGGCAAACCGCGGCATTCCGGATCACACAACGGATGCCGCGGAAACTCGAGCAGAATATCTTCCCGGATATATGGCGTCAAGTCCACACAATCGTTGACCACCGCGGCCCGTTCTTCGCCTTCCAGGGGAACGTGGCAGGTCCAAGCGGCGAGAGTCAGCGGGTACTGGAAGGGCTTGAGGCAACGGACGCACTGGCAATCCAGAATCAGACGCAAACGCCCCTGCACGAGCAACCCGTTTTCCACCTTCTGCACCTCCAAATCATGCTGCAGCGGCTGGTGGACCTGAATCACCTCGTCCCGCGTGTCAACATCCAGTTCCGCAACCCCCAATTCCCCTTCCAGGCGGATATTATGCGCCGCCAGGTGGCGCAGGTTCACAATTAACGGCATAATGACTACCCTCTAGGCCGGCGGGCGGGCGAACTTGGCCGACAAGGCCGTCCGCACGTGCGCCGGCACAAACGCGCTGACGTCACCCCCCATTTGAGCCATTTCCTTTACAATCCTCGAGCTCAGGAAGGTGTAGGTGTCCTTTGGCATCATGAATATGGTTTCAACTCGTTCGTTCAGTTTACGGTTCATCAGCGCGAGCTGGAATTCAAACTCAAAGTCCGACACCGCCCGCAGACCGCGCACAACGGCGTGAGCCGACCGCCGCTCGACGTATTCCACCAGCAACCCCTGGAACGAGTCGGTTTCCACGCTCGGCAGTTGGCGGACGGCGCGCGCCACCATTTGCACGCGCTCTTCGAGGGTGAACAGGGGGCGTTTGCTCTCACTCAGCGCCACAGCCACGATCACCCGGTCGAACAGCTTCACCGCCCGGTGAAGCACGTCCAGATGGCCGTTGGTGATTGGGTCAAAACTGCCCGGATAGACGGCGATACGCATTTAGGGCAGTCTAGCAGGCAACCGCCAGATTTGAAGCGGGAAATGGCTATCCCTGTCTGCTGTCGGCGGGACGACGCTGACCGGCTGAAAAAACCGCCAAAAACACATTGGACAACCAGCACGGAAACGGTAGAGTCCCCCGCATCGTTATGAAAAACAATCAATTGACCACGATTCTGCTGGGTCTGCTGACCCTGTCCGCGTTGGCTTCGATGGTATTGTGTTGGCTCTACATTTCCAACAGCCGTGAGCTGCGTGGAATTCAGGCCCAGATAGCGGCCATTAACAACCGCAACGTGGGCGTGAACTCGCTGGCCAATGACGTGTTGGAATACAGCAAGAAAAACCCCGCGATAGACCCACTCCTCGTGTCTGTCGGCTTGAAACCCGGGAAAGCCGCCCCCACCAACGTCCCCAAGTCTTCAACCAAGTAGGTGCATATGGACAACTTTGATGATAAGACCCCCGCCCAACCGGCAGTGAGTGACGTGCAAGAACAGCTCGACGCCTTGCGGCACCTGGTCGTGTCCGTGTTGATTCTGCTGCTCGTGGTGAGCGGGACCCTCACCATCTTCATGCTGCGGCAGTGGAGGACGGTCAGTAAAGAACTCGACGCCGTCCGTCCGCAGGCAGCCAAAATGATTGAGGATTATCAGAAAAACCGAGGTCCGGCGACAGACGATTTTCTCAAGAAGATCGCCGAATACGGGCAGACACATCCGGACTTCATGCCGTATCTCAAGAAGTATGGAATTAGCCCCAGCGCAACGACCGGCGCGCCGCCGGCTGCCGCTGTCGCCCCGCCCGCCGCGCCGCCGAAGAAGTAGTAACCGGGGGAGCGGAGCCGCTCCTGACAGGCAGATCGAACGCAGGTGCCCAGAACACGCAGAGTCCGGAATGTTCTGATTGCCTTGATGGTTGTGGCTTGCAGGGTGGCGGGCGCCGATCCAGCAGCCAACCCGGGCGACGAAGTCGTCGTCGTCTATAACACCCGCGTGCCGGAGTCCAAAGAGGTCGCCGATCACTACGCGGGACGCCGCCGCGTGCCGGCCGCACAGATCTTTGGCTTTCCCCTTTCAACCAATCAGGACATGTCGCGGAAGGAGTTTCGCGACGACCTGCAAAAGCCCCTGGCCCGGGCGATCGAGAAAGGGAAGCTTTGGCGCATCGCGTCGCAGCAGGTCCCCGCTACCACGAATCAGCCCGCCCGCAAGGAAAAGAGGATCGTCCAATCCAAAATCCGCTATGCCGTGCTTTGCTATGGCGTCCCCTTGCGCATCACCGGAGATCCGGAGCTCAAAGAGCCGGCGGCGGAGGAAATGCGGGCGGAGCTGCGGCGCAACGAAGCCGCCGTGGACAGCGAACTGGCCCTCCTGCCTCTCATCGAAACCAAACCGCCAGTGACCGGCCTCCTCCGCAACCCGGCTTATGCCACGACCAACCTCGCGCTGCTCCATCCCACCAACGGCGTGCTGCTGGTGACCCGGCTGGACGGTCCCACGGCGGCGATCGCGCGGGGTCTGTTGGACAAGGCACTCGAGGCCGAGACCAACGGCCTCTGGGGCCGCGCTTACTTCGACGTGCGCAACACGCAGGACCCCGGCCTGAAAACGGGGGATGAGTGGATCCGCGGCGCGGCCGAAGTCTGCCGGCATCTGGGTTTCGAGACGGTGGTGGACGAGCGGCCGGACACTTTCCCGGCCGGCTTCCCCATGAGCCACATTGCCATTTACATCGGCTGGTATGACGGAAGCGCCTCGGGGCCTTTCACGGCACCGAGCGTGGAATTCATGCCGGGCGCCTTCGCTTATCACCTGCATTCCACCAGCGCGGCGAGCCTGCGCAACACCAACCTCTACTGGGCCGGCCCGCTGCTGGCTAAGGGGGCGACGGCCACGATGGGGTGCGTATTCGAGCCCTACCTCGGAGGCACGCCGGACATGGCGGTGTTTGCCGCCCGCCTGGTCTTTCACGGCTTTACCTTTGGCGAGGCGGCGTATGCGTGCCAGGCGGTGCTATCGTGGCAGACAACCGTGGTCGGCGACCCCCTTTATCGTCCGTTCGGCCGCAACGCGGACCAGCTCCACCGCGAGCTGGCGGTGCGGCGCAGCCCGTTGCTGCAGTGGTCCTTCCTGCGCCTGGTGAATCTCAACCTCGCCACGGGCAAGCCGATGGCCGGCCTGGTTGACCTCCTGGAGCGGCTTGACATGACCAAACAAAGCGCCGTGCTGACGGAAAAGCTGGGCGATCTGTACTCGGCCCAGGGGAAACCCTCCTCGTCCGTGCATGCGTACCAACAAGCCTTGGAACGAGACCCCTCCCCGCAGCAGCGCTTGCGGCTCCGGCTGGCCCTGGGGGAAAAGCTGCTCCCGCTGGACCGCGCTCCGGAAGCTTACGCCGATTACCAGGAGCTGCTCCGGGAATTCCCCGCTTACCCGGACAAGCTTGCGATCTACAGGAAGCTCCTGCCCCTCGCGCAGAAGCTGGACAAGAAAGCCGACGCGGAAGCCTACCAGTCTGAAATCGAACGGCTCACTCCGCCCCCGCCAAAGCCTCCCCCACCGGCAGACTCTTCGCCATCGCCCGCGCCCCCGTCGGTGCCGGTGGCTCCGTCAGCGCCCAAAGCTCCGACCGCCCCACGACCTTAAGCGCATGACTCCCGCGCCAGACACAATCGGCATTATCGCCGGCAATCGTTCGCTCCCCCTGCTCTTCGCCCAGCAGGCGCGCCGCCAAGGCGTCCGGCGCCTGGTGGCGGTCGCGTTCGAAGGCGAGACCGAACCGGCCCTCGCCTCGCTGGTGGACGACATCGTCTGGCTGAAAGTGGGGCAGCTTTCCAGGATGATTGCCGCCCTGGCCGACCGCGGCGTGAAACACTGCGTCATGGCGGGCCAGATCGCGCCCAAGCACCTCTACGAACTCCGCCCGGACCTTCGCGCCCTGACCCTGCTGCTGCGCCTCAAGGAAAAGAACGCCCACACGGTCTTCGGCGCTATTGCCGATGAATTGAAGAAGGACGGCATCGAGCTGATCGAAGCCACCCCGTGGCTCCGCCCGTTGATGCCGTCCAGCGGCTTTCAGCTCGGACCGAAACCCACCAAAGCCCAGCAGGCGGACGTCGAGTTTGGCTTCCGCATGGCCAAAGAGATCTCCCGCCTGGAAATCGGCCAAATGGTGCTCGTCAGAGACGGCACCGTCCTCGCTGTCGAGGCCTTCGAGGGCACCGACCGCTGCCTGACCCGGGGCGGTGAGTTGGCCGGTTCGGCCGGTGGCGCGGTCGCCGTCAAGGTCGCCAAGGAGCGGCACGACCTGCGGTTCGATATCCCGTGCCTCGGCCCGCGAACCCTCGAGACGTGCGCCGCCGCCCGAATTTCCGTGCTTGCCTTTGAGGCCGGCAAGTCCTTGTTGCTCGAACAAGAAACTTGCGAACGCCTCGCCCGCTCGCATAAGATTGCGGTATTGACGGTTGGGTGATGCCCGCCGTCCACAACGTCCTGAACCGAGTGATTTAACCCTTTTGACCTAACAACGCCACGAACCGGTTTAACACCCTGGATCTTCCGCCCACAACCAACATGCTTACTTCCCACGAACTTCTCGGGTTTATGTCCCCGCCCCTCGCGCTCGACATTCTGACCTACACCTACGAGAACGATAAACCCCTCTACCGCGCCACCCTCGGCGCCGTGGCGGAATCTCGCAAGCTGCGGGCGGTCTTCCTCGAACGCCAGCCCAAGCCCCAGCGGCACACCACCATGCTCGCTACCCTCACCCGCCCCGCCCTCGAGTTGGCGGCCGCCAACCTCATCCGGAGCTGGCTCCTCAAGAAACACAAACCCATGCTCGCCGACTTCCTCAACGCCCTCGGCATTACCCACGAGGACGGGGTCGTCGAACAACTGCCGCCGGCGATGGACGACGCCAAGCTCCGCGCCGCCGTGGACGCTCTGCTTGCCAAGTATCCGCCCGAGACGGTCGCGGTCTATCTCCACGCCTTCAACGAAATGAACGCGCCGGAATGGCCAAACCTCACGGCCATGCTTAACTCGGACAACCGTCTCCAGCTCGGGGCCGCCGCCTGAAGCACCGGTCGGTAGGAACCTCACCCCCCAGAACGTTTGGCGCACATCCTGCCTGGGGCAGGATAGGCTGACCCGCCATCGCCCTCGTTCGAAGCCTGGCCAGGCCCATCCGCACGCCGTGTAGTAGCGGTGCACACCGGATGCACCAGCGATGCACCAGCGATGCACACGCGGGAACCGGTGGTGCATCGCTGGTGCATCGCTGGTGCATCGCTAGTACACCGCCTAAAGCGCCGAAGAGCTAGTCCGGGCGGCGGCGGCGTTCCCGCGCCCCTGATTCATTCCTGACCCAGACCGCTCACCCCTGCAAGCCCGGCGCGCGGGCTGGGGGTGAAAGGTGCGGGCTGACGATTCAGGAAAACCACCGCTTGACATCTGTGGCCAAGCTCCTGATAGGCTCGCTTTATGCATGGTGGGCCGGAAAGCCAATGCTCCATCACCCGCGCAGCGCTGAGGGCGAGCGGGCAGGCGAAGGGCACGTTCAGCAAACCTCTTCCCTCTCGGCCGCCGGTGGTTGCCGCTCTGCGCTGCGCAAGGAATTCACCCCTGATGGAAAGGAAACGCTCATGAAAGGCCTTGAGCAAGGTCTGTTGCTCCCGAAAACCAACTGCGGCTACGGGTTGGTGACTCTGGTCCTGGCGCTGGCTTGGCCTGCGCTGGGCGCGGACCCGGTCTTGATCGGCCAATGGCCGGGCTGGCCGCGGGGGCTGGCCTATGGCGTGGCGGTGAGCGGGAACTACGCCTACGTGGCGGCTAGCGCTGGGGGCTTGCACGTGATAGATGTGAGCAATCCCGCCATCCCAAAGCGGGTGGGGGGCTACGCCACCAGCGGGTATGCTTCTGGCGTGGCGGTGAGCGGGAACTACGCCTACGTGGCGGATCACTATGCGGGTTTGCAGGTGATAGACGTGAGCAATCCAGCCGGCCCGCAGCGGGTGGGCGGCTACGACATGAACGGATACGCTTCCGGCCTGGCGGTGAGCGGGAACTACGCCTACGTGGCCGATGGTCCTGCGGGCTTGCAGGCGATGGAGGTGAGCAATCCGGCCCAGCCGCAGCGGGTGGGCGGCTGCGCCACCAGCGATTATGCCCGAGGCGTGGCGGTCAGCGGGAACTACGCCTACGTGGCAGATGGGTATGCGGGTTTGCAGGTGATAGATGTGAGCAATCCGGCCAACCCGCAGCGGGTAGGCGGCTACGACACCAGTGGGCAGGCCTATGGCGTGGCGGTGAACGGGAACTACGCCTACGTGGCGGATCACTATGCAGGTTTGCAGGTAATTGATGTGAGCAATCCGGGCGACCCGCAACGGGTGGGCGGCTGCGACACAAGCTGGTGGGCCTATGGCGTGGCGGTGAGCGGGAACTACGCGTACGTGGCGGATAGCTCGGCGGGCTTGCAGGTGATAGACGTGAGCAATCCAGCCAATCCGCAGCGGATGGGCGGCTACGACACCAACGGGTGGGCCTATGGCGTCGCGGTGAGCGGGAACTATGCCTACGTGGCGGATGGGCGCTTGCAGGTGATAGACGTGAGCAATCCGGCCAATCCGCAGCGGGTGGGCGGCTATGTCCCCAGCGGGGGTGCTTTGGGCGTGGCGGTGAGCGGGAACTACGCCTACGTGGCGGATGGTCCTGCGGGCTTGCAGGTAATAGACGTGAGCAATCCGGCCAACCCGCAGCGTGTGGGCGGCTACGACACCGGTGGGGAGGCCTCTGGCGTGGCGGTGAGTGGGAAATACGCCCACGTGGCGGATGGGAAGTGGGGCCTGCTGATTCTCGGGCCCCGCCTGCAAGTCACTTCCATCACCCGCGCAGCCGGCACGGCGACGGTCTATTACACCAACACCATTCCGGGAGCGGCTTACACCCTGGAGTATCGCACGAGCCTCACTGCGGGGAGTTGGCAGCCAGCCAGGACGCAAACGGCCTCCGGTGACAGCGCTTTCCAGACAGACAGTTCCGCTGGCACCGCCCAGCGCTACTACCGCGTCTCCTACCTGGCCCAGTAAACCTCGCGGCGGAGCGCGGACATTCCTGCAGGCCAGCCAGGGTTCGGGCAAAGCGGGCGGACAGGAATGTCCGCGCTCCCTTATGGGCTTCGTGCATGCGCCCTGCGGCAGCTCAGGGCCAGTGACAAAGTAGCGCAGATTTTCAATCTGCCGTATCGCCGATTTGTAATCGGCAGGGCGGCGGATGCTTGCTGGCGCTTCCAGCGTACGCGCCCTCTGCAGAATGCAATTCTGCGGTACAGCAGATTGAAAATCTGCGCTACTTTGTCCACAGCCGTGGCGGCAGCTCGCCTGGGCAACAAATCCAATTGACGCCTGTCGGCGTGCAGGTATGCTCCGTCCCTTCTGTTCGGAAGATTAGATTATATGCCAAAACTGACAGTTAAAGACCTGAATGTGCGCGGCAAGCGGGTGTTTCTCCGCGTGGATTACAACGTGCCGCTCGAAGAGAAAGACGGCCAGATGGTCATTACCGATGCCACCCGCATCGAGGCGACCCTGCCGACGCTCCGCCTGCTCATCGAGCAGGGGGGCAAGCTGATTTTGACGGCGCACCTGGGCCGGCCCAAGGGCAAGCGCGAGCCTTCTATGTCCCTTCGCCCGGTCGCCGCGAAACTCTCTGAGTTGCTGCACGGCGAGGTGAATTTTGTGGACGATTGTATCGGGGAAAAGGTCGAACGCGTGGCAGGTGCCATGATGCCTGGCCAGGTTGTATTGCTGGAAAACGTGCGCTTTTACAACGAGGAAGAGGCGAATGATCCGGTGTTTGCCGAGAAGCTGGCCAAGGTGGCGGACGTTTATGTCAACGACGCCTTCGGCGCCGCCCATCGCGCTCATGCCTCAACCGAGGGGGTGGCGCGGGTGGTGGCCAAACGCGGCGGCCAGTGCGCCGCGGGCCTGCTGATGGAGCGCGAGCTGAAGTTCCTGGGCGAGGAGTTGGAGAAGCCGGCCCGTCCGTTTGTCGTGATCCTGGGCGGGGCGAAGGTTTCGGATAAGATCCAGGTCATTGACCGTCTGCTGGAGAAGGCGGATACGATCCTGATCGGCGGGGCGATGGCTTACACGTTCCGCCTGGCGCAGGGCTGCCAGACCGGCAAATCCCTGGTTGAGGCGGATAAGACCGATGTCGCCAAGTCCGCACTGACCAAGGCCAAACAACGCGGCGTGAAGTTCCTCCTGCCAGTGGACGACGTCGTCGCCGTCCCGGTCAAGACCGACAAGCTGGATAAGAAAGGTAAGCCGGTCATTGATTACCAGAACGTCCGGGTCAACGCAGACCTGAACTGTCCTGCGGACGCCGCCGGGCTCGACATCGGTCCGGCCACGGTGAAGGCGTTCTCGCAGGAGGTCGCCGGCGCAAAGACGATCCTCTGGAACGGGCCGATGGGGCTGTTCGAGGATAAGCGGTTTGCCGAAGGCACCAACGCCGTCGCCCGCGCGGTGGCCGACGCCACGCAGAAGAGCGGCGCCAAGAGCATCATCGGCGGCGGCGACAGCGTAAAGGCCCTGAACAAAGCCAAACTGGGGGACAAAGTCACCTTCATGAGCACCGGGGGTGGCGCGAGCCTTGAATTCCTCGAAGGGCAGGTCCTGCCCGGTGTAGCAGCCCTGAGCGACAAGTGAATTAACGCAGAGGCGCAAAGACGCAGAGACGCAGAGATGCAGACACTGACTGGGACTGGTCATCAACTTTGGCGAACAATACGTGAAGAGCGGCATTCATCGCGTAGTCAATGGCCTTTAGCCCCCTTTGCGTCTTTGTCTCTCTGCGCCTTTGCGTTAAGTACATTCTATGAATAAAGAACGGAAACTGATTATTGCAGGCAACTGGAAGATGAACAAGACGGTCGCCGAGGCGCTTGACCTCGTGCGCGGCCTCAAGATTGAACTGGCCGCTGTGAAAGAAGTGGACATCGTTGTCTGTCCTCCCTTCACGGCGCTGAGCGACGTGTCGAAGGCAATCCTGGACTCCAACATCCGGCTGGGCGCCCAGAACATGAGCGAGCAGAAGGTCGGGGCCCACACGGGCGAAATCGCCGCGGTGATGCTCAAGGAGTTCTCGGTGCGCTACGTGATCCTCGGCCACTCCGAGCGGCGCCAGTACCAGAAGGAGTCGAACGAGTTGATTGCCAAGAAGGCGCTGGCGGTCCATGCCGCCTCGCTCAAGCCGATTGTGTGCGTGGGCGAGACCCTCGCCGAGCGGGAAGGCGGGCAGACCGAGAAAGTCCTGGAAACCCAGGTGCGCGGGAGTCTGGCCGGGTTAAGCAAGGACCAGATGGCGGAGACGGTTGTCGCCTATGAACCGGTCTGGGCGATCGGCACCGGCAAGACCGCCACGACGGCCCAGGCCCAGGATGCCCACGCCTTCATCCGGGCGGAGATCGCCAGAATGTTCGACGAAACAGTTGCCCGGCGCGTCCGTATCCAATATGGTGGCAGTGTCAAGCCATCCAACGCCCGTGAGCTGATGAGCCAGCCGGACGTGGATGGCGCGCTGGTAGGCGGCGCTTCGCTCGAGGCGCGCAGCTTTGCGGATATAATCAAGAGTTCGATCTAGAAAGAAAATATGGGTTTCCTAATAGGCATTTTGACGTTCGTGATGGTGTTGGACTGTTTGGCCCTGATTCTTCTGGTGCTGATTCAGCTCCCGAAGAAGGAGGCCGGCATGGGTCTGGCGTTTGGCGGCGCCGCGACCGACGCCTTGTTTGGCGCCGGGTCAGGCAATGTCCTGACAAAAATCACCAAGTACGCCGCGGGTGCTTTCTTCGTGCTGGCGATCGTGCTCTCGCTGATGCAGAGCAGTTACCACAGCCGCACCACGAACGCATTTAAACAAGCACTGGAAAAGGCCGGGACCACCGCGCCAGCCAGCGTGTTACCGCCGGCTGAGACTCCGGGCACGTCGACCAAGCCGGCAGTGGTGCCTGCCGCCGGCACGAACCTGCTGACCGCTCCACCCACGGCCGAGGAAACGAACGTGCCGGTTGCCCCGCCCCCTCCGGCGACAAACAAGTAGGGGTCCCGCGATAGGCGCCTCAACGCTGCCGCACTGCCGAATCGGCAGCGCGAGCGCCTTGGTCATCCCCAATCTGCGGATCGCAGACGAAGTCTGTGCCCGGCCGCGTACTCGTTTCTTGTCAGGCGGTGCTCGGAACTGTTACCCTGCTCGCATGGCTCGAAAGGTATCGGTGCATTCAGAGTCCTCCCGCGGATTCAACGACATCATCGGCGTGGTGCTGATGGGCTTGGCGGTGTTGTTGTTGGTGGCGCTGTTCTCGTATGACCCGCACGACGTCTCCGCCAATATCCTGCCGACCAACCGCTCGGTTCACAATTGGATCGGGCCGTTTGGCGCATGGATGGCCTGCGGCTGCTTCCGCTGGACCGGAGCCGCCGCGTATCTGCTCCCGGTGCTGCTGTTCCTGGTGGGCCTGGGCTGCTTCTTCGATGCGTTCGCCTATCTGCGACGCCGCTGGCTTTGGGAGGTGGTGCTGTTCCTCTGCTGCATGGGGCTCCTCGACCTGTACAAGGATCATTTCGACGCGCTCCAACGGAACATCAACGCGCCTGCCGGCGGCATCATCGGCCTGAACCTGAACCAGCATCTGTTCAACTACTTCGGCACGGCGGGCGCCACGATCATCTACCTGATGCTCTACTTCATCAGCCTCCTGTTCCTCACGAACTTCCAGCTCGGCAACTGGGTCCGCTCCATTTGGGACCGCCGCGCCGCCCTGGCCGGCGAACGGGAGGCGCAGGAACAGAGCCTCGAACGCCGGGCGCATGATCTGCAAAAGCAGGTTACCAAGCTCCAGGAGCAGGCCGATCGTTCCGGCCTGGGACCGGACATGAAACCGGTGCCGACACCCACGGTGCGCGACCTGAGCGTGCCGCAAGCCAGCCGGTCTGCCAGCGCCAGGAAGCCGTCCGCACCCGCACCGGCGGAGCCGATGAGAACGCCCCTGCCTGCGGATGAAGGCGAAGTCATTCCCGCAAATGAGGTCAAGGCGGCCACCACCGAGGATATCCTGGGCAAAAAATCCGAGGCCGCCGACAAGCCCGCCGAGGCCAAGCCCGCCGAGGTCACAGCCGAAGACTCAGCCGCTCAGAAGCCGGAGTCCGAGTCCAAGCCGGAGCCGGAGGTGAGGATTGACGGCGTCCCTGTCGGTGCCCGGACCAGGAAACCGAAGAAGCCCAAGCCCATTTCCGTTGCCGCCACGCCCATGATCGGCAACTACCAGTTGCCGCCGCTGGATTTCCTCAAGCACCCGGACCCAACCATCAAGCCCACCGAATCGAAGGAGGAGTTGATGGCCAACGCCCGCCTGATGCAGCAGACCCTCGCCCAGTTCGACATCGAGGTTTCCCTCGGCGACATCACCAAGGGTCCCACCATCACCCGTTACGAGCTGCACCCCGCCCCTGGCGTGAAGCTCGAGAAGATCACCGGCCTCAACAACAACCTGGCCGCGGCCCTCAAGGCTGAGCGCATCCACATCCTCGCTCCCGTGCCGGGCAAGAGCTCCGTGGGCGTCGAAGTGCCGAACCCGGTCAAGACCACCGTCATCATCCGCGACCTGCTCGAGTCCGACGCGTGGCGCAACACCAGGGCCCGCATCCCGCTCGCGCTGGGCAAGGATGTCTATGGCAACCCGATTATCTCCGACCTCTCGGAGATGCCGCATCTCCTTATCGCGGGCAGCACCGGCTCCGGCAAATCGGTCTGCATTAACTCGATCATCACCTCGCTGCTCTACCGCTTCTCGCCCGACCAGCTCCGCTTCGTGATGATTGACCCGAAGGTGGTCGAGCTGCAGCAATACAACATCCTGCCGCACCTGGTCGTGCCGGTCGTCACCGACCCCAAGAAGGTCATTCTCGCCCTGCGCTGGGTGGTAAATGAAATGGAGAAGCGTTACCAGATCTTCGCCCGCGTCGGCGTGCGCAATATCCTGTCCTTCAACTCGCGCCCGAAGAACAAGCCGCTGCCACCACGCGAACCGGAGTTGCCGCTCACGGCCAAGAAGGAAAAGGTCGAGCCGGGCGCCGATGGTTTCGCCGTCGAGGTGGATGAGGAAATCGTCGTGCCGCGCGAGGAGGACATCATCATCCCCGAGCGGTTGAGCTACATCGTGGTGATCATTGACGAGCTGGCGGACCTGATGCTCGTGGCGCCGGCCGACGTCGAGATGGCCATCGCCCGGATCACGCAGATGGCTCGCGCGGCCGGCATTCACTGCATTGTGGCCACCCAGCGGCCCAGCGTGGACGTCATCACCGGCGTTATCAAGGCGAACATCCCCGCCCGAATCGCCTTCCAGGTGGCGGCCAAGGTGGACTCGCGCACCATTCTCGATGCCATGGGCGCTGACAAATTGCTTGGGAAAGGCGACCTGCTCTACCTGCCGCCCGGGTCGGCAAAACTGACTCGCGCCCAGGGCTCGCTCGTCACCGACCAGGAGATCCAGAGCATCGTCGAGTTCATTGCCAAACAGGCCAAACCCAGCTACGAGCTGGAGATTCACCGCCAGCTTTCCCAGGCGGGAGGCTCGTTCGAGGAGGAGGGAGGCATTGACGAGGACGAAGAGATCATTCAGCAGTGCATCGAGGTGATCCGCAGCGAGCAGAAGGCCAGCGTCTCCCTGCTGCAACGGCGCCTGCGACTGGGCTACGGCCGCGCCGCCCGGATCATGGACGAACTGGAAAACCGCGGCATTGTCGGCCCGAGCAAGGGCGCGGAGCCGCGCGACATCCTCATTGATCTCGACGGCGAAGGAGCCGACGGGCGTCCGCCAACGGATTAGGCGCGCTCAGAGAATTACTTGAAGATACGTCGAAGGCATCCCGAATCAACGCCAGCAAACACGTGTAAGAGCAAAAGCATCCTATCTGCAACGCAAAAGCCAATGAAAGCATCACCTCCCCCAGCGTCAATCAAACGATCAATTCTACTTTGCGCCGTCCTCAGTCTTGCCGTCCGGATGGCGGTACCGGCCTGTTGGGCACAAAAGACGCCGAGCGGCGATCCCAAAGACTTTCGGATCAAGCCGTGTCTGCACTCGATCGGCTATGCCGGGTTGTGGCGGGGCCAGGCATTGCTGACATTGGACGAGTTCCTGGTCAAAGCCAAGGAGCTGGGATTCGACTCGGTGATGGTGATGGCCAAGCGGCCGCACTTGTCACCCCTGGATTATGACGAGGCCGCCCGCAAGAAGCTCAAAGCTCGCCTGGACGAACTGGGGCTTACGCTGGCCGCACTGGCGGGTTACTCGGATTTCACGGCCGGCATAGACAAGCCGGGCATCCCCAACGTGGAGATCCAGGCGGCCTACGTGGGCGAGGTGGCCCGGCTGGCCCGCGACCTGGGCTGTCCGATGGTGCGCATCTTCACCGGCTACGAGCGGCCCGGAATCCCTTACGACCGGCAATACGCGGCGGTCGTCGAGGGGTTGAAGCTCGCCGGCAAGGAAGCAGCGAAATACAATGTCACGCTGGTGGTGCAGAATCACCATGACATCGCGTTGCACCACGACGCCATGCGCTGGCTGATGGACGAAGTGAACCTGCCCAGCGTCAAAGCGGGCTGGGATGCCTGGTCACCGACGCTGGAAGGGCTGACCACGGAGCAGGTCCGCCAATCCATCCTTACGATGAAACCCTACCTGGTGAACACCATCGCGGCCCAATACCAGCGGCTCCCGCGCTTTCGTTATGCGCCCGAGCTGACGAACTATCTGCCCGAACCGGACGTGCTGCGCGCGATCGCCATGACCGACCCGGCGGGCATTATTGACTACAAGGCGTTCATCGGAACCCTGCGGGAGATCGGTTACCAGGGCTACATCGTCTATGAGATGTGCGAAGTGCTCGAGGGCGGCGGATCGGTTGCGAACCTCGATAAGACGGCCCGGGAATTCCTGAAGTTCCTGGAGCAGTGCAAGTAGTGCGTCCGGGGTATAAAGACCGGCCTCACCCCACAGCGGCCGATTACTGCAATTTGACCCGGTAGAAATGGTGTGGTGTGACTGGCATCACGGGCCAGGGAGAAGTGGCTTCGGCGACATCAGACCAGGGTCCCGCCACATTGTGGGCCGACTGAAGTGTGCCGTGGGGCCAGATCATGGTGAGGCTACTGTTCGAGAACTGGATGGAGATTCCAGCCGGGGGATGCACCGTCACAAGCGTTGTCCCCGGCTGAGAGGTGCAACCGCCGGTGGCGGCGGTCACGCTGAATAGACCTGAGTCATTGGTGGACACATTCAGGATGGACGGGTTCTGATTGGTCGAGATGAAACCATTTGGCCCCGTCCAACTATAAGTCGCGCCGGACACCATCGTGGCTGTCAGGTTCAAAGTCATCCCCGCCCAGAGCGGGCCGTTGTTGCTGGCAATCGGGGCCGGAAGTGGCGTGCAGGCGGGCGTCGCGCTCACCGGAAGTGAATTGGCGCTTTCAGCCACAGGACTCACTTGTGACACGACGTAGTAGCAGGTGTTGCCATTGACCAGGCCGGTGTCCGTGTAACTCGTCGCAGCCGTGTTGGCGATTGCGATGTAAGGCCCGCCGTTGGTCGTGGAGCTTTTCACATTATAACTGGTGGCCGCCGGGACAGCGTTCCAGCTCAGCGCAACCTGCTGGTCGCCGGCCGTTACCGTCAGGCCCGTTGGCGCAGCAATATTCCCATAGACTTCAAATTCATAGAGCGAATAACCGTAGATCCCCGACCGCACCGTACCGTGCATCCTCACATAGCGACCCGTCCCCGATAACCCGGTCAAATTCTGGACCCCGCCAGTGCTCGTGGTCGCGCTGTAAACCGTAGTCCAGTCCACGGCATTGGAGGAAACTTGAATCTGATAGCTCTTACCGTAGGCCGCTTCCCAATGGAGCTTCACGCGGTTGATGTCAACGGTTGCCTGCAAATCCACATAAATCCACTGCGGGTCACTGAATGCCGAAGACCAGCGCGTCGTGGTGTTGCCGTCCACCCCCTTGGGCCCGGAAAGGCCCGCATTCTCAACGGAACTCACGGTGACCGGCTTGCTCAACGCGAGGTTCGGCGACGGAACCGTAGTCGTGGCGCTGATTTGAACCGAATTAGAGCCTTCGCCAAAGGAGTTCGCCGCCGAAACGACGTAATAGTAAGTGGTGCCGTTGGCCAAGCCGGTGTTGGTGTAGCTCGTCGCCGCCGTGCTGGCGATGGTGGTGTAAGGCCCGCCGTTCGTCGTGGAGGATTTGACACTGTAGTTGGTCGCCCCGGCGGAAGTCGCCCAACTCAACGCCACCTGGGTGCCGCCCGCCGTCGCGCTCAAACCAATCGGCGCGTCCGGAACCGCCGACACCACGTAATCATAAACGCGGACGTAATCTACCTGCACCTCGCCTGGGAAGACAGTGGTGGCGTCGGGATTGCCGCCGTAGTTTCCCCCGACCGCCAGGTTCATGATGAGGTAGAACGGCTGATCGAACGGCGCGGGGTAAGGATCTCCGGCGCTCCACCAACTGGTCTGCATCTGGTAAAGCACGCCGTCCACATACCACTTCATGTAATTCGTGCTCCAATCCAACATGTAGTTGTGGAAGTCGGTGGCCACTCCGCCGCCGGGAAAGACATAGCTGTTGCCGGTATAAACATTGTTGGGCCACGAACCGCCATAATGAATGGTTCCCCCCGTCGTCGTGGGCGTGCTGCCGCGGTTTTCCATTACGTCAATCTCTCCGGAAGCCGCCCAGCCCCCATACACCGAGTCCCGCGGCATCATCCACAATGCGGGCCAATAGCCCTGCCCCTGCGGCAAGCGGGCGCGAAATTCGAAGCGGCCGTACTTCCTGCTGAACAGACCCTGGGTTTTCAGTTTGGCCGAGGTGTAGTCGAAGCCGCTGTACTTCGGCACTTCCTTCCGAGCGACGATGTGCAGCAGGCCGCTGGCGACATAGACATTAGTGGGCCGGCCAGTGTAGTACTGCAGTTCGTTATTGCCCCAGCCACCCGTGCCGTTGCCGATATCGAACGTCCACTTCGTCGAATCCACGCTCGCGCCGTCAAACTCGTCGCTCCAGACCAATTGCCAGTCGGCAGAGGCAGAACGGACGCTGGCCACGACCGCCACCAGCACCGCTGCGGTGACCGGCAGCCGGAACACAAATGCGAAGCGTTGCACAGTCGCCTTCTCTGCTCTAAGTTGACCCGACTCGTCGGCGGCGGCGTCCGAAAAAAAGGTCACGTCAGAATAGACGTGACCTGTCCGCCTGAGGAAACAAGCGCCGAGAGAGGGCTATTGCCGGCGACGGAGAAACGCTGCGACACCCAAGCCAAGGCCCAGGAGAGCCAGGCTGCCTGGCTCCGGAACAGCCTCGATCTGGATGTTCCCATAGGGGGCAACATCCGTGATCCAAACATCCGGTCCGATGGTTTCGAATCCATACTGAATGTGCCGCGCCGGGTCGTTAATGGTATCGAGGACGACGCTGAACGCCCCCGGCGTCAGAGGAATGGTCGCTGAGACAAACGATGAATAATCGGGCGCGAAATCTTTGATGAACGCCACGCTCGTCCAACCATTTCCCAATGGGTTAACATTCCCGGGCAGAGTCAGAGTATTCGCCAGCACCGTACCCGAGAAGCTGAGGGTCTGACCTTGGAACACGCCAGTGGTTTCGACGTAAAAATTGGCGTCCATGGTTTTGTTGCCAATCGCGCCCGGTCCACCCGACGGGGTGTACCAGAAAGAATTCGGATCGCCAATGGTGTTCGGGCTCAGTGTCAACACGGAGCCGGAAAAATTGGCGCACAGGTCCGCCGTGCCCCAACCGCTGCCGAATACGAAGGCCCCGCCGTTTTGCGGGATTTCAAATACGTTCATGTAGCCTTGCCAGGCTGCGCTCGGATTAACCAAGACCGTCGCTGCATTTGCGCCGATAGCAGCGCCGAGCAGAGCACAGAGCGCCGAGGATTTGAATAACGCTTTCATAGTAACAGTGGGATTATGTTTTGTAGTGTTTTTGCTGCAATGCACCATTGCTAAACATTGTAGAACTTTATACTACAGGCGCGCCTCCTGCGTCAACAACCTTTTTGAGAATATTTGGAGGTGCTTGCTTAAGCTACTCGAATCAAGGCCACGGTCCCGCATCCGGAGGCTCCGCCGCATTGCCGGCGATGGTTGGTTCGAGGCCGCAGCCCCGGATGTGACCGCGACTCGGCACGGCGCCTTTAGAGCAAGTCATCTTGTGGTTGGGTAGTTTCCCATCGCGTTGCCCTGGGCTTCATGGGTGGATGCCCTGCGGGCTGAGGAACCAAGCGCAGCCCGAGCAGATGGTTCGATGGATTTCCTCTCGACGCACCTTTGTCGCAGGCGCGACCCGCACTCGCTGGGATTCCGTCGGGCAAACCAGCCTCAGTCAGTCTGGTTACTTGGACGATTCGCTCTGTACCCAGTTAATCGCATGGAGCACCAGTTCCGGGGCGGTCTTAAGGTGCAGCTTCTCTTTGATGCGGTTGCGGAAGGATTGGATGGTGGGAATGGTGAGTCCGAGGTCCTGCGCAATCTGGCGCGTGCCTTTGCCCTGTCCGAGCATGCGGAAGACTTCCAATTCGCGGTCGCTGAGGATTTCCAGCGGCGACGTCGGCTTGTCCGTCTCGCCCCGCATGAATTTGGAGATGACTGACGACGACATCTTCCGGCTTAGATACATCTCCCCTCGCAGCACACTGCGGATGGCAGCCGTCACCGTCTTGGCCGGCTCATTCTTCATGACGTAGCCCATCGCCCCGGCGCGCAAGGCGCGCTCCGCGTAAAGCGATTCCTCGTGCATGGACACGATCAGCACCGGCAAGTCCTCATAGTCGTTCCGGAGGCTTTTGACCAGGTCGAGGCCGCTGGAATCCGCCAGCGTGATATCCACTATGACGACGTCGGGGCTTGACTCGCGAATCCCTCTGGTGGCCGTGGCGGCATCCGGCGCGTCGCCGCAGACCGTCAAATCAGGATCGTGTTCAATGAGCTGTCGCAAGCCTTCCCGGAACATCGCGTGGTCGTCCACGATGAATATCCGGCTCTTTCCCGCGGCGGGCGCGCCGGGCAAATTCGCCCGCAGGCTATCGGCCGCTGCCTGAGTTTCGTTCTCGTTTGATCCAGCCATTCTATGTTCCTCGCCCGGCTTCGCGAGCCGACGCGTTAAACACACACGTGATCTGCGTGCCATGATTGACCTGGCTCTGCAAATCCAAGGCCGCCCCAATGACCTTGGCCCGATACCGCATGATACGGATGCCCATGCCGCCCCGGCTCTTGTCCGAAATCTCAAAACCCACCCCGTCGTCCTTGATGGTCAACTTCAGGCGGTCTTCATCTGCTGTCAAAGTCACCACGACGGTCGTGGCTTTACCATGATTGACGGCGTTTAACAAGGCTTCTTGCACGATGTAATACAAGTGCAGTCCCACTTCACTGTCCACCTTGTCGGGCGCCGTTTCGCAGGCAAAATGGCACGTGATCCCGTATCGGTTGGCGGCAGTCGCCCCCAGTTCCTCCAGCGCCAGCACCAGGCCGTCTTCCGCCAACCGGACGGGGAACAGGCCGCGCGCGACGCTTCGCGCCTGGGCGTTGGTCTCATTGATGAGATTGCCGATTCGCTCGGCCCCCGCAAACTCGGGGGAATTCTTCCCCTGCAGCCGATCGGCGAGGATGTCGGCGAGGTAGGCGATCGCAGCGAGTTGCTGGCAAACACCATCGTGCAGGTCGTGGCCGATGCGGCGCTGCTCGCGAGTGCTGATTTCCAGGATTTCGCGTTCCAGCCGCCGGCGTTCGGTGATGTCCCTTGCAATACCTTCCACTTCAACGACGCGCCCGTCCTGCTCAATCAAGCGCAGGCTGATCTCCAGCTTGACGCGCTGGCCCGCGTGGTTGACAAAATCCCATTCCGCCGTAGGCACGTCCGCCCCGTTGACGACTTGTTCGAGCCATTGGCGGGCAGACGCGCGATAGTCCTCCGCCATTAGGTCAATGATGTTTCGCGACAACAGGCCATCCCGGTTTCGCTGCAACAGCCGCTCGCCGGTCTTGTTAATGGAGGTGATCCGGCCGGCCAGATCGTGCGTGAACACCATGTCGTTGGCGTTCTCGAACAAATCTACGTAGCGCTCCTTCAACGCTGCTTCGGTCTTCAGGCGTTGGTGAATGATCCCGGTCTGATGCTGCACCCGGCGGTGCAGAACGGCAACCCAAGCCGACGCCGCCAGCGCGATTAAGCCGAGAGCAGCCGCCATCCAAAGAACTCTCTCCACAGTCCACCAGGAAGGGGAACGCAACACGGTGACATCCCCGGGCGAGCGCAGCAACAAGCGGAAAGACTTGGCCCGCCAGCCTTCGCCGGCGCGCCAACTGCTGCCGCGCTCGATTAAACAGATGCCGGTTACTGCCACCTCACTGCCGATCTGCACGGGGCTGGACCCGGTGCCTCCTCCGTCCGGAGCCAGGAAGGCTTGAAAGATGAAGTTGTCCTTCTGCAGCACCATGAATTGCTCCCGCCCGCGCTGGCTATGTTCCAGCAATTTGGCGGTGACCTGGACCAGCCGGCAGTCATAGTTGCCAGAAAGGGCTTCATCGAGTCCGATGGTCGCGGGCTTCACCGGGGTGCCGGGGCCAAGCGTGCGGTAAACTGCGTCTTGCAGCACCGGCGTGTACTCTCCCTTCGCGGGAAAGCCCAGCACTTCAACTTGGCTGCCGATTTGGACGGGTGTTCGCTGCCGGGTCTGGCAGTAGAGCCCCTCCTTCTCATCCTGGATGAACAGGGCGACACCCGGTTCCTGGTAAACGACGGTGCCGGCCACTTTCACGCGGTGGCCGAAAGAACCCTGCGCCGCGAACTGCAGGAGACTGCTGATGCCCTGCGTGGGCACCGCAAACGGATTCGACGGAGCAGGCTTGTCGATCACCAGATCTGCCACTCGCGGCACCAGCAGCCGAAAGCCGAACAATTGGCGCAGCCGGTTGAACAGCGTGGAACAGACGCCCCGGATCTTGACTACGCTCTCGACCAGTTCCTCCGCGTTGGTGACGGGCAATTGGCGTGAATAGGCGGTGAAGCGCTCGCCCCCCAGGGCCAGATCAATCAAGAAATTCTGTGACTCCTCCTCATATCGCACGGAGCGAACGATGCCGTTCACCTCGACGAATTGACTGTCCTCGCGGCCGCTGACCAACTGCTCGAGCGAAACCGGTTTTGCCGCCGGCAGGCTCCCCTCGCCCAGCACCTTCACCGATCTGGGGATCACGATCGGAGCATATTCACCGGCCCCGGTCTGGCCTTCAATCTCAACCAACTGGCCGGGCACCAACGCCGGGCCGTTGGTTAGCTCATTCAAGTAGATGCCGGCCGTTTCATCCTGGACAAACCGCGAGTAGAGGCTCTGGTCAAAAAACGTCACCACGCCTTTGAGCCGCACTTCGAGGTGTTGCTCGGCCTGTTCGGGAGTCAGCCGGCGCACTTCTTCGGCAAACCGCAGCACCTGCTCGGGCGCAGCCTGCGCGGCGCATGACTTGGTCCCCCCCACCGCAAAAATCAGCGCCAGCCCGCCCGCCAGCACGAAACCGCTCCTGACCGGTATTGAGCCTGGTCTTGCCGTTAGAATGGCCGCTTGCATGGTTGTGCCTGCAACTGATTATCCGCGTCAAGCGGTCCGTGAGAAAGGGAATTCTCCAGCTTGCGCCTGCCCATCGTTCGGATCATGGGGGAAGCATCCGCTGCCAACGGCGGTGGCTCCAGCCAAACGCAGGACGCCGAGGCAATGAGAGGCCGAACTTCCCGGATGGACCGCTAATTCCTGGTGGTCGTGCGCTCGATCAGCCAGTCCAGGTCCTTGGCGTTCGGGTCTTTGCGCGCATAGGAGCCAGCTTGGGACACCACGCTGTTGTCTTTCCACTTCCGGATCTCAGCATGGCCATCCGCGAAGGACATTCCGCCGGCATTGTTGTGGTAGGCCGCCGGGATGTCTCTCCAGACGTTCGGCACATTCGGCCGCACAAGGAACCAGCCGTCATTGATGGTCTTGGGATTCTCATCAATGGTCACCCAGGTGAACGCCGGGTTGCGAATGCTGCCCTGTTTCCGGAAGACGGTGTAATTGACATCGTCCAGTTGGCCTTCGTTGGAAATCGGGTTCATCCAGGCATTCATGGACATGCTGCGCACGGAGGTCACTCCATCAATGACATGTTTGTCGGCGGGGCATTGATAGACGCTCAGGCTGTTGAGGTAGGAGAACAGCAGCCCGCGCTGAATCATCAGCGTGTTGGTTCTGCTCGGCAGGGATTCAACGCTTCCCAACACCCACTGGGCCAAGGGCCCGCCAGGCTGAGCCTGGGGGTCGTTCGGGTCGGTGACCAGCGAAGCCAAGCCACCCGTGCGAACGATCTTGTCGTCGTTGTCCCCCGAGTACATCAACCAGCCGAGCTGCAACTGTTTGAGATTGTTCAGGCAGCCGATGCCCTGGGCCTTGGATTTGGCCTTGCTGAGCGCCGGCAACAGCAAGGCGGCCAGAATCGCAATGATGGCAATCACGACCAGCAATTCGATTAATGTGAAGCCTCTTGCTGCACCTTTGGGCGAGGCTGGCGCTATTCCCTGGCCTCCGTTGTTGGAGGATGATGGTTTCTGCATTGTCAGGATCCTATTCTCCTTGTCGGATTGCGGAGGCCCTCAAGGCTGGCCTCGTGCCAGCCTCGAGGGGTACGCAATTGCCTTGCTATAGAGTCAGCACCCGGTAGAAGCGTTTCGGGCTGGAGGCCGGGTCGGACTTGGAGACCACTAAGCCCGTCCCGCTCACCACGCCTCCCAGATTCTGCCAAGCCCCATCAACCGTATCCTTGTATTGCACCTGGTATTCCGTCGAGCCCAGGGATTTCCACGACAGAACGACGTCACTGCCCACCCGTGCAGCGTTCACCGTGGCCGGCAGCTTCAACATCAGCCGGGCACTGTCGTAGTAAACCGAGCCGTTGGCGATGCTATTGGCGAGGTCGTGCATCGTTAGCTGGAAACGCACCGAGGTTGTGCCCGGCGGAGCGACCAGATACCGGGCATTATTGGTAGAGGGGTCAAAGCCGTAGGCCCCCGCGTTGGTGGCTTGCAGTTGGAACCATACGTCGCGCGGCGCGGCGTAAGCCAGGTTGGTGATGGTGGAAATGTATTGCCGGATCGGCGTTGGGTCGGCTCCCGCCCGGAACTGCACCTCCAGATAATTCTCATTCGTCGCCAGAAGTTCCGGGCCCGGAATCGGGTCGCCGGTGGCGTTGTAGAACCACATATCCGCCGTGAAGATCTGCCCGGCCGACGCCACCACGTCTTGATAGATTCCTGAATAGGGGCCGTTAAAGGTGGTGTAGCTCACCCAGTTTCCTTCGTGGACATTCACGTTCCCTCCATAAAAGTAAAAATCATTCGTGGTCTGAAAGCGTCCGAACGTGCCAGGCGCAGTGACTTCAAACCTGTGCCAGGGGGTTTCGTCCACCCCCGTTGGGTCATTCTCAAAGCCCGGGTTTTCGAGGAAATTGGCATACTCGGCATAGCTCTTTACCAGGAGCGTTGCTCCGGTGCGCGCCTGACCGGCGGTGGCCGTTATGGTGACGTAATAGAAGCCACTGCTCGCCGGCTGCAGGTTCGACATGGTCAACGTAGGTGTGAACGCCCCCGACACGACTACCCCGGACGCGTTCGTGCCGTTGAGCACGAAATTGGTCACGCCCGCGATGACGGATCTCCACAAATAGGTGAGCGAGGACGAACTGGTGGCTCCGACGCTAAAGACGGCCGTTGATCCCTGTTCGACGCGCTGGTTGACCGGGCTGTTGGTGATCAGGATGTCCAGCACAGTCACTTGAGCCGGAGTCGAATCCACCGTGGTCTGCGTCACGGTATTGGACACCGTCACTACGTATGCGCCGCTATCCGCCACCTGGGCATTGTGGATCGTCAAAGTCGCACTGTCCGCGCCGGTGAACTTTGCGCCATTAACCAGGTTCACTCCGTTCGTCTTCCATTGGTAGGTCAACGGCCCGCTGCCGATGGCGCCCACGCTCAGATTCGTCGTTACCGTCGAAGTAATCGTCATGTTCGCCGGTTGATTGGTGATGGCGGGATCGGAATCCTCCACCAAAACGCCTACCCCCGTCAGAGAGTTGGCGGACAAGGGGGCGGTATTGGGTCCTTTGACAATGAAGCCCCACTGACAAATATGACCAGCACCAATGGCTAGGCTCACTGAGAACGGGCCGGGCGTATCGAGGGGAACCGAGGCCATCAGAGGAGCTGAGCTGTAACTGGTAAAATCCTTGACGACGGCAAGAACTTCCCAGCCCGTCGTGGCCCCTCCAGTGATTGCGGGAAGACTGTTTGAGAGCAGGGTGCCAGTGAAGGTCACGGTCTGACCGCCAAGATTCGTGAAAACGTCACGGTAGAAATTCGCTTCGAGGACCTTGTTGGGGGTCCCATCCGGGTTATTCCAGTAAATGTCCGCTGGGTTGTAGGTGTTGGTGTTAGGCCGGAGAACCAAGGCCGTGTTCAGCGGCCAGCCACTGGGGCTGTTGGTGGGGACAAACGCCCCGCGAAGGTCCGCAGTTCCCCAAGCGCCGCCACCAGCATAGGTGGTGCCGTCGGTTTGCCAGAAATTCATATATCCCTGCCACGGCTGGGTGGAATCAACTGTGACGGTGACGTCGGAATACCCCCGCACGGCGCTGGCAAGCAGACCGCATATTATCAGGCTCAGTGGGAACAGGTTCCTGAATGGTGGTTTCATAATCGCTGTAAGTCGCTGAACGGTGTTGCGGCCTAAGTCGTTTTCGGTGGTTGGCGTTGGTTTGCACTTTCTCATCGGGGTGGCCTTTTCTACTAATCTCTATGTTCGGTTTCGTCTATTCATCACATGCGTGGCATTGAATGTAATGCATAATAGTACAGAACTCCCACTCAGTCAATACTGGTGTTGCTACTTTTTCGCTGAAAGCTGGGACTGGGCGAGTAAGCCCTTCTGATTGTGGGCGGTGGACCAGTGCCCTGACGATCGAATCCAGGTTCATTCGGGTAGCCTGTGCTCTTAAATGGTATGGGCGACCTGGGAGGGTGATCCGGAGTCTGCTTTAAGTTCAAACCCCCTGCCCTGAACGGTGCCAAGGTTAGGCTGGTTTGAGGAACTGGAAAACGGCTAACCCTTCGGCAAACCTGAGGACTTCGGGCTTATTTCGGGCCGAACCGCACGATTCTCTGACCCTTCGCGCTGAGTACACCGGAGGTACACCAGAGGTACACCGGAGGTACACCGGATGCACAAGGGATTTTCCGGTGTACATCCGGTGTGCATCCGGTGTACACGCTCCGGGAACCTCTCCAGCCCGGCGGGTTTGCCGAAGCCTTGCGAAAACGGAGCTTGATCTAGTCCTGGTCAGCCGCAATCCCGAAGCGGCTGGCTTTGACGATTCGTCGAACAAGGGCGTGTCAGGTACACACTTCTCGGATGAACCAGAATCTCTGGAATATTGTTATTGACAGTGGTTGTAGTACTATATATTACGCTCAATATGAATCGCACGGCAAAGGACCTCGGCTCGGGGCGGCACTTACGAGTTTCGGACCGTTCCGAGTCAGGAATCTGGTGGACACTAACAACGGTGCGGGAGTGGGTCAAACGGGAGGTCCCCGCGTGAAAGCGATGCAGAAGGGGCGACGGGACGCCGGGTTCACGCTGATCGAACTACTCGTGGTTATTGCGATCATCGCGATCCTTGCGGCCATGCTATTGCCGGCCCTGGCGAGGGCCAAGGGCAAGGCCCAGGCGATCGCCTGTGCCAGCAACAACAAACAGATCGGGCTCGCTATGGTCATGTACGCGGGCGACAACACCGATTTTCTGCCGCCCTTGAATACGGGCACGTGGCCGGGGGTGACGACGAACTGGTGGTTCAAGATTCTTGACGACGGCAATTTTCTCACCCGCAGTTCAACTTCCAACAACGTCTGGCGTTGCCCGGTGGTGAAGGATACGGACATTGACCCGGGGGTCGTGGCGTTCTTCAAATCACCTTGCGAAGGGTACGGGCCGCTCGAAGGAAACACGCTCACAACGGGGATCATCCGGTACGGCCAGAACAGCGACGGTTCGAAGCTTGGCAGCCGCAAGCTGACCGAAATCAGACGGGCAGGCCAGATATGGTTGGTCGGGGACACAGGCTATCCCAAGAGCGGGCTGACGGAGGACCGAATGCCGGCCGCCTACTACACCGAGATCACAACCAAACAGCCGAATCCGCGCGCAGGTTGGGCGATCGCTCCCTACAAACAGCCTGCCGCCCGTCACAGTGGCCGGGCGGTATTCTCATCTTGTGATGGCCACGTTGAAACCTGGAGGTGGACGGATCTGCGTCAAAACAAGGCCGACGTCTTCGCCATCAACTCGCTCTAACGCCGACGCCCCCCTGCCAAATCCTGCATGAATCAGAACAGAAGGTACATCGTCGCCGTTGCGCTGACCGTTGCCATCGGCGGTTTCCTGCTCGGCTTTGATGCCACCGTCATCTCCGGAGCGGTGCCATTCATCAAGACCTATTTCAGCCTGACGGGGACCAGCGGCGACTTGAAGCTGGGCTGGGCGGTGAGCTGCCTGGGGTGGGGGGCGTTGGGCGGCAACGCCGTGGCCGGATTCCTCAGCGACCGTTTCGGGCGAAAGAAAGTGCTGCTGTTCACGGCGCTGCTCTTCGCCGGCTCGGCGCTGCTCTCGGCGCTGGCCACGGATTTCACCACCTTCGTCATCTCCCGCATCATTGCCGGCGTGGCGGTGGGGATGGCGATTCTCGTCGCGCCAGTTTACATCGCCGAGATCTCGCCCTCTCGGCAACGCGGCAGCCTGGTTTCGTTCAACCAGCTCATGATTGTCATCGGCATCTCCGCATCCTTCTTTTCCAATTACTTTCTCCTCAACGCCGGTGACAATAACTGGCGCTGGATGCTCGGGGTCGAGGCCATACCTGCGGCGCTCTACTTCCTGCTGCTGTTCGCTGTGCCGGAAAGTCCGCGCTGGCTGTTCGGCAGGGGCGAAACCGGCCGGGCGCAGGAGATCCTCACCAAGTCCTGTGGGCCGGAGCAGGCGGAGGAGGAGTTGAGGAACATCCGCGAGAGCTTTGCGCACAAAGCCGCCGGCGTCGCCCTGGGCGCACTGTTCAGTCGCCGCATGCGCTTCATCATGTTCATCGCTCTTGCCATCGGCTTCTTCCAACAGATCACCGGCATCAACGCCATCTTCTATTATCTGCCGACCATCTTCGCCCAGGCAGGCGGGGGCACCAACGCCGCCTTCAAACAGGCGGTGCTGGTGGGGCTGGTCAACCTTGGGATGACCTTTGTGGCGATCCGGTTCGTGGACCGGCTGGGACGCAAACCATTGCTCGTCATTGGCGCGACGGGGATGGCGGTGTCGCTCCTCACGTGCAGTTGGGCGTTTTACGATTCCAGCTATCAGCTCACGGAAAAGTCGTTCGTGGTGCTGCAGGATAACAAAGTGCCTGCTGAACTGGTCGCCGAGCTGAGGAACGCCGAGCCGAAGGCATTCCGGACGGACAAGGAGTTCATGGCGGACCTCGAGGGCAAGCTCGGCGCCGAGCGGCTCAAACCTCACCGCGAGGCGCTGGTGACTGCGGGCCTGAATATCCGGGCGTCGCTGGTTCTGTTCGCGATCATCGGCTTCGTGGCCTCGTTCGCCATTTCGCTGGGGCCGGTGATGTGGGTGCTGCTCTCAGAGATCTTTCCCAACCAATACCGGGGCACGGCCATCTCGCTGGCCGGCTTCTGGAACTCGGTCGTCAGCGCCAGCGTCACCTTCATCTTCCCCTGGGAATTGTCCCATTTCGGCTCGGCGGGGACGTTTCTCGGCTACGGTCTCATGGCGGCAGCCGCGTTGGTTTTCGTGCTGCTCTTCATTCCTGAAACCAAAGGCAAGACGCTGGAAGAGCTGGAAGGAATACTGATGCGCAAAGAAGCACCTCCGGGCGACCGCAGAGCAGCCGAGCCTCAATTGACCCATGAAACGAAATAGGCAATCCGCAGGAACGAACTGGCGAGTCGCCGAAATGTCCGACCGTAGCGCAGACTTTCAGTCTGCTGTATCGCGGATTTCCAATCCGCAAACGCCCCGAACTTTCAGTGTCATCGGTTCCTCCGACACTCTGCCGACTGAAAGTCGGCGATACAGCAGACTGAAAGTCTGCGTTACCGCAGCCGTTGCTGTCGGATTGCTCGCCGCCGCGGCCAGCCCGAGCCAAGCTGGCGAACCTGCGACGCCCCGCGGCCCGGTGAAGGTGGAAATCCGCAAGAGCGCCGGCCGTTTCCAGCTCCACGTGGACAACAAGCCGTTCTACATCAAGGGCGCCGGCGTGGAATTGGGCTCTCCCGAGAGCCTGAAGCGGCACGGGGGCAATTCTTTCCGGACCTGGAGCACCGACAACGGCCGTGACTCGGGGAGGCAGGTTCTGGATCGGGCGCTGGCCAACGGCTTGTATGTCGCGATGGGCTTGGACGTGGACCACGAACGGCGCGGTTTCGATTACGACAATACCAACGCCGTGGCCAGGCAATTCGCGACCCTGATAGGCCAGGTCGAGCAGCTTAAGGACCACCCCGCTCTGATCCTCTGGGTGGTCGGCAACGAACTCAACTTCGAGAAGAACCCGAAGGTCTGGGATGCCGTCAACGACCTCTCCCGGCGCATCCACCAGATTGACCCCAATCATCCCACCACTACCACGCTGGCCGGCTTCAACAAGGAAACGGTGGCGCTGGTCAAAGCCCGCGCCCCGGACCTGGATTTCCTCTGCTTCCAAATGTATTGCGACATCATCAACCTGCCGCGCTACCTGGCGGAGGCGGCCTGGGACAAGCCGTATATTGTGAGTGAATGGGGCGCTACCGGCCATTGGGAATGCGGCAAGACAGCCTGGGGCGCGCCGATCGAAAACGACTCCACCACCAAGGCCGACCTTTACAAGATGCGTTTCGATAAGGTGATCCAATCCGACCAGACGCTGTGCCTGGGCTCCTACGTGTTCTTCTGGGGCCAGAAGCAGGAGCGGACGCCTACCTGGTATGGGATGTTCCTTGAATCCGGCGAGGAAACCGCGCCGGTGGATGTGATGCACTATGTTTGGAACGGCACCTGGCCCGCGAATCGCAGCCCTCGGCTGGAAGGGGCCTGGCTGGACGGCAAGACGGCGAGTCAAAACGTGCGTCTGCGGCCCGGCCAATCCTGTCGGGCTAAGGTCTCGGCCACAGACCCGGAGCAGGACGCGCTCAGCTTCAAGTGGGAGATCATGGCGGAGAGCACTTCCAAAAACGTGGGCGGTGATCGAGAATCCAAGCCCGCTACTCTGTCAGGCTTGATTGCCGACCCTTCGCGCGGAGAGATTTCCCTGCAAGCTCCGGGCAAGCCCGGCGCTTACCGGTTGTTCGTGTATGTCTTCGACGGCAAAGGCCACGCCGCGCATGCGAATATTCCGTTCCTCGTCGAGGAGGCGCTCAAGGGCCAGCAAGCCGCCAATGCCGGCCAACCTTAAGTTCACCACCAGAACCAGCCATGAACACCGTTGAATCCGCCGCGCCCGCACCAGCGGCCGCCACTGCGCGCCTGAAGCACAACCAAGCCTCCGGTCCCCTGAGCTTCAAAGAAAAGCTGGGCTACGGCTTGGGCGACACCGCCTCGCACTTCGTCTGGGACATGGTGGGTTTCTGGCTGCTGTTCTTTTACACCGACGTGTATCGCATACCCGCTGCCGCCGCCGGGACGATCATGATGGTGGCCCGGTTCTGGGACATGGCCATTGATCCGGTAATAGGAATCGTCTCCGATCGAACGCAAACCCGGTGGGGCAAGTTCCGCCCTTGGATTCTGTTCGGGGCGGTTCCTTACGCGGTGCTTTCGATCCTGACGTTCACCACTCCCAACCTGGGCGAGACGGGAAAGATCCTCTACGCTGGCGCAACCTACGTGCTGCTGATGACCGCCTACGCCGCGGTGAATCTACCCTACTCGTCCCTGGCCGCGGTGATGAGTTCCGACACCTACGAACGCGCGGGCCTGAACACCTACCGGTTCATCTGCGCGTTCGTGGGCCAGTTCATTGTCACGGGCCTGGCGCTCACGCTCGCCAAGTATTTCGGCGGCGGCGACAAGGCGCTGGGCTTCCAACACACCGTGATCCTGTTCGGCGTCCTCAGCCTGGTGTTCTTCTTCATCACCTTCATGACCACCCGGGAACGCGTGCAGCCCTCGACCGCCTTGCCCAGCTCGCTCAAGGAGGACCTGAAGAACCTCTTCAAGAACCGGCCTTGGATCATTCTAGCGTGCGTCGGCATCATCTCGTTCATCATGTTCGCGATCCAAAACGCGGCCATCGCCTATTACTTCAAGTATTACATCGGCCGCGAGGAGAGCGTGCAGTTGTTCAACGTCGTCGGCACGATTGCGCTAATCGTCGCTCTCCCGCTCTCCAAGCCGCTCGCGAAGAAATTCGGCAACCGCAACGTCTTCATCGCCAGCTCAATCCTCTCGGGGGTGTTCTTCGCCGCGATCTATCTGCCGGGGAAGAATGACATCGCCGCCATCTACGTCTTCAACGTCCTGGCCAAGATGGCTTACGCGCCCGCCGTGCCCTTGCTGTGGACGATGATCGCTGATTCGGCCGATTACTCCGAGTGGAAGAGCGGCCGGCGCGCGACGGGCCTTTATTTCTCCGCCGCCACCTTCGCTCAGAAAGCCGGCTGGGGCATCGGCGCCGCCATCGCGGGCTGGTTGCTGACGGTCTTCAACTACGTCCCCGACGCCGTCCAGACCGCCTCGGCGCTGCTCGGCATCAAGCTGCTCGTGTCGGTGATTCCCGGAGTCCTCTACATGTCGTGCGCGCTCTTCATGATCTTCTACACCATTGATGCCCGGACCACTGACCGAATGAAGGCGGACCTCGATGCCCGGCGCGAATCCGCCCCGTAACGCGCGAATGTATTTGGTCGCTTCATGAAACACCCGCTTTTCCTGGGCCAGACCCCGCTGCGGGCTAATCAGCAACCCGTCCAAGGCCGGCTGGTTACGCTCGAAGGCGAGACCTTCTACCAAATCGCCAACTTCGATCGCATGCGGCCGTTTTTCATGACAGTCGTCAGCGACGCAGATCACTGGCTCTTCATTTCCAGCAACGGCGGACTCACCGCCGGTCGCCGCGACGCCAACCTCGCCCTGTTCCCCTACTACACCGACGACAAAATTCGGGATACGGCAGACGTCACCGGCAGCAAGACTCTGCTGCGCGTGCGCCATCGCGGCCGGGACTGCCTTTGGGAACCGCTCTCGGCGCGCGGCAACGGTATCTACCGCGTTCGGCGCAATCTCTACAAGAGTTTCTGGGGCAACCAACTCCTCTTCGAGGAGGTCAACGAGGACCTGGCGCTGACGTTCCGCTACGCCTGGCTCAACAGCCAGCGGTTTGGCTTCGTCCGCCGCGCGTGGCTGGCGAACTCCGGGGCAGCCGCGACGCGGGTCGAGTTGCTGGACGGCGTTCAGAACCTCATGCCCTGCGGTGTCGGGAGCCAGTTCAACCTCGAATACAGCACGCTGCTCGATGCCTACAAGAAGAGCGAGTTGCTGCCTGGCACCGGTCTCGGCTTGTTCCGGCTCAGCGCCATTCCGGTGGATCGCCCCGAACCCGCTGAAGCGCTGCGCACCACGGTCGCTTGGTCCGCTGGCCTGAAGCGCAAAGTGACGCTGCTTTCCTCAGTCCAACTAGATCTCTTCCGGCAGGGCAAGCGGCTGCAGCCGGAGACGGACGTGCGCGCCGAGCGTGGCGCGTACTTCGTCCAGAGCGAGTTGCGGCTTCGCCCCGGCCAGCGCGCGGATTGGCTGCTGGTCGCGGACGTCAACCAGGGGCCAGCCGCGGTCGCGCAGCTCAACCAATGGCTAGGCAAACCGGCTCAGTTGCGAAGGCTCGTTCTGCGCGATGTTCAGCACGGCACCGGAGAACTGCAACGCATCGTCGCGAGCGCCGATGGCCTGCAGCAGACCGCTCGCCCGCTGGGCTGCGCGCGGCATTACAGCAACACGCTCTTCAACATCATGCGCGGCGGCATTTTCGCCAACGGTTATGAGGTGGATGCGCGCGATCTGAGGGCGTTCGCGCTGAATGCGAACAAGGAACTCGCCGGGTGTCACGCTCCGTTCTTTCGCCGCCTGCCGAAGGTGCTGCCTTATCGTCAGTTGATTGCGGCCGCGTGCGCAGTCGGCGACCCGCAGCTCGAACGCATTTGCCGCGAGTATCTCCCGCTCACCTTCAGCCGCCGTCACGGCGATCCGAGCCGCCCCTGGAATCGCTTCTCCATCACGACCCGTAACGCCGACGACACGCGCAGCCTGAACTACGAAGGCAACTGGCGCGATATCTTCCAGAATTGGGAGGCGCTCGCCGTCTCGTTCCCCGGCTACACGTCAGGAATGGTGTGCCGCTTTCTCAACGCCTCGACCGCCGACGGCTACAATCCCTATCGCATCACCCGCAACGGCATAGACTGGGAGGTCGTTGATCCGCACGATCCGTGGTCCTACATCGGCTACTGGGGCGATCACCAGATCATTTACCTCTTGAAACTGCTTGAACAGCTCGAGCGGCATGAGCCCGAGGAACTGCGCCGGCTGCTCGCGCGCGAGATCTTCGCCTACGCGAACGTGCCCTACCGCATCAAGCCCTACGAGAAGCTGCTGGAGAATCCCAAGGACACGGTCGTTTTCGATGCGCACCTGGACAAGCTCGTGCGGCAGCGCGTGCAGTCCGCCGGAGCGGACGGCAAGCTGGTCTGGGACAAGCAGGGCCATGTGAGGCTGGTGAATCTGACCGAAAAGCTGCTTGTACCGTTGTTGGTGAAGCTCTCCAATTTCATCCCCGGCGCGGGCATCTGGCTCAACACGCAGCGGCCCGAATGGAACGACGCAAACAACGCGCTCGTGGGCAACGGCGCCTCGATGGTCACGCTCTATTACCTCCGCCGTTACCTGACCTTCTGCCGCGACCTGCTGAGTTCCGCCGCGGACGAGAGTTTCGCGTTGTCGGTCGAGGTTGCGGAGTTCCTTGAGGCGATCGAAGCGACACTCGAACGGCACCGCCGATTGCTGGCGGGCGACCTCTCGGATGCGCAGCGGCGACGCGTCGCTGGCGATCTTGGCTTTGCTGGCAGCGAATATCGCCGGCGGCTGTACGAGAAGGGATTCTCCAATCGCAAAGCCAAGGTCACCGCGCAGCAACTCCTGGAGTTCATTGCGTCAGCACTGGACTGGACAAATCATTCCATCCAATCCAACCGCCGACCCGACGGGCTTTATCACGCCTACAACCTGGTTCGCTTTGACTCCAAGGCCGGGCTGCCGATCCGCCGGCTCTATGAGATGATGGAAGGCCAGGTCGCCGTGCTCAGTTCCGGCCAACTCTCCGCCGAGGAGTCTCTGAAACTGCTGGCCGCGCTCAAACGCAGCGCGATGTATCGCGCCGACCAGCACAGCTACCTACTCTATCCCAACCGCCGGCTCCCGAGCTTCGTTGAGAAGAACAACATCCCCGCCCCCGAAGTCCGTCGTTCCGCACTATTGGGGAGGCTGCTGGCCGACGGCAACCGGCAGCTCATCGAGCGAGATATCGCCGGCCGGGTTCACTTCAATCCCTCCATCACGAATGCGCGCGACATCCGCCGCATTTTGGACGAACTCGCCGGCTCCCGTTATGCGAACCTGGTGAAGCGGGACGGGCCGGCTGTGCTCGACCTCTTCGAGCGGCTCTTCGACCACGAGTCCTTCACCGGTCGCTCCGGCACGTTCTTCGGCTACGAAGGACTCGGGTGCATCTACTGGCACATGGTTTCCAAGCTCCTGTTGGCTGCCCAGGAAGCGTATTTCCGCGCGGTCGAAGCCGGGGCGCCCAAGGGAGTGCTGAAAGGTCTGGCCGAATGCTATTACGACATCCGCGCCGGGATTGGCGACTCCAAGACTCCGGAAGTGTATGGCGCCTTCCCGATGGATCCTTACTCACACACCCCCGGTCAAGGCGGGGCGCGCCAGCCCGGTCTCACGGGGCAAGTCAAAGAAGACTTCCTCTGCCGGATGGGCGAATTGGGGGTGTTGGTGAAAAATGGGGAAATCTGCTTCCGTCCCGGCCTCCTGCGGCCGGAGGAATTCCTGACCGCGCGCAGCGAGTTTAAGTATTGCGATGTCTCGGGCGTCGCCCGTCGGCTTGGTCTGAAGGCCGGTGAACTCGCTTTCAGCTTCTGCCAGGTCCCGATCATCTACCGGCTGGCGCGGGCAAACTCGCTGGTGCTAATTCCAGCGGACGGCGCGAGGCTGAGGTCCAGCGAGTTGTGGCTGGATGCCACAACCAGCCGTCTTATCTTTGAACGAGCCGGCAATGTCTTGAGAATTGAAGTTTCACTCGCTCTATGAATGGCTGATCGGTTCGCCCCACAACGCCGCACCAACTCGACGACTCACAACTTGCACAATGAATAAGATGTTCGTCACACGCTTCCGAAGAACGCCAACGGCGTTCAAGCCATTAGCCCAGGGTTGCGAGGAACGCGCTACCCTGGGTGAACGCGCCGAAGAAAGCCCAACCCTGAAAGGGTTGGATCACGGGCTCCTTCGCCAAGATGCAACCCTTTCAGGGTTTGTAGGCTTTCCTGTGCCAACCCAGGGTTGCCTGGCGGTTGCGGGCAACCCTGGGCTGAATGATAGAACGCCTTTGGCGTTCAGGATCTCATGCGCCGTCCTTGTATTGGCCCTGGTCTCATCACTGATTTTGCCCGTCGCTACAGGCGCAGAGGCGCCCTCATCCGCGGAAACCGGCGCGTCCATCCAGCAAAAACCCGATGCTCTGTTGTGCGGCGTCCATAAAGCGGTCTGCTACTCCGGCTTCCGGCACGGGCAGCACCCTGACCGCGGCACGGGCGCGGCAAACCCCAGCGAGAAGGAAATACTGGAGGACCTTCAGATCCTGAGCCGCCACGGCAACTTCAGCCTGATTCGGCTCTACGATGCCCGGGAGAATTCGGAGGCCGTGCTTCGGCTGATCGGAAAGCATCAAATCAAGATGAAGGTTGTTCTCGGCGCCTGGCTGGATGCCGAGCTCAGCAACACCAACTGCCCTTGGCTCAAACAGTCGTTCCCCCAGCCCGTCCTCGAGGCAAACAAGCGCAAGAACGCGAGGGAAGTCGAGAGCGCGATTCGTTTAGCCAATCAATACCCCAACATCGTTGTGGCCGTCGCGGTCGGCAATGAAGCGTTGGTGGACTGGACGGACCACATGGTGCCGGTGGAGTCAGCAATCCGCTATGTCCGGCAGGTCAAGAAAGCCGTATCGCAGCCGGTGACCATAGCGGACAATTACGATTGGTGGGCGCGCCACGGTTCGGCCCTGGCCAGGGAACTGGATTTTGTTTCCGTGCATACGTACCCGATCTGGGAGAGCAAGGATATTGATGAGGCGATGGCGTTCACGATCGCCAACCTCCAGGCGGTCCGGAATGCCTTGCCGCACAGCCGGCTGGTCATTACCGAAGCCGGCTGGGCCACGGTCGCCAGGGAATTCGGCCCTCGGGCCGACGAGGACAAGCAAGAGCGCTACTATCACGATCTCTACGCCTGGGCTGGCAAAGTGAATATCACCACCTTCTTCTTTGAGGCCTTCGACGAGGATTGGAAAGGCGAGCCGAATGACCCCATGGGAGCGGAAAAGCACTGGGGGTTATTCACGACTGATCGCAAGGCCAAGCGCGCCATGCGCGATCTCTACCCTGATCTGGCGCCGGTGAAAGCGGGCAAATAGCGGTCGCAGTCGTAGCCGACGGCCTGACGGTCTGCCCCGCCTCAAGGGGCTCACGGCGGCGCTTCAAGATTTGCCATAGTGCCTCCCCGTACATATCGTTCACTATGATGACTCGCTGGAAGAACAGCAGGAAGCCTCTCAGATGGCTTTTGCTGTGGCAAATCCTCGATGGGTTGTTGGCCACCGACGCGGTGATGACGTTCGCGACGACCAGCGGTCCGACGACCGCCCCGCGCGTTTACCGAATGATCACGTGCCCTTGAAACAGGACTTCCGAATGCGCTTGCCGTTGACTCGGAGTCTGGCATAGTATGTCTCAGATGGCGCGTAGCGGATCGAGCTCGAGACCTGAATCGTCTGCCGGCGCTGGGCGGGCCCCGCATCGGGCCGTCGTTTCGCATGCCGGCGGCGTCAGGGTTCGGTTTTTAGTGGTTTAGCTACGGCATCGCTGCATGTCGTAAGTGCCTGCGAGTAAACGGCTGCACCCATAGCTCAATTGGATAGAGCATCTGACTACGGATCAGAAGGTTTCAGGTTCAACTCCTGATGGGTGCGCCACTCCCGCCTAAAAAACCAGTACCCTTGCATAAACCCTGTAAATACAGGCTAAACTTCACTTTAGAAAGCGGCAAAAGGCTTCTGGAATAGCCCTCTTTTTCTTGCCCAAAAAAGCTTGCCGAAATGGCGTTTCCCCATATAATCCCCATGACATGGCAAACCAGCTCAGAAAACTGGATGGGGAGCCCTACCTTTATTTTCGTGAGGTAAGCGTAAAGGTAAACGGCAAAGTCAGCAAACAGCGGATGTTCTACATCCGCAAAACCGACGGGGACGGCACGGATACCAATCTTTGCCTGAAAACCACGCGCGTCGGTGTGGCCAGGAAATTGCGAGATCAATGGGTCCACGCGAGGACGAACCAGAAGCTGGGCATTACCGCGCCACCAAAAAAGGCCAGCCGGGTGAAGATTGAGAAGGTGCTGGACGTTTACCACAACGCGGGCCACCCAAGCATCCGTCGCGGTCGGATGACCTACCCCGGCGAGAAACACATGCGCAGCGAAAACGACTCCATCACGTCTCTTCGTGCCGGTTTCAAGGGGAACTTCGTGGACGAGCTGGATCAGGACAGTTCAGACAAATACCACCGGTGGAGGAAGAAGCACGCCACGCGGAGCGGTGCCGAGTGCGATCGAAGCGTTGACCTCGACCTCACCTGCCTGAGCAATGCGCTCAACTGGTCCGTCAGAAAAAAGCTCATCCCCTCTAACCCAATCGCCAAACGGACCAGGTACTATAGCCCGAAGAAAGCCCGCCACGCCAAAGAGGTCGCGCCGGAGAGCACAGAGGAGCTGCACTGCGGAGCGAAGGTGTTGCTCTCGGATCCGCGCTCCGAAAGCGCGGGCTGGCAGTGGCTCTGGGAATCGTTTAGCGGGATGCGAACAGATGAAACCATCAAGCTCAAGATGATTCCCGGTCCTGGGGAATTGGGACACGTAAATGGCAATACGATGACGATCCGGCGGGCTGAGAAAAATGAGATCGGAGCCAGCTATCTGCACCTTAACGAAGGCCTACAGGAACTGAGGAAAGCGCACGCGGTCTGGCACGAAAAGAGGTTTCCAGGCTCGAAGTGGATGTTCCCTGGGCGGTGCAAGCGGGGCACCGGGACCAAAGGGGTCCAGCCCATTGGTGCCACCTCTTTAACGACGCTGCTGGATCGGCTCTGGGAGCGCGAGGTGCTTCCGAGGAAGTACACCAGCCATGGTGGCAGGGCTTTCTACGTGCTGGTGCGGCGTAGCTGGGGAATTGAGGATTCTCAGATCGCATTCGAGCTTCACCAGATTGGAGGGATTGAGACGCTCCGAACGTCTTACGGGATGGTACCCCAGGCGTGGCGAGAGGGCAAAGGGCCAAAATACCCTTGGATTCCGGCAAGCGGACCGGCGTGGGCGGATTTGATCAAAAAGCTCACAGCTCCTACTCCAGAAACCAATCCAGGTCCGGAACGTAGTACTTTCGGTCCCCATTCTGCTTGTTCGTCTTGTAACGAATCCGGCCAGGTACGTGGTCCGGCTGCCACTTAGTCGCCCGGATTTCTACCCAGTCACGTGAATAGCCCAGGTACGCGCCGGCGTCTCGACCGCCCAACCACATGCTGACACTATTTATCATCATGCCAGAATTATAGGAACAACGGTTTCGTTTTGCTCGGGCAAGTTGAGGAGAAACTAGATTATCAAGCGGTAGCGGAGTTAGAGTCGGCAGGCACCCTCACGACCCACAAGGACATCCGTGCCTACCCGTGCCGCTCGATGGAGAGCGTACTTAAGCTGGCGTAGCGTTTCATTGCCTGCGTCACCAAGGGGGAATGTGGGAAGTACGACGCGATGGAGTAATCACGCTCGGCTAACGAGATCACGGTCGAACGGCCGGCGTTCTGGCACGATAGCGTCGGGAAGATCAGCACCGGCTGCCTGCATCAGGCTAATGGCGAGGGGTGGTTCCCGAGCCGGCGGCAGTTCATTTGGGGGCGGGACAAGGTGACCTACTGCAACCTCCTCTGGAACGCGGAGAAGCTGGGGCCCCCTGCCACGTCACCGAGAGCCCGCACTGGCTCGCGGCAGCCGAGCGCCTGCTCCGCGATTACGACGGGGAGCTCCGCCACAGCGTGGTCGGCCAGCTTGGAATCGACCCGGAAGCGCTTTCCACGAAGGCGCAGCCGCTGTTGGTGGAGGCGGCCATGAAGTATGCGTGAGGCGATTTGGTTTCGGGTTGGGTGGCAAGGGGCACGACAGGGCCTGAGAGGGAAACGTAAGGCCCATGCCGCTCTTTCTGGTGATCGTGTTGGGTTCCCGGACGAAAAGCGATGTTTTTGAGGTGGTGTGTGGTCACTCCTGGTCGAAGACATGTATCGCACCCGGTCCGTTGCCCTCGGGATCGCTCGCGATGGTGAGGACCTTGCCGCCTAGTGGCACCAGCGCCAGCCAGACCTCTCCAGCCATGTCGCAGGCGCAGAATCTGATGCCGGACCTTTCCTACTCATCAAGCACGCCCTCATTGACATCGAAGATGCAGGAGAACGGATTCTGGAACTGGCGAACATACTGCAAATGGCAAACCCTGGTCGGGTCCTGATTGCAGGTGCCGCGTCCGAAATTAATTAGGGGCGTTGGCCCCATCCTACTCGATCGTCGGAGCCGGGAATTTCTCGGCCATCAGGGGCTTCACTTTTTGGTCGGGCATGGCCGTCTTGAACTTGAAGTCCATCAGGTTTACAAAGTTGGGCAACTTGAGAACCGGCGTCTTCTTTCTGCGGTCGGTGTTCGATGAGGCGAAATTCTGCAGGAGTATCTTCTGCGGTTCGGGGAGCGAATCGTAATCCTTGGGGTTGGTTCGAACCAGCATGCTTACGTGACTTTCGAGGGTCTCGCGAATCCGATCGAAGTGCGAATCGCAGTGGATGACGCTGTTGGCCCCGTTCGGGTTGGAGCTGGCCAGGGCAAAGCAACAGAAGAGGGTATCCCGGAACTCATCACTGCCCACCGTCGCGCGGACCTCGTCGCGGATGCTGTTAGCGAGGCGAACGGCTGCTTCTGCCTCTGAGCAGCCGGGTGCGCCATAGATGACATCCTCGCGTTCGGGATGAGAAATGAGCTCGTTGTTTAATGCGTCGAGGTAGGAAAGGAACTCCTGGGCATTCCTGACCTCTTCAGCATCCAGGTAGATCTGGTCTGCCTTGGGCCGCTCATGGTTCTCCAATACTCGTAGAGATCGCGCGATGATTCCCCTGACAACCTGTCGGAGTTCCACAACCTGCTCCTGATGCAAGACCCATGTTGGCGGCAGGCCCGCCAGTATCTCCTGAAGCATGCCCCGTGCTTCGGAGGGCTTTAAATGGCCGCTGTGCCGCTGTGCCGGGAAATGCTTATCCTCGCTCAGCGACAGCACGAACACGCTGGTGTCGATCGTGAGGTTGTGGGGATTTCGGTTTGGCGGGGCGATACGCATACGTCAGGTCTTCTTCCTGCGGGCGCGGAGTTCCTCCAGGATGGCGAGGGCCACTCTCGGCTTCAGGGTCGGGGCGGCAGCTCGCTGAGCTGGCAGTTCCAGGGCCGGTAGGAGCTTCACCATCTCCACCGGAGCCTTCTGTCCGGGCATTCGCTTCGTAACGCCGTTAAAACCTACGCGCATATAATGTTTGTTTGTTCGACGCTGATCGGGCGCCCCACTCAACCGGAGGGTACAGGAAGCTCCCTTTATTAGCAATTCTTTGCTGCGGGGTGCTAATGATGTCTACTGGCCATCACCAGCCACAATGAGATCGAACCGCCACGACAGGCGTCTAACGGTGGAGGTCGAATCCGGTCGGCCCCTACTTTGCCCTGAACTTCCCGAGACGGGGAATTCCATGCGCCCGATTACCCGCCTTGTACGTCCCCTGCAGGCATACTCGGTCCCGCTGGTTGCTGCCGTCCTCCCGGCCCACTGCTCAAGCGCTTCCAGCTGTTGCGGGAATGCGGTTCCGACTCCTTGCGGAGTATTTCCATGGCCTCCCGGTTCGTCCGCCAGAGATGCCCGTGCTGGAGGGCGTGTATCCAGCCCTCCAGTTCGCTCCCCCAGACGACCCCGCCGAACCTGTCCTCGTTGGGCGGTTCAGGGAGGGATGAATCGAGGAGGTATTTGGCAACGAGAGGCTGGTAGTGCAGGCAGGACTCCAACGTCTTCCTGGCCTCGGCCGTCCTTCCGAGCCGGATCAGTGCCAGCGCGTGAAGGTATTCCAGGTCGTGGAATGTCTCTTTGTATGCCGGCTTCTCAAAAAGCTCCAAGGCAAGGTGGTCGCGGCCCTGCTCAAGGAAGTATCTGGGCAGCTCGATCCGCGCCCCGTTCCGGTCGCCTGGATCGAATCCGAGGCACATCCGACCCGTGTCGATCGCCTCGTCCACTAGGCCGACCGCGTGCTGGGCGAGCATGAGCCCATGGCAGGCCCGCAGGAATGGCCGGTTCGAGACATAGCCCGTGTCCAGCCGGTCCCGCCCGACGACGAACTCCTTTGGGAAGGCGCGTATCCCTGTGGCCACTGCAGTGTGCGAGAGCCCCAGCGCCTCCAGGTCCTTGTCGGCATGGAGCTTGCAAGTGGAGTAATGGTGCAGCGCGTCGATGTGGTTGGGGTGTGCTTTCAGGAAACGCGCCAACGCTTGAACATAGGCGCGCCCCCGGTGGTGCTCCAGTATGTGGTCGAACTCCTCTGTTGCGGCGAGGATGTCGTCGGACTCCTCGAAGCGCCAATCGCGCTGGTCCATCCCGCATTGGCAAAGGGTGTAGGGCTTCTGGATTATCTTCATTTTATTGGGTCACTGCGTGATCTCGCCGTCAAGCCGTTAGAAACCTTCATTCGATGGCTGCCCTCAGGTAGGCCACAATCGCCTTGGCGTCGACGGACGAGAACACATCGAAGCACCCGGACATAGGAAGCTTCAACTGCCTGAGCGCCGCGGCCATGCCCCGGTCCGTGATGAAGCAATGGGCGGCGTGGAAGGCGTCGCCGGCCCGGAACTTGTCCCACTCGTCGTTGTAGCGGTAGCGTCGCCGGCGGAACAGCTGGTCGTAGATGAAGAGCCCGTCGAGGGCGAACCAGCAGGTCAGCATCGGGATCTCCAGCCACTGCCCGCGCTGAATGTTCCGGAGGAGGCCGGTGATCTCCTTGTCGGTGACCTGCATATCCACCAGGGTGCCGCAGATCATCTGGATGATGAACTGCTCGTCACCGATCATCTGGCCGTTCCTGAGCTTGTTCAGATGCCCCCTTACCATGCGGAGCCACTCGACTGCCCACATGTGGCTCAGGTCTCCGGGCGAGAACTCCCTGGACGCCTTGGAGTCAAACACCGACTGCAGCTCCTCCGGCGTCAAGGGGTTGGCCGCGTTCTCAAATCCTGCGCTGTCCTTCCAAATCGCACGGGAGTGGGCCGTGTTCTCGGCCTCGCTTGATTTGTTGACCTGCGGCGGGCGCCAGAGGGGCAATGTATCGACGCCAGGCCGGACCCTGGCCAGGGCCTCCCTTGCTATGACATCCCAGGGGAACCGGAAGTAGTAGCCGTGGGACAGCTCAGCGCAGAGTTGCTCAATGCGCTCGCGTCGCCTGCGGTCCAGGTGGACCGACTCGCTGATCGTCTCCGTGGGTGTGGGGCAGAGGATCGCCCCCTTCCTCACGCCCACCCTGAGCAGGTCAAGGATCTCCCCCCAGATGGCGCTCGGCGGGTCTGCCAGATCTGATATCACATTCTGATCCAGGGCAATCAGCTTCATATGACTGGTGGGAGAGTATCGGCTGCCACTGACGTGCGCGAGTGGCAAACTGGACGGGGAGGAGCAGGCGCTGGCAGTGGAGCCGGCCTCGATGCACGCGTGATTTCAATTGTGCGCAACCCTCCAGTTCGTGCTTGTTCCAGGTACACCTCAGGTGAGATTCTTGAAGTTTTCTTCATTGAAGGCAGGTGGCGAACACTATAATAAGTTGTCCGCGAGGGCGTTCGGGGCAAAGAGGGCGCCCCCCCGGTCAGTCGAATGTGATGCTGATCGCCGGAATGAAGAGCGTAATAACATTTCTTGACCTTTTTTGTGGCTGTGGTGGTTTCAGCCTCGGGCTGGAGCGGGCCGGGCTGAAATGCCTCGCGGCGGTTGATTTTAACCCGGACGCGATCCGGGTCTACCGGGCGAACTTCCCCAATCTTCAACACGTTCTTCAAGAGGACCTGGTAAAGTATGATCCAGAGACACTGGCGGCACTGATTGGTGGCCATAGTGTTGACGTGATTGTCGGCGGGCCGCCATGCCAGGGGTTCAGCATCTCGCGACAGGCGGATGGTTCAAACAGCGGCGAGCGGATCGTCGAGGATAAACGGAGGCACCTGTATAAACAGTTCCTCCGATACGTTGCGCACTTCCGTCCCAAGGTTTTCGTGATGGAGAATGTCCTGGGGATTCGCTCGGCGGCTGATGGCGAATACTATGCGCGGGTGCAGAAGGAAGCCCGGGATCTGGGCTATCGGGTCCTGCCCAAGGCAGAGGATGCTTTTGAGCTTGGGGTTCCGCAGAAGCGCCGTCGACAGTTGTTCATTGGGACCAGAGGGGACCTCCCTCATTACTTCATCGATTCCCTGGTTCGTCCAGAAAAGGCGTGTGCCCATCCGTCGTTATGGATGGCGATCGGGGATCTTCCTGCTTTGGCGGCTGGGACGGGGATCGAAGAGCGGGATTATCCCCTCGGGCTCAGAAGGCGCTATCTGAGGCAGTTTGGCCCGGGCTACCTTGAAGGTGTTCTGGAGGTCGGCCGCTCATCGAAGCTGACTGCGCATGTGGCACGCCCCCATAGCGATCGGGATCTTGGCGATTTTGCCAAACTGTACGAGGGCGAGAACTCCAAGGAAGCCATGTTGCGGGGCGTGGAGTTCGACTTCCCTTACGACAAGGAAAACTTCAAAGACCGATACACGCGCCAGCACCGGAAGGAACCGTGCTCAACCATAGTGGCGCACATGAGCAAGGACGGTCTGATGTTCATCCATCCGACACAGAACAGGTCCTTGACCGCCCGTGAGGCTGCCCGCGTTCAGAGCTTTCCCGATTGGTTCGCCTTTCCTGTCTCCAGGACCCAGCAGTTCCGGTTGATCGGAAATGCGGTTCCACCCCTGGTCGGGGAGGCTGTGGGCAATGTGGTGACGAATTATCTCAAGGTGGCCCTGAAGCCTACCGAGGACACGACCTATCGCTTCACCTCGCCGGTTCCGATGAATTGTGATCAGGCGCTGGCGTGGCTCCGTGAGTTGGTCGCCGTGATTGATGGGAAGCGGCTCCGCAAGCTCCCGGATGAGGACTTCAAACGGGGCTGGTTCTCGATCGGGTATTGGTATCCCGAGCTTCATCCTGACGGCGCCCTGGAATCGGGTCATCGGATGTCGAGCGCTGCCGCAAATGGGGAGAAGCTCAGGGAGATTGATGCTCGGTTGGTGGTCCCATTCTACGTGCAGAGCGGTTGGCCGGTTCTGCTGGAGCCCGTGGCCAGGGAGGCTCACCGCCGGTATAGGGCGGGCCACCTGAAGCGCCACGAACTGTATCCAACCGAGGCCGCGATCGCGGGGATGTGGTCGCGGCGTGTGGAAGATCGCCGGATTCAGAAATAAGGGAGCCCGAAGGAATCATGACAAGTGACCGCGAATGACCTCAACAGCCTGTTACTAAAATACCCGCTCCTGCAAAAGCTCCGCATCCGGAGGCTCGAGCAGGGGTGCCCGTCCGAGGCGGTTCCTCCCTATTTTGCCTGTATTCTTGCCGCGCTGGAAAACCCGGGGCCACAGCCGATCTGTTTTGTCTTCCCCAAACGTGGCGATGCGCCGCGTGTGGCCGCCATCCTCTTCGGTCTGCTGCGCTTCAAATCCCGCGAGGGTGAACTGGCCAGGAAGCTGGGAGAAAAGAACTTCAAGGCAGGGAATCTGGTTCGCATCCATCCGACCGGCCACGTCTACCGGTACCTTGGATTCATGGACGAGTATCCCGACAAGGTGGCCTTGGAGACACTGAACGCTTCAGGGAAGTATCTGTTCGACCCTGCCGATGTCATCCCGCGGCTCGAGGTGACAAAGGCGAAGAGGCCCATGGGAAAGCTGGACACCATCGGCATCATTCGCCCACCGCCTGCTCCGCTGGATCTCCTGCTGGGCACTTCAACGTATGGGAATCACTCCCTCATGGAGACCGAACTTTCGATCCTGGACGCGCAGAACGAGCTTCGGGACTTTGCCTCCAGCGTGGCGCTGGAGGTGGATGGAAACCCGGGTCAGATCTCCCTCCATGACCTGGTGCCATTCGGTGACCTGGCGGAACCGGACGATGGCCAGTCCTGGTTTCACAGGTGGGATGAGCGCTCCTCGGGGGAGCCCCTGATCGCCATGACGCATTCCGCGCAGACGATCGCTGACTTCTGCATTCTGAGTGACCCCGGATCGAGGCTGATAGTCGTGAATGGGCTCTCCCGCCTCAAGGGGTTGCAGGCATTCGATGACATCAGCGGGAGCCAGCGGCTGGTCGTTTTTTGCGATCAGGACGAGGAGGGGCTGATTGATGATGTCGGGGCTCGAGGTTGCAGGATCTGGCAGCTGAGCGGCCCGGAGGTCGTCCCCGCCACGGCAGACGGCAATACGTTCAACCCGCGGGCCGTCCTGCTGCCGGTCAGCCGGTGGGCCCGCAACCACGAGCTGTTGCGGGTGGAGGATGAGCCCTGCGGCGACTCCCAACTGGACGAGGTATGCCTCAAGCTGGTTGGGCTCGGCAGCACCCTGGAGATGGAGGAGAACAGCCCGCCGGCGGTCCTGGTCTCTCGCGCGTGGCGCCTGGTGAATGATGCCGCAGGGCTGGTCTCGCCACCAACCCAGGAACAACGGGAGGCGGCAATGAAGCAGGTCGCCGACCTCCGTGCGGAGGTGACTGGAAACAGGTCCTGGCTTCCGCAACCGGTGTTTGCCGTCCTGACGGAGGCGATTGCCGCATTCGAGGCGGCCTACAAGCCGGGCTCCTCGCTGGGTGTTGCCAAGGGTGCGGCGCTGTATCGGTTGATCCAGGACGCGGCGCGCCAGTCGCAGAAATGGCTCATTCTCACCAGGACGCCCGGGCAGGTCCCCCAGCTCAACCTGTGGCTCGTTCAGCGCGGCATCCCCGCGCTCGATCGCGTCGCCCCCGCTGGCGGCCTGCCCGAGGATCAATGCCACGACCAGGTGATATGCGTGTCCTGGCCCGGGGGCGAGACACTCAAGAACGTGGTCGCGAAGATGACCACTCCCCGGATAACCGTGCTCAGTTACACCTTCGAGAGGGTCTGGGTTCGGCGGGCTGGCAGGAGGCTCGCGAACACCGGGTCGCAACGCCAGCTGACGGAGAAGCAGAAGCGGGACTTCCTTGGCTTGGTGGCCCCGGCCGAGGAGCCGGCTCAACCGCCGCCTTCGCCACCGCCCGGGCAGGAGGGAGCGGTTGATGCGGATTCGGATGTCTGGTCGTTCGAGCACCGGCGGCGGCACGTCCGCAAGGATGGGGGTGCGGCGTCCTCCGAAGCCGCGGATGCGCTGCCGGCCCGGTATATCGGGTTTGTCGGTGATTCGTACGCCTACCTGACGGACACGCACAAGGTTCCCGTGGCGACCGAACTGGTGATGAGCCGGTCCCGCACGAGCCAGAAACTGCCGGAAAGGGTCGCGGCGGACCTGTCGCCGGGCGACTATCTCATCTTCCCCGAGTCCTCCGACCGCGAGCTGGTCTACGAAGTTGCAGACAAGCTTCTGGGCCCGAGCGCGGCCGGCCTGAGAAGGCAGGCGCGCGTCTGGAAGGACGCACTGCAGGCCTCGAACCTCTCTCCGGCGGCGTTTCTCAAGCAGGCCAGGGAACTTGGCCGCCCCAAGCACATCGTCACCATCCGCAGCTGGTTCGCGGACTCAGCGCAGATCGGGCCAGGCGGCAGCAACGATGATTCGAAGGAGGATCTGGAGCTGATCGAGCTCGTGACGGATTCCCAGGAACTGAAGAAGTCCAAGGAGGCTGTCTGGAACGCCATCAAGGATCTGCGTGGCGCGCATCTCTCGGCCGGCATGCGCCTCCGGGATGTCCTGCTCCAGAAGCTCCCGCAGGTGATCGGTCAGGTCGAGGAGAAGGGGACGCGCGTTGACCTGGGGGAACTCGGTTCCGCGTGGATCGTTCAGGTCGAGACGATCGCAGCCGAGTCGGAGATGCGGGAGCGGAGCCAGGTCAACCGGCTCATCCAGAGCCCCTCGGGCACCCAGCTCAACCTGCTCTATTGTTGACATGGCCAGGATGCTCCCACCCTTCTTCGACGCCTCCTCTGCTAGCGCGGCGGAAAGGCGGATGTTCGAGCTCATCCGGAACGATCCCGCCACCAGGGACTGGGTCGTGCTCCACTCCCTCGGGCTGGCGCGCCGCGGAAGGAAGCCCTACGGCGAGATCGATTTCGTCATGCTCATTCCCGGTGGTGGCGTCTTCTGCCTGGAGGTGAAGGGTGGGAGGGTGGCCTGCAGGAATGGCGAGTGGGAGACAACCGATAAGAACAACAGAACAGAGAGGCTGAAGCGCAGCCCGTTTCTTCAGGCGCGGGAGGGCATGTTTGCCCTCCGGGATTCGGTTCGGGACCGCGCGCCGGCCGGCTTTCCGACTCACATTGCGTTCGGTTATGCGGTTGTGATGCCTGACATTGAGTTCGATGTTCAGTCGCCGGAATGGGAATCCTGGCAGGCCATCGACCGACGGTCCCTTCGACAGCCGGTATCAGTGAGTCTGACCCGGCTGGTTTCCGAGCACCGCCGGCTGGTTCATGCCGAGTGTTGGGTCGAGCCGACGGGGGCGACCCTCGCAATACTGCAACAATTGCTCCGGCCGGACTTTGAGATCGTGGTCACCCGCGGCGTTCAGATTGAGGAAACCGAATCGCGTCTGCTGACGCTTACTGCGGAGCAGTTCGGCGTGCTGGACACCCTCGCCGACAACGATCGTTGTCTCGTGGAGGGTGCCGCGGGCACAGGAAAGACGATCCTCGCGGTCGAGTGCGCCAGGCGGGCCGCGAGCCAGGGGGCGCGCACCCTGCTGCTTTGCTTCAATCGTCTCCTCGGCAACTGGCTGGGCCGACAGGCCGCGATGCTGAGCCCGGAGAATCAGCTTGTGGCCGGGCGCTACTATCGGCTGCTGCGGGAGGCGATCCTGAAAACATCCGTCTCCGGCGAGTTCGTTGCACAAGAGGCCGTCGCTGATGCCCCGAGGCTGTTTCCTGAGCTTTACCCAAGGCTGGGCCAGCTGGCACTGCAGGAGCTGGCGCAGCCGTTTGATGTTGTGGTGGTCGATGAGGCTCAGGATCTGCTCCAGCCGGGTGTTCTCGACGTCCTAAACGTCTGGCTCAAGGGTGGGCTCTCGGATGGGCGGTGGGCCATGTTCGGCGATTTCCAGCGGCAGGCCATTTTCTCCGGCGTCCAGCGTTCGGAGCTGCTCGAGCTCGTGAGGGGCCGGTGTTCCCGCTTCGGGCGCGGGAGGCTCACGGTCAACTGCAGGAATACGCGGAACATCGGTGAGGAGACCTCCTTGATGTCCGGTTTCTCATCGCCGCCCTACAAGCTGAGCCATGTGGTCGGGCAGCCGGTGGATTATCGTTACTATGCCAGCGCCGGATCGCAGAGGGATTCCCTGAGCGCGGTCCTGCGGCAACTCCTCGGGGGAGGGGTTCCGGCATCGGACATCGTCGTGCTCTCGCGCCTGAGGCTGGAGCGCTCGGGCGCGTTCGGCTGCGGCGGGGCTGAGTTCTGCCTCTCGGAGGCCGAGGAGCCTCCGCGCGCCGGCGGGGTGCCGACGATTCGATTTTCGACGATCCAGGCGTTCAAGGGGCTGGAGAGCCCCGTTGTCGTCCTGTGCGATGTCGACCCCCTTTCCGTCAACGAAACCCAGAGCCTGCTTTACGTCGCCATGTCGCGTGCCCGGTGTGAGCTGGTTGTGCTGATGGCTGAGCGCACGCGTCCGTATGTCTTGGAGAGGCTTCGCAGCAAGCTGAGCATGGAGATCGCACGATGAGTGAACCCGCAACAATCCGGGACGGCGTTGTTGGCTTTTTGCGCCGCGAGTTGATCGGCCCAGACCCCCGGCCTGAGCATATGGAGTTCAACGGGGGAGAGGAGATACTGCGGCCGCAGGATCCGCCCCGGCTTCGCTACGGCGCCGGTGTCCTGTTCCCGAGCAAGGCCATCGTGGCCCAGGCCGATGCTGTCGATGCCGAGGAGGGCGTGGCGGGTGAGGCGGCTCCCCCCGAGGGGGCCGAACCCGAATCTGGTGTGCAAACGCCTCCGGTGATTGCGATGGACGATGATGATGTCGAACACGAGGTAAACAAGGCAAATGAGTTCCTCCCCAGTGCGATGGGACTCACGGCGATGGTCCGGCTCCCGCGTCGGTTGCTGGTTGCAGTCTGGGCGGGCAGGTACGAGCGGCGTGCCGTCCCCGGTCTGGGCAACGTTGATAAGAAGACCGGCAAGTGGCAGCCGCATCACTGGCGCGTCGCCGTGTCGCCTCCTCCGCAGGAGATGGATTGCTCCGTGTTCAATCCCGGGAAGGCGGTGGTGGCCGAATACCCGCTGGAAACCGGGTGCGCCGGCATGAAGCTTTCGTTGCATGTCTACAGCCGGCCCTATGCGCGGGCGGAGGATCCGGAGAATGATCGGATTCTGACGATCACCCTGATCAACAAGACGCCGATGGAGGGGGACCACCCCAAGGACAACGAGTGCTTCTTCCAGTGTGGTTTCTCGGTGACCAACCCGGATGGGCAGCCTTGCTTCCTGGAGTATCCCGAGCGGGAGGGCCTCGAAAGCGACCTGGATGAGCAGTCACTGCGCCTCCTTCATCGGCATCGCAAGACCTTCGCGGTCGGCCACGGGTGTGCGGCTGAGTGGCCCGACACGGAAGCCGGAACCGTGGCCGAAATCCGGACGGAGTGCCTTCCCGCCTACGAAATCAAGCCAATCCTGCCGCGGGAGATAAAGGGGCTTGATCTCTCGATGAAGATGCTGGCGCGGGGAGACCGGGCCCAGGTTGCCGCCACCTGCTCTCAGCTGGCCTCGCGGTACCTCGACTGGATCAATGCTCAGGCCGGGCAGGTGGCCGGTTTGTCCCCGGAGCTCAGGGGCGCTGCCGACCGCCATCTGGAACTCTGCCGGAAGTGCCACGAGCGGATTGTCGCCGGCATTGGCCTGCTTGAATCGGACAGCAAGGTAAGGCAGGCATTTTCGTGGATGAATGAGGCGATGCTCGCTCAGCAGCTTCACTACGCGCTGGTTACGGACAAGCGCAGGCCCTGGGTCGAGAAGGAGGGGGTCCTTCAACTGGAGTCTCCGTATGTCTTCGACGACGGCAACCCCAAGAAGGGCAAGTGGCGCCCCTTCCAGCTGGCCTTCATCCTGATGAACCTGGCCTCGGCCTCGGATCGGAAGAGCAAGGAGCGCGACATCGTGGATCTGATCTGGTTTCCGACCGGTGGCGGAAAGACCGAAGCCTACCTCGGGCTCACGGCCTACACCATCTTCCACCGCCGGCTTCAGAACTGCCACGACTCTGGAACGACGGTCCTCATGCGATACACCCTGCGGCTGCTGACGACTCAGCAGTTCCAGAGGGCGGCTTCCCTCATATGCGCCTGCGAGTTGCTGAGACGGAAGAACGATGGGCAGCTCGGCAAGACGCGGATCTCGATTGGCCTGTGGGTCGGGAACGACGTCACGCCCAACAAGCGGGCGGACGCCCTGGCCAGCCTCAACGCGATCCTGCGTGAAGGCAAACCGAATCCCTTTGTGGTGCTCACCTGTCCCTGGTGCGGCGCCGCCATGGGGCCGGTCGCGTTCGGGGACGGCTACAAGGCCAAAGGCTACCGCCGGCAGGATGGGACGGTGATCTTCAGGTGCGAGGATCCGGCGTGCGACTTCCGGCACAAGGAGGGTTTGCCCCTCCTGGTGGTTGATGAGGACATCTACGAGGAGCGCCCCACGCTCCTGATCGGAACGGTCGACAAGTTCGCGATGCTTCCCTGGACCGCGGAAGCCCACCGGCTCTTCGGCCTCGACAGCCTGATGGATCTCTCGCCCCCGGACCTGATCATCCAGGACGAATTGCACCTGATCTCCGGGGCGCTCGGATCGATGGTGGGGATGTATGAGACCACGATCGATGCTCTCTGCTCGACGGTGGTGAGCGGGCAGGTGCGGCGGGCCAAGATCGTTGCATCAACAGCAACGATCTGCCAGGCGCCCCAGCAGGTGAGGTCGCTCTATGCCAGGAATGTCTTCCTGTTCCCTCCCCAGGGTCTTCGGGCTGGCGATTCCTTCTTTGCGGAGGAGGTCTGCAAGGACAGTGAGGGCCGGGAGGTCCCTGGACGGCTTTACGTTGGCGTTTTCGGCTCCGCCCTTTCCTCGCATGTGACGGCACAGATCCGCGTCATGTCCGCCTTGCTTCAGTCGGTGAAGTGCATCCCCGCCCCGGCGCCCGAGGCGTTGGATCCCTATTGGACGCTCATGGCCTACTTCAACAGCCTGCGCGAGCTCGGGCACGCCGCGACGCTCATCCGGGCGGACATCCGGGAGTATCTCAATGCCGTGTGGAGCAGGCTCAACATTCAGAAGCCCGACCCCGCGTCAGGCGCCCCGGACAGGCGGCGGTTCATCAACCGGGATCTGGAGCTGACCAGCCGCATGCCAAGCAACATGATCCCCGACGTGTTGCAGGAGCTGTTCAATGTCCACCCCGGAACGGACAAGCGGCGCCCGGTCGACGTGTGTCTTGCCACCAACATGATCCAGGTCGGCCTGGATGTGCCGCGGCTTGGCCTGATGACGGTGGTGGGGCAGCCAAAGACCACCGCGGAGTACATCCAGGCCACGAGTCGTGTCGGCCGCGACATCAAGGGGCCTGGTCTTGTAGTGACGGTCTACAACACAGCGAAGCCGCGTGATCGCTCGCACTTCGAGCACTTCCGGGCCTACCACCAGAGCATATACAGGTGGGTCGAGCCAACCAGCGTGACGCCGTTCGCGATTCCAGTCCGCGAGCGCGCACTGCATGCACAGCTGGTGGCGCTGGCCCGGTATTGGGGCCCGCCGTCGGTCCGGTCCTCCCCCAATCCCTATCCGCCAGAGGATCTCGTCAATCGCGTGCGGGAAGTCCTCCTGCAAAGGATCGACGCCGTGGACCCCGCAGAGAGGCCGCTGGCGAAGACCTACCTCGCTGAGTTCCTCACGCGCTGGTCAAACCTTCTGCCCACCATCTACGGGCAATGCGGCGGTCCCCCGCCCGCGCAGACTCCGCTGATGCATCCCAGCGGCACGGAGCCGGCCTCCATCTGGTATGGGCGCTCGAAGGCAACCCCGACCTCCATGCGGAATGTGGACTCAGGGTGCGACGCCGGCGTGATCCAGCAATTCCCCAAGCCAGCGCAGGCACAACAGACAGAAGACTGAGGAATTATGCCAGCAAAGAAGCCGATAAGACGAAGCCAGCTGATTACCCCCTTCGGAATCGGGGCAATGGTCGATTTCCCAAGGGACGAATCCCTGATGCCCGCCGGTCTGGATGCGTGGCCTTTTGCGGCCCAGGAGTGCCCGGCGAAGTCAGGCTGGCTCGTCCGGGAGGAGCGGCTTGAGCAACGGTTGGGGGTGACACATTTCCGGCTCCCGCCGGACCATCGAGACGAGGGCGGGATCGCCAACCAGGATGTTCCCTTTGTCAGGTTCCCATGCTGGCATTACTGCCATCATTGCGGGGGGATGGAGTTGTTGTCTCTATACGAGGCAGGGAGGGTTCGATGCCGGGGACGCGATTACCCTCAGCAGAACTGCACGAAGAGGGCGCCAAATCGGAGCCCGTTCCTGATCCCCGTCAGGTTCATTGCCGTCTGCGACCGGGGGCACATCCAGGACTTCCCTTTCATGCGGTGGCTCCACCGCGACAAGCCCCACGATCAGACCCACAAGCTTCGCCTTCGGGCTGGTCGTTCATCCGCGGGGCTGTCCGGCATCACCATCGAGTGCGCGATTGATAAGAATGGGGATGGAAAGAACCTGACTCCCTGCTGTTCCCGGAATCTCGGCGATGTGTTCAAGTTCGAGGACAAAAAGGGGGGCCCCCTGGCGAAGATCGACTGTAATTGCGAGGGGCTTCGCCCGTGGTTGGGAAACGAGAGTGAGCCCTGCGGGGGGTTCCTGCGGGTGCTTCAGCGTGGTGCGTCCAACGTCTACTTCCCGCACGTGATGAGTTCGATTTACATTCCGCTCTGGGCTGAGGGTGTGTCCTCGGAGATAGCCGCGGTTCTCGATGATGCCAAGTGGTGGCAGGTTCTCACCCAGGGGCTGGATGGCGGGAAGGTCTCGGTGGATCGGTGCAAGATAGTCGCTGAGCTGGTCACCGTCGATCCGGTGGCCCTGCGCGAGGCGGCACAGCGCAAGCTGGAGGGAAAGGCCCCGGCCAGCAACGGTGCGGCCACCGCGGACGAGGAGAGCTTTCGCCGCGCCGAATACCAGGCCATACGCGAGGGCAAAGTCGGACCCAACACCGACCTCTACGTCGAGCCTGCGGTGATGACCGGCTATGCACCCGGCGTGCGCAGGTTCTTTTCCAGAATACAACTTGTCCATAAGCTGCGGGAAACGCGGGCGCTGATTGGCTTTACGAGGGTGATTCCCCCGGATGGAGATCCCAAAAGTCCGAGGTTGCAGCATCTGCAGTTGAATGATGCGCTGGGGTGGCTGCCAGCGATCCGTGTCTTCGGTGAGGGGATCTTTCTGGACGTGAACCCCGAGGAGATTGGCACCTGGCTGCAGCGCCCCGGGGTGACGGCCCGCGTGAAGGATCTGATCGCCAACTACAACGCCATCCGGGCCTCCCGCCTTCAACCCTTCCGAAACATCGGTCCTAAGTTCATGCTCCTGCACACGCTCGCGCATGTGCTGATCAACCAGCTCGCGTTTGACTGCGGCTATGGCAGCGCATCGCTTCGGGAGCGCCTTTACTGTGACATCACCGACGAGGAACACCCGATGCAGGGTATCCTCATTTACACGGCTTCGGGCGACGCTGAGGGGACGATGGGCGGCCTGGTGCGTCAGGGCCGGAGCGGCCGCCTTGAGTCCACCCTCCAGCGAGCGCTGGCCCATGCGGCGTGGTGTTCCTCGGATCCGGTCTGCATTGAAACCACCGGTCAGGGGGCTGACAGCGCGAATCTGGCGGCCTGCCACGGCTGCTGCCTCCTGCCCGAGACATCCTGCGAAGAGGGCAACCGACTTCTCGATCGCGGGCTTTTGATCGGGACGCCCAAGGACGAGCCCCTGGGCTTCTTCTCGGACCTGATCGCCTAGACCATGCCCGACGTCTTTTCCCCTGAAAAGCGGTCCCAGGTGATGTCGCGCATCCGAGGACGAGGCAACCGCGAGACGGAGGTGGCGCTGATGAGGCTCTTTCGCCTGCATGGCATAAGTGGATGGCGGCGCCATGCGGTGGTCTTCGGGCGCCCGGACTTCGTCTTCCCCCGGGAGAAGCTCGCCGTGTTCGTGGATGGGTGTTTCTGGCACAGGTGCCCCCAGCACTCGAACATCCCGGTGAACAATCGGGAGTTCTGGCGGCGCAAGCTGGAGCGGAATGTCCTGCGGGACCGGCTGGTTTCCAGGACGCTGCGCGCGAGGGGATGGCGCGTGCTGCGTATATGGGAGCACGACCTGAGGGGAAGCGGGAAGAGCCGCTGTATTCGCAGGCTTATTCGCTTGGTGGAAGACCCCAACCCGAGCCAACTGCCGATTACTCCCAGACGATCTCGCCAGCGAGGTACTCGCTGATGACGAAGCGGATCGTGACCCCGTTGCCAACATCCGCAAGGTAGCGATATCGGCCGGCTTGAACTTCGATCCAACCGGAAGGACCAATGTCGCCCTGGATGATGCGAACCATTGCTCGACTCCCCGCTTCGGGCCAGATCGAAGGTCCTTGACTGGGAGCCGTCTCGAAGGCGGCGCGTTCCTGGGGTGTCATTGTGAGCAGTGGCCGGATTCCCACTGCAACGGGCTCCTCGCGGTGCGTTTCGTTCAGTTCAAACAAGGCGTGTCCACGGGCCAGCTTGAGCGCAACCCTTTGAACGCGCGCCTCTTCGGGGATGAACAGGCTGTTTCCGTCGGGTCCAAGCCGCCTCGATTGCTCCATGCGCGCCAGAAGCGCGGGCTTTCTTGAAAGTGCGTGCCGTATCTTCTCCCGATGGATTTCCTCCACCTTCGTTGTCCCACAGATCACACATTCCACGAGGCATGCCACATATTCCTCGTCCAGCGAGAAGCCTTGATTGCACTCTTCGCAGGCCGGCACGCGCGGGAGGTGCTCCGGATAGGGCTCGTCGAGGAATACCCGCGAAGGAACGTGGTCCCTGGTTTCCGTGCCTGCTCCGCAGAAGACGCACGCAGCGACCTGTCTCTTGTCGCCGTAAAACTCGATGTGCCTCATGCGCGGAAGACGTAAGTTCTCGTTTCTGCTCCTGCCGCGGTCATCTACGTTGCGAAATCATCCTGCTCGTGAACATCGAATCCCCGCTCCCGGAATCTTGCGACTATCCGGCGGTATCGCGGGTCCGGCGATTTCATGAGATCCGTGAAGAACCAGCCGTTTCGGACATGCGTTTCCGCTAGCACCTTCCCGTTGAGGTCGATCACCTTTTCGGGGTATCGGAGGAAGCCGAAGACCACCTCGCGCTGGCGCTCATCAGTAACCACGAGGATCACTCCCTCCGAGGGAGTTAGTCGGCAGGATCCAGCGATCGGGTCGTGGTCCCACACCGTTTCCGGAAGCGGCAACGACACGCCCCGCAAACGGGCATCCTCCATCCTGATGCTCATCGCCAGGCGCCGGGCGAATTCCCGGCGCGGTGTGGTATCAAACTTCGCGCGCAAAACGAGAGTGGGGTTGAAGCCTGCTTTTTTGGCGTCGCTTTCCACTTCCTTCAGGAAAGCCTCGAGCTCTTCGGGCGAGGCGGCGGCTGGCGCCTTGATCGTGAATTGGTATGTGAGGCCCATGTCGGTTGTCTCTCCAGGGTGTCTGATCCGAGGCCGGAAAACGATATTATTCCTGGTCAAATACGTGCAGCGCGCCTGGTCCGTTACCTTCCGGATCCTCCGCGATCACGAGGATCTTGCCGTTCGGCAGCACCAGGGCTGGCCAGATATCTCCCCCACGTCGCAACTACAGAAGCGAATTCCAAGCCGCCTGAGCTCTTGGAGAACTTCCGGTGTTTCATGAAAGAAATAGGCGAACGGGTTTTTTGCTTCCGGGTGTTGGCGTTGCTGTCTCGGCTCGTTGTCGTGTTGCTTTTCACTCATCGGCAATGTGTTTGCCCGGCTTCATTCGGGATGCCTCGTTCGGGCTGGCCCAGAGAACGAACCAGCGCAAAACGCCCCCGGAGCGCGGTCAGATGAACCAGACCAAGTTCTTTCAATCCACTCCCCACCCTGCGGGGAGACGGGGTCCACCCTTCTGGTTTGATGTCGCCACTCCGCATGACGACGCCTGCCTTCAACCTTAACGTCGCCAGCGTGCTCTTTGGGGCGGTGGAATCCTGTGCATATGCGGATATAACGAAGAGGGGGATGGAAAGAGCGCAAATGATGTTGATGGTCCTCATGCTCCCATTACAGGACAGACCAAGAATTGTACAACTGCGAGTTCTTATCTCCTCGGCTACCCGTCGCCCAGCCAAGCTGCGGGATCAACGCAGATTCCGTAATTCTTCTCGGAATCGCCCCCTGCTCGCGAGCTCTCGGAATCGATCCAATCGGAAACGGAAGTCACAGCACCCCAGCCGTCGTCCACACGAGCATGGGCATTTCTGTTTGTTGGCATCCCGCTTCCTCATGCCGAGCAGCGAAAGCGCATGCCGTACCTGGCCGGGCTTTAAACCGAATAGTTCGGCGTAATCGGCCAGGACGCCCGGGGTGCCATGTGCCAACTCGTCGAACGGGAGCGCCCCCCCGAATTGCAGTTTGTGCGAGATGGCGAAGAGGTATGGGATCAGGCATTCCCGGGCGAACGCGGCGATCGTCGGGTGCCGCACGAGCTTGAGCATCAGGCGCAAGGGGGACCCGAGGCAGAGCGTGCCGTCGCCGTTGACGTGGAAATCGGATGCCCTGGGTATCCTCCGTCCCGTTTCCACGACCCGCGGCAGTTGCCTCGGGAACTGGCCTGGAACCTCAATCGTCAGCTCGAACGTATCGGCGACTTCCCTCTCCTTGAAATTGGCCGTGAAGGAGAAGTGACCCTTCATCTGGTACCCATCCCCAGAGGCTGGTCTCGCGACCATCTGAGGATAATCATGCAGGAATTCGCCTAAGCCCGCTATGCTGGTAGCCTCTGTCATCCGTTTTGGCACCAGGGCTTGGCGGGTTCCACGATTGCGTGGCTTTTCGGCGCCACGGCTAAGCTGGGAGCCCCGAGCCCCAGCTTCTCCTCAAGGCCCTTACGGCCGAGGCTGATCCCCAGCTTCATCTCTGCCTGCTCGACGATCAGGTCGGGAGTGCGGGCGTTGGTGAGGGTGCGGAAATCGGCCTTGGCCTGTTCCAGCCAGAGGTTGAAGTTGTACTCGAGCCGGAGATGGCTGTATTTCGGATCTCCCCACTTGTCTGCGAAGTCTTCTGCCGGGTTGACCGGGTTCGGCACCCTGGGCGTGCGGGGACTCACGAGGCCACCCATGGTCGAAAGGATTTGGTCCAGCGCCTCATCAATCTCGGACTCCCCCTGATACGCCCGGCCGGCGAGCGTGGTGATGATTATCGAGATCGGCTTGCTGTCGGGGTTGTCGGCATACATCACGTCCCGGTGCCGCTTGAGCATCTGGACGCAGCGCTGCAGTGGCGACTTCCACCGGTAGGTAGGGAGCTGGTCCACCGTGGTCCTGGCCTCCATTGCTCGGCTTTCCAGCAGGAGCTTGGCCTGCTTCATCCGGAACTCAAACCAGCGGGCATACCCCTCGGAGTTGCTGATTCTCCAGTCGTCGCAGATCACGGAGTACTGCGGGTGCCGATTGTCAGTGATGGCCCCCGTGTATGCCGTGACAGCCGCCGCCACGTCTGCGGGGATGCCCCCCCGGGTCATCGCCTCGACGATCAACGTCTTCCGAACCTCGGTCTCCGGAATGGACGGGACCGAATCCAGGTGGAACTTGAGGGTATCGGCGTACTTGAGCCGCCAGCACCGGTGCATCTCCTCCATCGCCTCCTTGATGCCGCGGGCGGTGCGGTATTCCTCCAGGTCCCGCCCCACGAGGTGCTTCAGTTGCTTTTGGGTGGAGTTCGCCTTCGTAAGGCCCTTGCGCAGTCGGCAGCCGAGGTCCAGATCATATTCTTCCTCCTCGGTCAGCGGCCGTATCACCGTCCCGAGCCGGAATGACCCCTGGGGGTAGATGTGCGGGTCGAAGCCTTGGCAGTGGGCGCCGGGCCGCTTGAACCAGTCGCCCAGGTCTTCATACCGCTTCTTGGCGGTCTCGTAGGCTGAATCTGGGATGTCCAGGCCCTCAAGGACCTCTTTGATTATGCGATTTGCTATGGGATTACTCATGTGTGCTCCTTGTTGTTGGTTAAAGCCTGTAAACCGGCGTGTATGGGCGGGGCTGGTGGCCGAAGAAGCCCTTGTCGTCCAGCTCCGATGAATGGGTGCGCCAGCAGTTCTGGCCGAACCCGATAAGGTCCTTGGACAGCCTGTCAAGGGCGAACTCCCCCGGCGTTACGGTGATGTTCACCTCGTGGTAGCGGTCCTTGCCCAGGAGGTGCTTCGCCATATTGCTGGCAGAGAGCTCCTGGCCCCGCATCATGAAGTCAATGGCGGCCCTGGCCATCGAGATGGTGCCGCCCGCCTCGGGGTGCTTGTTCAGTGAAATCGCCTCGGTGGTGGTCCCGATGCGTAGGGCCGCGACATTCGACTGGGGCACCTCGAAGTACCCCATCGCCTCGCTGATGCCGATCATGACGGGGTTGTTCGCCCAGACCCCGCCGTCCACCAGCTCCACCCCGTTTTGCCCCTCGTAGGGCTTGAAATAGGTTGGCGCCGCCGATGTCGCCCGTGCCACGTCCACCACAAGCTCCCGATAATCGTTCTGCAATCTCCGGTGGTGCGGCGTCTTGAACAGGTACACATCGTTGGCTTTGGGGTAGTACGACGGGATGATGAGCGGGATCTTGCTCTCGCCGAGCTTCCGGGTGCCGAAATGCTTGGCAAGGGCGACCTCCAGACCGCCGGCGTCATACTTGACCGCCACATAGTGCTTGAGCCCTGCGAGGGCAGCAGGCGGGAATATGGACAGGGCCTCGGTGGCGTAGAAGTCCAGCAGTTCCTTGGCCGGAAACCCCATCCCAAGCCCGAGGGCGATGATCCCGCCGGTGCTGGTCCCCGTGATGAGGTCGAAGTAGTCGGTGACCCGGCGGCCCTTTGCCTCCTCCCACCCCGCCAGAAAGCTGGCTTGGAAGAGTCCCTTCAGGCCGCCGCCATCCAGGCTCAATATCTGAAACCGACCATTCGCTGACTTGTCTGCGTTATCCATAGCGTCAATTATAGGGTGGTGTCCTTGCAGCCCCGCGGCACAGCCGCCGGGCAACAGATTACCCGCCTATCTTATGTCACTAGCCAGAGCCAACTTTCTGCCGCGGAAAATCAAATTTCTTCTGCCCAACCCCAGAATTTGTCTATAATCCAGGAAAACAGCGGCAGAATGGACACCGTTGAGAGTGAGATAATGGAGCCGGACGAGCTACCGGAGCAGGAAAGGGCACCTTTGTCGGGGGAGGCCCTGGAAGCGGCCTGCAGGGCCATGGAAGCCAGAGACTTCCTGCCGAGGTTGACGGCGCACATTATGAAACAAGCCAGAAGCATGGGCTTCCACAGCCCGTTCCGCGACTCGATGGACCTGCCCGGGGGGAAGTCGGCCGCCGATCTTGCGGCTGAAATCCTGGAGAAGGCCATGGCGGGCGCCTACACCTGGGACCGGCAGAAATTCCCAGATTTCGCCAAGTTCTGCCGATCGCGCGCCCGCAGCATACTCTCTAACTGGCTGAAGCGGATGAAACCCTTCACGACCGTATCGCCGCTGGTCGAGAAGGACCCCGAGTCGGGTGAGATGGTGGGCAGCGCGGTCACCGCGGCCGTGGCGCCGGATGACCTGTATGCCGTGCTCCGGGCCCAGGAGGGGAGCGCCCTCGGGGACAAGTTCCTGGAGGACTTCGCCCTCAGCCTCCCCGACGGGAGCGTCGAGCAGCGGATCGTGATGGCCATCTTCGATGATCGGGAATGCGGGAATCGGGCGTACTGCCGTGGAAAACTGAACCTTTCCGAGTCAGATTATGATGCCGGAGTGAAGCGGTTGCTCCGCAAGCTGCAAATCTTCGGAAAAGAGTGGCGGGCAGCGAACAATATAAGTCTTGAGGACTGGAAAGGAGAGGCGCAATGAGTGGCCCCGACCAAACACGTGATCTGAGCCGTCTGGAGCGCTTTGCCTCGATCATCCGAGAGGACAACGTGGACGTCGACAGCCTGGATAGCGCCCAGCTGGCCCAATACCTTAAGGATAATAAGGTCGACATGGCGGGCCCCCAGAAGCGCTTCGACGCCGTCCTAAAGCAAGCTCAGGCCCGTCGCCGGCTGGAGATCGCGCGGCAGCGCCGCCTGGGGTGCGCCGCGAAGGCACAGCAACTCCTATCTGGCGGCGCTGCCACGGTAGAGGCGGTGAGGGCCCGGGTGAAGAAGATGATCGAGAACATCGGGCAGCGCGATCCGGAGGGGGCTCTGGTCTTTGCCCGCGAGTTTGAAAAGGCGACCCCGGAGGACATGCAGAGCCTCGAGCAGGATCTGATGCTCCTGGAGCAACTGGAAGATGGCGAGGGAGATAAACAAAATCCGAGCTGAGGGCCTCGCCTGGCGGCTGACCCAGGACTACTGCATCAACAAGGCCGGCCAGACCCCGGTCGAAGACATCGCAATGGACCGGGGTATCCTGTGCATCGAGGCCCCGCTGACTGGATGCCTGGCGCGGTTGGTGCGCAAGGGCAAGCAGGGGCTTATCCGGACGAAGGCCGGCATACGGGAGGAGGGCCGCAAGCGCTTCGCGGTCGCGCATGAACTGGGCCACTGGTTCATGCACGAGAAGGAGTCGCAGGGGCCGATCTTCGCCTGCACCGCCGAGCAGATGCGCGACTACAAGGGCAGTCCCCCCGAGGTCGAGGCAAACCTGTTTGCTTCGGAGCTGCTGATGCCCTCCTTCCTGTTCAAGCCACTGGCCGAGACCGCCAGCCCCAGCCTGAAGATCGTCAAAAAGCTGGCGGGCACGTTCGGCACCTCCCTGACGGCCACGGGGATCAAGTTTGTGGATCTGAACCACTACGAGTGCGCGCTCGTGCTCTCGACTAGGGGGAAGGTGGTTTGGTCCAAACAAAAGGGGGAGCGGACGGGTCTGCGCATCGAGAAGGGGATGCCGCTTCACGAAGGGTCGCTGGCCAAGTATCTGGAACCGAAGGACGAGGCCGGTCCGAGCCCTGTTGAACCGGAGGCTTGGATCTCGCAGAACTGGCACGAACGCCAGCTCGACATCACCGAAGAGAGCTGGGCGATGGACGATTACGATTCCATCCTTACCCTGCTGGTGATCGCCGATAATGACGAGCGCCGCGAGGTGGACATGATCGAGCACTACGAGCGCAAGGCGCGCGGGGTGCGGGATTGAACATCATCTGCGGAATTCTGCAGGGGCTTGAGAACCTCGGTTTGCGCTGAAATTCAAGACGAGGCCGTGGCCGAGCGGTTCTGCCGTGACCTGCCAGTCCTGCACGACGTCATTCAGCTGAGCCCGCTGACGGATGCGAGGCCCGCCTGGAGGATAGAGAAGCGACGGAACGGACAAGTGACCGTGTTGCCCGCGCTGAGGAGGACGCCTCACGCAGGTCACGGTGGTCTTGGTGTCGGCATGCGAAAACATGAACCCCATTGAACGTTGCCCTGCACCGGTGCTACGCTCGGACCCGCTGGATGAAACCGTCGCTCGACAGGCCCTGCTTTTCCCGCCGCACCCAGCGCGTGGCGCTGTGGATCACGATTTGCCTGCCGCTCTACGTCCTCAGCACTGGGCCTGTAGCCTGGGCTACCAATGACGCCTTCCATCCGGCATATCTGCCCGAAAGCATCAATCTCATATACCTGCCCCTGGCTCCCTTGGCCAAGATCGACTGGGTTGCCCAGCTTTACCTGTGGTGGACTGCCGTCGTGTGGGGAGGGTTCCCCGCCGGCTACACCACGCTTTAGTCCGGTGCGGTGAATCCTGGCCCTTCCATCGAGGTGCATAGCCCGTGCAAGCGGCCCAGCGTGTCCATTCTCGTGCTCATCATATCGGCCTCCTTTTCCCTTTACCTTCTGGGCATTGGCCCCGCCGCCCGGCTGGATGCCAAAGGAATCACACCACCATGGATCTATGAGACGTTTTACTGGCCGCTGGTCTCGTTCGCACAGTCCTCGTTCGGTCAGTCCGCAGGGCTGGGTCGACTACTGGACTGGTACGTCATGGATGTGTGGAAGCCATACTCGCCCGCTCCGGCACCACCCGGCGGCTGACCCGAAGATTACCTTGCCGCCAGCCCAGTTAGGCGTGCACGAGAGGGGTGCCGATGGGGGGTGAATTACATAGCTCACAAGTGGGAAGACCCTCCCTCTGACCCCTCTGACGGGGTGCCGGACGTTACGAGTCGACCTCGCAATTATAGCGGATTCAACTCGTTTTACGAAACCACCTTCACAATTCTCTTTGCCTCTTCGTAATAGGGGGAACCCAGATCCTGGAGCTGCACAAGCAACCGCTTCTTCGGCAATCTGATGAGCCTTGGAAAGTGCGGGGGGAGCCTGGTTCCACCGAGCTGTAAATTATGCTGTTCCAAGGCGGCACGGGCCTTATCACAACAATTGTACTTCCACCACAGCCAACCGGTCCCTTTTTGTCGGGCCCAGTTTGCCTCGCCGCGCTTGAAGCCGGACACCTCATCAGCTCTCGGCGCTTCGCAGGCTGTGCGCAATTTGCGGGCTACTTGATCGGCCATTTTCAAATGCGCTTCGGCAGTCGTGCATACTTCCTTGGCCACATAACGCGCTTCATTGTGTAAGCCTTCGACAAATGCTATCTCATCCTTCGTGAGCTGCATCGCTCGCCACAAGTTCGGCAGGTGAACAGCAACTCGTTCGAGCAGAATGCTGGTTTCATGGATGGGTTTTCCACGGTGGCCAAATGTGCTAATGCCATTGAACGCCAGAATGGCCTTCAAATACTTTTCAACGAATTGCTGAGTTAGGGCTTCACACGGAGCGGCGCCAGCACCTCCCAATGCACACAAGCGATAGCCTACGTAATCTTGGTCGGCGATATCCCTGAACGCCTCGATGATATAGCCGTAGTATTTGTTGCGGATGTTTCGGGGCCATTTGTGGAGATTGAAGATGGCAGGCATGTTGACTGTTTCTGTGGCTGTCTTGCTCGAGTTGTCGCAAATATGTTTGGTGGAGTTCCAGCCAGTTGTGCCTCAGGTTTGGTGCCGGCTTTAGCTCCAGTTGGCCGCTTTCAGGTAGCGGCGCCTGGCGTGCCGCTTACTCTGGAACGATGGCTCGAGCGAACGTAAAAACTCCGGCGACATCATGTGGGGCACAGTGGCCGCCGGGTTGGGGCCGAGCGAAGCGGTGCCCGTTTACTGTCGACAGACGCCTACGGACAGAGCGGGGCTTTGCTCCGTTCATGCCCCCATCCATTGTTGCATGACACTCCGTTCGGCCGATGAGATCGCGGCTTCTGCTGGCGGCGGCGAAACAAAGTCCCGGAAGTGCTCGAGATCGTAACGGTAAGCCTTAAGTGTATGCTTGCTGAGTTTTCGGTGGTCGGTGCAGTGCCCGAGGAACCACTCGATCCGGAATTAAGTGTCTCCATATTGGGTGCGGATGGTTGACTGCTTGGCCATCGGGGGCCATGTGGAGCTGCGGTTCCGACCACATTCCTCCGTCCTGTCGGAACACCTGCGCCTGAGATGCCTCGGCGTTGATGGGCGACACATGCACCGGCCCGCTGCCTTGACCCCCTCGCCGCACGTCGACAACGAAGGACCCTTCGACCTCAGTTCGGTGCCAGGTCCCTGGAACCGCCGCCATCCACCAGGCGCCCTTCGAGCTGGCCGTGCAAATCCTCGATGAACTCTTGAAGAGCAACTCCAAAATAGGTGGGATCGACCTGGAGCTGGGTTTCTTCGACCACTCGAATGCTGTGCGGTTGCAACTCAGACAGAACGGCCATCGATTCGTTCCGTAAAACGACTCCATCGGGAGGGAGGTGGATGAATTCGGGATGGTGCCCCTCGCGGACCCGATCTATGAACTTTTGAGGGTAATCCTCTCCGGTGCTGGCCTCTTTCGTAAGGGAGATGATTGGGGCGAACAAATGTTCCGTTGGATTGGGTTTATCCCCGCGCCCCATGATGAAGTTCGCTAACCGGCGGGGGCTGGTGCCCTCCCGAAGGACAAGCAGGCCGGGTCTCCGCTTGACCTTTTTGACCACGAGCTCCTCGCTGCTTTTTAGCTTGAGCTCGGGGATGGGCATGTGGTGATAGAGCTCCGAGTTCTTGCCCACATTGCGTAGAGTGCAGCGTTGCAGCTCGAAGTCACCAGCGAATATCGGCTGGGTTTTATCCCATTTCCCGAGTCTGACCACAAAGAGATCCTGCAGGGCGACAAGGGCCGGTATCCAGAATATCTGCCCAATTACGTGCCTGCCACGCTCCTTTGGTGGAAGCTGGACGTAAAAATTGGGATCAGGCACTGCGCAACCCCTCGGCGGCTGCCGGCGTGATTCTCAGCTTGATTCCCGGGATAACCTCATCGGTGCCCAATTCCTTGCTGAGCAGATCCATCGCCTCCAAATACTCGGGCGTGTTTCGCAAGGCCATGCGTTCCATCGCCTTGGCTTTGAGTCGGGGCCACTTTGCCCTAAACTCCTCCATCTTCTTCAGTCGCGCGGCGGGAATCTGGAAGGGTCTTACGTTTGTCGGTGAAGGGTAGTATTGGGGAAAAGACTTTGTCACGGGGACGGCGCTGAAATCCAGGAGGTCGCCGCGGTTGGCCCGCAGCATGGGTTCGGTGTCAAAGTAGGTCGTATTGAGCAGGGTGTTGAGATCCTTGTCCTTGAACAGGTCCACAATTCTGCTGATCAGCCCAGCGATCAAAACGCCGACCTCTGGCTTTGCAACCGCGACTGAGTGGATGAGAGCCGACTCCTCTTCCCGCCAGCCAAAGCCGTATTGCCGAGCCAGCCCTGCCATGCATGCTTCAGCCTCGTCACACCAAGGGCCGTAATGATAGAACTTCCACGGCATGTCGGTAGCCTTCTTTCCGGTGAAGCGCCAATGGCAATAATCCAGCTGATACAGGTACTTGGTGAACTGCACCTTTCCAGGCTTGTGCCCAGCATCCAAACACTCTGCCAGCAGGCGTTCTGCTATGGTCTGATCAGACAGCATTGCTTCTGGGGAGAGTTTAGCTGGTGCGGTGTCCTGTGTCGAGTTCACAATCCTGCCTCTCCTGCCTGCCTCTATGTTCTGACAATTTCACTGTCGCTTTCCGCTTCGTTGACATATGACTTGTTTTGGCCGGTTTTTCGCGTAGCGGGTTGGCCCTGGGTGGCCTTGAAGGCTTGGGATCAGATTGACGGCGATGATCTTGCTAGCGATCTGCACTTCCCATTCCTCCAGCGAGGAATGCCGGAACGGCTGAAATCAGTTGGACGGGTTTCCCTGGGAAATCCTGTCCGCAGGCGGCCGGGCCCCCGCCCGTTTGGAAAACGGTAAACATCGCTCTTACAATCAAGGGCGATTTTCATAGGTTTTAATCTTCTGGTCAACGGTCCTCCACGTTTGCGTTCGAGCTCCGCGTTGCGGGGACTGGCATCTGAGGTTCCAGAATGCCGGGATTTCTGTGGTGCAGGCGAGGGTCGGACGCGAACCTCTATCGGAGACCGTGCGCATTCGGCCGAGCCGTACTCAACAAGGTACTTGATCGAAAAGTTCTCTGGGCACGGGCGGTCCCCCAGCACGGGGCAGAGGTACATGCCCCAGACCTGCTGAAGTTCGGGGAACTGCTTGACCCTGTCGCGGGACGCATACTCGCACTGGTCCTTCAGGCAGTAAGTGAGCGTCCGGCCGATCCACTCCTTATACCTCTGAGGGATGCCACCGTGGGAGGGAACCAGCGGCTGGAACGGGGGCTTCGTAATCCCAGGTCCGGTCACCATGGCCCTCGGTTCGAACGTCGCCGTCAGAAGCCTCATCATCGGCATCTGAGTTTCTCGCGCGTACCGGGTGCCAAGGCAGGAGGCGCATCTGCGATAGCTTGTGAACGAAGAGTTTCGGCTCCACGGCGCCCCCAAGGCACCCGCCCCAGCCAAGCCAGCACCCGCGCCTGCCCCGATCTTGGCAGTGCCCGAGATGGCCTAACCGAAGGCTCGCATCACCCTCGTCGACGGAAGTTAGGGATGCGGCTTCCCCGGTGTACTCGGCCTTGGCGAAGGCACCCCTGGCAACCTTATCCGGCTTCTCTCCGGCCGCCTTCCACCCTGGGTCGTTGTTGAGGTGTACCGTTTTGGGACACTGGCGATCCTGCATGCCTGCGCTCGTTGGAGGGCGCGCCACATCCTGCTGTTGCTTTCCGCGGCCGAAACGCCTACCTGGCAGAATTCTCTTCGCCTTCGCGCGCCTTGGTACGATTCGTGGTTGCGTTCTCGTGTCGGTGCCTTGGTCCGAATCTTCAAATCAACTGAGCGGAAGGCACCAGAACTATCTATGAAGACGCCTACGCATACGCATCGCGAATCGGTCAAGCCCACCTTACCCGATCTCGGCGACCTCGTCGGCCCTGAGGACGGCTTCTTCATCGTGCCGGCGACCATCGACGCGGAGGCTGGGGAAGAGATGGTTTTCGTCCTCCGCGATCAGGCGCCGAGCATAGAGAGGCTCTGGCAGCTCCGATCGTTCCAGCTCAATAGCAGATCCGGCGTCCACTTTACCTTTTTCGGCCCGGTCGCCTGGTTCCTCTTCTGGGCCTCTGAGGAGGATGATCCGGATACCGCTGCTGCCTCATTCCTCAAATGCTTCCACCCGCACGACGAGAAAGCCCTGGCGTCCTGGCGCCGCCTGGTTGACCAGGACCACTGGCACCTGTTCTTGGTCGTGGGGAACGAAATGCGAGAATACATCACATTCTGCGACCTCAGACTCGACGAGAAGCTCGACTTCGTCGTCGAGAAGAGAGGCGCGGCCGTCAAGGGATACCCCGCCGAGGCCGAGAAGGCATTCAGAAACCAGTACTCCAATGAAGACCTCCTGAACATGTCCGACGGCCACCACCGCAATCACCTCAGCCTGGACAAGTCCGGTCTGGAGCATCTGTCCGAAGAGGACATCGTGGAGACGATCTTGGACCCAAAATCGAGCGGCCCGCGCGTGAGGGTGAAGGTTAAGGAAAGGTCCCGCGGCGGTCGCGTCCGCCGCTGAGCATCACTCACGCCTGTGGACTAACCTCTCCATGATCCGAACGTTCAACAGTAGACGTGAAGGTAAGGGAACCGAGGAATGGAGTGACTTCAGTTACAACATACTCCGTGGATGTCGCCGGGGGTGTCTTTATTGCTACGCGTGGCGGCTGGCCGGCCGGACGAGACCCGAGGTGCGCGTCCCGGGAGGCTGGAAGCGCGAGAGGCTGAATCCGAACCGCCGCAGATACGGCAAGGAAATCGGCTACAAGGGGGTCGGCATGTTCCCGAGCTCCCATGACATCGTGCCACGCCACCTGCCGCACGCGCTACGAACGATCAGGAACCTCATCGCCGCCGGCAACCAGGTGCTGATAGTTAGCAAGCCGCAACTGGAAGTGATCCGGGTGCTGTGCCGGGAGTTGGTGGCCCTTCGTGACAGCATCCAGTTCAGGTTTACCATCACATCCATCGATCGAGAACTCTGCGCCTTTTGGGAGCCCAACGCCCCCTGCCCCAAGGAGAGGATTCAGGCGCTCCGCTACGCCCACAAGCGCGGCTGGCAAACTAGTGTGAGCGTTGAGCCGATGCTGTCTGGTCGCCGGGAGGCGGTCGATGTGGTGAGGGCGGTTGAAGAACATGTCAGTGGCACGATTTGGCTGGGCAAGATGCAGCGCGTGATTCAGAAGTGGAACTCGCATGTGCCAGGATTCGAGCAACGACTGGACCTCGTGAAAGCCCAGCAGGCCGACGATGAAATCCTGAAGCTGGTGGCGGAGCTGAAACACCATCCCAAGATCAGGTGGAAAGACAGCATAAAGGAGGTCCTGAAGAAGTACCACTGGCGGCCGGCGCCGACGGGCGACAGCAACCAATCGAACTGAAAACAGCGGATCGAACAATGAAAGAACGCGTTACGAAAGCCCCACGGAAGACCAAAGCCGACCGGCTGCCAACCCGCACGCCGAGCACCGAAGAGCTGGAGCACTTCCAGCGGCAGTTCGTCAGCGGCTTTTTGGCCAACATGCGTCAGCCCGGGGACAGGCAGCTTACAGAGGACGAGCGCATGGCGTCGGAAGCGGAGCTCAGGACCGCCGCGGCGGCTGCGGAGCGGCTCGTCTACCATCCATCCATGCCCAGCAGTTCGGACGCTTGGCCTTCTATTCTCGGGGGCATATTTGGCTACTGCAATGCGATACGGCGCAAAAGGACGTTCGTGGTCTGCGATGTAAAGCGCGCTCCGCGCCCGAAGGAGCAGAAGCCGAGCCCCCCTGCACCGGACCTGAAGCAGATCCTCATCTCAAAAACCGCAGAGGAGAAATGCCGCGCGTTCCCGCGGGTGAGCTTTTTGACGAAGATAGAACGCGCTCACGCGCGAGCAGGAGGCTTGGTATTGTTCAAGGGCACCTACCCATCAGCGAAGCTGGGCACGTATTGGCGCCGGTGCGTCTCGGATGGTTATCTGATCCGCCCGAGGATAGCGACACCCCAGCAGATAGCATACGCAGAGAAGGTTTCCCGTGCTCCAAATGGCTCGAAGGCTTAGGTAGCTGGTAGCCGGATCATGAAGGGGTGGACGCATGAGCACGAGGCGGTGTGGAGGCGCCGGTGCGAGGAAACCACCATTCGTGTTCTCGACGAGGAGTTTGGGCCGATACCGCGGGATCCTACCTCGCTGGATGCTCTGGAGGTGGCAAGAGTATGCTGTGATACCTCCGTGGACCCGGAGAACGAATTACTCAAGCGCCAGAAGCGGATGCGCGACTACGTTTACGAGTACAACCTTGGGGATCTCGACGAGTTCCTCAGTTATTTCAAGCAGGACACCCCAGAGCAGATCGAAAACGCGCGCGCCGAGCTGGCCAAGGCAAGGATCGCCGCGGAGCGCATCTGGCGGGAAATCCAGCGCCGGGATTTCTGCGACCAGCCGGTTGAGGGGCATTTGCACTGGTTGCCGGAGCTGCTTGTCGAGCACGCCCTGCAACTTCCTTAGCGTCTTGGGTCGCCTGCACGCTTGATCAAACTCGCCGCGCACCGGCGCGGACTGCTCTTTTCCTCAGCCGGATTGCAATTCGGCAGCCGGGAGCTTACTGCACCCGTGTGGCAACGACCCGTGAAGATCTCGCCCAGGAGTCGGCATCTCTGGCCGTGCAGGAGGTTCTAGGCCATGTGACTCCAAGCAAGTTCGTAAATCGACTTGATGTAATGCGCCCGCAGTTTCCGCTCTTCGCCTTGGATTGGAGTTTGGTAGAAGACGGTGCCGAGAAGCGCGAAATCGGTTAGCGCGAATTGCTCGCTCGCCTCATCTACGTTGAAGTGCAGTCCCCACATCGGCCCGCCGCTCACGCCGGCAAATGAATCGGGCAGTTCGCTCGACGGGCCGCAATCGCACATGTTCTCGATATAGTCCCACCCATCTCTTTCGAAGGTGTCACCCGGGCCGATCAGGAAATAATAGGCCATGTGTTTGATTTGGTGACGGATCGTGTTTCCTTCTCGTTTCGTGTCGTAATGGACCCCGGGGAAACCAATCGTTGCAAGCAGGGTCCCGATTTTCCCAAACTTCGCCACCACCGTGGCGGGTTCCCGGTCGAGCGACCAAAAGGAGCCGACGGCCTTGATGGAGTTGAGGCTTTCACCCGGCAGGACCTCGATAAACGCAAGATCGGGGCCGTATTCCTCCGATTGAGGCGTTGCAAGCGGATGCTTTATGACCCCCTGGGGCTGGATCAGGACGCTGCGGCCACGCTGTAACACGATGAACAGCACATCGGTTCCTGTGGGCCCAAGTCGCAGGTCCGGACCTGGATTGCACACGCAGTGTCGCGCGGTCAGAATGCCGAACCGCCTTCCCTTGCGGACGAGGACGCCACTGCCGCTTGGAGTAAACGTTTTGCCCTTCGAGTCTTTGGAAAAACCGAGCGCCACCGAATAGTCCGCCAGTGCATGCCCTGTTTCGCGCATGAACTTCCGGGGCACATCCTTAATTGTAAGGCTTTTCGCGTTCATCGTGAGGAGGCAGATCCAGTCGTTTTTCGCTGACGGGGTTAGCTATTGATCCTCTTTCTGATCTCCGGCGGCAGGATGTCCCAGGCGTTCCTGGCCGGCGCGGTGGGGTCGGCCTTGGCCATGTCGATGACAGGCTGGCCGCCGGGGTCGAAGGAGACGCTGATTCCGATGCTCATCCCGCCTGACATGTCGAGACACCAGCGGCAGAACCCGCTCACCCTCGCATTCGACCCGTAGAGGCAGCTGGTCAGCCGGCCGCACTGGGGGCACTCCAGGAACGACATGTCCTTGCCCGCGCGACGCATCTCCCCGCGGACCGCGTTGATCTGCTGCAGGAAGGTGCCGCCCGCCCACTGGGGCAGGCCCAGCAGTATCCCCCAGAGGACGAGTCCCGTCTCGTAGAGGAGGTTGGCGGTCTGCACCTTGCAGGCGTGGGGCCAGTCGGTGAAGTAGTTGCCCCTCGTGCGCGGCCCAGGGTGGGTGCTGCACACCGGGCACACGCCATCAAACCGCAGGGCAGGGGGATCCGCCTTGAGGGAGGACCCCGGGCGGAGTGGCGGGTCGAATGGCAGTTCTTTGATGGCGTCTTGGACCCGCTCGGCCGCCTTGCTGAACTTCTTGGTGAGCCAGCGCGACTGACCGCCCGCAACCTCCGCTAGGGCACCACTGAAGGCGCATAGCAGCGAAAACAACCGGTAGGGCGGCGCGGCGCTCCACTCCCTCAAGTAATCCCGCAGTAGCACCCGCTCGGGGGTGGCACCGCAGATGGGGCAGCGGAAGTGGAACATGTGGATCTGGAACTGCTCGGTGCTCATCTTGATGAACAGGCATGGTGCGGGCGCGGCCGGCGCGGCGTCAAGGATGGCCCTTCGGCTATGTCAGGTACACCCACATCTTGTAAACATTTGCGGGTGGAGCGCCGTGTGTACGGAGACGGGCCCGGGTTCCGAAGGCTGGCCAAAGTTCCTCCTCGCAGCCCGAGTAGTTAGTTACGAAGGCAAGGCGTCCACCGGACAGCCGGGCCCCTTCCCGCCTAGCGGGTGAGGCCATCCCGGGGCGGACAGATGCCTTGCCGAGTTAGTTATGAACAACAGTGACGAAATTCGAAAGGTCGAGAACCAGATCGACATCGTGCGGCGCTCGTCGCATTACGCGAAGACTGGGGAATGCCCTTGGTCACCAAGGCCGTCTGAGCCATCCAAGGCGCCCGATGAAGATAGGGAAGCGTAAACAACAAGGGCTGGTCCGGCTCTGCCGGGCCAGCTCCCGTTTGCCCCTACGGGTCCCCGCCGTCAGGCGCCTGCGCAGTCGGTCGAACTCGCCGCGCAGGAGCAGCGGGACGCCGCACGAGCTAGGCAACCTCCACTGGCAGGCGGTGCCGGGCTGACCTCCGTTTACATCTGCTGGCTGCCCACGCCCGATAGGCGTCGCTTCTTCGCCGGCATCATGGAGGTGCACTCCACGGGGCAAGGCACCATTCCCGATGGCTCGTGAAGCGGAAGCCGCGCGCTTCCAGGTCTGCCCTCAGGGGTCCCGTTGCGGGGGCGGCAGGCTCCTTCCTGGGCATCGGCCGCCCCAGAACCGCAGCTGGCGTTGATCGGCGAATGGCCATGGGCATATACCCCGGTGGTCCCGCCGGAGCTCATCCTCTTGCCAACCTGGATGCCTTTTAACTTGTATTGGTTTGCCAGCTGGGCCCGTGCCACCATCGTCCCCCTGGCGATTGTCTCTGCTCGCAGGCCGGTGCGGCCTCTGCCGCCCGAGCGTGGACTCGACGAGCTGTTTCCGGGCGGGCGGGACCAATTCGAATACTCCATCCCGAGGAACAAGACCGGGTTCTGGCCAACCTTCTTTTGGATCAACGAGCGCATCCTGCACGCTTACGGCTCCCTGCCATGCAAGCCGGGGCGTGAGGCCTGCATCAAACTCTGCCTGGAATGGATCATTCGGCATCAGGACGCGGATGGTGCCTGGGGCGGCATCCAGCCCCCCTGGATCTACAGCCTCATGGCCCTGCACACCGAGGGTTATCCCCTGGACCACGCTGTGGTCCACAACGGCTTGGACACCTGGAACCGCCACTGGTCCTACCAGCGGAACGGCGCTACCTACCTGCAGGCCAGTGAGTCCCCCGTCTGGGACACGCTTCTGACCCTCCAAGGATTGCTCGACTGCGCCGCCACCCCCGGGACATTTCCACAAATGCTGACAGCCTTGGACTGGATCCTTGAAGAGCAAATCCTTGTCAGAGGCGATTGGGCCATGACCGTCAAAGGCGTGGAGTGCGGCGGCTGGGCCTTCGAGCGGGCAAACACGCTTTATCCGGACCTGGACGATACGGCGGTGGCGTTGACGGTCCTGGTCCAGCTTCGGGACCTGGTACCCGCGTCCTTCCACGAGCGAATTGAATCCGCCATCCGGCGAGCTGAAACCTGGGTGCGAGCCATGCAATGCTCCAACGGCGGATGGGGTGCCTTTGACAAGGACAACGACAAGTGGATTCTAACCCGCATTCCCTTCTGCGATTTCGGCGAGGTCCTCGACCCCCCCAGCGCCGACCTGACGGGCCATAAGCTCGAGGCCCTGGGCCTGATGGGCTACGGCCTCTGCGACCCGGCGGTCCAAAAGGCTGTGCGCTACGTCCTCAGCGAGCAGGAGCCCGACGGCAGCTGGTTCGGGCGCTGGGGTGTCAACCACATCTACGGCACAGCTTTGGTGCTCCCGGGGCTGCGCGCAGTTGGCTTCGATATGGAGGACCCGCGCGTCCGGAAGGCTGCCGGGTGGCTCGTCTCCAAGCAACGGGACGACGGCGGCTGGGGCGAGTCGTGCGCCTCATACATGGACGACTCTCTCCGCGCCGCCGGATGCACGACTCCCTCCCAAACCGCGTGGGCCCTCGTAGGATTGCTTGCCACCGGCAGTCATGATTACGACGCCACAATCATCCGTGGCGTGCAGTGGCTCCTGCATCACCAGCACAACGGCACCTGGGACGAGCCCCACTACGTGGGATGCGGCTTCCCAGGCTACGGCATCGGCGAGCGCATCGACCTCAAGCGGGACACCGCCCGGCTCGCCCAAGGCCGCGAACTCGCCCGGGGCTTCATGATCAACTACAATCTCTACCGCCACTACTTCCCGCTCCAGGCCCTCGGCCGGGCACGCCAGCATCTATCCAGCGCCACCACAGAAATCATGACGGACCGGGACGATCCGGCCCGCCCCTGAGCCATGCGCCGTTTTTCCCAGAAGAATTCCCTGGTGACTCTGACGGAGATCAACATCACCCCGCTGCTGGATTTGGTGTTCGTGCTCCTCATCATCTTTGTCATCACCACGCCCTTGCTGGAGCAGAGCATCCGCCTGAACCTGCCGGCCGGCGGCAGCAAGGACGCCCCGAAAATAAGCAAGAACGACGTCCGCACCATCGAGATCACCACGCGTGGCGATTACCGGCTGGGACGCAAGCCCATCAACTTCTCCCAGCTCGAAGCAGAACTGACCCAGGCTCACAGAGCCAATCCCAATCTGGTGGCATACATCCGTGCGGACGAGAACGGGCCTTACAAGCACGTGGCGCGAGTCCTCGACATGTGCCAGCGCGGAGAGATCACCCGGCTCTCTTTGCGCACCCAACCCGACCGGCCCTCAAATTGAATGGACCGCCTTCCACATACGCCCGTTGGTTTCGGGCGCCACGGATCGTAGAAGCTCCGCATGGCGCTGCTGGCAACGAATAGTCGCAAATAGAAAAGGCACGAACACGGAACCCAAGATCATTCTGTTTACAGTCGTCTGCGTGGCCACGCTCGCCTGCATGTGGCGAGGGGGGCCATGCTGCACCCTTTGGAGGAGCGGGAAGGCGCGGCTGCGACAGCTCCGCCAACGCCAGGCGCCAGAAGCGCCTGTCCGCGAAATCGGTTCGCATGCGCCCTCCACCCGCGAGTCGGATGACGGAGCATCGAGAGCATGAGATGGTGGTCACCTCCAACAGCCTGATCCGGGCCCACAAGCATACCCGTTCAGTGCCCTCGCGTCGGATTGCGCCCCGTTGGAGGGCGCGCCGGATCCTGCTGTCGCTTTCCGCAGCCGGAATGCCTGCCTGGCAGTATCCTCTTCGCCTTCGTGCGCATTGGTGCGATTCATGGTTGCGTTCTCGTCGCGGTTACTTGGAGGAAAGGACACGTTCCACGAACGTGCGCATCATCGGGGCGACGAATCGGGATTTGAAAACGGCCGTGGTCGCCGGCCGCTTCCGTGAGGATCTCTGTTATCGTCTTCACGTCTTTCCCATGAAAGTGCCGCGCCCCTGAGGGAGCGCAAGGACGACATTCCCCTCCCGGCGAAACACTTTATCCAGCCGTCGGTGCGGGAGTCGAAGTGCTCGAAGCCACGTCTGACCGCGAGGTATCGCTTTCATCGCCCTTCGCTCTCGCATTCGGGTGCCACCTTTAATACGGCTATTAGTCGATCCAACTCATCCTTGAGTACACGTGCCTGTGACGGAGGATAGGCGATTGCCTTGGACAGACGCTCCGGAATGCAGACGCATCGGCTCTCCAGGGCAACCCCCGACTTTGTTAAGGTGATTTCCACTGTCCGCTCATCATTTACGGAACGGGTCCGGCTCACGTATCCGGCCAGCTCCAGCCGCTTTAAGAGCGGAGTCAGGGTGTTCGAGTTCAGTAACGACCGTTCCCCGATGTGGGAAACCGTACAAGGAGCGTCCTCCCATAAGATGAGAAGTATGATGTACTGCGGATACGTCAAACCGAGAGGAGACAGTAGCGGCTGATAGACCCGAGTCATCAGCCGCGAAGCGGCATATAACGGAAAACACAACTGGCGATCGAACCGGAGGAGGTCCGTATCATCTCTTTGGCGGTCGCACTTCATTTGTCACACTCCCAGGGCAGAACGGATCGCGCTCTCGATCTGTGCCGGGCGCGTGAACGGAGCATACCTGCGCAAGGGCGTTCCGTCCCGACCAATTAGGAATTTCGTGAAGTTCCACTTCACCGTCTTACCCCAGATACCCGGCAGCTTGTTCGTCAGCCAGGCGAACAGCGGATGGGCATGTGGTCCCTTGACGTGCGTCTTTTCAAACATCGGGAAGCTGACGCCGTAGTTTAGAAGGCAGCCATTGCGGATTGAGGACTCATCCCCGGGCTCCTGGTGGCCAAACTGGTCGCAAGGAAAGCCCAGAATCACCAGACCTTGTCTGGAGTAAGTGTCATATAGCTTTTCCAGTCCCTCATACTGCGGAGTCAGGCCGCATTTGCTGGCGGTGTTGACAACCAGAACCACCTTGCCGGCGAAACGCTCCAGCGGAATTTCCTGCCCCTGGAGAGCGCGCGCCCGGAATTCATGAAATTCACTCATAAAAGCCCCCTTGATCACGCCAGCGTTATGTCCACAGGGATATTATTGCGAACGGCGTTCGAGTACGGACACGCCAAATGCGCCGCGTCCACCAGTTCCTGCGCCTGCTCGCGCGGAACGTCCGGAAGTGCTATTTCAAGCCGAACCGCCAATTGGAATCCGCCGGTTTCCCGGGGGCCGATGGACACCGCCGCATCCACCCGGCTGCTGCCCAGCTTGATATGGCGCAGCCCGGCGACATACGCGAGCGCGCTATCGAAACAGGCAGCGTAGCCAGCGGCAAAAAGCTGTTCGGGATTGGGCAGCGGTTTGCCCGCCCCCCCCAAGCCCTTGGGAATGGATAGATCCAGGTCGAGAACCCCATCGCTGCTGCGGACGTGTCCATTACGCCCGCCGGTGGCGGTGGCTTTTGCTTCATACAGAGTTTTCATGTCTTGCTTTCTTTCGTTTTTGTTGTTCGTGTGCGATTTAATCGCGTGAGATACATATTGCCTCACATACTCCGCTTGTCAAATGGGAGGAAGAACGCCAAGGCGAACGCGGCTGCGCGAAGGCCTCAACTGGCCGGACGGCGCAGGGGGCACACCGCTATTGGAAAACCACCCCAAACGCCAACAGGTGAGACGGGGGTGCCGCCTGTGCCACCGGCAGCATGGTGTAGAGATATGCCCGGGTTAGAAAGCGGTCTGCACAACGCTAGTCGGTTTAGGGGTATTTGCCGGGAGCGAGTTGCTGAAAAAGTCCTTTTGGCGCGTTCCGCTAGTAAATTGGCGTGCCTTGCTAGTGACGAGCGTCAAATGCAAGCTATTTTGAGCCCATGACAGTAACCAAAGTCATGAGCGACCGGTTCAGGGTTTCCAGCCTCCTGGCGGGGCAGCTCAAAGAACATCAAGTCTCCGGACCAGCAGTTCTACGCCGGGCGGGACTGCCGGCAGGTTTTTTCCAGCAGGAAAAGATCTACGTTACAACCGCTGAACTGTTTGCCATCTGGCGGGCCATTGGGGAGAGCAGCGCCGATCCGGCCATTGGCCTGAAGCTGGGAGTGGAACCCCGTTTTGAACGCTACCAGCCCACGGCCATTGCCGCCGTTTGCAGCCGGACCTTCCGCGATGCCTTGCAACGCATCGCCCGTTATAAAAAGATCACCTGCCCGGAACAAATCCGCGTTCGCACTTCTGCAGACGAAGCCTTTGTGGAGTTCATCTACCTCCAAGCTGAAGAAGTCCAACCCGACGTGATGGTGGACCTGGTCCTGTCGTGGATCCTGGGCATTGGTCGGCGCGGCACCGACGGGGAAATGTCCCCGCTGCGCCTGGAGCTCACCCGCGCCGCCCAAAACCGCGAGCTGCTGGAATCCCACTTCGGTTGCCGCGTGCGGTTCAAGTCCCCTCGCAACGCACTCGTGTTTCGCAACAGCGACCTCGACCGGCCGTTTGTCACGCAGAATGAAGAGTTGCTCAAAGCGATCGGCGCTCAGTTGGAAGCCGAGCTCCAGGAGCGGAACGCCGGCCCCGACGTGGGTGAACAAGTCAAGCACACCCTCAAGCGCTCCCTCGCCGGCAAGCGGCCGACACTCCATCAGGTCGCCAGAGAGCTATGCATGAGCGCGCGCACCCTGCAGCGCCGCCTTACCGACGCCGAGATTACCTTCCAGCAGCTGGTGGAAGAAACCCGCCGCGAGCTGGCGCACCACTACCTTAAACACAGCACTGTGGAATTGAACGAAGCCGCTTTCCTGCTTGGCTACGAAGATTCCAATTCGTTCTTCCGTGCCTTTCACGGATGGGAAGGCACCTCACCCGGAGAATGGCGCACGCGGCATCGCTCCACCGAGCCCGTAGCCGCGGTCACCAACTGATTGTCAACACTTCAGCTGCAAAGAAATTGATAGGAACATCATGAATACGTACAAAACCAAAGCCTATTCCGCCGCCAGTGCGAGATCGCCTCTGGCTCACACTGTTATTCCACGTCGGGAGGCAACGCCTCGCGATGTGCAGATCGAAATCCTCTATTGCGGCATTTGCCACTCGGACCTCCACTACGCGCGCAACGAGTGGAGCAGCCTCATGCCGACCGTTTACCCGTGCGTTCCCGGCCACGAGATTGTTGGACGGGTGACCAAGGTCGGTTCTGGCGTCACCAAATTCAAACCGGGCGACCTGGCCGCCGTGGGCTGCCTCGTCGATGCCGATCTGTCCTGTCCGCACTGCCGCGCGGGCAACGAGCAGTTCTGTCCGAGCCAGGTCCTGACGTATGGGGGGACCGACAATCACCTTGGCCTGCCGACTTACGGCGGCTATTCCGAGAGCATTGTCGTCGACGAACGCTTCACCCTCCGCGTCCCTGGTAACCTCCCGCTGGCCAATACCGCACCCCTGCTCTGCGCCGGCATCACCACCTATTCCCCCCTGCGCCATTGGAGAGTCGGCCCGGGCCAGAAGGTCGGCATCGTGGGGCTAGGTGGCCTCGGCCATATGGGTGTGAAGTTCGCCCGCGCCTTCGGCGCGCACGTCGTGGTCTTCACCACCTCTCCCTCAAAGCAAGACGACGCGATTCGCCTTGGCGCGCACGAGGTGGTGATCTCACGAAATACTGAGGAGATGAACAAACACGCCGGCAGTTTCGAGTTCATCCTGGATGCGGTCTCCGCCGCACACGACATCAATGCCTATCTCAATCTGTTGAAGGTGGACGGCAACCTCACCATCGTCGGCGCACCCGAGAAACCTCATGCGATCGCCGCGTTTGCTTTACTGCTTGGACGGCGCAGTCTGTCCGGTTCCCCCATCGGCGGCATCGCCGAGACCCAGGAGATGCTGGATTTCTGCGGCAGGAACAACATCACTGCGGACGTCGAAGTCATTCCGATCCAGAAGGTGAATGAAGCCTACGAGCGCATGGCTAGGTCCGATGTGAAATACCGTTTCTCTATCGATATGGCCTCGCTCAAGGCTGAATAGCCAACCCGCTGATGAAAGGAATCGATATGCAAAAGCGCAACTTAGGTAAAAGTAATTTGGAAGTTACCGCTCTCGGGCTGGGCTGCATGAGCATGAGCGACGGCTATGGTCCTGCTGGAGACAAACAGCAGATGATTGCCGTCATCCGCTCGGCCGTCGAGCAGGGCGTCACCTTCTTCGATACCGCCGAAGTCTATGGCCCGTTCACGAATGAGGAACTCGTCGGCGAAGCCCTCGCCCCGTTCCGCGACCGGGTGGTGATCGCCACGAAATTCGGATTCGATTGTGACTCGGGCAAGCAGACCGGCTTCAACAGCCGGCCCGAGCACATTAGGCAGGTGGTTGACGCCTCCCTCAAACGGCTCGGAATCCAGACCATTGACCTGCTTTACCAGCACCGGGTGGATCCGAAAGTTCCCATGGAAGACGTGGCTGGAACGGTGAGAGACCTGATTCGCCAAGGCAAGGTGAAGCACTTTGGCCTTTCCGAAGCCGGGGTGCAAGACATCCGCCTAGCCCACGCTGTCCAGCCGGTGACCGCGCTCCAAAGCGAGTATTCACTCTGGTGGCGGGAGCCCGAAGCGGAGGTGTTGCCCACCGTAGAGGAGCTTGGCATCGGGTTTGTCCCCTTCAGCCCCCTGGGGCGTGGGTTCCTTACGGGCAAGATCACCGCAAGCACGAAATTCGATCCCAACGATTTTCGCAACACGCTGCCTCGCTTCGACCCGGAAAACCGGGAGGCCAACCAGGCCCTGGTCAAGGTGATCAAGAAATTCGCGAAGCAAAAGCAGGCGACTCCAGCCCAGGTGGTCCTAGCCTGGGTGCTGGCCCAAAAACCCTGGATCGTGCCGATCCCCGGCACCACGAAACTCGAGCGTCTGCGCGAGAATCTCGGTGCCGCCTCGCTCGAACTGTCGGCGGAAGATCTCCAGGCCCTCGAAAGGGCCGCCTCGGAAATTAAGCTGCAGGGAGCACGCTACCGCGAATAAACGCCGAAAACCGGGCGGACGTTGATTCCGTCCCATTGCGCCCCTAAAACCACGAAAACGCTCACACCCAAGATGGCCAAACAAATCCTCGTTCTGTCCTCCAGCCCGCGAAAAGGCGGGAACTCGGACCTGCTCTGCGACCAGTTCGTCACTGGAGCAAGAGAGGCCGGGCACAAAACCGAAAAAATCTCCATCAGGGATCGCCAGATCAACTACTGCACCGGCTGCGGCAGTTGTCAGCGGCAAAGAAGCGGCTGCCCACAGGAGGATGACATGTCGGAAGTGCTCGATAAAATGATCGCCGCCGATGTCATTGTCCTGGCGACTCCGGTCTATTTCTACACCCTGTGCGCGCAACTCAAGACGCTCATCGACCGGACCTGCGCTCGCTATGCCGAAATCAGGAACAAGGAATTCTATTTCATTCTGGCCGCGGCCGACACTAGCCAGCAGGCGATGACGCGAACCGTGGAAAGTCTGCGAGGATTTACCTCCTGCCTCGACGGAGCCAGGGAGAAGGGCGTGATCTACGGCACAGGCGCCTGGAACATCGGCGAGATTAAGAACAGCCCGGCCATGAAACAGGCCCACGAAATGGGCATGGCCGCCTAGCTCTTGCTTCAAGCGCCAAAACAAGCCAACAAAAAATATGTTAGACAGGACTCAAAGAGCCCTTCGGGCGGAACCGCGGGGCGCAGACTCCACGCTGTCTCGGGGAAGCAGGTCAGAGAGAATTCAATTTGTCGTGGATGAAGCCAAATGCCTGCGGTGTGGCGAATGTGCTCGAGACTGCGTGGCGAACATCATCAGGCTGACGGGAGAGGACATCCCTTACATTCAGGTGGAGGACGAGGCCAACTGTCTCCGCTGCCAGCATTGTCTTGCCGTCTGTTCCGAGGGGGCCGTCTCGATTTTCGGGCTTGATCCTGCGGACAGCGTGCCGCTCATGGCGGATTCTTTCCCGCCTCTCGAGAATATGCTCAACCTTGTTCGGGGGCGGCGCAGTATGCGCCACTACCAGGACGAGAACGTGGATGCCGGCCTGCTGCGCCGGTTGCTGGAAGCCCTCGGCAACGTACCGACCGGCGTGAACCGGATGGCACTGACCTTCTCCATCATTGACGACAAGGAGGCGATGCGGCGATTCCGGGACAAGGCATATCGCCTGATCGCCGACGCGCTCGAGACAGGTTCGGTCCCGGATCACGTGAAGACTCTTTTCCAGGGGGCTTCAGACGCCTGGCGCGAGCGAGGCGAGGACAGGGTTTTTCGTGGCGCGCCACACCTTCTGATCGTTTCGGCCGGCCCGGACTCCGCGTGCCCTCAGGAGGACGTGGCCTTGGCGTTGGCATACTTTGAACTGACCGCGCAATGCGCGGGGCTGGGCACGGTCTGGTGCGGGATCGTGAAGTGGGCGCTGGAAACCATACCCGCGCTGAGAGAGGCGGCGGGCATACCGCCCGGCCATAGCCACTACGCCTTGCTCTTCGGCCTCCCCGCTGTGCAGTACTCCCGGACGGTACAGCGCGACGGAGCTGGCTGCATCCGCCGCATCCAGGCGTGAATTCCAATGGCCCAACCCAGGCGTTCCGCGTTGGACCTTAAGCGTTCTTGCGGCATACGCGAACCACTAAATCATTCATGACCTCAGCCAGCTGCCACCAGCGAGGGGAGTAAGGATCAACCAAGTGCTCTACAGGAAAGTTCCAAAGACAGGAGACGCGCTTTCGATTCTGGGTTTCGGCTGCATGCGCCTGCCGATGAAGGAGGGCCGGATTGACGAACTGCGGGCCATCAGTCAGATCCGCGGCGCGATTGATCGGGGCGTCAATTACGTGGACACCGCATGGCCTTATCACGCGGGTCAAAGCGAGCCGGTGCTTGGGAAGGCGCTGCGCGACGGCTACCGCGACCGGGTCCGGGTGGCCACCAAACTGCCCTGCTGGCTGGTCAACAGCAGGGAGGACATGGACCGCTACTTTACGGCCCAATTGGAGAGGCTGGGCACGGACCACATTGATTACTATCTCCTCCACTCCCTCAACAATAGCGCGGTGTGGGACAAGCTCCGCCGCTTTGGAGTGGCAGACTTTATCGAGCGAGCCAAGGCAGAGGGGCTCATCCGCAACATCGGGTTCTCCTTTCACGGCACATCGGCGGATTTTCCGCTCTTCGTTGATTCCTACCCGTGGGACTTCTGTCAGATTCAATACAACTATCTCGACGAGCGCAACCAGGCCGGGACAGCGGGGCTCGAGCATGCCGCGGCAAAGGGGCTGGCGGTCATGGTGATGGAACCGCTGCGCGGCGGCCTCCTGGCGGCCAAGCCACCTCTCGCGGTCGAGGCGATCTGGAATGAAGCCTCCGCCCGGCGCACTCCTGTGGAATGGGCGCTGCGCTGGGTCTGGGACCACCCCGAAGTGACGTTGCTCCTCTCTGGCATGAACGACGAAGCGCAGATTTCAGAAAACCTCGCCATCGCGGCAACTGCCCATCCCGACTCAATGGCGCCGGAGGAGGTGGGGCTTGTGGCCCGCGCGGGGCGGACGTATCGCAGCCTAATGAAAGTCGGCTGCACGGGCTGCGCTTATTGCATGCCTTGCCCGTCAGGCGTGATGATCCCCTCCTTTCTTGAGGAATACAACAAGCTTCACATGTTCGGGAACCCAGAGGATGCAAAATTCGGCTATGCTCTGCGCCTGAGCGGCGAATTGGCCGACGGCAAGCGGGGCTTTGCCTCGCAATGCGTCGTTTGCGGCGCCTGCGTCGAACAATGTCCTCAGCAGATTCCAATTCCCACAGCCCTGGAACAGGTGGCCGCTCAAATGGAAGACGCGGCCCTGCCTGAGCGGTTGGCCACCGCCCGTCGCCTTTTCAAACAGGCGGCGCACTCTTGAGCGCCTTAGCGTGCTGCAAACGGCTAAGGCAGATCGAAAAGAAGTGAATAAAATGTGCAATAAAACTCCCGGGGTCGCGTCATGTAAATGTTGAGCAGAGAATTTACGCGCAGCATTTATGACAGAACAAAGCATAATAGACGCATTTCAGACCATGTGGGGCAACTTCCCCGAGCCTGTGTTGCTCGTCCGCAAGGATCGAACCATACTGGCCTTAAACGATATGGCCGGAGGTGCCGGTTTACAAGCGGGCGTCCGGTGTTTCTCGTTGAATCCAGAAGCTGGAGGCAGCGTGTGCAAGAGCTGTAAGGCGGGCCTGGCGCTTCGGGAGCACAGACCGGTGCGAGCCGATGAGCAACGCAACGGTAAAGCCATTATCGGCTATTGGATACCCCTGGCCACCAACCCGGATATTTATCTCCATTTTGGGATTGGGACTGCTGCCGCTTTGGGTATAAGCACCCCCAGCCCCGTCCGGAAAATGGCCTCGGCAGCCGGGGAAACTCAAGTGGCCGCCTGAGGACTTCCGCAGTGAAAGGAAAGTAGTATGCAATTTGCTCGGTTACTTCAAGCCAGCGTCCGGACGCTGGGAATGATTCTGCTGGTCGTGGGGTTGATGTTATGGAACCGGATGGCTAGCCACGTGTTTTTCTGCCTGCATATTTTCTTCGGCGGCATGCTCACCCAAATCCACGCATAAGCGGCGATTCTCTCGAAGCCGCAGCCAGGGCCACAGGTCAGGGCATGATTTCGGCCCAATGTTTATGAGGAAAAACGCTCGACTTCGTGCCAGGACGCCGCCGGCAGCGTCGCGGCGCATTTTATACAATGCTCCGCCCTCCGCCCCTTGAGACGGTGTTTACGGACTTGCCGGGCCAAGCCTAACCGCTGGAAAAGGGAATGATGCGACTGGCTTGGGTCGGCAGATCAAACACCTCCCAAACCTTCTGCACCCGGGCAATCGCCTCTTTACTGGCGCAGAACCTTAAACGTAAAACACAAGCGTTGCGGTTGAGCCGTCCCGAGAGGTGAATGATCAGCAAGCGCAGCTTCTTCCAGCGGGCTAAGCGCTCCTCTCCTTCCAAGCATAGGCCCTTAATCGCGCTGCCAACGTTATAAAGCATCAGCGTCAGCTTGAACCACGCCGCATTGGCCCCAAAGAGCTGACTGGGCACATGGCCCCCAGCCAGCCCATTCTTGATCTCATCATGCACATGCTCCACTGTGCCCGCCTTTTCCCGGTGCCAGTTGAGCAGCCGATCCCCAGCCCATTCCAGATTGGTGACCACCGCATGGTGATGGCGATCACTGCCATCGGCAAACAAAGCCCCTTGCGGCTTGAGCAAGCGCAACCCCACATAGCGCAGCGGTTGGCTCTGTTTCTTTTCACCCCGCTCTCCGGGCACAAAGTCCAACTCCGCCCACTGGCGCTGGGTGCCATCAGGTTCCTGCCCCAGCACTTGCCACTGCTTCTCGGGCACGCGCAGCACTGCCTTCTGCAAATCCTGGCTCATCCGCGCGCTGACACAAAAGCCGATGGACCCGCCCGGTTCCTCCGCTCGTTCCGGCGCCCGCAACCATCCCAACAACTCCTGCTCGTGGCAGGCCGAGTCGCCTCGGAAGTAACGCTGCTTAACCGAGCCCGGCAGCGCCGCAAAAGCCAGCTGCGCACAGCGCAACGGCTCCTGGTTAGCCGCCACGTTCCCATCTCGCCACTCGTCGGCTAAAACCAAGTCGGCTTCGGCCCAGATGGCCACCATCGGCTGATAACCCCGTCCCCCCTCATAGTGCGGCAGCGCCGTGCGCTTATGACTCTCGATAATCGTGGCGTCCTGGTCCACCGTGGCGATGCTTTGGGCCTGGCCTTGGGCTTGATACTTCTGGGCGATGCGCCCGACCAGTCCCGCCTGCACATCCTGCAAACGCTGCAACCCAGTGCTGGCGGGCATGATAAAACTCTTCTGCTGCTCGCGCGGCGGCCGCTGCAGGGCCAGTTCCTCATCGTGAAACCGTTCCAGGAAGTTGCGCACCGAGGTCACTTTAGGCAGTTCGTAGCCCAAAGCCCGCCCCAGCATCGCGTCCTGGTTCAGCAGGGCCAGATCTTCAGGACAGTCGCCTCCAACCGCCTGCAGCAACAGGACCGTCTCAATGAATTGAGCCTCCTGGTAGCCCCGCTGCCGCCGCTTGAACTGCAGATTGGCGGCCGTCAGCTCCGGAACTTTCAAGGAGCGCAGGGCCCGTGAAATAACCAGGGCTCCCGCATGCGGGGAGGCCGGCTCCTTCAATGGTCGCGGGTCCAGCAGGAAGCCGGATTTGCCGAGCAGAGGCAGGCGCGCAGGCATGCATGTCTAATAGAACCTCTATTAGATATTGCAAGCCCAAAACCTCATAATCTCTTGGTTTAAGGGCCTTGCGACCACCCCGGCCTACATAACGCGTGGTTTAGGGGCTCACGCTAGCTCTGTCTGCATTTGTTTACTATAGCTATCAGGCCTCTTTGGCGACATGCTCTCTTTTGCTCGATCTGCCTTTGTTCGGCATGAATGCCGGAACCGGAGAAAAGGACAATGCTGCGTAAGGATTTCACAACCAGAGCTAATTAATATGCCATCCACTGCTGCGCTCCTAATCGCCATCCGGGTGCTTGGATTAATTCAATTGACCTTGGGACTGTTATCTTGGGACGGACTAATCGGTTTTCCACTTCAGGTCCACATTTTGCTCGGAGGCATGCTGATGTTTGGGCTGTTTGCGGTCGTGTACCATGCTTACCGGGCAGGCGTTTCAAAATGGCTGATAGGGCTTGGCGTTGTATGGTATTGTGGACTTCCCATTTTAGGATTGGCGCATGCGAGGCCGCTTTTCCCATCAGTCTTCTATTTCAAGATTTCGCAGATTTTGCATTTGCTTTGTGCCGTTGGTGCTGTCGGCCTGGCGGAAATAGTCGCGGCCCAGGCGCGACGCAAAACACATATGCTCCCGTCTAAACTCTTGAACACACATTAACGAAATGCTCCACGTCTCAAACCCGAAGTGGTGGAGGATAGTCGCCTTCTTTTTAGGCACTCTAGTATTCCCCCTGCATGGGGGCCAACTGGCGGTTGGCGATGCCATTCCCCTATTTTCGGCCAAGGACCAATTCGGGAAGGAGTTCAAGTTGGCGACCGATCTGCATTATCTACTCATCGGGCTAGATATGGCTACGGGCAAAGAGGCCAACCTCAAACTGAAAGCATTGAGGCCAGATTGGCTCGAACAGCACCGAGCCGCATATGTATTGGACATCCGCGCCATGCCAGCGATAGCACGTCCCTTTGCATTGCATAAGTTAAGGCAATACCGGCACAGGATCATTCTTGGCGTAGATAAGAGTCTGTCGGCATTCCCGCGCAATTCTGAACGAGTGACGGTGTTAATCCTGACCGAAAGCAGGAGAATTCAGGAGATCCGCTATTGGAATCCGGCAGCTGACACCCTGGACACCCTTTTGAACTGATGGACTTGCCGTATTGCTGTCTGCGGGAACCATGCATCATCGCGCTCGGCCTCCTTTGTGATCAACTGGCCAGACGACGCTTGGACGCCGGGGATGAAACCACATGCAATAATTTGGTCCTTTTTGCGTCATTGAAGGCAAACACGATGGCAGACTTGGAACATGGACAAAGGCGGTTGGCCAACATCATCGCCCGCGAGAAAGAGCGGTTCCAAGGCTTTGTGCGACGCCAGCTTGTCGGCAGGGATGAAATTGACGCCGAAGACATTGTTTCGGAGGTCACCTTCAATCTGATCCGGCGCGCGGATATAATCAGCGAGATCGAAAATCTGACGGCTTATGTCTACCGCGCCTTGACGAACCGAATTGCCGATCATCGGCGCAAGCAAGTGCCGACGGTGCGAATTGACGACCATGGCGATATCTCAGAGGCACCCGCGCTGCAATTGCCGGACACCAAGCTCAGTCCGGCGCAAGTGATGGAGCAAAAAGAGATGGCGGAGCATCTGAGGATGGCCATTGACCGGCTTGACCCTCAAACAAGGGCCGTTTGGCTGGCCACCGAAATAGATGGACGCAGCTTTCGGGACCTGGCCGAAGATTGGGGAGTCCCGGTGGGAACGCTCTTATCGCGTAAAAGCAGGGCAACAGCGCAATTGCGCCGCATGCTTTCAGATTATCGCAACCAGTAAACCAAACATTCGAAGACTCTATGATTTGCGATCATTACCGTGAGTTTGATTCCAAACACGGACGTGCCCGTCTGATCGTCGTGCATATTTTGTTCGGGTTGGCGCTGACTGCCCTGCTGGCCCTCTTTTTCGGCTACTTCGTAATGCAGTTATGGAATTATGTCGTGCCAGCGGTAACCCACTTTCGCCCGATCACCTACGGACAGAGTGTGGCATTACTGGTGCTTGCTAGGGTGTTGGTGGGTGGCATCGGCCATCATGGACACGGTATCGGTCACTTCCGTGAGAGGCATTATGGCAAATGGCGGGACTACGAAGAATGGTGGCAAAGGGCTGGAAAGCAGTCCTTCGAGGAGTTCACCGATAGAAAGGGGGATTAGGTAAACGGCAACAGATGCACGCCAAGCGGTCAGGTCGAAACCATTCACCGGAGCGCAGTTTTCTCCAAGCAGTGACTGGTTCGTAGGCCTCACTCCGCAAACTCATCCGCCCGTCCGGCGCCGATCCCATACCGTTGTATGCAGAGGTCCAGTGCGAGGTTGCGAGTGAGTTGACGGCGCACACACTTTGTTAGCCGGGCCTCCTTGGTGAAGCAGGGCGTTCGCTACGAGAATGGACCACTACCTCGCGGCTATCCTAATCGGCTCTGACTCGAAAGGCAGGAGCGCGGTTTCGCCGTTTGACCGGCTTGGTCACTCCAAAGGCATCCCATGCGCTGGCTGTGATTGCGGATCCGCCGGTGCGACAGTGCAAACGCACGACCAGCGACCAGCAGCATGCGCGGTTGCCAAACGACAAAGGCCACCATCTAACGATCTTCTGTCTTGGAGGTCTTGGAGGGCGCCGCTTGAAGTAATAGGATAGGTTCTCGTAGGTCCGCTGCACTCCCTTCTCCAGTTCCTGCGGCGTCATTTTGGCCGGCTGCAACAGCACGCTGGCCCGGCTTGACGCCGAGCAAATCATAGGTGCCGGTAATTGCGTCTTTCAGGACTTCGAGCCGGTTTTGAATTCGCGCCTGGGTCTGCAATCCCCCGTAATACGCGAACAGTATTCGAGATTTCGTGATCGGGTCCGGAGCATGGATCAAACCAGCTCCATGAGCATCGCGAATGGCCCTTTCCAAGTACTTCCGCATGTATTCCAGAATTTCCTGAATCTTTTTCTGCAAGCGATGATCTTCCTGAGTGCTGACTTCCGCCCCCACGGAGAAGAGGGGGTTACCCAAGACGCACCCATATTTCTCACGTATCCTCGCCTGAAATTGGTAGCCAGCCTCGCAATATTTCCGCAAGCGGTCCAATGGCGGCACCGTGGGAGAAAACATCGCGTCAAGACTGGGACGCCGAACCTTCCATTCCTCTTCGATGGCCGCGACGGCCAATTCCGCCTTGGATTCAAAATAGTAATAAAAGCTTCCCTTCTTAACTACGGCTTTGTCGCAAATATGATCGATGGTGGTGGTTCCATAGGAGCCGACCCAAATAAGCTCTCTTACGGCATTCATCAACCGTTCTCTGGCGTCACTAACGCGGCCCATACAATCTGTTTTGGTCTAGTTGGTTTGTGAAATGCGCCCAGCCTTCATAGGCTCATCCTTGTAAAAGCCTTTGCGCTGGCTTGTTCATCATAGTCAATCCTCATCCTCCAATAATTAATCACAGCCTTGATTAGCTCGTCATTAGTGGTGGTCAGTTCCAGCTACAGTGCGGTGCTCCGCTCGAACAACCAAGACCGGGCAGGGTGCCTCGCGAACTACCTTTTCCGCAATGCTGCCGAGTAAGACGTGGGCCAGGCCGGAGCGACCGTGTGTGCAAAGAATGATTAGATCCATTTCTTGTTCTTTGGCGGTCCTATTTATTGTTTCTTGCGGAACCCCAACTTCCACGATTACCTGCCGCAAGATGGGAAACTCTAACTGCCCCTGTTCACACACCTGAACCAACACCCGTTTTGCGTCCTTGCGAAGCCGCTCCAGCAATTCATCGGACGGGTACGTAACGCCGGCTTCAAGGGACATGGGTGGGGGTTCAAAGACATGCAGCAACGTAATCCTCGCGCCAAGCTGTTGAGCGAGTTGTAAGCCGTACTTCAAAGCGGCATTTGAATGTTCCGAGAAATCCGTGGGAAGGAGGATGTCGTGAATGCGAAATGCCGGCCCGGCCGAGATTTCCCCCACAGTATCCTTTGAGATGCCGACTTTGGGTGGTGGCTGCTTCGCTGGAAGAGTGGTGCCGCTCGATGAATTGAACTCAGTATTCATATGGACCTCCTCTAGCAACAATCGACAAGAAACGCCGCGCGCGCCCCAAAGCCTGTAGCGGAAAGTAGTGGCGATAGAGATTATAGTTGAGCATGAAACCGCGGGCTAATTCACGACCTTGCGCGAGTTCCGCAGTGTCTTTCTTCTTACGGATTCGTTCGCCGACGCCGTAGCCGGGAAAGCCGCAGCCGACGTAATGGGGGCCATCCCAGGTGCCGTTGCGTTGATGTCGCAGAAGCCATTGTACACCGCGCTGAATTGCGGGGGCGAAGTCCGGGCTTCCAATCGCGATTAGCCCCATGAGCGCCCAAGCGGTCTGAGCCGCTGTGGGGTGGCCATTGGCACGCATCGAATCGTCCATGTACGAGGCGCAAGACTCCCCCCATCCGCCGTCTTCGTGCTGGTTGGAAACCAGCCAGTCGCCAGACTTGCGTATGCGCCTGTCGTTCATGTCGAAACCAACGGCGCGCAAGCCTGGTAGCACTAGGCCGGTGCCGTAGATATGATTGACCCCCCAGCGTCCAAACCAGCTTCCATCGGCTTCCTGCTCACGCAGAACGTAAGCCACCGCCTTCTTCACGGCGGGATCTTGAAGGTCGTAGCCCATGAGCCCCAGCGCCTCGAGTTTATGGCCCGTGAGATCGGCGCTCGGCGGATCGAGAACTTCGCCGAAATCACAGAACGGAATGCGGCTGAGAATCCATCGATCGTTGTCTTTGTCGAATGCGGCCCAACCGCCATTCGAGGATTGCATGGCGCGGACCCAGGTTTCGGCACGGCGGATGGCAATATCAATCCGCGACCGGAAGGACGCGGGCGCCAGTTCGCGAATCTGCACCAGCACTGCGAGGGCCACGGCCGTGTCATCCACGTCGGGATAGAGCGTGTTGGCGCGCTCAAACGCCCATCCGCCGCATTCCACTCCCCGAACCATTATGGCCCAATCGCCTTTGACCAGAATCTGTTTGTCCAGAATCCACTCCAAAGCGGGCAGCATGGGAGGATAGGTTTTGGGTGTGGCGCCACAATCCAGCAGGCCCTGCAAGGTAAGAAGGGTGTCCCAAATGGGGGACTCACTGGCCTGAATGTAAGTGGCTCCGTCCTGCTGATACGACCAATGATGGTTCCATGCGTCCAGGCCGTTATGAACCACGGCATGATTACGTGGGTAACTCTCGGTGTGCAGGGCCATCAGACTGTAAATCCATGGAGGCTGGATACCGCCCCAGGCGCCATCAGCGTCCTGGTGGCGAATGATCCATTCGAGGCAAAGTTTGATGCAGGTTTCGCGGCCCGGCTGCCACGGGAACGAGCCGTAGAAGTGAAGCAGACGCTCATTGATCCAGAAGAACGTCGCCCAGAAACCGCTCTTGCTCATGGGAAGGGCGTAATCGAACCCATCACGCCCGCCGGGAAAGAGTTCGTCCAGCCGACGGTCAGGGGGCAGCGGCCGAACGGGTCTGCGCGCGGAAACGATCGCCAGAGGAACAATGGTGGCCCGAGCCCAACTGGCAAACCAATAGATATTGAAGGGCATCCAGGGAGGCAGAGCGATCATCTCCGGTGGGATAACGGGAGTTGAGGACCAGGGCCATTCGCCGATAAGAGCGAGCCAGATCCGCGTGAAGTTGCGGGTTTTCCGGAGGCCTCCATGCGAGAGGATCCATTCGCGGGCTTTGCGAATAGGCTCCGCATCCGCCCGGAAACCGCAACAACGCAAGGCGGCGTAACATTCGACGGTGGTATTGATGTCCCCCATGGGAGCCTGGTGATAGACTTCCCAAGAGCCGTCGGGACGCTGTTCTCTTAGTATGGCGCGAATTATGCCGGGGAGTTTCGGATCATCCGTGACCCCGAGAAAATGCATAGCCAAAATCCATTGCGCTTCCATGCAACAGTTGGAATCCAGCATGCCGACCCAAAAACCGTCGCTCTTTTGCTCCTTGGCTGACCAGTCCATTGCCTGGGCTATGGCATCATCGATTTGAGACGTGGAGGGAGATGTCTCCGGCTCCCCGGTGATACAGGGGGAATCGCTCCTATGATCACTGGAAATTCGTGAATTCATAAGCGGCCAAGTCGAACGTTCCGAATACCGAGGCATCGGCGCAAGGTGAGCGCAAGAACATCGAGGGCACGCTCCAGGTCAGTTTCTGGTTCCAAGGAAACGCGAGCAAGTACGCCGTCCCACAAGCCAACGAGCCAAATCGATGTCATCTCCACATCCAGTCCCGGTGGGAGCCTGCCCGCTTCGACCGCCTTCCGCAGGAGGGCCTCAAGCACCGCGCGAATTTCGCGGTCTAGCGCCAGATAGGTTTCGCGAATGAGCCTGTTCCGCGGTGCCTCCGCGGATATTTCAGTCCAAAGTCTGGCATCCGAGCCGCGGCAAGCTTCCCTCGCCCCGAAGAGGATGATTTGAACTATCGCCTCCGAAGGATCCGCGTTCTCCTCGAAGCGCCGCAGCGTCGGCGCGATACGTGAGCGCGTCGCTTCGGTTATGGCGCGCACGATGGCTTCCTTGCTGGAGAAATAATGGTAAATGTTGCCTACACTCATGCGGCATGCCTTGGCAATCTCTGCCATGCCGGTGGCATGGAAGCCCCGTCGGATAAAGCATCTTCGGGCCGCAAGCAGCACTTTGTCGCGGCGGGCTAATCTGTGTTTATCACTGGCGGACATAGCTTCGATATCTTGGTTTTCTGTAAATGAATGAGCATTCATTCTCATATCGAGTCAACGAAGTCAAAGCGAGACCAAATGCAACGGTGAAAGACTGTTGCTTTACTGTATTGGTATCCTGTGCTCGGCTAAAGTCGCGCGCACGGACAGCGACAGCGCGCTCCGAATCTGCGGCCAGTCCTCGGCATGCTGGTTTGCAGATGCTATCTCATTATGGGCTTATGTTGAATAACTGCTGAAGGAGGCGGCGATTACGGTTGCTCACAACGTCGCCCTTGCCTTCGGTTGAATTTTCCAAGAAAAGCGCCCCGACTTGACTCGGCTCAGTGGTTCCAATATACTTGCATCATGCAATTATTGTGCATGTTAAACAATTATGGAGTCCTCGGCTGAGCATTGCGCCCGGCGTTTGCTGGAAACGACGCCGCTGGTGATGCAGTTCATCCACTGCAACCTCCGCGTGCGGCGGGTGGGCGGGCTGTCGCTGGTGCAGTTCCGCGCCCTGGGGTTTCTGGCCCGCGCGCGGTGCGCCTCCCTATCCGCAGTCGCGGAGCACCTGGGACTGTCGCTGCCGGCGCTCTCGAGGTTGATCGACGGGCTGGTGAGGAAGAAACTGGTCAAGCGGCAGACGGGACTCACGGACCGGCGGCAGGTCGCTCTGACTCTTACAGCGCGGGGCCGGATGCAGTTGGAGGCCGGGCGGGCGGAAGTTCGACGACTGCTGGCGGCGAAGCTGGCGGTTCTGACGGCGGACGAGCGGGCGGCGTTGGAGCGCGCGCTGGAATCGCTGCGCCGGGTGTTTGAGCCGTGCCGCGGCGTGCTCCAGGCTAAACGGAAAGCACTTCAAGGAAGGCGGGAGGGCTAACACATGAAGGTTTTGGAAACCGTCGGGCTCACGCGCCGCTTCGGGAGCCTGACCGCAGTGCATTCTTTGAGTCTCACGTTCGGCTTCGGCGACGGATTTCACCCCGCTGCTCGGAGCGGCCGCCGTGCTTACGGTCATCGGTGCCGCGCTTTATCCCCAGCTTGCAGGCTCAGGAACCAATGCCGCATGACCAGACTATCAACCACGTTTTTCAGGGATTCGCAGAGTGCTCACCGCTCTCTGAAGCCCTAAAGAAAGACCATTGAGCATGAATTCGGATCGCAGCGAAGCAACACTCACAGACGCGCCCCGTCACTCGGACAATCGCCCCCCGGAAATCGGCCTGGCTAAGACGCCCCCGCCCGATGGCGCGCAACAAGAGGGCGAGCTCGAGAAGCCGGGGATGCCGAAAACCAGGTTCCGCCTGCTGGTCGCCGCGGGCGGGCTGCTGGTCGCGGCCGCGGCGGCCGCCTATTACGTGCACTACATCAGGCCTTTCGAGTCCACCGATGACGCCTTTATCGAGGCGCACGTGGCGCCCATTGCGCCGCAGGTGCCGGGCCGGGTCGCGGAGCTGCTCGTGCGGGATAACCAGGAGGTCAAGGTCGGCGAGGTGCTGGTGCGGATTGACCCGAGCGATTACCAGACGCGGCTCGATGCGGAGCGCGCGGCCTTGGCCGAGGCCCGAAGCAAGCTCGAGCAGGCCAAGGCCCAATGCGTTGTGGACCAGGCCAGGGTCGAGCAGGAAAAAGCGAGCTTGGCCGCTGCCGAGGCGGAAGCCAGCCGGGCCGACGCGGATAATGCGCGCTATCATTCCGCCGGCAATCTGGCCGTTTCCGCGAGCCAATTGGACCTCGCCGCCACCCAGGCGCGCGCCGCCAAAGCGCAGGTGGATGCCGCGCGCAACCGCGAGCTCGCCGTCGAAGCCCAGGCCGCCCTGGACAAGGCCGTGGTCGAAACCGCCGCCGCGCAAGTGCGCAGCCACGAGGCCGATGTTCACCAGGCGGAGTTGAATCTGTCCTACACCGAGATCAAGGCGCCGGAGGCGGGCCGCGTCACGCACCGCACCGTCGAGGCGGGGGCCTACGTTCAGACGGGGCAGCCGCTGCTGGCGATTGTGCCGCGCAACGTCTGGGTGGTTGCGAATTTCAAGGAAACGCAGCTGGCTCGCATGCGCGTCGGCCAGCCGGTGGAAGTCAAGGTGGACGCCTATCCCCGGCTTGCCCTCAAGGGCCATGTGGACAGCATCCAGGCCGGCACCGGCCCGCGCTTCAGTTTGCTGCCTCCGGAAAACGCCTCGGGCAATTACGTGAAAATCGTCCAGCGCGTCCCAGTCAAGATCGTGCTGGATAACGTGTCGAATTCCGAGGTCGTGCTTGGTCCCGGCATGTCCGTCGTGCCGGACGTGCGGGTCGAATAGTCTCGGCCACCCACCCCGCGTTAAGAATCGATGGACCACCACGATTACCGGCCCACGGTGAACCCGTGGCTGATCGCCCTTTCGGTCATGCTAGGCACGTTCATGGAAGTGCTGGACACTTCGATCGCCAACGTGTCGCTCAGTCACATTGCCGGCAGTTTGTCGGTTTCGACCGACGAATCCACCTGGGTAATCACGACCTACCTCATCGCCAACGCCATCATCATTCCCTGCACCGCGTGGTTCGGCCAGCGCTTTGGCCGGAAACGCTTTCTCATCACCTGCGTTATCATCTTCACGGCAGCCTCGTTCCTGTCGGGCCTGGCGACGAGCCTGCCGATGCTGCTGCTCATGCAGGTCATCATGGGGGCCGGCGGCGGCGCCTTGCAGCCGATTGCCCAGGCGGTGATGTTCGAGAGTTTTCCTCCACACAAGCAGGGCCAGGCAATGGCCGTCTATGTCATGGGCATCGTGCTGGCGCCGATCATCGGGCCGGTCCTCGGGGGCTGGATTACCGACAACTTCAGTTGGCGCTGGATCTTCTTCATCAACATCCCGGTGGGCATGGTGGCGGTGATGCTCATGCAGCGGTTCATCCACGACCCGCCCTGGGTCAAGCACGCCAAACCCCCGCCGCTCGACCTCATCGGTTTCTCGTTCATGGCGCTCTGGCTCGGCTGCCAGGAGGTGCTGCTCGACAAGGGGGAGGAGGAGGGCTGGTTCGGCTCTCACTTCATCGTTACTATGGCGGTCCTGGCGGCCGTCGGCCTGCTTGTGTTCCTCCTCCGCGTGCTGACCGCGCACCGTCCCTTTGTGGACTTGCGGGTGTTGAAGCACTACAATTTTAGCTTTGGCATTGTGGTGATGTTCCTTGCCGCAGTGGCGCTATACGGAGCGATTGTCATCGTCCCGCTCTACCTGCAAGCGCTCATGGGCTACACCGCCACGCTCAGCGGTTGGGCGGTCGCTCCGCGCGGCTTAGGCGCGTTGCTGATGATCCCTTTGGCGGGCCGGCTCGTCAACCGCATCCAGCCCAGCTACCTCGTGGTCGCCGGCTTCCTGATCTATGGTGCCGCCTGCTACGCCTTCTCCGGCCTCACGCTCGACGTTTCTCCGAGCGTGCTGTTCTGGCCGGTGTTCTTTACGGGCATCGGCAGCGGGCTGATCTTCGTCCCGCTCAACACCCTGGCTTTTGGGGGGCTCAAGCGCGAGGAGTTGGGCAACGCCAGCGGCATCTTCAACCTCATGCGCAACGTCGGCGGCAGCGTCGGCATCGCTGTCGTCACCACCTGCGTCGCCCGCCGCGCCCAGTTGCACCAAACCTATCTCTCCGCCCACATGACTCCCTACGACCCGGCCTACCAATTCGCAATGCACGCAATGTCATCCGCCCTGCACGGCACGGGCCAGGCCACCGGCGCGATGTACCATACCCTCCTCACGCAAGCGACTTTCCTTTCCTATCTCGATAATTTCCGCCTCTTCGCGATGATCTCCCTCGTGGCCCTCCTCGGCGCGCTCTTGTTCAAAAAGACGAAGCTGCACGCGGCCCCTGGTTCGGTGCACTGATGATCTCAGATTCAAATCTCAAATCTCCAAACATGAAAATGGAGACTCGACGTTTATGAAGCTCTATCGGCTCGGTTTCCTCCTCCTCCCTCTCGCGCTCACGGGCGGCTGCGCTGTCGGCCCCAACTATCAGCGGCCTGCCGCCAAAACGCCCGCCCAATGGAGCGAACCTCTGGCCGGTGGCGAAACCAACGGCCCCGCCTCTGTCCAGGTCTGGTGGGAGACCTTCCATGACGCCGAACTCAACTCGCTCATCGCGCGCGCGGTCGCCTCCAACCTCGACTTGCGCATCGCCCAGGCGCGCGTGCGCGAAGCCCGCGCGCACTACCGCGTGGTCTCCGCCGACCTCCTGCCCACCGCCGACTTCTCCGGTCTCTACGACCGCCAGATGCAAAGCCAGCACCAGCCGGTCCTTAGCGCGTTCAGCGTCCCGCCGGAGGCTTTCGACAACAACATTTACCAGGCGGGCTTTGATGCCGCCTGGGAAGTCGATGTCTTTGGCGGTAAACGGCGTGCGACCGAAGCCGCCCGGGCGGAGGTGGCCGCTGTCGAATTCGACCGTCGAGCCACGCTCGTAACCCTTCTTGGCGAGGTCGCCCGCAACTACGTCGAGGCGCGTGGCTATCAGCGCCGCCTTGAAATCGCCCGGCAAAACATCGCCGCGCAAACCAAAGCCCTGGACATCACGCGTGACCGCTTCAACAACGGCTTGACCAGCAATCTCGATGTGCAGCAAGCCGCTGCCCTGCTTGCGACCACAACGGCGGAGATCCCGACGCTCGATAGCCTCCTGCATGTGGCCGTCCACCGCCTCAGCATTCTGCTGGGCCAGCCGCCCGGCGCCTTGCTTGCCGAACTCTCCGACGCGCCCTTGCCGGCCCCACCGCCGGTGGTTCCCGTCGGCCTGCCTTCCCAGTTGGTCGAAAGCCGGCCCGACGTCCAGCGCGCCGAGCGCGAGCTGGCCGCCGCCACCGCCAACATCGGCGTCGCCAAAGCGGATCTTTTCCCCAAGTTCTTTCTCACGGGTGACATTGGTTTGCAGAGCGTCAGCGCGAGCGATTTCTTCTCCTCGGGCAGCAAATTCTGGAACGTTGGCCCCACCGTCCAGTGGCGCATCTTTGACGCTGGACGCGTTCGCGCCAACATCAAGGTCCAGACGGCCCGCCAGGAACAGGCCCTCGCCGCCTACGAAAAAACCGTCCTCATCGCCTTCGAGGAAGTCGAGAACAGCCTCGTCGCCTACGCCAACGAGCAAGTCCGCCGTCGCTCGCTTGAACAGGCCGTTGTCTCAAGCCAGAACTCCCTGGAGCTCGCCAACCGGTTGTACTCCAACGGGCTGGCGGATTTCCTGCGCGTGCTGGAGGCTGAGCGTTCGCTCTATCAAGCCCAGGACGCCATGGCCCAGAGCGACCGGACCGTGGACGCAAACCTCATCGCCCTCTATAAAGCGCTGGGCGGCGGCTGGGAACCGGCGTCGGTCGCTCCTCCAATGTGATACCATGAATGCGCAGCAAGAGTTTTCGACACCCGAATTCCTGGAATCCCGCCCCAGGAACACGCGAAGGGATCGCTTGGAAACTCCCGCTGGGGGTGGTACAAGTAGTGTCGTGAAGCGCTACTGCACGAAGCGGTAGGACCTGCCAACCGCGCTGACTGATGTTCCTGAAGATCATTGCCTGCGAAATCGCCGTCCGAGAGCTTTGTCGGGTGACGGCGGATTGTCGGAACCTGGTGGACCTCGAGTTCCTGACACAGGGCTACCACGACACGCCGAACCTGGGGCGGGCTGAAATCCAAAAGCGCGTCGACGCGGTGCCGGCCGGCAAATACGACGCCATCGTCCTGGGCTACGGTTTGTGCAGCAACATCTTGGTGGGCCTGACGACGAGCCACACGCCCTTGGTGATTCCCCGCGCGCACGATTGCATCACGTTTTTCCTCGGCTCGAAGGAGCGCTCCCAACAATGTTTCGCCGAACGGCCGGGCACCTACTACTACACGTCGGGTTGGTTGGAGTGCCTGAAGCGGCGCGGCGGCAAGGGCGCCATATGGGGCGGGGTGGCGCTGCAAGCAACCGGGGGTCTGAACCTGCGGGTCAACTACGAACAATGGGTGCAGAAATACGGCGAGGACCAGGCGAAATACCTGGTGGCGGAGATGAGCCGTTGGAGCGAGGCTTATACGCATGGGACACTCATTAATTTTGATTTTCTCAAGAACCTGAAACTGGCCGAGCAGGTTCAGCAGGTGTGCGCCGAGAACGGCTGGGAGTACAGCGAGATTCCAGGCGACCTTGCGCTTTTCGAGAAACTGGTCGCCGGTGAATGGGCGGAGGCGGAATTTCTTACGGTGCGCCCGGGCCAAAAGGTCGTGGCGACCTTTGACGACCGAATCACAGGAACGGCATGACGAAAGTCCGTGCGGTTGGACTTTTGCGTTGAAGATTAGGGCAGCCGGTCCCATTTCCCGAGGCGAATGACGCAGAGGTCGGGCGTGGCGGCGAAGCCCGGTATCCAGAGCACTTGCCCGATCGGCTGGAAACAAAGTGGCGTCGGGCGAGCCGCCTTCACTCACGGCTCGGTTCGTCCACGACTTCCGGGGCGAAACTGACCCTGAGCTCAGGAATCGGATCCGCGCTCAACTCCTCACTCAGCAACTCCATCGCCCGCTGGTACCCAAGGCTGATCCGAAAGGCCAGCTCCTTCTGGAACCGGGTCCTCAGCTGTGGGGCTTGAGCCTTGAGGGCCTCCAATCCCCCTGCGCACCTTCTCTGGCGACCCGTGGGGGGCAGGCTTCACGGTGTCACTCACCTCCACATCGATTGATCGAATCAGCGAGTAGGCCAGCATGGACCCCAGACGGCTGGATAATCGCCTTTGGTGTTGTACTACCAGGATCGGAATCCCCCTGCACTTCAGCGAGGATGCGCTTCCCATTCTGTTTCTACTCTCCATTTTTGGCTCCTTGTGGGATTGTTGCTTGATCCATCTTGGGCTGGAGGATCACAGGTTCGCACGGCGCCCTCAGATCGGTGACCAGCCTGCGAAATTCTTGGTTTCCGTTCAGCTCCGTGGCGGCGATTCGCCGCAGGCGGTCCACGGTCGCTGAGGGGAGCTGAAGCCGCGTGGGGACCGAATTGAGGAAGCGGCGGTCCGAGTCGTCCGCCACCTGACTGAAATGCAGTTCGACGATATACAGAGTCAGCGTGGCCGGCCCATTCGTGCCAGTTGCCCGGCGGGATGCTTCCATCTCCCGGGCCAGACGCGGTGCCGTTTCCCTGAATAGCTCGGTCGTCTCGAAGGAATAGCGGCTGATTGGCACCCGCGCAACAGACCCGACCAGGTCCCGGAGCCCGGGAGAGCCCTCCTTGGAATCCCAGCCATAATCTCTGTCAACCTGGGCGTCGACGATAATGACCGCGATCCGGCGGGTCTTCTCCAGGAAAGGAGAGGGCAAAGGGCCTGATGGGCCCTCCTGCACCACGGCTCGATCGACTGAACCACGCAGTCCGAGGTTGTCGGTGATTCCGCCATCGAGCAGGTGGATGAAGCGCCGCCGGCCTCCATCGAGGTATGAGCCCGCTTGCATGGCTAGGTTCTTCAGACGGTTGGATGCCGCCGGGTTTGTCAACGCCACACGGATCCACTCCGGCTCCGGGACCTCATGCCCGGCCGAGTAGTTCTTTAGGACGATCGGGCTTAGTAACACCGGGACTGCGGAAGAGGCCGCCACTGCCCGGGCGACCGGGAACTGAGACAAGTCTGATTCAATCAAGTCGAATTCATCCTGCGTGAACTCAAAGTGCGCTCCCAAGGCAACATCCGTGGCGTTGATGATTATGAACGGGCGGCCCGGCCGGGCGCTCAGATCGCCGAAGGTGGCTCCATCGAACAGCAAGTGATCATAATACTCGGCGGCGAGATCGCTCCTGTTGAACTTCGGCGAAGCCAGCCGGACCCTGTTCCAAGGGGCCAGGGTGCGCAGGAGCAAACCGTTCTCGACATGCTTCTTGAGAAACCGCGGCTCGAAATCGGTGAAGATGCGGTCGCCCCACAGCGCGTAGTAGGCGGCGGTGAAGCTGCCGCCGGAAACGGACGAAATCAAATCCACCTCATCTAGCAGGCGATGCTGCTCCCCTGGGAGTCCCACTTCGGTGCGGGCGAGTTCCTCCAGCACCCCGTAGGCTAGGGCGGCGGCCCGGGTGCCTCCCCCTGAAAAGGCCAGCATCAGCAGCAACTCCGGGGAGTTCGTCGGGGACGTCAAATTCTGGAACCGGTATCCTGTTTGGGGGTCCACTGCTGCCAGCCGCGCGTTCACTGGGTAATGCGCGCAACCGCTGATGAACAGCGCGATGGCCAGCAATGCAATGGAGGACCTCATGGGAATCGTCATCCTCGACCCTCCACGAAATGCGCCCGTCCTACCGCCCTGATAATAACAGGGCAGGGCCGACTCCACATGCCCGGGAAGGCTGGCATCGCTGGCTGCCTTGGCTTCAGAACCTCCAGCTCAGAGGTCGTCCCGCCGTTTTCAACAGCCCGTGTCTTATCAGCGTTCATGTTTCCGACCGAATCGCATGTCCAATCACCTCTTGAACATGGGGTGTGCCAACCTGACTTAATATTCACAACATATTGATAATATTTGAGTTAGGTAGTAAACACATCGGACGCTCTTATGGGTCCAAATACTGAACGTGCGACTTATCGTCCGCTCTTTATGTCCAGGCCACCAGGATGATCAAGCCGGGGGGCGGGGAGCTCGGCCTTTGCTGCGACCGGTTTTGCCGTGCGGGATTTGTGCACGATGGGGACGAAGGCGGGCCAAATGAGCTCGATGAACCCTGTGAGGCCCTCGATTAACTTCCCAGGTTGCTCGAAGGTCGGGGTTGAGAATATGTCGTGTGTGGTTGTGGACCAACCCGCCTCTTACCTGGCTGGAGTCACGGGTCTGGATTTGGTGAGCCTCGCGCTCGCGTGTTTCAGGCCAATCGTCTGTTGCTACAGGCGATCAGGACCCGGGCGCCCGCTTGATCCGCTTCATAGCCTCGACTTCCTCTGATCTCCCGGCCTTCTTCAGATGGCCGATGAGGTCTATCAGGTTGTCGCGCCGCGCTTGCCACCCGTAACCGTGGAGGAAATTCTGCTCGTCGATTGTCTCTTGGGGGATGTCCACCAGGGTGCCCCCTTCGGAGGCCGCGCGGTCCAGAAGCGCTAATGCAGGCTCCTCTCCCCGGTTTATGAAGGCAACCGCCGCCTGGCGCATGATCCGCGACATTCTCGCCGCGTGGCCCGGCATGCCTCGGCTCACCGCGCACAGCCAGTCAAGGGTGGTACCCGGCTTCAGGTAGAACCCCCGCATCAGTTCTTGGAGCGATTCGGGCGTTGGCGGGTCGAGTTCGAGCGCTCGCTTGAGGACGGGCAGGTTCTGCAGCGCCAACAGCTCGTGATGTGGGGATACTAAGAAATGCTCGTCAAGCGCCTTGAGGGGCTGAAGCCCAAGCTCCAGTAAGTGCAAGGCTATTGCGCGGCGGTCGCACCATTCATACAGGCAGTGCTTGAAGCATCTTAGCATGGCACCTTCGCGAATCGGTTGCACGACCGGCGCAGCCAACATGGCAAGCGCGATATCTTCGCGACCTTGTTCGAAGGCGTATTCGAGCGCCACCGCGACCGCATCCACCGTAATGGAAGATAGCGCCCCCAGCAATCGGCGGATGGCATCCACGTCCCCGGTATCCAATGCCTTTCGCATCAGGGGGCTACACCCGTATTCTGAGGAGCAGATGGCTCGCTGTAGTTCCGCCGCACACAATTCGAAGGACTTCACCCACCGCGATGAGACAAATCTCTCCAAAAGCTTGCTCTGCCCGTAGTCCGGCAGTCTTCGATGGCGCAACATGGCGCACGCTGCCTGCTCAAGCCCTCGCGTGTGGCAGGAGGCCAGTATTCCGGCATACGCCTTTGGTGGGAGTCGGTCGAGCCGTCCGGCAACCTCCGCGGACAATGGGTGGACGAGGTTTCTCAGCTTGCTTCGCAAGTCGGAAGCCAACCGGAGGTCAGCCGCCCCGAGGCGAACGGGCCCTGAAGCCGGCTTGCCACCTTTCGTCAGCCCCCGGCGGTGGAGCTCCTCCATTCGGGCCACGCCCTTTTCCGTCAATAGCGGTCCGCATCCGGCATCGACTATTTGGTGGAGGTAGCGGCGAAGCGATCGGGCGCCGGTGCCCCAGCAGTCGCCGTCGTAGCGGCGCACAAGGCGGACTTGATCCGGGGTCCAGTCGATGAAATCCACCCGGGCGTAGGTGCTCTGCGATCCCCAGTCTTCGGAGGTGGTTCCGAAAACCCAGACCACGGGCACCCTCACACGATGGGGCTGTGCCTTCGGGATGCCGAGGGAGAACCCTCGGGACACGAGTTTGGCGTTCAGCCACTCCGCTGCCGGCGCAGGAGTGGGCGCCCCGTGAGAAGGACGGATAAACGGCCTCAGCTCGTTCAGGAACTCTGTAAGCCGGGCGCTGTGCGCGAAGCAGTCCCAGACGAACTGCTCAAATCCAAGGTCCGGGAGTTGGGCAAACCCCAGGTGGTCCTGCCAGAAAGTGCTCCTGGCCAGCCGGACCAAGTCCAAATGATAAGCGCCCGCTGCACTGCTCCAGTGGATTGCCGCCCCGACGTGATCCGCGTCTCCAACCGCACCAGAAAAGCCATTCGCTTCCACGAAGGGCCCCATCATCGGGATGGCAAAAAGGCTCTCGGCGCTCGGGCGCATGGCACAGGCGATTTTGAACGTCGGCCAGTCAGCTTTCAATGGGATTCCGACGCCTGGGGACGCCTGGGTCTGAAGGCGCCATTTCGGCCGCTTCCCGCCGCGAGCACTGGCCCGATTTGCGGAGTCCCGCAGTATGCCCCGGGCCAGGGGCAGTCGGTGTAAGAAAGACGCGGGCGCCCTCGGAAGCGGACTTCCGCTCCGCTTTGGGGATCCCTGAAGCCCGCCTCGTTGTCGGCCGAGAACTTCTCGATCAACATGGGCTACGTGGCTTGCTCCTGGCGAAATTCGTCCAGGCAGCGGCGCACCATATGGAGAAGCGTGCCGGACGGACAGGGTTTCTGCAGAAGATAGCTGTTGCTCCTTTGGATGAACTCCGTGTCTCTATTTGTCTCCGAAAAACTGTAGCCGCTGGTGAAGATCACCTTCACCGCTGGCCGACGGGTTCGCAGTCGCTCCGCCAGTTCCCTGCCGCTGATGCCCCCGGGGAGCACAATATCCGTTAGCAGTAAGTCGAGCCGTGGCGCCCGAGAACCCCAGAGCTGGAGCGCCTCGCTTCCGGATGTTGCTTCGTGAACGCGGTAGCCGGCTCCCTCGAGAATGCGCCGTGTCACCGCTCGCACCGCTTGATCATCCTCCACCAGCAGGATCGTTTCGGTCCCCCCTCGCCCGACCCGTTCGGCCGGAGACGCCGCCCTGGCTGCGGTGGGCCGCTCAACCTCAGGCAGAAAGACCTTGAACGTTGTGCCCTCATCGACGCGGCTGGACACTTCGATCCAGCCCTGGTGCTGTTTCACTATGCCCAGCACGGTGGCCAGGCCGAGGCCGGTGCCCTTGCCGGGTTCCTTGGTGGTGAAGAAGGGCTCGAAGATCAGCGGCAGGCTCTCTGTTGGGATTCCCACGCCGGTGTCGCTGACGCTCAGGCAGGCGAAGTGGCCGGGGCGGCCTTCCGGGTGCGATCGGCAATAGGTTTCGTCGATGCATGCCCTTTCCGTCGTGATCTGCAGCCGGCCTCCGCGCGGCATGGCGTCACGAGCGTTGACCGCCAGATTGAAGATCGCCTGCTCAAGCAGGCCGACGTCAGCCTCCACGAAGAGGGGGCGGGTGGCAAACTGGCACTGGAGTTGAATGTCTTCACCGATGATCCGGTTGAGCATCTTGGTCAGGTTCCCAATCACCTCGCCCAAGTTGAGGGGCTTGCGCTGCAGGACCTGCTTGCGGCTGAAGGCCAGCAGTTGGCGGGTCAGGGTGGCCGCGCGGTCTGTGGCGGCAATGGCTTGCTTGAGGCATTCACACACGCTGGTGCTGAGGCCGGCCGAGTTCGTCAGGACCAATTCGATGTTCCCACGGATGACGCTGAGCATGTTATTGAAGTCGTGCGCCACGCCACTTGCCAACTGGCCCACAGCCTCCAGTTTCTGCGACTGGCGCAACTGCGCCTCGAGGTGTCTCCGCTCCGTGACATCGGTCCACGAACCGACGATCTCAATTGCCTGGCCGGTGGCGTCACACACCAACCGCTGCTCATCCTGAACCCAGAGGTATTTTCCGTTCTTGTGCAGAATTCGATATTCCTGCGATGTCTGGCCCCGCTCGGCTATCTGGGCTATGCTGATCCTCGCGTGCTCCCGATCCTCGGGATGCACATGCTCAGGCCACCAACCCCACTCGCAGGGGTCCTGCAGGCCATGGCCAAGCAACTCGCTGAAGTTCTCGCTGACCCATGAGATGGTGAACTCTCCGGCTTGTAGCCTTGCCGAATAGATGATCGCCGGACTCTTTGCCAATAGATGACCGAACCGTTGCTGGGCCGCCCTTGACTCCTCCTCGGCCTGCTTTCGTTCGGTGATCTCACGCGCGATGCCCACGGTTCCGACCACCTCGCCGGATTCGTCGAAAATCGGTGATTTGATGGTTTCGAACCACCGGGTCCTGCCTTTCTCGTCGGGGATTGGTTGCTCCACCCGAAGGGGTTTACGGGAGCCCAGGACTCGCTCGTCCTCCTGAGCAAGGCGGTCGGCTCCCTGAGGAATGACATCGATGACCGTCCGCCCAAGCAGAGTCTCCACAGAGCACCCATGGAATTCCGCGAATGCCTTATTGCACGCCAGGAAACGGCCGCTTCTATCCTTCAGCCAAACAGGGTCAGGAATATTATCGAGGATCGTTCTTAGGAACCGCCCACCTTGTTCGAGTTCAGGAGCCGTCATATCATGCGTCCTGTCTTGGGGGAGGAAGCGGAAGCCCCGCCATGTTTGGAGATCAGCCGCGACCGGGCGGCATCGAGGTCGACTCCCAGACCTTTGCCGCTACAGACCTCATGGAGAATCTGCCGCATCTTCCTGCGCTGTCGCCGCCGTTCGCACTCTTTGCGAGGGGCGGAGTGAGGGAGGCTGGACCAGTGTGCAGGGTGCGGGGCAGATCCTTCAGGATCGAGCGGATAGACTTGCGGTTTCATACATCCTCTTAAGATGGCGGGACTGGACTCAGGATGGCGGGGGAGGGGAGAGTTTGGCCCACAGGAGATACCCGGCAAGCAAACTGAGGATCATGACGGCAATGATGAACACCCACATTGCAATCTGCTCCCGCATTAGCTTTCCGGCTCCGCCCGGCTCCCAACGGGTTGCATGTTCCTGTTCCCCGGGAAACTCCTCGCTGGCGTCCCCAGCCAGGCGGCGTTGCCGGAAGAGCTCAACCGGCGGCCTGTTCGGATTGTATCCCGCGAAGGGGATTCCGCTCCGTTCGTGGGGTGGATTGGACGCTGGTTTGCCATGCAATCTGCCCTTCATCGTCAGTATTCTCATTGTCGAGGTTGGTTAGCGTCTCGCTGGCCCAGGCGGCCGAGGATTTGCTGTGTGAGTTGCTGGAGCATCGGCGGAGTTTCCGCGAAGGCCTGTGGGGCCAGTTCACGGTCCCTTTCGGCAAACGAAAGGGCTTTGAAGGCTATTCCTTCTGCCCAGAGGATCTCCAACGACACGTCTGCCTTCTTGCGGCCGTCCCAATGATTCTCCCCGCTTCTGAGCTGCTCGATCATCTGGTTCTTTGCCGGGTCCTCGCCCATGGGCAGGCCTCGTTGAGAGGCGTTTTCACGGACTTGGGCCAGCAGTTGCGCCTTCCGTTGCTGGAGAAAGCCCGGTGAAATGAGGGCCTCCTGGTAGATGGCGCCAGGCAGCGAAGAAGGGTGGAATCCTGCTGAGACATCAAAGCCCCTTTCAGACAGGCGCAAGGCCACGAAACCCTGTGGTCCCGGGTTGCAGAACTGCTCAACGGAGGCCTCCCCCAGGGCGCAGATGATCCGGCGTTGCATCTCCGCCAGCCTCATCATGAGAAGCTCCCTGGGAGCGCAGCCGCGGGCCTCGGCTTGCTTTTGGAGCGCGTTGACGAGTTTAACTTTCGAACAGGAGTGATGTCGCACCGCGCGCGCGTTCTCGAAAACCACTCGGTCATTTGCGGAGAGCGCCCCGCCGCACACGAAACACATTCCAAGCGCTCTTGCCTTTTCGGTCTGCATACGGGTTCAGTCGAAGGGTTTCATCGAATTCGCCGGCTGCGGCCACGGAGCCGGCGGGATTTTGGTTCTCCCGGGCATTGGAGGATTTGTCCCGCGGACCGAAGCAGCTCCTGAAAGACCATTCGTAACCGCTCAGGCAGGTCTCCGCCTTTCACTACAAACCCGTCCGCACCCGCTGCCTTGGCCTGCGCCTTGCATTCCGGCGTGCCGTTCGAGGTGACGATGACGACCACCGGGGGACTCTGGAACTGCTTTATGTATCGCGTGGCCTCTATGCCGTTGATGTGAGGCATGCTGTGGTCCATCAGCACCAGATCTGGCTTCAGGTTCAGGGCCTGCCTGACCGCCTGGTAGCCATCGGTCACCAGGCCGACGAACGTGAGGCTGCCCTCGAGCGCCATAACCTTCGCGAGGGCTTTCAGCATGACAGGAGAATCATCGGCCAGGAGTACTCGTACGTTCCTGATGGCGCACACGTCCTCTTGGGCAGTTTCCCTCGAGGAGGCTATGGATGGCCCGCAAGGCTCTGGAACGGTCAATTGCGAATTCTGCCTCATGGACCAACTCCTCTGTTGCCTGGCGCCACTTTGGGGTTCTACTTTCACCAGGGGGAATCGCTAGAGAAACCAGGTCAGGCCGCCGCTGAACAGGAACGAATTGACGCCGTGGTTGGGGGTGTCGATGCCCGCGTTGGACACGTGGAGGTAGCGCGCATCGAAGGTGAAGGCCATGTTCTTCCACAAGCGCCAATGAAAGCCGGCTCCCACCTGGAGATTGAACTCGAATGTGGTGCTCAAGTCCGGGCGCCCGATGTCGGTTGCCGTGAAGCCCGCGCCAGCGTCGAAGAATGGGTCCAACCGCGAGCCGGCCAGGAAGTGGTAGCGCACGACCGGCGTGAGCCCCACCAGGTAGGCGGTATCGGGGTGGTACTGTGCGCCACTCCACAGTTCACCGGCCAGTTCCACGTGGCGGAGAAACGGCCTTTCCGACTCCAGGATCTTCCCGACGTGCAGCGTGGCGACGCTGAGGGAGTGCGATTCCGTGCTGCCCATGGCGCTCACGCCGAAGCCGGCACCCAGGGTGAAGCCAATGTTCCAGTTGGGGGGCGGGAAGGCTGTTGGCTCGGGGGGAGCCGACGACGCAGGCGCTGCCTCAAGGCTCAGCGTGGGCGAAGAAAAGGGCGCATCCTGCGCCGGAACGGAGCACACCCGAAGCGAGATCACAAAGGCCAGAAGTACTTTAAGGGCACGGTTGAGATCATGGCTGCCGGAGGCAGGATGTGATCCCAACTCGGGACCTCGGGCATTAGCAGGAATGGGCGGGTACTTCATCTTTCGAGGGGGTTATCGGGTTTGCCAGGGTTTGGTCTTTGTCTGGTGCCACCTTTCTCTTTGTCGATCCATCAGTCTGCGCCGTATTGCTACTGCCCCGCGCACTCCGCCCTGCCGGGAGCACGCTTCCATGTATTGGGACTCTTGGCCTCCGGAGGCCGAGGGCTCCCCCGAGCGATCCGCTGTCGCTGCCGTCGCTCTCCTCGCGGTCGCGTTGCTGGGCAGGCTGGTTGTGCCAGAAAAGACCGTAGACCACGGCTAGGACGACGGTTCCGACCATGAGAGGGAGGATAGACATGACCGTCACCTCCGGATTCAGGGATGCCAGGACGAGCCGGCTTCGTGGCGGCTGCGAGAATTCATGGCGGAAGCAGACCCATTTGACACGATTACCCGCCCGAGAGCTTGATCGGCTGCCGAGGCAGCTTCGGCTCCGTCGATCGGGACTTTCGCTTCATCAGCCGATTCCATCGCTCTGTCGGGAGGCGCCTTTCCGAAGTTAGGGACGCTGATGGTCGAAAGGCCCGCCAGTGAACGGGTAGTCGGTATTGCGATTGTATTTGTAAGGATCATTAGCCTCCGCGTTGGTTGAAGCACAGCCGTTTAACACGATCACAACCAGGACCGCACCTAGCGCCATGAGCGGAGCGCATGGTCGGCTTGCCTTGGGTTTCGAGGGCAGGGTATTTCCATCTTCGGGTAAAGGTTCCGCCGGCGACTTGTTGTTATTGGGCATGGCTGTTCCTTTCATCGGATGGCATTGATTTCTTGTGACGGGGCGTGGGCAAGCGCACGCACGTGCCAGTGCCCGGCTTTGAGCGCTCCCAGTGAGACGTGATCGGGAGCACGGGTGACAGCCGCCTGACTCCAGGAATCCTCAACCTCCCCGCACATGCGCCGGCGGAATAATCCAGCCCCGGCTCGATAAAGCGGCGAACTTCCCTACATGGAATCGCAAACGGCATCGGCATGGGTTGCTCAGACTCCAAGACCTCCGACCAGGAGTTCCCTTCGCCGAACCCAGCCATCAGTGTGTTGGCAGCATTCATGTTTGTGACTGACCAGAATGGTCAGCAACTCAGTAAACATGGCGTGTGCCAAATCGAGTTGTATTACATAACTATAGTATCATCAGTATGTTATATGATATGATCCATCCGTGGTCGTTCGGTCGAAAACCTGAACGTGCGAACTATCGTCCTGTCCTAATTGAAAAACAGACTGGCAATCAAGTGGTGCGCCGAATCTGAACCGAGCCTGGCTGGCCGCAGAAGGGTCCGGCCACGCAACAGGGACATGCGGCCCGGACTTTGCCATGTCAAAGTCGGCGGTTACAACGAAGCTGGTCAGCAGAACGAGCAGTGCCACGATGGCCAACTGGAGGAACACATTTGGAAGCGTGCCTCCTCCATCAGGACGATTTCGGTTGCCAGCTGGATTGCTCCTTTCAAGCGCCCCCCAAGCCTCGGCTCCCCCGTTTCAACCCTTTTCCGGTTTACGCCGCGTCCACACCCGCTGGGCTCGACCACTCACCGATGCATCGACTGAAACCTCAACCACGGAATTCACGCCACCGAACGGATTAGGCACCGTTTTCTTCGCCAAGGGATCCGCCAGCCAGCGGCCATCTATTACGAGCAAATACTCATAGGTGCCAGGCGGCAGGGCCAAATCCTTCACCCATCGGCCACCACCCACCGCTATCATTGGGGTGGCTTGGGGGCGCCAATCGTTGAAGGTCCCTGCTATCGCGACGGTGGCCGCTGATGGGTGCGCGAATTCCAAGTGAACCCGTTGTGGACCGTGACCGTTGCCAGAAGCTCTGTGCTTTTCATTTCCTCTCATGCTTTCCTCTTGTGTCGTTGGTTCTTATTCGTTGATTCCACGGAGACGAAATGGGTGAGCAGGCGCCGTGGCCGGGAGGTGGGAGGCTCGCCTCCGACGGCTGCGGGGATGAGGATGTCGTGTAGGATTTGCCGCATTTTCCGCCGCTGCCGCCGTCGCGCTTGCTCCTCGCGCGAGAGAGAGCGGGAATGGCGATGCGTCCGATCGCGGGGGTCGCTGAAGGACTGGCTGGCTGAATCGCACGCTATGCCAAGTGCAGATTCTGACCTGTAATTGAGGCCGCGGGCGCAAAGCAAGCCTTCTGGGTCCAGTGTTCCAGTGTTCCACGCGGGTGTTTTCATCTGGCATTTTCCCGGCGTTATGTCTGGCCTTCGAGTGGGTCTTGCTGAGAGACACTTGTCGACTTCTTCCGCCCGTAAGCGTTTGGTGCAAAGAGGCTGCAAAGCGTGGCAGAAAGCCGTTCTCCAAGATCCCCTCCCTTGACGACGAACGCATCGGCCCCGGCCTTGAGGGCCAGCGATCTCGAAGTGGAACTATCGTCTGACGTAATGACGACGACGACCGGAGGCTGAGCAAACCGCTTGATGTAATCTGTAGCTTGGATGCCATTGAGCTGGGGAAGATGAAAATCCATCAAGACCAGGTCTGGCGACAGCGTCTTCGCAGAGCGAAGGGCCTGGTGGCCATCGGTGGCGGTACCAACGAGGGAGAAATGGCCGAGCTCGTCCAGGATCTGCGCGAGGATCTTGAGCATTAGAGGGGAATCGTCCACGACCAGGGTCCGAATCCCTACCTCGAATGAAGCTCTTGCCAGGCTCGGGTTTTGGGTTTTCACCGGTCAGTGGTCTTTCGTCGGCGTTGGGCGCGTGGGCTCCGGGCTATGCAGAGTCGTTGTCTTCAAGGCCCTTCCCGGCCCAAGAAGAAACACGGGCTGTTCTCGCAGGCAACGGGTTGGTCGTGCGGATCGTCGACTTCCCTCGGGCTGCGTAGAGGTGGGTCATGGCGAGTCAGGTGGGCTGCCAGGGCTGACGCGAACGATGCGGCTCTGGGGGGGCTGGTGGCTCTGAGGGCGTGGGCTTCATGGGCCTCGGTCAGTAATCCAAGAAGTCGTCCAGATCGCCAACCGGCCGAGTGAAGGTGTCTTTCGCCGGCTGGGCCACCAGGATATGCGCCGCCCTTTTCACACTGCCCGTCGGAATCGCAATAGGGAGGCTGACTGCGAACACTGCTGATCCCAGGATTGTCAGGGCGAGGGTGAATGGGCGTGCCACGGTCACGTCGACCACGACCGAGACAGCGTCCCCGTCCGAATCAGCGGACGCGCGCGCTGGTATCGGCTCATTCAGCAGGAGCGCCAGGATGACGGAGGTCATCAGTTTGGTCTTCATGGTTGCCTTGCTCTGTGAGGAACCCCTGAGCGAAACCCTGCACTTGGATGAGCAGATCTCCGGCATTTGTCCAGGAAACCGTCCACACCGGCGGCTTTGACCAGCATCTTGAATTCCTCGGAGGCGTCCGAGGTAACCCCCGTCACCCTGTCGCTTCGCTGGGTTCGCGGCAGTTGATCGCGAATTGGATTTCATAACATGATGGCTTTATGCTGTGCTCATCGGGACAGGGCCTTGGAGTACCAAACGAGGTGCCGTCATGAGGAGCGTCGGTAGTCAATACTCATGCGGATCGATTCTGGGAAAGGCCCTTTGGTCCCGACCAAGATCATAAGCATGTGGGTCAATGCGCGGAAACTCCGGCCCAGGCTCAGGTCTGGAGGAAAAACCAACCTCTTCCTCCGGTGCGCGGCGCGCCGGGCGCAGGCTGCGTGGCTCAGTTGTTCCAGGGTCATGCACGGGAGTTGGCTGCGACAGGCCACCAATGGATGGGTAATCGGTATTCCAGTTGCATCCATAGGGATCGTAACCATCCACTCTGGTGTGAGCGCAACCTGTGAGAAGGACGAGGAGCACGAGGATGGTCAGTGCCGCGAGAAATGCCAGTGGTGGACCGATGTCGTGTCCAGTGGGCGGGGTAGGATTGTTTCTGGATGAGGCTTGATTTGGGGGAAGAATTGTGTCCGGCATCGTCGTCCCTTTCCCTAGATGGCCGCCAAAGAGTGGGAGGCGCACGCGCGTGCTGCTGGAAGAGGCTGACCGGCCAGCCGGGGTGGGGCGGTCAGGGTGCTCGGGTGGAACGGGCAACGCACGGAAGTCGCTTCGTGCGCTTCCCAAAGAGTGATGGGTGCAGGGGTGTTGGATGGGTGGCAACGGGTTCATTGCGCTGACGCTGGGCTGGGTGTGGCGGGGCTGGGTGACTTGCAGGTTGGCACTGAGGCGGCGCCTGGACGCGGCGGGTGGTTGGGACCGAACCACTCCTGGAGGTTGGCCTCCAGCTTGCGGGCGAGGTCTCCAGACTTGATGAGAAAGATGTCGGCGCCGGCCGCCGCGCTGAGGGCACGCGCGGCGATGCTGTCATCCGAGGTGATCATGAAAACAACCGGGGGGGTCTCGGATTGCTTGAGGCAGCGCGTTGCCTCGGCGCCGTCAAGATGGGGCAGGTGGAGGTCCATCAGAACCAGTTGCGGGTTCAGGGAGGCAGCGGCGAGGACTGCCTGGTGGCCATCGGTGGCAGTGCCTACGACCTGGAAGCGATGATCCCGGGCGAATAACCCTTTGAGTGCCCGCAGCACGACGGGCGAATCATCGACCAGGAGCATTCGGATGCTGTTACTCTTGGGGTGCGGGCTGGCTGCGTTGCGTCTGTGTGGTTTCATGATGATGGGTCTCCATCCAGTGGAGCCAGCTTTGCTTCACTGCGAATGGAGTCGGGAAGCGCACTCGCGCGCCGCCGGAGAGGACTCAACCGGCCGGCCGGGAGAGTGGGCGGCCAGGGTGCTCCACAGGAACGAGCACCGCGCGCGAGGCGGGATGTGCGCTTCCCAGATACCTTGTCGCGGGACGATTCCCGGACTGCAAACACGCGCGCCTGGATCCGAGTCAGGAGCCGGAGCGGTTGTCTTCGGACGCTGTGATTCCCCGGATGCACAGCTCGATTACATGTCGGGCAATTCGCCAGGTGTGGCCCCTCGCCAAGGGTCATACTCCCCCGAGCTGGGGATGTTGGTACAGCCATTTACCAGGATAATCGCCGTGATCGCAATGGAGGTTGCGATGGCCCCCAAGCATGCTCTGCCGGCTCTCGATTCTGAGTATCTGGTTCGTTCGGTTGCCGGCACAGGCTTTTGCAAACGGTTCTCGTTATTCATTTCTTCCTTTCATAGGCCGCTTGAGTGTCCGGTGAGTTTGCCTGCGCACTCTTTCGGCCAGTGGGGGATGGCGGCCTTTGGGCCGAACCACTCCTCGAGTCTTGATTCTAACTGGGCATGAAGGTCTTCCGATTTCAGGACAAAAGCATCGGCGCCGGAGGTAGTGTTCATCGCTCGCGGGCGGTCGCCCGAGGTGAGCACGAAGACGACTGGCGGATTTTCAAACTGCTTCAGGCATCGAATTGCTTCGACGCCGTTGAGATGTGGCAAATGCAGGTCCATCAGGACAAGTTGCGGTCCCAAAGTTGCGGCGGAGAGCAATGCCTGGCGGCCATCCGTTGCGGTGCCGACGACTTCGAAGCCTCGTTCCATGGTGAGAATTCCGGCCAGGGTCTTAAGCACGATTGGCGAGTCAGATGCCAGGAGTGTCCTGACGCAATCGGACCTCCGAGGTGGCTCTGGAGGATTACTTCCGCGCGGCTTCATAAGGGGGATCCTCGCCCTACCGCAGCTCGCCTCCCCATCGGGACGTCCTGCAACGAGCCAGGTGCGTCCTCGCCCGGAGCTCTCGGCCAGGCTCTCGGGAAACGCGCTCGATTGCCCAGGCCTCGCAATGAAGAGAGGGTGAGGTGGCGCATCAGCGTCTTGGGCTGTAGAGCCTGTTCGTCCAGCTCCGGGGAGAAGTGCGCGATCGTCCTCCTGGCTGCGCAATGGAAGACACACTGGCTGAGCACGCTCAACGCGTCCAGACGAACCGTGTTTGCGTCGGCTTTGGGGCCCGCGGCGTCCCGGATGGCGGATTCGAGCAGGGTCAGGTCATCGCGAAATGCCTCGCTGGCCATTCCCTGGGATGTCTGCGTCTCACCGGCCAGCTCCCGGGCTACGAGGCGCGCGATCCACGCGGAATCCCCGCTGAGCCTCGCGAACAAAGACTCGATGATAGCTTGAATCTTCTGCTCGGGTGAGATGTTGCGCCAGGCACACATGCTGCAGCCCGACCTCCTGGAAAGCTGCTCCCGGGCTTCGGCCCGGACCGCCTCATACAGGCCTCGCTTGTCCCGAAAATGATAGAAGACCAAGGCGATATTGACCCCTGCGAGATTGCAGACTTCCCGGACATGGGTGCCCTCGAACCCGCGTCTCGCGAACAACTGGCACGCGGCGTTCAGCACGCGCTTTTTGCGCTCGAGGGCGTGCCCCCCCGGTGGTGGTGCGTGTCTCATATGAATCAGGTAGGGCCTTCTGCCGCCCCGTTGTCCTGCAAGTCCTTGCTTTCGCTCCGCCCAACTTGATCCCGGAATGCGATGACAAACGCCGTCCCTGTCGCTACGAGCAGAGCGTGGTCCGGCTCGCCCATCACACGGGCCAGCAACGTTCCCAGATGTGCACCTCCGTCGCGAGCCACCGAGTCAAACGGCTCGACGCAAAACACGGTGGCCGGGTCATCCGCCACTGCCACGGCCATTGCCAGGCGCTCCTGGACCTCCTGACGCATTATGGTCTCTCTCATGGCTGCTGTCGTGGTTGTGGGTCCTGGGGAACCTGCTGTTGGAGCAGATGGAAGGAGGGCTGTGCCTCGACGCGGCGATCGCCTCGTACCCAAGCCTCCGCCTTCCCGGCATCGGTAAAGAAGGTCAGGAGCGCGCCGCCGTTCCGCGCCACCGTTTCAACCAATCGGGCGTGCCTTGCCTGGTCGGGCCTCACCACCAGCGCGATGCGGGCGTTCCGAGGCGTGCCCTGAGCTAAGGCACCGCCCAGGGCGAACAGTTCCACCGCTTTCGGAACGGATCGCAAGGTGGTGATGTCCACGACCATTCGGTTCCACTGCCTTGCGGCGAGCAAGTCCCCGACTTCCTGCCGGGCCGCGGTGGCTTCGCGCACCGACATCTCCCCCTCGTGCGTGAGAAATACGCACTTCTCCTCTTCAACTGGGTTTATGAAATATGACATGCCGAAGGCCTTTCGTGGTTCAATGCAATTGGTTCGAGTGAGCTAGACAATGGTCCGCACAAGCGGCTTCCGGTGAGGGCCGGCTTGCGGTCGAGCGGGCGACCAAAGCCATCGCTCGAGACAGCATGCGGTGTGCTCCCCACATCATGCGTGCCATCCGGGAGGCGGAGGCCGGCAGGCTGACGCCTGGGTGATGCGCGGGCACCCGGAATATGCGGTGTACGGCGACCGGCGGTGGGGGATGACTGTATTCACTCGTGAGCCGGAAAAGTCTGCGCGTCCGGGATTTCCTCTGCAATACGCTCTTCATAACAATTGCGTCGGGTTCGCGCCGAGGTCACTCACGGGTTGATCCGATTTGTTGGAAGTGCGTAGGTCTCTTGGTACATCAGGGCGGGCCCCCCATAGGCAATCGCGAATAGCCACAAATCCCCAGTGGGCCTTTCGGGCCAAATTGCGCAGGAACGCCTGGGCTTTACCCTCCGAACCCGAGTCATCTCCGATGAGGGAGAAGAAGCCCACCAACAGCTCTGCCTCACGCCTCGGAAATGGCCAGCTTCCGGCCCACCGCCGGATGTGCAATGGCAAAGCCGCCTGTGTTGCCTGACAGAACACGACCCAGTTCGCCGCACGGACGGCCTCGCTGGCGGCGGCCATTCCCGACGGTCGGGCGATATCGGCGTAGGACCAGCATTCCCATACGGGTAGTCCCACTGGGCACACCCGACCAAAGAACGCGGTGAGGTGCCAGACATAGGTGAGCACGAAGGCCTCGCGATTCACCATCATGATGCGTACCGGTTGGCTGGCCTCAGAAGCCGGGTGCAGTCCGGGGCTGCCCTCCGGGATTTCCGGCAGCCGGCCCTCCATCCTCTTTGGACTAATCGCGCGCATTGTTCAGAGCCTGGTCTCGGCCTCGGATGCTTGATCCCTCCCGCGTTTGGTTTCACGTTGCGCCTGCAGCCGGTCGATCAGCCTTTGGCCGACGCCGTCGTGGATCTGGTGGAATCCAGGGGTAACCTGCCGGATTTGGTTCTCGGTGGTGTGCCGCAACTCCCGCCTCATGAGGGGCGCAGCCCCATCCTGCTCCAGCAGGTTGTGCCCCTCCCCTCGCGTACTCCTGGTTTGTTCTTTCATGAAGGTCCTTCAGCGGTTGAGGGCCTTCATCTGGTCCTCATTGTAACGGCAGCCTGCAGCGGCCCCGCGAGGCAGGGCGCGGTCGATCCGCGCCAGTTCGTCAGAGGCGAGGGCCACAGCGATCGCACCTATATTCTCTTCCAGGTAAGAGCGCCGCTTGGTACCGGGTATGGGGACGATGTCCTCGCCTTGGGCCAGCACCCAGGCCAGAGCGAGTTGAGCCGCCGTGCAGCCCTTCTCTCCGGCCAGGCGCTCGATTTCGGCGACCAGCTTGAGGTTGCGTTGAAGGTTTTGCCCCTGGAAGCGGGGTGTCTGCCGCCGCCAGTCGTCCCGGGCCAGGTCCTCCGGCCGCCGGATGCGGCCGGTGAGGAACCCACGGCCCAACGGGCTGTAGGCGACGAATCCGATGCCCAGCGAGCGCGCCGCTGGCAGCACGGCCTCCTCGGGATCGCGCGTCCAGAGCGAGTATTCGGTCTGGAGCGCCGAGATGGGATGCACTGCATGGGCGCGACGGAGGGTGTCGGGCCCGGCCTCGGACAGGCCCAGGAACCGCACCTTGCCCTCGCGCACTAACCCGGCCATGGCTTCCACCGTTTCCTCGATGGGCCGGCTATGGTCTACCCGGTGCTGGTAGTAAAGGTCAATGGTGTCGATGCCCAGCCTCTTGAGGCTCGCTTCGCAGGCGGCGCGCACATAGGCGGGACTGCCCTCGACTGCCGCGATGTTGCCTGCCGAGTCGCGCACGATGCCAAATTTGGTGGCGATCAGCACCTGGTGGCGCCGCCCCTTGATGGCCTTGCCGAGCAATTCCTCGTTCCGGCCCATGCCATACATGTCCGCGGTATCCACCAGGGTCAAGCCGAGTTCAATGGCACGGTGGATGGTGGCAATGGCCTCACCTTCGTCGCCGGGGCCATAGAAGTCGGACATGCCCATGCACCCCAACCCTATGGCAGTCGTTTGGAGGCCTTGGGTACCGAGCGAGCGAGTCTTCCGGGCGCGGGCGATTCCCTCCTTCAATTCGCGTTCCGCCTGCAGCCAGTCGTCCAGCTCACGCCCCGGTGGTCCGCCGCGGGCCTGGTGGATCTCGTAGGCACGCTTGCGGATGCGGTCTTCGAGGGTGGGCGCGTTTGTCCGGGTGCCGTCCCGTGGCGCGCCCCCCAGAGTTGCTCCATTGCTGGCTATCGGTGGCTTATTCCTATGTCTTTTCATATTACATTTGCTACGTGTCACACTCCCGATCCTTTGCTCATTGGCTTCGCCGCGATGTAACCTGTCTGGTTCGCCCCCGACTGAACTTCAATCGTCCCGACACTTATGACGCTATCGCCAGAGTCTGGGAGCGAGCTCCCTATCGGTCTCTTTTGCGTGCTCATGCCATTGCCTTACAAGGTTGCGGGGTGGTTCTTTGTTAATTGGTGTTGGCGGTGTTGGCGATGTTGGCGGAACTCCTGGGAGAGACCATGGCCGTCGTTTGTGGAGGCTTTTCTTCTTCCCATCCGCCTCCCAACACGGCGTAGAGCCTGACTTGATTGGCCAATTTGGCAAAACGCAGGGACACGAGTCCCTGCTGGGCCGCGAACAGGGATCGTTGGGCATCCAGGACGCCCAAGTAGCTGTCGATTCCCTTGTCGTACCGGGAATTGGAGAGGCGATAGGTTTCAGCCGACGCGGAGACCAGGGATTGTTGCGCCGATACCTGCTCATCCGCGGTGCCACGGATGGCCAGCGCGTCAGCGACCTCCTTGAAGGCGCTCTGAATCGACCTTTCGTATTGGGTGACGGCGATTTCTCGTTGTACTTTGGCGGCCTTATTTGCGGACCACGTGCGGGCATCGAAGATCGGCATGACTATCTGCGGCGTATAGCTCCAGGCACCCGCGGCAGATTTGAACAGGCCGGAGAGGTCGCTGCTGGCAGTCCCAATGGCAGCGGTGAGCGATATCTGCGGGAAGAACGCTGCCCTGGCAGCACCGATGTCAGCATTCGCAGCCTTGAGCAGGTCTTCCGCCTGAAGCACATCCGGCCTGCGCAACAGCACTTCGGAGGACAGGCCAGCGCTGACTTCTCTAGGAGGACTCACCTGTCCCAATTCCGCCGGCAGGAGTTCGCGTGGCGCGGGCGAGCCCACTAGCAGGTCCAGGGCGTTTTCATCCTGTGCCACCTGCTGCAGGTAGATGGCGATGTCCCTGCGGGCCACATCCACGGGGGTTTGCGCTCGATAGACATCCAACTCGGGCGCAAGACCTAGCTCGTGGCGCCGCTTGATCAGATTATAGGAGCCCTTCTGCGCCTCCAGGGTGGTCTCCGCCAGCTTCAGGTTTTCCCGGTCTGCAGCCAAAGCCAAGTACGCCTGGGCGACCGAGGAGATCAGCGTGATTTGCACGCTGCGGCGAGCCTGCTCCGTAGCCAGGTATTCATTCAGGGCGCGATCCTTGAGGCTGCGGATGCGTCCGAAGAAGTCGATTTCCCACGAAGTGATGCCGAGATTGACGCTGTATTGGCTGTAGGTCAGGGGTTTGCCGGTGGGGGACTGAACCGCGGGCGCTCTCTGTCTGCCTCCAGCAGCACTCGCATCGACCACGGGGAGCAATTGTGCCCGTTGAATGCCGTAAAGCGCCCGGGCGTGTTCCACGTTGAGCGCCGCGACCCGCAGGTCGCGGTTGTTGGTCAATGCCATCGCGATGATTTGCCGAAGCTTCGAGTCGGTGAAGAAAGCACGCCAATTCAGGTCGGGAGCCGCCGGGGCATTGGTCGTCTCCACAGGCGTGTAGGCAGGGCCCGATGGCCATCCGGCGGGGATGGGGGGAGTGGATCTGGCGTATTTTGGCGCCATGGTGCAGCCCGGCAGAATGACGGCGAGTCCTGCCAGCAGAAGAAGCAGTGACTTGTTCATGTCAGTGATTTCCGGAGGCATTGGTCTCGGTGTGCTCAATGGCTATCGGCTTCTTCTTGCCGAGCGTCTTTTCGATCAAAACAAAGAACAACGGGGCGAAGATGGTCACCAGGAACGTCGAAGTCACCACCCCTCCCAGCACCGCTGTTCCGATCGCCTTTTGGGCTCCGGCACCGGCCCCGCTCGCGAGGGCCAAGGGCAGCACGCCGAAGCCAAAAGCCAGCGAAGTCATGACGATTGGACGCAACCGCAGCTTGGCCGCTTCCAGGGTGGCGTCTATCAGGCTCATGCCCTCCTCGAAGCGCGCTTTGGCGAACTGCACGATCAGAATGGCGTTCTTAGTGGTCAGGCCCAGTGTCGTCAGCAATCCGATCTGGAAATACACGTCGTTGGGCAGGCCGCGAAAGGTTGTGGCAAGCACACCACCGATGGCGCCCAAAGGCAGCGCCAGCAGAATCGATATCGGGATGGGCCAGCTCTCGTATAGCGCCGCCAGGCAAAGAAAGATGACCAGGATGGAAAAGGCGTATAGTGGCGCCGTTTGCGTGCCAGCCTGCCGCTCCTGATATGAGAGTCCGTTCCAGTCAAACCCGACCCCACGCGGCAACTTCTTGACAAACTTTTCCATTTCCCCCATCGCCTCGCCGGAGCTGCGGCCTGGAGCCGATTCGCCCAGGATGTTGATTGAAGGAAAGCCATTAAAGCGTTCCAGTTTGGGCGAGCCAGAAATCCAGTGCCCGGACGCAAAGGAGGAGAAAGGCACCATCTTACCGGCGTTGTTACGCACATAGAGCCGCTCCAGGTCCGAGGGCAGCATGCGGTAACAGGAGTCGGCCTGCACATAGACGCGTTTGACACGGCCGCCTTGGATGAAGTCATTGACATACGCGCTGCCGAAATTGGCCGAAATCGTATCATGGATGGAAGTAATGGGAATCCCCTGCGCGCCCGCCTTGTCCCAGTCCACATCGATCTGGAACTCCGGCACGTCTTCAAAACCGTTAGGCCGTACGCGGGTCAATACCGGGCTTTGGGCGATCATGCCGAGCAATTGATTGCGTGCGGCCATTAACTGGGCATGTCCAAGGCCACCCCGATCCAACAACTGAAAATCGAAGCCCTTGGCTTGGCCCAACTCGACCACCGCCGGGGGCGAAAAGGCGAACACCATCGCGTTGCGGATTTTGGAAAACTCGGCCATGGCCCGGGTGGCCACGGCTGAGACCTTGAGTTCGGGCCGGTCGCGAAGCTTCCAGTCGCGAAGCCGGACAAAGGCTACCCCCGCGTTCTGTCCGCGTCCGGACAAGTTGGCGCCCGAAACGAGCATGCAGGACTCAACAGCCTCTTTCTCGTGTTCCTGGAAGTAATTTTTGACGCCTTCCATGATCGCCTTGGTTTGTTCTATGCTCGAGTTCGCGGGAAGCAGAGCCTGGACAAGGAGAATGCCCTGGTCTTCATCGGGCAGATAGGCGGTGGGCATCCGTTTGAAGAGGAGGGCCATGGCCACGACAATCAGGAGAAACACCATTCCGTAGCGTAGCTTTCTTCCTAACGAATGCCCGACCACCTTGAGGTAACGGTCCCGTGCGCCGAAGAACAACCGGTCAAACCACCGGAAGAAGGGCCGCAGGAACCAGACCCCGCCTTCAGCCGCTTCATGGCCCTTGGGCACCGGTTTGAGAAAGGTTGCGCAGAGAACCGGGGTGAGCACTAACGCCACCACCACCGACAGTAGCATTGAGGCAATGATGGTGACCGAGAACTGCCGGTAGATGACCCCTGTGGACCCACTGAAGAAGGCCATCGGGCCGAACACCGCCGAGAGCACCAACCCGATGCCGATCAGAGCACTAGTGATCTGATCCATGGACTTGCTGGTCGCTTCCAGCGGCGAAAGCCCCTCCTCACTCATGATCCGTTCGACGTTCTCCACCACCACGATGGCGTCGTCTACCAGGAGGCCGATGGCCAGCACCATGGCAAACATCGTCAGCATGTTGATGGAAAAACCCATTAGCCCCAGCACTGCAAAGGTTCCCAGGATAACCACTGGCACAGCGATCGTCGGAATCAATGTGGCCCGCATGTTGCCCATGAACAGGTACATGACCAAGAAGACCAAAATGATGGCCTCAAAGAGGGTCTTCACCACCTCCTCAATTGCCACTTTGACAAAGGGCGTGGTGTCGTAGGGATAGACCACCTTCATGCCGGTGGGAAAGAAAGCTTCCATCTCTTTGAGCTTGGAGCGGATATTGTCGGCGGTTTGCAGGGCGTTGGCACCCGCTGCCTGCCGGATGGCCATTAAGGCCGCATCTTTCCCATTGAAGAAGGCTTCGACACTGTAAGATTCGGTGCCCAGCTCGGTCCGGCCCACATCCTTCACCCGCACCACCGAACCGTCCGGGTTAGTGCGCAGGGGAATGGCGGCAAACTCCTCCGGGGTTTTGAGCAGGCTCTGGACAATAATGGAAGCATTGAGCCGCTGGCTTGGCATGGCAGGCGCGCCCCCAAACTGGCCGGCCGAGACTTGGACGTTGTAGGCCTGCAGCGCGGCGATCACATCATCAACCGTCATGCCGTAATCGGTGAGTCTGTTGGGATTGAGCCAGATACGCATGGAGTACTGGCTTCCGAACTCCTCCACCTCGCCCACGCCAGGCACCCTCGACAGCACGTTCTCCAGGCTGGATTGGGCATAGTCGCGCAAATCGTTGCCATCCATGCTGCCGTCTTCGGAAATGAGGCCCACCAGCAACAGGTAGTTCTTGGTGGATTTGCTCACTTTCACCCCTTGCTTTTGAACCACCGCCGGCAGGCTGGCCATGGCCAATTGGAGCTTGTTCTGCACCTGCGCCCAGGCCAGGTCCGGATCGGTTCCGGGAGCAAAGGTCAACTCCACGCGCGCGTTGCCATCTGAATCGCTGGTGGCCGAGAGATAGAGCATCTGATCAAAACCTGTCATCTTCTGCTCGATAATCTGGGTCACGCTGTTTTCCACCGTCTCAGCCGAGGCTCCGGGGTAAAACGCTGTGATGGCGATGGACGGCGGCGCAATCGGCGGATATTGCGAGATCGGCAGCGTATGAATCGCCAAGCAACCCGCCACCATCAGAATGATGGCGATGACCCAGGAAAACACTGGACGCTTGAGGAAGAATTTCGACAACATACCGGTCTCTGGGTTAGTTCTTCGACTGTCCGTCCGCCTGGGCGGCCATGGTTGGCTTGGCGCCGGATTTGGCCTTCTCCGTGAAAGGAATCTCCTTCACCGTCATGCCAGGCCGCACCTTCTGGCCACCCTCCGCAATGACCCGCTCCCCAGGAACCAGTCCGTTGGAAACCAGCCATTGGTCTCCGATGGCCCGATCCAGTGTGAGCATCCTTTGTTCGACCATGCCGTTTGTTCCCACGAGAAGCGCCAACGCGTTGCCTTTGGGATCGCGAGCCACTGTCTGCTGCGGAATCAGGATTGCCTGTTGGTTGACGCCCTGCTGGACCACCGCCCGGACGAACATGCCCGGGAGCAACACGCTGTTTGGGTTAGGAAACACCATGCGCAGCACCACTGAGCCGGTGGTCGGGTCTACCGAGATGTCGCGGAACTGCAGCGTCCCTTCCAACGGGTACTTCGTGCCGTCCTCCAGGATGAGCTGCACCTGGTTGGCGTTGGTTCCGTCGGCGTTAAGCTGTTTCTCTTCCAAGCAACGCCGCAATCGGAGCAGTTCGCTGGAAGATTGGGGTACATCGACATAGATCGGATCCAATTGCTGAATGGTGGCCAGCGCCACAACCTGGTAGGCAGTCACAATGGCGCCGTCGGTCACGCTGGATTTGCCAATGCGGCCCTGGATCGGAGAAACCACCCGTGTGTAATTGAGGTTGATGCGCGCCGTTTCCACCATCGCCCGGTAATACTGAACGTCGGCTTGGGTCTGCTTGAGGGTCGCGTCAGCATCGTCGAAGTCTTGCTGGCTGACGGCTTTTTCGACCAGGGCGTCTTTGTAGCGGTTCGCCCGCAGCTGAATGGCCGGTAGATTGGCCTCCGCCCGGCTCAGCGCAGCTTTGGCATTGTCCAGCGCCGCCTGAAAGGGGGCGGGATCAATCTGATAGAGATCCTGGCCGGCCTTTACGTCGGAGCCTTCCGTGAACAGCCGTTTCTGGATCAGGCCGCTAACCTGGGGCCGGATTTCCGCGATGAGGTAGGGCGACGTGCGGCCGGGCAGCTCGGTGGTTAGCAAGACTTGCTGCCGAGCCACCGTCACTGTTGCCGCTTCTGGCACGGAGGGCGGCGGAGCTTGCGCCTCCCGGTTGCAGGCGGTCATGGACAGCCCGCACAAGACGGCCATCAGGACCGTTTTCCATTTAACAAATACCTCAGGAGCCTGGTGATTGATCTGCATTACGATTCTTCAGCTGGTCGTTGATGAGTGGATGATGTGGAGTGAACTTCACTGCTGATACAGGGCCGAAAGGTCCTGCAGCAAATCCGGGCCTAGCAGCACCGGCTTATTCGCATCCCAAACGTATCGGCTTTCGGGGCTCGCGCCGAACATGCGCACTTTGAGATAATTGGGGTGAGCGACTACAATGGCGTCCCGACGGTTTCTAAGTTCCAGGTGATGGTGATTGTTCGCCGCGCCCGAACTTGGGAATCGGAAACTCGATGACTGATCGGGCGGTTCACCGAGCGAAAGTCCGTATTTGTCCGCGATCATCTTGCCAATCCTCGCCTTCTCCGGCGTGATCCAGCCCTTTTCCGGGTGCCAGGCCGCTAGGTCCTGGCGAGGGACGCTCAGCGTCACTATCCCGCTGCAGAAGCTTAGGAACGCAAACCCCGCTTCGGTCGGCAGCGCCGCCAGTCGGAGCAAGCGCGTGAACTCGTCGTCGTTGAGGCCTTCCCCGATGCTCTCTCGGGTGGCTCTGATGGCGTCCAGAAGGTTCGTGCTAGACCTGGACGTTACCTGGGAATTAAGTGTGCTTGGATTCATATACTGAGGGGGCTGCTTGCTCGTCGGGGCTCTGGCAGCCCCGAGCGACTTGCTTTGTCAATATGGCTTCCATTCGTCTCCGGCTCCGCGTTGAAAAAGCCAGTGTTCATGGTCAGCTGACGGCGATGAGGGAGACCGGTTCGTTGCGCTCGTTGCGCGTCGTACCACCCGCCTTTGGGTCGAGCTGTGTTTCGCCGTCCACGAGAAACAGATACCGATGATGACCGTGAGGAAGTTCCAAGCTGGCCATCCAACGGCCGTCAGGCATCCGATTCATTGGTGTGGCAGCGGGGTTCCAGCGATTGAAATCTCCCACCAGGGAGATGTGATGCGCGTTTGTCGCTTCGCAAAAAAAACTCACGTGATGGAGACTCCGGCCAGCAGGCAAGCTCGCCGCCCAGGCGTTCGGGGCTCGCCCAGAAGTCACAGAGTTCATTGGCTTGGTCTTTGGCATTTGGAGGTTCCTTGGTTCGTGGAAGGGTTGGTTTCAGGCGCGGGGGAGAAAAGGCTCCAGCTTGGAGAGAATCGCCTCCTTGCTCGCGGTTCCCACGATTCGGACACATTCCTTGCCGCTGACGAAGCATAGCAAGGTCGGGATGGACTGGATGTCATACCAGATTCCAAGATCTGGATGGTCATCCACGTTGACTCTCAAGAATTTGGCCTTCCCGGAACAAGCGGTCGCGACTTCATCCAGCACCGACCTGATGACGCGACAGGCTTGACTCCACGGAGCCGAAAACGCGACAATTACAGGCTGTTTCGACTTCAGAACCTCCGACTCGAAGTTCGTTTCGCCGATTTCCGTGTTCTGTGTTTGTTCAGCGTTCATATTTGCGACTGAATCATACGGTCCATCACCCATTGAACACGACTCATGCCAGCTCGTGAAATATGTGTAACACTCAATGCTACAATATGTTATGCATGTTGTAATAGCAGTCGTGTGTGGGTCTAAAAATTGACCTCCCGAATTATCGTCCGGATCTAGTTGAAAAACCGACCGGCCTCTGATAGTGTTTTCCAACTGTGGAATCAAGTAGCGATAGTCGGTTCGATCAGAACTTTGCCACGCGCTTGCTCCTGGACATTGCTCACGAGCAATCGGTAGAACACCTGCTTCAGAAGCTCATCCGCCGCGCGATGGAACGCCCGGACATGGCCTGCGTTCAGATCTGGTTGGTCGATAAGGGAGACCGATGTTCCGTTTGTCCTCAAAGGTCCAAGTGCCCCGATCAGACCCGCTGCCTGCACCTGGTTGCCGGTCTGGGCAATTCATTATCTGATTCTGAGGCGGGCATGCCGCGTTTCGACGATCCCAACACGCGGATGCCGCTGGGGGCCGGTTTGGTGGGCAAGGTGGCCGCCACAGGTCAGCAGTATATCCTGAGGGGCCCGGACGAGATGCCGGCGGAACTGGACGAATTTGAATGTCTGGAGCGAGAACAAATTCGTGGATTCAGCGGATCGCCAATCACATTCAAAGGCGAGGTCTTGGGAGTCACTGCCGCATATGTTCGTGCGGACATGCCAGATGAGGCGCTCCCTTGGGGGCAGATTTTTGCCGATCACATCGGTGCCGCCATTGCCAATGCGCGGGCTTTTGAGGAAATCCAGCGCCTCAAGGCGCAGCTCGAACAGCAAAACACCTATCTGCAGGAGGAGGTGGTGGAGGCCAAGGCCTTCGGCGACCTCGTTGGTCAAAGCGCCGCCTTGCGACAGATCATCAGCCAGATTGACTTGGTGGCCCCGACGGAAGCCTCGGTCCTCATCCTCGGTGAAACGGGCACGGGCAAGGACTTGGTCGCGCACGAGATCCACCGCCGGAGCGGGCGCAAAGACAACCCCTTGGTTCGTGTCGATTGCGCGTCGATCCCAAAGGAGTTGTTCGAAAGCGAGATCTTCGGCCACGTGAAAGGCGCATTCACAAGCGCCATCAAAGACCGGCCTGGTCGCTTTGAAACGGCCGAGGGTGGGACCCTGTTTCTGGACGAAATCGGTGAACTGCCTATGGAAATGCAGGGCAAACTACTGCGGGTCCTGCAGGAAAAGCGTTATGAGCGCGTGGGGGATGACCGGACGCGGCAGGCGAACGTGCGAATTATCGGGGCGACCAACCGGGACTTGAAGAAGGAAGTGTCGGCCCACCGCTTTCGTGAGGACCTCTATTACCGGCTCCACGTTTTCCCGATCCATGTCCCGACCCTCAAGGAGCGGAAGGACGACATTCCGCTTCTGGCGAAACACTTCGTCGATCTGTCCGTGAAGGAACTCCGGTGCCCCAGGCCGCGGTTGACGCGAGCGGCGGTGGCCCGACTTCAGAACTACGATTGGCCTGGCAACGTTCGGGAACTGCGCAACGTGATCGAGCGCGCGGTGATACTGGCGCGGGGCAGTTCCCTGTTCTTCGACCTGCCCACGACAGATTCCTCCCCGCCTCCGGCTGCATCCGTCTCCCCTCCTGGTCCCAAAGCCAGCGGCGAGTTCTTCACCGAGGCGGAAATGCAGCGTCGCGAGCGCGAGAATCTCGTCGCGGTTCTGGAACACGCCGGATGGAAGATCAAAGGAGCGCACGGAGCCGCAGACCTTTTGGGAGTGAAGGCTACTACCTTGCTCTCGCGGATGAAGAAGGCGGCGATCAAGCGCCCCGGCAAGTGATTGTGGGTCGCAGGGCGTATCATCAAGCCCAGGCCGAGGTCACGATCAGGGCTTCCCTCGATGAACAGGCTTAGGTCCTCTCCTGGCCAGGCGCAGGCGAGGCTGGCCGGGTCGCCAAATGCTGCAGTCCCCGCTTGCGTCTTCGCACGGGCACCTGCTTCCGAACGCCACCTTGGGCCGCGGCTCAGCGTCCGCCCGATTCCTTCGGTTCGCGCGACCCGGCCAGTTTCTCGCCGGGACTATTCCTGCTTTCTGGCAGCCTGGTTGCCAGACGCTCTTTGCACCGCCTCCACAGTGTGGAGCACGGCCCGCCTCGCCACATGCAGGCGAGCAAGGCCACGCACACGCCCGCAAACACTATGATCTTGCATTCCATGTTCGTCCTTCCCAAGAAGCGACAACTCACTGGCCAAAGTGCTCACCCGTTGAACGCGAGCACCGGGTGCTAACCACAGCATCTCATCGGTTCGGCTCGTCCGATCACCAACATCGGTGGCCGAGTTAGCCTTTCAGAGCTTCCTTAACATAGTGTGTGCCAACCTGATGTGTGATTGGTAACTGGATTGTTTGCAGCACGTTGCAGACGCTTGGCTTCGGCCCATTGTTGGGTCTGAATATTGCGAGTTCAAGCTATCGTCCGATTCGAGTTGAGAATCCGTCCTGCTTTTGGCAATTCCTCCCTGCATTTGAGTCAAGTGATGATTGGCTGCTACCTTGGATGATGCTCAAGAAGCTCAGTGTTTCCGTTGGCCGCGTCCGCGATCTTCTGCCGCGGCGACGACCCTCGATCACCATGGTGAGCCCCGAAGAGCCGGAAACCTCGGGTGGAAACTGCCAGAGCCTCTGGGGGCAAACGACTCAGTCTGGAGGGAGCTTGCGGTTGATCCCGACCCGATACCACCCTCAGCTCCCGTTTGCCAGTGGTGGGCTCATTATTTCTACAGGACGATTTGTTGACCCACCTGCATTTGCATTCCAATTTACGTAATACACTCTCTTCCCATCACTTAAGATCTGTTTTCGCCCCGTGGCACGGCTGGTGCTTAAGCATAAGACACCTCGCATTTGGTCGAAAAGTTGACCCGGAGGTGAGGCCAGAATTCATGAAAGCAAACGCAGTATCTCAAAAGCATAGGAGTCCAGCCCGACCAGATCGCGGTTCAGCGGAAACCACAAGGGGTTCGTTATTCAAAGCGTCAGCTGCCATCAGGGTCGTCGTCCTGTTAGCGATTGGTGCTGCGTCGCCGGTCCATGCGGGAGTGGGGGAGGCAACCGGCGATGGTCTTTCGCCAGCCCAAATACTCACGAAAGTCCAGGAGAAGTATGGCTCGCTGGCAAGCTACAGCGATGAGGGTTGCGTCCGCCTGACGTTCAGGGACGAAAAGCCGATTATCACTTTCACCACCAGGTTGGCCCACCCAAGTTTCTATCGCATCGAATGGAGCCGGAAGAACGAGGCCACCTTGCTTTCAGCACAGTCCAATTTGGAAGCCGTCTGGTCTTCGAGTGTATACCATCTCCTTTACGACCCGTGGTGCGGATTGCGGAAGGAGCAAAACCAGGACATTGCTCTGACCCACGCGGCCGTTTCTTCCTATGGCGTGACAACAACTGTTCCGCGGATGTTCTTCAAGCGGCAATGGGGGGACCAAGCGGCGCAAGTAGAAAACGCGGTCTTCAGTGAACGTCGGCTGGCCGAGGAAAGACTGGGGAACGTAGGCTGCTATGTCGTAACATGGGGACCCGAGGGCTGGACAAGATCGCTTTGGATTGGAAAGCAGGATTTCCTGATTCATCAAGCACAGATCGTGATTAGCACGGAGGCGATTCGGAGAGCGGCGGTTAGCGTTTCATGCGATGCGGAGGTAATTCGTGCGATGCAAGGTTTCACGCTCACCGAAATCCATACCAATATTGTCCTGAACCAACGGTTTTCGCGTTCAGATTTCGTCCCTTCGTTTCCCATATTTGGCATCTCTGGTGACCAGTGAATGCAAACAGGCTAACAGTTGACCCAAAGCAGGGGTTTCCGTTCACTGCCTGGTCCTGTTCTTGGTTAGCGCACCAACCGATCTTTGGTCGGAGCGATGACGTCAGAAACGAGAGCCAGCCGCCTGCCTGCAAACCAGCGACTTGCTCGTCTGATTTCTTACGAGATCGGATGAACGCCTGTGGCATTGATTCCAAGAGCACGGACAACCAATTAGACGGAATATCGCACCCCGCAACCCGCACCAGGCTGAACCTCCTCATTGCCCTGGCTTGCTGGTTGGCAGCCTCACCTTTGCACGCGGGGACCCAGAGTGCCGGCTCTGGCCGAGTATCGTCCACCACAGCATCCATGCGGTTGCCTGAAACCACCGAAGAGGTGAATGGCGCCCTAAACAGAATTGAAAAGGCGCTAACGGAAGTTCGTCAACGGGCCGGATCCGCGGTTCCGGACATCGGCCCGAACCGCAATCGCCTCGCCTCCATTGCTTTTTATCTCTTCAGCAAGCTCGGTTGCTTTTTGGGTGCTGTTGACAAAGTTGATGAATACACGGTGACCATCTTCAGCCAGCGCTCTTGCGGCTGCCGCACCGATTCCTCGTGCTCCACCGGTGATGAGAGCATTGCGTTTAGGCGTTTCAACGTTCATTTTTTGGTTTCTTGTTCCCGTGTCATAAGACTTGAGCTTACGGGCGGGTAAGGCCGTTATTCTGTCGCCTTGCGCTAGACGGCGGTATGCCCGCCATCGACGGCAAGCGCCGCCCCGGTGACAAAGCTTGCGGCGTCAGAAAGCAACCAGGCAACGGCCTGAGCGATTTCGTCGGCTTGACCGAGGCGCTGCATTGGAACGGAAGCCTGGAGCGCCCCAAATATCTTCATCAGTTCGGGATCTCTCGGCATCCGTTCAGTCATTGAGGTCTGAGTCATGCCGGGCAACACCGTATTCACGTGAATGTCGTGTTGCGCATAGTCGACGGCGGCCGCGCGCGTCAGCCCGATCACGCCATGTTTCGCAGCGACATATTCGGCGGCATATGGCGCGGCAACCTGCCCCAAGGTTGAGGATGTATTGACGATTGCGCCCCCATGCCCTGCAGCCAGCATGGCCTTAACCTCGTGCTTCATGCAAAGGAATACACGTTTGAGATCGGCGGAGAGGACCTTATCCCACTGCCGCTCCTCGATCTCGTGGAGCGGTCCCGCTCAGGTTGAGCCCCTGTGCCCCGGCCACAGCCTCAGCCTCCATGCCCCTTGTTCAACCGCACGAAATCTCGCACTAGCGGTTTGTCGCGTCCTGCCAATTCGGCCCAGCGCGACTCTTCGGCCCGGCCCTCGGGCATGGCGGACGTGCTCCTGGCTTCGTTGACAATCCACCGGTTCGCGTCGTCTAGGACCGTTATGGACTCGTCACGGGTTAGCGGCTGAAAATGCTCCGGCGGTTTCTCCTCGAGAGGCAGACCGGCCTCCGCTGTTGCCGGCCACCGTCGTGCCCTATGGCGTTCCCAAAAGGACTGCATGTTCATAAGCATGATTGGCGTTGATTTGCTTGCCGGAATCTTCCTTATCAGATTGCGTGCCAAGCACGCTTGATGCCCGCGAGCCCCAGACCCCCTGAAGTCAGGTTCTGTTCCAGACTCTTGTTTTGCTCAACGGTACACGCTTCTGGCGGCATTGAAGGAAGTGGCAGTGACGATTCACTGGCCGAACAACTTTTTGGACCGTCCGAGATTTCGACCCGCGCCGGTGGAAGGTCCCCCGCACTGTTTGCCGCTGTGGCGCAACACCTTGTGTGGGTTTTGAACGGTTGGCCCGACAACTGCTGTCCGCACTGTCTGGACCGTGCGAGCGGCCGAGAAAGTCATTCTGGGCTTGGAGGCTCGTATGCCGCACGGCAGGCGAGTGTCCGGCGCGTCGCACGGCAGACGAAGATCCAGTTCATGTGCGATGAATGCAACAAGCACGACCGACCGGATTGAAGCCGGTCAGATACCGATGTTCGCAGCCGATCAGTCGGCAGTGCCATCTGCTCCTGTTGGAGGAGTACATCGCTTCGGCGCACCTGAAAACGCGAATGGAGTAGGAACGCGCGATTGGATTGCCCCGGGAGCAGCGCTCTCGTGTTGCTCGCCAATCCGGAAAGGAAACAAGCCTATGTTTATCGATTCAAATCCCACTGGTGCCTTGCCCCGGTATTCCGCCAGGCGGAACCTGCACCACGCCGACTTCTTTTGCCTTGCACCGCAAGCACAGCGGGTGTCACTCCTCGGCGACTTCAACGAATGGGATCCCAAGGCGACCCCGATGGCGCGACAGCCGGATGGCCGATGGATGGCCAGCTTGGAACTGACCCACGCTTACCACCAATACCTATTCTTGGTAGATGGCAAACGGGTGCTGGATCCCAGCGCCGCTAGGAAAGTCCGCAATGAGCGCAACGAGCCCATCTCACTCCGCGCTATCAGCTGAGCGCATGGGCAGGGAACCTTTGTGGACGCGAATCAACGGCATCAGAGGCGGTCACGAAGCCGCGGGAGCCCGGTCGCGCTGGTGGTTTGGAGGGATCTGCAGTTCATTCAGCCCATCCTGTAGAAACCGCTTCAAACCGACAGGTCTGTCGCTGAGCCCGACAGCAAGAAACTGCGAAGCGCACGCGTCCGAACATGCACTGCTCCACCCGCGCGGAGCACTCGCGTCACGACGCAAGCCAGACCCCGCATTACCCGGGCCACGTGCGTGCGCTCCCGTCTCCGCTCCAGGCGTCGTGCTGGAGCGGTGTTCTCGATCAAATGAAGAAGCCTGCCAAAAACAAAGGTCAACAGCCGAAGAGAGCCGGCACCCTGCACACTCCGGTTCTGCCACGAACACCCGGGCAAATCCGCCTGCTGGTGGACACGTCCTGCGCCGCACACGGAGGCATTGGGCGCATGACCTTGGACGAGTGGCGGGATCTGGAGCAGCGACTCAAAACGAAGGCTCGACATGAACAATAGGAAGCTCTGCGGCTTCAGGAATCGCCTGATGGCGTCACTCGTCGCCGTGCCCGCCTGCCAAACGGGGGAGACGGACACCGACTGGTTCCCAGCCGTGGACGTCACGGGAGGGGGAGAATATCTGGTCGAAGTGGACCTGCCCGGCGTCAGACCAGAGGAAATAACGCTGAGCGTGGATGATGATGCGCTAACCAAAAGCGGCGAACGGCTGCCCCGGCCCTCCATTGAATCGCACTCGCACCCGATGGGAATCAACTGCTAACATTCACCCGTGCCGTCCAAACGAGATGCACCATGCGATTGCGGTAGCGGCTTGCCCTACCGGCATTGCCATTATCCGGTCGATCGGGCAGGACCTCAGAAGCGCCTGGAGGCCGCCCAGCGCGCGTATCTGGAGAACTGGCGCACGAATGCTGCGAGCTATGCAGCCCAGGGCTGCTACACCTGGATGGTAGCCCAGATCGAGCCATTTCATCCCCGCCGCATCCTTGACATTGGGTGCGGCGATGGGACCGGGATCCTGCATCTGACCAGGGCGTTTGGCCGGGAGGATGGGTTTACTCTGGTCTCAACCGAAGAGAACGTCAGCTGCATTCAAGCCGCTCGCCAGCGCCTAGCGGACGGGGGCCTCAGGGTGTCGGTCACGAGGCGCTATGAGTGGGAGGTTCGCTCGCCAAAGACCCATGCCCTGCGGGCGTTCTTCGGCAGGTTGCGGGTGCCCCGCGGAGTATGTCTGGTGGAGGGAGATCTCATCATCGATGAGGAGCTTGAGGAATTCCTTGCCGGCCTGGAGAAGTTCGACGCCGTGACCGTCTGGCTGATCGGCACCCACCTCGTGCGGCATGAGTGCTACAATCTGAGCCAGCTCGATCTGCGGGAAACGAGTGATTACCGGCTCTGGGTGCACCGGAAGGCCTATCCCGTGGCGGACAAGGTGCTGCGGACCGGAGGAGTGCTGCATATCGTGGATCGGGGTGAGGTGCCCTCGTCGGAACTTCTGGTCGACGACATACTGGCCGGGCATCGCAGCATTGCCGAGGGGATGAAGACGTCTCTGCAAGTCACCGGCTGCACTTGGAAGGAATACGGCGAACCACACGACGATCGGCGAATCGCGATGAAACCGACGCCGGGCACATCGGGACGAATGGCGGATCTCTCCCGGCTCGCGATGCGGTCGGTCCTTGCCGTTAAGCCGTAGTTCGGGGCCTGCGGCTCAGAGTCCTAGCGCCGAGCGCACCGTGCAAACATCCACCATTGTCCCGGCAGGGGTTCCCTCGATGTATCGCCGGAGGCGGCCGATCGGCACCACTGCCACCTTGCTCTCTCCCCTGTCCGGGAGACTGCCCTGGGTGGCAACGATCGCCCGGACCTTGACGCTGATGCCGGCGCTCCGGAGGCGGTCGAAGACCAGATAGGACGCGCGACTTGCCTGCTCGAAGGGGCTGAAGCCTTCGCCGGACCGCGCAAACCCACGGCTCCAGTTCTTCACCTCGACAACAAACACGCCTCCGGAAGCGATGACCAGGGTGTCGAGCTGGGCGCTCATCAGCGGTTTCCCGTCGAAGTGGATGTACCTCCCGGCTTCCATCCTCACGTCGTTGAACACCAGGGATCCGGCGGGGAGCGAGCTGAGCTCCTCGATGACGGCCACCTCCGCAGCCGCGCCGGCGAACTCCTTGGATGTGAGCACCTCCTTCATGGCGGCCAAGTCCCGCTGTATCCTGGCCTCGAGCGTGCGCTCACGCTGGGCTGGGTCCAAGAAGTCGCGGACAGCCTGCTCCTGCCGGCTCGCCCTCTCTCGCGCTTGCCGGCGACGATTGCCCAGTTCGATTTCGAGCTCCGACTGGCGCGGCCGCAGCCGGTCAGCCCTCAGGCGATCCAGCAGACCCCCCTCGAACAGAGCTTCGATCGTGCATCGCAGCGTGTCCAGTCGTGGGCGGACCCGGGCTTCCAGGGTCTTCTCCGCCTCCTGCAATCGCTTCAGCTGCTGCTCAAGGTCGGACTGCTTGCGTTCAGCCAACTCCCCCGCCGCCGCACATGTTTGCCGAAGGATGTCGGCGGTGGCGGCCTCGCATGCGGATATTCGGTGCTCCAGGTCGCCCGGGCTAGACGCGCCCCGGAGTGCAGGGAACCGTTCCAGCTTGCCAAGGACGGCCTTCCATGCGCCGCTGGCCCCGATCACGTTTGGAGGGGGTGCGCAGTGAGCAGGAAAGGGGACCTCCGGATACCGTATGTCCACCCAGACCGAGTCGAAACTCGGAATCGTGGGCAAGCTCCAGTCGATGCTGGGCAGGTAACCCTCCATGTCCATCTGCCTGGCCCACAGGCTTCGACCGATGCGGTAGAGCAGGAAGCAGATGAGGGCGGCGACACCCCCGATCAGGAGGATTAACAGGAGCGCCTTGAGGAACGCGATGATTGCAGCGCCGAACAGGACCACGAGTATGGCGATCGGACCAGCCAGCCCCTCCCAATCGTCATCTCTCCGGCGCCTTGGCATTTTTTGTTATATGGCCATGATTTCTTACCGCCGTCCGTTGCGGGCTCTCCTTCGCGATCCGGCCCTTTTATCATTGCGGTCTGACGTTGCCGGCCTCCTTCCCTTCGTCAGCCAGCCCTTGATGCGCGACCAGGTTCCGCCGTTTCTGGCTTCATCAATTTCGATCAATTCCAGCTCACTGGTATCCCTGGGCTCGACCGGGCTTCTTTCGCTGGTCCATCGCCCCACTTCGATGACCCGCCCCTCGCGGATGAAATAGTGCGAACGACATTTGAAGTTCCAATTGCCAACAGACGGGGAGAGGGAGACGGTCGCTCCATCGAAGATTAACTTCCAGCCGGCAGGCGAGAGCGGGGTCACCACTTCTTGACCACAGCCGCAGCAGCAGCTGTGAACAGCCGTGCAGTAGTCTACGGATACGTATAGAACGCCGGGCTCCAGGCGTTCAGGGATGTAGTGGACAAACTGGTGTCTCAGCCGGGTATGCCGCATCATTTCAGCTTGTCCCCATTCACCACCATGTTGACGTCGGTCGTGTACGTGCTGTGGAGTTCTCTCTCGAGGTCGCGGTAGAAGCCGCGAATCTTCTTCCATTTGATGACTGCCATCACCGCGTTGAGGGCGTTCAAGTCGGCAACTTGGATGTTTGACGAGTAGATATCCTTCTCGCCGCCGCCAGCGAAGGCGACTCGTCCGTCGTGGAAGTGGTCGCGCTTTTCAGGGGTGCTGGTGGTCACCCGCAGTATCCCACCCAGCGAGCCGTCAACAGGCGGCTCCAAGCCCATGCCCGTGTCGATGAACGGAACCCCGAGAGCCTCCAGCTTCTGAACCAAGGCCTTCTTGGCGGCGCCCCCGTCCATGCAGATGAAGGCAAAAGTGACCCCGTCCAGCAGATGGAGGTTGCCGGCGTTTATCGCGACGGGATGCACGACGATCCGGCGGTGCATTTTAGAGTAGATGCCCTTGAGGTAATCGACCTTCTTCGGTGCTTCCCGCAGCTCCTCGATGGACGGGGCGCCAGGTGCACGGAAGGCGTTATGCTGAAGGAACTCATCGCCATCAAACAACCGGATCTCGCGGACCGGCGTCTTCGCTAAGAAGTCGAGCACGTAGGAGCCCGTGCCCCCCAGCCCTACAATGGCAACCTTTTCATTTGCCAGCCGTTCCGTTACCGCCCCGATGCCCACGCGGTCGGAGGCCGTCTCGATATAGTTGAAGACGCTGTCCTCCTCGGGTTCCGGGGTGCGGAATGTCTTTGCGGTAACACCGGGTTTGAGCACCGCCGCAGGCCCTGATATGATGGCCGCGTATGTTGTCATCTTGTGGTAGTAGTCGGTGTAACGACCGGTGGCTGAAGGCTTGCAGGAGAAGGCGTGTTTTGAGGTCACACCATGCCCCACGTTGATGTTACCATTTGGATGCGGTAGCTGCTGTATCCGAGAACCATCCGAATTGCAGGGGAAGTCTCCGTCAAAACAGGCCACGTGATCACTGGGAGGCCGGGTGACGTTGCCGGCCATTTCGAGGCTGGAGATCAGCGTCCCAGTCCGCACCTGGCGATGAGCGTCAACGTAGGGCACGTGGCGCATGAGCAGCAACCCTCCCACAATCTGCATGAAGTAGCCCTCGTCCCGAAGGCGCTTCAGGTCTGGGCTAAGAACGAATGGTTGGGGTGACATTGAAAATGGTCCCTTTCTTCCTCACCTCGACCACCCCACCGGCTGCGAGCGAGCCGGAGTGCGGCTTGGAGGCGGCGTGAGTGTAGGTCACTGAGAAACCAGAGTTCGGCGGCTGCGGTCCAGGGGCCACCATCTGGACCAACTGCTCGTAGGACACGTGTTCGTCGTTTACGACCCTCGGCCGGCCGTTCACGATGATCTCGTATGTGGTCGGGGGTTTTGGCCCCGTGATAAACCGCTCGACTCCGGGCGCAGCCAGATCGACCAGCTCCTCGGGCTCGATGAGCCGATTCTGGCCACCTTGCACCTCCAGGAAGACGGATTCGCCTTTGGCGACGTCGGCCAGCTTGTAGAGGATGGCGCCGCTGATAGCCGGCTTGCCCCATTCGAGCTCACGCCCCTTAAGCATGAGCTTGAACAGGCGGTCAGTCTGGAAGGCGATGAAGCGCTCTGCTCCCCGGACACGGAGGTCGAATGGCTCATCCAGACGGACGTCCTCAAAGTCGCCCGTCGGCAGGATGGCGAACAGACTATAATCCGCCTGCGGGTCAACGCCGGCGCTCGCAAGTATCTGTCGCCCCAATGGAACTGGGTCGGTTAAACTTAGGGTTCGGAAGTTGACGTTGTCCTGGGCGAACTGGATGCGGTAGCTGCGGGCTTTCCGCAGTGAACGTCCCTCGCGGAGGGCTTCGCCAACATCTTCGTATTCGAGTAACTCTGTCGTAACCATATAATTTGCCTATCTTGGCGGAGATTAGTCCCCCGCTCTGGAAGGGTTAATCGCTACGACGAACCGCGACCGGTAAAAAAATCTATGAGAATTCTCTGGTGAGGACGCCGGGAGGGGTCGGCCCACAGACGAAGAAAGCCGGGCATCCCGGGCACCTGCGCCCAGCAGCATCCGCGGGGAAACGCCCTGACCGGATGTCCCGGAGGAAGCCGACTAGCTTGTCGCGCCGGTTCTGAAGCTTCTTCTCGGACAGGACGACCGGTTGAATGCTTTGGTCGGATAGATAGACCAATTCGACGGTTGCCCCCGGGAACGCCTTCTGGGCCGCTACCAGGAAGGCGGCGGATCCCACGTCATCGCCCTCGGTCGAGCGTTGATGGCCCGTCCGGATGCTCCTGAGCGTCCGCATGCCGTCGGGGCGCACCAGGATATCGTCGGGGCGGACGAATATCTCCTCTTGTCCAAAGCCCACACGCAGGGTGGTCGGCGTCTCGGGTTCATGCCCGCGCCGGCTGCGCAGAAAGTATTGGAGCATGCTGACGGCAAATGCCTTGTAGTGGGCCGCGTAGCCATGTTTTGCCAGCCCGTTGGCAACGAATGCCTCCGTGATCCTGCGGTCCAGCTCCGCATCGTCCGCGACGGGAGCGCTCCCGTCTACGACGCCTTGAAACACCTTCCGCACTGCCTCATGCATCTGCATGAAGGGAGTCTCTGTCCTCCGCCCTCCGATCTGAAGGATGTGCGTGTAGAAAAAGCGCCGCGCACAGCCCTCGTAGAGCGCTATCTTCTGTGCGTCGAAGCGCAGGCTACCCTTGACCGAGATGCTTATCGCGGCGTCTTCCGGGGCTGCCGGGAGATCCCGAGTAGGGGTGACGTGGCGTTGCGTGAGCCACGGTTCAAGCCGATCAACGAAAGGAGACAAGGACCTCCTCTTACCATCCGACGTTTGCGTAGGCGCGTAGGCAATCAGTCGGTCCCGTGCGCGCGATAGGGCTACGTAGAACAGGCATTCCTGCTCCTCAGCTTGTCCGGCTCGGAAAGCCTCAAGGGCGCTTCCCTCTTCTCCCTCCACCATCCCATCGGGCGGCGGGCAAGGTGGGGTGGGGGGCGACCGTGGTATCGTGCCGGCGTTGAGACCGGGCAAGTGCACGACGGGGAACTCGAGCCCCTTCGCGCCGTGGATCGTCATCAGCCGGACTGCGTCGATGCCTTGCGCGCACGCCGGCAGCTGGCGCAGGTCACGGTCATCGGCCAGACGGACGAGGCGGCGAACGCGCTCCAGCAGGCGCGTGATCGGCAAGCCAGGGGCTGCCGGCTGCGCCCTAACGAAGTTCATGAGTTGCCAGATCGCAATGCCTTTCGCCCGGTCCGCCACCTCGCCAGAGGCTGCAATCCTAGCTGCCATTCGCGTCCGGTCCAGGAGCACCATTGCCAGGGTCTCCCAAGGCGAGGAACGCTGATCAAGTCCGTCCAGCGCGCCGGCCAGATCGGCCAGGGCCTTTCGCCCCTGCGACGATACACCGGCGAGCCCGCTCGAACTCTTCAACCATTCTCCCGGCGCTCCCGGGACGGCTCGTATCTGATCCAGCGTCGCTACAACATCCTCCATCTGCATCTGGAAATCGGGACAGCACGCTACCCTCACCAGGCCCATGGCGCGACGATCGGTCAACAGGGTTAAAAACGCGAAGAGGTCCTTAACTTCGGGGCGCTCAAACAGGCTACCAAGGAAGAGCACCGGCACGCCAAGTCGCTCCAGATCCTGCCCCAGGACCGAGAGCTTCTCGTTTCCGGTGCACAGCACCGCCTGGTCCCGGTAGCTGTGGCCGGACCGCCGCATCTCCTCTATCGCCTCCGCCAGCGCGACCGTCTGCTGTTCTGCTCGGTCCACCGTGCGCAACTCGGGCCGGTTACCGGCCCGTCCGCGATCCGCCTCTAGGGCGCTCTCGGCGCCGCCGACCTTCATGCCGGCGGCAAAGCCAGAGAAAGCGTCCACAACCTCGCTCACGGATCGGTAGTTTCGCTTCAAGCGCCCGCGCTTTCCGCCCGCGAAATCGGCTGTCCCAAATCGGCCCATGTTGAACGATGAGGCGCCTCGGAAGCGGTAGATCGACTGCTTGGCATCCCCGACCGCCCAGAGGTCTTCGCCCTCCCCCCGCAAGGCTGCCAGCAGGCGGACGCTACTTCGGTTGACGTCCTGATACTCATCCACCAGCACGTGGTCATACGTGCCTCGGAGCTGCGCGCGGATGACGTCATTTCCTTCGAGCAGCTGCACGGGCATGAGGACTAGGTCCCCGAAATCCACGCAGTCCGCCTGGCGCTTGAGCGTTTCGTAGGCCCTGTAAACCCGGGCGACCTCCAGCGCGCACTCCGCCCTTTCGATCTCCTGCTCGGAGGATGCCCGCTGCCGCATGCGCTCGGCAAGCTGGGCGTACCTCTCAGGATCGACCACCTCGTCCTTAGCCCGGGAGATGGCGGAGAGGATGTCGGCGATGTTCTGTGTTGGGTCGTAGAGGTTACGGTAGTGCACTAGCCCAAGGCGCGGGAACTCCTCCTCAAGGAGCTCCACGGCCTCGGTGCGGTCCATCATGCGGGGGTCCTTGGGCAGGCCCACCTCGGCGTGAAAGCGCCGGATTAGGTCGAGGCCGAATGCGTGGAACGTCCCTATCCACATGGCTGCCGCGGCTTCCTTACGCTTGAGCGCGATCCGCTCGGCCATTTCCCCGGCGGCCTTGTTCGAGAACGTCAGGACCAGGAGTCTCCGCGGGTCGACTTCATCTGCCAGCAGCCCTTCGACCCGCGCGGTGAGCGTCTGGGTCTTGCCCGTGCCGGGGCCGGCTTCGAGCAGGTAGGCCTCTCCGCGGTGGCCTGCCGCATTCGCCTGGAGAGGATTGAGTGGACGATCTGCCGCCTCCGACTTTGCCTGAACTGAAACCGGGGGCAACAGGAGGGCATCCAGCAGCTGTTGCGCTACGACGCCGAAGGGGGCCCCAAGCCGCCGTGCGATTTCCGAAGCGCTTAGGCCATCTTCAAGGTGAAGTTTGCGAGCGACCGACCGCGGGAGCAGGAATTCGCGTGCGAAGATGTCCATCTGGACCTCGCGGCGCTGTCGACGGCCGTAATCCACCACCCGGTCCATGCCGGTCGGCGATGGTTCGGCCGGGCGAGCCGGGTCTATCTCACGTGCCGGCTCGGTTCCGGGATCATCCCCCAGCTCAGCGTGGCCGACCTCGTGGACCACCAAGAACGCCTGCTCGAACGGTGTCCCGACGTTCTCATGAAGGATGAGTTGGTCTCTGGGGATGAAGGTCGCCCGGCCTCCGTTGAGCATTGTTGAACCCGGGGCGACGGGTGCAACGTCTATGTCCCTGCGCTTGGCCTCTGCGACGGCAAATTCGTAGGGTTGCCAGGGGTTTAGGCCCCTGGCGATGGCTTGGGCGTGCAACTCGGCTGCGGCTTGTCGGGCGAGTTCGACCCCGTCCATATTATTCGCCCGCCATCAGCTTCGCGCGTTCGGCTGGGGGTACACCTGCGTCGATAAGGAGCTGTTCAAAGGTGACCGCGCCCGCGACGCTGGGCTTTTCATCCGCCTTATAGCTTCGTGCGTGGGCTGGCGCGAGGGGGGCGGCTAGGACCTGAGTGAGCCGCCCAGGTGTGATACTCAGGCACGAGGCAAGGCGCCCCAGAATGTGCTGGGGGACCGAGTCGACAAGCACCTTGTGCTCACGAAAGGCCGTGACGATCAGCCTCGGCACTCCAAGGACCCTGGCGACCTCCCGGAGCCCGGAGGTCGTAAGGGCGGCAAAAGGGTCCGCACGCCCTGCAAGCACGGCCTCGTGATGCCTCTTCCAAGCGGAATTGATCCTGGCCTGATCCTGCGGCGATAGCGGCCCCGCCAGTTCGGTGATTGGCTGCTGCAACTCTTGCGAAAGATCCGCGAGCTCGGCCTTGAACTCGGGGTAATCGCGAACATACCGGGCGAGGATCGCGGGACCAGCATCTGGCTCAACCGCAAAAGCGTTGAGCACATCCTCTCTGGAAGGTCTGGAAGTATTCGTCTTCATAGCATTTTGTCTGCCTTCAGCATTGCCTCCAGTGCCGAGTATGCCTGATCGCGGTGTAATCGGATTGTCTTCTCTGACTTTCCGAGCGTTTTCGCGATGGTCACGGCACCGGGGTCTATGGAATCGATAGGGATATTCTTCCCTATCATCTCGATTATTGCTCGCTGCTCAGCAGGCAAGGTGTTAATCGCACCGTTTAGGCGGGACCGGTAATCGGCGCGAGTCATTTCGGCAGGATCAAACGGGTTGAAGCTCAGAGCGGCCTCCACCTTGGGATCCATCTCCCCGGTGTTTGAGTCGGGTTCGATGGATGCCATCTTCGGCTCGCGGAAGGCTTTCCTTTGGACATCGCGGCGCAGGTTGGCCAGCGCGCCATCGAACCGGACCTCAAAATAATCGAGGCGCTCATTGTAGGAGGTGCGGTCCCTTGCCAAGAGCTCGACGAAACAATCGAAGAGTTCCTCGCGGACACGGCTTTGGGGCAGGAATAGCCTCTTGCCGTCCGAGCTCTCGCCCGTCGGTAGCTTGCGCAACACGCGGTCCATCAAGAGCTTGTAGGCGGATTCGAAATGGCCGCCAGGGTCATCTTCTCGCCAGGTGCGAACGACATGGAGTAGGCACTCGCTTGGGATGTAGCCCGGGTCCTCACGATCCTGGATGCCACACCGCTCCACGAGCTCCGCGGATGGGATGTTGAGGACTTCCTCCAGTTTTGCCTCTATCCTCGGACCCCGGGTGTACGGGGTGCCCCCAAGGGTCTTCCTCCCCAACGGCCTAGCGACTATTCTCTTCTTCTCGGAGGCGGTCTCAACAGGACTGGTCGACATACACACATGAGCTTCCCAACCAACTCGCAACTTGGTTGTTCCACAGGCGGGCTCAGAACAGAGCCCATCCAGCGTCTTTTGTGGATTATATGGGCATTCGCAGGCGTTACCACAACATTTGTGGTCCTCCTCGGCGGTTCAAGAGGCACTCTGGACCATCGTCGGGTTGGCTCGCCCGTCGACCAGAAGGCGCGACCGTTCACATTATCAACGAGGACGCTTCCAACCCGGCGCGACAAGTTGATCGGGTTTCTCAAGGATATCCCGGTCCGGGCGCCTCCCTGCCGAATAAGGCGGGGCCGGAGGTGCACGGGATGCCCGGCATTCTTCGTTTGCGGGCCCACCCCTCCGGGCATACTCGCCAAAAAAACTTCTAAAACTTTTACCGGTCGCAGCTGGCCGCAACGATTAACCCTTCAAAAGCGGGTGTAATCCCGCAGAAACACAAGACTGGTTAGATTGCATGAACGCAAACAAAGAAACACTGACGGTAGTAGTGAACGGGACTCCCACGGAAGTGGAAGCGAACAAAAACGCCCCGTTGCAGACAATTATCCCCAAAGCCTTGGAGCAGACCGGCAATCAGGGGCAACCCCCAGAGAACTGGGAGCTGAAGGATGCGGCCGGCAACGCGCTGGACCTCAAAAAGAAGATCGGCGACTTCAATTTTCCAGCGGACGTGAAGCTCTTCTTGAGCCTCAAGGCTGGAATCGGCGGCTGATGGAAACCTTCGTTGACCCTGCCGTGTCGCGCCAGAAGTTCGACCGAGAGCTCGCCGACTATCGTAAGCTGGAGGACGATTACATCAGGCGCGGTTGGTTCTTGCTCAAAGCCGAATTCCCAGAGGTGTTCGTGGTATTTGCGGCAACCCGACTCAATCCGGCGTGCTTGGTTTTTGGGGCGCTGTTGGACTTCACCGATTACGACTATCAGCCACCTTCGGTGCGGATTGTGCATCCGTTTACACGGGTGCCCTACAAGCTCCAAGAGCTCCCCAGCCAAATGCCGCGTGTGACCCTCACCCCGAACCTTCCAGGGGAAGCGGTCCAGGGCCCAGTTGCCGTAACCCCCCAGACGTTGATGGTCGCCCACGCTCCAGACGATATTCCGTTTCTTTGCCTGCCGGGTGTTCGGGAATACCACAATCATCCAGCACACACAGGTGATCTCTGGCCTTTGCACCGCAAGTCCGGAGAGGGGACTCTGCACTTTATCCTGAGCCAGATTCACAAATACGGTGTGGAGCCCCTGGATTCCTACTCCGTTGCTCTCAACGTCAAGATTACAGGACTGACCCAACACGGGGTGCCTCAATGAGCGGATTTGAGCACATAACCAGAATCACTGTTCCAGCGTCGCTGGCGGAGGAGACAAACTCCCAACTGCGGGTGATCGGGCGGCGGCGTATGGAGGGCTTTGCGCTATGGGCCGGCGTCCAGCGTGAAACCACGTTCTCGGTGCGGGCAAACATCATTCCGGCCCAGACGGGTCATCTGCTTGATGACGGCGTTTGTGTCAGCGTCGGGCCAGAGGAACTGCATCGGATCAACGTGTGGTTGTTCGAGAACAAGATGAGCCTCATTGCTCAGATCCACACCCACCCCACCGATGCTTACCATTCGGACACTGATGACGCCTACCCGATCGCCACGACTAACGGAGCGGTCTCCATTGTGATCCCTTATTTCGCCCGACAGCCGTTCGCCTTGTCGCGATGCGCCGTCTACCGCCTCCATCCGCACAGGGGGTGGGTAGGCCTGACCCCGAAAGAGGCTTCGGGCCTAATCCAAATCGTCGAACTATGAGCCTCGCCAATTTCTTTGACCGCGCCGCGCTAGCGGCGTCCTCGGTGTTGCATGGTTTTGATGCAGCGGAATTTGGGCGCGCGCTGGAAAGCCGGAACGTGGGTGTGCTGTTCGATGATGCTGCCGTCTGCTCCTTCGAAGGTCGAGAAACCCTGCAATTGCTGACCAATCTGCTTTCCAGGCTATACCCGCAGCTATCGCTCCTGCCACACGGGGCCAAAGCAACCATCTTTCTCCAAACGCTGGAGGCTCTTGCCCGGGCCATAAACCCCGACATTACTTTGGACAAGGGTCCTGACACGCTCGCGGCGTGCGTTATCGTGGGCGCGACCTCTGCGCACTTACCTTGTCCGACTCTTTACGTTGGCTCAGACGGTTGGGTGGTGCGCGTTTCCCAACGGAGCCCGGTGGGATCGTCAGATAGCAACAACCCGTTTGGAGCTGGCGCCGCCGCGTGTTTTGGCGCGGCAAACGTGTTCCGGGCACTGTTTTCAAGCCAGCTGAACTGCGCCAAAATGGACCAGGATTGGTCGCTATCCCTCCTGCGCTGCGAAAGAGATCCCGGGGCCATCGACAGCCCGACTTTGCCCGCCATCGACCTCGGGGAGACCCATCTGGTTGGGTTGGGGGCCGTTGGAAACGCAACGATATGGGCGCTCGCCCGCATGCCAGGAATCTCAGGCACGCTCACCCTCGTGGACCACGAGCGCGTTGAACTGAGCAATTTGCAGCGCTATGTGCTCGCCCTTCAGTCGGATATTGATCGCCCAAAGACCGAGCTGGCCACGAACGCCTTGACTCTCACCAAATTGAACCTGGACCCAAAGCCCCTGCGTTGGGGGGAGTATCTGAGCCACAGAAATAATTGGCATCTGCCGCTGGTCGCGGTGGCCGTCGACAGCGCGGTGGTTCGCCGCGATATCCAAGCCAGCCTGCCCCAACGGATAGTGAACGCTTGGACTCAACCGGGAAACCTGGGTGTATCGCGGCATGGCTTCATCGATGACCAGGGCTGCCTGATGTGCTTGTACCTGCCGCAGGGAAAGCAAAAGAATTTCGACCAACTGGTCACGGAAGCCATTGGATTTCCTCAGGAGGCCATGATGGAGGTCCGAAACCTTCTTTACAAGCAGACCCCTCTGAACCGGGCGTTTCTTGAGCGGATCGCAGACGGGCTTAAAATTGATGTGCAGCCGTTGTTGCCCCTGGAAGGAAAACCGCTACAGGTTTTCTACCGCGAAGCCGTATGCGGCGGCCTCATCCTCTCCCTCAGCCAGGGTGCTTCCCAGGGAGAAATTGAAGTCCCCTTGGCGTTTCAATCCGCGCTAGCTGGCATAATGCTTGCGGCTGAGATCGTAATGGCTCGCAGCGGACTTCGCATCCAAGCACTTCCCAGCACGACGACAATTGACCTGTTGAAGCCGCTCGGCAGCTACCTAAGCTTCCCCCAAGAGAAGCACCCCTCAGGCAAATGCATCTGCCAGGACCCCGACTTCATCGCGGCCTACAAGGCCAAATACGGCGCAGGCCAGACAACCCGATAGGGCTGATGCTTTCAGCGGTGCCGACAGGTCGATTCTCCGCATCACCTCCGCGGCAGTAGTCTGGAAGCCAAACGGGGTCGTGATATCTGCTTCTGCCCCGGCTTTGCACTGCTGGCGAGATGAGCAACGCCGCCACCGGTGCGGCTGCGTGTTCCGGGGCAGGCTTACCGGCGCTGTCGCTTCCACCGTCAGGGGAGAGCTTGGTCAGAATGCCGTCCACCTGGCGGGCCTATGACGAGATCGATAACTCAAAATCGCCGTCGTCGCCCTGGCACCAGACACAGAGGGCCCCTGAAGTCCCCACGATCACCCCGAGCAGAAACCTGATTTCGAGCCGGCTGGTGCGGAGAAGATCCCTGAACATTTTCCGATCGTCCTTGGACGGCGATGGCGTAGGCTCTGGGTGGGTATGCCATTCTCCAAGGTAGTTCACGAGTCCGGAGGTTTCAGTATAGACTTCCTCCACAAACTTCTGGGCATCGCCACGGTGCCGTTTCAGCCAAGTGCGCCCCGCTCGATTCCGGGGCGATGGGCGCATGGGGTGTGAGAGGACCCAGACGTCATCCTGCCGCAAGAAGCCCGCCAGAGCTCCTCCGGTCTCAGGGGCAGCATCCGGTTGGACGTGACCTCGCAGGAAATTGACAGTCGCCTCCGGCAGCTCTACCGGTCCTGTGAGTCGGAAGGAAACCCTCATGCGGCTGGATTCAGAACCTCCCAGTTGTTGGCGGTGACGATCCGCCAGCGGAGAATCCGCATCTCCTGTGGGGGCTCCTTGAGCCATTCGATCACCTTGCGGGTGGCTGCCGTAGCGAATAGCACCGCGTCGGTTGCGGAGTAGGGTGTGAACGTGAATTGGCACGCGGGCTCTTGACACCTTCCCTGTGCAGGATCCATGAGCAGCCGATGACGGTAGAGGAAGCGCCCATCGCCCTCAGGCCCATGCAGATCCACGAGGGTATTCGAGCAACCCCCGGGCTGGTAAACGACGTGACCCGCCTGTAACCCGGCCTCAACCCAGACAAAACAGCAGGCACCTATCCGTCCCAGCCTGCAGAGTTCTGAGATCGTCATATCGGTGTTAGTATCCCCCGTCGCGACCACATTCAGCGCGCTGCCAAAATCGGCGATGCGCTTGATCCCCTCCGGTTTTCGAGCATCGCCGATGTGTGCCACAAACTCGCCCTCAGGGAAGCGGCGCCCCAGCCACACTCGCAGCTGATCGGCCTTGGGCAGATAGAGCCCGCCGACGTCGAGGAGATGCCGGGGGAGGTTGGCAGACTCCAGCGTCTCCCTATCCAGGACCAGCATTCGCCGAATGCCCGATCGCGAAAGCATGTCGGCCATGAAGCTGCCGATCGAACCACACCCCACGACGGCAACGGATTTCTCCATAAGGTAGGCATTCGCGGACTGGCCCTCAACCCGCCTGAGCAGTCTCTCGGTGCGCAGGCTGTCGATCGCGCACCTGCAGAAGCGCGAGCGAAGCGGTAAGCCGGCTAAGCCAGTTTCATTGTGGTCGGAACTCCTGCGGACAATGAACGGATCCAGGAAACACCCTCCAAGCCAGACGGGACCTTGACGCGTATCGCACCGTGCAAACACGAATACCGTCATCGCCTTCTGTGCGTTGTTGCGCTTGGACAACAACTGGGCAAGCAATGCGCAGCTCTCCTTCCAGGACGCGCTATCGCAGACGGTCTTCCCCGGATCGTTGAGGAAGTCGATCAACTTCTCGCGCTGGACCTCCAAGGCCAACCCCACCTGACTGTCGCCCGCGATCTTCTCTGGCATTCGGGTGACGAGGTGGATGCGCTTCTTCGTCGTCGTGGTCATGACTTCCGAGAACTGCACGCTCACGATGCGATGGGTCTCGATTGCATCGTCTTTAAGCAGCAGAATCGGCTCGCCGCCGCCCCAATAGGCGGTCAGTTCTTGCTCTATTTCCGCCAGTTCTTCTTCCGGCGTGTATTGCCGCTCGATCACCTGCCGCGCGTTCTGGAGGACAGCCGTAACCTGATCGGCAGGTCTGAACGGATTTACCACCGTCCCGATCGGTAAAGTGCAAACCTGCCCCTCGCGGTTGATATGCGGGACGACGTGCTTCGGCATGGCCGCAGCCGGGAGATAGACCAGCGGACGATCATCCGGGAACTCGGGCGGCAGATAAAGGACCGCGTGGGACGCATTCCGCCAGGTAACGGGTATCAAATAAGCCCGCCCCTGGGCGATCCGAAGCTGCTCAGGCAGCTCGGGGGCCTTCGCCTGCAGCGACCGCGCCCCCAGCTTTTCCAGGAGCGTGGAAACCTCATCAATGGGATAGAGGCTGACCATCAGCCGGCTTTGTCGGAGGTCCCGATAATCGCGGGAGCTGTCCAGATCTTCTTCCCCTCGGACACCCCTGTGGGCTCCGGGGCTTGGAACCGATCGCCAAAGAGCTTTCGCCAGATGCGCTTGGCCGCTCCCGGGTCTGCCTCATTGAGCGCCCTTCTCCCCTCAACCGATATCTCGTTCAGTTTCTCGATTAGATGGATCAGGCGTCCTGGGCTATACTCGGCAAAGATGTCCTCGCCCGGGACCACGGGCCGCCTAATTGGAGGAGCGGTTCCAAGCCGATACGCGGCGAGGCGGTTTCGGATGGCTTCGGCGGTGAGGACGAAGGCGCGGTCGTGACGATCCGGCGAGGCCTTGGCGCATTCCAGAACGCAGACGGTAAAATGAAAGCCGCTGGGCATTTTCTCACCCCCCTTGGTCCCCTGATAATCCGACCACCCCTTAAAGAGGCGTACCAGAGCCCTAATCTGCTCGTCGGAATGAGCCTGGTAGTAGGCGATGAAGCCCTTCTGGTCGCTTGGGAGCCAACCTTTGACGCGGTGTGCGTACAGCCGGGTGCCATCCGACTTCTTGCGGTATATCGCAAGATCGACGTGGTGTGCAGGCGTGCCATCGGCCGCAGCCTTGTATTGGACACGGACGCAGGTGTCCTTGTGCGGGAGAGGCTCCGTCGTATGGCCTTCGACCGCTTGGCTGATGAGCTGAAAGGCCGTGGCAACCGTGGGACCCTCGTAGTCGGCCCAGTGAACCAGGTAAACGCCATGATCGAGGTCGAAATCTTCCGAGATGGGTCGGTTCTGCGTGTTCAGCGCATACGAACCCTGCGGCTCATAGTCGGGGATCCTTTTCCCATCCGCTTTGAATCGGTTGCTGATGCGCCTCAGGAGGGCGTCCCGCGACGTGCGGAGTTTTTCCTCCTGCGTGCCGACCAGATCGAGGGCGCCCAGGTAGTCGATGAAGGATTGATGACAGTCAGCCATATATTTCAGTTGTGAAGTGTGACCGGTTTACGGACGGACTCGAAGAAACAGCGGACGGCGGGATCGGTTGCTGCGGACTGGCCGTCCATCATCCCAAAGCCCTCCAGATCTTTAAGCTTGTGCGGACGGGCGTCGGCCAGGTTGAACGACAGGAGCTGGCTGTCCGGCGTTGACCGGCACTTGCACCGGGTTGCGTCCACGCGGCAGTAGTGCCTGAAGGCGGGAGTGAACTCCTTGAAGATGTGCACGGACCTTTCGGCAAGGGCGGTCTGGCCGTCCATCAGGACGTTCAGAAGCGGAATGTTGTTGGCTTGGGGCATGGCCCAGCCCAGGATCGACTGGTTCATTCTGACGTTATGGGAAAACCAGCGCTTGCGGAAGCCTTGGGGCGACCCATAACTGCCGAGGGATAGCACGGCCAGTTCGCTGAATTCCTTCCGCTCGCTCGTCGGCCCCACGAATACCCTGAACGCTTCGAACGCACCCAGCAAGGTGGGGTTGTTCGCCACCATGCCGCCGTCGGCGTAGAGGCCATTCTTGCTGTCGGGTGCTGGTATGATGGGGAAGAAGGTTGGGGCTGCGGCAGAAGCCATTGCTATGTCGGCCATCTGGGAGTTGCCGTCGTAGTAACCCTTGGAGTGCCGTGTCTTGAATATCCTCGGCGTGTAGTTGCCGAGGTTGGTGACGGGGATCAGCAGGTAGTTCTCGGCGCTCGAGAACGTGCGGTCCCCCAGAAGGTCCCCCACGGCTTCGCGCAGGGCCTTGTTTCCATAGCGGGCCCCCAGGAGGAGTTGACGGAACGAGTAGAGCGCCTGCGAGGCCCTGCATTGGTCCCCAAAAATCACTGGGCCCTTCGTGAGGTAGGTGTTGGCTATCTCGTCGCATTTACGACCGGCGGCCAACCCCAGGGCGATGAGCGCCCCGGTCGACGTGCCACATATTAGATCGAAGTATTCACTGAGCCGCGGGTGACCCGGGATCTTGGCGAGCGCCTGTTCGAGCACCCGCAGCAGGGTGGCCGTGTAGACGCCCTTGATGCCGCCGCCATCGATGGACAGCACCTTGAACACACCGGGGCTTGCTAGTGTAGGCGGGTCAACCATGCCTTCAGAAACTCCTTCGCCGCGTGAGCGGATAGATGCCCTGCTCCCTCCTAATCACGCCCTCTTCGCCCTCAATGTGCAGCATGCGCTTCACAGTATTGAGGCTGGCGATGGCCGAGCGGCCCAAGCCGGCGTCGCCCCTCTCGAAGACGGGCCCATCCTTCCGATTATGGTCCAAGACATAAGCCCATTATATGCGTTTCGCTCATAAAACACGCCACTTTTCTTTACGTCCGCCTCAGGGTAGGCGCACGTGCGTGCCGCGGAGGAGCGACCATAGCGCGCGACGAGTGGGGTGGGGCGCAGTCAGGGGCCGCGGCTGAGCTTATAAATCAGGACGTATGCCCCTTCGAAGAGGGGGTCTGTCCCGCGGGTTTGATGCTTCTCCGACAGCACCTCGAACCCGATCTTCTTGAAGGCGGGAAGAATCTGCGGCGCCCAGGCAACCGGTGCCAATTCCGTGATGCACCCGACCTCCGGTGCCGACGTGCCAACGTCGTTGATGACTTGTTCGATAGATGCGCGGAAGGCCCCACGCCCTCGGTGCAGAGGGTGGACTCCCGTCCAGCGCAGGCCCACGCTGCCCTTTGGCAGGTAATCAGCGCGGAACCACCCCGTGACGCCGATGGGCTCGCCTTCGGCGATCATGGCCCAGAACGGCCCTAGCGTATCTTCGCAGCTGATGTATTTGGCCATCGAGCGCCAGGGGCGCCCTTGGTATTCCGGCCAGATGGCTTCGGCCATGGCATGGAGGCTTTCGGCCCCGTAGATCTGGGCGGCTCTCCTGAGGTCTACAAAGCTCATCGGCCGTGCTCCTTAACGGCCATCCCCACATCTATTAACGCCACCAAAAGCGCAATTCTCCATGCCCGGTCGGAGCCGCCTATGAGGAACCACAGCGTTGCAGCCACTATCAGGAATTCGATTCCGATTCGCAGGACTCGGAAACCAACGATCAAGAGTCTTCTGAACATGCTTGTTGGTTTGCCGGAGATTTGGCGTGTGGAGACAACCTGCCCTCATCAAGCTGCGGTTCATGCTCGCCAGTGGGCGCCTCGGTTCGCGGACAGTGCCGCCTCTTGGTGGACAGCAGGCACCATCTCCACCGCGCGGGAAACTGAAAGGCTGATGAGGCAGAAACGCGGGACTGAGCTCCCACCAGACGAACCGCGGATAACTAAAGATTATGCGTCGTTTGGAAGACGTAACCGGGCAGCGGGCGGTCC
>CAZVFC010000007.1:0-236803 GCA_964625855.1 uncultured Verrucomicrobiota bacterium | reverse complement strand
ATGCCCGATACTACCACCAATTGGGCTTAGGGGAAAGCCGTGCATAGCCCCAATACTGAAATGCTGAAAGGCTGAAAGCGGAGGAGGCGGTTATGACGAGGCCGGAGCTTACACCGGCTCGCGGCGCAGTTCGCGAAGCTCCAACGCCTCCAGTTCGTCGCTAACGTCGCAATAATCAACCTTCCCCGATACCGCCTTGAGCTCGCGGAGTGTGGTTAGGCGGAGGAACCCTCGCGTCGCTTTGGCCACGGCCTCGGTTTCGTTTGGGAGCTCAGTGAGCCAAGCGCGGTGGCCGTTCTGGGCGCAGGAGCCGAGCTGACGAGGCTCGCGTTCGTGGGAGATCGAGGGGCCGGAGAAGGAGTCTCGTGTTCTCGCCTGGTCCGCGTCGCCTGGGCACTGTCGGTGCCCAAATTGGGCACCCACAGTGCCCACCAAAGGGGTGATATGAAGACGAGAACCAACGTGAGAGAAACAACACCAATCGAGGGGCGAAGGGCGAAGATCGAAGGCCGAAGTTCGAAGTCCGAAGTCCGAAGTCCGAGGTGCGACGAGCGATGGGAAGCCGGATCGGTGGATGGCCTTGCCGGAGGCGGAACGAAGGGTGCTGGTGCTCGAGGCCACGCCGGAACAGGTTGCGGCCATTAAGCGCATTCTCTCCCAGGCCCCTCCGGCTGGCCGCCACGCGGAGGGCGGGACTGCGGAGGGGGAAGAACATGTGTTCCGGCGGACGCACCGCGTTTGGGAGGTCATTTTTGGCGGCGGCAGGCCGTTTCACCTGGCGGATACACTTGGGGCGAAGTACCTCGACTATGGGAGTGAGTCTTGAGCGGGAAGTCCACGGTCCACGGTCCACAGTCCGCAGTCCACGGTCCACGGTCCACGGTCCACAGTCCGCAGTCCACAGTCCACGGTCCACAGTCCACGGTCCGGGAGGCAAGTCAGCTACGTTGTGAAGCCTGACGGCACGAATTGTGAAGCCCCACTTCACACCACAGGGGTGACATCTGTTATGAATACGAACCCAATTGCGACGGACCGGAGTGACCCGGTCTATTTCTCCTGGTCCAACCAGGCGAACGGGACATCGGCGAACACAATAGATGCGTAGGCTTTTTCCTCTCCGGCTTCGTATAGGCAGGCGATGCGCCCGTTGGCCAGCACCGCCAGATCGGAATAGGCGGAGGGACCGGCGTGGAGGGCCCGGGCGAGGGGCCAGGTGCGGCCTTCGTCAAGGCTGGCCCGCAACGTCATGTGGCTGCGTTGGTTTGTGCTGGCCGGGTTGCTGAAGAGAATCACGCTGCGGTTGGTCTGACCAGGCCAACTGAAACGCTCGATTGCCGCCTGGCAGATGGGCTCGATCAGCGCCTCATCGAACCGCTGTTCCGCCCACGTCAACCCTCTGTCATCGCTGAGGGCCACCTGCCGTTTTCGCTGCTGGCGGTCGTAATTGCGCATGTTGAGCATGAGCTTGCCGCCGGTGAGTTCCACCACTTCGCACTCGTTGACCTGGTGCCGGGGTGTCGTGCCCCCCAGTTTCCAGCTCTTTCCGTGGTCATCGGAGTAGATGACATGCGAGTAGTAGTGCTTCGTATCGGCCTCGATGTGATCGCAGGGGATGACCAGGCGGCCCCGGTGCGGCCCGTGCCGGATTTGAATGCCGCTCCCCGGCCCGGTGGCATACCAGGTCCAGTTGGTGAGCTTTACGTCGCCGGTGATTTGGCGCGGAGCGCTCCAGGTGAGGCCGTCGTCGGTGGAATGGATCACGAAGACGCGGCGGGTGTCTTTGCTGGTCTTGGCGATGATGGCCGGTTCACGGTCGTCGCCACGGTTCCAGGTGCTCAGGAGCCAGACGGTGCCGGTAACCTCGTCCACCACGGCGCAGGGATTGCCGCAGGTGTTGCCCGCATCGTTCCAGATGATCTGCTGCGGGCTCCAGGTCTTCCCATGGTCGGTGGAGCGTTTTACCAGGAGGTCAATATCACCGGCGTCACTCCCGGAGTGTTTCCGGCCTTCGCAGAAGGCGAGGACGGTGCCCTTGGTGGTCACGACCACGGCGGGTATGCGGTAGGTGTGATAACCTTCCTGTCCGCTCACGAAGAGTGGCATTCCCACCGGTTGCGGCGGGGGAGGAGGCGTGATGAGGTCGCCCTGGAGTTCGAACTGTGCCAGCGTCATTCGATTTCGCCAGGGGCGGAAGCCAATCCGCTCGACCGGCTCATTCCATTGCGTTTTGCGATAAATCTCCCGGTCGTTGAGGAGGAAGCGTGTGACTTCCCTTTCGCGGATGACCTCGAAGGTAAAGAAGAGATCCGGTTTCACGTGCACTTCGGCAGGACCCAACGTGCGGGTCGAGTCGCCGAAGAGAGAACCTTGGACAAACAGCATTTTACCGCCGCCGTCGAATCCCACGTGGCTGTCATTCAGGACAAACGAGGCAGCCGTGCCTTCGAGGCGTTCCAGCTTCAGCCGGGCGAAGATGCGGAAATCGCCGGCGCCAAGATGTTTGCGCGCGTAGAGAAAGCGGCCGGTCCCTGTGGCTGTGATGCCGCCGCCAGCCTGTTCCCAGTCCGGGCCGACGTATTGCACGTCGAGGGCATGGCCGTCTCTTATGACGGCAAGGTTCTGGGCGGCGAGGAGACGGCCTGAAAGCGCGGTAGCAATCAAACCGACAATCAACCCGGCTGTGCTGATCGTATTCATGTCTGTCTTAATAATGTTGATGGCTGAGGAATCGCTAAGCAGATGTCAGGGCAGGCCGAGCTACGGGACCTGGTATAACTGGAATCTGAAGAACAGGCGCGGAGGCGCGCCGGAGGGGTAAGGCATAGTCTGCGTGCGCAGATAGAGATCTCCGCCCAGCGAGCTGAGGATCGGGGTTCCAATCGCGGCATCCCATCCCAGGAAGTCGCCCGAACTCTCGAGCTGCAACCCGAGCCAGGGAGGCAAGACGCGCTGCCAGGTGTTGACCTGCACTGAGGCTGGCTCGGGCAGAACCTCGAGCTGGGGCACGAAGATTTCGGCGAGCGGATCGGAGCCCAGCGCGAATTCCAGCAGGTCGGTCCACTGGTCATCATCTGCGTCGCCAGGACCGAGCGGGCCGAGTGAGCCGGCCTGGGTTCGTTCAAAACTGTCGGGGATCAGGTCGTTGTCGGCGTCGAATTGAGTGTAATGAGCCAGGAACTCGCTGGGGGCGAGGACGCCGGGAGTAATGCGCACCATGTCTATGTCGCCCGTCAGATTCCGGGTGTTAGCAACCCCAAAGCGACCGATGCTAAGCGGTTGGGAATTAGCCTGGCTTTCGGTCGTGGTGTCGGAACCGCTCGCATTCAGCGTGCCGTCCACATATAGCCGGAGCGACTTGGCAGCGGGAATACTCGCGTCCCGCACGGCAGCAACGTGGTGCCAGTTCCCATCGTTCACGAGATTGGTCGAGCTGATATTGGGTTCGATTTGAGTATCGGCCACCAGGAACCGCACGCGCCCACTCTCGACCCGCAACCACCAGGAAGGCAGCTTGGTGCCGTAGTCTTTTGACACCAACGCCCCGACCTGCGTCGAGCCGGCGGGGATCCGGAACACGACCTCAACCGTAAAGGAGTTGGTCGCGGCAAAGTCGAAGTGGTTTGAGCTGGCGGCATCGCTCAATTGCAGTCCGCCCGTGCCATCGAAATGAAGCGCGGCGCCGGAACCGAAATTAGTCGGGCCATCCACGTAAGCGAAAGCGGCCTGGGCCGTGAGATGATTGGTAAAGGCGGCTGGGTGGATGTCCCGGATCGCGCCGGGGTTGGTGCTGCAAACCTGCCCGGGCGTTTTCTCCTCAAGATTCCAGAAGGCGGGGACCGGGGCTTCCGCAGGCGGACCGGGCGGAGCGGGGGCATCGAGCCATGCTTCGTTGAAACGGGAGAACGTGATGGTTTCGTAAGGCGAGGACGTTCCTTTTTCGTATAGCAGGCCGACGTAGCCTTCGGAATCCCGAACCATATCGGAATAGGCGGACGGGCCGGAGTAGATGGCTTTGGTCTTTGTCCAGGCAAGGGCTTCGTTCGTCGAAGACCAGATAGACATGTTGACGCGCGAGCTGGCGTGGTTGGGGCACGAGAAGAGAATCCGGTTTTCGCTGGCGCCTTCGTCGGTAGCGCGGAGCCGCAAAACGCTGCCCTGCACGACCGGGCAAATAAACGTGGTGTTATTCGTGAGCAGCCCGGCGTAGCTGGTTCCCCCGTTGGTGGACCAGCCTTGGGCACGGGTGCCGGCCACACTGCCGGATTCGCGGCTGTTGAAATACAAATAGGAGCCGCCGTCGGGCGCGGGGGCGACCAGTTCCACGGCGAGGTTTTCGTTCGGGGCCAGATTATTGGTGGTGCTCTGGATTGCCCCGAGCTGCCAGGTTGCGCCGTGGTCGTCCGAGTGGACCACCTGGCATCCAAAGATCCCGGACGTGCTGCCGTCGGGGCCGATGGTGTGATCACTGGGGACGACGAGGCGTCCGGCCTGGGCGCCGCGCTTGAGCTGTATGCCGTGGCCCGGGCCAGTGGCATACCAGCCCCAGTCGGGGTCGGGCTTCACGGTGGAAGTGATTTCCGTGCGGGTGGACCAGGTGATCCCATCATTGGTGCTGACGGTATGAAACACCCGGTCATTGTCACGGCAGAACAGGAGGTGGATATAGCCTGTTGCCTCATCAACCACGGGCACGGGGTTGCCGATCGTGATGGATGCGGAGACGCCCTCCTCCTGGACAACGGACATCGGCAGCCAGCCGATTCCATTGTTTGTCGAACGTTTCAGGACGATGTCAATGTCCCCGGAGTCACTGGCAGAGTTCTTCCGCCCCTCGCAAAAAGCGAGCAAGGTTCCATTGGGGCTGCGGACGATCGCGGGAATGCGATACGTGTTATAGCCGTGCTGGCCGGAAACGAAGAGTGGTATCTCCGAGAAAGCGGGTGCCTGCGGCAGAGCCCTGAGGGCAGACAGCATCATGACAAGCCAAATAGTCCAGCGCTGAACGAGCATGAGACTCTAGATTACCATCTCAAGCCCGAGTGGCCAGCTAATCGGAATGGTATTAATTGCAGACCAGCACGACCAGGGTGCAAACCTGCCGCGGCGGGTGGTCCCCGCGCGCTAATCCCCGCTCGGGTCGAACGTGCGGGCGGGCGCGTTTTGGTCCGGAATTAATACCAAAGCGATTTGGTGGCGGAAATCTATAGCCGGGGTAGCCTGGAGCACCATTTTATGAAACCGCTGACCTCCGTGCAAATCCGTGGCAACTGGGCGACTTTGCTGTCTGCGTGGAACGGGGACGGTTCGCTGGACCTCGGGCGGGTGGCGGCGGAGATCGAAACGTTGATCCGCATGGGGGTGGACGGAATCTACTCGAACGGAACGGCGGGTGAGTTCCACGCGCAGACGGAGGACGAGTTTGACCGTATCTCGGAGTGCCTGGCGGAGAAATGCAGTGGCGCCGGAATGCCGTTTCAAATTGGCGTCAGTCACATGAGCGCACAGATTTCACGGGAGCGTTTGCGCCGGATAGTTGCGCTCGCGCCGGGGGCGGTGCAGGTGATCCTGCCCGATTGGTTTCCCGTGATCGAGGACGAGGCGGCGGCGTTTCTGGAAGGGATGGCGGAGACGGCGGGGCGCGTCGGTCTGGTGCTGTATAATCCGCCCCACGCCAAGCGGGTGCTGAACCCCGAGCAGATCGGGCGGCTGGCCCAACGCGTCCCGGCCCTGTTGGGACTCAAGACCGCCGGCGGCGATGACGCCTGGTATGCCTCGATGCGCCAACATCTCGCCCGGCTCAGTGTCTTCGTGCCCGGTCACCTCCTGGCCAGCGGGGTCCAGCGTGGCGCGCGGGGCGCTTATTCGAACGTGGCTTGCCTCAACCCCGCCGCCGCCCAGCGCTGGACCGAGCAGATGCAGACGGACATCGCCGGGGCGCTGGAATTGGAGCAACGGCTGCGGCGCTTCATGGAGGGCTATATCGCACCCTTCATCACTCAACAGCGGTATTGCAACGCGGCCTGCGACCGATTCATGGCCCTGTTGGGCGGCTGGGCGGAGGTGGGCGAACGCATGCGCTGGCCGTACCGCTCGATTCCGGCCGCCGAAGTGGAGCGGGTGCGCCCTGCCGCGCAGGAACTGATCCCTGAGTTTATTGAACCATGACTTTCCTTTCCAACGTTGCGTTTCGGGCGTGGCTGGTGGTCGGGCTGCTCTGGCCGGTGGCTTGTCTCAACTACTTGGACCGGCTGATGATCACAACGATGCGCGACTCGATCAAAGCCGAAATCGTCATGACCGACGCGCAGTTTGGCCTGTTGACGTCGGTCTTTCTGTGGGTTTACGCGCTACTGAGCCCCTCGGCCGGCTTCCTGGCTGACCGGTTCGGGCGCAGCCGCGTGATCATAGGCAGCCTGTTCGTTTGGTCGGCGGTCACCTGGCTGACGGGTCACGCGCGGGACTTCAACCAACTGCTGGCGGCGCGGGCACTCATGGGAGTCAGCGAGGCGTGTTATATGCCGGCGGCGCTGGCGCTCATCACCGACTATCATCGGGGGCCGACCCGCTCGCTGGCGACGGGCCTGCACATCAGCGGTCTCTACGCTGGCGCGGCGTTGGGCGGGCTCGGCGGGTTTCTCGCGGAGCATTTCCGCTGGCAGAGCGCGTTCAGTCTGTTCGGTGCCGTGGGCGTGGGATACAGCATCTTACTGGTGCTTACCTTGAGGGACGACCGTGGGGTCGTTGACGAGTCGCCGGCCAGCAGTGTTCCAGGTGCTCAGTTAAAGCTTTCCTCCGCGCTGTCCTACCTGCTGCGCCGGCCTTCATTTCTGGCCCTTCTGGCCTACTTCAGCCTGCTTTCGATTGCTTATTGGGCTATCTATGGATGGCTCCCCACCTACCTGGGAGAACACTTCAAGCTTGGCCAGGGTGCCGCTGGATTGTCCGCCACAGCCTACCTGCAGGTCGCGTCGTTTGCCGGGATCGTGGCTGGCGGCGCCTGGGCCGATCGCTGGGCCAGGCGCAATCTCCGAGGACGTCTTTACGTGCCGCTGATCGGTTTTTGCCTGGCCGGCCCGGCTCTCTTCCTGGCTGCGTCCACGGATGTGCTGCGCATTGCAATCGGGGGGTTGATCGTTTTCGGGATGGCCCGTGGTTTTGCTGATGCCAACAACATGCCGATTCTGTGCCAGATTGCCGACCGACGGCATCGGGCCACCGGGTACGGGGTGATGAACTTCGTGAGTTGCATCCTGGGGGGCCTGATGACCTATACGGCGGGCGCGCTCAACGACGCCCAGGTGGGGCTCCAGAAGGTCTTTCAATATTCTTCTGCCGGGGTGGTCATCGCTGTGTTGCTGCTGCTGCTGATCAAACCAAAGAAGGAATTGGAGGAAACATGAAAGGAAGCCTTCGGCCGTGACTTCACGCGAACGCGTTATCGCAGCCCTGAACTTTGAGGCTCCGGATCGGCTGCCGGTCAACGACGCGCTGTGGGACGGCTTGCAGCAGGACTGGATTCAGGAGGGAATGCCCGCGGGGGTATCGCCGGCGGACCACTTTGGCTGGGACATCGAGTCAATGTTCATTGATGCCTCGCCGCGGTTTGAGACGGTAGTGCTCTCGCGCCGGGACGGCTGGATCACCTTCGAAGATCGGGCCGGCTACACTGTGTCCAAAGCGGACGGCAGGAGTGGCACCCTGGACTTCCTGGATCACAAGACCAAGACACGGGCGGACTGGGAACGCGAAACCAAGCCGCGAATGCTCCTGAACGATCCGAGTGGAACGGCCCGGATAGACGCGGCCAGCTACTTCTGTCACCTCGATCCCTATCCGACGTGGTCAGAGGCGAAGGCCAAATTCGACACGATTTACAGGCGTGGGCGGTTTGTGCAGTTCGTGGCCTACGGACCATGGGAAGCGACCTGGCGGCATCATGCGCTGGAAGCGCTTCTGGTGGATGTCATGGACCAGCCGGACTGGTGCGCGGAGATGTTTTCGACTTATACAACCCTGCTGATCGCCGTGCTGCAGCGCGGGGTGGAGATGGGGATGAAACCGGACGGCCTGTTCCTGGTCGAAGACATGGGGTTCAAGACTTCGTTGCTGGTTAGCCCGAGAACGTGGGACGCTTTGCTGCGGCCATGTTATGAGCGGATCAGCCGTTTTTTGCGAAGCCACGGGATTCGGTTCCTGATGCATACGGACGGGCGGATGTGGGAGCTGATCCCGCGCCTGATCGGGGTGGGTGTGGAAGCCCTGAACCCGTTTGAATGCGCCGCCGGCATGGACGTCGCGGAGTTGCGGCGCCGACACCCGCGCGAGATGACATGCTACGGGAACATCAGTGTCCAGAACCTGCTGGGAGAGCGCCGAGCGCTGGAGGAGGAACTGAACAGGAAGATCGCTCTCGCCCGGGGCGGGGGCTTCATCATGCACTCGGATCACTCGATTCCATTCGGGGTGCGATACGAACAGTACCGGTGGGCCCGGCAGCGTGCGCAAGAGATCTTCGCCGCCCGGTGACCCTTCTACCCGAGCGTCTGCCCCGGGATGAATTGCGGCATGAGCAGGTGCTCGCGGTGAGGTGGGTTGCCTCCCGAGGCCAGTTCCAGGACTACCCGCGAGAGTTTGTTGGCATAGGTGACCAAGTCCATCCGGTAGCGGGCCATCGAGGGGATGACCAACTCCAGGAATCCTTCGTGATCGCGCGAGATGAGTGCGGCCTTGGCCGGGAACCGAAGCCCGCGCTGGATCAGGTGACCCAGCGCCGTCAGCGCGTCCCCGGGACGGCACACGAGGAAGGCCGTGGGAGGATTCGGCCGCGCCAGCAGGCGATCGAGGGCGCCGCACACGCCGGCGACGGTGCCATCGTGCCGCGCCACCACGGCATCTACGCCCGGGCCCGCGACGGCTCCCGCATGGACGAAGCCGGCTTCCGTCCGGAGGCCGCCGGCGAATACCCGCTGGGGAATCACCAGTGCCAGGCAACGATGGGCTTTGGCTAGAAAGCGCCCCACGGCGTGCTGGGATGTGGCCCGATAGTCCACATCCACCGCCGGCAGGCTGATCCCTTCATAACAGGATCCCGCATTCACCGTGGGCAATCCCCTGGTCACAAACCATTGCTGCATGGCTCGGGTCGCCAGCAGGAGAACCCAGGCGGAGGGGTTTAACCTGGCGGCCAACTTCTCCAGAGCCCGCTCGGGACGGTCCGAGTAGCAGTTTCGATAGTTCAGAAACTTGAGCTCGCAGCGCTCTTTGGCCAGCGAGTCACGCAACTCATCAATCCAGAACAACACCCGCGGTTCCACGGCCTCGAGCGGATAGGGCGAGAGCAGAACGACGTCACGCTCGCCATTGCGATGGCCAGCCCGCGGCCCGCGGTTGACAACGACGCGGCTCCGGCCCTGGCTGGCGTGGATCAAGCCCTCCCGCGCCAGGGTGGCGAGCGCCGCGCGCAAGGTCATGCGGCTAACACCCAACTGGTGGCTTAGCTCCCGTTCGCTCGCCAGCTTCTCCCCAGCCGGGCGCGTGGCCATGTGTTCCCGCAAAATGTCGGCCGTCTGTGTCACCAGCGACAGCCGTTTAGGGGGTCGCAGCATGGCCCCAGCCTACGATGCGGCGGGGCTTTGGTCCACAAAAAATACCAGTTGCTGGAGGTTGTTTCCCTGAGAGAGTGACGCGATTGTGGTAATATTGACCTATGAGTCCCTCACGACGTGAAGACAGGCTTACCGGATTGATCGCCGCCCCGTTCACGGCCCTGCGGCCGGATGGCAGCCTGAACCTCGACCTCATTGAGCGACAGGCCGGAGAGTTGGCCGGCAACGGAGTACGGGGCGCATTCATTTGCGGCACCACGGGCGAGGGCTTCTCGTTGACCAGCGCGGAGCGGATGCAAGTCGCCGAGCGCTGGGTGGCGGCCGCGCCGCAGGAGCTCAAGGTAATCGTGCACGTGGCCCACAACAGCGTCGGCGAAAGCCAAAAGCTGGCGCGGCACGCCGAACAGATTGGCGCCGGCGCTATTGCCAGCATCGGGCCCACATTCTTCCGGCCATCGAGCGTGGAACAGTTGGTGGATTTCTGCGCGCCGGTAGCGGCGGCCGCTCCCGGCCTGCCGTTTTATTATTATCACATGCCGGCGATGACCGGTGTGACCGTGCCGATGCCCGAATTCCTGCGGGTCGGTTCCAGGCGCATGCCCAATCTCGCCGGCATCAAATTCACGGACGAGAACCTGATGAGCTACACCCAGTGCCTCAATCTGGAGGACGGACGATTCAACATCCTGTTCGGGCGCGATGAGATCCTGTTGGCGGCTCTGGCCTTGGGCGCGACGGGGGCGGTGGGCAGCACCTACAATTACATGGCGCCGGTTTACCACCAGATCATCAGCGCCTTCCAGGCGGGTGATATGGAAACTGCACGACACTGGCAAATGCTCTCGATTCAAATCATCGCGGTGATGGCGCGGCATGGGGGCCTGCCGGCAGGAAAGGCGATGATGAAGATCCTCGGCCTGGATTGCGGCCCGGTCCGTCCGCCGTTGAAGAATCTCTCGGCCGAGCAATACGCCGCGCTTCAGAATGATCTGGCGTGCGTGGGGTTCCCGGCGCGTGTTCCAAAGAACGGCGGCGACCTAAAGCCCGCCGAACTGCCAGTGCGGGTTTAGCACTATGTCGGGGACGCGGTGACACGGATGAAAACATGGAACGCAGAATGCAAAAGTCGAAGATAATTCCGAGCGGCCAAACTGGCCTGCCGAGCGCCGAGATGGGCCGGCATGGCAATGGGTTCACGCTAATCGAGCTATTGGTGGTTATTGCAATCATCGCCATTTTGGCGGCGTTGCTGCTGCCAGCGTTGTCCAAGGCGAAAACCAAGGCGCAGGGCATCTCGTGTATCAATAATCTGAAGCAGATGCAACTGTGCCAGGTGCTCTATACCGATGACAACAGTGACCGGTTGGTGGCAAGCTGGGCGACCAGCGACCCGAAGTTGACCTGGGCGGCAGGCGACTTGCGGAATGCGCTCGAAGCCACGAATGTCGCCTATACCACCGGGGCCTTGCTGGGTCCTTACGCGAAAGCGGCATCCGTGTACAAGTGCCCGGCCGACCGCGCGACGGCCAACGGCGTACCCCGAGTGCGCAGCCAGTCCATGAACATTTTCTTCGGCGGAAAGGGCGACGGCAGTCCCGCCTCCTCGCGGGTGAACACATCCACCCACTATTTTTTTGCGAAGGCCAGCAGCATTCTCAAGCCGGCCGGCCTTTGGGTTTTATGGGATGAAAACCCAGGCACGGTGGACGACTGCTATGGGGTGGTGGATGTCAGCGCGGCTTACCAGAGTAGCAAGCTGATGGTCAATTTACCGGCGAGTTACCACAACCACGCCGCCGGCCTCTCGTTTGCGGACGGCCATGCGGAAATCAAGAAGTGGTTCGGCCCCGGAGTGTTCGAGGGGAAGTACAATGCTTTTGGTGGCCGGGACTACGACTGGCTGGCGGAGAGGACGACCTATGCGAAATAATCAACGGATTCTTTTGGCGGGCGTACTCGTTCTCGGGCTGGTTGTGGCCGGGTGTTCAAAGAAGCAAGACGCTGCCACTGCCACCAGCGCCGCAGCCGACCCCGCAAACCCGGCCGCTGCACCCGCGGCCCCTGCCGCCAGTCCGGATCAGGCGCGGGTGGAGAGGGAAACCTCATTTCAAACGCAGGATTTGCAGCTCTCGGTGGAAGCCTACGAGAAGATCTACAAGCGCAAGCCCGCCAGCCTTGAGCAAATGGTGCGGGAAGGCTTCATTGCCTCGCTGCCGCCGGCTCCGCCGGGCAAACGCTTTACCCTGGATCCAGCCACGGCCCGCGTCAGCGTCGTGCCGCGATGATTTTGAAAGGCCGCCACTGCGTCAACGGAACCAACGTCCCAAATTAATTAGCACAACAACAATCCAACAAAGTGTATGAATACCAACCATAAGTTCACGCTCGTGGGCAAGCGCGCGCACCTGGCGGCTTTCCCGATTCATTTCTGCCTGCTGCCGGTCCTTGCCCTGGCGATGTTCGCGGTCGCCCTGACGCCACAAACGGCGCAGGCCGCCACCTACTACTACGACAACGACTCCGACACGCTCGGCTTTGGCACGGCGGGCGGCATCTGGGCGGCGCCGACGCCCGGTCCTATTCCCGGCTGGACCACGGACGCAACCGGCGCATCCGTTCCGGGGAGCGTCACCACCACCACGTCTGACCCGATCAACTTCGGCAACGGCGCGACCGGCCTTGGGGCCGGCACCATCACGCTCAGCGGCGCATTGAGCTGCGGCAACATCACTTTTGCCTCCGGATCCGGCGCGATCCTCCTCTCCGATGGGACGTCACTGACCTTGCCCGCCACAGCAACCATCACCGTCAACAACAGCTCCGACACCATCGCCACCCCGCTCGCCGGTGCAGGCACCGGCCTCACCAAGGCGGGCGCGGGCACGCTGACCTTGTCGGGTGCCAATACAGTTACGGGCACCCTGACAGTGAGCGGCGGCGAACTGCAACTCAACAACGGTTCGTTCAACCTCGGGGCGAAAGCGCTCAACGTAGCCAACAGCATTGGTCAGGTGGCGGTTATGAGTATCGTGAACGGCAGTTTTACCAACTCGGCCTCAGATAATATAGGGACCGGCACCAACGCCGTCGCGGTGGTCAAGATGAGCGGCGGTAATTTCGTCAAGACTGCTGGCAACTTTAACCTCGGTCAGGCCAACGTCGGCAAAACGAATTATGCCGCCTTCCTCATGTCCGGCGGCGATACCCTTATTACCGGTGAATTCGGTATAGCCTATGGTTCCTCCACGGCGGGCTACCAGAACCAGGCCTACGTCAATCTCTCGGGAGGCACTCTGACCTGCAACAGCTATGTCACCGTCGGACGCGAGGGATTGGGGGTGCTGGATATCTCCGGTGGCACGCTCTTCCGGCCCACCACCGCCCTCAACAGGTTTTACATGAACCGTTCGGTGGGTAGTTTCTCACAGCTAACCCTCCGGGGGACCGGCACTCTGGATATCGAAGACAACGTCGGTTATCGTTTCGCGAACAGCACCGGTAATCAAGGCTCCGGCGTGGCGAACCTCCTGACCGGCGGCACACTCATCAGCCGGGTGGGTATATCCTGGAGTGGCGCCGGTATCACCTTCGGGTATTTCAACTTCAACGGCGGCACGTTGAAGGCGAGCGGTTCGTCGGCCACGTTTTGGACGGATCTTTGGTCGGCCTGCTACATCTACGGCGGCGGTGCCACGGTTGATTCGCAGGACAACGACATCACCATTGCCCAGCCGCTTCTGGTGCCCACCGGCAACGGTGTGACAGCCATCACCGGCGGTACTGGCTCAGGGTATCTGGCGCCGCCGGTCGTGAGCATCAACGGCGACGGCACGGGCGCCACTGCGATTGCGCAGATTGACTCCAGCGGCAATATCACGAACATCCTCATCTCCAATCCCGGGGTGAACTACACCACGGCTTCGGTCGCTGTGGCGGGCGGGGGCGGCACTGCCAGCGGATGGACGGTCAGCCTCGGCGCGAACACGACCACTGGCGGTCTGACCAAGCTCGGCTCCGGCAAGCTAACGCTCTCGGGTGCCAGCACCTACCAGGGTGCAACGCGAGTCGGCGAGGGCACCTTGGCTATCGCAGCGGCGAGTTACCCGTCTGCCAGCGCACTGACCCTGAGCAACAATGCCACGTTGAATCTCGACGTCGCGGGTGGGGCCGCTACTCTAGCCACGCCAAGCCTGGCTCTGGGGACGAACGCGACGCTGAATCTCAGCTACGGCTCCTTGGGCGGAAATCCCTTCCAGCCGGCTATCAGCGATGTCACCATCAATGCGGGCACCGCGCTCACGGCGAACGGCACGAACATCGTGATCAACCTTTCCGGATCGGGCTTCGTGGCCGGCCAGTTCCCCCTCATCAAGTACAGTGGCAGCATCGGGGGGAAAGGCTTTGCCGCGTTCAAGCTCGGCACATTGCCGTCCGGCGTCCCGGCTGTCTCCCAACTGGTCAACAACACCGCCAACAATTCCATTGACCTCATCATCCCGCTTGTCAACACGTTGACGTGGAACGGAACCAATTCCAACTGGGACATCAATACCACCTTCAACTGGAGGGATTCGTCCGGAGCCGCGACCTACAAGGAGTACGGCACGACGAACATCTATGGCGACATCGTAACCTTCGACGATTCATTGTCTGATCCCTCGCAGACCACCATTAATCTTACCTCGGCTCTGCGCCCGGTCACCGTGAACGTGTCCGCCTCCGGCACAACCTATAACTTCGGCGGTTCCGGCAAGTTGAGCGGCGGGAGCTTTTTGAACGTGAGCGGTGCGGCCACGCTGACCCTCAGCGCCGCCAACGACTACACCGGCGGCAGCACGTTGAGTGCGGGCACGGTTCTGTTGGGCGACAATGCCGCGCTCGGTGCCGGTACCGTCACGCTGGCAGGGTCGGTTTTGGCTTCCGACAGCGCCGCGCCCCGGACATTGGCCAACGCGGTGAGCATCATCGCTGACACGACTCTCGGAACCGGGCCATCCAGCGGTGCGCTGACGCTGGCGGGGCCGGTTGACCTGGGCGGCGTCTCGCGCGGGCTCACACTGGACAACAATGTGGCCTTGACCGGGTCGGCCTCCAACGGCGGCATCAGCAAGTCGGGTGTTGGAACGCTGACGGTGGACAATGCCGACACCGTGCTTTCAGACACGATTTGGGTCAATGCCGGCAAAGTGACGCTCAACAACGGCACGTTCACCGGGCCGTTCAACATCGCGCCCGTCATCAATCAAATTGGTGTCGTCGAGATTGGGAACGGCAATGTTACCAACACGGCCCAGAACAACATCGCCACCGCAGCCAATAACGTGGGGGTCATTAGACAGAGCGGTGGCAGTTTTGTCGAGACGGGGATCATGGCTCTCGGCACGTCTTCCAGCTCTGCCGCCTATTTGATGTCCGACGGCTATGCCTACTTTGGCGGTGACGTAAGACTGGACTACAATGGTGCCGTGGGGCTCATCAGCCAGTCGGGCGGCACCATGGTTTTGGCCGACTATCTTAGCATAGCCCGCGATGGCGGCCTTGGGGTGGTTGATATCTCGGGCGGCCTGTGCCTCCGGCCTGCCAACGCCGCCAACCGGGTTTATCTAACTCGCACGAGCGGCGGCACCGCGCAACTCAACGTTCGCGGCAGTGGCACGCTTGACATCGAGGACAGTAATGGCCTGTCTTTCGCGAACAACTATGCCAATCCAAATGTTTATGGGTATGTAAACCTGTTGACCGGCGGCACGCTCATCAGCCGCGTCGGTTTTTATTGGGGCAGCACCGGTGACCCAGTCGTCGGTTACGTCAACTTCAACGGCGGCACGTTGCGCGCCAGCGGCAGTTCGGCAAATTACTGGTCCGGCTGGACGGCGGGCTACATCTATGGCGGCGGGGCCACGATTGATTCGCAAGGCAACAGCATCACGATCGGTCAGGGGCTGCTGGCCCCGACCGGCAGCGGAGTGACCTCGATCACCGGCTTCAGCGGTTCCGGCTACCTGTCCCCGCCAGTGGTGAGCATCAGCGGCGACGGCACGGGCGCCACGGCCGTGGCGCAGATTGATTCCAGCGGAAATCTCACCGGCATCCTCGTCACCTGTCCCGGAGTGAACTACACCTCCGCTTTCGTCAGCTTGAATGGCGGCGGCGGCAGTGGCGACGGCGGGACGGCGAACCTCGGCGCCAACGCGACCACCGGCAGTTTGACCAAGCTTGGCTCCGGGACGCTGACGCTCTCCGGCACGAATAGCTACGGCGGTGCGACCCTGGTCAGCAACGGCACCCTGGTGTTGGGTAAGGCCCACGCTGCGCCGGGCAACGTGACCGTTGCCGACGGCGCGACGCTCGGTTGCTGGTCAGATACTCCGGGCGAGAGTGTTCACCTGCCGAGCGCTACGCTCGGTGTCACCACGGGCGCTGGTCTGCTGGCCCAGTTTAGCGGCACCATAGGCAATCCCAGCAGTCCTGCCGGCTACATCACCAACCTCAATTTGATTGGCACGACCGCCATCAGCGTCCTGTGCAATGGTATCCAGGCCGGAACGATTCCGCTCTTTCAATACTCAACGCTTAGCGGCACGGGCAGCTTCACCACCGGCACCCTGCCGCAAGGTGTCGTGGGCACGATCACGAACAATACGACGACGAAGACTATTTCCCTTGTGGTCAGCGGGTTCACTCCGTTGGTCTGGTCGGGCGCGAATAGCAGTAGCTGGGACATCAACGTGTCCACGAACTGGCTTTTGGGCGGCACGCCGGCAGCTTATCAGGACGGTGCCAGCGTCTGCCTGTTTGATGACACCGCGGTCAATGGGAATGTCGTGCTCACCCAGACGGTGAGCCCCGGCAGCATCGTGTTCAGCAATAATTCGGTTGCCTACAACGTCGGCACGAGCGGCTCCGGCGCATTGGGTGGCACCGCCGGGCTCACCAAAACCGGAACGAACACTCTGATTCTCTCCGGCGTCAACACATACCTCGGGACGACCCTCATTAGCGCGGGCACTCTTCAGCTCGGCGACGGTGGCACTGCCGGGAGTCTCGCCACGGGCGGGGGCATTCAAGTTGATGCTGGCGCCACCCTGGTTCATAACCGCTCGGACACCGCGGGCTTTGGCAGCCAGCACATTTCCGGCAGCGGCACATTGAACAAGATCGGCAGCGGCGATGGCCCCGGCCTCACCGGCACCAATACGTTTTCAGGCCAGATCAACATCCAGGCGGCCACGCTGGGCCTGGTTGGCAGTGAAAGCGAAAACGGGCAACCCAGCATCTATGTCGCCCCGGGTGCCCGGCTGGCTATCGGCAACGGCTTCAACGGCGGCTTCGCCACCATCGGCAACCTCACCGGCGGGGGGAATGTCAATGCGTCGTACACCTCAGGAGCCGGGACGCGCGGCCTTCAGGTCAACCAGACGACCGACGGCACTTTCACCGGGGCGATCGCTGATGGAACCAGCAGCCGCCTGGTCGCCTTGACAAAGACCGGTCCGGCTGTGCTCACCCTCACCGGCACCAACACATATACCGGCCCTACGGCCGTGAGTAACGGTACGCTCATCGTCAACGGTGTGATCAGCAGCAGCGCGGTGGCCGTCGAGGCGGGAGCGACCTTGGGCGGCAGCGGTGTCGTGGCTGCCAGCGTCAGTTTCGCAGAGGGGTCCAGCGCCACGAACAACGTGGGTGCGCCCCTTACCGTTGGCACCCTGGACATGGCCGGCAATGCCACCATGAACGTCGCCACCGCGGTGCCGTTGAGCGCGGGGGATTATCCCTTGATTACCTACACCACCTTGACCGGCACTGGGCAATTCACCAGCCTCAATGTTGGCGGCGCCGGTCTGGCCAGCGGCGCGACGGCCAGCGTTGTCTTCACGAACAGCACGGTCGCCTTAAGCGTAGTTGGTGGCGCTCCCGTTGCCACGAACATCGCTTACACGTTTAATGGCAGCGAGTTGATATTGGACTGGCCCGCCGGGCAGGGCTGGCTGCTCCAGTCCAACTCCGTCAATGTGGCTAATCCCAGCTCCTGGTACAACGTAACCGGGGCGACGCCGCCATTCACAAACGCGATCAATCCGGCAACTCCGTCGGTATTTTTCCGATTGACGCAGTAGGGCCGGCTGGGCGGAGACGGATGGCAGGAATGCCATCCGCCTCGCCGCGCCGCGTGAGAGAGAAATGCGATTCCAGCTAACCGGACGGGCAAGCCAGGTCAAGCCAGCCCTAGACAGTGGATTAGCCTGCATTTGAGAACCATGCCCCGTCCGGAGAAACGGCAGCCGCAGCGCGGGCTCTGCTTGCAAGTTTTGTACATCGGGATGGCTGGCTTTCTCGCCGCCGCCGAAGACCGCGCTTGCGCCGCGGTTGACGTGTTCACGAGCGGCTCAGGGGGCTATCATACCTACCGTATTCCGGCGATTATCCGAAGCACCAACGGAACACTGTTGGCTTTCTGCGAGGGGCGGAAGAACTCAGCCTCCGACGCGGGAGACATTGACATCGTGTTGCGCCGTTCCACCGACAATGGCCAGACGTGGGGGGCAATGAGCGTGGTGCAGGAGGAAGGCGGCAACGCTACCATCACCATCGGCAATCCGGTCCCCGTGGTGGACGAGGCGACCGGGAAAATTCATCTTCTTTTTTGCCGTAACAACGACCGTGTATTTTACACGTTCAGCACCGATAACGGCGCGACTTGGTCCGCCCGCACGGAATACACTGCCGAACTGAAGTTGGCCGCCGGGTGGACGGGGTGGTACGCTACCGGCCCCGGCCACGGCATCCAATTGCAGCGGGGTGCTCAAGCCGGGCGATTGATCGTGCCGGCGTATATTGGGAACGGGGCCCTCGTCATTTACTCGGACAATCAGGGCGGCACCTGGCAGCTTGGCGCCATTCGCGAAGACATCGGCAATGGGATCCAGCCCGGGGAGAACCTCGCTGTCGAACGAGTCGGCCTGTTGAATGGGAACTCGCGCATATACTTCAACGCCCGCGACAGCGGCTCCCAGAGCGGCACTCGCTCCGAAGAAGCGTCCAACGACGGCGGCCTCAGTTATGAAGGCTCCTCCTGGACCGCCCGCCCCGAATTCGTATGTCCCACGGTGCAAGGCAGTTTAGCCCGATTGCGCGCTGTGGACAAAGGCGACCCCGACAACGTCATCCTGTTCAGTTGCCCGAACGACGCCAGTAGCCGGGTCAACATGTCGGTCTGGTATTCTCTGGACGAAGGGGTGACGTGGAGTGAGCCACACGCCATTTACGCCGGTTCCTCCGCCTATTCGGACATGGTGCGTTTGACCAACGGCAACATCGGGCTGCTCTACGAGAGGGACAACTACGGCAGAATAACTTTCACCAATTTCAGCGCCGCCTTTCTTGGTTTGCCTGCGAATACGAGCCAGCCCCCGGTCGTATGGGACGGAGTTGGCGCGGATCCGCTGTGGGGGACGGCGAACAACTGGACTAGTAATGCAACTCCTGTGTTCAACAACGCTCTCGAAGTAGTCTTCAATTCCGTCGGAGCGGGCAATCTCACCAATGCCGTCGGCGCCAGCCGGACGATCCGTTCGCTGACCTTCAACTCCGATGCGGATGCTGACGTCGGCATTTATCTCGCGGAGAGGATCAGTTCTCCCGCGATGAGCTATGTCCTGACCTTCGATGCGGTTGGCGGCAGCGCCACGAACACAGTGGCCGCGGGTGCCGCCGGCAATTTCACCATTGGCGTCGGCGGGGGGGACGGGCGGGGCTCGGTTACGCTGGCGGACAGTCTCGTGGTCAATCACAACGGCAGCGGCGAACTGAGATTCGACCGGCCGATCTCTGGCTCGGGAGGCATAACCAAGAATGGCAGTGGTCGCCTGTTCCTAAGGCAGAGCAATCTCTACACCGGGAGCACGGTGGTGAATGCGGGGACCGTCATCACCGGCGGCAACACGGGTGGTTTCGGTGCGGCATCGAATTCCGGGCCCATGTATCTCAATGCAGGCACCATCGCCAACAGTAGCGACGCCAACCGGCCCATCTATAATAACATTACCATGGGAGGCGATTTCACCTTCGGGGGCGTTTCCGGTTATGGGGCCGGGCTGCTGACACTCTTTGGAACCCTGGACCTTGGCGGGGCCACTCGGTTATTCACGATCAACTCCCCGGTGACCATCTCTGGAGCGGTGGCCAATGGAGGATTGATCAAGAATGGCTCGGGCACGTTGAGTCTTACTGCCACCAATGCCTACGCCGGCCCAACCACGATATACGCGGGCATCCTGCAGCTTGGCGACGGCGGCGGGTCCGGGAGCCTGGCCGCGGCCAGCACCGTCGCGATTGGTCCGAACGGCGCGCTCCAGTTTAACCGCACGAACAGTCTGGGCTCGTTTTCAAACAACATCGTCGGAACTGGTGCCCTGATAAAGACCAACACCGGCGAGGTTGGCTTGACCGGCGCCAACTCGTTTTCCGGCAGGCTGGACATCCAGCAGGGCAGAATCGCACTCGAAGGCGCGGCGTCCGTCAACGGCGCCCCGAGCGTGAACCTGGGCACGAACGGCACTCTCAGCCTTGGCGCCGGGTTCATTGGGCGAACCGCCGTAATCGGCAGCCTTGGCGGGGCCGGCCGTATCGATCCCGCCTATAGCCAAGGCACTGGGCTTCGCATGCTTCAGGTGAATCAAAACAGCAACGCTGTGTTTTCCGGTTCCATCCTGGACGCCACCTCCGGACGCGTGCTTGGGCTGACCAAGGCTGGAGGCGCCAGCTTGACCCTCTCCGGAACCAACACCTACAGCGGCCCAACTACTCTCAGCAACGGCACGTTGATCGTCAATGGTGCCATCAGCAACAGCGCCGTTGTGACCAAAGCAGGGACCACTCTTGCGGGAAGAGGTTTTCTCGGAGGTCCGGTTACCGTCGAAGCCGATGGCACGCTGGCGCCGGGTCCATCGCCTGCTACCCTCACCATCGCCAACAGCCTCGCGCTGGCTCCGGGCAGTTTTACCACGCTGGAGATCAACGCCACCAACGGTCTGAGTGTCCGGGTGCTAGGGTTGACGGGTGTGAACTATGCCGGAACTCTGGTGCTGACCAACCTCGCCGGCCCGGGAACCCTCACCAACGGACAGACTTTCCAAGTCTTCGGCGTGGTGCCAGCGGCCACCGGCAACTTCACCACCATCATTAGCCCTGACGCTCCTGGCGTAGCCTGGGCTTTCACCCCTGGCCTCGGCAGGATCACCGTGCTGGCCACCACGGCAACCTATCGCACCAACCTCAGTCTCGCAGTGTCGAATGGAGCATTGTCGCTGACCTGGCCGATGACGCACCTGGGCTGGATCGCCCAGTCCAACGCCTCAAGCCTGGCAAACTCCGCAGGCTGGTATGATATCCCTGGCTCGTCGAATGGGGTCGGGCTGACCATCAGCCCAAGCCCTTTCCAAACCAATGTCTTCTACCGGCTGATCTCGCCATGAAGATGGCTGGCATCCCCGTGAAACAAACATGATAAGAATTCTCGCTTGCATCCTTGCCCTTGCCAGCGGATCTGCCCTCGCCGATCCATTCCTGGCGAAAACCAATCTCTTCGAATCGTGGACGGGAGGCTACGGCCTATTCCGCATACCCGGCGTGGTCGTTACCGCGAAGGGGACTATTCTAACCTACTGCGAGGCCCGGCGCAGTCGCAGTGACTGGGCGGAGATGGATGTCTTGATGCGGCGCAGCACCGATCAGGGCCGCACCTGGGAGCCGGCCCGCAAGATCGCCGACGTGCCCGGGCCGAAGCCCAAGAACCCGGTGCGTCTCAACGCCAAGACTAACGAATTCACCTACAACAACCCGATTGCGATTGCCGACCGCGACGGCACCGTGCATTTCCTGTTCTGCCTCGAATACATGAGGTGCTTTTACCAGCACAGCAAGGATGATGGACGCACCTGGTCCCAGCCGGTCGAGATCACCCCGGTATTCGAGGCCTTTCGGTCGAAATTCGACTTCCGCACGGTGGCCACCGGACCCGGCCACGGCATCCAGTTGCGCAACGGCCGGCTCCTTGCACCTATCTGGATCTCGCTGGGGAGGGGTGGTAACAACCACTCACCGAATTTCAACGGTACGATCTACAGCGACGACCACGGCAAGTCGTGGCATGCGGGGGACCTCGCAGTGACCGACAAGAACGTCGTCTCCGCTTCGAACGAAACCGAGTTTGTCCAATTGGCAGATGGACGTGTCATGCTATCCGTGCGGGCCGGGACGAAGGACAACCACCGGGTCTTTGCGGTCAGTGACGATGGCGCGACCAAATGGTCCACCCCGCGAACCGCCAAGGAGATCGTCGGGATCGGATGCATGGCTGGCTTCATGCGCCACTCGCTGACTCCTGCCTCAGACCGCAATCGCATCCTCTTTTCTCTTCCCAACCCACGGGATGGTTCTGCCGAACGGAAGAACCTCTCCCTCTGGATGAGCTATGACGAAGGGGAGAGCTGGCCAGTGTGCAAGACGCTTGAACCTGGCCCTTCGGCCTACAGCGATCTCGCCGTCCTGCCGGATGGCTCCATCCTTTGCTTTTATGAGGCCGTCAATCCGAATCGAGAACCGACCTCGCCCTACGGATTTCTTACGCTAGCCCGTTTCAATTTGGAGTGGGTAAGCGACGGCAAGGACAAGGGCAAGTAGCATCACTCAGGCCACTCAATGAAACCACTTTGCGCTCTCATATTTTCGGTCCTCCTGGCAGGCGCACTCCCGGCGGCAGAACCGAAACCGGCAAACGCCGTAAACGCCATCACGACCTCAGGCAAGGCGTTTCTCGGGGAACCCTCGCTCAATATCCAACAACTCTTCACCGGTCGCGGAGCGCGCGACATCATCACGACGCGGGCCGGTAATGTCCTTGCATTCCATGGCAATCAACTCCGAGAGAGCACCAACGGCGGGGTGACCTGGAGCCCGCCGCGGGAAATTGGCCCGGATGCCGACGGTTGCGCCCTCGTCAACGAAGCCAACGGGGAGGTGCTTTTAGTCCGCGCCGACAAAGGTTACCTGTGGAAAAGCCGCGACAACGGTGGCACCTGGACACGAGAAACCATCAAGGTTCTTCCGAACGGATTCGGGCACGGTTCTCCCGATGGGGTGCCGTTGAACGTCGGCGCCTTCCAGCCGGGGATCACGCTGAAATTCGGCAAACACAAAGGCCGGCTGCTCATGGCGGGGCGGATTCTCGGACCGAAGAATTCCAACGATGTCGAATGGCGCCCCTACCATTACAACGCGGCGGCGTTCAGTGATGACGGTGGCGCAACCTGGCAGGTAAGCGCGCCATTCCCGATCCTTGGCTCCGGCGAAGCTGCCTTGGCGGAGTTGTCCGACGGCCGCATTCTCTACAGCTCGCGCGAGCACATGAGCGTCGGGAACCGCTTCTTCGGCTGGAGTTACGACGGCGGAGCCCTCTGGATCGAGGCCTACCAGGACCCGACGCTGCCCGACGGCGCACGCGGCACCTCGTACGGCTGCATGGGCGGCCTGATTCGCCTGCCCATAAACGGCACCGACGTTTTGCTCTACAGCAACCTTGATGCGGCTGGTGGCAAGATGCCGAAGCAGGTCGGTGGCTCGACCAACGTTGGACGTGAACGCGTCACTGTCTGGGCGAGCTTTGATGGGGGCAAGACTTGGCCGGTGAAGCGACTGGTTCACCCCGGCCCCAGCGCCTACTCCAACCTTGGCGCCGGTCGAGCCGGCACCCCGAGCGAGGGGAAGATCTTCCTGCACTACGAAGGCGGCGAGAAACACTGCTACGAAGGAGTCCATGTGGCCGTATTCAACCTGAGCTGGCTCTTGAACGGACGCGAGCTGGCGGAGGTGCTGGAGAAATAGGCTTTTGAAACTCGCATCACAACGCGGTGCCGACTGGCGGTTTGCATCGCCGTTGGCCGCAGTTTCTTGCTTCAGCGTGCACGGAAGGTTGAACGGAGAAATTCAACAAGACAGCCTCGCAGGATTAAGCATGAAACAAATTCTCGAATTGAGTGTTGCTCTTGTGATCGTTGCCGTCATGAATTGCCCGGCACTCGCCGCGACCAGCCACCCACCAGTTTCCCGCCCTGACGTTCTCTTCATCATGGCCGACGACATGAGCGATTGGATTCAACTCCTTGATCGCTGCCATCCCATCGCCACGCCGAATCTCGACCAGCTCGCGCGCCGCGGCGTTTTGTTTTCCCGCGCTTATGCCGCGTCGCCCGCCTGCAATCCATCGCGCACGGCGCTGCTGACTGGCCGCGCTCCCTCCTCGACGGGCGTCTATGGCAACGCGGCGGATTGGCGGGGGGCAATGCCCGATGCTGTGACCCTGCCGCAAGCCTTTATGCGCGCGGGCTACCGCGTCGAGGGCGCCGGGAAGATCTTTCACCACCACCTGGCAGGCGCGTTTCACGATGCGGCGTCGTTCCACGAGTTTCTTCCCATGCCGTGGCCGCCCGACGCGCCGATGCCCGGGGCAAAGCTGAATGGACTTCCGGAATTCGGCACGGCAAACACGGATTGGGGCGCCTGGCCCGCGAATGAAGCCGAGGCGCTGGACGTGCGCTCGGTGGATTGGTGCATTGAGCGCCTGCGCCGCACCAACTCCGCTCCACTCTTCCTGGCGTGCGGCCTGTTCCGCCCGCACATGCCATTCTTCGTGCCACAACGCTGGCTCGACCGATACCCGACCAACACAACTGTCATGCCCACGCGGCGCGAACACGACCTCGACGACGTGCCGCCCGCCGGTCGCAAACTCCATTCTGCCGAGGCGGGCAGGTTCTGGCAGGGCATGATGGAAGGTGAACAACAACGCCCCGGCAGTTATCGCGAAGCCGTTCGCTGTTATCAGGCTGCCGCCACTTTTGCCGACGCGCAGGTCGGTCGCTTGCTCGAGGCGCTGGATGCCAGCCCACGTGCCAAGTCCAGCATCATCGTCTTTTGTTCTGACAACGGCTACCAGCTTGGCGAGAAGGATAGCTGGGAAAAGTTCACGCTCTGGGAAAAGGCCGGCCGCGTTCCCCTCATCATCGTCGCCCCCGGCCTTGCCTCCTCCGGCGCGGACTGCGCGCGCCCCGTGAGCCTGCTCGACGTTTACCCGACCCTGGTTGAGCTGTGCGGCCTGACGACAAACGCACCGGTTTCCCCGCTCGAGGGCCGCAGCCTCGTGCCGCTTCTCTGTTCGCCCAAAGCGGCGTGGAACCGATCCGCCGTGATGACCTATCTGCCCGGAAACCATGCGGTTCGCAGCGAGCGCTGGCGCTACATCCGCTATGGCAACGGCGACGAGGAACTCTACGACCACGAGCACGACCCGCACGAATACAAGAATCTGGCCGACGACCCGGCTTGCGCGAAGGTGATCGCCGAGCACCGCAAGTGGTTGCCGAAGCATGATGCCCGGGCAGTTCCCAACCTGAAGAGGCCGCGTGAGGCCGCCCTGGACCGCAAATAATCGAAGACGAAACCCATGACATCGCAGATTCGAATTCAAAGATACCATGAGATTACCCCTCACACTCCTCACCGCCCTGCTCTGGCTGCCGTGCGCCCTGAACACCTGTGCCGCCGATCGGCGGGACTTCGCCGCCGGCCGGCTTATCCCTGACGAGGGATATTGCGATCAACCTTACATCGTGACGACCAAAGACGGCGGTTGGTTATGCACGATGACCACCGGCCCGGGCGGCGAAAGTCAGCCGGGCCAGCATGTGGTTGCGACGATCAGTCGCGACCGGGGCCGCACTTGGTCGGAGCTGATTGCCATCGAGCCTTCCGGAAAGATCGAAAGCTCGTGGGTTGTGCCGCTCGTCGTGGCATCCGGCCGCGTGTATGCATTTTACAACTACAACGGCGATGATGTGCGGTCGCTAGACGGCAAGCCGATCAAGCCGCCCACGCTCCTCGGCTGGTATGTCTTCAAGTATTCCGACGACCACGGCCGCACCTGGAGCGCGGAACGCTACCGGCTGCCCATGCCGGTCGCCGAAGTTGACCGCGGGAACGACTGGCAGGGCCGCGTGCAGCTCTTCTGGGGCGTGGACAAACCCATCCTTTTTGGCGGCGACGCGCTGTTTGCGTTCACGCGCATGGGGAAGTTCATTCACGATCTGGGCGAGGGTTGGTTTTATCGCTCCGACAACCTCCTCACCGAGCGCGATCCGGCGAAGATCCGCTGGCGGCTGCTGCCTGAGACCGCGCGCGGCGTGCGCCACCCTGGGATGGGTTCGGTACAGGAGGAACACAACGTCGTGCCGCTGGCGAATGGCGCGCTCTACACGGTGTATCGCACCATGCGGGGCTACGCGGGCGGCGCCTGCAGCCGCGACGGCGGCCGCACGTGGACCACGCCCGAACCGGTCGCCTACACGCCCGGCGGGCGCAAGATCAAGACCCCTCGCGCCTGCGCCATGATCTGGCAGGCGGCAAACGGCAAATATCTGCTCTGGATTCACAACACCGCGCTGCAACTGCACAGCAAGGTCTGGCCGATGACCGGGCGCGACCTCGCTTGGCTGGTTGGGGGCGTCGAGCGTAATGGGGCCATTCACTGGTCCCAGCCGGAATTGGTGTGTTATGTGACTCCCCGGCGCGGCGTGAGTTATCCGGATCTGGTCGAGGCGGACGGCCGCTACTGGATATCGGCGACCAACAAGCGTGAAGCCCGATTGATCGAAGTGGATCGCGAGCTGGTGGAAAGCCTCTGGCGCCAGGAGATCCATCAGTCCATTGCCCGTGCGGGGCTTGTGCTGGAAGCGGCCGGACCATTTGCGGCGAGCACAAATCTGGTCATGCCGCGGCTGCCTTCGCTCGCCAATGCCGGCGGCTTCGCCCTCGATTTCTGGCTTAGGCGCGACACGCCGGACGATGCGCAGGTCGTGCTTGATTCGCGCGACGGAAAGTCGGGAGGGATCGTCGTGACAACTGCGGCCAATCATGCGCTGCGTTTGACGATGGACGACGGCAGGACGAAAGTTTCCTGGGAGAGCGATCCGGGCCGGCTCACCCCAGGCCAGCTTCATCACGTCTCCATCAGCGTGGATGGTGGGCCAAAGACCATTTCCTTTGTGATCAATGGCCAGCTCTGCGACGGCGGCGATGATCCCGAGCGGCCGTTTGGCACCGGGCGATTTTTCTCCGTCGAGAATCCGCTTACCAAAGAGCCGGGCAAGCTCCTTGGCGACGTGAGCGGCAGCGGCAAATTGAAGGTTGCCCCGAGCTTGCGCGGTCAGCTCCGCGAGCTTCGTATATACAATCGCTACTTGCGCACGGGCGAAGCGATCGGGAACTGCCTCGCGGCTCCTGTATCATCACACTCACCACGGAAAGACCACGCCAAACCCGGCCGATGAATCGCCGCGGGAACAACCGATGACCAATCACGCGTTCGTCCCTTGCAACGTAAGCGCTATCGTGAACTCGACCGCGCGGATACACCCGGCGATACTCGACCTCCCATTTGTGAAACCACTGAACCCCACATGCCATCATTTATTGCTGCTCGCCGGCCTTTTGTGGAGCGGTGCCGCGGCGGCTGCCGCTTCCGGCCCGTTTCTGGAAAAGACCAATCTCTTCGAGGAAGGCAAGGACGGCTTCGCCTCTTACCGCATTCCCGGGATCATCGTGACCGCCAAAGGCTCGGTGCTGGCGTATTGCGAAGCCCGCAAATACTCGAGCCAGGACTACGGCGAGCTTGAAGTTCACCTGCGTCGCAGCACTGACGACGGGCGCACCTGGTCCCCAGCAAAGAAGATCGCTCACCTCGGCCCTCGCACCGGCACACGCAACCCCATGCACATGCCGAAGGGCAAGCCCCCCAAGGGCCCGCCTGATCAACAAACAGTCAACAACCCTGTCGCCATAGCCGCTCACGACGGAACGGTCCACTTCCTGTATTGCATCGAGTACCTCCGCATCTTCTACATGCACAGCGAGGATGATGGCGTTACGTGGTCCAAGCCGGTCGAGATTACCTCAACCTTCGATCAGTTCCGTCCGGAACTGGACTGGCACCGCATTGCCACTGGCCCCGGGCATGCCATCCAGCTCCGGACAGGCCGCCTGGTCGTGCCTTTTTGGATGCGGACCACCAACTCCCTTGGCAAACTCAAGTTGGGCTCCGGCGTCGTCTATAGCGACGACGACGGCAAATCCTGGCGGCGCGGCGAAATCGCGCTGACCGACGGCGGTGAACCCAATATCGCTCAACTCGCGGATGGACGCGTGTTCGTGACCGTCCGCAACACCGATCCGCGCAGCCGGCGCAAGGGCGCGTACAGCCCTGACGGCATATCCGGATGGTCGGCCCAGCGCTTTATTGAAGATCTGCTGGAGCCCGGCTGTATGGCTGGCATGGTTGCATATCCCAGCGCTGGCGAATCCAAGAAACCGCTGCTGTTGTTTTCCAATCCCCACACCACTAAACGCGACCACAAGGATCGGATGAATCTCACCATCCATGCCAGTGAGGATGGCGGGCAAACCTGGCCGGTCAGCCGCTTGCTGCAGCCAGGGCCAAGCGCGTACAGCGACCTTGCAGTGCTGCCCGACGGGACAATTCTCTGTTTCTACGAGTCCGGCACTCCGGAGGCCGACCTGAAACATCATCGGCCGTGGGCCTATGCGTGCATCACACTTGCCCGGTTCAACCTGGAATGGCTCAACGCTGGGAGTGATCCGCACAAGTAGCAAGGGCGGGGGGAGCAATACAACCCCAACCCGGCTCCTGGCCCTTGGGGGCGTCCGCGGGCAGACAGGCATTCAGCCTGGCACGGTTTACTGCTGGACCAGGCGGTTTGGCTTCGCCCAGTGAATCCTCGCGATATACAGGCTGGGCTGGCTGGCCGGCGCAAACCGCAGGCAATCAACCACCCAGGTCTCTTCCGGCGTCACGTGGCACACTCCGAAATTGCCAAAGGGTTGCCCCAGGTTGGGCAGCAAGATGCGTTCGGTCTTGCGTTCGACCACCAACCGTTCCGGGTCCACTCGCGCGAGGAACAACGGCGCGCGATGCCGAAACACATTATCATTGTTTGCCCCGCGCCGGGTGTAGCTCAGGTATAGCCCCTCCGAGTGCGTTACCCAGTGCTGTTGCGTGTTGTAGCTTCCCAGTTCCGACCCGTCATCGAAGCACCATGGCCTGGGCTGGCCAAAGTGTAACCCGTCTTTGCTGGTCGCCACATAACCGCGCTCATCATTGCGGAGGGTCAGGTAGAACTTGCCGCCAAATCGTGTCAACGACGGCTCGCCCGCGCCCTTGCGGGACTTGGGACTCGCGTTGGTGACCGTCAGTTCGGTGCCATGCTCAACATAGCGAAGGGTGGAGCCGTCAAACGAACACCGCACGACGGTGGAGTAACCGTATTCACCGCCCTGTGCCCGGAAATAGATCGGAAGCAAAACGTCACCGTTGGGCAAATCTACTCGCTGGGTGCAGCCGGCTCGCGCAAAATGGAATTTCGGCCCCGGTGGCATGGCCAGCCGCTGCCAAGGACCCCATTGGCGGGTCCTGGGATCGCCCACTGTGTACGCCGTATGGCTGACGCTGCCAACATTCCGGCGCTTTACCGGATCCAGCCAAAAGGTCGCGCCGGTTACTAATACCTTTCCTGTCTGCTTGTGCAGTTGTGGTGTCATATCCACCGGCGCTTCCAGCAGATTGTTGGTGTGCGTGTGACGGTCCAACGACGGTTGCGGCTCGGGCCCCTTCCAGGTTTTGCCCAAATCGTCGCTCCACATGGCCGCCAGACCGTGGTACATGTGCGTGCCCGCCTGGTCCAGTTTCTGGAGGGTAATGACTACAGCAGGCATCGCCGAGGTGCCGGGGATCGCCGCCGCACGAGCTTGCATCCAATCCGTCCCATCCCCCGATGCCTTCAACGGTGTGTCCAGGGTGACAGAGCGAACAAGTGTCTCGCCAGCCAAGACCTGAGTCGTCAGTAATGCGGACAGGAATAACAGGAACCGGGTCTCCTTTTTACTAATCATAATCACACGACTGTCGGGTCAAAAACCCCGGCGAACAGGGCTGCTGGTCAATGTCAGGCATAAGCAATGGGGGGTGGTTGTCAAAAGAGCGCCTGCAACATGGCCATTTCTTCGCAAAGGGAAAGGTTCAAAATCTGTGATATAGAAAGCGCCTGGGAGCGCGTAGGCATGGCGATGAGTCAAACGAAACGAGATTTGCTTTCTTTCTGCGCTCGCATCTGCTGATCGGTGGGCGCGGCCTTCGTAGTGTCCGCCGCCGGTGGCAGCCGGGCTGGGGCTGTCCGCACCAGGCCCCGGAAGGCACTTGGAGCAGTATTCACTGTGCTTTGCTCGCGGGCGATTGCAGCCGGGGTTGTGGCACAGCTTGATAGGACGGGCATACCAGCCAAACCGGCCAGGAACAATGTCCACCCGCCAGCGGCCACCTAGAGAAGCGGCCAGTTCCAGCTCCTTGGCCTCCTGAAAGGCGATTTTCTGCACGACATTTTCTTGACTCTTCTGTTGACTCTGGGCCGGCCCGTTGCCTATTATCAGCCTAACTTGGTGGTTAATGAATGTGACGGGAAGAACACAATTGTCCCTCACCCGCGCAGCGCTATGCCGATGCGGGGTCGGAGCAAAGCAAATTCCTGTCCATAGTAGTTCCTGGGCAAACAGCACCCTCTGGCTGGCGCCCGGCGCCCCCGAGCCACTCTTGCTCCGTTGCTTTGCGCAGGGTGATCCGGGCGCCTTCTGGCTGCTCTGGCTAGCACACCGCGACTTTCTGTTTCAGCTCTGCTCCCACTACCTGGATGGCCGGCGTGCCGACGCTGAGGATGCGCTGGAGCGAGTGTGGCAAAAGGCGCTAGCCGGGCTGCCGCGCGTGGCCCTCCAGATGACCAATCTCAAGGCCTGGCTCGGCCGCGTGGCGGTCAACGTCTGTCGCGACATCCAACGCGAAGACCATTGCCGCCGCTGGGAATTGACGGATATGAACGATACAGCGGCCGAAGGCGATGAGCCCTTCGCCTCGGCCGACCTGGACCCCGGTGAAACCCTGTTGCTGCACGAACTGGAGGAGGTCCTTCGGGGCGCGATCCACGATTTGCCTCCCGGCCTGCGCCCCGCCGCCCAATTGTTCTTTCTCGAGGATTGCTCCCCCGATGAGGTTGCCCGAGCACTGGCCATTACAGTCGCCAATGCCCACAAGCGGATCCAGCGGGCGCGCGCGCTGCTCAAGGCAGCGGTGGCAGCCTACCTGTCCGAAAAAGTTTGTCCAAAACCAGCCCCCTCATCCGTTGTACAGGTGAAGGTGCATGAGACCGCTTGGACACCGTCCCGCCAGGAGGCTCTCGCAACTGGCCCTTGTCCTTTTGCGGGAAAGCCAAGCGCGGTCTCGCTCCCACGGCCCCGCGCCGCGCTGCCGGCCTGGGCCGAATGCCCACGGCGGTCGAAGCACCGGGGCCAGGCTAGACTCGCTCCCGGATCAGCAGAATGCTCTGAAACGAAGTGACAAGGAGCCCTCGAGTTGCGCGGTTGCTACAAGCACCATCGGATCGGGACAGAAAGCGTTACCTGCCAATCACCGTCTCCTTGACTCCTAACCATGAAGAAAGCCGCCCCCTATGAAGCTCACAACACTTCTGTTCCTTAGCTTGGCTTGCCCAGCACTTGCCGGCGCCGCCGAATCCCTGAGCATTGATTGGTACACGGTGGACGGCGGAGGCGGCTCGAGTTCCGCCGGTGAATTCACTCTGAGCGGCACGGTGGGCCAGCCGGACGCCGGTACGCTGACCGCCGCGGGCGGCGGCTTCACGCTCTTGGGTGGCTACTGGGGCCAGTTCAGCGAGGGGACTGAGGTTCCAAGTGAACGCCCACGGCTATACGTCAGGTTAATCAACGCCAGTACCCTTGTGCTCTCCTGGCCTACTGGCCAAACAGGCTATTTGCTCGAGCAGCGGCTCGCCGCCAGCCCCGGGTGGAGCGATGTCCCCGTCACCCCCGTCGTCGTCGGGACTGAATACCAGGTTTCCCTGACATTCTCCCCGAACGACGCGCCGACCTACCTTCGGCTGCGAAAGCAGTAGATCAGCTCCCGTCGTTCGATAATACCTTCCACCTTAACCATTCAAGAAATCCTCCGTTATGAACAACTACAAATCTGTAAGACTCATCCTCTCGATCGTGGCAGCCGCCCTTGGGGGTGGATTCTGCCACTCACACGCGACTCCTCTGGGCACCGCGTTTACCTACCAGGGCCGGCTGACCACCGCCAGCGGGCCCGCCAACGGCACGTACGAACTCTGGTTCGGGCTCTACGATGTCCCTACTGGCGGCAGCGGCCTCTGGAACGGCCCGTCTTTTGTTGCCGTCACCGGTGGTGTCTTCTCCGTCACCCTGGATTTCGGGGCGGTCTTCCAAGGGGCTCTGCGTTATCTAGAGATTTTGGCCCGGACGAACGAGCCAAGCGCCTCTTACGCCGTGTTGCCCCGCCAGCCGCTCACTCCCGCCCCCAATGCCCTCTGGGCCACGCGGGCGGCTTCGGCCGATCTTGCCGCGTGGGCGGGCTCGGCCGGCAGTATGCCAGGCCTAACCGTCACCCCACAAGGGACGGAGGTTAATCAAGAGCGGACTGACCAACTCAATTATGTTTACGAGCCCCTTTATCTCGGGGAGGGCCAGACTGTGTGGCAGTCCTTTACCCCCGCCCTGTCCGGCTGGCTCTACTACATTTACCTTCTCGGTGAAGGCAGGGTGACATTGAAGCTTTACCATGGCGAAGGGACTAACGGAACACTCCTTTGCACCGCAGCAGACCAGCCGACGGGACGCATATACACGGCATTGGCGGCGCCCATTATCGCCGGGTCCCAGTACACCTTTGAAGTGAGTCTGGCTGACTGTTTTGACTGCTACCTCAACGCAAGCACAGAGGATACGTATGCGGGCGGGCGCTGCAGTAGGGGCGGTGACCTGATGTTCGCCACAGTATTCTCCTCCTACTGGGTTACCAATTACCAGACCGCGTTATTCGGCCAGCAACCACACAGCGGCGCGCTGAGCATCAATGGCTCCGTCACAGCCGCCGCCTTCACGGGCAACGGCGCCGGCCTCACTAACTTGAACGCTGCCAGCCTGACCGGTTCCGTGCCAGCCGGCGCGTTGACTTCAGTCCCCGCCGCCAACTTGACGGGCACGGTGGTTGACGCCCGGCTCTCCACCAACGTCGCGCTGCTCAACGTCGGACAGACGTTCACTGCCGCGCCGATGTTCGCTGCGGGCCTGACATTTAGCAACTCTATCCACTCCAGCGGCGGCAACCCACGGGGGCTCCATGCCATAGATCTGCAGATAACCCGCGCCAACGACACCGAAGTTGCAGGTGGCGTGGATGCGACGCTGGGAGGAGGCTTCAACAACACCAGCAGCGGCAATGGTTCGACAGTGGCCGGAGGTGGCTTTAATATCGCGTCGGGGTACACGGCGACGGTAAGCGGAGGGGATCAAAACAGCGCCACCGGTGATCGCTCGGTGATTCCGGGCGGGGCTGCGAATGAGGCAAGCGCCTGGTGGAGTTTTGCCGCCGGACGGGCAGCCAAGTCCAGGCATGATCTCAGCTTCGTTTGGAACGGCGACTGGGCCAACGATTTTGCATCCACTGCCCCCCAGCAGTTTCTAATCGGCGCGCCGAACGGGGTGGGCATCAACAAGAACAACCCCGGCAGCGCACTGGATGTCAATGGCACCGTCACCGCCGTCAACTTCACGGGCAACGGCGCTGGCCTCACCAACCTCACTCCCGCGGATGGGTCGGTCAGTGCCGTCAAGCTGGCATCAGACGGCGCGTCGTTGAGCAAGGTCTCAGGCGGCCTTTTGTCCTCCGACCTTGGCTTTCTTGTGGCAAGCCACCCTTCTTGGAGCTCCAAGGTGATGATGCTAACATCAAGCAACGAGTTGGGTGCCTCTTTTGGTTTGACCAGTGCATATCCCGGGGGCAGCGATTGGACCATAATGTCTACAGCAAATGGGGCGAATGACCTCTATGATACCGCACCCGGGAGCCTGCTTCTCTCAAGTCATGATACTAATGGAATACGGTCGCAGCCGATGGTCTTGACCCGAGCCGGCAACGTCGGCATCGGAGAAGGTCACCCCCAGTACAAACTCGATGTGGCTGGCGAGGCGGCAGTGAATGTCCTCACGATCCGCGGCGGTTCGGACTTGGCCGAGCCCTTCAACATCGCCAGCGCAGGTGATCTGATACCCGGCATGGTGGTCTCAATCGATCCCGAGAAGCCGGGTGATTTGCGCGTTTCTACCCAGGCTTATGACCACAGGGTGGCTGGGATTATCAGTGGTGCCGGTAACGTGAAGCCCGGCTTAATGCTCAAGCAGGAAGATTCTATTGCCAGCGGCAAACACCCGGTGGCGCTCAGCGGGCGCGTCTATTGCTATGCGGACGCCGATGCTGGCGGGCCCATCCGGCCCGGCGACCTCCTCACCACCTCGGGCACCCCAGGCCACGCCATGAAGGCCACCGATGTAGAGCGCCGCAGCGGCGCGATCATTGGCAAGGCCATGACCCCGCTCGACCAGGGCAAGGGCCTGGTGCTGGTATTGGTCAATCTACAATGACAACCAGCATCTTACACCGCATCTACGCAGGACCGTTATGATTACCAATGGAAACATCTCCCGGCACTGCCGTGGCCGTGATGAACAACCGTTCCTAGCCCGGCGTGGCTCAGGTCCATTCCTCAAGGCTACCATCCAATCAGTCCTCATATGCTCGCTGGGGCTCCTTCTGTCAGGCTTCACTGCACTCGCTGACGGCCCAAGCGCGGTTTGTGTTTGGAGCGGAAACATATCCGGCCCTTACGAGGGCACAGCGGAACACCCCTATTCCACGCTAATTGATGGTGTCTACTATGTAGCAACAAATGGGTCAATTCAAATAGGTGGACAATTGGCGGAACGCACACGAATCACCAAACCGTGTGTGCTGACCAATTGGCCTGAGAAGGGCCAGGCAATCATCGTCGGGACAACGAATTATTCGGACGAACAAAAGCTTGCATTGCTGACTCAGTACGCCCCACGAATAATGCTTCATCCAAGCGAAGATTGCTTCCCGTCGTCGGTCGAGTACATCATTACAAATACGACTCGCACTATCTATTATGATGAGAACACTAAGCAGGATGAATGGTGGCTTTTTGTACCAAACATGACTTATTACGACTGCTCTATCGATAACTTCCCCTGGCTTGCGGGATTTAATCCTTCAACGTATGCGGTCCCAATTTACGCCTTTTGGGTTGATAAAGGTTGGCTTCCTTTGGGTGAGAATTACGGTGTGGCGAGAGTGGTTGCGCTAGCCTATTTTACCTTTTATCCTTGGAACCAAGGCAAGGAAGTGGCTTGCGGATGGTCTGACAATCACGTCGGAGATTGGGAGCATATGCTTGTCGTCCTGACAAACGGGGTGCCGTTTCAGGTCCGGACTGAAGCTCACGGTGGAGGATGTGGCACCTGTGAACTGGGATGGCGGGTTCGGTTATGGGACCAAGCATTAAAGACCGGCGATCATCCAGTCGTTTATGCGGCCTATCACGGGCATGGCACGTGGTTTGATGTCGACTCCGCCCATAAGTACTGCGATGTTGGTTGCGGGAAGGGTATTATCTTAACGGATGAGACAGGCGAGGGCGTCGCGTGGGACACTTGGAACTTGGTAGAGGCATACGATTCTAAGGAGATGACCGGTCTGGGAATACGACCGTGGCCGTTGTGGATGTATCGTAATTACATTGGCCGGTGGGGAAATCCCAAGTGTTACGACTGCGACTGCGGGACGTTTGGTGCTCCTTGCAAGCGGGATAATGGTCCACAAGGTTTGTGGGCTAAAGCGACACTTACCCAGGCAGGTTATCTGCATTAACCAGGACTTAATCCCGAAGGTGGGGGTTGCAGAAACCTCACCCGTCAGGCGCATTGCTCATTCTGGCAGCAGGGTCGCGCCGCCAACTCGTGCTCTGGGGGTCGTGCATAATCCGCGCCGTTGAGACAGCCGGCCACCGACTTTAGCCAGGCACCGAATTGCGCCGAGGCGTTGCGGGTTCCAGGAATTATCCAGCCAAGCGGCACGGCTAGCAATCCGGTCAAGGGGCACTTGGGACTTGATCTGAGCGGCCAGGAAATGCCGTTCGGCGGGCTGGGCTAGAGCGGCCTTGGAGCCTACCACGGTCGGGCCAGCTTCGATTGCTTCACCCACCGGCGCCCGATGCTGCACCGGTCGCTTCTGATCCCAAGCTGCACTATCCGCCGCCGCGGGTCACCTTGACCACGCTGTGGCGCGTGTACCGCTTCCTGGTGGGGGCTTGAGACTGACTGGCATTTGACGGCTCAGGGATCTGTCCTCAACCTCCGCAATAAATCACCGGGGTCGTTCTCCCGCCTGACCAAGAGCCTTGAAGGGAAGCGTGTCCAATAATAGGACATTCCGCTGGTGCCTCCGCCATGACACGCTGGCACCCAGGCAAGTAATGCAGGACCCTTTTATATGTCCTTTTTTCAAAGCCAAGGCCGTAGGGATTACCCTTTGTCTGCCGCGCTCTTTCGGCTTTGCTCAATGAGCAGCTTCTGCAGCTCCGCCAGCGACCTGGACTGAGAGGTGCCTTCCACGGTCTTCTCAGCGATGACCTGCACCTTCTGGTAAGCAGCCTCGAGTTGCTGCGCGAGTCTCGCGTTGGCGGCGTTGAGTTCCTTGCAAGCCCTTTCCAGCGACTCGTTCCGGGCGGTTAATACGTTGCGCTCTCCTTCAAATTCCTTACGGAGGAGGTCCTCGCGATTCTTGGCTTCCAGCTTGAGTTTGTCGCTGGCTTCCTTGACCGCCTGGTTGAGAGCGGCGTCCAGTTCCTTGGGGAAGGCGGCGGCTTTGGAGCGGAGTTCCATCAGCTCGCGTTCCCTTTCGGCGATCGCCTTTTCCCGTTCGGCGAGTTCTTTCTCGGCGGCTTCCTTCTTGAGCTTGATTTCCTTCTCCAAGGCGGCCTTTTCGTCGTTCAGCTTGTCCTTGATGGCTTGCTGGTCGCGCTTAAAGGCGTAAGCGAATTCCTCCCGTTCGCGGTCCCGCGCCTTCTTTTCCGCGGAATCGCGCTCCTTCAGTTGGGCGTCGTGCGTCTGCTTCTCCTTTTCCCACTCGGCGCGCAAGAACGTGATCCCGCTCTGCAATTCTTCGCGCTCGCGGGCCATCTGGGTTTCAAAGTCACTGCGCTTCTGGTTTTGGGCCTCCAGGAGGGCAGCCAGGCTGACGGCACCCTTCTCGATGCCATAAAGCTCTTTGAGTTCGGCCTCCTTGCTTTGAACCGCCTTTTGGATGCTGCGGAACCTGCCGGATTCCGCAGCGAGCCGGTCGGAAATATCGGCTAGGAACTTGCCGATCTCGGCCTTGAGCTGGCCGATTTCGCGGTCAATGCCTTCCGGCTCAACTGCCGTCGCAACTTTGACAGCCTCCTCCGCCCGTTTCTCCTCCAGCCGGCGCTCCGGGGCGAGCTCGGCGGCGCGCTTCTCTTCAAGTTGTTTCGCCAGGGCCTGATAGGCCTCCAGCATTTCCTGTTTGGTGCTCTTCTCCGAAAGCCGTTTTGGCGGTGTGGATTTCTCAGCCATAAGAGTCTTGTTGTTGCTGTTCCCGAATTTCAGGCCGCAATCTGCCGGTTAAGATGCAGGCTGAAAAGCAAAAACTCCCGGCCCTGTCCTGCGCTCCGTAGAGCGGGCGCATCCTGGCAGCACCCCCCAACGACGCCGGGCGTGTAAGGGCACAGACTACCCGTCTGCACCCCGGCGGTACTGCCGTTCGCCCGCAGTGCCGGAAGTCCATCCTCCACTCCACATCCCTCCCCAGCCGGCCAAGCCTCGCCACCTCCACGCGCAGGAGGTGTACCACAAATGCACCAGCGATGCACCAGCGATGCACCAGCGATGCACACGAGCCCGTCCGGTGTGCATCGCTCGTGCATCGCTGGTGCATCGCTGGCGCATGGCGCGCGGTTGGGCAAAGCTGCCCTTGGCTGGGGCGGGCGGGGTTGCTAGCATTAACGATAACGGCGGGCGGGCGACACCCGGCGCTCACGCGCGGCACTCAGTCCATGGTCCTGGCGGCCCGGCGCTGGAGCCTTAGGCTGGGCTTGCCAAAAGCCCCTGGTCTCGATAAGTAGAGCTGCATGTCGCAGCAGCGCGTGATCATTATCGGCGCGGGGCCAGGCGGGTTGGCGACCGCGATGTTGCTGGCCAAGGCCGGCTTGGAAGTCACCGTGATCGAGAAAGGACCGCGTGTCGGCGGGCGGACCTCGGCCATCGAAAGCGACGGCTACCGCTTCGATCTCGGGCCGACCTTCTTCCTCTATCCACAAATCCTGGAGGAGATTTTCAAGGCGGTCGGGCGCGACATGTACCGCGAGGTGCCGATGAAGAGGCTCGACCCGCAGTACCGGCTCATTTTCGGCGCGGGCGGCGAGCTGCTGTGCTCCTCAGATATCGAGCGCATGGTCGCTGAGATTGCCAAACTGGCGCCGGCGGACGGGCCGCAGTTCCGGCAATTTATGGCCTACAACCGGGTGAAGCTGGAGAAGTTCGCTCCGTGCCTGCAGACGCCCTTTCTTGCGTGGGGCGACCTGCTGCAAGCCCGGCTGCTGGCTGTGCTGCCGTATCTCAAGCCGTGGAAATCGCTGCATGCCGAACTGGCGGGCTATTTCAGCGACCCGCGCCTGCAACTGGCGTTCACGTTCCAGTCGAAGTATCTGGGCATGTCGCCGTTCCAGTGCCCCAGCCTGTTCTCGATCCTCTCCTTCCTGGAGTATGAATACGGCATCTGGCACCCCGTGGGCGGCTGCAACGCGCTCACGCACGGCATGGCGCGCGTGGCCACCGAGTTGGGGGCCACTGTCCGGCTCGATGAGCCCGTGCAGGAAGTCCTCTTCAACGGACGTCGCGCTGTTGGCGTGCGGACTGCCGGTGGCGAAACTCGCGCCGACGCTGTTGTGGTCAACGCTGATTTCGGTCACGCGATGACGACCTTGATCCCTGCCCCGCTGCGCCGCAAGTGGACCGACGAGGCCATCGCCGGCAAACGTTTCTCCTGCTCGACCTTTATGCTCTATCTCGGCGTCGAGGGCCGCTTCGACCAGCTCCAGCACCACAACATCTATATGGCGCGGGACTACCGGCAGAACCTGGAGGACATCGAGAACCGGCATGTGCTTACCGAAGACCCGTCGTTCTACGTGGAGAACCCGTGCCGCACGGATGATACAATGGCGCCGCCCGGCCACAGCGCGCTCTACGTGCTGGTCCCGGTCACTCATCGGCACCGGAATGTTGATTGGGGCAAGGAGCGCGAGCGTTACCGACAAGTGGCGCTACGACAGCTTGGCCGGATTGGGTTAAAGGGCATCGAGAGCCGCATCCGCTTCGAGCGCATCGTAACGCCGGATGACTGGGAGAACAAAGTCGGCATTTACCGGGGCGCCACCTTCAACCTGGCGCACAACCTCGGCCAGATGCTCCACCTCCGCCCCCGCAACCGGTTCGAGGAGTTCGACCGGCTGTATCTGGTTGGCGGCGGCACGCATCCGGGGAGCGGCCTGCCCGTGATCTTCGAGTCGGCCCGCATCAGCGCGCGCTTGCTGCTCGACGACCTGGGCGTGGCCTCCTGAACCGGCTTCCGCCCCGGCCGCGTGCCCGGCCCTTGCATTCGCTGAATGTCCACGCCGGGCATGAAACCGGCGGCGAGCCTGTTAATCCACGCTGATCTTCTCGCCCTTCGCCCGGGGCTTAGAACATTGCTCGATGCGCTCGTCCAGCACCGCCCGGATTCCCTTGAGAAACTCCAGCCGGGCGGTCTCGAAATGCTGGCAGGCATCCGCGGACGGTGCCATCCGCCGCAACAACTCGCTCAGCGCCGGACCCGCTCCTTCGCACAGGCACGGACCGGCGGCCTTCTTTGGATTTCGCTTGGTCTTGTTATTCATAACGTCTCCCGCAGTTCCACTACCAACATGCCATCGTCCAGGCGCGCCCGAACCGGCGACAGCCCGCTCATCGAGCTGGGCAAACCCACATGCCGGCGCACCGCCCCGACCTCGATAACCAGTTCCTCGCCTTTCTTGAACAGCCCGACCTCGCCTTTGGCGGCGAAAGGCGCCTGGAGCCGCACCTCATACACGCCGTTGCGCTTGCGGAAGGAATAGGGCCGCTCCGTGCGGGTGACCGCCGCCGGGTCTTCGTTGTGGCGGAACAACTCGCCCGCCAGCTCGCGCAGCCGTTCCAGGCCCAGCACCTCATGCCGAAACAGCGGCACCGTCCGCATGGGCACCGGGGCGAAATAGTCCTCCACCTCCTTGAGGAACTTCTCCTGGGTGCGACGCCACTCGCGGAAGAAATCGTCTTCGACCTCCGCGGGCAGCACGCGGTTGACCAGTACCTGGTCCACCGTCAGGCCGTGCAGCGAGAAATAGACGAATGCGCGCTGGGTTTCCCGGACCACCATCTTCTCGGCGTTGGTGACCAGCCGCACGCTGGTCATGCGCGGGTCGGCCAGCAATTCGTCTATGCCTTCGATGCGGTCGAAGAGGTCTTTCACGCTGGCGAAGTAGCTGTCGGGCGGCAGCTCGAACGGGGCCACCCGGTTGGCGATCGGGCGTACCGCCCGGAGCAGCCCGCGCTGCACGGGGAAGATATGCGCCATGTACCACTTCATGGTGGTCGGCATCGAAACGAACCTCAGGCTCTCCCCGGTCGGCGCGCAGTCGAGCACGATTACGTCGTAGCGCTTCTCCTTCTGCCACTCGTTGACGTAGAGCAGGGCGCTCAACTCCTCCATGCCGGGGAAGATCGCCATCTCCTCGGCCTCGACTTCACTCAGGCCCGAGGTGTGCAACAGTGAGCTGATGTAGGACCAGATCCGGTGCCAGTGGCGCTTGATCTCTTTCTGGATGTTGACCTCATGAATCCAGAGGCGGTCCGCGATGGGATAGGGGTCGGCGGTCTTGGAGCTGAAGAGGCTGGACCGCAGGTCGAAGGCATCGGCCAGCGAATGCGCCGGGTCCACGCTCATCACCAGCGTGCGGTAGCCCAGCTCCGCCAGGCGGGTGCCGGTCGCCGCCGAGAGGCTGGTCTTGCCCACGCCACCCTTGCCGCTGAACAGGAGGATGCGCATACACCGGGAGAATACGCCTCCCTACGCCCGCGCGCCAGCTCTTGAATCCAGGGTATCAGCTCCGGCTGATCACGAAGATGGCCAGGTCCGCGTTCAGGTTGGGGTCGTCAAAGACTTCCGCGCCGGCCTCGGTGTCGAGCGCGATTCGGCGGTGGACGCGAATCTGTTTCTGGCGGCAGAAGTCTTCAAAGTCGAGCAGGGTAAAGAAGCGGACATTAGGCGTGTTGAACCATTCGTAGTGCAGGACGCCGCCGGATTTGGGGGCCCGGCCTTCCTCGGCCAACATTTGCCGCAACGGGCGGTAGCCGAAGTTGGGAATGCTGACGATGCAGCTCTTGCCGACGCGGAGCATTTCCGTCAGGACGCCTTCCACGTCATAGACGGCTTGCAGGGTTTGGGACAGCACCACGCAGTCAAATTCCTGATCCGCGAAGGCCCCGAGCCCCTTGTTCAGGTCGGCCTGGACCACATCGAGGCCGCGGCTGACGCAGGTCAGAATCTTCCGCTCGTCCAGTTCCACGCCCATCAGGTGGCGATGGTTCTCCGCCTTGAGGCGCGCCAGCAGGGCCCCCGAACCGCAGCCCAGGTCCAGCACGCTCGCGGCGGCGGGCGTGAGTTCGACGATGCGGTCATAGTCCAGCCGGTGCTGGTGGAAGATGCTGGTGGGACCGTCGCTTGCCTCGTCATCGTCGGCGATTGGCGGGGCCTGTCCACCGGCCACGTTGTTGAGGAAGGCGCGGATCATTTCGCCGTAGATGGGGAAATCGTCGGGCAGGAGAAAGGCGTCATGGCCGCAGGCGCTCCGAACGTTGCAATAGCTGACGGGAATCCGGCTGGCGATCAGGGCGTTGACAATCTCGCGCGACTGCTCCGGAGGGAACAGCCAATCGCTGCTGAAGCTGATGACCAGCCAGCGGCAGGGCGCGCGCCGGAAGGTGGCCGCCAGCTCCTCAGGCGTGCTCCCGAGGTCAAAGAGGTCCATGGCCATCGAGAGCGTGATGTAGGTGTTCGCATCGAAGCGCTCGACAAACCGGTCGCCCTGGTGGCCGAGATAGGAGCCGACCGAGAAGATCTTCTCGAAGTTGGTGGGGACATCCCGCGGACGGAGGCGGTCGGCATCGAACTTCTTGGTCATCGCCTCCTGCGACAAGTAGGTGATGTGGCCGATCATGCGTGCGATAGCCAGGCCGACTTCCGGCGTGCGTTTCTCGCCGAAATACTGCCCGCCGTGATAGTAGGGATCACGCCGGATGGCGTTGCGCCCGACCACATCAAACGCCAGCGCCTGGCTGGTCAGCCGCGCCGAGGTAGCCACCGGCACCACGGCCTGCACCCGCTCCGGGAACCGCGTCGCCCACGTCAGCGCCTGGTGCCCCCCCAGGGAGCCCCCCACCACCGCCAGCAATTGGCCGATGCCCAGGTGATCCAGCAGCCGGCGCTGGGCCTCCACCATGTCACGGATGGTGACCGTGGGAAAGTCCCGCCCGTAGGGTTTTCCGGTTGCCGGGTCCGTGCTCCCCGGTCCGGTCGTGCCGCGGCAGCCGCCGAGCAGATTAGGGCAGATGACAAAGAAGCGGCTGGTATCAATCGGCTTGCCCGGGCCGACCATGATGTCCCACCAACCGGGATCATCTTCGTCGTTGTGCCGCGCCACATGCGAGTCGCCGCTGATGGCGTGGCAGACCAGGATGGCGTTGGACCGGGCCGCGTTGAGCTGGCCGTAGGTTTCGTAGGCCACGGTGACACTCGGCAGCCGCCCGCCCAGCTCCAGGTCGAGTGCTTGATCAAAGGTGACGGACTGGACATGGCGCAGCGGCCGGGCGTGCCGGACGCTGTCGCTGCTTTCCAAGAGATTCTGGCTCACAGTAGGCCCTGCTTATACGCGCTCCGCCCGCTCAGATCAAATCCGAATCCGCACCCCGCCGGCTGCAATTTTCGCCTTCCCATTTCAGCTTTGTCCCGCCTCCTTTGACTGGAATCTGAGCGTCCGGTCTGACCCCGTTCCCTGTGTTACAGGGGTACAAGGCGCATTTTGCACTCCGTTGGTTCGTTTTCCTGGGAGTCGTCACCCTTATGGGTGGAGGCCCTGCTTCCGGTTTCGGGAAGCCAGGCTTCCACAGACTGATTGAGCTGGCCCCGGCCTCACAAGGTTCAGCACGCTGGTGCTGGAGGCGGCGACCGTCACAGACCTCCTGAAGTAGATTCCGGTCAGCTCACTGCGGTGTAGATGCCGGCGGTGATGGCCTCTGGCGGCAGCGCGGGATTCAACCGCTCCAAGGCGGCCCGAAGTCGGGCAATGAGCACCACCCTGCCTTTCGTCCCCGGCCGAGCAAGCCCGCGTCACGCGGCGCGTCCGCCACGCCGGCCCCAGGGAACTCGTCAGCCGAAATGGCTTCGGGTCCCGGCCGGACACTCATGCTCCCTGCCGGGCAGCCTCCGGAGGGCAGCGGCAGGCGAGGAGGCGCGCGCTTTCTTGCCGACGCCCCTCGCCCGTGGATCCCAATCAGCGTGCGAAGATGCGGCGGATGACTTCCTCGATGGGGACTTCCTGAATATCTATGTCGCTGACAGGCAGATCGTCCAGCAGCGCCTTGCAGACCGGGATGACGCGGTCCCGCTTGACCTTGAGTTGAATGCTGCCCGGGCTTTGGTCCACGATCTCGCCATATTTGACCAGATTCGCGGCGGGGGGATTGGCCGTGCCCTCGCATTGGATGGTGATGAGCTTGGAGTCGGCAAAGCGATCCACGACCTCGCTGAGGCGGCCATCGAAGAAGATGGTGCCGTGGTCAATGATAATAACCCGCTCGCACAACTCCTGGATGTCGGTCATGTAATGGCTGGTGAGCAGGATGGTGGTCTTCTGCTTGGCGTTGTGGGCGCGCAGGAATTCGCGAACGATCTTTTGGGAAACCACATCCAGGCCGATGGTCGGCTCGTCGAGGAAAAGGACCTTAGGCTGGTGGAGCAATGAGGCAATTAGCTCCATTTTCGTGCGTTCACCCAGAGAGAGTTCGCGCACGCTGACGTTGAGCTTGTCGCGGACTGTGAGCAGTTCGCTCATTTCCCCGACACTCCTTTCCAAGGTGGCAGCCGGGATGCCGTAGATTCTAGCATTTAGCTCGAACGACTCGCGGGCGGGCAAGTCCCACCAGAGTTGGTTCTTCTGGCCGAGCAGCAATGCGAATTGGCGGCGGTAACCGTCGTCGCGTTGCCAAGGCACGTAACCCAGCACCCGTGCCGAACCGCTGGTGGGATAGAGCAGGCCCGCCAGCATTTTGAGGGTGGTAGTCTTGCCGGCGCCGTTGGGCCCGAGGAATCCAACCAGTTCGCCCCGCTCGATGCAGAACGCAACATCCTTGACCGCAACGGTTTGGTCATACCGCCGGCGAAACAGGCCCTTGACGGCTCCCGCAAACCCAGGCTGCTTCCGGTAGGTGCGGAAGGTCTTGGTAAGACCGTTGACTTCGATGACAGGCATGGGACGACCGAGCTCAAGTTCCGGAATCCGAAAGCTGAAGTCCGAATCGCTTTTCCAAATGGCGGCCTTGGAACGTGGGGTGCCCTTAGCGCATCAGCGCTTTTTCGAGGTAGCTGACGTGCTGGCGCACCTCCGCATCAACTTCCATGCGGTCTTTGACCAAGCGGCAGGCGTGCAGGACGGTGCCGTGGTCTCGACCGCCGAAGGCTTCGCCGATGGCGCTGAGGGAGGTGTCCGTCATCTGCCGGGCGAGGAACATGGCCACTTGCCGTGGGAAGGCGATGCTCTCCGGCCGGCGCTTGCTGGTCATGTCCGCGAGCCTAATATCAAAATATTCGGCGACTTTCTTCTGGATGACGTCAATATTGACGGAGTAACGGCCTTCCTCATTCAGGATTTCCCGCAGCAGGCCTTCCACTACCTCGACCGAAAGCTTCTTCCCGGTCAGCGCGGCGTAGGAGGCTACGCGAATCAGCGCGCCCTCGAGCCGGCGGATGTTGGTCCGGATCCGGTTGGCCAGGAAGTTCATGATGTCCTCGTGCAGTTGCACGCCCATGGTTTGGGCCTTCTTCTGCAGAATCGCCAGGCGCATTTCAACGTCCGGCGGCTGCAGATCGGTTACCAGGCCCCACTCGAACCGGGAAACCAGCCGCTGCTCGAGGTTCTGGATTTCGCTCGCGGGCCGGTCGCAGGTCAGCACGATTTGTTTGTGCGCCTCGTGCAACGCATTGAAGGTGTGAAAGAACTCCTCCTGAATCCGCTCTTTGCCGGCCAGGAACTGGATGTCGTCAATCAGCAGCACGTCGGTCTGCCGGTATTTCTTCCGAAACCGGGCGAGCTGGTTGTTTTGAATGCCGTCAATGTATTCGTTGGTGAATTTCTCCGAAGACACGTAGGCAACGCGGGCGCCCCTCTTCTGGCCGACGACATGGTGGCCGATGGCGTGGAGCAAGTGCGTCTTGCCTAAACCAACGCCGCCGTAGAGGAATAGCGGGTTATACGATTTGCCGGGTGCCTGGGCAACCGCTTGGGCGGCAGCGCAGGCGAAGTTATTGTTGTTGCCGACGACGAAAGTGTCGAAAGTGTTCTTCGGATTGAACCCGAAGTCATGGCTGATGGTATTGCGCTCCGGTGAGGCCTTGGCTGCTTTCGCGTCCGGCTCAACCGCAGGAGCGGCAATCGTAGCCCCTTGTCCAGTTCCTACCCTGAACTTAACCTGCATTTGCCGCCCCGACGTGAGCGTGAGCACGTCTTGCAGCAGCCCCAGGTAATTGTCTCTGAGCCAGACTTCACAAAAATCGTTGGCCACCTCCAGCGTCAGCGTGTTCTGGTCGTGGCCGCACGCGCGCAATGGAGCAAACCAGAGATTAAACGTGTCGGCGCTGAGCATGGAACGAATATGTTCCTGTGCCGCGCCCCAAATCTTCTCCGCGGAGGCTTGCATTTCTAAGTCCCGAAAGCCCGATTTTCGGGCGTTTTATTCACCTACCCATTAACCGCACTCTTGGAACAGTCCTCAGCCGCAACCTGCTTTGCCCTCTGGCACACCCCTTTACAAAACACAAATAGCCTGCCGAGATTCCTGTTCATTCTGAGCCAAATTCAATACTTAACACGCTGCGAAATAATAACTTACAAACGCGGTTAAGGTTTGTGCGCTTTACCATCTTTTCGCAGCCCAATTCGAGAGGGCGAGAACCTCGCCCCAAGCGATGGTTTTAGGCAATATCGTCAAAAGTAGCGAGGACAACATATTAACTCTTATTCACGAGTTATTCACAGGCCAAATTCGTCCCATCAAACGACACATTTCCTTATCCCTGCAATGTTTAGTGCTGGTCTGGCGCGGTCTCCTGCCCCGACGCCGGCGAAGGCGCGGCCGCGAGCCGTGGCGGAACCGTGCGCTAAACTGCTTGCTCCCCCGTTTCCTCAGTTCGAATCCGAATCGCGTTGTCAATCGAGCTGACGAACACTTTTCCGTCGCCGATCTTTCCAGTCTTGGCGGCCTTAACAATGGCATCAACCGCCGGGGCAACCTGGTTCTCCCCCAAAACAAGCTCGATCTTTATCTTTGGCAGGAAATCCACGGTGTATTCACTGCCGCGATAAATTTCGGTATGACCTTTCTGGCGGCCAAAACCCTTGACCTCGGAAACGGTCATGCCCTCGACGCCGAGGCTGGACAGAGCCTCCTTAACATCTTCGAGTTTGAAAGGTTTGATGATAGCCTCGATTTTTTTCATGTCGTGCTTCCGCTTTGCTGAAATAATAGTAGCAAGGTTGTCGCGCCTGTAAACAGGAATATGCTGAAAATCTTGCGGCCGTCGCCGCGCTTTTGCCTCGCACGGCTTCGCGGCGGCAGCGGTGCGACTCCCTCTCATCGCCGCGCGCCTACCAGCACTAATCGCCGACTATAGGCTGTTTAATACTTGTCACGGCAGCGTTGACGTGGATAAGGAGGCATGATTACATGGAGCCTGATTTCGCCTCTTGAATGAACGTCTCGAGCGGCACCGATATGCTCTTTGGCAGTCCAAAAACTGATTTCGGTCCCGGGTTTGAGTACAAGCCGGGACTGATGTTCTCCGTAATCCTACGATTGTACTAGTTCGAAATTCCCCGGGCTTTTCGGTCACCCCCTGACTGACTAGCCCGGTTTTTTGTTTCCGGCGAGACTCGACCCAGGGCGAGATTCCCGGTAGAACGAGGCTGCATTGATGAAGAAAATCGGGTCTGCAAAACTGGGCATGCTGATTCCAGGTGTACTGGCGGTGGCCGCTCTCGCCGCGCTCGTGCTTTGGCTGGGGCGGGGTCCAGGGAGGTCGCTGGCGCTGCGCGTGCCGGGAACAGACCAGGCACCGGGCGCGGATTCGGGTTCCCAGACCAACCCTGTCCTGGCCGGCAAGCTCATACGCTCCGACGGCCAGCCCGGAGATCTGCACGGCGCCTGGCCGCAGTGGCGGGGGCCAAATCGCGACGGGGTCAGCACGGAAACCTCCGTCCTCAAGCGAGCGTGGCAGCCCTCCGAACCGCACGAGTTATGGGCGATTGATGTCGGCGAAGGATACGCGGGTGCGACGGTGCTCCAGGGGCGGGTGTATGTTATGGATTACGACCGTGACAAGCGGCAGGATGCCTTGCGCTGCCTGTCGCTGGCGGACGGGCGCGAGATCTGGCGGTATGCCTATCCGGTGCCGGTCAAACGCAACCACGGCATGTCTCGCACCGTGCCGACCGTCACCGACAAGCTGCTCGTCGCGATGGGCCCCAAATGTCATGTGGTGTGCCTCGTTCCGGACACGGGGGAGCTGCGCTGGGGATTGGATCTGGTCCGGCAGTACGGCGCGACGATTCCGCCGTGGTATGCGGGCCAGTGTCCGTTGGTCGAGAGCGGGGTCGTAGTCCTTGCACCGGGTGGTAAGGATGCCCTGCTGCTGGCTGTGGATGGCGAGACCGGTAAAGAACTTTGGCGGACCCCCAATCCGCACGGCTGGAAAATGACCCATTCCTCGATCATGCCAATCGAGTTCGGCGGGCAGCGCATGTATGTCTATTGCGCCAATAATGGTGTCGTGGGCGTCTCTGCAAAGGACGGCTCGGTTCTCTGGGAAACCACCGCCTGGAAGATCAGCATCGCCACCGTGCCATCGCCGCTGATCCTGGAGGGCGGGCGCATCTTCTTCACGGGGGGCTACAACGCAGGCAGCCTCATGGTTCAGCTTCAGGCGGAGAATGGCCGTTTTGCGGCCAAGCCGGTCTTCAAGCTGGAGCCGGAGGCGTTTGGCGCCACGCAGCACACGCCCATCCTGCATGGAGACCATATCTACGGCGTGCGGGCCGACGGCAAGTTTGTCTGCCTGGACCTTGACGGCAAGGTGGTCTGGACCAGCGGTTCCGGCCAGCAGTTCGGCCTTGGCCCATTCATCCTGGCCGACGGCCTCCTTTTCGCTATGAACGACTCTGGCCTACTGCGCCTTATCGAGGCCACGCCGGCGAAATATACTCTGCTCGCCCAGGCGCAGGTGTTGAAAGGGCGCGAATCCTGGGGCCCATTGGCGCTCGCCCAGGGACGCCTCATTGCCCGCGACCTGACGCGAATGGTCTGCCTGGAGGTCGGACAGCACTGAGCTGCTCACAGAATCCCGCCATCCACTTTCAGCACGGAACCGGTGATGTAACTGGCATCGGCGCCGGCCAGGAAACGCACCGCCGCCGCCACCTCCTCCGGCCGGCCAAAACGCCGCATCGGCACCCGCATCTGCGCCGCCGCACGCTCGTCGCCCACCAATGCCGCGAGCGTGTCGGTCTCGATAAAGCCCGGGCAAACGGCGTTGACCGTGATGCCGATCCGGGCCACCTCTTTGGCCAGGGACTGGGTAAGCCCAACCACGCCGGCTTTGGCGGCGGCATAGTTGGCCTGTCCGGGCGGAGCCAGCAACGCGCTCAGCGAGGCGATGTTCACAATCCGGCCGTGGCGCTGACTGATCATCGCCGGCAGCACTGCCTGGCAGCCGTGGAACACGCTGTCCAGGTTCGTGGCCAGCACGCGTTGCCAGGATGCCACAGGCATGGTGCCCAGCAGGGCGTCTTCGTGGGTGCCGGCGTTGTTCACCAGCACATCCAACCGCCCCTGTGCGCCCAACACCGCGCTCACGGCCTGCTGCCACGACTCGCGCGAGGTCACATCCAGTGGCAGGCAGCGGCAACGGTCAGGATGCTCACGGGTCAGCGCTTCGGCCCGGTCCCGGCGGGAGTGGACGGCCAACCAGACCGAAATCTGCTCCTGCTCAGACAGGAAGGCCCGGGCAATCGCTTGGCCCAAGCCGCCGTTGGCTCCCGTGATCAAAATGACGCGCACGCTCATGACAGCCATCGTATCCTAGTACAGCCAGCCGCGATAGACCTCAACCACCTTCACACGCCCCCCGGCCCAGTAGTGATTCCGGGGCAGCCAGAAGGCTCGATCCGCGCGGTCGTAAAGCAATTCCGCCGGATGTTCCGGCACGTTTGGATCGTAAGCGGAGAAGCGCAGGGCGGCAGGCGTTTCCGCGCAGCCGTAGAGCACAATCCCGTGATTGATGGTCACTCGCGGAAAGCAAAACACATGAACGATGGGCTGGGACCCGGCCGCGATCGCCCGGGCCAACCGCCGCGCCGTCTGTTCCTGATGCCAGCGAGGGACGGGAAAGACCATCCGCCAGTGGCTGCGCACGAAGTAGGATTGCCAGGCCCCGCCGCATTCCGCTTTCAGCAGCGGCTCGTGCGCCTCGCTGAAGGAGCGCAGACCGGCGTAGCCCGAGATCACAAACCGCTCTGTCTCCGGGCTGGGCCGGCGCGGGCTGCGCGACACAACCTGGCGAATCCGCTGCCGATAGGTCCGGGCGTCGGCCGTCGGCAGGGCCGGGTCAAAGCGGGCGTGGTACAGGAACTGCCTGACGGACCGAACCATCACGAAGCACCGGTGCGCATAAGTGGGTGGCGGGTCGTTGCGGAAGGTGGTCATGGTGCTCGCTCCCGGTTCAAGGCGGTAGGCCCAGACCAGCTCATTCGCGAAGGCCAAGGTGTCCCGCTCGAACTGAAAGCGGGATGCGCATTGGCCGGTCGTCGAAGTCATGCTTGCGGCGGAAACTAATCTTGCCTTAAGTAAGTGTAAATGCTTTACGGACGTTGGCGGGAAATTGCCCATGAGCGCGGCCACAGTCTCGCTTTGCGCGACCTGGCGGCGGGCCGGGAATGGAGCTTCGCCCAACTCGCCGCGCAAGCCGAAGCCGCCCTCGCCGGCGGCGGGCCGGTCGCCTATCCGCAAGGCCACTCCGCTGAATTCATCTTCGCCGTTCTACGGGCCTGGCGCGAGAACACCATCGTTTGCCCGCTGGAACCCGACCAGCAACCGCCCCGATTTCCGGCCCCGCCGCCGCCCTGCTGTCATATCAAGACCACCTCGGCGAGCGGCGGTTTGCCGCGGGGCGTCGCTTTCCGCCCCGAGCAACTGGCCGCCGACGCCGACAACATCGTCCCCACGATGGGCCTGCGCGCCGACTGGCCCAACCTGGGAGTCATTTCGCTCGCCCACTCCTACGGCTTCTCGAACCTGGTGCTGCCCCTGCTGTTGCACGGCATCCCGCTGATTCTCGCCCCGTCGCCCTTGCCGGAAATGGTGCGCCGCGCAGCCGAGGACTGCCCTGACCTCACCCTGGCCGGGGTGCCGGCCCTGTGGCGAGCCTGGCACGAGGCCGGCGCCATCCCGCCCAACGTGCGCCTCGCGATTTCCGCCGGCGCCCCGCTGCCGCTCACCCTGGAGCAGGCCGTCTTCGCGGCCACCGGCCTGAAAATCCACAACTTCTACGGCTCCTCCGAGTGCGGCGGGATTGCCTACGACAGAACAGGCACCCCACGCACAGACGACGCGTGTGTCGGCTCGCCCATGCAGAACGTGGAAGTGGCTTTGAACGAAGAAGGGTGCCTTCAAGTGGGCGGCAACGCGGTGGGCGAAACCTACTGGCCGGACGGCGACGAGAGCCTTGGCGGCGGACGCTTCCAGACGAGTGACCTGGCCGAACTCCGCGACGGACAAGTCTATCTTCGTGGCCGCCTGAGCGATCAGATCAACGTCGCTGGCCGGAAGGTCTCTCCGGCAACAATCGAGCGGGTCCTGCGCGAATACGGAGCGGTTAAGGACTGCCTTGTCTTCGGCATCCCGAGCAGCGATGCGGACCGAACCGATGTGATCGTCGCCTGCGTCGCGATGGAAGGGCCAGGCGATAGCGGCCTGCTAAGGCAGTTCCTGTTGACCAGGCTCCCCGGCTGGCAGGTGCCGCGCGAGTGGTGGTTCGTCGAGTCGTTGGGCGCCAATCCCCGCGGCAAGACCCCGCGCGCCGAGTGGCGTCGGAAGTACCTCGAAACGCGAACTGCCTCATGAGCGCGTTGATGTAACAAGTCCTCGCGAACAAACGCCGGCGCCGCCGGGAACTGGCCGCGCGGCCCTTTCCCGAGAAAGTAAAGATCGTGGAGCGCATGCGGGAAGCCGACACCCGGCTCCGGCCCGTGGCGCAGCGGCCAGCCACTGCCAGGACCTCCGCAACCACCTTCCATCTTCCTACGCAAGCGGCCGCGAGCTCCCATCGCCAGCTTCCGAGCCATAAGCCGTGCCTTGGGATAAGCCGTCTGCAAGCATCCTGTCCATAGGAGATATCACGTTATCATTGCCTGACGCCTTTGCGCGTACCAGCCGTGCACAAGCGATGCACAAGCGATGCACGAGCGATGCACACCGGATGCACACGCGTGAGACCGGTGTGCATCGCTTGTGCATCGCTTGTGCATCCGGTGTACACAGCGTCCGCGTGGCTCGGGCGCGGCAGGGCACGCCGCTCGAATCGCTGCCACCAACGCCCGTCTGCCGAAGGCATGCATCTCCCACGGGGCGAGAAGCTTCGGGAGTGTCTGAGATTCTGTGACTTCGGTCTTTGGTTGCAGCTTGGCCGCGCTGCGCCGTATCGCGGATTGGCAATACGCACGCGCCGCGTTTTCCGAACGCTCGTCCGACTGCCAGTTGGCTTGAGGTCCGCGCCCCGGGCCTTGTCTCAGAAATGAAGCCTCAGGCGATAGAAGCGGTGAGGAGCAGTCCATGGCCCAACGTTGATGTTCGTCGCGGTGCCGCCCACGCCGCTGATATTTGCCGCGACTTTGCTCCAGGAACCGGAGGTCAGGTCGTCGCAGCTTTGAAGGTCGTAAAACACGTTGGGCGCAGGCGTGAAGCTGACGACGCCGCCAGCACCGACTGTGGTGAGGTGGAAGTCGTCGGGTGAGGTGACGGTGAGGGCCAGATCCTGGAGATTGTTGAGCGTTGATCCGGGCACGGGTCCCAAGCCGAGGAGTCCCAAGACAACGTTGGCGGCTTCGCCGTTGCGAATCGGTTGGGGATGCGCCGAGTAGGGCGGGCGGTTGGTGCCGGGATTCTCCCGGCTGGCGGGGTTGAGGGTGTATAGGTCCGCGCCGGGGAACACGCCGGGACCCCAAACGTAGAACGGCACGGTAAAGCCTTCACGCCGGCTGGGGTCAAGATGGGTACGATCGTAGCCGCCGTGGTCGGCCGTCAGGACGATGGCGGTGCGACCGAATAACTGCGAGTTGGTCTCCAGCAGGCTGAAGATCACTCCCAGGCGACTGTCTATCGCCTTAATCACGTCGCTGTATGCAGACCCGGGCGTGACATCGAAGCCGATGGTTTCACCGATGGTATCCGGGTCGGCGAAATGGATGAAAGCGTAATGGAATGGCTGGGCCGCCATGTTGGAGACGAATGTGTGCGCCAACTCGGCGGTGTTGGTGAGAACGGTGAAGAGGTCTATCTTGTCTCTGCCATTGTCCGGCCCGGTGATGTCTGGCGCTCCATTGGCGGCGTTCCAGGTTAGGTCGAAGAGGGAGAACTTGTTCTTGCTAGGGAATGCACCAGTCCGCAGCCCGTGGTCGTGGGCCACATCGAACCCGCCGGCGACGTAGGCGCCCTTATTCGAAGCCAGGGTCTCGCCTGGCAGGGGATCGAGGTTAGTGTCCCAGCCATGGCCCAACCCTCCCAGAACCCCCCGCCCCGTCAGTTGGCAAGTGTGGTTCGGCAGTGTGAGGATGAAATCATAGTCGGAGCGCGCGTTGTCGGTAAATGCGCCTTGGCTGCGCATCCGGTAGAAGTTGGGCAGGTTCGTGTCTCCGAGGGCGGTGATCGCATCGGGCCGCAGGCCGTCCACGCTGATGTGGATAACATAAGCCGCCCGCCGGGCCGGCGGTTGGAGCGCAATACCCAGCATCGAGACTTTGCCCTCGAGCCCTCCCAGGAGCAGCCTGGCGCCGTCCGGCGTTACGTCCAAACCGTAATACTGCGTCGAGCCGCCCGTGAGGGCGTCCAGTCTGGACTTGGTGTACGTGGTGTGCAGCGAACCGAGCGTGGTGGCATCGGCCATGTTATAGACTTGAATGCCGTTGTCGGTCGTCTGGACATAAAGATACCCCCCGCGCTCGATGACGGTCCACACTCCGCAACTGGAGGAGGCGGCGGTCAAGGCGCCGGCGTTGCCCAGCAGCGTCGAGGCGCCGTTGGTCAGATTGAGGGCGTAGAAAGCAGGGTGATTGGTCTGGCCGGCGTCACCGTAATAGGCGTAGCCGCTGTATTTGTCGCCCACGCGGACATTGCGAATGCGGGTGCTGACGCTCGTCGTGACGTAGCCGTTGGCATTCCAAGTGAGGTTCTTGCTCGTGGAAAACGGCTGCGCGGTTACATCGGCCAGGTACAGCCGGTTTTGGTTGCTGGAATAGTAGTAGCAGGTGAAGATGATGGTATTGGTATCCACCCAATCAAAGCCCTCGACCGTCTGGCTGTCGGGAGCGGGGATGTCCACCCGGTTGTGGCCGTCGAAATCGTACCGGGAAAGGATGGTCGTGGGGCCAGCGCCGCTGCTGGAGCCAAGCAGGTAGGTGGATTGGTAGGCGCCCCGGAAGGGCGCCACCATTCGGTGCTGCCATAGGGGATTGGTGGTGTTATTGACGAGCAGCTCAGGGATGCCGGAGCCTGAGTGGTAGCGTCCAAAACAAGGCTCGTTGATTTGATTGGCGTAGATGGCCCCGTCAAAGAAGCGGGGGTTAAACATGCTGTTTCCGTTAATGCCCAAGTCAGCGCATGGCCGCACGATCCGGTGGAGCTGCAATTGCTCGGGCAAGCACGGCGCGGCCTGAGCCAACCACGCAGCCAGACTCGCGGCGGCAGCAAGGATCAGGTGTTTCCTCACAACGGCTGTTGATCTTCTTGTTGCCTCAGGCTTTGGCCAACAGCATCCCCAAGGGTCGCCGCGAGCCAGGCTAAGACTCGTCGCATGCTGGCGTGGCGGGCCTCACCAGGGGCCTGGATTGAGGTCTGCCGGGCGATAGAATACCACCCAACCGCTCGACGCCGACCCGATGTCAATGGTCGTCTTGTATTTGGCCAGATCGAACTTGCGCCACAGCACGCTGCCGTCTTCGTAGAGGAAATTGCCCCCAATAGATATGCCCTGCTTGTTCCGATGGTTGGCGAAGGGAAAGCTCTTGCTGGACGCTCCGGTAGAACCGAACCACGCAAGATTGGGCATGGTGCCGGTAGCCTGGATCTTGTCAATCATCACCGGGGCCTTGCGATAAGAGCCGCCAAGCTTCTTCCGGTAAGCCCATTCGCCGAGCCCGTTCGAGTTGTAGTCTGGCCACCCGCTGCCATCCCGACTAGGCAGAAACTGGTAGCCGATCAGATTGATCTTGTCTAACTCCGATTCGACGGCGCGGTGCCACTCATCGGTGGGGCAATAAAGGACATCCTGCTTGGCCCGCTCGCCTGTGACTTTGCCGGGTCGGTTGGGATACAAGTACTGGGGGTAGAAATTGGTGTTCAGGCCCAAGGCTGTCCAGGCAAAGCCGCTGGCCCCGTCGGAGGTGGGGTTCGCCGGGAACAACTCCCGGTTGTCCCCGGCGTAAAGGGTGATGGCAATCCCCCATTGCTTGAGATTGCTGGTGCACTGAATCCTGACGGCCTTCTCCTTAGCCTTGGCGAGCGCCGGCAGCAGCAGCGCCGCCAGGATGGCAATGATGGCAATGACCACCAACAGCTCGATCAAGGTGAAACCGGACGGGCGTTTCGGCGCGGGACTCATACGATCTACGGGCGATACCGGTCTTCGGCCGCATGGCTGGCCTGAACCTCCCGCCAGCCGATGCCATCAGCCGGCGGGAGAGCTCGAGGTTGTGGTCGTCCACCACTAATTGCGCAGCCGGAAGAACACTGGTGCGGCGGGGTCCATCGTGATCGTGGCGCTGACCCGATCGCCGGCTGCCACCTTGGCAGGCTGTGGAATGAGGTCGGCAAAGCTCCAGGGCTGAAGAGTGGACGAGGACTCAACGACCGCGCCGGCGTAGTACGACGGCCAGGAAAGGATGACGTTGTTCCCTGACTGGGTGATGCTCATGTCGAACGCACGCTCCAACACAAACACCTTGCCAAAAGGCGCTCCCAACAGCATCTTCCCGGCGTCCGAGTTCAGATCCACACCGTAATACTGATCTTCGTCCCTGATACCTGTGAGGGCGTCCAGTTCGGCTTTGGTATAGGTGGCGTAGAGTGGGCCCTTGTCCGTGGCACTGACCATTGGGCCATAAACTTCAATGCCGTTGTCGGTCGTCTGCACGTAGAGGTAACCCCCCCGCTCGATCACGGTCCAAAGGCCGAAACTGCCGCCCCCGTGTAAGGTGCCCAGGGTGCCCAGCTCCGTCGAAACGCCCGTGGCCAGATCAATGGCGTAGAACTTGGGATTAGCGTTCTGCCCGGCGTCGCCGTAATAAGCGTAGCCGCTGTAGGTCTGGCCCACGCGCACGTTGCGAATGCGCGTGCTCACCGGGGTTTCGACGTATCCGTTGGCATTCCAGGTAACGTTCCTGGTCAAAGCAAAGGGCTCGGCGGTGACATCGGTCAGATACAATCGCTTTCGGTTTCCCGACATATAGCACGTGCTGATCATGGTGTCGTCATCCACCCAATCAAAACTCTCCGCCACCTGGTCGTCTATCGAGTTGACGGCCACTGGATTGGACGCCCAGGAGTCAGCGTCATAGCGCGTGAAGGTGGGCGCGAAAGTGTTGGGCACGTCACCACGCCAGCCGCCGGTACCCATCAGGTAAGTCGTGCCACCCAGGCTGCGGAGGCGCCCCAACATGCGGTGTTCATTGATGGCAGGAATACCGCCCCCGAGGAACGCGAGGGTAGCCCCGTCAAAGAACCCGAAACACCGGAAAGTGGCATCGCTGATTTCAGTGGCGTAGATATTCCCGTCAAAGAAGCGTGGGTTGTAAGTGGTGTTTGGCAGTTGCTGGGGGGAAACGTTGAGACGGGGCTCGACGATTCCGCGGAGCTGCCATTGGCCTGAAAGGGCCGGTGCTCGCCGCTGCAACTCAAAGACATTGCCCAAAAAGTCTCCCAGGATCAGCCCTTTGTCGTCGGCCGCCACATCAAACCCGTAATAAGGTACGGAACCACCGCCCGTAATCGCCTGCAGTTGCTCCTTGCTAAAAGACGCAACCATTGAGCCCATGGTGGTAGGGCTGGTCATGCTGTACAGTTGAATGCCGTCGTCCGACGACTGCAAATAGAGATATCCTCCCCGCTCCACCACCGTCCAAAGACCCCAACTGCCGGTAGCGGCCCCCCCCGCGGTTCCTTCCTTTAAGGCGCCATCCCATTGGCCAATTTCGGTCGAGACGCCGGTTCTGAGATCAATGGCGTAAACCTTGGGATTCACAGACACTTGGTTGTCGCCGTAATAAGCATAGTTGGTGTCCGTCTGGCCCACGCGCACATTGCGAATGCGGACCACATTGGGGTTTGTGACGTACCCATCGGCATTCCAAGTGATGTTCTTGGCCAAAGCAAAGGGTTCTGCGGTCACATCCACCAGATACAATCGCCCTCGGTTGCCCGAGGTGTAATCCGTGGCGATGATGGTGTCGTTATCCACCCAATCAAAACTCTCCGACAGTTGGCCGTCAGGAAAAGCGGCATCCTGCGGATTGGTCCCGTCGAAGTCATACCGGGTGTAAGGCACGAGAGTGCCGCCGGAGGCCAGCAGGTAGGTCGTGCCGGGTATGGGCGACACCATGCGGGTTTGCCTGGTGGTGTCCCACGCTGAGGGAGTGCTGGAGCCCCTCGGAAAGCGGGCCCAGCAATAGTTGTTGATTTGAGCGGCGTAAACACTCCCGTCAAAAAAGCGGCAATTATACATGCTGTTGCCTACGAGACCAACGCCCGGGGCGTCACAGGGCCGGTATGTTACGCGGAGCTGCATTTGCTCCAGCGAGATTGGCGGCGCGGCTTGAGCCAGTGAGGCAGCCAGACAGGCGGCTGCGAGGAGGAGGGTTCTTTTCATAACGCTTTCGGTTTGTTCCTTTTGTCGGGAGTTTGTTTCTGTGATCTGTTGTCGAACTGCGGACTGCTTCCGCCCGCACCTGCGGGCAGTTGACGGCGGCCTGGTACAGCATTGTGGCACGCGTCTTTCATTTCGGGATTTAAGCCTAAAGGCGCGTTCTACCACAATGACCAATTCTGGTCATGCGCTCGCCCACATTCTTCCCCAGGGGCCGTTGCCGATTCTCACCGGCTTGGAGTAGTAAAGTCCAACGCCGCTTTGCGCGGCCACGCCCTAGAACTCCCGTTCTTTAAGCCGGCCGGGTTGCGGGACGGGATAGGTGCCTTCGGGGCCGATTTGCACGGGGGCCGGCGAATCCATCGTCAGCTTGTCCACGCCGGGCGCGAACTCATGGGCATCATTGAGCATCTCATCGAAGGTGACCGTCTGGCCTGTATGCACCGCCTTGCGACCCATCGTAACGACCAAGGAGGCTTCCGTGCCGCGTTGGGCTTCGTTGTAGGGTTTGTCCTGGCGAATGGCGTCCACCAGGTGGTCCCACTCAAGCTGGTAGGGATTGGGCTCGGGTTGCGGAAAAGCCCAGGTCATGTCGGCCCGGGTGACGCTTTGTCCTTTGAAGATGCGGCATTTGGCCGGGGTGTGCATGAAGGTCGAGATCACTGCCGAGCCTTTGGTGCCGTGCGCGTAGCTGGCAAACTCTTCCCGGCAGCCGGGCATGTAGCGCGAATTGAGGAAGAGCTTGGTGCCATCGGAGTAGGTGTATTCGACGGAGTAGTGATCGAAGTTCTGGTCCACGTCGCTGCCGCGGTAACACCGCGAGCCCAGGCCGTCGGCGCGAACGGGCCACGCGCCTTTCATCCAGCAACACTCGTCCACGTTATGCGCGACGAAGTCATGGAACACGCCGCCGCTGGCCCACATGAAACCCAGATAGCGCTGGATCTGGTAGAGCAGCTCGGTCATGTCGCCCGGCCTGGGGCCCGTGAACCCCGCTGCGCCCACCAACCGGTAGCTGCGCAGTGTGGTGATATCGCCGATCTGACCTTGTTTGATCCGGTCCAGGAGTTCCCACCGGGCCTTGCAGTGGCGGCACATGAGCCCCACGCCTACTTTGAGGTTCTTCTTCACCGACTCCTCGGCAAGCTGGAGCATCTTGCGGGTGGTCGGCCCGTCCACGGACACAGGCTTCTCCATGAACACATTGAGGCCCTTGGCGATGGCATGGGCGAAGTGAACCCAGCGGAATGCGACCGGCGTGGTGAGGATGACCACGTCGCCGGGTTTGAGGCAGGCCATCGCCTTCTGATAGGCGTCGAAGCCCAGGAACCTGCGCTCGGGGGGCACCTCAAGTTGGGACGGCTTGAAGCCCATCAGCCAGACGTCCGCGGATCCGGAATCCTTGGTCGCGGCACGGTCGAGCGCGTCATAGCTGCGGTTGAGTTTCTCGGCAAACACGTCGGCCATCGCGACGAGCTTGATGGGGCCGCTGGTGGTGGCGAGGGCGTTAGCGGCGGCGCCCGTGCCCCGCCCGCCACAGCCCACCAGGGCCACCCGAATTGTGTTGTCTTCGGCGGTGTAGCCGGGCCGGGCGATGGCTGCCGTCAGAGCCGCTCCGGCGACGGCCTTGCTGGAGGTTTTCAGGAACTCGCGGCGGGTGGTGCTGTTGTTTATGGTGTTCTTGTTCATGTTCATTGGTTTAGTCCGGCAGGGGATCCCGCGGCCCATTCGCGTCTCGCTGCCCCTCATCCTCATTTCCCCGTCAATTGTTGGATCCGGTAATACCGGCACGGGAACTTCGCGGCGTTCGCATCCGCGAAGGCAAACGTGCCGCCGCCCTGATCCTCCGCCAGCCCGATCGCTTCCCAAGCGACGAGGTCGGTGGAGGCTTCCACGAGGTAGATCGGTCCCGGCGGTGCGGCGAATTGCAGTTTCGCTCCTCCATTGGACTTGTGACTAACGGAAGTGAGCCTGCCGCGCGGCAGGTCACCTGGCTGGCTGGCCCCGGCGCGCAGTGCTTCTATGATCTCCTGGGCAGCCTCGGTGAAAGTCGCTGCCAGGGCTGGATCCCGCGGCCCCACCTGGGCCCGCACCTTGTGCTGGAACGCCAACAACTGGTTGATGGCGGAGACCGCATGGCCTCGCTCAATCGAAGCCAGCGCTGCGGAGAGCGTGGCGACGAGCGGACGGGAATGCGGCCAGGTGGAATTGACCTGAGCGATCAGGCGCTCCACAGCCTGGATCGAGGTGAGGACTTCAACGGTGAAGGCATTGGTGGCCGCCAACCTCCTATCATTGACCACCAGCGCCAACGAGTGGCTGCCCACGGGCAATACCACCAACGCGACAACCCCGTACGCCAGCGGGATAGTGCTGCCCGCTTCATACCAAGTGCACCGGAACACGTCACCGTCGGGATCCGAGGAGCGCGTGCCGTTGAGGATCACCCTCGCGTTCACGCCGTTGGCCGAAATGACCGTGGGCTGAGTCGCACCGGCATCTGCCACCGGCGGCTGGTTCACCACCAGGAGAGCGGTCGAACTGGTCACCGAACCAAACGCATTGCTCACCACCACGCAGTAACTGCCCTGATCGCTTTCCTGCACGTTGGTCAGGGCCAGCGAGCGTGTGGTCGCGCCGACGATATCCAGGCCTTCTTTGCGCCACTGGTAGTTCAAGGCAGGCGTGCCTCCGGCTACGACGCCGAAGGTGGCGTTACCGCCGACGTTCAGCGACTGATCAACTGGTTGGCTGAGGATAAATGGCGGACTCGTGATGAGGTTGGTTTGAACAAACCAGCTTGAGCTGTTATTTGCTCCGCCCATGATAAAGCCGCGGGCGCGGATGGCGACGGTGCTGGCCGGCACGGAGACACCCGTGAGGCGCCAACCTCCCGCGATGCGCGCGCCCGCACCGAGGCTGCCCCAGTCGTTTCCGTTGGCGGAGGCCTCGAAGCTGGTGCGCCAGACCTCGGGGCTGGTGCCGCCGCGCAGCCAGGTGATGTCGGCCCCGTCGAATGCAAGCGATTGCGTGGCCGGATCGGTGTTGTTGAGCCGGCCCAGGTTGGCGCGCATCTGCCCACCCAGCCTCGCGAACCAGCCGCCCACCAGGATCTTCCCGTCCCCCTGCACCGCCAGGGACAACACGACGTCGGGCGGTGCCGACAACACAGTATTGGCGGCTCCCGGATTGAAACTCACGTCCACGCTGCCCTCGCGACTGAGCCGGCCGATATTGGTACGCGACTGCCCACCCAGCGTCGTGAACCGGCCGCCCACCAGGATCTGCCCGTCCGCCTGCACCGCCAGGGAGCGCACGGATGGAGTGTTTCCTCCCGTCCCCGGGTTAAAGGTGGGGTCCAGCGTGCCATCGCTATCGAGCCGACCAATCCGGTTGCGCGGCTGCCCGCCCAGCGTTGTGAAATAGCCGCCCACCAGGATCTTCCCGTCCGCCTGCACCGCCAGGGAATACACTTCATCGCTCGCTCCCGGATTGAAGGTGGTGTCCAGCGTGCCATCGCCACTGAGCCGGCCGATGTGGCTGCGCGGCTGCCCGCCCAGCGTCGGGAAACTTCCGCCCGCCAGGATCTTCCCGTCCGCCTGCACCGCCAGGCAAAACACACAATTTCCTGCCCCCGGATCGAAGCTGGGGTCCACCGTCCCGTCGGCATTCAACCGGCCGATGCGAATGCGCGGCTGCCCGCCCAGCGTCGTGAAGTAGCCGCCCGCCAGGATCTTCCCGTCCGCCTGCACCGCCAGGGAATACACCGTGGAGTTCGCTCCCGGGTTGAAGGTGGTGTCCAGCGTCCCATCGCTATGGAGCCGACCGATATCGGTGCGCGTCTGCCCGGCCAGCGCCGTGAAGTTGCCGCCCACCAGGATCTTCCCGTCCGCCTGCACCGCCAGGGAATACACCGTGGAGTTCGCTCCCGGATTGAAGGTGGAGTCCAGCCTCCCATCAGTATTGAGGCGCGCCAGGTTGGAGCGCGGCTTCCCGCCCAGCATCGTGAAGTTGCCGCCCACCAGGATCTTCCCGTCCGGCTGGATGGCGGTGGCGTAGATACCACCGTTTGCATTGGGATTGAAGGCGTCGGGGAAAGCCAGGTTCACGGTCAGCAGCGCCACCAGGCTGGTCACAGTGCCGAAACCGTTGCTTACCACCACGTCGTAGGGGCCCGCGTCTGCCCGCTGCACATTGGTCAGCGTCACCGAGGCGGCTGTCGCGCCTGCCAACGCAGCGCCGTCCTTGCGCCATTGGTAGCTGAACGGCGCGGTGCCCGCGGCCGCCACGCTGAATTCCACAGTGTACCCAGGATTGGCGCTCTGGCTCGCCGGCTGGTTGGCGATGAACGGGTCCACAACGGTCAGCCCGGCCACCAGGCTGGTTACGCTGCCGAAGGTGTTGCTGATGATGACCGAATACCCGCCCTCATCCGCGTGCACCACATTTCTCAACGTCAAGGTCGCAGTCTGCGCGCCGGCAATGTTCCCGCCGTTTCCCAGGTTCACCCCGCCTTTGCGCCATTGGTAGCTCAACGGTGGGGTGCCCGCGGCCAGCACGTTAAAGGTGGCCGCGGTGCCCGCGTTATTGGTCCGGCTGACCGGCTGGCTCACCACCACCGGGGCGCCAATGATGCTCTCCACAAACCAAGCCGACCCGTTGCGTATTCCGCTGGTGACAAAGCCGCGGCCGCGAATGGTGGCGCCGGCTGGCACGGAAACGCCGGGGAGTCGCCAGCCCCCGCTGATCCTCATGCCGGCACCCAGGTCGGCCCAGTCCTTCCCATTGTTGGTGGAGGCGTCAAAGCGGGTGCGCCAGACCTCGGGACTGCTCCCGCCCCTCAGCCAGGCGATGTCGGCACCGTCCAAAGACAGCGATTGCGTGGCAGGGCTGGTGTTGTTGAGCCGGCCAAGGTGATTGCACAGTTGCCCACCCAGCGTCGTGAAACCTCCGCCCACCACGATCTTCCCGTCTGCCTGCACCGCCAGGGCGTGCACCCATGGGTCGCTTCCCCCCGCCCCCGGATTGAACGTGGTGTCCAGCGTGCCGTCGCTATTGAGCCGGCCAATGTGGTTGCGCGATTGCCCGCCCAGCGTCGTGAACGTGCCGCCTAGCAGGATCTTCCCGTCCGCTTGCAACGCCAGGCAGAACACAAGATCGGTCGCTCCCGGATCGAAGCCTGCGTCCCGCGTGCCATCGCCATTGAGGCGACACAACCAGTGGGCCGTCTGTCCGTCCGGCGCCGCAAAACCGCCGGCCACCAGGATCTTCCCGTCCGCCTGCAACGCCAGGGAGAACACAAAACCGATCCCCACGGGATTGAAGGTGGTGTCCACCGCGCCATCGCTATTGAGCCGAGCAACCCCGCTGTGCAACTGCCCGCCCAGCGTCGTCAGATCGCCGCCCACCAGGATCTTTCCGTCCGCCTGCACTGCCAGGGAATACACAGAACCGCTTGCTCCCGGATTGAAGGTGGTGTCCAGAGTCCCATCGTTATTGAGCCGGCCGATGTGGTTGCGCGACTGCCCGCCCAGCGTCGTGAAAGCGCCGCCGACCAGGATCTTCCCGTCAACCTGTGGCGCCAGGCAAAACACAGTAGAGTAACTGCCTCCGCCGGCTCCCGGATTGAAGGTGCTGTCCAGTGTCCCGTCGCTATTGAGCCGGCCAATGTTGTTGCGCGCCTGCCCCGCCAGATTCGTGAAGTTGCCGCCCACCAGGATCTTCCCGCCGGCTTGCACCGCCAGGCACGACACCGAGCCGATTGCTCCCGGATTGAAGGTGGTGTCCAACGTTCCATCGGTATTCAGCCGGCCAATGGACTTGCACGCCTGCCCGCCCAGCGTCGTGAAGGAGCCGCCCACCAGGATCTTCCCGTCCGCCTGGATGGCGGTGGCGTACACGGTTCGGTCCGCGTCTGGATAGAACGCGTCGAGGGTCTGGGATTGCACCGGCCTTGCCAGACTGAGCGAGGCGAGTGTCAATAAGGTGGAGAGCTTGCTGAACCGGCTTGGGGATTGTTGTTTGGAGTTCATGGCTTACCAGCGCTGTTGGATCCAACTTTCACTTCGCCATTGAAGCGCAGGAGTTGGCGCACACACAACTGGCCAATTCTGGTCATGTGCGCGAGGGGATCACTGAGACGGACGCCTGCCAGCGGTCCAGGATCTGGGACCCCTTGGAGCTCGATGCAGCCCCGTTTGTTACGCGTGCCACGAGAGTTGCAGCCGTCGAACAGGTCTCCGTCGCTGCCGGAAGGGCCGGTTTGGCACCGGTGTGGGCAGGGTGGCACCCCGGTGAGTCTCCCATGGGGAGCGCTCCCCATGGGAGACTCACCGGGGCCCCTCCGTAGTCTCGCCGGCAAGATGTCCGCCACGACCGCTGGAAGGGCCCAAACGGGCATCAAGCTCCCAAGGTGGCCGGCGAAAGCCGCCGACTACTTCATCAGGTCCGCCCCCGTCAGGCCGCCCCTTGTCCAATCGAAGTTGTAACTCGGCCTGCCGTCAACCACTACCGGGGGATCTAAATGCCGGTAGTTCGCAAACTGTGAGTGGCTGTCCGCGAACAGCAAGGCCATGCCCTTGCGACCGTGGCCCCCGGTCGGCGTATCGAGGTAGATGTCAAAAGCTGAATTGGGGCTGCTCGCAAAGCAGGGCGCCAGGGCTTTGCGCGTCGGCTGCCGCACTTCGGGAACCCGCCGCTTGGTCAGCGTGGTCCCGGCGTTATCGTGGTAAAACTGGAAGTAGTAATAATAGGAGTTCGGAAAGAGTAATTGGTTGGTAGTGATCCCAACCCCGCTGCCATTCCGAACGACCCATTCAATGTTGAATCCCCGGCCCCGGTCGGCCGGGCAACGGAAGAAACCGCGGTTATTGGTGCTGATGTAGGGATCGTACAGCTTGAGCAGGTCCACAAACGGCATGTGCGGCCACTCGCGGCCGGAGTATGGAAATTGCTCCTGATTATCGCCGGTGTACATGGCGCTGGTCATTCCCAACTGCTTGAGATTCGACAGGCAGTTGGCGAGATGAGCTTTTTCCTTCGCCCGGGCCAGCGCCGGCAGCAGCAGCGCCGCCAGGATGGCGATGATGGCAATCACCACCAGCAACTCAATGAGCGTAAATGCCCCACGTCTTTGGTGCCTCATGTCCATAGGTCGTTCAATCGCGCCGTTTGGCGGCAGGAGCCGGACCTTCGCCAAGAAGCCCGTTCTGGAGTTGCACTCACCTGCGATACCGAGCCCAGAGCGCGGCTTCGGAGGTCCGCGGGTGCTGATAACCCGCCGTGCTGTTCTTCCGGGCCTCAGCATGCCCATCGGCAAACCCAAAATTGCACCGCCGGACGTGCCTGGGCAGGGAGCGGGAATCTCCGCTCGCGTAGCCCCCGGGGTCGCTCGGCACACGGAAATAGCTTACCCCACCGCCGGACCACTGCATCGCCGCGGTGTCATACGCAACGTCCGGGACCCACAAATCCGGACCAAGGTTCACCGTGGCAAGAGTCACGGCTCCCGCGTCCGCAAAGACGATCGAAGCGCTGGGCCTCGAAATCCCAGTCTCTTTGACCACGTCCGGATTGCCGTCGGTGCTGACCCAACAATGTCCGTATTCCGGATAATTGTACCCGATGCCCAGGGTGTTATTGGTGCTGATCGAGCCGCCCACGGACTTGGTCGCGAGAAACCTCATCGAAGGACAATCAAAGATCTTCGAGTTCCGCGAGTATCCTCCCAGGCGCAGGGTGTCCTCCCAGAACAGACCATTGGCGTTTTGCACGACAAAGGTCGCCGGATCATATACCCAGCTCGGAAAGGCCGGGTTGCCGGGTTGCACCCACAGCGGCATAAACATGCCCCGGCTCTCATCCACGTACATCTTAGCGGCCAGCGAGACTTGTTTGTGGTTGCTCAAACAGTTGGTCGCCTTGGCCTTCTCCTTGGCTTTCGCCAAAGCCGGCAGCAGCATGGCCGCCAGAATCGCGATAATCGCAATGACCACCAGGAGCTCGATGAGCGTGAACCCGGCTGCCCGGGCATGTCGTTCGCACGCCGGCCTCGCGCTCGCGGAAGCAAACGTTCTCATATCACTGATCTCAAGTGAACCTCAACCGCAGCCTCAGAACAACTGGCCAATTCTGGTCATGCACCTGGAAGGCGTCAAGGCATATCCCGGCGGCACAACTGCCGCCGATTGCCGCCCTTGCTCCGCCCCCAAAATCGGCTAGCATCGGAAGCAAAATGCGTAGCTCGCCTCATCGAGCGTTGAGATCCTGGCCGTCCTCTTGCTGCCGTCTGCTTGTTCTGTGGTTGTGCCTCGGGCCAGTGGCCCACGCTCTTGCCGTCGAGACAACAGTCCTTCAGGATGTGGTCCTGCGCAACTGGGATCTCGATGATGGTCTGCCCAGCGCGCGCATCAATGCCATCGCCCGCACCTCCGACGGTTACCTCTGGCTTGCCACACAGAAAGGCCTGGCGCGTTTCGACGGCACCCGCTTCGTCACCTTTGACACCTCCACCACGCCGGGGATGGCAGACGACCGCGTGTCGTGCCTGTTGCTGGATCGGCGAGGCGACTTGTGGGCGGGCACGTACGGCGGGACCTTGCTGAAGCGCGAGGGGCAGGTGTTTCGCGCGCAGGATTTGCGAGGCGCAGCGCTGTCCCCCAAGGTGTCTGACATGGCCAGGGGGAAGGTCAATGCACTGGCTGAGGATGGTCAAGGGGCGGTATGGCTGGCCATCGAGGGCGAGGGGTTGGTCCGTTTTCACAGTGGCCACGCGCAGGCGTTCAGCACCAACAGCGGTCTGCCCTCGGTGGATGTTAGAAACGTCCTCTGCGACGGCGGCGGCCGGCTGTGGGCGGTAGCCGCCGGACAGCTCGGTATCTTCGAAGACGGTCGTTGGCGGGAGCCGAGCGGTTTGCCGCCTGCCGCCCAGACCGTGCGGACCTTCAGCCAGAGTCGCGATGGCGGGCTATGGGTAGCCACCGGCACGGTGGACCCGCTCGCCAGCCGGGACTTGCGCGTGTACAAACTCAGGGCAGGAAAGTGGGGCACCCCATGGGAGCGGTATCCGTGGCCGCAGGACTCGCAACAATTCCAAAGGCTCGCGCTGCTCGAGGACCAGAGCGGCCGCATGTGGTGCGCCACTGGGGGCGGCGTCTTCATTCACACCCCGGGCGTCTCCTGGCAGCGGCTGCTGTCGGTTGCCCCCTGGGTCCAGGTCGAAGTCATGTGCCTGGCCGAGGATGAAAGCGGCCTGCTCTGGATGGGCACGCGCACGACCGGCCTGCTGCAAGTTCAGAAGCGTCAGGTGATGTCCCGGCCCCTGCCGGCCTTTGCCAGCCAGAGCGCGGTGCTCACCGCCTGCGCCTCAAGGGATGGCAGTGTGTGGTGCGGAACCGATGGCGCGGGCATCTTCCGCTGGCAGGCGGAGGAGATTAGTCACTTCGGGACCAACCAGGGGTTGACCAGTTTGCATGTCGCCACGCTCCTCGAAGACCGTCACACGAACCTTTGGGCCGGGACCCATGCCGGCTTGTTTCGCCGGGCCGGTGGGCGGTTCGAAGCGGTGGCCGGACCGCCAGCCTTGCGCGAACCGGTCATGGCGTTGCTCGAGGATCGTGCGGGGAACCTGTGGGCGGGGGGGCGCGCCGGACTGGTGCGGCTGAACGCCGAGAGTGCAAAAGTGTTTGCCGTGACCGATGACGCGTTCGGGGGAGCCGTGCGCGCGCTGGCGGAAGATCACGAGGGCCGTATTTGGGTAGGCCCGAACGCCGGCCTATACTGGCTGGACGGCGAGGTGTTCCAATATTATCCGGTGCCTCAGGAACCTCATTTGCAGGGAATTTCTGTCCTGCACCACGACGCCTCGGGCGCGCTATGGGTTGGCACCGACCTGGCCGGACTGCTTCGGCTCCGCGGAGATTACGTTGAGCAATGGCAGTCGCGCGACGGGCTGCCGAGCGACCATCTCACGGCCATCCTTGAAGACCATGAGGGGAATCTTTGGATGGGTTCGGAAAACGGCATCTTCGCCTGCGCCAAACCAGAGCTGGACAAATACGTAAGGGGAGTCACTCCGCCGCTGCGGCTCAGACGGTTGACGCCTGCGGAAGGTTTGGTCCACAAGGTCTGCTCGGGGGTCGGCCAACCCTCGGCGTGTAAGTCCGCGGACGGGCGGCTTTGGTTTCCCGACGGCCCCGCCCTTGCGGTGTTTGCGCCGGCCACAATTCCGCGTGCAGTGCGCGTCTGGCCGCCCTTGATCGAAGGGGCCTCAGTGGATGGCGTGCCCGCGGCCCTGGCCCCGGAGGGACTGCAAGCGCGGTCGGGCGCGCGGCGAATAGAGTTTCAATACACCTCGCCCAACGTGCTCGCTCCGGAGCGGCTGCGGTTCCGTTTCCGGCTGGAGGGGCTGGACAAGCAGTGGGTAGATGCGGGCACCCGCCGCGACGCCTCCTACTCCCGTCTGCCGTCGGGGCGCTATCAGTTCGCAGTTCAGGCCAGCGGACCAGAAGGAGCCTGGCAGGAGGGGCGTGGAATCCAACTGGAGATCCTGCCGCGGTGGTGGGAAAGGCTGTCCGTTCAGATGGCTGCCGGACTGGCTTTGCTGGCCGGCGTGGCCGGCGCGGTCTGGGCCTTGGAACGGGGCCGCTCGCGCCGGCGCTTGGAACGTCTGGAGCTGCAACGCTCCCTGGATGCGGAACGCCAACGCATCGCCCGCGACATTCATGACGATTTAGGGTCCGGCCTGACTGAGATAATCCTCTTGAGCGACACCTTGGACGAAGCGATCCAGCCGACACCAGCCGACCAGAAGATGGTGGGTGAGATTTCCGCCCGTGCCCGCTCGCTGACCCGCGCCATGGACGAAGTCGTCTGGGCCATCAATCCGCGCAATGACACCCTCGAAGGTTTCCTGACCTATCTTGGCAAATTCACCCAGGACTATCTGGCTCGGGCCGAGGTCCGGTGCCGTTGGAACGTTCCCGCCGAGGTTCCCGAGCTGCCCCTCTCGGCCGAGATGCGTCACAGCCTTTACCTCGCGTGCAAGGAAGCCCTCCACAACGTTGTCAAGCACGCCGGGGCGTCGGAAGTCTCCGTCCGACTCGATTTGGCCGAAGGAGGCCTCACCCTGGCCATCGAAGACGACGGCCGAGGCTTTGCCGCCAACTGCCCCCCGACCCGCGGGAATGGACTCGCCAATATGCGCCAGCGGCTCAAAGAGCTTCAAGGCTTGTGCCGGGTGGAGAGCACCCCGGCCCGGGGCACGCGTGTCGTGTTTTCGCTGCCGATTGCCCTTAACGCACACCTCCCCGCCTTCAGATAGTCCATGCCGCCCGGTGCTCCGATCGCTTCGCAACCCCTGGCGCATGACCAGTTTTGGCCAGTATGAAATTATTCTCCGCACCCCTACGCTCCTCCCGACAAGAAAAGACCATGCCTATCAAGGTGGCCATAGTGGATGATGATGACGGCGTGCGGACCAAGCTGGCACACGCGGTCGCGCGCTTTGGCGACTGTGCCTGCGTCGGTCAGTTTGCCTCGGGGGAAGCGGCCCTGGCCCGGTTGCCAGCCGCCGCGCCCGACGTCGTGCTCATGGACATCAACCTTCCGGGCATGAACGGCATCGAGTGCGTGCGGCAGCTCAAGGCGGCGCATCCGGCGATCGAGTTCATCATGCTGACGGTCTATGAAGACACCGAGAGCGTGTTCAACGCCCTGGCGGCCGGGGCAAGCGGGTACCTGCTCAAGCTGGTGACCCGTCAGGAACTGCTCGAAGCCATCCAGCGAGTCCATGCCGGCGGCTCGCCTATGACCAGCCACATTGCCCGCAAGGTCGTCCAATCCTTTCGCCAGCCTGCCCCGATGGAGACCGAGACCACCAGACTGTCGCCGCGCGAGCAGCAGGTTCTGGAGTACCTGGCGAAGGGCTTCCTCTACAAAGAAATCTCCAGCGCCCTCGACATCAGCTACGACACCGTCCACAACCACATCCGCCATATCTACGAGAAGCTGCACGTCCGTTCCCGCACCCAGGCCGTGACCAAGTACCTCGACTCGGTGCACCCGCCTGCAACGGCAGCTCTGTAGCGGAGCCGGCGTCTGTGCGGCTGGCGGTTGAGAGCTGAGGGGTCGGGGCGGGGCTGCGGCTCTATGCTCGGCTAGCCCCAGCAGCCCGAAATCGCAAGGCTTCGGGAGACGCGGCGCCGACACCTGCCATTTCGAGCTATCGAGAAGACAAAAAAGGGTTGGCAAAAGGCAAAACGCTTGTAGCCGCTTTTGCTGTCGTGGGCGACTCTGTCTGGGCTACAATTCAGCCACTGTAATATGCAAGTTCCGCCTATGACGGTTGAAAGCCGGCGCGAGTTCTTTCGCGCCGCGGCGCGTTACAGTCTGCTGGGGTTGGTCGCTGTGGCGGCCAGCCTGGCTATGCGGCCCCGGACGCCTGTGGGCCAGCGCTGCGTGAACCGCGGTATCTGCAGCGGTTGCGGCCGCTTGGCCGGCTGCGGCCTGCCGGAGGCGCTTTCAGCCAAACGCACCCGTACGGGAGGTTCATCATGAGAAGCCGAAATCGGACCATCAGCCGGCGCCAATTCATCAAGGTAAGCGCGCAAGACGCCGGCATTCTCGCCCTGGGCGGCGCCGCCTTCGCCGTGGCGGCGCGGCCGGCGCTTGCCGCCAGCGCGGGCAAGGACGCCAACCCGTTCGCCTATGACGTCAGCCGGCTTCGCAAGACCGATCCCAGACTCATCCACTACGAGCAAGTTGGCCATTTCACAAGCCCCTACCCTGAGCCGCGCCGGATTGCCACCGGGCCGGACGAGCACCTTTACATCGCAGCCGGGAACTATGTGAGCGTGCTGGACCGCGACGGCGCCCGCGTCAGTGAGATTGCGCTGGCAGGTCCGGCGCGATGTGTCGCCGTGGCGGGCGATGGGACAGTGTACGCCGGGCTGCGGGACCACGTGGAGGTGTTTGATCACAAAGGCCAGCGTGTGGCGGCCTGGGAATCCCCCGGCAAAAAGAGCTGGCTCACAGGGCTGGCGGTGGGGGACAAGGACGTGTTCGCAGCCGATTCAGGCAACCGCGTCATCCTGCGCTACGACCGCAATGGCAAGCTGACTGGCCGTATCGGCGAGAAGAACAAGGACCGAAACGTTCCGGGCCTGATTGTGCCCAGCCCGTACCTGGACGTGAAGCTGGCCCATGACGGCTTGCTGCGCGTCAATAATCCCGGACGGCACCGCGTCGAAGCCTACACCACCGACGGCGACCTGGAGTTCTTCTGGGGCAAGCCTTCCGCTGCCATCGAGGGTTTCTGCGGCTGCTGCAACCCGGTTGGCCTGACGCTGCTGCCGGACGACCGCTACGTCACCGCTGAGAAGGGGCTGCCACGGGTCAAGATTTACTCGAAGGAGGGCGCCTTTGAATGCGTTGTGGCCGGGCCGGAATCATTCTCGGAGAACTGGCAGAAGTGTTCCCCGTCAGACTGCACCACCGGTGGCTTGGACGCGGCGGTGGGTTCCGGCGGGCGAATCTATATTCTCGACGTGGTAGAGTCGAACGTTCGCATCATGGCGAGAAAGAAGGACGCACCTGCAGCCTCGGCCACCAGCGCCGGGGTCCGGGGATAACGCCATGGATGCCAAGCCCGAGCCCAATGTCAGCCGTCGCCAGTTCCTGCGAGACGGCGCGCGGGCGGCTGCGTTGACGGGGCTGGGGGGCTTGCTGGGCGTGATGGCGGGCCGCAGCTCGGCCAAGGGTACGGTCTGGCAAATTGACCCCCAGAAATGCGTGCGCTGCGGCAACTGCGCGACCGCCTGTGTGCTGGAGCAATCGGCCGTGAAGTGCGTTCACGCCTACGACATCTGCGGCTATTGTCAGCTATGCACAGGCTACTTCGAGCCGGAGCCCAACGACCTGAACACCGGCGCGGAGAACTGCCTCTGCCCCACCTCGGCCATTAAGCGAACCTATGTCGAGGACCCCTACTACGAATACACGATTGACGAGCAATTGTGCATTGGCTGCGCGAAGTGCGTCGAGGGCTGCAGCCGCTTCGGCAACGGCTCGCTGTTCCTGCAGGTGCGGCACGACCGTTGCGTGAACTGCAACGAGTGCGCGATTTCCAAAGTCTGCGCCGGCGATGCCTTCCGGCGCGTGCCGGCGGATCATCCGTATTTGCTCAAGGAAATCAGCCACTGAGATGATTGGCAATTGGCGATTGGCGATTGGCGATTGGCGCGTCCAGTGCGCGAAGGCCCGGCATTCGCTAATGGCAAGTCCCCGAGGGCTAGTCTGGCTCGGCATCTTACTGCTTTCGGGGTTCTGTGCTCTCGCCGAGCAGCGCTTCCCGCCGCCCGAATTCGAGGGCGGGCATCAGCTTCCTGTGACGACAACTCCACCGGCGCGGCAGGTCCTTTTGGAATATCTGGATGTGGCAGTGCTCGGCGCGTGCCTGGTCGTCGCGAGCGTGCTGGTTTACAAGAAACGCTCGCGCAAGGGGCTGATAGCGCTTTCGATCTTCTCGGTGCTCTACTTTGGATTCTGGAAGAAGGGCTGCGTCTGCTCGATTGGCTCCGTGCAGAATGTCGCGCTCGCGCTGTTTGACCCGGGCTATGCCGTGCCGGCGGGCGTGTTGGCTTTCTTCGTGCTGCCCCTGGCTTTCGCGCTCTTCGCCGGCCGGACGTTTTGCGCGGGCGTCTGTCCGCACGGTGCACTGCAGGATCTGGTGCTGCTAAAGCCGCTGAAGGTGCCGGCCTGGCTCGAACAGGCACTGAGCGTGCTGCCCTACATCTACCTGGGCGCGGGCGTGATGTTCGCCGCGACCGGCAGCGCGTTTATCATCTGCCAATATGATCCGTTCGTGCCGATCTTCCGGATGAACGGACGCACTCTGATGGTGCTGGCCGGCGCGGCGCTGCTGTTGCTGGGGGTCTTCGTCGGCCGGCCTTACTGCCGCTTCCTTTGTCCTTACGGAGCGTTGTTGAAGCTGGGGGCGACGGTTGCGAAGTGGCGCGTGCGTGTAACACCTGACTATTGCACGCAATGCCGGCTGTGCGAGGCGTCCTGTCCATTCGGTGCAATGCGCGAGCCGGAGTCCGGCCAGGGCGCCGCCCCAGCGCTGGCCGGTGACCGGCGGCGCCTGGCGCTGCTGCTGTTGCTGGTGCCAGCGCTCATGGCCGGCGGCAGTTGGCTGGGATGCCGATTCAGCGCTCCCGCTTCGCGCCTCCATCCGACGGTCAGCCTTGCGGAGCAGTTCATTCGCGAGCGAGGCGCCGCGCCCAAATTTGGCGCCCTGAGCCCCGATGAGCTGGCGCTGGAGCGGGCCCGTCAGACCCCGCAGGATATCCTGACCGAGGCCGGGCGCATCCGCGCGCGGTTTGCCACGGCGGGCACGATCTTTGGCGCCTGGGTGGGGCTCGTGATCGGGGCGAAACTGGTCAGTCGCTCGTTGCGCCGCCGCCGGACCGATTACGAGCCGGACCGCGGCGACTGCTTCGCCTGCGCGCGCTGCTTCGAGTACTGCCCGAACGAACTGGTGCGCCGCGGCCTGATGCCCGCATCCAGTCTCCAACCGCAAGTCGCTTCCAAATAATGCCTGAGATCACGCTACCCCAAACGGCGAACGCGCCTTCCTCGCAAGCCTCTGAGGCCGCGCGAGCCTGGCGGCTCACGGCCTGGGTGGCCGGCGTCTTTTCCCTGGTGCTCGGCGTGGCGATGATCGCAGGGCATCTCGGCAGCCGGGCGGAAGACCCGCTGAAGTCGCCGCTGCTTAAAGAATACAAGGAAAAGCTGCGGCTCAACCCCGCCGACGAGCAGATGAAGCAGCGCATCCGGACGCTCGATTTGCAGCTCCGCCAGCGGTATTTCAGCCAACTGTCGCGCACGGCCTCGGGGGTTTACCTGCTGCTCGGCGGAGTGGTGGTCTTTGTGCTCGCTTCCGCCCAGGCCGCACGCCATCAAAAGCGCCTCCCGCTACCCGGGCTCAAGCTGGAGGACGCGCATAAGGCCGCCTGCGCCGCCGCCGCCGCCCGCTGGTCGGTAGCCGCCGTTGGCGCGATTGTCGGCGCATTCCTGCTAGTGATGGGATTTGGCCGGACCACGGCGTTGCCGCGGGGGCCGGCCGACGTGGCGAAGCTGTTGGGCACGAGCGCCTCAGCCGCCGCCGCCCCGGACGCTGCGTCGCTCGACGAACTCCGCCGCAACTGGCCCAGTTTCCGCGGCGCGGATGGGAACGGTGTTTGGGCGTTCACCAACGCGCCGGTGGCGTGGAATCCGAAGACCGGCGAGGGCATCGCCTGGAAGGTTCCGGCGCCGGCGATCGGCTTCAGCTCGCCCATTGTTTGGGGCGACCGCGTCTTCTTCTCCGGTGGCAATGCCACGCTGCGTGAGGTCGTCTGCCTGAGCGCCCAGACAGGGCAAATTCTCTGGCGGCAGTCCGTGACGAATGTCCCGGGCACTGCCCAGGCGGAGGAGGTCCCGGACTCCACTGGCTACGCCGCGCCGACTATGGCCACCGACGGTAGGCGGGTGTATGCCATCTTTGCCAATGGCGACTGCGCGGCGTTGACGCTGGAGGGGAAGCCAGTTTGGGCAAAGGGCTTCGGCGCCTTGAAGAATCCCTACGGTCATGCTACGTCCCTGGTCACCTGGCAGGACCGGCTGATCGTGCAGCTCGACCAGGGCGAACCCGACGAAGGCCATTCTAAGCTCTACGCCCTGGATGGCCGCACCGGCCGAGTCGTTTGGGAGCGCCCACGCAAGGTAGGCGGCTCGTGGGCCTCGCCGATCGTGATCGAGGCGGCGGGGAAAGCGCAGGTGATTGTGCTCGCTGTGCCGTGGGTGATCGCCTACGCCGCGAAGGATGGCGCGGAACTTTGGCGGGTGGAAGGACTCAACGGAGAGATTACACCCACGGCGGCTTTCGCAGGCGGCCTGGTCTTTGCCCCGAGCCCTTCGGAGAAGCTCATGGCGATTCGGCCGGACGGCTCCGGCGACGTGACCAAAACGCACGTCGTATGGGCCAACGAGGATAACGTCCCGGACGTGACCAGCCCCGCCAGCAACGGCGAACTGGTCTTCGCGGTCACCACCTCCGGCATGCTGACCTGCTACGACGCCAAGGACGGCAAGAAGCTCTGGGAACACGACTTCGAGATGGAGATCCACGCCTCGCCGAACATCTCGGGCAACCGGCTCTACGTGCTCGGGCAGAAAGGAACCGCGGTGGTGGTCGAAGCCGCGCGGCAGTACAAGGAGTTGTTCCGCACCGAAATGGGCGATGCCTTCCATGCCAGCCCAGCGTTCGCGCAAGAGAAGATCATTCTGCGTGGGGTGACTAATGTCTGGTGTGTGGGCGCGGCCATGGGCAGGCAGCCATGAAATCCGAAATCCGAAGACCGAAGGCCGAAAGAAGACCGAAATCCGAAATCCGAAGTTGGGCTATGCACTGCACACGAGTCAGAACGCTAATCCGGGCCAATTCCCCATGTCATCGCGGCGTTGCAGGTGCCATCTGCACAGGCAGAATCCGAAATTCGGCGGCGGGGCGTTTTGCCGTGCAGGCACCGCGTTCGAACTTCGGTTTTCGGTATTCGGATTTCCTTCGGTTTTCGGTTTTCGGCCTTCGGATTTACCAACGTCATGCTCGCTGACCTCAAGTACGTTGATGAGGTTGTCGCGCGCATCGGGCGCACCCCCGACGCCGTCATCCCGGTGCTCCAGGCGTTGCAGGACCACTACGGCTACCTGCCGGAGGAAGCGTTGCGCCACGTATGTGCCACGACGCAGATCACTCCGGCCGCTCTGAGCGGCGTCTCGACCTTCTATGACATGTTCCGGCACCATCCGGTGGGGAAGCACATTGTGCAGGTTTGTCATGGGACGGCTTGCCATGTGGGAGGAGCCGAACGGGTGGAGGACGCGTTGCGCCATCATCTCCGGATTCCCGAAGGCGTCCACACCGATGCGGACCGCCAGTTCACCATCGAACGAGTGGCGTGCCTCGGCTGTTGCACCCTCGCCCCGGTGGTGCGGATAGCCGAGGAGACGTTCGGTTACGCCAAGCCTGAAAAGGTGCCTGCCACCATCCGGGATTTCCTGGCCCGGCCACCCCACATCGCTGACGCGGCACTTGGCCACCCTCACGGGCACCCGGTTCACGACCATCGTCCCGCCCGCCCCGGCAGCACCGAGATCAAGGTCTGTCTCGACTCCTGCTGCGTGGCCAAGGGAACGCACCGGATCTTCCACGCTCTCCGGGAGGGCGTCGCGCTCAGCGGCGCCAATGCCACGGTGAAAAGAGTCGGCTGTGTCGGTGCCTGTTACCGCACGCCGATGATTGAAATAGCCAGGCCGGGCCGATCCAGTGTGACCTACACGGGGCTGACCCCATCCGATGCGGACAAGCTCATCCACGCCCACGTCCGCCCGCACGGTTTGGTTCGCCGCCTTTCCCAGGTTTGGACCCGCGGCCTGGAGGGCTTGCTGCTGGACGATGGGAGCCCGGCTCCCGCACCGCAGCGTCCGCCCGCCATTCGCGAGCCCACAGACGAGCAGGTCTTCTGGAGCCGCCAGGTTCATATCGCCATGGAGCATTATGGCCGGCTCGATCCGTTGGACCTGGATGAGTATCTCGCACACGAGGGTTTCGTGGCGCTGCGGAAGTGCCTGGGTTCCGGCGAGAACGTAGGGCAGTGCGTCCCGCCTGCCCCATCGTTGGGTCGCAGCACGCTCGGAGGGGCAGGCGGGACGCACTGCCCTACGTTCTCGCCGGAGGAGATCATCAAGACCATCGAAGCATCCGGCCTGCGCGGCCGCGGCGGCGCCGGTTTCCCCACAGGCCGGAAGTGGCGCCTCGTTTGCGAGCAGGCCGAGCCCACCAAATATGTGATCTGTAACGGGGACGAAGGCGACCCTGGGGCCTTCATGGACCGCATGATCCTTGAGTCGTTCGCCTACCGGGTCATTGAAGGCCTGGCTATTGCGGCAGTCGCGGTCGGGGCGCACGAGGCCATCTTCTACGTGCGCCACGAGTACCCGCATGCGCTGCGGCGGCTGCGCGCCGCAATCGCCAAGTGCGAACGGCGCGGCTGGCTGGGGGAACGGTTGATGGGGAGCAACTACCCGCTGCGCATCGCCATCAAGGAAGGCGCCGGCGCTTTCGTCTGCGGCGAAGAGACGGCCCTGATCGCGTCGGTGGAAGGCCACCGCGGGATGCCCCGCTTGCGCCCGCCGTTTCCCGCGCAGGCCGGCCTGTGGGGCAAGCCTACGCTCATCAACAACGTCGAGACGCTGGCCATGGTGCCCTGGATCATCCGGCATGGCGGGGAAGCCTTCGCCAACCTTGGCACTGCTACGAGCAAAGGCACCAAGGTATTCGCCCTGGCCGGCAAGGTCCGCCGCGCCGGGCTGATCGAAATTCCCATGGGCACCACTCTCCGCCAGATCGTCGAAGAAATCGGCGGCGGGGTCGGGTCCGGTCGCCGGTTCAAGGCGGTGCAGATCGGCGGGCCTTCGGGTGGTTGTGTGCCGGCGCGCCTGGCGGACACGCCGGTGGACTACGAATCGCTGCGTGACATTGGCGCGATCATGGGCTCGGGCGGCATGGTGGTGCTCGATGACACCGCCTGCATGGTGGACATCGCACGCTACTTCCTCCAGTTCACGCAGAACCAATCGTGCGGCAAGTGCACCTTCTGCCGCATTGGCACCAAGCGCATGCTCGAGCTGCTCAACCGCTTGTGCAGCGGCAAGGCCACCCGCAAACACCTGCACGAACTCGAGCAACTGGCGCCGCAGGTGGCCGAAGGCAGCCTGTGCGGCCTCGGCAAGACCGCGCCCAACCCGGTGCTGACCACATTGCGCTACTTTCGCGACGAGTATGAGGCTCACCTCCAAGGCCGTTGCCCGGCCGGCAAATGCACGGCGCTCATCAAGTACCGCATCCGGGACAATTGCACCGGCTGCACCCTCTGCGCGCAGCACTGCCCGGTGAATGCCATCCCCATGACGCCTTACGCCCGGCACGTGATTGACCTGGAAAAGTGCACGCGGTGTGATTCGTGCCGGAAGGTGTGCCCGTATGGGGCGGTGGAGGTGATATGAGAAATCCGAAATCCGAGATCCGAAATCCGAAGGAAATCCGAAGCCCGAAATCCGAATTAACTTACCTGGATACCGTGCCGGGGCTGGATTTAGAGTTCTGGAGCTGGGGGGATGACTGCCTCACGAGCGAACTAACTTTGAGAGAGGACAGTCTGCCGGTAGGCGGGCGAGTGAAGGATTTGGGGGAACGCACCGCGCAATTTGGCGAAGCCATCGTTCGCTTCGCCAAGAAGATTCCGCAAAATCCGGTCAACAACCGACTGATAGATCAACTTGTTGGGGCTGGAACGAGTGTCGGTGCGAATTTCTGCGAGGCGGACAACTCGGTGTCCGGGAAGGATTTCAAGCAACGGATTGGCACTTGCCGCAAAGAGTCGCGGGAAACGATGTTCTTCCTTCGGATGGTCGCGACGGCAGAGGAAGGTCTGGCTTCGGAGGCCCGCTCGCTGTGGCGCGAAGCCAAGGAGTTGAACCTCATCTTCGGTGCCATTTGGAGGAAATAGCCGATGCCCCCACGCGCCCTCCTTCGGATTTCGGTTTTCGGCCTTCCTTCGGATTTCGGTTCTCGGATTTCGGATTTCGCCCCGCGATGAACCCCGTGACCTTGACCATAGACGGTCGCCCGACTTCCGTCCCTTCCGGCACCACCATCCTCGCCGCGGCGCGTTCGCTCGGCATCGCCATCCCGACGCTCTGCTACGTCGAGGGCTTCGAGCATTCCGCCTCCTGCTTCCTGTGCGCAGTCAAGCTCGAGGGCAGGCCGAATCTCTGGCCGTCCTGCGCTACGCCGGTGGCGGAAGGCATGAAGGTAATCACCGCTTCGGATGAGGTTCGGGATGCCCGCAAGACCTCGCTGGAGTTGCTGCTGTCCGACCACGCCGGGGACTGCGTTGGCCCTTGCCGGACGGGTTGCCCTGCGGGACTGGACATCCCCAACTTCATCGCTCGCATTGCGGCCGGTGACCAGCCCAAGGCTGCTGAGATTGTCACCGACGATCTGACCCTGCCCGCGTCATTGGGACGGGTGTGTCCGCGGCTGTGCGAGGAACGCTGCCGGCAATGTGAGGTGGAAGAGTCGCTCTCCATCCGTAACTTGCATCGGTTCGCCGCTGACGTAGGACGGAGCGTCTCGCCCGTCCCTCAACCCAATGGTGGGGTGAGCGCCCAAGGGGCAGGCGAGACGCCTGCCCTACTCTCCAAGCGCGTTGCCATTGTCGGGGCTGGGCCGGCTGGGTTGGCCGCGGCGCATCATCTGCTCCGGCGCGGTCATGGTGTGGTCTTGTTCGATGCGCATCCGCAAGCGGGCGGGATGCTGCGCTACGGCATCCCGGCGTTTCGGCTGCCACGCCCGGTTCTCGATGCGGAAATCGGCCTGATCCGCCAACTGGGCGCTGAGTTCCGCCTCGGCAAACGGCTGGGCCGGGATTTCACGCTCGACCAACTTCGGCGGGACTTCGACGGCGTATTCCTGGCGATCGGTGCCCAGGGCTCTCGTGGTCTGAGTTGTCCCGGGGAAGAGCTGGCTACGCCCGCTCTGGATTTCCTCGAACAACTTGCCGACGGCCCGCCGCCTGCCCTGAGCGGCGATGTGATCATTGTCGGGGGCGGCAACACAGCCATGGATGCCAGCCGTTGCGCGGTGCGGTTGGGCGCCAAATCGGTGCGCGTGTTCTATCGCCGCACGCGCCGTGAGATGCCCTGTCTCATGGAGGAAGTGGAGGCGGCCGAAACCGAGGGCGTCAGCATCGAGTTCCTCGTCGCGCCCGTGCGGCTTGAGCGAATCAAGGGCAAGCTGTGCCTCACCTGCCAGCGAATGGAACTGGGTCCGCCCGATGAAAGCGGGCGCGCCCGCCCGGTGCCGGTGCCCGGCTCGGAGTTCGCGATCGAAGCCGCCGCGGTGATTGCCGCGATTGGACAAACTGTCGAGGCGGCCGGCCTCGGCGATCGTCAGCTTGGCCTGTCGAAAATGGGCATAAACGTTGATCCGAAGACGCTCGCGACGAACCTGCCCGGCGTCTTCGCCGGTGGCGACGCGGTCACCGGACCGGATCTTGCCGTCCGCGCGGTGGCCGCCGGCAGACTCGCCGCCGCTTCCCTCGCGCAATACCTCAGCGGGCAGAAGGTCATCGGTTCGCCCTCCATGGTTAATGCGATGATGGGCAAGCTAAGCGAGGATGAGCTGGCCGTCTTCCTGCGCGACATCGAGCAAGCCCCGCGTGCACCCATGCCGCAATTGGCGATGGACAAACGGAAGACCACCTTCGAGGAAGTAGAGCTCGGCTTCTCGCTCGCGGCCGCGACGCGCGAATCGCGACGCTGCCTGGGCTGCGGCTGCGGCAAGGCCATCCCTTGCCGCCTGCGTCAGTTTGCGACTGAATACGGCGTGGACCCGGGACGGTTCGTCGGCGAGCGGCGTTATTTTGCCCGGGACACCTCGCACCCGGATATCATCTTCGAGCCGGGCAAGTGCATCATGTGCGGCGCCTGCGTGAAAGTGGCGGCGGAGGCGGCCGAAGACGTGGGGCTGTCTTTCATCGGGCGCGGCTTCCAGGTCACCGTGGCCGCCCCGTTCGGCCGGCCGATGGCTGAGGCGCTGCGGAAGTCCGCCCGCCGCGCCGCCGAGGTCTGCCCCACAGGCGCGATTACGCTTAAGGGCATCGGCTGTGCGGGCTGTCGGCTGGCCTGACAGCACTGCATGGCGTAATGGGTACTGGCTCGTGCCTGTGCCGCGTTTCCCTTGTTCCTACTTTGCTGCCAGTGTCAGGATCCCCGATCGCCAGTGGCGACTGCCGGGGCCCTGGTACCGCGTCCGGGGAGACGAGCGCTCGGAATCGCGCCATAGCGCTGCCTCCCTCAAGGACGCTGCCCGGCTATCACTGACCCTTGCCGAGTGCGCGCCAACCGAACCTCTGCCTTCACTGCCAGCCAGTGATAGCTTCTACGAACCATTGCCAGTGCGGGCACCGGCTACCCGCATTATAGTCACTGGTGGTTTACAAGGGACATACGAGGGGTATACGAGGGGTATACGAGGGGTTTAGGAGGGGATACGGCAGCATAATGGGGCACCCTCCGGGCGGCTTGATGCTGGCACCTGTGGTTGTTGCTTCAGGCGGTTGCGCAAATAGTCTCGCGCTCGGTGGGGTAACTGGGTTAAGGCTGTAACCCATGCAAGCCTGCAAATCCGTGCAACCGAGTGCATTTCTTCAACTCCTGGCGGCCGCGCTCCTGCGGTTGCGCCGCTTCCTGCTCGTGTTGCCTCTCGCCGCCTTCGCGCTTTCGGCTGAACCATCGCATCCTAACATCATCTTCATCCTCACCGATGATCAGGGTTATGGAGACTTGTCTTGCCACGGTAACCCGGTGCTCAAGACTCCCAACCTCGACCGCCTGCATGATGAAGGCGTGCGTTTCACGGACTTCCACGTCAGCCCCACCTGCGCCCCAACGCGCGCCGCGCTAAACACCGGCCGGCACGAGTTCCGCAACGGCGTCACCCACACCATCTACGAGCGAGAGCGGCTTACGCTCAAAGCCACCACGCTCGCCCAAGTACTGCAGAGTGCGGGATATACCACGGGCATCTTCGGCAAGTGGCACCTGGGCGATGAACCGGAATACCAGCCCAACCGGCGCGGGTTCGACGAGGTGTTCATCCACGGCGCCGGGGGCATCGGGCAGACTTACCCGGGCAGTTGCGGGGACGCACCGGGCAACACCTACTTCAACCCGGCCATCCTGCATAACGGGAAGTTCGAGAAGACCCAGGGTTATTGCACGGATGTGTTCTTCGCACAGGCCCTTAGCTGGATGGGCTCGGTGAAGGGCAAGCAGCCCTTTTACGCGTACATCACCCCCAACGCACCGCACACCCCGCTGCAAGTGCCTCAGGAATACGAGCAGCGCTACGCCGGCAAAGTGGGCACCAACACGGCGAAGTTCTTCGGCATGATCGCCAACATTGATGACAACGTCGGCCGGCTCCTCGCCCGGTTGAAGGAGTGGGACATCGAGCGCGACACGCTGGTGGTGTTCGTGAACGACAACGGCGGCACGGGCGGCCTCCAGGTCTTCAATGCGGGCATGCGCGGGGGCAAGAACTCACCCTGGCTCGGCGGCACGCGTGCGGCCTCGTTCTGGCGTTGGCCCGGCACCTTCCAGCCGGCCGATGTCAATGCACTGGCGGCCAACATAGACTTCTTCCCGACCGTTGCCGAGCTGGCTGGTGCCAAGCTCAGCCCCGAGGTGCAGGCCCAAGTAGAGGGCCGCAGCCTGGTCCCGCTGCTGCGGCAGCCCGACGCGCCCTGGCCTGACCGGTTGCTCTTTACCCACATCGGCCGCTGGGAACACGGCCAGACTGCGCAAGCCAAGTACCACAACTGCAGCGTGCGCAACACCCGCTGGCACATGGTCTGTGTCGCCAAGCCCGGCGAGAAGCAATGGCAGTTGTTCGACGTCAAAGCCGACCCGGGCGAGAGAACCGACGTGGCCACGCAGCATCCGGAAGTCGTGAAGGAACTCGACGCGGCCTACGACAAGTGGTGGGACTCGGTGCAGCCGCAACTGGTGAACGAGAATGCCGTCGGCCCCAAAGTCAACCCCTTCAAGGCGCTTTACTGGAAGCAGTTCGGCGGCGGTCCGGATGACGAAATGCGCCGGCAGATGGACCCAGCTCAAGTCGGAATGCGCGGCAAGAACAAATCCCCTAAGCAGCGCCGTAACCCTTGACTCGTTCGCCGCGTCTGCAATTCTCGACGAATAGAGCTACACCGACAAAGTCATTCGACCCGTATAACTAACTCAAAGCCACAACCCTGCTACAATCAATGAACCCAACCCCCTCACTAGCCGCTGTAGTTCGTCTTGCCACCCGAGCAGCAATACGTCCGCGTTTCGGATTTCGGCCTTCGGATTTCCTTCGGATTTCGGCCTTCGGATTTCGGATTTTGGCCGTCCTGCTTCTGTTCCCTGCTCTCGCCCAAGCCGCCGAGCGCACCGCCTCAGCCAAACCCAACGTGCTCTTCTTCGCCGTGGATGACCTCCGCCCGGAGCTGGGCTGTTACGGCAACGCGCTCATCAAGAGCCCGAACCTTGACCGCATCGCCCGCGAGGGCGTGGTCTTCAACCGCGCTTATTGCCAGCAGGCAGTCTGCTCGCCTTCCCGCACCAGCCTGCTGACGGGCGCGCGGCCGGACACGACAAAGGTGTGGGACCTGGTGACGCACTTCCGCAAAGCCCTGCCGGACGTGGTGACGCTGCCCCAGCATTTCAAGAATAACGGCTACTTCGTCCAGGGCATGGGCAAGATTTACCATGGCGGCTACAACGACGCGCCTTCGTGGTCGGTGCCGTGGACCAACCCCAAGGCTGAGACCTACGCTTCGCCGGAGAATCAAGCCCTGGTGCAGAAGAGGCGACAGAAGGCCATTGCTGAGGCCAAGAACGAGCAGCAGCGCCAGAGGCTCATTAAAGGGCCGGCTTATGAAGGTGAAGCGGTGCCAGACAATGCCTTCCACGACGGCGCCCTAGCCGATATGGCCGTTACCGCCCTGCGCGACCTCAAGCAGAAGCAGGAGCCTTTCTTTCTGGCCGTAGGCTTCATTCGCCCGCACCTGCCTTTTGTATCGCCGAAGAAGTATTGGGACCTCTACGACCCGGCGAAGATTCCGCTGGCGTCCAATCCGTTTCGCCCCAAGGGCGCGCCCGAGTACGCCGTGCTGGAAGGCGGCGAGTTGCACGCCTATGTGGGCGTCCCCCAAGGCCACCTGCCCGATGACTTTGCCCGCAAGCTCAAGCACGGCTACTACGCGGCGGTGAGTTACATGGACGCCCAGGTTGGGCGCGTGCTGGACGAACTGGAGAAGCTCGGGCTGCGCGACAACACGATCATTATCCTCTGGGGCGACCACGGCTGGAAGCTGGGCGAGCATGACGCCTGGTGCAAACACAGCAACGTCGAGAACGATACCTGGGCCCCGCTCATTCTCTCCGTACCCGGCATGAAGAACGCTGGCAAGCGCACCGACGCCCTCGTTGAGTTTGTGGACATCTACCCCACGCTCGCCGACCTGGCGGGCCTGCCGCTACCGGGCCACCTGGAAGGCACCAGCGCCCGTCCCGTGCTCGACGACCTGAAGCGCCCCTGGAAGCCCGCTGCGTTCAGCCAATACCCGCGCCCTTCCGGAGGCAAGCAACTGATGGGCTACACCATGCGCACCGACCGCTACCGCTTCACCGCCTGGTTGCACCGCAACGATCACTCCAAAGTTGACGCGGTCGAGCTATATGACCACCAGACCGATCCGCAGGAGAATGTGAACATTGCCAACCAGCCTGAGAATGCTGCCTTGGTCAAGGACCTGACGGCGAAGCTGAACGCAGGGTGGAAAGCCGCTTTGCCGCCCCGCCTGGAGTGACATCACCGCTCGGCAGCTTGCACGCATCCCTCTGCACAGCCGCGGCACTATAGCATAGCGACCATACATGAAGGTCCGTCAGGATCGCCATGTCTGTAGCAGCACATGCCACACGCCTCGCCAAGCTCCATCGGAGCGGCATGTGGGGGCGAACAGGGATTCATGCCGCTCCGATGGAGCTTGGCCGTGGGGCTTTGGGGGCGGTTCTTGCTATAAACATGACGCTCCTATCGGAGCTGGCTCGGCTCGCCGAAGAAGATGCACCCATCAAATCCTACACCGACCGGATTTCCTGGCGCATGAACACTACGTAGGACAGCCCGAAGCAGACCAGCGTCAGTGCCACCAGCGAGGTCAGGTAGGGCCATACCACCAGGATGGACTGGTCCAGGGACAGGGGGTTCTGAAAGCGCTCCAGCGACAGCCGTTCCAACGGGCCGGTGAGCACCAGGTTGCTGCGCGTCCGGCGGTAAGGGTCGAGGATGGTCGAGGTCGCCTGGGAGTATAGCACGGCCGGCGAGGCCAGGCTGGCCGCGTCCGCCACACGCTGGTTGGCCACGATCTCCTCAGGGTCGCGCGCATTCTTCACCGGCGACACCGCGCTGGCCAGCAGGTCTGCGGCGAACCCCATGAAGAAGGAAAAGAAGACCCACAGCGCCACCGCCGCTAATGCGGACGTGGCCAGCGAGCGGAACAGGACGGAGAACAAGATCGCCAGTCCCAGCCAGAACGACACGTAGGCAATGCTGATCACCAGGTAGAGCACCAGCCGCCCGACCTCCTCCTGCCCGGGCACCACGCCCACGGCTATAAGGCCCATGCCGGACAGCAGCAGCAAGAGGCTCAGCATCACGATGCTCACGGTGATGACCCCCGCCAGGAACTTCCCATTGATGACCGCATCGCGGAAGATGGGCTGCGACACGAGCTTGGCCAGGGTGCGATGCTGGCGTTCGCGGTTGATGGCGTCGAAGCCCATGATGATGCCCAGGAGCGGGCCAAAGAAGGCAATGAACTGCACGAGCGACAGGAACTTGCCCGGCGTGGTGAAGAGCAGCAGGAATATTTGCGCCGGCTTCGAGGTGCCCTCCAGCGCCTCGCGCACGTTGGTGGCGGCCATGTACGTGGACACCAGCGCCAGCATCAGCACGAGGCAGAACAGAATCAGGAACCGGGCGGAGCTGAAGTGGTCCGCCAGCTCTTTGCGACAGATGGTCCACATGGCTCAGGTCTCCTTGAAGTACCGCATGTAAATCTCCTCGAGGCTCTGCCCGACAGCGTCGGCGGGCTTGCCCTTGCTCAGCTCTTCGATGGTGCCCAGGGCGACCAGCTTGCCCTTGATCATGATGCCCACGCGCGTGCAGATGCGTTGGACCTGGTCGAGCAGGTGCGAGGAGAGCATCACCGTGATGCCGCGCTCGCGGCTGAGCGAGACGATCAGGTCGAGCATCTTGTTCGTGCCGTCCGGGTCCAGGCCGAGGGTCGGCTCGTCCAGAATGAGGAGCCTCGGGTCCTTGATGAGCAACTCGGCGATGCCCAGCCGCTGCCTCATGCCGCGTGAGTAGGCGCCCACGAGCTTCTCGCCCTCGCCGTTGAGGCCCACCGTGGCCAAGGCGGTCTCGATTTGCGCGCCAGCCTTGGCTTCGGGTAGGCGGTTCAGCCGCGCCATGTAGCGCAGGTTCTCGCGTCCTGTGAGGTCGTCATAGAACCCGACGTTCTCGGGCAGGTAGCCGACCTGGCGCTTGATCTCAAGCGGATCATGCGCCGGGTCGAAGCCGAGCACGCGGGCGCTGCCGGCGGTCGGCTCCGTGAGCCCCAGCAGCATGAGAATGGTCGTGGTCTTGCCGGCGCCGTTGGGCCCGAGGAAGCCGAAGACTTCGCGCTCGTTGATTTCGAGCGACAAGCCGTCCACCGCCGTCTGGCGGCCATAGCGACGGGTCAGGCCTTCGGTTTGGATGATTGCCGCCATACTATCGCCGGCCGAAGACACGGAAGGTGATTGCCAGCCCGACAATGACCGCGGCGATGATCCCCACGCCGATCCAGCCCCAGGCCGACGCCGCCTTGATGGTGATGCGGAATTCGGTGTCCTGGTTGGCCTTCTCGCCTTCGGCCTGGATGCTGACCGAGTAATCGCCCACCAGCGCTTGCTCGGCGGGAGTGATGGTGATCTCCGTCTGCTTGAGGGCGCCGGGCTCAAGGTTCTCCAGCTTCTCGGGCTTGAACTCCACCTTCCAGTTCTCCGGTTTGAAGGCGTTGAACTTCACTTCCCGCTGCGGGGCCGAGCCTTTGTTCTGCACCAGCAAGGTGATGCTGGCCTTCTGCCCGCGCTCGGTAACCAGGGAGAGCACCCCGCTGGGCGTGCCGACCTTCAGCCCGTAAGTGCCCGTGAGGACCACCTTGAGGTCCTTCTCCGCCTTGGCCTTGGGCGCCGCGGCCTCGACGTGGAAATCGTATTCGCCCGCCTGGGCGTTGTAGGGCGGCGTGACCTCCATCTCGACGGTCTTGCTCGAGTTGGCGTTGATCTGCAACGAGCTGATCTGCTTGGACTCGTAGGCCGGCTTGAAGGAGCTCTCCCAGCCGGGCGGTGTGGTGGCGCGAAAATTGAAGATAGCGTCCTGGCCGGTGTCGTTCTTCACGTCCAGCGAGAACTGGAACTTGTCGCCTGAAGGCCCGCGCAGCGTGGGATAGGATGTGTCAATGCTGACCCGCTCGGCCGCCTTCTCCGCCGAAACCACCGTAACGGTGACCGCCGCCGTCTGCTCCAGCGTGCCGTCGGCGGTGTGGGCCTTAACGGCGAAGCGGTAGGTGCCCGGCGGCAGCTTCTTGATCTCTTTGTCGGTCGGTTTCGCGGTGAGGTTCAGTGTCTGGTCTTCCCTCGACGCCACGAACACACCGCTGACCAGCGTGCTGAAGCGCTTGATCTCGACCGTCCAGTCCTTGGGCTTCTCGGTGACCTCGACCAGCACCGTCTCATCGCTGCGCCCGCGGTTCTTGATAAGCAGGTCCAGGTTGACGCTGTCATCCGGCCCCAGCGTGACCCCTGGGTACTGGAACGCAGCTACGATCCGCTGCCCAGGCAAATCGGTCAGGTCATTCTTCTCGGCTGCCCGGCTCACCCACAAGCCGGCAGTGCCAGCCATCATCAAACCAACAAGAATAGGTAAGAGTCGTACTCGCATAAGTCAGATCATTCTTTTCCAAGTGGGCACGGTTGCCGACCAGCGGCCCCCGCGTCCTCATTCCAAATGTGTTCTTCGTCCACCCTTTCTTTTTGCGCGACCAGCGCCATTTTGTCAATACGCAGCCAAGCCAAAGCCCGCTTTCCGCGCGGACCGGTGAAGCCATGTGAATTGACATTCCCCCTGTCGCAGTGTCTGGGGGAGCTACACCGTAGTCTCACCGGACACTCACCGGGGACACACCGGAGATAACATTTGGACGGCGCTTCTCGTAACCTACTACGCCACAATCGCTTACGCAGGATCATTATCAAGAACCCTCACACGCGGACTGCCCCTAGATCATGGGTATAACATACTGTAGCAGCAATACTTACGCTTGCTTAATTAGTCTCACTGGCTTCTTTCCTCCCTTGGTATCAAGGATACCTTTTATGACGGGAAATTCGGAGCGATTTAAGTTGACTGAGTGACCTGCGGTGCCGCTTGCAGGCTCCCCCGACAGTCAAGAATATGGAACATATCCGTTTTGGAGCACCTTTCCTTGGCAGAGAACCTACTCATCGGAATCCAGTCTGGAAGTGAGGCAACGATTAGTCCACCCGCCGCTCCGGGTACATCCCAATGACGCATGATCGCATATAAGAACCGATCGAATCGGAGCGCATCATGGCTCGATAGACGGCGGGAGGTACTCCCTCGTAACGGAAGACGCCGTTACGTTTGAATGCGACCTCGAGCCCCCTGCCCTTGGGATCGTAATCAACCGCCCACACCATCGAGGACTGGACTTTCCGTATTGCCATGCGCGATTACTCCGAGTGCTCTACCAGCGTCAGTGCAGCGGATTATTCACGGCGGCAAAGCCAGTCCGTCTTCGGTGGGCCGCCGTACGCCGTCACGCCCGTGTGGCTCACAAGGCGGGTCCAATGCGGCAAGGCTTCGGTTCGCGGAACCGGACGAGGCCGCAGGTGGAGGCGCAAGTAGGCCCAAGGTTCCAGCACGGGGGCGAAGCGTTCCGCAATAGTAGCGATGTGCAGGAGCATCGGTTCACAGCGTTCTAGAACGGCCAACCGGCAGAGCTTGGCCGCATCCACGCGTGGGGAACTGAGCAACTGGGCTGCGGCGCGGAGGTTGTCGAGGTAGTAGGGGTGCTGGCCCAGGCAAAGAGCGACACCGATCTCCTCGTCAGGAATCGCCGGGTTGTCCGGTGGGAGCGATGGGTCGAAGTCCCGCTGATAGTGCGTTGCGCCTCGTTCCACAGCGACCTTCAGGAGCCATTCCGGCAAACGGTCCCCCGCACCACTGGAGCGGGCCAGTTGGATGGCCAAGCCCGACACGTGGGCGGTGTCCCCCAACCGGCGCGCCAGCGTGGTCGCGGGCGTTTGTTCCTTCAGTTCCATTGGTAAGAATGTGCCACAGCTCGCCTGTGCGGGGAAATGATGCGGAGTAACGGCTGCCCTGTCACGCGAAATGGGCTGTCTAAATCGGGCCCATAGCTTTGGACGCCGTGTCGGCATGATGGAAACCGGGCTCGAAACCGTCCCCTTCTGGTACCTGCCAGAAGGCGTCGTAACACATCAGAGCCTTAAAGCCGCCGCCCGAGGCTTTCGCAACTTCCACAACTACCGAATTCGCATCCTGTTCTTCTGCGGAAAGCTCAATCTCTGCCCTCTATGATCCCCGAAGAAACTTGCAGCATAAGCGACGGTGGTTTCCACATATCGTGGATCAGGCTGCCACGTGATGATCGTCGGCAACACGGCAAGGGTCTTGCTGGGCCTCGGCCAATCACTTCTCGATGGGTGAGAGCTTAGCTATGACGCGTTCCACGCAGTCGGGACAAACGAACCTGCGTTCATAGAGGAACCTGTCCGACCTTATTCCCAACTTCGCCTTTCGGTTTGAGACTTCACTATTCCAGAAGATGAAACCCTTACCATCCGAAATTGCCTTCTTTAGGTTTTCTCTGGTTACATTTCGATACGCATTCTTGTTGTCACCAATCTGGAAAATGCTCTCGCAGAATTGGCACCGTCCGAGGGCGAGCCGTTCCAGGAGTCGAAAATATAATTTTGGCATTGGTCGATAGGTCGGGCTCGACAGAACCTCGGTACACTTGTCTTTGCGAATCTGAATGAGACCAATTCCAAGGTTGCTGGCGATGCTGATTTCATCTGGAGTAAAGGATTTGTCCCGATAATCAGCAAGGTACACGCGATGAACATAAACTCGATACCCGAGGGTCTGACCGCAAGCAGTGGCAAAGGGTTCCTTGCCCCGCTTGACCTCAATTGCGACGGCCTCGACATCGCTGGCAAGGTCACAGCCCATATCACGGAGACCAATCACGTCAATGCGGCTGAAGCTCAGTCCTTTGTTGATCGCCGTCTTAAAACAAAGGAAATGGCGTTTCATCCAGCGCTCCACGGCGGGATAGAGTTTTGCTTCCTTAGACTTCCGATGGTGGTGTTTCATTCGTTGCCGACCTTTCTTATGCCGGACCACATCATTGTGATTACCTCGGTGCAGGGCTGCGTACACAGGTGACTATTGCAAGTCCAACCTCTCGCATGTGTGCCTTTCTAGTCCACCTCGATGGAAGTGGCAAGCGCGAAATGTAGAGGAGTTTCGCTGTTGAAGCGCTGGCCATTCTGCGCCTCAGCCACACCCCCCTTGACATTCCGAGCCCTTTTCGCGAACGAAAATGCAGGTAACCGACCAACCCTGTGGCGCATTGGACGCTCCCGGATTCGCGGCGCCGCTAGGGATGGCTGGACGACCGGTCTCACGCGGCCTTTCGGGAACTCCTGCTGCACACTGCCGCCCGGGAGGGCCTGTTCTGCCCAACGTATTGCCTCATGCCCGATCACCTTCACCTGGTGTGGATGGGTCTGCGGCTGGACTCCGACCAACTCAACGGCATGGCCTTCTTGCGCACACACCTCGAACCGAAGCTGGCCCCCCAGCGATTCCAGCATCAAGCGCACGATCATGTGCTCAAGCAAGAGGAACGACGTCGCAACGCCTTTGCCGTAGTGTGTAACTACATCCTTGAAAACCCTCTACGGGCCGAGCTTGTGAGGGACCCGAGGGAATGGCCTTTCAACGGCGCCGTGGTGCCGGGCTATCCGGCACTGCACCCATTCCAAAGTGATTTCTGGCGGTTGCTGTGGAAACTCTACAGCCAAGGGAGGCAGCCCAACGCAGGCAACATTCGGCGTCCTCCAGTCTTGTAGCAGCCGAGGTGACGAGGCTCTATATGGTGAGCTGAGGGCTGAGAGTTGACCCGCCGTCGGTGGGCTTTGGCGGGGCAAGGGGTTGAGGGCTGAGAGAATGAGCCTCCTGACGTCGGCCGCTACGAAAGGGCGGCGGTCTCGCAGGCCTTTATTGCCGGTTGGCGTCTGCCGCTGGGTGGAGGTTAAGAAGGAACTGCACCCAGGCCTGAAGGGAGTGCGGTTACTCCCCCACCGTTTTCAGCGCCGTTTCCCTTATGTCAGCCGCCAAATAGATCCCGGACTCGGATTCCAGGCGCTGGAGCAACTGGCGGGCGGAAGGGATGAGGCGACGGCGTTTGGCCAAGAGCACCACGCCCAGCAAACCGATGACCGGGACCCCTTCTCGCACGGCGAGGGTTCATCCAAGACAATCATGCGCGCCCGGACAGTGCCTCAACAGCCTGCAGATCTTCCCTCAACTCGTCGGCGCCGTAATGAATGGGGATGTGACGCCGGCCGAGCTCGCGGAGAAAGTCGGCCTGCGTCAAGCCAGCGACTTCGGCCGCCTGTCCCAGGGTGGCTTCCTCTGCCACAAACAAGCCAATCGCCAGGTGCAGCGCCGTTGATTGCGGGGAGAGGCGTGCTTCCAAGCGTTCTGGCAGCCTCAAGATCATGGTGATATTGTACAGTGAACGCAGCTTTGACGCAAGGACCCTTGCCGATGCGGCAAGCCAATGAACGCTGAGCCGACCCGATTGAACTCGTCTGTGGACAAGGTGAGGCACGCCCGCGCCTTGGCGGTCAGGCCCCCCGTCCACCCGCCAAACCTCACCGGGGCTTGGCCTTGGCATCTTGGGCCTCTAGGGCGTCGAGCATCACGAAGTGCTCGTCCGCCCGCCGGTCGCAATCCGCAAGCGTCTGCGCATCGGCTTCGATGTCAAACAGGCGGCGGGCAATTTCGCGCCGGTCGTGGTGGTCCAGCCGGGGCGGCTCGGCCAGGATTTCCGTCTTGCTTATGGACTAAGCTTACGTTGTTTACATCACCACTGCAAGCCTCCTGCCGCCTGCGAGGGCTTACTTTGCCCGACGTATTATTCTATGCCGGCAACCGGTAGGGCGATGTGACGCGGGCCTCGAAGCCGTGCGCCTCAGAAACCTGCCGAGAGGCCTCGTAACAAATCCGCACGAACTCCGGGGAGTGGAGAGGTTTCGGGACAAACGCTCCACATCTCGCACACCGTTCTTATTCAACTCAGTGGGCATGTGCCGCACCAGGGAGTATGGTAAGAGTGAATGAGAATCACCCCTGATCTGTTTGAGGCATTCCTGAAGTGTCCGACAAAATGCTGGCTGCGGGCGACCGCCGAAGCGGCCAGCGGCAACATCTATGCCGAGTGGGTTGACGACCGGAACGAGGTTTACCGCGTTGCCGAAACCGAACGTCTCCTCGCACAAACCCCACCCGCCGAGTCCGCGCTCTCGCCTCCCGCCGGGAATCTGGCCAAATATGGCGAGATCGTGGCCCAAAGTCCGGGCAGCCTTCAACTCAAGGTCAAGCACGACCGCGTCATCCAAGTCTGCAAAGCCCTGCTGGACGAACTGCCCGTCAGCGACATAGATCTTCAGGAAGTCCCCATCGAGGAAGTCATCCGCCGCATATTCGCGCGCTGACCGGGACCTGGGCCAGGCGCGTTGGCAACGAAGCGCGGGGGTCTTCGCCTGCGGCTGCCCCCTGGAGTCAGGATGTTCGCGAGTGCTTTTAGTTTGCGGCTGAAGCGGTTTCAAATACCATCGCTCGCGAGGCTCACATGGCTTGGCGTTCAGTAATGATCGCAGACATCTGCCGTCAGCCCGGCGACGGTGCGAGTTTCCGCGCCCACGCCGCTGCCCACGCTAAGCTGCCTCGAAATTCATGATCTGGATCGCACCATCGGAGAAAGACACGATCACTGACACGCTGGAAAAGCGCCTCTGGGATGCCGCCGACCAGTTCCGCGCCAACTCCGGCCTCAAGGCCCAGGAATACTCCGGCCCGATTCTCGGCCTCATCTTCCTGCGCTTCGCCGAAGTCCGGTTCACCGCCCACCGCGCCAAACTGGAGAAGGTCGGCGCGTCCGCCCGGCGCGCGTCCCGGATGGACGATCCAGCGGCCTATCACGCCGAGGGCGTCCTCTACCTGCCTGCCGAGGCGCGGTTCGATTACCTGCTCAACCGCCCCGAAGCCGAGAACATCGGCGCGAAGGTAAATGCCGCCATGCGCGACATCGAGAAGCACAACCCGCAGCTTGCGGGCGTCCTGCCCAAGACCTACAACCTCTTCACCAGCACCCTCCTCAAGGAACTGCTCAAGAAAGTCTCCGAGATTCCCGCCACCGCGGACTACGACGCCTTCGGGCGCATCTACGAATACTTCCTGGGCGAGTTCGCCCGCACCGAAGGCCAGAAGGGCGGCGAGTTTTACACCCCCGGCGGCATCGTCCGCCTGCTCACCGAAGTCATCGAGCCCTATCACGGGCGCATCCTCGACCCCGCCTGCGGTTCGGGCGGCATGTTCGTCTCGTCCGCCCGGTTCGTGGCCGAGCACAAAAAGAACCCCGCCGCCGAACTCTCCATCCACGGCGTCGAGAAAACCGACGAAACCGGCCGCCTCTGCCGCATGAACCTCGCCGTGCACAGCCTGGAAGGCGACATCCGCCACGGCGGTAACGTCAACAGCTACTACGACGACCCGCACGACGCCACCGGCCGCTTCGACTTCGTCCTCGCCAATCCGCCGTTTAACGTCAACGCCGTGGACAAGGAACGGCTGAAAGACTCCGTCGGCCCGGGCCGCCGCTTCCCCTTCGGCCTGCCGCGCACCGACAACGCTAATTACCTCTGGATTCAGCTCTTCTACTCCGGGCTCAATGAAAAGGGTCGCGCTGAGTTTGTGATGGCCAACTCCGCCTCCGATGCCCGCTCCTCCGAGCAGGAACTCCGTCGCCAGCTTATCGAAAGCCGCGCCGTGGACGTGGTGGTCGCCGTCGGTCCAAACATGTTCTACACCGTCACGCTCCCCTGCACCCTCTGGTTCCTGGATAAATCAAAATCCCGTAGCAGCCGACGTGAGGAGGCTCAAACTAAATCCGGGAAAGGAAGTCAGAGCCTCGTTACCTCGGCTGCTACGGGTGGGGTGGACCGCGCGGACAAGGTGCTGTTCGTTGACGCCCGCCACATCTACCGCCAAGTGGACCGCGCGCGCCGCGAATGGACCCCCGCGCAGATTGGCTTCCTCGCCAACCTCGTCCGCCTCTATCGCGGCGAAGCCCTCGACTTCACCCTCGACGGCGACGAAGCCAAAGCGAAGTTGGCAGAGGTTTTCGGCATAGCGCAGATTTCCAAACCTGCCCTATCGCCGACTTCCAAGTCGGCAGGCCGCGCCCAATCCGCCGCGCGTGCGACAGGCGGACAGTCCGCCGGTTTGGAAACCGGCGATACGGCAGACTCGGAGGTCTGCGCTACGTGGCGGTACCGGGACATTGCAGGACTGTGCAAAGCGGCAACCCTTAAGGAGATCGAGGCCCAGGGCTGGAGCCTGAATCCGGGGCGATATGTGGGCGTAGCCGCTGGCGAAGCCCTGAGCGACGAAGACTTCAAGGAACAACTCGAAACGCTGAACGAGGAACTCGAAACCTTGAACGCCCAGGCGCGGGAGCTTGAGGACACAATTGCGAAGAATGTCACCGAAATCCTGGAAGCATGAACGATCCCAAAGAGCCTGACTTGCCCGGCAAAGGCCAGTTCCTCGTCTATCGAACGGAAGACGGACGGGTGAAAATTGATGTCCGGCTGGAGGGGGAGACGGCGTGGCTGACCCAGCAGCACATGGCCGACCTGTTCCAGACCAGCAAACAGAACGTCGGCCAGCACCTGAAGAACATCTTTGAGGAGGGCGAACTGGTAGAGAGTTCAGTAGTAAAGAATTTCTTTACTACTGCCACCGACGGCAAGGACTACCGAACCAACTTTTACAACCTCGACGCCATCATCTCCGTCGGCTACCGCGTCAAGAGCGCCGTCGCCACCCGCTTCCGCATCTGGGCCACGCAGCAGCTCCGCGAGTTCATCGTCAAAGGCTTCGTCCTCGACGACGAGCGCCTCAAGAACCCTGACCGCCCGTTCGATTACTTCGACGAACTGCTCCGGCGCATTCAGGACATCCGCACCTCGGAGCGGCGGTTCTATCAGAAGATCACCGACATCTACGCCACCAGTATTGATTACGACCCCACGCAGCCGGAGAGCATTGAATTCTTCCAGACCGTGCAGAACAAGATGCACTGGGCCATCACCGGCCAAACCGCGGCGGAGATCATCCATGCCCGCGCCGACAGCGCCAAGCCCAGCATGGGATTGACCAACTGCCGCGGCGCAAAAGTGCGTAAGGACGACGTCACCATCGCCAAGAACTACCTGAGCGAACCGGAACTCGCCGCGCTGAACAACCTCGTCGAGCAATACCTCGTCTTTGCCGAAGGCCAGGCCATGCGGCGGGTGCCGATGCACATGCGCGACTGGATCGCCAAGCTTCACGCCTTCCTGACCATCAACGACCGCAATATCCTCACCCACGCCGGGAAAATCTCCCACCAGACGGCCAGGGAACTGGCCGAGGCGGAATATGACAAGTTCAACCGCCAGCGTATCCAGCAGGCCGATGCGGCAGGCGGGGAATTTGAAAAGGCCATCAAGCAACTGCCACCATCGCCGAAGCCGAAGGCAAAGGGAGGCAAGAAATGAACTGCGAAACCTTGAATGCCCAGGCGCACGAATTCGTGCCCCAAAGGGGCAAAACTCATCAGCCCAGGGCAACGCCCTGGGAACTCGGCCACCCCAACAATCATCAGCCCTGAAAGGGCGTCACCCGCCATGCCTCAATCCCTATCCAAAGTACTGGTTCACCTGATCTTCAGCACCAAACACCGCGAACCGTTGATCGGCCCGGAGATTCGTCCGCGCTTGCACGCCTACCTCGTCGGCATTCTGGCCAACCTGAAATCACCCTCCCTCCAGACGGGCGGCGTGGCGGACCACGTCCACATCCTGTTTGCTTTGGGCCGCACGATCACACAGGCGGACGTGGTCGAGGAGGTGAAGAAGAGTTCCTCCAAGTGGATGAAGGCCGAGGGCGGCGTGCCGACATTCTCATGGCAGGCCGGATATGGCGCCTTTTCCATCGGTGAATCGCAGGCGGACGACGTGATCCGTTACATCCAGAACCAGGAAGAACACCATCGGAAGGTCACGTTTCAGGAGGAGTTCAGGAAGTTTCTGGAGCGATATAAGGTGGCGTATGACGAGCGGTATGTGTGGGATTAGAACAACGAAAGTGCCCATCAAGGTGCCAACAAAGCCGGGCGGGTGGGGTGGCATGTTGCGTTTACGCCGGGTCCCGCCCTTTCAGGGCGGAAATGGTTTGTTTGGCCCGAGTTCCCAGGGCGTTGCCCTGGGCTATAGAGTCGTTGCGCCTTTGGCGCAGAACACGGGCGCGACGCAACCGTTAGGCCGACTCAACCGCTATGTGGCGCTCATCTCCCAGCCCGAAGGGCTCCCACCCGTCAGCCCAGGGCAACGCCCTGGGAACTCGGCGCCCCACAAAATGATTTGCCCTGAATGGGCAAAACCCGGTCCCGGCCACGTCCAGGCGCGCGACCTCGAATCAACCATCGCCGGCAATGTGACGGAAATCGGGCGTGTGGCGCATGGTGAATCATCCGGTGCCGTGACCGTGCGGGTTTTGCCCTTTCAGGGCGAAGATGGTTTGTTTGGCCCGAGTTCCCAGGGCGTTGCGCTGGGCTATAGGGTCGTTGCGCCTTTGGCGCGGAAGGCAACGAGCGCGATGGTCAATGCGCGACGCTGGGCGAATCATGTGCGCGATGTGCACGGAATGCGCTCCGTCCTTCAGCCCGAAGGGCTGCCACCCGTCAGCCCAGGGCAACGCCCTGGGAACTCGGCCCCCCACAAAATGATTCGCCCTGAAAGGGCGACACGCGGGGAAGCACGCTTGAAATAACTCGTAAACTGGGGCTAGAGGCGGCGAACCGCGAGGTGTATCTGCTGCTCAAGGAAGGCGTCAAGGTGTCCGTGCCGGATACTGGAGATTCGGCACCTCACCCCAGCCCTCTCCCCGATCGAGGCGGAGAGGGGGGCGGCGCGCTGGGGACACCGCGCCCTACCAGCGGCGGGCAGAAGACGGAGCGGGTACGGGTGATTGATTGGGAGCATCCGGCGAACAATGATTTCCTGCTGGTCAGCCAGCTCAGCGTCACCGGGGCGCTCTACACCTGCCGGCCGGATTTGGTCGGCTTCATCAACGGCCTGCCGCTGGTGGTCGTCGAGCTCAAAAAGCCCGGCGTGCCCGCGCGCGCGGCGTTCGACGAGAACCTGACGCACTACAAACAGCAAGTCCCGGCGCTGTTCTGGTATAATTCGCTGCTCATCGCGTCGAATGGCACGGACAGCCGGGTCGGCTCGCTCACGGCGGACTGGGGGCGGTTCTTCGAGTGGAAACGCGTCGCGCGCGAGGACGAGCCGCGCCGCGTGTCGCTGGAGGTGATGATTCGCGGCACGTGCGACAAGACGCGGCTGCTCGACCTGGTGGAGACGGTGATGGACTTGTCGAAGATTGACTTCGAGGCGCTGCGCGCTCGGTTTAAGGAATCGAAGCACCGGAACACCGATTTGGAGATCCTCAAGGCTGCCATCCGCGCCCAACTGGAGAAATTGATCCGCCTGAACAAGACGCGCGCGGACTTCCAGGAGAAGTTCGAGGAGCTGATTGAGTCCTATAACGCGGGGAGCCGGAACATCGAGGAACTGTTCAGCGAACTGGTGAAGCTGAGCCGCAGCTTGTCCGAGGAACAGCAGCGCCACGTCCGCGAGAACATGACGGAGGAGGAGTTGGTCATCTTTGACATCCTCACGCGCCCCGCCCCGGAGTTGAGCGCCGAGGAACGGGCCGAGGTCAAGAAGGTCGCCCGGGCGCTGCTGAACCGGCTCAAGGAATTGCTCGTCCTCAACTGGCGGCAGAAGGCCGCCGCCCGTGCTCAGCTCAGGCTCGCCATTGAGGACGTGCTGGACACAGGCCTTCCGCGAGTCTATTCGCCCAAGCTTTACCAGCAGAAGTGCTCGGCGATCTTCGAGCACGTTTATGAGAGCTATCCGGAGCAGGCTGACAGCATCTACACCGCAGTGAGCTGACGGGAATCTAGATCAAAGACAGCCTGCAAGTCGGGAGACTTGGACTAACCTTACCTGGGGGATGAAGGCTATGCTGCTCCGACGCGCGGCGAATTCTGCGCGGCGTCGAGAATCAGCGGGCGACGTCAGCGATGGCGGGGGCGGCAGGGGCCTGGCCTCCGGTGATACCGGCAACCGAGGTGGAGAGCGTCTTCAGCATGCCACCGGGGACGACTCCCAGGGCGAGAATGCCGGTGATCAACAGCACGCAGAGGGCGCGGGTGGGCCAGTCCAAGCGGATGGGGGCTCGCTCGCCGGGATCGCGGAAGCAGGCTTCGCGGACGATGCAAAGGTAGTAATAGACCGCGATGGCGGCGTTGACCATGGCAATGATGACGAGGAAGAGGTAGCCCTTTTCGAGGGCAGCGGTCAGCAGGCTAAGCTTGCCCATGAACCCGACGAATGGCGGAATGCCCGCTAAGGCAAATACACCTACCACCAGCGTCAGGGCAAGCAGGGGCGAGCGGCGGTGCAGGCCGGCCAGCTCCTCGATGGCGACGTTGGTGCCGTCGCGCGAGACTTTGCAGATCACGACGAAGCAGGCGAGAACCATCAACAGGTAGCCGAGGATGTAGTAGAGGGCGGCGGCGTAGCCCAACTGGTCCAGGGCGACGAAGCCGATCAGGGCGTAGCCGGCGTGTGCGATGCCAGAGAACCCCAGCAGCCGCTTGAAATCCTTCTGAACCAGCGCGATCAGGTTGCCGTAGAACATCGAACCGATCGCCAGGATGGCCAGCATGACGGCGACGGTGTGATTGTCCGGCGAGGCCAAGGAGACGAAGCGGATGAGGACGGCGACCGCGCCAATCTTGGGCAGAGACGCCACCAGGCCGGCGGTTTCGTTGGAGGCACCCTGATAGACGTCCGGGGTCCAGAAGTGGAAAGGAAACACGGCCAGCTTGTAGTACAGGCCGCAGAAGGTCAGCGCCAGCCCGGCGATGGCCATGGGGGAGTGGATCACGGGCTGAAGGCGCGGCAGCAGGTCGGTCAGGGAAGTCGTGCCGGTCAGGCCGAAGAGGTAGCTCATGCCGAAGAACATCACGCCGTTGGCGGCCACGCCGAACATGATGTATTTGATGGCCGACTCCATCTGGCTCTTCTGCCCTTCCCGCTCGCGGCGCATGGCCACCATGAAATAGAGCGGAAAGGCCGAGGTTTCCAGGGCCACCACCAGTGTGATGATGTCCACGCAGCTCACCAGCAGGACCAAGCCGATCACGCTGATCGTCAGGAAGAGGAAGTACTCAGGCTTAACGTCGTCCCGGATGTCTTCGAGGTTCCCGCTAAGGAACAGGATGAGCGTGAAGCCGCCGGCAAAGACGAGCTTGAGCACCTGCGAGAACTGGTCCACGCGATAGGCGCCGCTGAAGAGGGTGGCATTCTCGCCCAGGCAGAAGACGCACGCGACGATCGTGGCAAGCGAGGTGATCAGAGCCACGGTCCGCGCCTGCCGGACGCGCCCCTCGCCCAGCGTGACCACAAAGAGCACCAGCGCGCCGGCCAGTAGCACCAGTTCGGGGAGGAAGGCCGTGAGAGGAGAGGGCGTCATGGGGAGTCAGGCTGCGCGGAGGTGGCCAAATCCGAAGGCCGAAATCCGAGATCCGAAGGAAGGCCGAAATCCGAAATCCGATGGACGCCCGCTACGGCAGGGGCTTTTTGCGTTTGCTCAAGGAGGTTCTGCACACTCTTGTCCATGACACGGGTGAAGGGCTCGGGGTGGAGGCCGATCCAGAAGACGAATACCAGAAGCGGGGCCAGGGTGACGATCTCGCGCGGGCCCAGGTCTTTGAGGCCGGCATGCTTGGGGTTGTGGGTGCCGCCATAGGCGACCTTCTGGAGCATCCGCAGCATATAGGCGGCGGCCAGCACGACGCCGGGGACAACGCAGATCATCATGAGCTTGGAGACCTTGAAACCGCCGGCCATGACCATGAGTTCGCCAATGAAACTGTTCGTGCCCGGAAACGCCAGCGAGGAAAGGGCAAAGACGCCCGCGAACAGGCTGAAGATCGGCATGGTCTTGCCGATGCCCGCCGTCTGGTCCAGGTCGCGGGTATGCGTGCGCTCGTAGATGATGCCGACGATGATGAACAGCGCCCCGGTCGTGACGCCATGGTTGATCATCACCAGCACGGCGCCCTGGACGCCTATGGGGTTCAGGGCAAAGATGCCCAGGGTGGCAAAGCCCATGTGCGCCACGCTTGAATAGGCGACGAGCTTCTTGAGGTCTGTTTGCGCCAGGGCGGTGAGGCCGCCATAGATGATGGCAACCACCGAAAGGCCCAGGATAAAGGGGGTAAAGAGATGCGTCGCGTCAGGCGTGATGGGCAGCGAGAATCGCAGGAAACCATAGGTCCCCATCTTCAGCAGAATGCTGGCGAGCAGGACACTGCCGGCAGTGGGCGCCTCCACGTGCGCGGCGGGCAGCCAGGTGTGGAAGGGGAACATCGGCACTTTGATGGCGAACGAGATGAAGAACGCCAGGAAGACCCAGTATTGGAAGGCGGGCGAAAGTGTATGCCCCGCCGCCATCATGTCCGGGATGCTGAAGCTGCCGACCTGGACGCGGAGGGCAATGATGGCCACGAGCAGGAAGATCGAGCCGGACATGGTGTAGATGAAGAACTTGAGCGAGGCGTAGATCTTCCGCGGCCCGCCCCAGATGCCGATCAGCAGGGCCATGGGGATCAGCATGGCCTCCCAGAAGACGAAGAAGAGGACGAAGTCCAGGGCGCAGAAGACGCCGACCATGGCTGTCTCCATGATCAGCAGGCAGATCATGAATTCCTTGAGGCGCGTTTGGATGTAGCGCCAGGAGGCCAGCACGCACAGCGGCATGATGATCGTCGTCAGCAAGACCAGCATCAGGCTGATGCCATCAATGCCAACGGCGTAGTCAATCTTCAGGACAGGTATCCAATGGGAGAGCTCGACGAACTGAAACTTCGCCGTGGCCGGGTCGAACAGCCGCCACAGCTCCAGCGAGAAGATCGCCGCCGCGGAGGTAAAGGCCAGCGTCCACCAGCGCAGAAGGGTCTCGTTGCGAATGCACGCGGCGATGGCGGCGGCAACGAGCGGGCTGAAGATCAGGACACTCAGCAAAGGGAAGCTTTCGTTCGGGTTGGCGAGGTTCATTGCTGGGGCCTGGTCACGGGGTTTTGACCGCATCCGCCGTCAGGCCGACAGGTTGCGAGGCTGGCACGACAACCTGGGCTGCAGGGGGGCGTGCCACGGCCCGAAGCACCCCCAGCGAGAACCAGCGGGTCAGGACCAGGTAAGTGACAATCAGCGCCGCAGCCACGGCAAAGGCAAAGGCCAGAGTCTGCTGCATTTGCCCGCGCTGGACGAGGCGCAGGCGCCTGCCGATGGACCGGAAGCTCTCCGCGAAGCCATCCACGGCGCCATCAATGATATAGTTATCAAAGAGGCCCGACACCTTAGCGGTGAGCATAAGCGGCAGCAGACCTGCGTAGCGATAGAGCTCGCCGACGAACGTGTCCACGGTCTGCACCGGCTTCCGGGCGATCCAGTAGAAGGCGCGCCCGCCTTTGCGATAGAACCAGTCCATGTCCAGGCTGATGGTCGGGTCGGGCACCAGCTTCTTGAGCAGCAGGAAGAAACCCAGCCCGGTGAAGAGCAGGATCTGGAGCGTCTCGAAGATATGGTAGGCCGTGTAAGGATGATACTCGGCCGCCAGCTCCGGGTGCGGCAGCATCTTGTAGAGGTAAGGCGTGTAGCAGCCGATGAAGATGCACAGCACCGAAGTGATGATCATGGCGGCGTTCATGTTCCACGGCGGTTCGGCGGCGCGGTTCCAGGTCTCCGGCTTGGGCTTGTTCTTACCGAACCAGATGAAGTAGGGCACCTTCAGCCCGGTGTGCAGGAACGTTCCGGCGGAGGCGAGCAGGAGGAGGAAGCCGACCCAATACTTGTGCTCCTCGAAGCCAGCGCTGACGATCATGGACTTGCTGACAAAGCCGCTGAAGAGCGGGAAGGCGGAGATGGACAAGCCACCGATGAGCGTGAAGACAAACGTCCACGGCATCTTCTTCCACAGCCCGCCCAACTCGGTGAACTTGCTTTCGCCGGTCATGTGCAGCACCGCGCCGCAGCCCATGAACAGCAGGCCCTTGTAAAGGATGTGGGCGAAGGCGTGAGCGCAGGCGCCGTTGATGGCCATGGCCGTGCCCAGGCCGACGCCGGCCACCATGTAGCCAACCTGGCTGATGATATGGTAGGCGAGCAGGCGGCGGCAGTCGTTCTCCAGCACGGCATAAACGACGCCGTAGAGCGCCATGATCACACCCAGCGGCACGAGAATCTCCATCCCGGCGAACCCGCGGCAGAGCGCATAGACGGCGGTCTTGGTCGTAAACGCGCACAGGAAGACGGAGCCGTTGAAGGTGGCCTCGCCATAAGCGTCCGGCAGCCAGGCGTGCAGGGGCGGGACGGCGGCGTTCAAGATGAAGCCGATCATGATGAGGTAAACGGCGACGGTCGGGTGCTGGACATCCAACTGGTTGAAAGCCCAACTGCCCTGCGTGTTGCAGTGCCACACCATGCCGGCCAACAGTGCCAGCCCGCCGAACACGTGCACCAAGAGGTAACGGTAGCCCGCGCCCAGGGACTCCTTCCGGCCCCGGAACCAGATCAGGAACACCGAGGAGAACGCCATCAGTTCCCAGAACAGGAACAGCGTGAGGAAGTCGCCCGCGTAAATGCAACCGATCGAGCCCGCCACATAGATCCAGGCGGCGATGTGCTCCGCTTTGTCTTTGGCGTGCATGCCATAGAGCGTTCCCAGGACGCACATCAGGGCCATGATGTAGCCGAAGACCTGGCTGAGGGCGTCCACCCGGCCAAAGACCAGCGTCCAGGAGAGGAATTCCACAGTGCCCCATTCTCCGCGGGCCATGGTCAGTATGCGCGCAAAGAGCAGGATTGGGATGAGCATCAGGTAGCCCTTCCGCAGGCGCGCGGGCACCACGAGCAGCAGCAGGCTGCCCAGGATCAGGATCAGGGAGGGATGCAGCCAGAAGCTATTCATGACTCCGCTCCTCCGAAGCTTCCGACCGCCCGTCTTCGTAATATTCCTCGCGGGTCATGATGCCCGCATGGCCGAACCACTTGGAAAAGATGATGATCAGGACGCAGCCAATGAAACCGAATACGGACCAGAACGCGGGAACGTGCTTCTCCGCCCACGTGTGGGCGTGCTCCTTATCCACGAACAGTATGTCAGCCAGGGCAAGCAGCGCCAGGACGGCAAGGCAAACCAGCGTCACGGCCTTGAGGCGGTTGCGCAGGAACTCGATGAGTTGGGCGAGTTTCATTAGAGCACAGCGTGGACGAGGCGCATGAAGAAACCCGGAAAAAGGCCAATGATGACCGAAATAGCGGCGGTGATGCTGAGGGGGATCACCAGGGACGGGTGGGCCTCGGAGAACTTGCGTTCGGCATCTGCGCGCGAGGGCTGGCCGAAGAAGCCGTTATAAACTACGGGAACGAAATAGGCCGCGTTGAGCAGCGTGCTGGCCAGCAGCACGATGAGGATGCCGATTGACCCCGCATCAAAGGCGCCGTTCAGCAGATACCATTTGCTGACAAAGCCCGCCACGGGCGGCGCGCCGATCATGCTGAGCGAGGCGAGGGCGAAGGCCCCGAACGTGAAGGGCATTACGCGCCCCAGGCCGTTCATTTCGGAGATGTCCTTCTTGTGGGTGGCGACGTAGATGGCGCCGGCGCAGAAGAAGAGGGTGATCTTGGAAAAGGCATGATTGGCGATGTGCACCAAGCCGCCCTCGATGCCGGGCCGGGTCAGCAGCGCCACGCCGAGAATCACGTAGGAGAGCTGGCTGATGGTTGAGTACGCCAGCCGCGCCTTCAAGTTATCCTTGCTCAGCGCGATGATTGAGGCCACGACAATGGTGATCGAGACAAAGTAAGCCGTCGGCAGCCCGAGGTTCAGGGCGTTCATCCGGTCCACGCCAAACACATACAGCATGACGCGGACGGTGGAGAACACGCCGACTTTCACCACCGCGACCGCGTGCAGCAGCGCGCTGACCGGGGTGGGCGCCACCATGGCGCTGGGCAGCCAGTTGTGGAAGGGCATCACGGCGTTTTTGGCGAAGCCGAGGATGCAGCACGCGTAGAGCGCCGTCACCACCCAGCGGTTGGCTTCGGCGGGGAGGATGCCCGAGTTGATGTTGTTGGCGAAGTCTAGGTTGCCTGTCAGGACGTAGATCAGGACCATCGCCGGCAGAATCAGGCCCTTGGCCGTGCCGGTCAGGTAAGTGAGGTATTTCTTCCCGCTCTCGTAACTCTCTTCGTCCTGGTGATGCGCCACCAGGGGATAGGTGCAGATGCTGACGATCTCGTAGAAGAGATACAGGGTCAGCAGATTATCCGAGAACGCGCAGCCGATGGCGCCGAACAGGGCCAGGGCGAAACAGGTGTTAAAGCGCGTCTGCTCGTGCTCGTGCAGGCCGCGCATATAACCCGCCGAGTAAAAGACGGTGACCACCCACAGAAACGAGGCGGAGACGGCGAAGACCATAGACAACGCGTCGGCCCGCAGCGATACGCTTAATCCCGGCAGCAACTGGAACAGGGTGAAGTGCAGCTTCTGTCCGGCGTGGACGGCCGGAATCAGCGAGGCGGTGATGACGAACAGCGTCGCGGCGGCGACGAAGGAACAGGTCTCGCGCACATTGGGGCGCTTGCCTGTGGCCATAACCAGCCCGGCGCCCACGAGCGGCGCGAGCACAGCCAGCAGCAGTCGAACGTCTTCCATGCGCTATCCCTTGAGTTCAGTCAGCTCCTTGGTCTTGATGGAGCGGTAATTGCGATAGACTGCAATGATAATGCTCAAGGCGATGGCGATTTCAGCCGCGGCCAACCCCATGATGAAAAGCACGAAGATCTGTCCCACCGCCGGGTCAGGCGCTGTGAAGCGGTTGAAGGCCATCAGGTTCAGCGAGGCGCCGGAGAAGATCAGCTCGCCTGAGATTAACATGCCGATCAGCGTGCGCCGCCGCAGCAGGCCAAAGACGCCAATCACCAACAGCAAGGCCGCGATGGTGAAGTAGAAGTCCGGCCGGTCAGGTAAGGGTATGGCAGGCATCATTTACCCCTCCCGGTGCGCGCGATCGCGAGCGCCCCGATAATCGCGACCATGAGGGCCAGCGAGATCAGTTCAAAGGCCAGGCTGTAGGTCGTCAACAGCGATTTGCCGATGGCGGTGACAGAGCCGTCGCTGAGACGGGTTCCCGGGGCGGTCCAATCGTGGTGCGCGCCCAATTGCCAGAGGCCCCAGAAGATCGACGCGCAGACCAGGAACGCAAAGCCGCCCCAGAGAACGGTGGACGCGGGTTTGTCGTCGCGGACAGGCTCGTCCGGCTCGGCCAGCATGACGGCGAAGATGATCGTCACGCAGACGGCCCCGACGTAGATGAGAATCTCCATCAGGGCCAGGAATGGGCTGTGCAGAAAATAGTAGAGCCCAGCCAGGCCCAGACAGCAAATGGCCAGGCCGCAAACGCTCCGGATGATGCGCGCGGTCAACGCGGCGATGAGCGCCCCCGCGATGGTGGTCGCGGCGCAGAGCAGGAACACCCCGCCGACAATCATCTGGGATGCGGGAAACGTGGTCATGCTGGGCTTGATTGGTTGAGTGGAATAGACAAGTTACTTGGCCTGATCGGCGTTAGACGCGTTTGCCGGCGGTGGCTTGGGCGAGGTCTCAGGGGCAGCATTAGCTGCGGGCGGGACGCCCGCCGAACCCGCAGGCGGGGACGCCTGCGCTACTTTGGCTTCGACGCGCTCGGCTTCGACGCGCTCGTTCTCCAAGCGCTTGAACAAGTCCAAGATGTAATCCTCCTTGCTGGTGCCGGCGAGGTTGAACTCGCGGGAGAACCGGATCGCATTGTCGCGGCAGGCCTCGACGCAAGCGCCGCACAGGCTGCACTTGGTGAAATCGAGCACGTATTGCGTGACTGACTTCTTCTTGGCGCCGTCCAGCTTCGCGCCTTCCACGGTGATGCAGTCGCTCGGGCAGGCGCGCTCGCACAGCTTACAGGCGAAACAGATCGCCTTGCCCGTCGTCGGGTCGCGCACCAGCTCGATATGCCCCCGGAACCGCTTGGGCATCTTCAGGGATTCGTGCGGATAATGCACCGTGACGGTCGGCTTGAAGAACTGGCCGAGGGTAATCCTCATGCCAGTGACCAGGCTGTTGAATCCGGTGAATATTTCCTTCAGTGAACTCTTCATGTGTGGAACAGCTTCATCATCGCGCTGGAAAGGATCAGGGTGAACAGCGAGACCGGGATCAGGATTTTCCAGGAGAGGTTCAGCAGGCCGTAGAACTGCGTCCGCGGGAAGGTCCAGCGGATCCACACCACGGTGAACACCAGGAAATACATCTTCAACAGGAACCAAATCACGCCCGGCAGGATCCCAATCGGGCTCTGCCAGCCGCCAAGGAACAACGCCGTGCCCAGGGCGCAGCCGAGGAGAATATTGGCATATTCGGCCATGAAGAAGACCCCGAAACCCATCCCGGCGTACTCGGTGTACGCCCCCGCCACCAATTCGCTCTCGGCTTCCGCCATGTCGAAGGGCGCGCGGTTGGTCTCGGCCAGCATGCAGATGAAGAAGATCAGGAAGGTGACGGGCATCAGCGGGTTGATCCAAACCCGGAACACGTTCCAGTTCCAGAAGGCGCCGGCTTGCTGCCGGACAATTTCGTTCAGGTTCATGGTGCCGGTGATCATGATCATGGTGGTCACCACCAGCAGCATGGGGATTTCATAAGCGACATTCTGCGACACCACCCTGGCGGCGGAGATAATCGCGTATTTGTTCCGGGAAGACCAGCCGCCGAGCATGACTCCCATCACGTTGATCGAACCGAAGGCGAAGATCATGAGCAGCCCGACGTTGATGTTGGCCGCCGCGAGGTTCGGGCCGAACGGGATAACCGCCAGGCTCATGAGCGCGGGGGACATCATCAGCAGCGGCGCGATGCGGAACAGCGTGGCATCCGCGCCCGCAGGCACGATCAACTGCTTGGACATCAGCTTGGCCGCGTCGGCAATGGGCTGAATCAGGCCGGCGGGACCGACTTCCGTGGGGCCCGGGCGGCGCTGGAACCGTCCGGCGCCCTTGCGCTCCACCCAGACCAGGTAGGCCGCGTTGAGCCCCACAAAGGCCAACATGCCCACCAGGAACACCAACAGCCGATAAGGCTCAGTCGCCAGCAGCTTCAACAGGTTGGAGATGGCTTGGGTCATGGCAAGGGGCTCTCTCAACGGTCAATGTCCGGGATCACGAGGTCCAGGCTGCCCATCAGGGCGAGGGCATCCGGCAGCAGCATGCCCTGGCTGGCCTCCTCGAACAGGCTCAGGTTCGAGAGCGAAGGCGTGCGCAATTTCACCCGGTAAGGGATTTCCTTGTTGTCGCTCACGATGCGCACGGCGAACCGGCCCCGCGCGGCTTCCACGGCATAACAATAGTCGCCGGCAGGCAGCTTCAGCACGCGCGGCACCTTCTCGGCCATCACGGGGCCGGACGGCAACTTGTCGAGGGCTTGCTCGATGATCCGCAAGCTCTGGACCATCTCCTCCATGCGCACCAGGTAGCGGGCCATGGAATCGCCTTCCTCGAACGTGGGGATGAGAAAGTCAAACTCGGGATAGACGGAGTAAGGCTCGACTTTCCGCACGTCATAAGGAACGCCGGAACCGCGAATCACCGGCCCCGTCGCCCCGTACTTCCGGCACATCTCCTTGCCGATGGGCCCGATGTCAATCAGCCGCTTGCGCAGGATGATGTTATCCGTGACCAGCGCCCGATACATCTTGAACCGGGGCCGCATTTGGGCCACGAACTCACGGGTGCCCTTGATGAAGTCCTCGTCCACGTCGTTGCAGACGCCGCCGATGCGGTAATAGCAATAGGTGAGACGGGAGCCAGTGAGGCCCTCGAGCAAGTCGAGTATCTTCTCCCGGTCATCGAAGGCATAGAGCAGCGGGGTGAACCCGCCCAGGTCGAGCAGGAAGGCGCCCCACCAGACCAGGTGGCTGGAGATGCGGTTCAGCTCAGACGTGATGACACGAATATACTCCGCGCGCGGCGGCACCTGCAGCTTGGCCGCGCGTTCGACCGCGCCGACGAAGCCGTGGGTGTAGGTCATCGCCGAGAGGTAATCAATCCGGCTCGTGTTGGGCAGAAACTGCGCATAGGTGCGGTTCTCGCCCATCTTCTCCTGCATCCGGTGGATGTAGCCGCAGATCGGCTCGGCGCGGACGATGTATTCGCCGTCCATTGTCATCTTGACGCGCAGAACGCCGTGGGTGGCGGGATGCTGCGGCCCAATGTTGATGACAAAGGTCTCTTCCGGCGCCCCGGGAGGTGAGATGGGCTCTTTGACGATCACGACGTAAAATCCTTCCTCAGCGGGTGATAGGTGGCGTCTTCCGGCAGCAGGAAGGGCGTCAGGTTCGGATGGCCCGCGAAGCGTATGCCGAAGAAATCATGCGTCTCGCGCTCATGCCAGTTGGCCCCCGGGAACACGCTTTGAATGGTGGCAACCTCCGGGTTATCGCGCGGAATCCGGGTGCGAACCACCACGCGCAACGCTTTGGCCGGGTGGAAGAAATCATAGACTACCTCCATCTGTCCCTGCGCCATCCAGTCCACGCCCGTGATGGTGTCCAGCGCCAGCCCTTCTTCATCCAGTTGCGCCGCTACCTCTACGACCTGGCCCGGGGCAACCGTAGCGTCCAGATGATACCCTTTGGCTGCGTAATCCACCGCCTGGAACGGGACAGGCAGGTGGGCCAGCGGGTTTGGCAATGCTGGACTAGCGGCTGGGATGGGAGTTGACTCCATGTTCTTTTCGCGCCTTCGCGGCTTCGCTGTGAGTCTTCAGTCCGGCTTGACCACCGGCCAGCGCCGCTTGCCGGTAAGCTTTTCTTCCAGCTTGAGCAAGCCCTCGATCAGCGCCTCCGGGCGGGGCGGGCAACCAGGGATGAACACGTCCACCGGAAACAGTTTGTCCACGCCTTCCACGACCGCGTACTGGCCGGGGAAAACGAAAGGCCCGCCGGAAATGGCGCAGTTGCCCATCGCGATGACCCATTTAGGCTCGGGCATCTGATCGTAGAGCGTCTTCACCGCCGCAGCCATCTTCTTGTTGACGGTGCCGGCGACAATCATCACATCCGCCTGGCGGGGCGATGGCCGGAAGACCTCCGCGCCGAAGCGGGCGAGGTCGAACCGCGAGGCGCCGGCGGCCATCATCTCGATCGCGCAACAAGCGAGCCCGAAGGTCAGGGGCCAGAGCGAGTTGGCGCGGCCGAGCGCCAGCAACTCATCCAGCTTGGCGAACTTAACGTAAGGAGCGCAGTCGCTCAGGAGTTGGGCATTGTCTTGCGGCGCTTCCATTCAAAGATACCTTTCATCCAGGCGTAAACGATCACGAGCGAGAGAATCCCCACGAAGATGAACATCTCGACGAAATCCCGCACCACGAACTCGCTCACGCGGTTATAGACGAGGGCCACGGGAATCAGAAAGAGCACGTCCACCGCGAAGGCGACAAAGACCAGGGCGTAGAGGTAATACACCGCACTATAGCGGATCCAGGCATCGCCGATAGGGTCCATGCCGCACTCGATGAATTGCTCGGTCTTGTTGGCGTAGCTGCGGGTCTTGCGCGCAGCCAGCAGGTGCACGATCGCGAACGGCCCCACCGCAAACGCCAGGCCGCCCAGGAAGTAGGCGAAAATGTAAATCAAATCACCGGCCAGGGGCTCTTCCATGCCGGTCATCCGTTGTTCTGAACAAAGCAAATCAGGTTCATCATGAGCAGTCTCCCGGCAGGCGGCTTCCGGGTCAATGTTAAAGATGTTACGCCAGTAATTAGTGGCGCTAACTGTGCGTTCAACTTACACCGTGAGTATGGGAACACTTAATTCCCCGCCGGGCACCCTGTGGCTGCGACGGGACTATGCTGAACTAGCTGGGAATAGGGAACTTATGCGATGGTAGCATGTCCAATCCAGGCTGACCTTCGGCAAACCCGCAGACTTCGGGCTCATTTCGGACCGAACCGCCCGATTCTCCGGCCGTTCGCGCTGAGTACACCGGAGGCACACCGGATGTACACCGGATGTACACCGGAGAATCGCTTGTGCATCCGGTGTACCTCCGGTGTACCTCCGGTGTACACGCTCTGGGAGCCTCTGGCCCGGCGGGTTACGCCCCGTGATGCTTGCCGTTGCGCCAGAGGGTGAAGCTTTTAAGGATCGAGCCGCCGACGAACTCGCGGAGGATGGAGTTATCCGGGATGAGTTCCGGGCCAATCGGGAGGAACCATTGCAGGAAAGCCAGGAGGCGTTTGGCCTCGATGTATTCCGGCGTGCCGAAGACCACCTGGCGCAGCAGCGGTTCGGCCAGCTCGCGGATGGCCGACAGCTCATAGACCAGGGCGGAGTTGAACATTTCGTCGGCGTTCTCCTGGTAGGGGAAGATGTGCTTCTTTTCACCGCGCCCGACCGAGGCCCAGTGGCCGATGGTTTGCTGGGCGGAATAGCCACGGTCGCGCGCGTCGCGGATGATCCGGCGCAGCAGGCGGGTGTCGGTGGTGGAGATGCGGTTATGCCGGTCCAGGTTCAATTGGGTCAGGCAGGAAACATAGATGCGTGTCGTCTGCCGGCGGGAAAGTCCGGGCAGGAGGTGCGGGTTCAGGCCGTGGATCCCTTCGAGGATCACCAGTTGGCCCTTTTCAAGCTTCACCACGTCACCCGGCTCGCTGCGACCGAGAGGGAAGTTGAACTTCGGCAGTTGGATTTCTTCCCCCGCGACCAGGCGCTGGAGGTCGGACAGCAGCCGGGGGGTGTCCAGCGCTTCAAGGGCTTCAAACTCGTATTCGCCTTTTTCGTTCTTGGGTGTCTGCTCGCGGTCCAGGAAGTAGTTGTCCAGCTCGAGCGGGAAGGGCGAGATGCCCTGGGCCAGGAGCTGAACGGACAGGCGCTTGGAGAAGGTGGTTTTGCCCGAGGACGACGGGCCCGCGACCAGGACGATGCGCGCCTCCTTCGAGCGCTCCATCACCAGGCTGGCAATCTCGGCGATCCGGTGCTCGTGGAGCGCTTCGGAGATCAGGATCATCTCGCTCACGCGGTTGGCTTTGATGGCGTTGTTGAGGGCGCCGACGTTTTCGATGCCGAGCCGCACGAGCCAGTCGTTGTACTCGCGGAAGGTCGCCAGCAGTTTCTTGGAATCGGGCATCGGCGGCAGCTCATTGGGCGCCTGGCGGCGAGGGAAGCGCAGGGCAAATCCCTCGCCCATAGGCACCAGGGCAAACCAGCGCAGGAAGCCGGTGGCAGGCACCATGTAGCCGTGGTGGTAATCGCAGTGGTCGCCCAGTTTGTACAGCCCCAGCGTCCCCTTGCTGCGATAGCTCAGGAGCTGAACCTTCTCGTGCTGCTGTTTGGATTGGAAGTACTCAATCGCTTCCTGCACCGGCACCACCTTGCGCTCGAATGGCAGGTCCGCCTTGACCAGTTCCCTCATCCGGGTCTCAACCGCGGCCAACTCCTCTTTGGACAGCGGGCCGCGGTTGATCACCGAGCAGTAGAAGCCGCCCGAAGACATTGAGTGATCAATGGCAATATCAGCCGCGGGGAAGACCTCCTCGAAGGCCGCCACGAGCAGGAAGGTAACCGAGCGGCGGTAAATGCCCGAGCCGTCCGGATCGGACATCCGGACCAGGCGCACACGGGCGTCCAGCTCGATAGGGTAGGTGAGTTCGCGCAGCTCGCCGTTGACCACGGCGCCGACGATGGGATCGTGCGGGTTCCACTCGGGCAGCACTTTGAAAAAGGAGCCGACGGGCGTGTTGCGCGGGCCGGAGAGGACACGCCCGTCGGGCAGATGCGCTTCGACCGTCGCGCGGGGCAACACGACTTGCGAGACCTCGTTTGATGGTTTCATAAGGGCAGCCGGATATTGGACTACGGCATCAGGAACGCGCCGAGTCAATTGATTCCAGCCCGGGCCAGAAAGTCCTCGAGCCGGCACGAGGCGACCTCGGCTACGGCTGGGTCTTCCGCGGCCGCCTGGAGTACAGCCAGCGACGCCGGCTCACCGAAGAAGACCGTCCGCAGGGTGGCTAGCGTGTAACGCTCGAAAGTCCGGTGCCGGCACGCGTCGCTTCGGCCACAAAGCAGTTCCGCGAGCGAGTCTGTGGGATCTTCCGGATCCGAATGTGTGGCGTCTCGGACCCGCAGGGCGACAAACGGACCCGCGAGCGCCTTGGGGAGACGGCGCGCGTTGCCCCTCATGTTCCAGGCCGCGGGCTCGGCTCGCAGCACTACGCATGGAATCGAGAGACGCGCGGCGGCTTTCATCCCTTTCGATCCCGCGGTGACCGGATCAAGCCCTATCCAGCAGCGGACGTTGGGATTGTCGGAGGCTGCGAGCAACGTGGAAAGTCCGCCCATCGAGTAGCCCATCAGCGCCGCGCCACCGGCCGGCTTTGGCTGAGTGGCTAATTCGCCCTTATTGATGATCTCGAGCAGCTCGCCGATGGCCCGGCTGTTCTGCTCGCGATCAGTCAGCGCGGGGAGGTTGGGTATGGCGACGATGAACCCGTTGGAGGCCAGGATTCCGCCCCATCCGGCCATGTTCAAGCGGCTGCGGCTAAAGCCGTGGGCGATAACGACCACTGGGGCGGTCTGAACACCGTCGGGCAGGTAGAGATCAACCGGCACCGATTTGCCAGTGAGGCTGACTTGGCGGCTCAACGTGGAGGCGCGCTTGGCCGTGACAGCCGGGGGGGTGCGGCACGAGCAGCATAGCATAGTCAACCATGGTGCAAGCATGCCCACAAGCAGCCTGTGGCACAACCGGACCTTACGGCTGCGTCCGAAACCTGGTGGATAGATCATGCTCAACACGCGATCTGAATCGCACAGACGCTGGCAGACGTCAATGAATAGCTTTATCACCGAAGGACGTCTAAGCGATGGGGGAGGCTACCCCCCGCGCTGAATGAAGCCCGTGACCGTAGAAGCATCGGCGCCTGCACCCGTGGAGAATTCCTCGTCGAAGGGCGGTGCGCCTGGCGGTCGCCACGGCACCTCGTAGACGGTCACCGCGGCGCCGATGCCTTTGAGCTTCTGAGGCGGCAACGCCACGCAGGCCGAAGCCAACGCTGGGTCGTCGCGCAGCAAATGCTCATAAGTGGTCTGGCCAATAAAGATCCGACCTCGGCCGGAGGCGGTCTCCAGGCGGCTGGCCAGGTTCACCTCACGGCCAAAAACAGTGTAATTCTGCTGCTCGGCTTGCGACCCCATTAGACCCACCGTCGCCATGCCGGTGTTGATGCCGCTGCCCAGAAGCAGAATTGGCGACAACGGCTTGGCGGGCTGGCTGGAAGCAGCCCGGGCGAGGTTCTCCAATTCAAGCCGCTTGTTCTCCGCCACACGCTGCTGATTCAGGTTATAGATGGCACGCTGGGCGGCGATTGCCGCCTGAACCCCTGCCAGCGCATGCTTGGGATTGGGCGTCGGCGCGCCCCAGAATGCCATCACACAGTCGCCGATAAACTTGTCGAACGTCCCATCCGCCCGGACCACCGTGTCGGCGACCAGGCCCAGATAGAGATTGATGGTGTCGAGGGTCTCGCGCGCCTGCTTATCAAAACAAGCTTCCGCCGCCTCCCCGGTTAGCTCCTGTTTTCGTACGAATTCGGTGGCGCGTTCCTGGCTGGTGTCCGTCAACTCGGTGAAGCCGCGCACGTCGGCAAAGAGTACCGTAACTTGCCGCCGCGCCCCGCCGAGCGAAAGGTTTTCGGCTTGCAGGAGTTCATTGACAATCTTGGGCGAGACGATCCGGGAGAAGATAGACTTGATCCGCCGCCGTTCCGCCTGCTCGAAAAGGACACGCCACGTGACGACGCAGACATGCGTCATCAGCAATCCGCCGAGCACCGGCAGGACCAATGGAATCCAGTAACGGCTTTGGGCGTACAGCGCCATCCCAAAGACCAGGTAGGCCGCTAGCAGGAGGAGCACCATGCCGGACGCGACGAGGACGCGCAGTCTCCAGGTCAGAACCGCCGCCGCCGCGCCCAGCAAGGCGATCAGAGCCAGGTCCAATGCGAAGGGGGAGCGGCGAACGAACCGCTCGATGATGATCGAGTTCGCCACATTCAAATGTTCACTGGCCAGCGCGGTGTGCTCGCTCAGCGGCGTCGCGCCAAGGTCGCTCAGGTTCCGCCCCGTGGCCGTTGATCCAACGACGACCAGTTTGCCGGCCCACCGGCTCGGGGTCTTGTGAGGCTCTCCCTTCAACCGGTCGAAGTTTTGCTTGAGCAGCTCGTGCACGGGCGCCGTGGTAAGTTGCGGGTGGTTGGGCAACATGCACCAGTCAATGTAGAAGTCTCCTTGGGCATCCACCGGAATGATCCGTTCCACCCCGCCGGGCCCGCGCAATGTGATGCGGCCGCGTTTGAGGTCAATCTCGGCTCGGGCCAAATCCAGTTTCAATTCCTGGGCACCCAGCACGATCCCCATGTGCCACACCCGCTGGTCGGTGAACGGTTTGGCTTTGCGCGCCACGCCGGGCGGCAGTTTGTCCCCGCCGAAATCCGCCAGGTCAATATTGCCCTCCGCGTCGAGCGGGATGACAATATCGCCCAGTTCGCGACGCGGTAGAACGATCCGCCGCGGTTCGATGCGCGCCTGGTTCAGGTCTACGCCGTAATCCGGGTTCGCCTCGACTTGAGCCAGAGCGAAGTGCCATCGGCGATAGGATCGAAACGCCTTTGCTTTTCGCAAAGTCTCCGCCGGCTCCGTCACCACATCGCCTGGCGCCAGCGCGCTATTCAGGAACAGGGCGGGGGGAGTGGCGTTCTCCGTGGCGGCGATGATGACGTTGCCAGCCCGCCGCATTTGGTGGGCGAAGAATGCATCCGATTCCGGGGGTTCGTTGGTGCCGGCCAATTGAACGAGCGGATCATACGGGCGGAGTTCTGCAAAAATGACGTCTATGGCGACGGCTTTCGCCCCTTGCAGGGCCAGCTCCTCGACGAGGCGGCCATAAACCTGCCGCGGCCAGAACAAGCCGAAATGAAATCCAACCTCGCCATTCAGGACTTGGGCGGCGCTCTCATCGGTGATTTCAACAAAAGCCAGGTTGGTGGCCACCGGCGGCGCGAGCTTGGCCGCCTGGCAGACGCGCAAGTCGTAGGTCATCTGCTCCAGGCGTTCGAGAAAGCCAAACTGGCACCATCGCACCAGGCAAACCAGGAGGACGACGCCCAGCGCAATCAGGGCTGGAATGCGCGTGAGGGGCTTAAGCTTCACGGCTTGGAAATAAACAAGAAAACCAGAGCAACACAAGGCTGCTCTGGTTTTGAAAACTATCGGTGCCCTTGTCGGGCGCTCGCGTTTCGGAGCTAGTGGGGCGAGACGAAGTTGATGGTCGAGTCGTAGGTGTAAACCATTTGCCGCGGCGCCAGGAGATTGAGCAGGCGAGGCATGCTCGTCTTGTCAGCCTCCGACAGCGGCTGCAGTACCCCGGTGCGCACATCGAACTGCTGGAGGCCCATGATGACCTGGGTCTTGGGATTGCCTTGGGCATCCGTGTAAGATAGGTAGATCGAGCCCACCAGGACCTTCACCAATCCTTCCACGCTGATGTCGTAAATTGTGCCGCGAATCCCCGCCACGCCGTTGGGAATCTTCACCTCGTACTTCGAGGCGGCCGACATCTTCTTGACGCTCCCGAAGATGTGGCCGGCCTGCAAATCCAGTTGCGTGTCGGTCACCACGTCCGCACCTGTCTCAGTCATGGTCAGCTTGTCAATGCCCAGACGCGAGTTGTCCCAGATCCGAACCATGTTTTGCTCAGCAGTCGGCTGGTAAGTCAGCATATCGCCGATGACGGGCCGCGGCTTCGGTGGCGCGCCTTCACCCAGCACCAGGTCAACGTGGGAGTCAATGCCGGTTTCGACGATCGTGCCGGCATTCAGTTCATCGCCGCGCTTGAGCGTCTGCCACGCTCCACTGCCCACTTTGTAGCGAGCGTCTCCCTTAATCCGGACCACCTTCGCCGTAACTTGCTCGACCGTTTGGGCCGCGAGGGAAGAGACCATCGTCAGCGCTACTCCGCACACAACCAAACCGTTCACCAAGCATTGCATTCTTTTCATATTTGCTCCTGGACAGAGATTTGTATCAATCTGGCGCAACTTTAAAGCGCCGTCAAAGGATGTCAACCGAATATTTTCAGAAATCTTCCCGCGAGCGCGAACGCCCGGCCAGCCCGAAAAAAGCAGGATTTAGGCCAAATCACGGTTGCGGAGACGGGCTCTTGAGCCTGGTGGCGCTGGGTTCGTTGGTGGCCGCCTCCAGCATGCGGGTTCTTATGATTTCGAGATAGCTGCGGGCGATAGGATTGTCCTTCCACTGCAGCCGGAGGGAGCGCTCGAACCACGGCTTGGCGGCGGCGTAGTTTCCTATCTGCACGTAATGTAACCCGATGTTCGCAAGGGTGAAGTAGCCGTTCGGGTCGAGTTCGTCCGCCCGGTCAAAGTAAGGTTGCGACTCTGCCGAACGGTCCAGCCAGTCCAGGCACCACCCGTAACGCAGGTAGCCGTAGCCGCCCCACCGATTCAGCTTGATGCTCCGCCCGAGCCATTCCATGGCCTGCTCCGCGAGTTCGCGGTAATTCTGCCCGCCCTCCGCGCTCTGGATGCGGAATGCCTCCCCGATGGCAAACGCCACCTCCGGATTCTTCGGCTCGACCGCGAACGCCTTCTTCAGCCAAGCGACGCTCGCGGGGGAAAAATTCGGCGCCGCAGCCGCCCGCCGCTGGTAGAAGTACTCCGCGCCGCGACGCCAGCCCTGCAATCCCAGGTAAATTGCGCCGGCGACCAACACGATGCTGGCGACCAGCCGGATCCCGGCATTGACCCTGACCCAGTACGCCTCGGTGGCGAATCGGAGGTGGCAGGTCAGCAAGGCCATCAGGCTCACGGCCAGGATCGCGTTGGCAGGAATGTGCATGTTGAAATCAACCACCGAGTGGACCAGGATGGCGAACAATCCCGCCGAGGCGCCGAGCACAACGGCGAACTTGTTGCTCTTGGTCTTTCCCCCCAGATCGCTAGCCGTGCTGCGCACAAAGGGCCAGGTCTTGACCACCCCGAGCCCGAGTAACGCCCAGGTGGCTGCCACTAAAGTCGTCCCGGCCAAGCCCCAATCAGTCAGGGTATTGAGCACATCATTGTGGGCCCAGGCGGGGCGCTCCTGGACCGACTCGGGCCGATATTGACGAAACCGGTAATCATAGTGCGCGGGTCCCACGCCCCACAAAACGTTCTCCTGCCAGATTTCTAGCGCCGATCGCCACAGAGCAACCCGCGTGTCCTTCTCAACCTTGGCCGGGACCTTTAGTTGCTTCACTCGCGACTGGAACGCCAAGCCGCGCGAAAGGAGGAAGCCGCCCGCGCCGATGATGAGGACGAGCAGCAGCAGCGAGGTCAGGCGATGGGCGCGATGAAAGAGCAGCACGCCAAAGAAGAGCAGCAGGCTCAGCGTCGTAGCCACCCAGGTTCCGCGGGACATGGTGACGGCTAGGCCGGCCAGGATCATGAGCGCGGCGTAGCCCAGGAACACCTTGAGGACCGGCTTGGCGCGACTGGCCAGCACGCAGGCCAAGCCCAGCGGCAGGAGCATTTCCAGGAACCCGCCCAGGTGGTTCGGGCAGATATACGTGCCCGTAGCCCGATTGGGATACGCCTCGTTAATGACATGCCAGACCCGGTTCGACCGGGTGATGAATTGATAGAGCGCGTACAAGGCAATCGCCATCCCCAGAAAGATCAACACCAAGGTGATCGCCCGGATAGCCTCCTGCCGGTGCAAATTGTTCAGGATCGCCAGGAACAAAAAGGCATAGACCAACACGCGGATCAGCTCCTGCCGCGCCACGTACTCAATATCGGCGGTTAAATAGCGAACGATCGCGTAGACCGCGAACGCAAGCACCACCCAGCAAATCGGCGGCGAAAGCAATTGCGGCCGGGGCTGGAGCCAAAGACGCGCGCCCCAGAGCAGCATTACGCCCAGGGTGAGGGTTTGAATGACCAGGAACGCTGGGGTAGGCACCGCCCCGAAGGCCGCCGGGCCCGACACCAATATGGCGAGCACCAGCAGGAGTATGCCCCGCTCGCACCAGCGATCCAAGACTTCACGATTCATTAGCGCGCCTAGCCTACGGGAGACCGGCGCCAGGGTCACGCCAATACGCAGAGAGCCAGTCCATGGACCCGCCTGTTTGTCTGGATTCTTCTTGTATTATTCCCTGTGGTGTTCCTGTAGGTATGGCCTTCCGGGGGCGCTGCAAATTCCCGGTGCAATTTCCTGAGGCGCTGCTAGATTGTCCGCATCATGCTCCTGACCCAGGAAGAACTCCGCACCTTAGTCGAGGTTCGACGGCGGGACCCGCATCAATTGCTCGGCCTGCACCCGCTGGCTGATGGCTCCGGTCTGGTCGGGCGTGCCTTCCTGCCGGACGCGGCCGAGGTTGAAGTCCAACCGGTCCACGAGACGGACAAGCCGGCGTTCAAGCTGCCGCGCTTGCACAAGGCCGGGCTGTTCGAAGGCACAACGACCCAGGCGAATCGGGTTTATGCCTACGACCTGGTGATTACCGACCTGCAGGGGCGGGTTCGCCGGACGCGGGATCCTTATTCCTTCCTGCCGACCCTCGGCGATGCGGAGTTATACCTGTTCGGCAAGGGCGACGAGCGACGCCTTTACGATAAGCTGGGGGCTCAACTGCGCACCCTTGACGGAGTCGCCGGCACGAGCTTTGCCGTCTGGGCCCCCAACGCGCAGCGCGTCAGCGTGGTCGGTGATTTCAACCATTGGGACGGCCGCGTTCACCAGATGCGCCCGCTGGGCGCTTCGGGCGTGTGGGAGATATTTGTCCCGGGCGTGGGCGAAGGGGCTCATTACAAATTCGAGCTGCGGAATGCCCGGGGCAAGATAAGCCTCAAGACCGATCCCTGCGGTTTCCTGTTCGAGATACCCCCCAAGAACTCCTCGATCGTCTGGAATAATCGCAGGTTCGCCTGGACGGACAAGCGGTGGCTGGCGCGCCGGCGGGACGCTGACCCGTTGCGCGCGCCGTTGAGCATATACGAGGTTCATCTGGGGTCCTGGCGCAAGAAGTCCAGGAGCGAATCGCTGGGCTACCGGGAACTGGCCGAGCCGTTGATCCGATACGTCAAACGAATGGGCTTCACCCATGTCGAGTTCATGCCGGTGGCCGAACATGCGTTCTATCCTTCCTGGGGCTACCAGGTGACAGGTTTCTACGCACCGACCAGCCGCTACGGAAAGCCCGACGATTTTCAGTTTCTGGTCAATGCGCTTCACGCCGCCGGCATCGGCGTCATCATTGACTGGGTGCCCGCCCATTTCCCGCGCGACGACTGGGCGCTGGCGTGGTTTGACGGCACGGCGCTTTACGAGCATGAGGACCCACGCAAAGGGGCGCACCAGGACTGGGGTACGCTGATCTTCAACTATGGCCGGCACGAGGTGGTGAATTTTCTGCTGGCCAATGCGCTGTTCTGGTGCGAGCGCTTCCACATTGACGGCCTGCGAGTGGATGCGGTGGCTTCGATGCTTTACCTGGACTATTCGCGCAAGCCGGGGCAGTGGATTCCCAACCAGTACGGCGGGCGCGAGAACCTGGAAGCCATCGAGTTCATCCGCCGCTTCAACCACCTCGTCCACACCGAGTTCCCCGGCGTCGTGACCTTCGCCGAAGAATCCACGGCTTGGCCGCAGGTGACGCGCCCGCCTTACCTGGGCGGCTTGGGCTTCTCGTTCAAGTGGAATATGGGCTGGATGCACGACACGCTGGGCTACTTTGGCCGTGACCCCGTCCACCGCAAGTACCACCAGAACGATCTCACCTTCGCGATGCTCTATCACTCTCACGAGAATTTCGTCCTGCCGCTCTCCCACGACGAGGTGGTCCATGGAAAGGGCTCGCTGCTGGGCCGGATGCCCGGCGACGACTGGCGCAAGTTCGCGAACCTCCGGGTGCTCCTCGGCTACCAATGGCTATTCCCGGGCAAGAAGCTGCTCTTCATGGGCGGGGAATTCGGCCAGCGGGCGGAATGGAATGCAAATGGCGAACTTGACTGGCCGCTGCTCGAAGCCGGGCCTTATCACCGCGGGTTGCAGCAATTCGTCCAGGACCTGGGCCGGCTCTACCTGGCTGAGCCGGGGTTGTGGAGATCAGATTATGACGCCGAGGGGTTCAAGTGGATTGATTGCCTGGACCATCTGAACAGCGTGCTTTCTTTCCTGCGCCAAACCTCAGAGCCCCTTAGTGAGCTGGCGGTGATCTTGAACCTGACGCCCGTCCCGCGTTCGCGATATCGGATCGGGCTGCCCCGACCGGGGAAATGGTGCGAAGTGCTGAACAGCGACGCGGCCATCTACGGCGGCAGCAACCTGGGCAATTTCGGCGCCGTAGTGGCCGAAGCCAAGAGCTGGCACAACCTCCCCTGCTCCGCCGAGTTCACCCTCCCGCCACTGAGCATTCTCGTTTTCCGTCCGGAGCGGCCTGTGGTTGAGAAGGTTGCCAGTGCAGCCGCGCGCGGCAAAGGCGGTCGTCAGCCCGGCACGAGCGCTTCGCCCGATCCTGCCGAGACGCCGCCCGCCAAACCGCCCAGCGAAGTGGACAGCCCGCCACAGGCAGAGATCCCCTCCGTGGCCGCAGGCGCCACGCCGATCGCCACTAGGCAGACCGGTGATGACGGAGACGTTTTTCCCGCAGGAGAGGCTTGAACCCGCAGAGACGCGTTTATGGCTGCAGTTTACCATGCGTTAGGACTCCACATGCACCAGCCGCCGGGAAACCTGGTGGCGCTGCACAACTCCGCCCAAGACTGGGAGGCCCGGCAGATCCTCTGGTGCTACGACCGTCCCACGCGGATGCTGGAGGGCTACGAGGATGTAGCTCGGTTGCACGTGAGTTTCTCCGGCACACTCCTGAAGCAGTTCGAAGACTCGGGCGTGCGGCAGACCTTTAGGGATGTCGTCAACATTGAGGACTTGCTGGACCGGTATCGGCGCTCGAACATCGAGTTTCTCGGGAGCGGGCTTTACCACCCGGTTTACCCGCTGGTTCCGGCGGCGGATTGGGACGCGCAGACCGAATGGTGGCAGGGGCTGGGCCGGCACTTGCTGGGCCGCGAGAATTTTCAGGGTTTCTGGCCCCCGGAGATGGGCTTCTGCATGGAGATGATTCCGCTGCTAAGGCGCCACGGCTACCGATACGTGCTGGTGGATTCCATCTACATCAAACCCAAGCGCGAGATGCGGTGGGAGGAGTTGCGTTATCAGCCTTTCCGGGCGCGCTACAAGGGCGCGGAAATCATCGTCGTCCCGCGAGACCGCGAACTCTCCAATGCGCAGCTCTCCGGCACTGATCCCGGCTGGTTCCAGCACGAAGTGCACGAGCGGACCAAGCACTGCGCCTTCCCGGCGCTCGTCACCACCTGGACGGACGGCGAGAACGGCGGCTGGTTCCGCACCACCAAGGTCGAGAGCGGCTTCTGGGGATTCTTCTATCGGCCGATCCTGGATCGGTTCCGGGCGGGCACACTGGGATTCACCCCCATCCACATCAGCCAATATCTGGAGAAGTATCCGCCCACCGAAGAAGTGGAGGTCTATCCGGGGGCCTGGAACACGGAACACCATTGGGGCGGTGATTTCATGCAATGGACCGGCTCTCTGCTGCAAAAGAAAGGGTGGGATGAAGTGCGGCGCGCCAGCGAATATTACTGGCAGGTGAAGCGGGGTTTCGACCAGCGCCAAGGCGCGCTTGCCCACCCCGAAGAGGTGCGCCAACTGATTGTCCGCGCGTTCGATCATCTGTTGATAGCCGAAACCAGTTGCAACTTCTATTGGGGTAGCCGCTGGGTTTACCGCTCCTTCGATGATCTGGAGCAGACTTATTACCTGCTGGACACCGCCATGAACCAGCTCCGCAAGGTCTAGGAAGGCCAATATGTATATCGTAATGATCGCATCCGAGTGCGCGCCCGTGGCGAAGGTGGGAGGGCTGGGCGATGTCGTGTTCGGCTTGAGCCGGGAACTGGAGATTCGCGGCAATTCCGTCGAGATCATCCTCCCCAAATACGACTGCCTGCGCTACGACCAGATTTTTGACCTGCGCCTCGCCTATAAGGACCTGTGGGTGCCGTGGTATGACCGCGCCGTGCATTGCAGCGTCTATTTCGGCTTCGTGCATGGCCGCAAGTCTTTCTTCATCGAGCCGCACTCTGACCATAACTTCTTCCATCGCCGCGTCTTCTACGGGCAGCGAGACGATGACCAACGGTTTGCGTTCTTCTCCAAGGCGGCGCTGGAATTCATGCTCAAGAGCAACAAGCACCCGGATATCATTCACTGCCACGACTGGCAGACGGGGCTGGTGCCGGTGTTGCTCTACGAGATGTACAAATATGTGGGCATGAGCCACCCGCGGGTTTGTTACACACTGCACAACCTCCAGCACCAGGGTGTGACTGGCGAGTATGTCCTGCGCGCCACCGGCCTCAACCGCCACGCTTACTTCTTCCACCAGGACCGCCTCCAGGACAATTTCAACCGTGCCGCCATCAACCTGATGAAGGGCGGCGTTGTGTATTCCAACTTTGTCACCACCGTCTCGCCCCATTACGCCTGGGAGATCCTGAACACACACCAGAACTTCGGCCTGGGCCACACGCTGCAGGTTCATCGCGGCAAAGTGGGTGGCATCCTCAATGGCGTGGATTACGAGGTCTGGAACCCGGAGGTTGACCGCCACATCCCGCGGCAATACAGCCTCAACTCGCTCGAGCACAAGTACGAGAACAAGCAGGCGCTGCGGCAGCGGTTCTGGTTGCAGGATGTCCTCAAGCCTATCGTCTGCTACATCGGCCGGCTCGACCACCAAAAGGGCGTGCCGCTCATCACGCACGCCATCCATTACTGCCTGCAACACGGGACGCAGTTTGTGCTGCTAGGCACCAGCCCCGATGGCGGCATTGGGCAGCATTTCTGGCGCCTTAAACAGCAGTACAACGACAACCCGGACTGCCACCTCGAGCTGAGCTTCAACGAGGAACTCTCGCACCTGGTCTATGCCGGCGCCGAGATGATCATCGTCCCGAGCTTGTTCGAGCCTTGCGGCCTGACGCAGATGATCGCGCTCAAATACGGCACGGTGCCCATCGTGCGCGCGACCGGCGGGCTGGCGGACACTGTGTTCGATGCCAACTACGCCGAGCGGCCTTATCATGAGCGCAACGGCTATGTGTTCAACGATTTCAACAGCGCCGGCATCGAGTCCGCCCTGCACCGGGCCATCGGGATGTGGTACACCTACCCCCAGCACTTCCGCGAGGTGATGGCGAACGGGATGCGCTACGATTTCTCCTGGAATTACCCCGGGCAGCATTACCTCAACATCTACGAACACATCCGCGACAAGTGAGCGTGCGGGGGGCTTGTGGTCCGCCTGTTGTTACGGTGGAGCTACGGTGGAGTTACGGTGGGAATCGGGGGTTTATGGGTGGTGGGACCCGTCGGCAGACGGGTCCAGTTCGAATAGGGCCTGTTCGAGGACCTTACTCCAGCGAGACGCGCAGGCGGACGAAGCGGCGGTCAGCCTCTGACACCGGAATCGTGTCCCGGAACTCCGCCGTTTCCGTGCCGTCGCCATTATTGACTGGCGGGGCGGCCAGGGCGGCCTCGGACCACTGCGCCAGGTCGCCAGACACTTCGCCCGCATAAACGAGGTTCAGGCGGCCGATCGGGCGTTTAACGGTGAGCGTCAGGTAATTGGTGCCGGCAAACGTTTGAATGGCGCCGATGGGCAAGCCCGGCTGGCCGGGCGCGAAGGGGTGCGCGTCCGGAACAGAGGGGTTCATACCGAGGGCGAATTCCAACAAGTTCAATCCCCCGTCATTCTCCGGATCCGCGCCGGTGGCCAGTATCGCCGCATTGGTCTGACCGGGGAAGGCCAGCGCCACCCAGTCCGCGTAAAGATTCGGGTTGGGATTGACGCTTACAGCCAGGTCGCTGAATACCGTCGCGCTGTCATTGCCGGCGGCAAGGCGCAGGACATATTGTCCGGCGGCCATGAACGTCACCGCGGTAGTCGGCTGATTGGTCGCGCCGAACGTCGCCGTGCCCGGGCCGCCTATGACAGACCATTGCGCAGCCAGCGGGCCGCTGCTGCCGTCGTCACTGGCTGCGCCGGTCAGCAGGGCCGGCACGTGGTTGGTAGCGGCGGGAGGCGGCCCGGGCGCTACACTGGGAGCGGATGCAAGCGTGGCCAGCCAGGCGACCTCGCTCTCGGCCAGCGCGCGGCGGTAGAAGCGGACATCAGCCATTGCCCCATTCAGGTAAGTCGTCACATTGGAATGGGTCAGCCCGACCTTGAGCGACGAGTTAAAGTTGGGCACGGCCGCGCTGTTTTCGGCGGCAACCTTGTCCAGGATGCCGTTGACGTAGAGGCGGGCGCGCTGGTTGGTGGCCTGAGAGCCGTCGAAGCTGATGGCGACGTGATACCACTGGTTGGTCGAGAAGGCGGTAGCCGAGGAGAACCGGTTGTTGCTGCCGTCAATGTCCACATAGATGAGGTGGTCGGTCTGGAGGAAGGACGTGTAGGCGTTGTTGTCGGAGAGCGTATTTCGTTTCGAGACAAGGCCCGCACCGCCGCTGGTGTAGGAATAGGCGCGGAACCAATACGCCAGGGTGAAGGCACTGGTGTTGTCGAGGTTGGGTGCGTCCGGAACGTTGACGAAGCTGTTGGTGCCGTTGAGTTCGAGGGCGCCAGCGCGCGGGCCGCCGGTCGGATTCCACGTGCCGCTGCCGGAGAGAATGCCATCATTGCCGTTGCCGGAGCTGTCACTGGCGGTGCCGCCGCTGGTTTCATTCAGCTTTAACCAGAGGGCGAGAGAGGGATCGTTAGTGGGAGGACCGACATTCCCGGCTAGCACTGCCAGATCAACTGAGTTGGTGAGCAGGGTGTCGTTGGCGCCCAGGCGCAGCCGGTAAAAGCCGGCCTGCGGGAAGGCTACGCTGGTGGTCGCGTTGGACTGACTGTCGAACACCGCGTTGGCCGGGCCGCTGACGGTGCTCCACGAAACGGTGAGCGGCCCGGGGCGTCCGTCGTCGGTGGCCGTGGCGGAGAGTTGAAGGCGGTTGGCCAGGTTGGTCAGCGCCAGCGGGTTGCCGAGGGGGCTGAACAGGGTCACGACCGGCCCCGCGTTCGGGACTACGGTGACCGGAACCAGATTCGTCGTGAACAAGCCATAGACGGCCGTGTTCCAACTGGTGTAGGTGGTGTAGGTGCCCGCATACCAGATTACCCCCACTGGGTAGGAATTACGGCGGGGCACATAAGGCCGGAGGTTATCCACGGTGGAATTGGTGGTCACCGGCTGCCAGGCGAAGGTCAGCCCGCCATCCGCGGTCACGCCGCGAAAGACCTCATAGCGGTCGTTGGCCCGCAGCGGAACGTTGGTGGTCGTGGTCAGGTCGAACGGGTCCGCCGCGTTGCTGGCCAGATAGACCACGTCGGGATTGTTCGGGTCTAGGCTGATGCCGCCGGCGTAGTGCCGCTGAGTATTATAGAGAGGGCGGCCCGCATGAGCGATGAAGCGCTTTTGCCAGGTGGTGCCGGTCCAGCGCGCATAATAGTAGTAAATGCGGTCGTCATACCAATTGCCCCCCATGACGTTGGTGCGCTGGACGGAGAAGGCGACCACCGGCGCACCGTTGGTGTGGTAGAGCACGTCCCAGCACCAGGCGCGGCCGAAAGCAATGTGAGCGTTTGGGTCATTGGTCGGCGATTCACTGTATTGGTAGATCAGCGAACCGCGCTCTCCCGAGTCATGCAACAGCGGCGCGTTGGCCAGGTATTTCAGGAAGGTGCCTGCCGAGTTGTACAACGCGCCGTCGCGGTAATAGATGTGGTAGAGCGAAGTGGGAACGGCGGCCACATCGGGGTGACCATCGGTGTAGGTCACGTCAATGCGCCGGTCGAAATCGGAGCAATACTGGACGTAAGGCCGGCTGCTGCCGGTGCCCGTTCTGATGAGGATCTGCGGCGCGGACCAGTTGGTGCCGGAGGGGTCGGAAGTGACAAAGGTCGGGTTAAAGTTCAGGTTCCGCATGAAGCTATAGATGCGGCCGGACTCGGCGGCGAGCTGATACGGATTGGCATAGGTGACGCCGGCGGTGGTGCTAGTGAATACCAGTTCGGGCCCCCAGTCGGCCGCAGCGGCGGTGTTTCCGCCGGCGGTGACCCGATAATAGAATCGCTGTTCTCCGCCGTGCTTTTGGTAGATGGCCAGCATCCTTCCGTCGCTCAACGGCAGCAGTGCCGGGTTATCATGGTCGTCCTTCTGGGCCATGACACTCAACCACAGGTTGCTGGAAACCTGGCTTTGCGGGTCATAAGTGTTGAGGCCAACGCGGCCATCGGAGAAGCGGACGTAGCCGAAGTAAAGGAGGCCATCCTTGAACACGGCGCGCGGATTGCCGAACCAGCACCAAACGCCGTCAGGGGCGAGGAGCGGCGGGCTGAGCTGGGCATGACTGGCCAGGCCGCCCAACAGAAGCAAGGCGGCCGAGAGCAGACCAAGGACCTGTTTGAGGAGTCCCGGCAGGGGCCGCGTGAGGGCACGCGGCCTGCAGGAAATGGCCGAAATCAGTGAGCGGTGGAGGACTGGTCCCCTGACCGGGCAAGGATTCAACGAGGCTCTAAGCGGGTTCATGGGGGGTGATGCGAAGTCGGAGGACAGAGGACATGGGCGTACAAGGAGGGTCAGGAAGGGGGCAAACTGCCCACCTTCCTGACCACTCGACGCAACAGAGCTGATTCGGTAGCCTTTATTGACGATCAGGGATACGGATACGCTAGGCGATAGAATTCAGTGGGCTTGGCGGCGTCTATCGGGATGATGACCGAGTTCGTGGCGGTTGAGCCCGCGACCGGGCCCCAGTCCGCGTGATTGGTGCTGACGCCGGCCGCCAGGTTGTTGGTCTGCACCAACAGCGTCCAGCCGGTGTAATCGGTCGGCCAGGAGAGCGTGAGGTTGTTGGCGCTGAAACTCCAGCCGATGTTCGTCGGAACGGTCGGGATCGTGGCAATGACCTTGATGATGCCGTCGGTCGCCACGGTCGAAGTATCCCAGCCCAGGCCGGAGCCGAGCGCCGGCAGCGTGATCGTCGTGAAGCCGCCGCTGAAGCTGGTAGCGTTGAACAGGTCAAACGTGTCCCCGACCTGCACGGCCGCGCCGATGTTGTTAACCACCAACCCTCCGCCGCAAGTCAGCGCGCCCGCTACGATCAGGTCGGCGGTCGGCGTACCGGCGCGGTCCAACTCCATAATGGTGGTGCCCGCCAGGATGAGGTTATTGGCAAAGGTGAGGCTGCCGACCGAGGTGCCCGGCGTGATGGTGCCGTTGGCGGTGACGTTGCCCACGACCGTGCCGGTGCCTCTGAGGGTTTGGTTGGCGCCGAGGAGGTAACCGCCGCTGACAGCGGCAACGTCGAAGGTGCCGTCGGTTTGGACATCAATTAAAGGTGAGGAATTGATGGAGCCGGACGCGGCCAGCGCGAGGGTGCCGGTCCTGATGATGGTCGAGCCGAAATAGACATTCGACGCGGAAAGCGTCCAGGTGCCGAGCCCATACTTATTGAGGACCGTGGGCACGAGACCGTCGGTACTGTTCGAGACGATTCCACTCCAGAGGCCGTTGCCATCACCCAGAAGGTTGAGATTGCGGGTGCCCGCCGTGCTGGGCGGCACGAAGTTGCCCGCGACCGTCAGGAGCCCGCTGTCGGACTGGATGTTATAAGCGTTGCCACCGGTGGTGGTGCTGATCTGACCTGTGAGGGTGTTTGTGCCACTCACGTTGCGGATGTGGGGGACGACCACCGCCTCGGTTTGCCGGGCGGACAAGCTAAACGCCTCGGGCACGACCATGTTGTTGCCCACAAGCTCCAACGAGGCATTAGCTCCGGTGTTACCGTTGATCGTGGTGTTGCCGTTGGTGGTCCCGAGCGCGTCCGAGTTGCTGATCCGGAGGGCGCTGCCACCCGGGGAGGTGGTTACCGTCGTGCTCAAGGCGGTTGTGCCGGCGTAACTGTTCGAGGCGGTGAGGGTCACAATACCGCCAACGGTTTGGCTCAATCCGCCGGTGCCGCTAATGCCGGTGGTGTTGGTGAAGTTATTCAGGGAGTTGAAGGTCAGCGTGCCGTTGTTAATGATGGGCAGGTCGGGCAGGCTGCCGTCGTAGCCGGCCGTCCCGATCTGCAAGGTGGCCGCGCCGATGGTGGTGCTGCCGGCCCAAGTGCTATTGGCGGAAGCGAGCACAACCGTGTTAGCCCCGGTCTTGGCGAGGGCGCCGGGCCCGGTGATGTCGCCGGCCACAGTCAGGGTGTTGCCCGAGCCGTTATCGAACGTCACCCCGCCCGCAAGGTTGGTGATGAGCGAGTTGAAGCTGAACGCGTTGCCGACCAAACGAATGATGCCGCCGTTGACAGACACGGGCATCGAGAAAGAATTCAATGAGTAGTTATCGAAGACCAGCGTGTTCGTGTACAGATTTATATTGCCGGCCGCCGGCACGTCGCAGCGGGTGAACCCCAGTATTCCGCCCAATACATCAATGACGCCCGCGTTTTGGACATAGGCATCTACGATAGAGATCTGACCGGGGCCGAGCTTGGTCAAAGTAAACCCATTAAGATTCAAGTTGCCGGAGAGGCTCCCGCTGCCGCCGGGCCCGCGGATGTCCCAGCGGTTGCCCCAGGCGGCAATCGAGGCGTTGTTCGCCAGGGTCAGTGATCGAATGGCGTTTTGCTGCGCGGCACCGGTGTTGATGACGGCACCCGTGTTGCTCAAGCCGAAGCCGGAGATAATGATATCATCGCCCGGGTTGTAGAGGGACGTGCCGTTGATATCCAGAGTGGCGCCGTCGGCCACCGTGGTGGCGCCGCTGAGAGTGCCCAAGGCATTGGCGTTTCCCGCTTTGAGGATGCCGGCGCTGACCAGAACCGGGCCGTCAAAGTTTGCGTTGTTACCGGACAGTGTAAGGATGTCGGAGCCTTGTTTAACGAGCGTGCCGGCGATGCCGGGGTTGGCGTTGCCGATGGCGGCGAACACCACCATGTTGTCCGGCTGGTTGAAGGTCAGCGTGCCGCCGGTCAAATCAATGCCCGTGCCGAAAGTGTTGATACCGGCGTTGGCGAAGGTGAGCGACCCGGCCTTGACGACCACAGGGCCGGAGATGGTGTTGGCCGCGGTGTTGGCCAGCGTCACCGTGCCGCTCTCGAGGTCAAGACCGTTGAACGTGTTCGGGGCGCTGTTGTTCACGAGCAATGAGCCCCCGTTCCAGTTGGTGAAGTAACCGGAGGCAATGGCCCCGCTGCCACCGAAGGTGTAGGCCAGGGCGCTGTTGTTCAGCGCTACCCCGGCGGGTGAGAGGGTGCCGATCAGAGTGACGGAACCAGTGGTCGAGGTGTCGTCAAAGGTAAGGTTGTCGCCCGAATAGAACTTGTCGAGGCTGGCGCCGTTGAGCCAATTGGAGGTGGTCTGGAAGTCCCAGGCGTTGGGGTTGCCGGCCGCGCCCCCCTGCCAGAGGAGGCTGGCGGCGGTGCCGCTGCCCACCACCTGCACTTGGATATACGGAACGGTGGTGGTCGGATCCAACACGTTGAACGAGTAACGCGAGGGGGTAGTGACGCTGAGGTTGGGGCTCCCACCGGAACTCAGGTTGCCATATTGGAACAAGGTGTATGGCGCGAGATTGTCCAGAGTGGCTGTCGGGAGGATGTTGACGGTCGTAACGCCGCTCAAGCTGAGGTTGTTGGTGACAATGATCAGGTCATTCCCCGGGTCGCCGAGCGTCGGATTGGCGCCGAGTTCAAAGTTGATGGTCGCGTTGTTGAACGTGGCGTTTCCGCCCAGGGCCAGTGTGCCGGGACTGGTGCCGGCCGCGACGGTCGAGCCCGGTCCGGCCGTCAGGTCGCCCAGGACGGTGCCGCCGGAGAGTCGCTGACCGCTGGCCAGAGTCAGGCCGCCCGCCAGGTTGGTCACGTTAAGCGCAGCGCCGGCGGCGATGGTGATCGAGGGCGTATTGGGAAGGCCAGAACCTGGCCCCAATTCGATGCTGCCGGCGTTGATGACCGTCGGGCCGGAATAAGGATTCAGGGCCCCGAAGAAGACGCTGCCGGCGTTGCTCTTGAGGACGCCGCCGGCACCGGAGATCACGTTCGTAAGCGTCAGGGTGGGCCCAGCAGCGCCCGACACATCAAAGGTAACCCCCCCGGACAGGTTGGTGATGGGCGAGGCCATGGTGAAGCTATTGTTCACGATCCGGATAACCCCGCCATCCACAATGATGGGTTTGGCGCAGTAGCCGGTCGTCGAGTTTTCGATCTGGAGAGTGTTCGTGTAAAGGTTGATCACTCCCGGGCCATCCACCAGCGAGCGGGTCACGGCAAAAGTGCCGCTTTGGATGTCAAATGAGCCGGCGTTGGTGGCGACGACATCCGCCAGCGAGAATTGCGCCAGGCCCACCTTGGTCAGAGTGAACCCGCCCAGATCCAGCACGCCGGAGAAGCTGCCGCTGCCGCCAGGGCCGCGCACGTCGAACCGGTTATCCTGGCGAATCGTGGCATCGTCCGAGAGGGTTAGTGAGCGGATGGCGTTGTTCTGGTTCGCGCCCGAATTGATGATCGCGCCGACGCCACCAACGCCCGTGCCGGCGATCGTGATGGGTTCGCCAGGGTTGTAGAGCGAGGAGCCAAAAATGTCCAGTGTGCCCCCGCTGGCGACCGTCGTGCCGCTGGTGGCAGCGCCGAGGGCCGAATTGTTGATGACCCGCAGGGTCCCGGCATTGACCTGCACCGGGCCCGTGAAATCGTTGGCATTACTGACGGTCAGCATGCTGGTGCCGTTCTTGATCAGCGAGGCTGCGCCGCTGAACCGGCCGCTGCCGCCAAAGAGGTAATCGCGAGTGGAGGAGTTGACCGTGACGGTGTTCGGGAACAAAACCGTGCCGAGCAGCAGCAGATCGGTGTAGGCGCCCGAGTCGTCCACCAGAACACTGTCCAATTGCAGGAATTTGTCGGCAGCGGCTGTCCCGGTGTTAAACCAGTTGCTGGTCGTGAGGTCCCAGGCAGTGCTGCTGGTCGAATTCCAGCGGAGATTCCCAGCCGAGCCGCTGACGGCAAGATTGACCTGATTGGCCGGGTAATCCAGAGCGATGTTGTAACGGGTCGGATTGATGTAGCTCAGGACGCCGCTGCGGGTGCCCGTGTAGTCAATCAGCCGGTAGGAACCGATGGCTGCTGAACTGCCTGTCGGGATCACGTTGAGGGTGTTGTCGTTCAGGTTCAAGTCGCCGGTCACGTTGATGTAGTCGTTGACACCGCCGCCGACGGTGGTGGTGTCGGCCAGGTTGACGTTGAAGGCGGCGTTGGGGTTCAGCGTCAGGTTTCCTCGGATGGTCAGCGTACCCGCGGTGGCAGCCCCGCCAGGCGTCAGGGCCACGAGATTGGTAACGTTAGCGGCATTCGTAATGAGGCCGCTGCCCGTGAGCGTGGAAACCGTCAGGTTGCCGGGCGTAGGATCGCCGGCTGGTTGCAGGTCCACGATTCCGCCGTTGTTGAAGTTCAGCGTGCTGGTGCCGCCGCTGGTTACCAAGCTTCCTTTCACGTTGACCGTCCCATTGGTAGCGACGTTCAAGGTCCCTACCGGAGTGCCGGTGCCGACCTTGCGGGCCATCACGAGGTCGTTGTTGACTGTCACTGTAGCTGTGCCGTTCACATTCATCGTGCCGGTCGCGTTGGCGGCGCTGGTCGTGCCGGTCTCGTGGTAGCCGATGTAAAGGTTGTCGGCGTCAATGGTGCCCAGGTCGAACGTCGCGGTGCCCGTGGCGTTGCCGGTGCCCGTGATCTGACTGCGCGCGACCATCATACTCGTCACGCTGAGATCGAGAGAATTCCCGGTAGTGTTGAAAGTGCCAGTGCTGGAAGTGCTCGTGCCAGTGCCAGTCATGTCAACGATGCGGGCGCGCGGGTCGCCAATGGTCAGCAGCTTGACACGATCCGTTCCGCCGGCACTCCCGCGGATGACGGCCGAGCCCCCGGTCAGGCCGCTGCGGAACAGCATTTGGCCGGTTGATTTGTGGCCGCCGACGCTGATCACATCGGAGTTGATGATGCTATTGCCTCCGAGGAAGAGCTGCTGCGTGCCGCGAACGTTAGTGTCGCTGCCTGGGTAACCGGCCACTAGAATGCCCGGTTTGGTAGTGCCGGCAGCGGTCTGGATGTAGTTGTTTTCGGCCAGGAACATGCGGCCCATGGGCCGGTTAAGGCCAGTGGCGGAAGTGAATGCCCCGACCAGCAGTTGGTCCACATTGATTGAAAGGTTAGTCAACCCGGAAAGATCCAGCGTCGCGTAGTGGTCCGCGGCACTGCCTACCTGCACCACATAGATAGCCCCGGTGCTGTTGGTCACCGTGAGCGCGCCTCCGCCAAGGACGCGCCAGTAAACGTTATCCGCAGCGCTCAGTTGTGTGCCGGTGCCTACATACAGCGCGTTGCCGCCGGTACCGTTAATGTTCAGCGACAGGCCGGGATTGATCAAGGTTGTATGGTAGCCGACGGTGCCCTGCGCCGAGTATGTCAGCTTGGCAATCGTGAAGCTACCGTCCACGATGTTGTCCACTACAGCCGAAGGCGCCGGCGTAGTATTGTCGAACACCACGGTGTCCCCGGGGACCGGGGCCACGTTTAAGGACCAGTTGCCAGGCGTGGACCAATTGGTGTCGCCGGCGCTGCCGTACCAGGTATTCTGGGCCTGGGCCCAGCCGCAGGCGAACACAGCGCAAGCCAGCACGACCAGGGCGATGGGTCTGGGTCTGCGGGCGGGACAGGCCCCGATTGGGGCGTTGAGTTGGGCGAACGCGGTTCCGGGGGAGGGATTTGCTGAGTTCATGGCTGTTATTTCCTGTCAAGGTTCGTGGACTGAGCGGGTCGTCTCTCAACCACCGGTCTTGACCTGACCCGATGGCATACCGAGAATTGAGGCGACCAACGACACTCAGTCATGGACTATCCTTAGAGTTAACCGACTCCGGCAGAGGGCGTCAACAGCTTTCTGCCCCTCCTGGGCACTTAACCGAAGCATCTTTTCCCTCTGGCTCGCCCGGCTTGGTCAGTATATAGAACTACTGTGAGCTTGCCGAGTTTGAATCCCAGAGGCCTGCGTCGTTCAAGGTTCCTCCGCCTGCTGGCGAGCGGCGTGGCGGGTGTCTCCCTAGGCGTCGCACAGAGCGCGCCGGTGAGCAGGCGTAAGGCGGCGCACCCCAAGCCCATCAAAGGCAGTTGGATCAGCATCTGGTGGGATGACCGCCGGCACTTCTACTGGAATGATGCCTGCCTCAACTACACCGCCAAACAATGGGAGCTGGCCGTCAGAGAGGTTGCTGAAATCGGCATGGAGTACCTGGTGCTGCTGGCCATCGGCAAGGACAGCAAGGCGTTCTACGACACGCCTTTGCTGCCCAAACTCAAGATGGCGTGCGATGACCCGATTGGGGCATTGCTGACTGCGGCGGACAAGCACCGCGTCAAGTTCCTCCTCAGCAGCGATTGGTTCGGGCCCTGGGATTACCATTGCCTGCACGACCCGGCTCGGGTCCGGGCCCGGTTCCGGATGATGGGCGAGATCGCGCAGCAATACGGCCACCACCGTAGCTTCTACGGCTGGTATTGGCCGAATGAAGCCGCGCTCGGGCCGTATTTCACCGATGACTTCATCGCCTACGTCAATGCATGCAGCCGCGAGGGGCGGAAGCTCATGCCCAAGGCGAAGATGCTCATCGCTCCTTACGGCACCAACAAGGCCGTCTGTGACGATCGGTTCGTGCGGCAACTGGAGCAACTGGACGTGGACATCATCGCCTACCAGGATGAAGTCGGGTGTCTGCGGATGAACCCGGCGCAAAGCGCGGCGGCGTACGAAAAGCTTCGCCGCGCGCACGACCACGTTCCTCAGCGCGCGCTTTGGGCGGACGTGGAGACCTTTGCCTGGGAAGGGCCGCCGAACAAACAGAGCAGCCCCCTGATTCCCGCGCCGTTTTCCCGCGTGCGCGAGCAACTGGAAGCGGTCTCGCCTTTCGTGGACACGATCCTGATCTATCAATACCAGGGCCTGATGAACAAGCCGGGGAGCAAGGCCTTTGCCGGCCATCCTGACTCAACCCGGCTCTATGCCGACTACCTCCGGTGGCGGAAGGAGCACGGCCAGACCCGGCTGCATTCTCCCAAGGCGACCGACGCAATGGGATTCCCCTAAGTACCCACGGGCCGATTTCCGTTGCCTCGCCTCGTGTACAAGACATGCACCAGCGATGCACCAGCGATGCACACCGGATGCACACGAGTCAGACCGGTGTGCATCGCTGGTGCATCGCTGGTGCATCCGGTGTGCATGGCGTGCGCGTGGCTCGGGCGCAGCAGGGCCCGCCGCTTGAATGCCGGCCCCCAACGCCAGTCCGCGGACGGCCTACTGGAAGGTCGTCGCCGGATGAGACGATTCCGACCGATCGGGATAGTCTGCTGCCTGCGCCACGATTTCATGACGCAGGTTGGGTCGTTTCCGCTGTTAGCTTGTGGCAGCCGCTCGCAATGCTAGGCTAGGCTAATGACAAATGGCTGCGAGCCAGACCACGAGTGATGATTCGGCAACTCCGCCGATTGGTGAAGTTGCGCGGCCGGATGTATTCGCCACGACGCACTGGTCGGTGGTGCTGGCGGCCGGAGGCGCGGATTCACCGCAGGCGCGGAGTTCCCTGGAGAAGCTCTGCCAGTCCTATTGGCGGCCTCTTTATGCCTATGTGCGCCGACGCGGGCATTCCGAGGCCGATGCCCAGGACCTAACCCAGGCTTTCTTCGAGTGGCTGCTGGAGCGGCAATGGCTGGGGCGGGCGGATCAACAGCGGGGCCGCTTCCGCTCTTTCCTCCTGACCAGCATGAACGGCTTTCTGGCGAACGAATGGGACAAGGCTCGGGCGCAAAAGCGCGGCGGAGGACGGACCGTCTCGCTGCCGTTCAACCCTGCGGACACCCATTGTGGTTGGGAGCCGGCCGACACCTTCACGCCCGAACAGAGCTTCGAATGGCGGTGGGCCCTAACCTTGCTGGATCAGGTCATGAACCGCCTGTCGGCCGAATACGCCCGGCAAGGGAAAGCGGAGTTGTTCGAGCAACTCAAACCCTGCCTCCTCGGTGAACGCACGGCGCAACCCTACGCGACGCTGGCGTCGCAACTGGGCATGACCGAAGGCTCGGTCAAAGTGGCGGTGCACCGCCTGCGCCAAGGCTACCGCCAGTTGCTCCGGGAGGAAATTGCCCACACGGTGACGAAGCCCGAGGAGATTGAGGAGGAAATGCGCCACTTGTTCGCGGTGCTGGCCAGCCGGTGAACTGCCTCTCAGGTCCCCGGCCACCTTCTGCAGGACGGCATCGGCAGTTTGCCCTGTAACCTTCCCCACGCTTTGCTTTATACAGCGGGTGAAAGAATGAAGATGCATGTAAACAGGATTTGCCCGATCTGCGGAAAGCCCGCCGTTCCGGACGCGCCGCAGGGCCTCTGCCCCGAGTGCCTGATGAAGTCCGGGTTCGACACGCAGGGGCCGGGCCAGCCCGAGGGCGGCAAGTCCGCCTTTGTGCCGCCTTCGATCGAGCAGATGGCCCGGCTGTTCCCACAGCTCGAGGTGCTCGAATTGCTCGGCCAGGGCGGCATGGGGGCCGTGTACAAGGCCCGCCAGCCGGCCCTCAATCGGTTCGTCGCCCTCAAGATTCTCCCGCCCCAAAGCGCCAAAGATCCCGGCTTTGCCGAGCGGTTCAATCGCGAAGCCCGCGCGCTCGCCCGCCTCAACCACCCCAACATCGTCGCCGTGTATGACTTCGGCCAGGCGGTGGATATACCGTACTTCCTCATGGAGTACGTCGAGGGCTCGACGCTGCGGCAAATCGCGCGGTCCGGCAAGCTCTCCCCGGCGGACACCCTTCGCATCGTCATCCAAATCTGCGAGGCCCTCCAATTCGCCCACGGCGAGGGGGTGGTTCACCGGGACATCAAGCCGGAGAACATCCTCCTCGACCACAAGGGCCGCGTGAAGATTGCGGACTTCGGCATCGCCAAAGTGCTGGACCAGCCCGCGCAGGACATCTCGCTGACTGGCGCCAAAGACGTCGTGGGCACCGCCCCTTACATGGCCCCCGAGCAAGTGGAGAATCCGGCGCGCGTGGACCACCGAGCGGACATCTTCTCGCTCGGAGTCGTGTTTTACGAACTCCTCACCGGTGAGCTGCCGCTCGGCAAGTTCCAGTCGCCCTCGCAGAAGGTGCAGGTGGATGTGCGTCTGGACGAGGTGGTGCTGCACACGCTGGAAAAGGAACCCGCGCGGCGCTACCAGCAAGCCCGCGAGGTAAAGACCGACGTGGAAATCATTGCGGCGACGCCCAGGCCGAGTGCGCCGCCGTTGCTGCAACCCCAGCCGCCGATTCCGGCCGCCGGGCAGCGGCCCGCGGGCATGTCCACCGGCCGAAAAGTGGCAATCGTGATTGGCGCGCTCGGAGTGGCAGCGCTGGTGCTGCTGTTAGGTCTGGCGGCGCTGTTGGTTGGGAGGGTCCGGAAGGCAGCGCCGAGTTCTGCGGGGATCAGGCTGGTCAGCTCGAACGCCGCCTGGGCCTTGTTGAACGCAGACCAGCGCTTGTTCGTGCAGGTGAACGAGCAGCAATTCCAAACCCTCCGGGAAACCCGCGACTTTACGTCCTGGCCCCAGACGGAACGCGCCGAACTGGAACAGCGCATGCTGGAAACACTCAAAGGGCCGCACACCACCGAGTTTTACCGTGCCATTGGCACACTGGCAGCCTTGGGCTCCACCAATGCGGTGCCGCTGCTGCGGGGCATGGCCTTCGAACACGTGGGCCGGCAGCTCCGATCGGAAATCAGCAATCGCCGCCGCTGGATGGCCACCCGCGCGCTGGGCATGGTCGGGGACCAGCGCGTCGTGCCCGAACTGATCCACCTGCTCTACCACAACTACCGCTACGCGCGCTGGTGGGCCCAGGTCTCCCTGGTCCGCTTGACCGGCCAGAATTTCGGCGGGGACTGGAAAGCGTGGGGAAAGTGGTGGAACTCGCAACACGGCCAACCACCGTTCCGTCCTGAGGTGATCCGCTGGTGGCATGGGCAGGCCGAGCCGGCCCAACTGGCGCAAAGTCTAGCCGAGGGCGACCGCCGCTTCCTCGAGTTGATGCGGACCAAGGGTGCGGCAGGCCAGCCGTCCACCGAGGCTGAAGAGGCGGAAGACAACAAGACCCAGTAACTATGAGCCTTTGGAGAACGCTGTTCGGCAGGACTTCGGACATCGGTCCCACGATACCGCCACCCCCGGCGATGCCCGCCTCCAACCCCTTAACCTGCACGTTGAAAATTTGGCAGAGTGGCAGGATCATCCCGGCTCCCACGGAAGCCGACATTCACGCGGCCGTGGCCGCCCTGGACGACTCAGAGATGGGGCCGCGATTGCGTCTCAGCATGGGGGGAGACACGAATAGAATGGAGCTTAGCGGTACGCCGGGCGACTTTGGCTTCGATTATCATGCGGAGGCGCTCGAGGCAGAGGGCTGCTTTTACGCGTCTAGAGGGACCAACTATTCAGCCGAGACCGCCATCAAGGTATTGGTGGCTTACCGCAACGGCGCACCGGATTGGCAGACGATGGTGGAATGGAAGAAAGTTAGAATGTAGTGCTCACAAGAACAAGTAACACGACTGAAGACATGAGTGATAGACCTCCAGGAGCGGAAAAGAAACTCCCCGCCGGCCTATGCGGCATCTTCTTGGGCTGGCTGGGCATCCACAAATTCATCCTTGGCTACACCAAGCAAGGCATCATCCAGATCATCCTCAGCGTCGTGACCTGCGGTGCGGCGGGAATCATCGGCCTGATTGAGGGGATCATTTATCTGACCAAGAGCGACGAGGACTTCGTCCGGATCTACATCCAGAACAAGCGCGGCTGGTTCTAGCCGCGGAACCTGCTTCATTCCGCGGGGGACGGTCATATGCTTGCTGCCAGTATCAGTAAAGGCAGACTGAACCGAAGCTGGCTGACCTTGGGGCTCATGTTGCCGATCGCCCTCGCTTTCATGGGGGATACCACACGCGGCGTCTCTGCCCACGAGCCAGAGGCTCTGTTATCGGGGCGCGTGACGCTGCTGAGACTCCGGGCTCCTGATCTGCCCGATGTGGTGGAGCAGATTAACCTGCCCTCTGGGGAGTCCAGGCAAACGGTCGCTGCCACCCCGGCGCGTCCCTCCATCCGGTCCTTCTGTTATTCGCAGGACGGGAAGCAGTTCCTGTGCGAAATGGGATCAGGCCATAACTGGTACGAGAACAACGAAATCTATCTTGGTAACAGTGCTGCTAACCAGGTGCGCCGCCTCACTGACAATAATATCTACGATGGCGACCCGGGATGGTCTCCGGACGGCAAACGCATTGCCTTCACGCGTGGCTGGGGGGCTGCCGGGCGGGTTCATCTGCTCGATCTGGCATCAGGGGAAGATCGTCTGTTACCCGCCCCTGGGCTGGTTATCACGCGGGAGCCCCTTTGGCTGGCGGGAGACAAGCTCATCGTCGTGGGTTTTGACGCCAAGGACTCAAAGGTCACGGCGGAGCTCGATGCGGAGCGGGGGACTGCGCGCCTGCTGCTACAAGGGCAAGTGGACTGCCTCGCCCTGTCCCCCGGTAAGAAGTCCGTGGCCTGCATCGTTCAGAAGAAAACGGGGGCACGAGTCTTCGAAGAGCCGGAGTGGCTCTACCACATTGCCCTTCTGGATCTAGCCACCAGGCACATCAAGCCCATCGGCCCCGAGCCAGGCATCTTCGACCGGGACATTTGCCCGGCCTGGTCGCGAGACGGCCTCAAGGTGGCGTGGATACGCAACGATCTGAAAAAGTGCGCGTGCAGCCTCCTGGTCTATGATCTTGGTAAGAAGCGCACGCGCGCCCTTCGGTTGGCCGACGACGAGGGCGCAGACGCAGGATCGCTGCTCTGGGCACCGGATTCCAAACGTCTCGCCTGTGTCACCCGAGACCAGCAGCGGACAAGATCCAATCTCAGAGTGATCTTCCTGCCGGCCGCGACAACCAAAGACATTCTCAGTGCCAAAGAGCAGCTTCGCGCTCTGGCGTGGGAGTAGTGGCCCTTTCAGCCTGCGCGTCCTGCGAGCGGAAGCCGCTTGGCGTTTTGATGTGGTTGCCCGGCCAGGTTATTGTTGCTCAGCCTTGACCACCTCTACCTCCCACCTGCCACGCACCGAGTTCAAGAGAAAGACGCGAGGACTCCGGTGCAGCTCTTCCACGGCAATCGGGCGCTCGAAGAGTTGGCCCTGTTGGAGCAGGTGCGCTCTCAGAGTGCCCGGCAGCAGGCCACAGGACACGGGTGGGGTGCACAGCCTCCCCTCGATCTCTACGGCGACGTTGGCGATCGTGGATTCCGTGATCTCACCCCCTTGGTTGAACAGCAGGACATCCTCAAAGCCCGGGCAGGCGATCCGGGCGGTTTCATAGACGCCGCGGTTCGAGGTCTTGTGGTAGAGAAACGGGTCCGAGGAATCCACCGGCGCGTGGGCGACCGCAACACGCTGCCGCTTCGCCGCAGCCTCCGGCAGTTCTTCCGCCTCCAGGCTGAAGCGTCCTTCCTTGGTGACCAGCAGCCGGACTTTCTGCCGAGCCTGGCCAAGCCGGGCGGCCAGTTGCGCCAACTCCTGGCGCAGAGCAGCCAGGTCAATGCTGAAACCGAAATAGCTCGCTGAGTCCTGGAGCCGATCCAGGTGGCGCTCCAACAGGAAGTAGCCCTCCTTTGGCGTCCAGCGCATGGTTTCCAGCAGGCTAAACGCCGGCGCTGGCACAGACAGAATTCTGGCTTTGGCTCGGCATTCCTGCCATTCGGCTTCCGGGTCTGAATCCCAAGTGATGCCGCCGCCCACGCCGTATTCGGCGCAGCCGGTCCTCCGGTCTGCCAGCAGCGTGCGGATGGCCACACTGAATTGGGCCCGCCGCCCCGGGGCCAGGAACCCGATCGTCCCGGTGTAGAGGCGCCGGGGAAGCGGCTCCAGCCCGGCGATGATTTGCATCGTCCGCACTTTGGGCGCCCCGGTTATCGAAGCCGGCGGAAATAGCGCCCGGAAGACTTCGCTGAGCCCGGCCTCGGTCCGCGCCTCGATTGTGGAGGTCATTTGCCACACCGTCGGGTATTTCTCCACCTCGAAGAGGCGGTCCGCCGTCACGCTGCCGGTTTGCGCCACGCGGCCCAGGTCATTGCGCACCATGTCCACGATCATCACGTTCTCGGCCCGCTCCTTTTCTGAGGCCCGCAGCGCTTGGGCCAGGGCCAGGTCCTCCGCCTGCGTGCGGCCCCGGGCGGCCGTGCCCTTCATCGGGCGGCATTGGATGCGCGCGCCGTCCAGCCGGAAGAACAACTCCGGCGAAGCGCTGCAGACCACCCAGTCACCGGTGTCCACAAAGGCGCCATACGGCGGGTCCTGCGCGGCCACGAGTCGAAGAAAGGCGTCCCAGGGATCGCACGCCAGGCGCGTCCTCAGCCGGTAAGTATAGTTCACCTGGTAAGTGTCCCCGCTGCGGATCAGGGCCTTGATGCGCGCCACCTCCCGGCAGAATTCCGCCTCCCCAACCGTTGCCTGCCATTCCATCTCACCGCCCTCTGCTCCGGCCGCCAACCCCGGCAGTTCGACTTCTTCCACCCCTGCATACAGCCCAAACCACAGCAGCGGAAAACCGCTGTCGTCCTTCACGGCCAGCGCGCGGTCGAAGGCTGGCGCCGCTTCGTAAGCGACAAATCCCGCCGCATAGAACCCCTCCCGCATGACAGCCTCTTCCACCCGGCAAAGGGCGGCCGCAACGTCCCCGAGCGCGCTGGCCTTCACCAACCGACGCGGCCCGCTGAACTGGAGCCAACGCCCGTCGGCCGCGTCACGGAGGATAGCGCGTGCCGGAACGGACTGATGGATGGCGGAAAGGTTTATGCTCAATTCGCGGACAGGAATAGCAGAGATTCCTTCCGTCGTCAGCTACAGGCTTGATTACGCGCTTGCGGGCGGGTTGGGCGGCGGCGACCAGCGGGGCGGTGAGCTTCTCGTAGCGGGCAAAGCGGTATCCCACCCGGTGCCGGTCGCTGGCGAACGGCTCGGGCCGGTGACAGCGGCTCATGGCGCGGCATGCGGTCAGGACCCAGAGGCTCCAGACTGGAACCGGGCTCCATTCATCGTGCGCACCGCCCATCCGCCCCGGCGGAGTTCAATGGTCGCCGCTCCGGCGGAGCGCGTGTAGATTACCGGCGTATTCCTTCGCGCCAGCCTCTCGATCAGGTTCGGTCGCGCGCGTTCCGAGACCGGCAGTCCGGAATCGGCCACCACGATCAGGCGCGGCCTGATAGCATCCAGCAGCGCGTCACTGAGCGCTTCATTCTGGCTGGGCAACCCGGTAACCACAATATCCGCGCGCAGATCGGGTGTTCGCTCCAGCAACGCCTTCTGGCCGGCGCGGCCCAGGTCGGAAAGCAACAGCACCCGGGAGCCGTAGAAGCGGCCCGCCAGGACCAGCGCGCTGTCGTCGGCCTGCCCGGAGCGATCGTCGGCGGCCGGGTGCAGCACCGTCCATGAACCGAGCTGATCGCCGCTGCTGATTCTGCGCAGTCGCTCGGGCGGGCGTTCGAACTGCTGCGTGAGTTCCCGATACTTGGGCGAGCGAAAGCGCACCGGACTGATCAGGATCGCCTGGGCGTGGAACAGTTCCGCGATCTCCCCCGCCCCGCCAATATGGCGCAAGTCACCGTGCGTCATAATCAAGGTGGGCAACCGGTTGACGCCCTGGGCCCGGAGGAAGGGTTTGGTGATGAAGCAAACGGAATTGGTCGCGCCGCAATCCATCAGCCACGCACCCCCCCGCTTCCGGGCCTTGGAAATAGGTTGCTATCCCGCCGTGCACGGGGATGACCGCCAGACAGGGTTCGGGCCGGGCGAGTTGCCGGAGCAAGACATAGATTGCAACCCCCGCGAGGGCTCCGGCCAGCAACCCGCGGCGCAGTTTCTCCGACAGGTATGGGCTGGCCAGAGCACCGATCAGAACGACATAGTAAGCGCCGATCTCCAGCCCCGACGGGGCCCGAACATACCAGTAGGCTCCCGGCGCAAGCGTGGCCCAACCGCTGAGCTTGACCATGCACCGCATCCACCACCAGCCGCTGTAATTGAACAATTCGGTGGCCCAGGGCAGCCAGTCACCGCAAAACAGGCTGCCAAGGTTGGCCGCCAGCGCCAGGGTGCTCAACGGCACGATGCACAGGTTGGCCAGGAGGGTAATCGGACTCAGCAGATGAAAGTAGCAGGCCGTCAACGGGAGCGAGCCCAGCCAGGCGGCGAGGGATACCGCTATGGAAGCTGTCACCCAGCGCAGCGGAGTTTGCAGCCAGCGCCGCCAGCGCGGCAACAGGTCCGTGGGCAGAAGCGGGTCGGTCCTGAGCAGGCGGTCCCGAGCTGCTTCCAGCGGCGGGACCAGCAGCGCAATGCTCAGCACCACCAGAAACGAGAGTTGGAAACTGGCGCCGAACATTTGCTGGGGATCCCATAACAGGATAATGAACGCCGCCGCGGCCAGCGAATTCACCAGGTCGCTCGGGCGCTCGAGGGCCCAGCCCCCGATGATGATGCTCATCATGAGCGTTGAGCGTACGGCGGAAGGCTGCCAGCCGGTCGCCGCGGTGTAGAACCAGATCAGCGGGATGATGACCCAGCCGCACCCGATCCGCGGCACCTGGAACACGCGCAGAACGGCCACGAGAATTCCCGCGATCAGTGCGATGTGCAGGCCGCTGATAGCGAAGATGTGCATGGTGCCCGAGCGCATGAAGGGCTCATAGACTTCATTGGTCAAGGCCGGCTTCCAGCCCAGCGTCATCGCCCAGATCAGGCGCAGGGATTCGTCCTCTTCCGGCAGGCCGCGCGCCAGTGTCGCCCGCGCCCACTGCAAGAACCGATCGCACAAGGGCCGGGTCCGCCCGCCATCCAGCAGCCGCCAGTCATTGGTGGCGGAAGCCGTGAGTTGGTAATGAACCCCTTGCCGTCGCAGGTAGGCCCGGTAATCGAACAGACCCTCGGCGACAGGGGTCGGTGGCGGAGCCAGAACTCCGGTGACCTCCACAAGCCGGCCCGCGAAGATCTCTTCCGGCAGCATCGCCGGGGTAACCACCAGGACCTGGCCGAATGCCGCCTGCCAACCGGCTCCACGGCGCAGCAGATGGGTGACCCGGACTTGGGCTATAGATCGCACGGATTCTTCCTCGTCGCGGATGTAAACCCGATGCCCGGGCGTCTCACAAAGCCTGCCGCGAACCGTTACCAGTTGCGGCTCGTTTCCCTGGGTCAGCCGCAGGTCGTGCGGTGAAACGGTAGCCGTGTGCCAAACCAGGTTTGTCCACCCTGTGAAAAGCAACAGCGGCCATAGCAGCCAGGTCCGCGCCCTGGCCAGCAACAACGCCGCTCCTGCCAAGCCCAATGAGATCGCGAAAAGGAGGGCGAGCGGCGGTTGGAAGAACTCCGCGAGCAGCAGCCCCGCTGCATAAACCAATGTCACTCCAACGAGCGGCCGTTTCATCGGATGCGGCGAGATTATTCAGCCGCGCCGCGTTGGGCGATAGAGAAATGCGCGACTAGTTTGCACTTACAATGGCGAGGGCATCAGCACGATGCCCGACGGCAAGCCCATTCGGCACGACATGGCAGGTTGGTTCTGCTTTCGCTTTTTCGATGACCGGGGGAAGACCTGGTCGAAACATATGGAAAAGCAGCAATGGTCGGTACTTACTAGGGTTTCACAACAACGGCACGCACAACTACAGCACTGGCGTCAACACCAGCCCGTTGATGCCCAATCGGATGAGCAAGGAAGGCTGCCCACTGAACGGGAGGGCAGGGAGAGTAATAATGAGAAGGCTTCCGGCTTTTCCTTCTTCACAACCTCCGGCTGCGACCGGTAATGTTGCCGGCATGATGATTGCCCGTTCACGGCTTGTCACAGGGCTGTTCCTGGCCTGTTTATCTATTGCTGCGTGGCACACTCCGGCCGCGCCGCCACCCCCCACACCGGACTAGCGAAACTTTGCCAACGGCGATTTCGGTTTGCGCAACGCGATTGACCAATCATGAAGGCCGGGATCAAGAGCCACTCTTTCTTTCCGCGTGCAGCGTCAGTTATAGGCGCGGGCAGGATGCTCGCCGCGGCAGCGCTGGCCACGTTTACTAACGAAGCCGGCGCGGCTAAGGGCAACCACTATTCGACGGAGTTGCTGACGTTGGCGCGGTTTAACCTCGCGTGGCTGGCCGCCGGCGCGGAGCAAGACAAGCCATGAGCGGCTGGCGATCCTCGCACGTCGCCCGTGTTGCGGCAGCGGCCCTGTTGGCTTGCTTGAGTTGCGAAGGAAGCCCAAGCAAGCCCAATATCATCTTCTTTCTCATTGATGATCTGGGGTGGTCAGACGTTGGCTGTTACGGCAGCGATTATTACGAAACGCCGAACATTGACCGCCTGGCCCGGGAGGGCGTGAAATTCACCGATGCCTATGCCGGCTCCTGCGTATGCTCGCCGTCCCGGGTCAGCATCATGACCGGGAAATACCCGCACCGGCTGCACATCACCCATGCCATTCCCATAGACGGGTCCAAGCGGCTGAACCAGGCCCACAAAGGCACAACGCCGTTGCTGGATGCCGACTACTGCAAGAACCTGCCCCTGGAAGAGGTGACCATTGCCGAAGCGTTAAAAGCAGGAGGGTACCGAACCGGGTTTATCGGCAAATGGCATTGTTGTTGGGACGAGAAGTACTTCCCGGAGCATCAGGGATTTGATGTGAACATCGGCGGTAATGGCATGGGTAATCCCGGGAACTATTTCTACCCCTACAATGGCCAGTGGCGCATGACCCAGGACGATCCCCTGATAAGCTGGAACACCTTGCCGGATGGCACGAAGGGCGAATACCTCACCGACCGACTGGGCGAGGAGGCGGTGAAGTTCATTGAAGCCAATAAAGACCGGCCCTTCTACCTGAATCTTTCGCACTACGCTGTACACACGCCCATTCAAGCAAAGAAGGACCTGCGCGAGAGATTCGACGCCAAAGCCAAGGACCCGGCCCAAGGTCACACCAACGCTGCTTACGCCGCCATGATCAAGAGTGTTGACGAAAGTATCGGTCGGGTTCTGCAAAAGCTGGATGAGCTGGAGTTGACTGACAAAACGATCATCATCTTCACCTCCGATAACGGCGGTTACGGACCGGTCACCTCCAACTACCCGCTGCGGGGCAATAAGGGGAATTTCTACGAAGGGGGCATTCGTGTGCCGGCGATCATTAAGTGGCCGGGCGTTACCCAAGCCGGAAGTGTCTCTCAGGACGTCATCATCGGCGCGGATTTCTATCCCACGCTATTGAAAATGGCGGGCCTTCCCTTGAGGCCGGAGCAACATAAAGACGCGTTGAGCCTGGTTCCCGTGCTCAAACGGAAAGGACGGCTGAAACGCGAGGCCGTTTACTGGCATTTCCCCAATTACATCGGCGGGGGCCATCCGAATCCCGCCAGACCATGCAGCGTCATTCGCGCAGGCCCTTGGAAGCTGATTGAATCGCTGGAGGATGGCGGCGTCGAGCTGTTCGATCTCAAGAATGATCCTGAGGAGACAACCAATCTAGCGAAGCAGCGGACGGAAAAGGTGGCGAGCCTGCGCAAGATGTTGGAGCGGCACCGAAAGGAAGCCCAGGTGCAGATGCCCAGGCTGAATCCCGATTACGTGGCCCACTGATTGCCTTTAAGAACCGCGGACCTAGCGTTTGCCCGGCAACCGACAGTAGTAGAACGCGGGCAAATGCTTCGGGGCGTTGCGCAAGGAGCAGCTAACAACCCTCTCACTCCTGACCGGGTTGGCACCGGCGCCATTACGTTCTGGGCTTTACCACGGGGCCCGTGCGCTTGGGATTCTTCAGGTCCGGCGGCACTTGGCGCACCATCGCGGCGTGTGCGGCTTCAAGGCGCTTGACTTGTTCTCTTGGATGAAGCGGACGGCACGGTCGGTGTAGCGTCGCGTGAGCGTCGCCTGGACCACCGGGTATTCCACAACTTGTGTGTTTTGCAACGCCCGGCCTTCCCTCATCGGGTCACATCCGCCCGCATCCCTCGCTTGAGCCCAGCACCACCTCCGAGCCGGCGAGGGGGGAGGATACCGGGCTGAGCCGGTATGACTACGGTGTGGTCCCCATGGGGAGCGCTGCCCATGGGGACCACACCGGCTCCACAGGCGGTCCGCACCGGAACTACACAAGGGATTGTGGGTGGAGAGATTGCGACCACAAGGCCCCTTGAAAGCTGAATTTCGAGTTCAAGAGGCCCCCTCAAGCCCCCCACTGTCCTAGAATTGGACACAACACCCATTGCCGGTTCAGGGGCAGGCGGATTGGGCGTGTGCAATTGGGGACTGGGATCGGGTTGTACCGCCCAAGTCCAGACTCGGGCGGATGGTCAACGACCTCGGCGCGGGGCGTTTTTCGTGCTGCCCTCAAATGAGATCTTCCACTTCAACGGTTGGTCGTTGGCCTGTGCAGCCCCTGGCGTGCTGCGGCCATCCTCCACGATCTTCTGCATCAGCCTGGTCAGTTTCACCACCACTTCGGGTTTGGCCGAGAAGAGATTGTTGGTTTCCCCAATGTCATTGTCCAGGTCGTAAAGTTGGCCCGGCAGATCGTCGCCGCCCCGGCTCCAGCCCCCCGAGCCCTTGCCGAAGATCAGCTTCCACTGACCTTTGCGAATCGACGGCAGGCCGCCGCTCGATTGATTCACGGCGCACTCGCGTACCGGCTTGTCCACGCCCTGCCACACCGGCAGGAGACTGAAACTGTCCTCGCCCGCATTGGGCGGGAGTTCCGCGCCGACGACTGCCGCCAGCGTGGCCATAATATCGGCCTGCTGGACGAGTTGACGACTGACGCTGCCGGCTTTCACGACTCCCGGCCAGCGCACCATGAATGGTACACGATGACCCCCTTCCCAGACGTCCGACTTGTAGCCCCGCAGCGGACCGCTCGGGAAATGCCCCTTGGCTTCCATCTCGGCTGCGCCGATATAGGGTGCGCAGCCGTTGTCGCTCGTTAGAATCACAAGTGTGTTGTCGGCCACCCCACTGTCCTTGAGCGCCGCGAGCACGCGGCCAATCGCCGCATCGGTTTCCATGACGAAATCGGCGTATGTGATCAGGCCGCTCTTGCCTTTCCACTCGTCATTTACCGCCAGTGGCGTGTGCGGCGAGGTCAACGGCAGGTACAAAAGGAATGGCTGCTTCTCCTCCGCGCAGCGTTTCATGAACGCGCCCGCCCGATCCGCCAGCGCCGGCAAGATCATTTCCAGTTTCCAGTCCTTCAGCGCCGGTCCCGGCAGGCTCGCAAGATTGCCTTTCAGCAGCCGCCCCGGCAGGAACTCCGACGGGATGCCGACCGTCCGGTTGTTCTCTATGAAACAATAGGGCGGCCAGTTCGGCACGTCGGTTCCGAAATACTCGTCGAACCCGCGCGTCGTCGGCCCGCCTGGAATCTCCTTCTCGAACACCTCGCGCCACGCCGCCAAATGCGCTTCCGTCACCTCGCCTTCGTCGCCCTGGCCCTTGGCCAGGCGAAACATCCCGGACTTGCCCTCCGCAATCGGCCAATCCCAGCCCAGATGCCATTTCCCGATGCAGGCCGTCCGGTATCCTTGTCGTTGCATCAACCCGCCAATTGTCAGCCGGTCCGGCGTGATCAACGGCGCGCCGAACACGCCCACAATCCCCTTCTGCAACCGTGTCCGCCAATGATACCGCCCGGTCAGCAGTGTGTACCGCGACGGCGAACACACTCCTGAGGAGGAATGCGCATCCGTGAATCGCATCCCCTGAGATACCAACCGGTCCAGGTGGGGCGTGGTGATCTTGCCACGCTCAGGATTGTAGCAATGCACATCGCCGTAGCCGAGGTCGTCGGCCAGGATGATGACGATGTTGGGTTTGGGATTGTGCGCGGTGCCAGCCAGTGCGGCCAGGGGCACGGTCACCACCGCGAGGGACAATAGAATTGCTCGGTTCATGCCTTATCGTTTTTCTCAAAAGAGGAGGCCAGACATATCTCAACGCTTGGCCTTGTGCGCACGTCGTTCCGGGAAGTCAGGGGGCTTGGCGTCCGGGCGGTAGGCCGGATTAGGCTTGGGCAGGATGGCCTTAGTCTCGCGCAGGTAGGCGCTGATGAGCGCATCAAGCTGCTTGACGGTTCGGGGGTTGGCCGCGGCCAGGTCCTTCGTCTCGCCAATGTCCTGGCGCAGGTTGTAAAGCTCGACCCGGTCGGCCTGGTCCGGTCCGTCGCAGAAGAAGCGGATTAGCTTCCAATCGCCGCGCCGCACCCAGGTGCCGGGGATGTTGCCCGTGGCCGGCGTGTAATGCGGAAAGAAGCAATAGGCCTCCCGCCGTGGCGCGCGCCGGCCCAGCAGCGTGGGCACCTGGCTCACGCCATCGAAGGGCTGGCCGGATTCCGCTTTGAGTCCGAGCATCTCCAGGATGGTCGGGTAAGAGTCCGTGCTGGAGAGCAGCGCGTCGCTGGTCGCGCCCGGCTTGACCTTGCGGGGCCAGATCACAGCGCAGGGAACGCGCGTGCCCCCCTCGAAAAGCGTCGCCTTGCCGCCGCGCAACGGCCGGTTGCTGGTCGGCGGCACGCCCTCCACGCGGTTGTACATGTTGCCGCCGTTGTCGGAGAAGAAGACCACGATCGTGCGCTCGCTGAGCTGGAGGGCGTCGAGCGTATCCATCAGCCGCCCAACTGCTTCGTCCAGGCTCTGCACCATCGCGCCATAAGTCGGGCAGCGCTGCTCGTCGGCGGGATCGGCCCTCTTGCGGTATTTCTCGATCAGGTCCTTCTTGCTGCCGAATGGGGCGTGAACGCTGAACGCCCAGTAGTTCAAGTAGAACGGGCGGTCCTTGTTGGCCCGGATGAACCGGATCGCTTCCTCGGCCATCCGGTCCTCGATATGTTCGCCCGGCTGGCCGGTGAAGTGAAGCTGCGGCGGAAACTTCCACGGCGCCACGTAGCTGCCAGCGGGACCCGGCCCCGGGTAATGCGGCACGTCCACGTCGAAGCCATGCTGGAGCGCGCTGTAAGGCTCGCGGCCCAGATGCCATTTGCCGAAGTGACCCGTCACATAGCCCGCCTGTTTGAGCGCCCGGGCCAGGGTGAAGTAGTTGGTCGAAAGCCGCGTGGCGCTGGCAGGCGTGAGAGCCTTATGCCAAGGCTGGGCTCTAGCCACCAGCGCCGCCTCCAGTCTTTCTTCGGGCAGATGGCAGCCGGGCACAGTGATGCCGATGCGCCCCGGATCCAGGCCGGTGAGAATGCTCGCGCGCGTCGGCGAGCAGAGCGGGTGGGCCGAGTGGGCGTTGCGGAATAACATCCCGCGCTCGGCCAGCCTCTGGATGTGGGGCGTCTCGTAGAACCTGGTTTGGCCGAAGAGCGTGGTGTCGCTCCAGCCCAGGTCATCGGCCAGGATGAACACGACGTTGGGCCGGGACGGCGCAGCGGCAGCGCTGGCGAGCGCGAACACCAGCATCGCGAGACAATTCAGAAAGCGGGTCATGATCCTGAATTATTAACAGCGCCCCGCCCGCTACCTCAAGTCGCGTTCGACTTGGGTGTTGACTGCCAGAAGGCGCACTAGGCGTATCAGGGCACGGCCTGTCGGTTGGCCTCGGGGGAGCGGTTGAAGGGTCTGGGCTTGACGTTATCGGCCAAGAACTCGGCCACCAGCGGGTCGTGATGCTCGCGTCCGTAGCCGGCCAGCAGTTCGCGATGCTGCAGCAACACGCGCCGGAAGGCGGGGTCGGTGGCCAGATCCTTCGTTTCGCCCGGGTCGGTCTCTAGGTCCACCAGCGACTCCCGCTGGACGCCGCGGCTATAGACGCAGTACTTGTAGCGCTCGGTGCGGACCATGCGGCCTTCCATCTGCGGCTTGAACCCCTCCAGCTCGCCCGTCTGCGTCATGTTGTTTTGCACCACCAGGAATTCGCGCCATCCCTGGACGGCTTGCCCTGAAGCCAGCGGCCAAAGGCTTCGGCCGGGCAGGTGCTTCGGGATATCGAGCCCCGCAAATTGGAGCATGGTCGGGAGGATATCGATTCCGGTGTTGACAAGCTTATCGTTCACCGCCGGGGCCGTCTTGCCTTTGCAGGCGACGATCAGGGGCACGCGCACGGATTCCTCATAGAGGACGGTCTTCTGGTTGAACCGATGCGCGCCCGCGCATTCGCCGTGGTCGCTGGTGAACACCACCAGCGTGTTGTCCTCGAGCCCGGCCCGGCGCAACGCCGCCAGCACTTTTCCGATCTCGGCGTCCACCTTCTCGATCATGCGGTAGTAGCCCCAGCGTTGCTGGCGCCAATCCTCCGCCGTGAACGCGCCCACCGGGAAGGCCTTTGCCGCGTGGTAACCTTTGCGCATGACGCTCATGCCGTCGGGCTCGTTTTTGGGCAGCTCGAGGTTGGCTGGGGCGGGTGGCAGTTGGTCTGCGGCCGGGGGCGTGCCCACTTCGCCGCAGCTCAGCTCCTGGTCCGGCATCCCGGCCGCTCTCCGGGCGTACTCGCAGATGTTGTGCGGATTCAGCAAGCTCACCACCAACAGGAACGGCTTCGGATGTGGCCCCGCAAGGAACCGCACCGCTCCGTCAGCGGCGACGCCGTCGTGGTTCGGCTGCTTGCCCTTGGCGGTCTGGACCGTCTGGAAGCCGTGCGCGTTGGTCTTCGCGACATTGTAAGCCAGGTGCCACTTGCCGAAATAGGCGGTCTCATAGCCGGCCTTGCGGAAATAGGTGCCCATGGAGACGAACTCCTTCGGGTCCAGCCTGGCTGCATTGTCGTTCCAACTGACCCGGGTTTCGTGCGGGTAGCGGCCAGTGAAGATGGAATTCCTGGAGGGCATGCACAGTGGGTTGGCGCTGTGAGCCCGGGTGAAGACCACGCCGTCGACCGCCAAGCTGTCCATAGCCGGCGTCTTCAGGTAGCGGTTTCCCATCCGGCAACTCATGGCCTCGGCAAACTGCTGGTCGGTCATGATGAACACGACGTTGGGGCGCGCCGCAGCTTCAGCCGCCCCCGGCAGCAGGAGCCAGAGCACCAGGGCCAACCATCCCGCCCCGCGCGGCCTGATCAGGAAATGCAACATGGACCGGATGCTAGTCCAAAGACCCACCAATGGGAATCACCCTTTTGAGTGATTGCTCCGCGGAGACTGGCCTATGGCAGTGATCGAGAGGAATTCGGCGGGAACCTGGCATTCTCGCTCACTTCTTCTGGCCGGCTGAGGCGTCCTCGCTTGTGTCGCGCCTCAACGTCTTGCCTGCCGCGCTTCTTGCCGCCTGTAACGGCAGTACTGGGCGCACTCCAACACGTCCGACTGCCACACACCGCCCCTTCTCGAGACCGACGCCAGCAGACCACACGGCAGCAGGCTGTCAACCCCCGCCAGCACCCGCAGTATAGTGCGTCCCAACTAATCCTTGGCCTGATACAGTGTCCTGGCCTCGTAGCGCTTCAATTGAAACTGGTAATCGGTCTTTGCCTCTTCGGTTTCCAAGAGCGCAATGGCTTCCTGCTGCGTGCCGACGGCTTTCTCGAACTGCCCTACCTCGGCATAGGCGGCGGCCAGCGCGCCTAGACTGTCTGGGTCTTTGCGATTAGTCGCCGCCACGGCCTTCTCGGCAAGAACCACCGCATTGGCTCCGTCACGAATGGCCGGGTTCGCACTCGTAGCCAGAATCCACGCCAAGTTGCTCAAACCATCGGAGAGGTTCTGCTCTGCAGCCTTGCGATACCACCTCACCGCTTCCACCTCATCCTTAGTCACCCCTAGTCCGTCGCGGTAGCAGCAACCCAAGTTGTTTTGAGCCGTGGTGTTGTTCTGCTCGGCGGCCTTCCGATACCACTTCACCGCCTCCCCCTCATCCTTCCTCACACCTTCTCCCTTTTCGTAGCAGTAGCCCAACCAGCATTGAGCCAGAGCTTCGTTCTGCTCGGCGGCTTTGCGATACCACTTCACCGCCTCCGCGTAATTCGTAGCTACGCCTAGCCCACTACGGTAGCAATAGCCCAGGCTGTATTGAGCCGTCGCGTCATTCTGCTCGGCGGCCTTGCGATACCACTTCACCGCCTCCACGTAGTTTGTTGCTACGCCGAACCCATTACGGAAGCAATAGCCCAGGCTGTATTGAGCCAACGCGTCATTCTGCTCGGCGGCCTTGCGGTACCACTTCATCGCCTCCACGTAATTCATCGGCACGCCCAGCCCATTAAAGTAGCAGTAACCCAGGCTGCGTTGGGCGCCGGCGAAGTCCTGCCCGGCGGCTTTGCGATACCACTTGACCGCCTCCACGTAATTCGTTTCCACACCTAGTCCGTCGCGGTAGCAGTAGCCCAGGTTGCGTTGAGCCTCGGCGCTATTCTGCCCGGCGGCCTTGCGGTAGTACTTCACCGCCTCCACGTAATTTGTTGCTACACCCAATCCGTCGCGGTAGCAGCAACCCACGTTGTTTTGAGCCCAAGGGTTATTCTGCTCGGCAGCCTTGCGATACCACTTCACGGCCTCAACTTCATCCTTCGTCACACCCTCGCCTTTTTCGTAGCAGTAGCCCAGACTGACTTGAGCGTCGGCGAAGTTCTGCTCGGCGGCTTTGCGATACCACTTCACCGCTTCCACAGGATCCTTCCTTCCACCTCGACCTTCTGCGTAGCGGTCGCCCAATACGGTCTGTGCCTTGGCGTCGCCATTTTCCGCCTTGGCGTGGAGATCGGCGATGCTATGGACGCATGACGTTTGCCCAACTAACATCACGCCTAATCCCAAGACAATGGGTAATCTCGCGAGTTTCATAAGCTAGTTGCTCCGTTGTGCTTCGTGCCCAAGCGTATCTGGCGGTGAGAGTAGCACTCGCAGCCCACTTGCCAAGAAGTGTTCTTGCAGGCGAACAAGGCATGGCGTCGTGGTGGATCCGCCCCAACCCAATCCCAGGCGGCGCGATCGCCATTGACGCGCCATTAGCGATTACTCTTAACTGGCACCATGCAAACCTTGTTCCGAGTTGTCGCAAAGTGGCGTCTCGTAGTCATGACATGCGTGGCGGGAGCGGCGCTGGTCTCTTGCGCATCGCGCGAACCGATCTCCACCGGCGAGTGGCCGACGCCTCGCGGGTATTGCACCTTGACGAATGGGCTGACCACGGCCCCCTTGGAGCGGGTCGGCGTGCATTACGTGGTTCGGGCCAGAGTCGATGGCCACCCGTTGCGGCTTGTGCTGGACACCGGAGCCGAGGCAAGTCTCATCACGCCCAAGGCTGCCCGCCAGGCAGGATTCGGGGGGACGGCAGAGACGGGTGTGGGTGGTTTGGGTGGTGGCAAGGTGCGCTCCGGGCAGTTGGGATTCGCCCGGCGGATCGAATTGGGCGCTGCGGTTGTAGAAGACAGTCCCGTAGTGGTCGCACCCCTACCCCGCCCGTTCGCGTGGGCTTTAAACGGCGTGGATGGCATCGTCGGCAGCAGTTTCCTTCAGCACTTTGCCACCACCATTGATCTTGCCCGGTCTAATATCACGTTGTGTGCTGCAAACCACTTCACTCCCGCCAAGCAAGGCGTGGCAATTCCCATGCTCGTCTCGTCCAGCGCCCCCGCGATGGGTTTCTTCCAACCATGCATTGAGGGACAGATCGATTCAGTGAAAGCAATATTTCTTCTCGATACCGGGATGGACGCCAGCGTCCAGTTGAGGCCAGGCTTTGTGGTGAAGCATGGTTATGGCCAGTTGCCCGTCAAGAAACTCGCCTCGCTTCATCGGAGAATGGCTGGTATCGGCGGCACCACCCGAAGCCGGGTGGTGCGGGGGCGGGCGCTTGTCCTAGGCGGCCTGACGGTGCCCGGCCCGCTGGTGGAGGTGCCGGAGAAGGATGAGGCGGTTGGTTTGGACTGCGATGCTGTCCTAGGACTCAACGTGTGGAAGCGCTTTGAGGTCACCCTGGACTATCCCGGCAGGCAGGTGTGGTTGCACACCAACGCGAACTACAACCTACCGCCGGAGATCGTATGCACGTGCCCGGGCTGGAGACTCAAGGCGGTTGCCGGCGGTTGGAAGGTTACTAAGGTGGTGCCGGACTCGGCAGCGGCAGAGGCGGGGCTCCGAGCTGGCGATATTATCCTAATCATTGACGGGCAACCCGCCGGTGCGGCGGCGCTGGCCAAGCGAAACAAGAGCCCATCGCATCAGCCGGTTGGTACGCAGATCCGGCTTCGCGTTAGGTCACCGGCGGGATCACCGCGCGACGTGACTATCACCCTGCGTGACATCCTGTAGCCCGGTCACCGGAACTCTCGATCAGTTCTTCTGGCCGCCGGAGGTATCCTTGCTGGTGTCGTGCCTCAGCGTCTTGCCGGCCTCGCAGACGTTCGCCGTCATTTTAGCGATAGAGACATGCGCGGGGCTAATCCAGCGCCGGCACACTGCGCTTGGATTTGCGAATGTCGCGATACACTTGATCCATGCGTTTGATGCGGTCCGCCTGCGCCGCGTCGCCGATCCGGTTCTTCTGCTCTACAACGTCTTCGGCGAGGTTGTAGAGCGCCACGGGTTTGTCCTGCATGTCGAAGGTGAGCTTCCACGGCCCTTCGCGCAGGGCGTGAGCCATGCCATCGCTGCCGGTATTGGCTGCCGCTTGAGCGGCTCGGGCAAAGGCCTGGTCCGCCGCTAGACGCGCCGTGCCTTTTGCTTTGCCTTTGCGCTTGGCTTGCGCTTTGCCGTCGGCGGGAGTCACCTCCGGCCGACGATCCATGAAGGCATCCCGCCCGGGGCTGCTTTGGACCAACAGGGTCTGGCGTACCGGCTGCGGGTCATCGCGCTGGCCGAGCAGCACCGGCACGAGGCTCACGCTATCCAGCGCCTGGTCCGGCCCGAGTCTGGCTCCGGCCAGTTCCGCCATGGTGGGCACAATGTCGTGCGCCCCGACGACCTGGTGGCGCACCGTCCCCGGCGGAATCCTGGACCCTGCCCGCGTGCCATCGCCCCAGCGCAGAAGGTACGGCACCCGATGGCCGCCCTCGAAGATGAACGATTTCTGCCCGCGCAATCCGCCCACGGCGTCATGACCATGCTCCCGCTCAAAGGGCAGCCCGCCATTGTCGCTGGTGAGCAGAATCAGCGTGTTGGTCAGCAGCCCGCGTTGCTGAAGCGCTTCCACGAGTTTGCCCACCAGCACGTCCACTTCGTGGACCATGTCCGTGTGCGCGGTCATTTTGGAAGCGCCTTTGACCGGCGCTCCCAGCAGAGTGTCGGGCGGTGTGTAGGGGCCATGCGCCCCATCACTGCAAAAATGGATGTAGAAGGGGCGTTCCTTGCCCTCGGCCCGGTTTCTGGCCAGGTGATCGTCAAGGAACCCCATCGCCTTGCGGGCGATGCTTTCCCCCACCTTGCGGCTGTCGAACCCCGGCAGCCCCGGGCCGTCGCGCGGGATCATGCCGCCATTAAGCGGCCCTTGCTTGAGCTGCGTCATTCGGCTGGCGTCGCCGTCCACCCGGTTGTTTTCCACGAAACAATAAGGCGGGCCCTGGTGGCCGACCATCAGGATATACGAATAATCAAAGCCCCATTGGCGGGGGCCGTCCTTCATCGGCTGGCTCCAGTCCACCTTGTTATCATCGCTGGTTTCCCATACGCCGCCGACATTGACCTTGCCGAAGATGGCGGTCCGATAACCCGCGTCCTGGAGCACCTTGCCGATGGTTTTCTGCCCCGGAAGAAACTGGGTGGACCCGTGATGAACCCACGTGCCGCCGGGCCGCGTTCCGCGCCACGGATAATTGCCGGTTAACATGGCGTAACGGGTCGGCGCGCACAAGGCGGCGGGCGTGTGGGCGTCGGTGAAACGCATGCCCGCCTGCGCCAGCTTGTCAATGTTGGGCGTTGGGATTTTGCCGTTCGGATTGTAGCACTGGAAATCTCCCCAGCCCACATCGTCGCTGAGGATGACCAGGAAGTTAGGACGAGGCTCAGCGGCGCACGCCAGCAAGGCCAGCAGTGCGCACGCGGCAACCAGCATTTGTTTCTTCATAATGATGGATGACCGATACATGAATGGCCCGAACGCGGCGGGCGCGCATCGGAGATGCCCCGCCGTCCGGCCATCGGGCGGTCGAACACGGCCAAGGTGTTACCGCGCGCGTCGGCCCAAGGCAAGCCGCAAACCACGCGGACCGCGGCGCCGCATGCGGTCAGGGTCCAGAGCCTCCAGACCCGTATCGGACTCCATTCATCGCGCGAACCTCCCATCCGGATCTGCGGAATTCAATGGTGGCCGCTCCGGCGGAGCGCGTGTAGATGACCGGCGTCTTCCTTTGCGCCAGCCGCTCGACCAGGGGAGCTCGGGCCCGTTCCGAGGCGGGCAACTCCGAATCGGCCACCACAATCAGGCGCGGCTTGATGGCATCGAGCAGCGGCTCACTGAGGGCCTCATTTTGGGTGGGCAAGCCGATTACCACGATGTCCGCGCGCAGATCCGGGCAGCGTTCCAGCAAGGTGTTCTGGCCAGCCCGGCCCAGGTCGGAAAGCAACAGCACCCGGGAGCCGTGGAAGCGGCCAGCCAGGACCAGCGCGCTGTCGTCCGCCTGCCCGGAGCGATCCTCGGCGGCCGGGTGCAGCACCGTCCAGGACCCGAGCTGATCGCCGCTGCTGATTCTTCGTAAGCGTTCGGACGAGCGTTCGAACTGCTGCGTGAGTTCCCGGTACTTGGGCGAGCGAAAGCGCACTGGACTGATCAGGATCGCCTGGGCGTGGAACAGTTCCGCGATCTCCCCCGCCCCGCCAATATGGCGCAGGTCACCATGCGTCAGAATCAAAGCCGGCAACCGGTTGACTCCCTGGGCCCGGAGGAAGGGTTTGGTGATGAAGCCGACAGAATTGGTCGTGCCGCAATCCATCAGCCACGCAGCTCCCTTTTCCGGGCCTTGGAAATAGGTTGCCATCCCGCCGTTCACAGGGATGACGGTCAGGCACGGGTTGGGCCGGGCGACCTGCCAGAGCAGAACATAGAGTGCAACCACCGCGAGGGCTCCGGCCAGCAACCCGCGGCGCAGTTTCTCCGACAGGTAAGGGCTGGCCAGAGCACCGATCAGAACGACATAGTAAGCGCCGATCTCCAGCCCCGACGGCGCCCGAACATACCAGTAGGCTCCCGGCACAAGCGTGGCCCAACCGCTAAGCTTGACCATGCACCGCATCCACCACCAGCCGCTGTAATTGAACCATTCGGTGGCCCAGGGCAGCCAGTCACCGCAGAACAGGCTGCCAAGGTTGGCCGCCAGCGCCAGCGTGCTCAAGGGCACGATGCACAGGTTGGCCAGGAGGGTAATCGGACTCAGCAGGTGAAAGTAGCAGGCTGTCAACGGGAGCGAGCCCAGCCAGGCGGCGAGGGATACCGCTATGGAAGCTGTCACCCAGCGCAGCGGAGTTTGCAGCCAGCGCCGCCAGCGCGGCAACAGGTCCGTGGGCAGAAGCGGGTCGGTCCTGAGCAGGCGGTCCCGAGCTGCTTCCAGCGGCGGGACCAGCAGCGCAATGCTCAGCACCACCAGAAACGAGAGTTGGAAACTGGCGCCGAACATTTGCTGGGGATCCCATAACAGGATAATGAACGCCGCCGCGGCCAGCGAATTCACCAGGTCGCTCGGGCGCTCGAGGGCCCAGCCCCCGATGATGATGCTCATCATGAGCGTTGAGCGTACGGCGGAAGGCTGCCAGCCGGTCGCCGCGGTGTAGAACCAGATCAGCGGGATGATGACCCAGCCGCACCCGATCCGCGGCACCTGGAACACGCGCAGAACGGCCACGAGAATTCCCGCGATCAGTGCGATGTGCAGGCCGCTGATAGCGAAGATGTGCATGGTGCCCGAGCGCATGAAGGGCTCATAGACTTCATTGGTCAAGGCCGGCTTCCAGCCCAGCGTCATCGCCCAGATCAGGCGCAGGGATTCGTCCTCTTCCGGCAGGCCGCGCGCCAGTGTCGCCCGCGCCCACTGCAAGAACCGATCGCACAAGGGCCGACTCCGCCCGGCATCCAGCAGCCGCCAGTCATTGGTGCCGGAAGCGGCAAGCTGATAATAAACACCCTGCCGACGCAGGTAGGCCCGGTAATCGAACAAGCCCGCAGCGACAGGGGTTGGGGGGAGAGCCAGAACTCCGGTAACCTCTACCACCCGGCCCGCGAAGATTCCTTCCGGCAGCATCGCCGGCGTCACGACCAGGACCTGGCCGTATGCCGCCTGCCAGGCGGCTCCACGGCGCAGCAGATGGGTAACGCGGACTTGGGCGATGGACCGCACGGATTCTTCCTCGTCCCGGACGTAGATTCGATGTCCGGGCGTCTCGCGCAGCCTTCCGCGAATTGTGACCAGTTGCGGCTCCTGCCCCTGGGTCAGTCGCAAATCGTGCGGCGAAACCGGGGCCGTGTGCCAGACCAGGTTGGTCCAGCCCGTGAACAGCACTAGCGGCCATACCAGCCAGGCCCGTGCCCTGGCCAGCAACCATGCCGCCCCGGCCAGGCCGAATGAGATCGCGAAAAGGAGCGCGAGCGGCGGCTGGAAGAACTCCGCGAGCAGCAGCCCCGCTGCATAGACCAGCGTCACAGCGACTAGCGGCCGTTTCATCGGATACAGTGGGTTTGTTGGTCTCAGCGCTCGGCGGGCATGCCCATACTACTTCCTATTCGAATTTCATTTGACCAGTCGCTCTGACCAGCGTCGAGACTTTTGTGGCAAATTATTCGGCCGTGGGTTCCCCTCGCCCCCTCTTCGGATTCAGGCAGAGGAGAATGGCGGAATGCGTTACGGGCCAGGGCCATGCCGGATTCGGCACAGCCGAGGGCGGACTGTTGCCAAGGCGTGGGCGGTTCCGGGTGAGACGCGTCATTTGCGCGAGGTGACCAGCACGATGCCTTGACCGGGCCGCAGCGAGTAGTGAAAGGGCTCGTGGATGTATTCAAGCGGATACTCGGGCGACACGTCCCGCAGTGGGGCGCCAGCTTGAACGAAATGCCGGAAGTCGTTGGTTTGAAACTCCTGATGCTGCGCCGTGTCCTTGTTGAGGATCAGCAGCGCCTCGTCCTTGTGTTTCACCGTCGCCTTCCACATCAGCAAGATATTCGGGTTTTGGCAGGGCAGGATGCTCGTAGGGCTTTCCTCGTGAAACACCGGGTAGTCCCGCTTGATCGCATTGACCTTGGCGATGAAGGGTGACAGATCCACGCTGGCTCGCTCCCAGTCCGCCGGGCTGGTGTGGATGACGTGCAGCGGCTTGCGGAAGCCATATTCGAAGCCGACAGGCATCATGAGGCCTGCGGAGAAGAGCGCGGAAAAAACGTAGCGCTGCTTCAGGCCGGCGGTGTTGCCGTTCAGTTCCTCGCAGAGACGAGGAGTGTCGTGGCTTTCCGGAAAGCTGATCGAGCGGGTGGTCTCGCGCAACAGTGTGTATTGCTCGATCAGCCAGCAGTCGTGCATGTTCCACCACTTCGCGCTGTTGAACACATAATCGAACCCCGCGCGAGCCGTCTGCAACGTTTCGTCCGCCGAGCAGCCTAGCGTTTCGGCCGCGAAACAGGTGTGGGGATGCCGGCCTTTAATATCCCGGATCAGCCGGTGCCAGAACGGCCGGGGCACTTGGTAAGCCGCGTCGCAGCGGAAACCGCTGAACCCCAGCGCGATGAGATGCTCGACCACGCCTAGACAATAACGATACAGGCCCTCCGGATCGCCCGTGTGCCGGTGATCGAACTGGGCCAGGTCTCGCCATACGACCTTCTCGCCATTGTGCTGGCAGCCGGAATTGGCGATCCGCCCATCGGGTTCGCGCACAAACCAGTCCGGGTGCTCCCGCGTGAGGGGCGAGTCAACTGCGCAGTGGTTGATCACGAGATCAATCATCACCTTCAGCCCGGCGGCATGGGCCTGCGCGGTCATTTGTCGGACCTGGTCTTCGGAAGACACGGGGTTCTGAGGATCCAGCAGCGCCGGGTTGAAACGGAAGTAGTCGGCGATCGAATAGAGGCTGCGCGAGGCGCCTAATTGCTGGATGGGATTAATGAACACCCAGTCGAAGTTCATCGCGGCGGCACGGGAGAAATGTTCCGGCCATCGCGAAAAGGGTCCCGCGAGTAAAGGAAACAAATTATACAGGATCATTGTGACGGCGGACTATACAACGGGGCGGGGCGAGGGTCGAGATCGCGATAGCGGCGCAGCACGCGCACCGAGGTTCGTACGGCGCTTCGGCGAAGAGCCTCACGACGTTGTGCAAAATAGGTCTGGACACGCAATGCTGCTCCACTTAGAGTCGGATCGCCGTTTGAAGAGTATTCAAGTGGCAAGAGCCTGCATCCCGTCCTGGCTTCCTCAACAGAGCAAGGTGCAAGGAAGAAAAGCCCTGGCGCAACCCAGTGATGCCGGTTGTTCTGATTTTCGGCTGCGCTATGGCCTAGCAACATCAACAAACAATGAAACTGTTATTGCCATGCACACGCCGCCCAACCCTACTGCGCATTCTGTTGTCCCTGCCCTAGAACCCTCCTCCCCAGTACCAGAGCCGCGCCCACTGCGCGCCACCATCCCTGCGCGGCTTTTCGTCCTGTCCCTCCTCGGAGCTGCTCTCGTTGGCTGTCACCCAGCGCCGGACCATTCCCGAGGCGTTGAACTGGTGTTGAGTTCAGACACCCCGACGCCGGCCATGACGTTCGAACTCAGGTTTGAGGCATCCATGGTTGCCGGCGACCAGATCGGCGTGCCGATCACCAATTCGCCGCTCGTCATCGCGCCACCTCTGGCAGGGAGCTTTACCTGGCTCAGCGTGCACAGCGGGGTCTTCACCCCGATGGAACCGCTCGCCCTGGATAGGCGCTATGACTTGCGATTGCGGCCGGGATTGCAGTGCGCAGATGGGCAGCCATCAAGAGCGACTCTGCACCGGACTCTGACCACGCCGCCTTTTGGCGTGGTGGCATCCTCGCCACGGCGAGCCAATACCAACGCCACTTCCGTGCCGGAGATCAAGCTCGCCTTCAACGCGGACGTTGACGCGCGAGAGGCGGAGCGGCATGCATACTTCAGGGATTCCTCCGGGCGGCGTATCCCGGCCGAGTTCCGGCAGAGCACACTGGAGGAGGTTGGCTACGAACTGGGCGGCCCCTGGTCTCTGCGGACCTGGGCTCAACAGTTCAGTGCGGCCAAAGGCTCGGGGCATTCCGACCACGCAACCGAGCCGGGGGACAATTCGACGAACGAACTCGCGAACGTGCTCATCGCCACGCCGCGCCAGCGGTTGCCGCTGGGCAAAAACTGGCGGTTGGTCGTCGCGGCTGGAACGCCGGCGCAGGACGGTTTGCTGCGCTTGCACGAATCGGCGGCAGTGCCCGTGGGCGACGTCACGCCGTTCGTTGTCACCGAGGTCATTGCCAACCACTACGTCAACTCAGGCCCCTCGATTCGGCTTACATTTTCCAAACCGGTCCAGGAATCGCCGACCAACGGCATCGCCGATTGGATGGAACTCATCCCATGTCCGACGAATCTCACCGTGCAAGCTGGCTGGCGGAGCGTGGTGCTGCGCGGGGATTTCAAGGGCGAGACTCGGTACACATTGAGACTGCGGCCACGCTTCGAGTCCGCGGAGGCGTTCAAGCTGTCCGGGTCCAACACCTTCACGCTGAAGATGCCACGCATTGCGCCGCGGCTCTATTTCCCTGCCTTCTCGCGCGACCAACTGGCGGGCGGCAAGCGCGCCTTCCCGCTCCTCGCCGTGAATGTGCCCCAGGTGCGCGTTCGCGCGAAGTTGCTGGAGCCGCAAACTGCGATCCATGCGTTGCGCGGTTACGGGAGTTACTTCATCAAGTGGAATGAACGCCGCGAAGATGACTCCTGGGACGAGCCGTTTCGGCCAGTGAACTACAATCTCGTGCCTGGGCGCACGGTCTTCAACATGCAGTTTGACCTGGGGACCGAGCCCGACACAACCAAGCAGCTTGAGCTTGGCTGGGATGAGATGCTGGCTGGCCGCAAGACCGGAGTGGTGTTTCTGGATGCGGAGCGAGTGAAGGGTGAGCTCGAGTCGAGCCCCGCGCTCGGCACCAAGGCACTGATCCAATTGACCGACTTGGGGCTGGTGTGGAAGAAGGCGCGCGACGGCGTGGATGTCTTGGCCTTCTCGCATAGCACCGGCCGCCCGGTCACCGGCGCAACGGCGCGGCTCTTCAGCGACGAGAATGAACCACTGCAAGAAGCGGTAACCGATGCCGCCGGTTTGGCACACCTGGGAGCCAACACCAACGCGAATTGGGTGGCGGTGCAGCGCGGGGATGACTTCCACGCCGCGCTGCTGGACGAAAACCGGATTTGGCTCTATCGGTTTGATCTGCCCGTCGCGGGGTCCAATGAGCCGGATCCCGGGCGCCGCGTGATGCTGTTCAGCGACCGCGGTGTGTATCGGCCCGGAGAGGAGCTGCACCTGAAGGCGCTGGTCCGTGACTGGAGTGACGATGGCCTGAGCGCCCCGGTCGCGCTGGGCGGCAGGCTCGAGTGCGTTGATGCGCGCGGACGCCAGTTCTTCCAAACCAACGCCGCGTTCAGTTTATCCGGCGCCTGGTCGGCCACAGTGCCGTTGCCGGCCACTTCACGCGGCACCTACTTTGCGCGCCTGCATCTCGGGACGAACGATTATACCCACGCCTTTCAGGTGCAGGATTTTCAACCGAACGCCTTCGAGATCAAGCTGGAGTCGAAAGCCTCGTTCACTGCCGGCGAGAAGATTGAGCTCCCGGTGTCGGCCCAGTACTTGTTTGGCAAAGGGCTTTCCAGCGCCCGGGTCCAGTGGTCCTTGGAAGCTGACGACATGGAGTTCAAGCCTGAGCGGTTCAGCGGATTCACCTTTCGACGCGCCGACCCTGAGTTTCGCTTCGGTCACAACCGATCCGGGCTGGTGCTGAGTGGTCAGGGGATGCTCGGCGGCCCGACCAATTTCATCATCGCACCGGATCTACCGGTCAACGCCGCGGCGCCTCAGCCGCGTATGGCCTCGCTGCTGGTGGAGGTCACCGACCTGAACCAGCAGACCCTCTCGCACCGCGTGGAGTTTGTAAGGCACAGTTCGGAGTTCTACCTCGGCTTGCGGCAAGGAGCCGAGGTGCTGCGCGCCGGAGAAACGCTGCCGTTGGAGGTGGTGGCATTGCGGGCGGATGGGCAACCCCACGCCGAGCGCGTCAAAGCGCAGCTCACCTTGCAGCGAATTGACTGGCAATCCGTTCGCATTCAGGGCGCGGGCAGGAGCGTTCGGTTCCGCAATGAATCGGTGGTCACCAACCTCTTTCAGGAGGAGATCGAAGTGCCGCCGATCCAAATGCCAGCCGAGCCCGACGCCGAAGTCCGAGGCTACCGGCTGCCCGGCTTCCCAGCTCTGCCCGCCGGCCATTACCTGGTCGAGGTGAAAGCCAAGGACACCAGTGGACGCGCAGTAATCAGCTCGCTCACTTTCGACGTGTCCGCCCCGGCGGAGATCGGCTCGGACTATCGCAACGACGTGCAGCTCACGCTCAAGGCCGACCAGAAGCGTTACACGCCTGGTGACACGGCGACAATCCTCGTCGAATCGCCTTTCACCGGCACGGCGTTGGTTACTGTGGAACGCGAGAAGATTCTGCGTTCCTTTACTACCCGGCTCGAAGGCAACGCACCCGCCATTCGCATCCCACTGGTGGCGGGCGACGTGCCCAACGTCTTTGTGTCCGTCATCATGCTGCGGGGCGCTGACGAATGCCCGCGCAAGGTGAAGGAGCCTGAGTATCGCATCGGCTATTGCGCGCTAAGCGTTGCCGATCCCCTCAGCCGGCTCGCCGTGACCGTCACTCCCGGCGCGACAAATTATCTGCCCGCGCAAACAGTGGAGGTTACGGCCCGCGTGGCCGATGCCAGCGGCCGGGCTGTCGCCGGCGCCGAGGTGGTGCTTTATGCGGTTGATGACGGAATCCTGCGTCTGACCGATTACAGCCTGCCGGACCCGCACGGCTGCTTTTACGCCACACGCCCGCTCGGCGTGCTGTCGAGCGTTTCGCTGCCCAACCTGCTGACCGAAAACCCGGAGGAACTCGCGTTTCAAAACAAAGGCTATCTGATTGGAGGTGGCGGGGATGCCGGCGGCGGGAGGGAACGCGTGCGCAAAAACTTCCTGGCCTGCGCCTTTTGGAACGCCACTCTGACGTCCGACGCCCAAGGCAATGCCGTCGCGCGCTTTCCGGCACCCGACAGCCTGACGCGATACCGCATCTTCGCCGTGGCCCACGCAGCCAGCAGCCGCTTTGGTAGCGGCCAATCTGCTTTCCAGGTGACCAAGCCGCTGATCATCGAGCCCGCGCTGCCCGGCTTCGCGAACATCACTGACCGCCTGGTCGCACGCAGCCTGATACAGAATCAAACCCCAACTGCCGGTGAAGTGCTGGTCACGCTCGATCTCGATGACAAAGTGAAAGCCGGCGGTGCCGAGCGAACTGTGAGCCAGCGCGTTTCCGTTCCTGCTACTGGATCGGCGGTAGTTGAGTTCCCGTTGGAGTTCACTGACATCGGCAACGCAACCTGGCTCTGGAAGGCACGCTTCACCGATCCCGCAGCGGGTGACTTCACCGACGCCGTCCAAAGCGTCCTCGAAGTAGGTCATGTGGTTCCGCTGCTGCGCGAAGTCATCCTGAGCCATACGATCAACTCCCATACCAACCTGCTGGCCTCGGCGAACCCCCAATTGCTGGCGGGCCGTGGCAGCGTCACCGTCCGCATCGCCAACACCCGACTGAACGACCTGGGAGAAACCGTTCAGCACCTCCTGCACTATCCTTATGGCTGCGCCGAACAGACTGGCTCCAGCCTGCTGCCTTGGATCGTCCTGCGCGATGAGCCCAGCTTGCTGCCGCTCCTTGGCCGCGGGACCAATGACATGGACAAAGCCATTCGCGCCGGCATCGCGCGCCTCGTCTCGATGCAGACCGAGTCTGGGGGCCTCGGGTATTGGCCGCGGGCCAGCGAACCCATGCTCTGGGCCAGCGCTTACGGAGGAATGATCCTGGCCTTGGCCCAGCGGCATAACATCGCCGTACCCAAGGAAGAATTCGCCGCGCTGTTGAAATACCTGAGCGAACACTTACGGTCCGCCGGGGCTGACGGCTCCGAATTGTCCGACGATTGCCTGGCTCTGTATGCCCTCGCGCTGGCTGGTCATGCTGAGCCGGCTTATCACGAGAAGTTGTATTCGCTTCGACAGAAGCTTTCGGACGAGGACCGCGCGTTGCTGGCGCTGGCGATCGCCGAAAGCAGCGGCCCGTCTGACATGATTTCCCAACTGCTCCGCCCTGGCCCGACTTCCCAGGAGATTGACGGGGACCGCTTTGGCTGCCCGGCGCGCGCACAGGCGATCCGGTTGCTGGCCTGGACGCGCTATCGGCCGGACGACTCGATCATGGACCGGTTGGTGGACAACCTGATGCGCGAACAAAAGCAGGCGCACTGGAGCACCACGCAGGGCAACGCCTGGGGGCTCCTCGCTTTGACCGAATACGCCCGGCAGGTCGAAGGGAAACTGCAATCCGCTGAAGGCCAGTTGCACTGCGGCGGGGAGACCATTCCTTTCCGCCTGGGCGGCAAGACGAACCTGTTCACCAGGACCTTTGCGCTGACGAACCTCGCCAGCGGCGGCGTAAGACTCGTGAGCGCATCAACTAATCGCCTCTACACCAGCGTATTGATCGAAGCGCGCCCGCCGGAAACACAATTGCCCAGGCAGGATCGCGGATTCGGCGTGCAGCGGCGCTATGAGCGGTTGGACGATGACAACCAGCCGAGGGAACTGAGCGGGCTGCGCGTCGGCGATCGGGTGCTGGTCACTCTGCACCTGTCCGTCCGCGAGGGCGCGCGTTACGTGGCGGTTGACGACGCCCTGCCGTCCGTGCTGGAAGCGGTGAACCCCGAGTTCAAGACCCAGGAAACCCGCTCGGCGGTTTCGTCGGGGGAGGATGGCGACCCGTGGCTGAGCAGCTTCCGCGAGATTCGCAAAGATCGTTGCCTGTACTTTGCGGACTGGGTCGGCCCAGGCAACTACACCTTGCGCTACGTGGCGAGGGTGCGCGCCGCGGGCAATGTCACCGCGCCCCCCGCCAAGGTTGAGGAGATGTATCATCCCGAGCGCTACGGGCTTTCAGGGACGCAGACCATATCCAGCCAGGCGACGGAGTGAAGTGCGCCGAAACAGGATGAACATCGAACAACCAACATCCAACATCCAACCTCGAATGTTGAACCTGGAAGCGCGTGCAGAAGCAAGACGAGGCGCGCCGCAGTGGCGACGGCTGGCCCGTAAACTTGCTCGCTTCGTGGGGTGGGGCGCTCTTGCGTGCGTTCTCCTGCTTCTCGCGGGCTGGCTGGGCCTACGGTTGGTGCCGCTTCCGCCCGCATTATTCGCCGCCCAACCTCCGGAATGGGAATTCCTGGACCGTAACGGGCAGCCGCTGCGCTCGGTCCGTCCCGACAATCAGCCTTTCCGTCGCACAGTCGAGTACGGAGAGATTCCTCAGCCGCTCATCCATGCTACGCTGGCGGCGGAGGATCGCCGGTTCTGGCGCCATCCGGGTGTGGATTGGCGTGCGAATCTCCGCGCGGCGTGGCAGTTGGTTCGCCACCGGCGTATTCTTTCCGGCGGCTCCACCATCACTCAGCAGCTCATTAAGCTCGCCCAACCACGGTCGCGCACGTTCCGCACCAAACTCATCGAGGCCATTCAGGCCCTGCGCCTCGAGCAGGTCTGGGACAAGCAGCGCATTCTCGCCGCCTACATGAATCGCCTTGATTACGGCAATGCGAATCGCGGTTGCGCGGTGGCGGCGCAGTTCTACTTCGCCAAGTCACTGGGCGATCTCAGTCCCGCCGAATGCGCGCTGCTCGCCGGCCTGCCCCAGGCGCCCAGCCGGCTGAATCCCCGCTCGCACCTTGACCGCGCCGTCAACCGCCAGCAGTGGATTCTCGGCCAGATGCGCCTCGCGGGCTGGCTGACGGAGGAACAATTCCAGCGCGCCATCCGCGAGCCGCTGCGCCTGGCAGCCGCCCGTCGCAGTTTTGAGGCGCCGCATTTCATTGACCTTGTGCTGGCCCTGGGGCAGCCGCCCGAAGCCCCGCAAGGTCTTGGAGTGCGGACCACACTCGACCTGGCCCTGAATCGGTTCGCCGAAAGCGCCTTGCGGCAGCACATCTCCCGCCTTCGCACACAACACGTCTCCAATGGCGCCATCGTCGTGCTGGATAACCGCACCGGCGATGTGCTGGCGCTGGTCGGCTCCGAGAACTACTTCGCTCCGGCCGCGGGGCAGGTCAACGGCGCCTGGGCGCCGCGCTCGCCCGGTTCCACTCTCAAGCCCTTTACCTATCTGCTCGCGCTGGAACGCGGCGCCACACCCGCCACGGTAGTGGCGGACGTGCCCACCGAATTTGCCACGGCCACCGGCGTGTTCACCCCGGCAAACTACAACCGGCACTGTTACGGGCCGATGCGCTACCGCCTGGCCCTCGCCAACTCACTGAACATCTCGGCGGTCAAAGTGCTCGCGTCCATCGGCGGTCCTGAACCCTTGCAGCGACTCTTGCAGCAGTGCGGGCTAACCACCCTGGAACGTACGGCCGAGGACTATGGTCTCGGCCTGACCCTCGGCAACGCGGAGGCGCGTCTGCTCGAACTGGCCAATGCCTACGCCTGCCTGGCGCGCCTCGGCCAATACAAACCCTATCGGCTCCTGTTGAACTCACTGGTCCATACAGGCTCCCCTAATTCGGGTTCCTCCCTGGCCCGGATATCTCCTACGCCCCAAATACTCCCCGACCAGTCAGGACTGCGGAGCTCCGGCAGGAGCGGCATGTCTATAGGGAGCGTGCTCGGCAAAGACCAAGCTCCGGCAGGAGCGGCATGTCCGACCCCTGCCGACGAGCACAGTTACGTGCCGCTCCTGACGGAGCTTGAACAGAGGTCTATGTCTCGGGGTTCCTATACACATGCCGCTCCTAACGTAGCTTTTGCTCGCGTTCGCGGGCGTGAAATGTCCGTGCCAGGCTCCCGCCAGGTTGCCGATCCCGCCGCCGCCTATCTCATCGCCGATATGCTGAGCGACAACTCCGCGCGCACGCTTGCCTTCGGCGCCGAGTCCCCGCTCCGCTTCAACTTTCCCGTCGCCTGCAAAACCGGCACGAGCTCTGATTTCCGTGACAACTGGGCTTTCGGCTACACGCCCGAGTTCACCGTGGGCATTTGGGTGGGCAACTTCGATGGGACGCCTATGGAGCAGATTTCGGGCGTCACCGGCGCGGCGCCGATTCTGCACGACCTGTTCGAGTACCTCCGTCAGCGCTACGGCACCACGTGGTATGCGGCGCCGCCGAACATAGTCGAATGCTGGATCCATCCCATCACCGGCAAGCGGTTGACTCGTGAGGTCGCCGGCTACGCGTCGGGTGCCGAACGTCCATTTGCGGAGGCAGTCAAAGAAAGGTTCCTCGCCAACAACCTGCCTCCCCTTGAAAGTTCCCTCTCACTGGCTCCCGTCCGGCTTGGCAGCGAATACCGCGACTGGCTCGCCAGTGGCGACAACTGGCTCGGGAACCGTGCTGCGCTTGCCCCCGGGCAAAACTCGCTGCGCATTCTCTTCCCCCTGCCCGGCACGACCATCTACTTGGACCCCGATCTGCCCCACAACGGCCGCCGCCTGTTCATGCGTGCCGACGGTCCGAAAGACCTCGAATGGCAAAGCGACTCCCTGCGCGTGGCCCGGGATGGCAACCGGCAGGTAGCGCTGCTCACCGAGGGCCGTCACCAAATCAGTGTGCGCAACCCTCTCAGTGGCGACGCAGTCCAAACCTGGATTAACGTAGTGGCCCGGTGACAGAGAATGCTCGTGACAAGAGGCGGCGGCACAGCCGGGGCAGCCTCTGTTACCTCCCGTGCAAAGTCATACCACCGCCGGGATCTCAAATCCCCGTTGTCCATAAACTCCAATGACTCTTGTATCGCCAACCCGTGTTTCCTGGGTGATATGCTGATGGCCGTGAAAGAAGAAACGCGGCCGCGCACGCCGAATGTAACCGGCAAAGGCCGCGAAGCCCAGATGGACCTCGTCCTCTCTATCGTGGATGTGTCGCGGCGAATTGTGGGCGACGAATACATCCACCGGCGGGAGTGCGGCGACCAAACTCCCGACCTCATCCTCATCGTAGAGAAAGTGCCCACGTGGTTTGTATCTCCACGAGCCACGGAAACCGCCGAACACCAAGCCGCCAAAACTCTCAGTGCGAAGGTGCAGGTCGAGGATGGGCGCAGGAAATGGCGCAGCGCCATCGTGATTGCCTTTGACGGCGAAGATGCGCGAACACTGTGCTGCTAGCGCCGTCTGCAAAATGACCGGGTCTGCCATATCGCCGCAGGAGATCAGGACCTCAGCACGCTCACTCGTTAGCGTCTTCGTGAACGAGTCGTCGTCAGCAATGACGAGGATCTTCATAGTGTATCAAGAAAGCTGAGCGTAGGTCTCCTACTGGAGTTGGTCCACAGCACTTTGCGGCCGGCCGCAGGAATGATATTGGACCGGCGAGCACGTTCCCACTCCGGGCTCTGCCTGACTTACTTCACCGCCTCACCCGAGGACAGGATCACGCGATACTTCAGCACCAGCGGTTTGCCCGGTTTCAGGGTGATCGGGTCGAGGCCCGGGTAAGAGACGTTGAGCACCGCAAACGAATGGCGCATGAGCCAGCCGTTGGTGGGATAGCCGGGATTGGACGCGTCATCCTCGATTCGCACCGACTCCTTTTTCCCCTGGAAACTGCCGACGATCTCAGCCCAAGGATGCCGCGCCATAACGCCGTCCTTTTCCGAGACGCCTTTGTCGGTGCGGATGACGGTCCTCGCGGCGCCGCCGTCCCGTGGTGCAGTGCGGATCGCGAAGCCGCCATAGCCCTTGCGAGAATCCGGCGTTCCTACGATGGTGACGGGCTTGTCCGTCGCCTCAAAGCTCAGCGTAAAGTCCAAAACCCGGCGATCGTCTGTGACCGGGTGCACGAGGATTTCCACGTCCTCCTTGACGAACTTGCGTTCGCCATCGTACCAGCCGTTCTCGACCGCCAGGCGGGCTGTGGGGCCTGCCGTCTCGCGCGCCTTCCAGCGCACGAACCGCTGGCGGAAGCCCTTCACAGTCCAGACATCGTCGGTCTTGCCGTCGTAGGTGACCACCTCCCAGGCCCAGAAGATGCCGCGGTGATGCGGGTGATCCTTGTTGAAGTCGTCGGTGATGAGGGTGCCATCGGGCGCATAGACCGGATGGAGGTAGCACGAACGCCGCATCCTCTCCGGGAAGTTGCTGGCGAGAATGCCGCCGAAATTATAGCCGAAGACAGGCTTTCCGTTCTCGGTTAGCTCAAGCGAAGCCGGGCTGACCTCGTGGAAGGCAAACCGGGATTCGGCGCCTGCCTGCGCCAGGGTCGCTGCCGCCAGAACCATAACGGCCAGCCGTGGAAACCGTCGTGAAGATAGGTTCGAATGCATAGGTGCTCTTATCTCACGTTCCGGCTGGAGCTGTCACCCAGATTATTCACTTAGCAACCAATTGACAGCTTCCTCGGCGTCATGCTTGGGATCCGCCTGAGCGAGGGTGACATTCTGCGGGGCGCCGGCCAGTTGATACACTTGTCTCACCAGAGCCGGTATCTCGGCTCCTTCCCCCGCCAGCCGGAGCTTGCCCGGCGCGCCCAAGGCCAACATTCCCGGCAGGTCGCCATACTTCGCCCCGCCGGGCAGGAAGCTGATGTCCTGGATGTCTGTGACGTCCGCGAACCTGAATCCGCCGGTATCAATCGCCAGGCGCTGGATCGCGCTGCCGGCCTGGGCTTTCGCCGCCGCGGCCCACGGACCCGCCGCGCCTTGCCCCACCAGGTCCAGCCGCTCCAAGCCGCGGATGTGGTTCCGGGCATACTGGATCACGCTCAGGAGATCATGAACGCGCTGCGCGAACAGCGTGTAGTTATAGCCGAACGTGTAAGCCGCGGCCTCACGCGGGTTGCTTACCTTGCGAGCGCGGGTAACGGGCTGATCGTCCGCGAGGAACTCACCCTGGAACAGCAGGTCCGCGCCGATCACCGTCACACCACGGCTCAACAGCTTCTGGATCGCCGGCGCCGGGCGGGACTCGCCCTGGTCGGTCCGCGCGTATAAGCCGCTCTTGCCTTGGGCATCCGCCCAGATGACGGCATGGGGCCGGGCTTGCTTGGGTTCGAGCACCGTGACGGGTAGTTCTTCCCCGTAAACCGCGTTGCGCAGGAGGCCGACGTTTTCCCAATACTCTCCGCGGTCAATCCGTCGAGATAGGGCCAGGGTGGGTGCGCCCGCATCGGTGAGGTTGCGGCCAATGATCACATCCAGCGCGCCGCCATAGACCTTGCAGAAATGCGCCAGCGAATCCTGGCACTGCGCCAGTTGCTTCTGATCGCGGTCGGTGATCCAGCGCAGGAGCTTCTGCTCGAACTGAGGGCCGCCCTCTGGCTTCGGGTGCTGCGCATCCCAGACTGACAGTTCCTGCGGAGTCAGGAAGTGATAATCCTCCTCGACCACCGGTTCGGCCAACCCGAGCTTGAGATGCCGGTTTAACCACTCATACATCGCCGCCCGGCTCACGTAATTATAGTTGTGGCCGAAGTGCAACAGCGGCTTGAGCATGGCGTTCTTGGGCGCCCCCAGCAGGGTGAAATGCTGTTGCAGTTCGGGGAATCCTTTCGTGGGCATCTCCTTGGTCCAATCATTGGCCGCGGTCATACCCAGCGGCTTGGGCGCAAACAACGCGGCGATTTCCACGTTGCCGGTGTCCACACGCAGCAGGCAGGCATTTTCACAAGTGCACCCGCCCTGCATCGCCGTGGACACCATCACGGCCGGAAACGCCACCGCCGGTCTCTGGTCCAGGCCGCAGAGGATGAAGGTCTGGGTTCCGCCGCCACTGGCGCCCGTCACCGCAATACGGCCCGAGTCCACGTCCGGCAAACTGAGCAGGAAATCCAGCGCGCGGATCGAGTCCCACGTCTGCAGGCCCATTACGCTCTGGAGATGGGCCTCGGCCTGCGGACTAAAGAGCCCCCAGTTCTCGGTGGCGTTCATTTCCGGACGCTGCTTGGCAAAGCCATGCGCCAGTTTCTCGGGAACCTGGACGCTGTCCGCGTAGCCGATCATGTCATAGTGGAACACCACGCACCCCATGCGCGCCAACTGCACGCAGCGCGACTGCAACGGACTTCGCCCGCCATCAGTGAACCGCTCCTCCCCGCGGGCAATCTGCTTCCGCAGTTCATCCGCGGCAGTCTCCGTGAAGCGGCCATTCTTCCAATGGCCGTGCGGGCAGAGCACCCCGGGCAACCGGCCGCTCTTGCCTTTTGGCCGGTAAAGACTGCCGGTCACAAAGAAGCCCGGAATGCTCTCAAAATAGACCTTCTCGACCGTGTAATCCGGCCGATCAATCTTGCCGTGGATGACTGCGTTGAGCGGCGTCTTCTCCGGCATGGGCCAGAGTCCCAGTGCCACCGCCAATCCGCGACGCACTCGTTCCGCGCGCAGGTCCCACTCCGCAGGGGTCTCGCACGGCTTAAAGGGAAAGTACGCGTCCAAATCCTTCAAGGTCTGGAGCCGCTGGTCCTTCGGCAGTTGGCCTTTCGGCAGCACTCGCAGCGGCGCGTCGCCCGCTGATTCAGCCGCCTGCAGGGAAGCAACAGCCAGCAAGGTGGATAGGACGATGAGCAAATGGCCCCCGATGAGCCGGGTCAGCCTCAACTGAAACCGCCGGTGATTGGACATGGCTTGCAGTCTATTCGCCTTTTCACGCCAGGCAAAGAAAATGCGATAGACCGGGGCCGCGTGGGGTGAGGAAACATGCGTGCAAGCTGCTACCCGGACCTCCAAAATGCACTATGTCTCAATCTTCTTCTGCGCTAGAGTGCCGCAGGCCAATTGGGCGCAGCCTCGAAGGGGGCTTGTCAGTGGCAGGCAGAACTAACAACCGACTATGAAATCGCATCACACTTGGAAGGTCACCGGCAAAGAGTCCAAGGCTGTCCGCCTGCAGAAGATCGTCGCCGACCTCAAGAAGGCCTATCCGGACGCCCATTGCGAGCTGGACCACTCCAATCCGCTTGAGCTGCTAATTGCGACGATTCTCTCGGCCCAATGCACGGACAAGCGGGTGAACCTCGTGACGGCTGACCTGTTCCGGAAGTATCGTTCGGCGGCAGATTACGCCCAGGCGCGGCTGCCCGACCTGGAGCGCGAAATCAAGACCACCGGCTTCTTCCGCAACAAGGCCAAGAGCATCAAGGCTTGCTGCCAGGCCCTCGTCGAAAAGCACGGCGGCGAGGTGCCGCGCACGATGGAGGAGTTGGTCGAGTTGGGCGGCGTTGGCCGCAAGACCGCCAACGTGATTCTGGGCAATGCCTTCAACCTCAGTTCCGGCATAGTGGTGGACACGCACGTCGGGCGGCTATCGCAGCGGCTCGGCCTCACCCGGCAGAAAGACCCTGAGAAGATCGAGTCGGAGCTGATGAAACTGGTGCCGCAATCGCAGTGGACCATGTTCAGTCACTGGCTGATCTGGCATGGCCGCCGCCGTTGCTACGCGCGCAATCCGGATTGCCCCAGCTGCGAGGTTAAGGCGGTCTGCCCCCGCCTCGGCCTGCCCAAGGCAAGCGCCGGACAGGTTTGACTGCTAGGGTCCCAAGCCGCATACCTATCTGATGATGCCGCCGCGTCCCTGGTATTACTTGTCGTCCGGCTCGGGCGATCCCGCCTTGAATATGGCGCTGGACGAAGCGCTGCTTCAGGCCATGCCGCGCCTTGGACAGCCGGTGCTCCGCTTCTACGCCTGGACTGACCCTGCGGCCTCGTTCGGTTACTTCCAGAGATACGCCGACGTTGAGCGGATGACCTTGCTCCGGCCGCTCGTGCGCCGACCCACTGGCGGCGGCTTGGTGCCGCACGACGCCGACTGGACCTATAGCCTCGCTTTCCCGACCAGCGACGAGTGGTATTCGCTGACGGCAACCGAAAGCTATCGGCGCGTCCACGAGTGGATTCAAGCCGCGTTCGCGCAGCTCCAGGTGACGACCGGGCTTGCCCCGGCCTGCCAGAAATCTCTCGTCGGCCAGTGCTTCCGCGGCCATGAGAAGTTCGATCTGCTCTGGCAGGGTCGGAAGCTGGCGGGCGCCGCTCAGCGCCGGACGCGACACGGTCTCCTCATCCAAGGATCGGTCCAGCCGCCGCCGCTTGCCCCGGACCGCGTGGCCTGGCATGAAGCGATGCGTGCTGTGGCCTGCGAGAATTACGAGGCCGCCTGGTTGGACTTCGAGCCGGATGCCGCGCTGAGCGAGCGAGCGCAGGAGTTGATGCGGGAGAAGTATTCTCAATCCGCTTACAACCGGAAGCGGTAGGAGAAACAGACCAGCCAGCGCCGTTCCGGCTCTATCCTCGGTCTATTTCCTGGGCTTGGGCCAGCAACCGGGATCGTGCGGCTTCCATTTCCGCCTTGACCTGCCTGATCTGGGCTCGGATCAACTCCCGATTCTCTGCTTTGGAGGCGGTCAACTCCCGGGTCAAATCCTCGATGCGTTGCTGATACCCGAGGCTCTGCTGCTGGATCTGAAGCTCCACCCGGGCCAGCCGTTCCTCCACCGTCCGCGCCTTTTCCGTTGCCGCACGTTGGCCCTCCAACAACCGGGTTCGGTCCGCCATCAGCTTCCTTGCCAGCTTTTGCTTCAGCCATCGGCTCATCTGACGAATGAGGCCGCTGCGCAGCGCGGCGGTGGCGCGCGCCGCCCGTTGCTCCGCCGCCAGCGCCCGCCGCTGAAGCATCTGCGCCTGAGTATGGGTGCTCTCAGACGATTCCACGTGGATCATTGGCCGCGCCGCCCGGGACGTCGCCGTCGGGGGTGAAACGGGCGCGGTGCCCGATTGAGTTCCGACGATGACGGTGTAGGAGGATAGGCCGCCCTCTGCATCAACGGGCAGCAACCTCGGAGCGCTGTAAGGAAGCGCTCGTCTCCGCCGGGTCGCAACCCAGGTGGCGGCGATGACCGCCACGACCGCCCCGAGTACCAACGCGGCGATGAGTTGTGCGGTGAGAGCCGAGGTATGAGGGAGGTTTTGGGCCGTTGCCGCCTGCGGCTTGACCGCGCCATTGGTGCCGCCGGAAAGAATCCTTCCCGCGGAAGATGCGGCCTTGCTTTGGTTGGCCCAGGCAGCGGCAATCCAGGCCGGATCAATCTGCAGATCACACAGCACGGGCAAATGCCCGCCGACGCCGCTGGACAGGATACGAGGACTGGTGGCGCAACCCGGCGGCTGAGTGAAGAGATAATCTCCCATGCCGGCGGACTGCCCGGCCGCGGGCGGCAGGGCAAGCGGACCCATGGCTGGTGTTTGGAGAAACACATTGGCAAAACCCGCCTCTTCGAGCGCCCGCCAGGTCTCGGGCGGTGACGCAAGTTGATCCATCCGGCCGGCGTCAAGCGTTCCACCGACAACAAACAGTTGCACCTGGTTGGTTACCCAGCTTCTGACGCCAACCACTTGGTCAACCAGTTGATCCAGAGGGGCGGACCCGTTCCCTGGTTGCACGGAGAAGAAACCGAGGCGCTGCCCTCGGACGCGGATGGCGGCAAACGCGAAGCCGCCTGGGATCGTTGTTTCGTCCCGGGCGGTCCAGGGGCGCGACCAGGAAACATAAGCGCGATGCTTTGCGAGGATGGCCACCTGCTGCCGGCTGAGAGTTGCGGTGCGCGCATCCCGGAAAGCGGAGCAGACCAGGACAGTGTAGTTGGCGGGCTTGAGGGCCTCGGCAAGCTCCGCGCAGGCCTGCCAATCGGGAACCTGCTGCAGGAGGATGACATCGGCGGCCAGCGGATTAAGGACGGCGGCGAGGTCTGCGGTGCGGATTTGGCTTCCTGCGGGCACACGATCGGCCGGTGCCGGGCCGAGCCTCCACGTCACCACGCGGAGAGTGTCGGCGGTGCAATGGGCGGCCAGCATGACGAGCGCCGCACCCAGCCATCGGGCAGAGCAGCAGCATGGAAAGGCGCGCGCGGTCACAGGTTACTCGGCGGTAATCGCGACCAGGAAGGGCGCGGGCTCCGCCATGCTGGAGACGTAATCAATGCTCTCGATCTGCACCTCCGGCGCCACATTCTTCCAAAGGGTCAAGAACAGGCGGATGGCCCGGCCCTGCCTCCGACTGAAGGGATTCTCTCCGCGCCAGGCCACGACGAGTTCCTTGGGCGCGGGTGGTTCTCCGGCAATGGTATGCCAGTCTCGGACCTCATGACCGTAGCGGATGGGAATCTCCAGCCGCATTTGGTTCGTGGCAAAATGCACGATATACCTGCCGATCTGCTTCCCTTCATCGGCCAGGGTGCCGAATCCGGCGGCGTGCAGAAACCACAACCGCTGACATGTCTGTTTGACGGGTATCCCTTTCACCAGCGCGGGGAAATTCGTGGTAGCAGGCGCTTGACTGCCGAGTTGAACGATCCCCCTCAGATCGAACTCAACTCCGACCATTGTCCGCCGCCCTTTTGGCAGGCGCATCAGGGTGTTGCTTGCCCCTCCTTGCCAGGACTCGTTCAGCCCCGCATTATAGAACCCAGTCAAATCCAGCGCTGTTTTCGACGTCTCGGGGTCGCGCGGCGGGAAGCGGGACGCGCGGCCGGACTTGCCGCGGCCCTTGGCCGCTGGGGCCGGTCCCTCGGCGAAGACTCGCGCGGGAGTGAGCTCCGTCGGCCGGACCCGATTGGTGACGACCATTTCCCAGGCTGGCGGGCTTTCATAGATCCTGCCGTCGAAGGCCAGGTTCAGCATAGGATTATGGAGGCGGCATCGGACCAGCGGCACCACCGAACCTACCAGCCCCATCTGCCGGCGCCTCCACTCCCGCCGGGTTCTGCCGGGCGCGTTGGTGAACGCCCGCCCCAGCGGCACGGGGGAGAACTCGTAAAGATAGGAACTCGGCAGGTTGGGATCCGCCAGGGGCGGCGCTTCGGTTTGGCCGGTCCGCAGGCAGACCGGGCAGATCAACACATTCCCGTCTGCCAGATACTTCGGCACGAGATCAGACAGCCAGTTGGGGAGGTCCTTGCGGTCGAGGCGATACGCTTCGATCGCGTCATAAATCACCTTGAGATTCCTGAGGCAGGCCTCCTTTTCCAAGGCCGCCCCGTCAGCCGCGGGCGGCCCGGAGTCCGTTTGTGCCGACGTGAGGGACGGCGGCCACGCCAGCAAACCGGCCCCGACCGCCATGACCATAAGCCATCGCGCGGTGCACTTCTTCATACGGCCGGCTGGCCCATCACTCTCGTCGCCATCGGTGGTTGCGAATTAGCAACGCTATCTCAACCCACGCGCAGTCCGGGTGTCAAGCGGCGAATGCCGCTAAGGCTACTTGATCAACTTATACTGCCCGATCAACGGCAGTGGCTTGCACTCGCCCTTGGCGGCATTGATGATGCCTATGACCATAAGCGCAAAAACGCCGATCATCACCACCGGCAGGACGATGCAGCCAACGAGCGGGATGAAGGAGAGAATGGACCCGCCCACGCTGAGAATAATGGCCGCGATGAACAACACCACACCCTGGTTGGTATGATAACGGGCAAATCTCGATTCCTTTGCCGCCAGCAGGGGCACCAGGAACAAAATCCCCAGGTAAGCCAGCACCGCGAAGATCTTGTTCTTGTCCACATCGGCCGGGTCCGGTGTCTCTCCGTCGGCCAGCGGAGTTGCCCCGCCCGAGAGCGGCGGCATCGCTTGCGGGGGAACCCCCGCATCAACACTCCCTGACAGCTCAGGCACGGTTCGAATCGGGACCCAGTTCGCCATTCCTTCCTTACAGACCGTGGTTTCAGGTGTCAGCGTTCCACTCTTCAACAAGGCCAGCAACGCCGCGGTATCTACAGGACCACATTGCTGTCCGTTTTGCATGTATTTCCAAGCGCTCATAGACTGCGAATGACTTTCAATGTGTGAGGTTATCTGCGTTTCCCACCGACCAAGGCCAAAGGTATGATCCTTGGTTCGCTAATGTCAAGCTTCAGAGGCGATTTTCCGCTTCCATTGGATTGCCCCCTGAACGGCTACCAACCCAGGCCCGTGCGTCTCGACCAGAACACCAAGTCCGGCGGGTGCAGCCGCCGCCGGGGTGTCCCCACCAGGCAGACGCATCCCGCCCCGGGCTGGATGGAGCCCTGGTGCGATGGCCACACGAAGGACTTTTTCTCTTGCTGACAACTTGGGAATGGCAGAATGCTCTAGGCATGAAACGGACTCCGCTTTACGCCGCCCACCAGGAGCTAGGCGCCAAACTCATTGAATTCGGCGGCTGGGAAATGCCGGTCCAATACACCACCATCACCGACGAGCACCTCACCGTGCGCAAGGCAGCCGGGCTGTTCGACATTTCGCACATGGGCGAGGTCTTCGTCAGCGGCCCGGGCGCGGAGGCCTTTCTAAACCTCACCCTGACGAACGATCTCGCGAAGCTGGCGGTCGGTCAGGGACAGTACACGCTGATGTGCAATGAACGTGGCGGGGTTATTGACGATCTCTACGCCTATCGGCTCGCGGCGCAGGAATACCTGCTGATCATCAATGCCTCTCGCATCGAAGCGGATGCCCGTTGGCTGACGGGGCGATTGGCCGGGTTCAACCGGCGCAACGAGGTCAATCTCGAAAACGCGTCCGACGTGACTGGTGCCATCGCTGTGCAGGGCCCGCGCGTGGTGGAGTTCATCACTTCGTGTTTCCCCGGCCCGGCCGCCGGCGGGACGGCCGTGGTCCAGGCCAGCGACCTGAAAAAGAACCAGATAGCACGCTTCCACTGGGGGAACGGCACCCTCTGGGTTTCCCGCACCGGCTATACCGGAGAGGACGGGTTCGAGGTGGTCGCGCCGGCGCCGATGATCGAAGCGATTTGGAGCCAGGTGCTGGCCACCGGCAAACCCTGCGGCTTGAAACCGGCGGGGCTCGGCGCGCGCGACACCTTGCGCACGGAGGTTTGTTACCCGCTCTATGGACATGAGCTGGACGAAAACACCACGCCGATTGAGGCCGGGCTGGGCTTCTTTGTGGCGCTGGACAAAGGCGACTTCGTGGGCCGCCCGGTTCTTGCCGCGCAGAAGGCGGACGGCACGAGCAAGAAGCTGGTGGCATTCAAGATGACGGAGAAATCAGCCCCGCCGCGTCCCGGTTACCCGATCTGGGATGCCGGTCCGGCAACGGTGAAGATCGGCCAGGTGGTCAGTGGCACGCAAAGCCCGACGCTGGAGATTGGCATCGGCCTGGGCTATGTGCCTCCGGAATTCGCCAAACCGACTACTGCCTTGGGCATTGAAATTCGTGGCCGACGCGCGCCGGCGGTGATCGTCTCCAAGCCGTTCTATCGAAAAGCGGATTGACCGCCGTCCCTCTCCCTGACTCAATAACGATATGGCAACCGTTCCTTTGGATCTGAAATACACGAAGTCGCACGAATGGGTGCGAGTCACTGGTAATGTGGCCACGGTAGGAATCACCGACCACGCTCAGCATGAACTGACGGACGTGGTGTTTGTCGAGTTGCCCGATGTCGGGCGCCTGATTAAGGCCGGTGAGGCCTGCGCCGTCGTGGAATCCGTGAAAACGGCCAGTGACATTTATTCACCCTTGAGCGGAGAGATTGCCGAGGTCAACCAGGCCGTGGTGGATGACCCGGCCCTGGTGAATAGCGAGCCGTACGAGGACGGCTGGTTCTTCCGCATCAAGCTTTCCAACCTCGCCGAACTGAACGCGCTGCTCGGGCCGGAACAATACAAGGTGCAGATCAGCGGCGCCTGACCGCGAACCAGTCGGCGACCCCCTGCCGCTCCCAAGAACTCCACCGCTGGTCCGGGAGGGCGACCCTGCTCGCGAGCCCGGGCTGGGTTCCGGCTCCCAAAATGTTCGGGCTCACGAGGGCGCTCGCCTTCCCGTCTCACCATTCGGAATTTGAAATGTCGCCCGACTTCCGCCACTGTATGTTCGTGAAACCAAAACGGATTCGACTGTTCATCAAACCCTATTGTGGCTGGTGCCACAAGGCCATGCAGTGGCTCGACAGCCGCCATGTGGATTATGAACAAGTGAATGTGATCGCCGATGAAGCGGCCTTCGACGAGATGATTCGCCTTTCCGGGCAGGAGCTGGTGCCGGTGCTGGACGTGGATGGCGAAATCCTGGCCGATTTCGGGCCCGACCAACTCGCTGATTTTTGGAGCAAGCTGGAGAAGCGGAATGGACCTATTGAAACCCGCTGAGGCCGGACTCCGCCCGCGGCTGCCCGAATGGCTCCGCACCCGGCTGCCGACCACCGACAGCTTCGCCCGCACCCGCGCTTTGCTGGATGAGCTGAAGCTCCACACCGTCTGCCAGAGCGCGATGTGCCCCAACCACTGGGAATGCTGGAGCAAAGGCACCGCCACCTTCATGATCGGAGGCGACCGCTGTACGCGGGCCTGCAGCTTCTGCGCCGTCAATACCGCCAAGCCCCTGCCGCTCGAATCGGACGAACCCGCACGCGTGGCCGAAGCCTCTCGGCGGTTGCGGCTGCGTCACGTGGTCATTACCGCGGTCGCGCGCGACGACTTGGCGGACGGCGGGGCGGATCACTTCCGGCGGACCATCGCAGCCGTGCGTTCCCTGAGCCCCGGCACAATCATCGAGGTGCTGACTCCGGACTTCAATGACCGGCCATCATCTATCGAGACGGTGCTGGCGGCCCAGCCGGACATATTTAACCATAACCTGGAGACGGTGCGCCGATTAACGCCGGCAGTGCGTTCCCGGGCGACCTACGACCGTTCGCTCAGCGTGCTGCACCGGGCCAAAGCTCAGAGCGCCGGGAGGGTTTGCACGAAATCAGGGCTGATGCTGGGTCTGGGAGAAACAGAGGCGGAACTGTTCACGGCACTGGCGGATTTGCGCGAGGTGGGGTGCGATGCTTTAACCCTCGGCCAGTACCTCCAGCCGACGCTCAAGCACCTCCCGGTGGTCGAGTTTGTCCCGCCCGAGAAATTCCGCGAATACGGTGAGCGGGCCAGGAAGATGGGTTTTCGGCACGTAGCCAGCGCGCCGATGGTCCGCAGTTCCTACCACGCGGACGAGTTCCGCGTTAGCGGCGGAGCAGTTGCGGGTTCTTCATGATCAGCCAGAAGGCCCCGCCCACCACCAGAATGAGCAGTAGCAGGGCGATCAGGGTAGCGACCTGCTTCAGAATCCGCGCCTGTTGAAAGGCCCGGTCGGTGCGCTGCTTCTCTGACTGCATGAACATCGCGAATTCCTTGTCCGCCGTCATCACCGCCTCGACGTCCTCTCTCAATTTCAGGCTCAGCCACCCGGTGATATGCCCTCGCCACACCTCGGGTAGCTTTTCGAGCGCCGCGGGGTCGGGAGGCTGCAGCCCGCAATGATGCCAGAACGGCGCCGTCTCCCGCGTCCACACCCGCAGCAGCCCGTGATTGGTCGCAACCGCATGGAGACGGTCCCAGAGCAAAGGCCGCAATTCGTCGGCGAGTGCAAAGTCCGTGAACGCCTCGCTATGGATAAGCCCCTGGCGCTCGACAATCTGCATGCCGACGGCGCCGAGCAGCCGGCCATCGGCGCTTTCCGCCACCTGGAATTCGGTCACCCGCCTGGCCAAATCCTCGGCCGGGTACCGCATGGACTTCCAGAGCGCGGTCAACTGGCCGATGTCATCGAGCGTGGCGCGGCGCACGCGATAGTTCGATGCATTCACTGCGCCGAGTCTAGGGGATAGCCTGCCTCAATCCAGCGCAATATTGCGCGCGAAGAACCCATCCCCGCCCGGGGGCGGGTCGAGACTGCACGACGCCGGCTGGTCCCAGTTGACCCGCATCAGGAATCACTGCACCCTCTGCGGCGTGCAAAATCATGCGTCCCTGAAGGATTTCCTGGAAGATCAAATGCCGGCTGCGCTGGAAATGTTGCGGCGGATGGTCGGCATCAACAGCTACACCGCCAACCGCGACGGCGTCAACCGGCTGGCCCGGTTTACCGCCGAGTGCTTCGCGCCGCTCGGGTTCACGCCCGAGTTCGTCCCCTCAACCAACCGTGAGTGGGGCGATCATCTGGTCATGACCCGGCGTGGGCGCTCGGCCAGGAGCATTGCCCTGGTCTCGCATCTCGACACCGTGTTCCCGCCGGAAGAGGAGGCGCGCAACAACTTCCACTGGCTGCGGGAGGGCGACCGCATCTTCGGTCCGGGCACACATGACATCAAGGGAGGCACCGTCATGATGTGGCTCCTATTGTCCGCGTTGCAGGCCCATGCGCCCAAGGTATTCGAGGACGTCACCTGGAAGCTGATCTGGAACTCCTCCGAAGAGTGCTACTCGCCGGACTTTGGCGAGGTCTGCCGCCGCCATTTCGACCAGGGCACCCTAGCGGCGCTGGTATTCGAGGCGGAAGGCCGGCAGGGCAAGGCGGCTTGCATGGTCGTGGCGCGCAAAGGCCGTGGCACGTGGCGGGTCACCGTTAGTGGTCGGGGCGCGCATGCGGGAGGCAAGCACAGCCAGGGCGCCAACGCCATTGTCCAGCTTGGCCACACCGTCCAGCGGGTCGCGGCGCTCACGGACTATGCCAGCGGCCTGACGGTCAACGTCGGCACCATCCGCGGCGGCACCGTGCTCAATCGCGTGCCGCATGAGGCGGTGGCGGAGGGCGAGTTTCGCGCGTTCACGCCGGAGGCCTACACGGCCGGCAAGAAGGGTCTGTTGGCGCTGGCGGGGCGCGGGGAGGAATGCAGCCCGATGGATGGTTTTGCCTGCCAAGTCAAGGTCGAGATTCTGACCGAGAGCAGCCCGTGGCCGCGCAATCCAGGCACGGACGGGCTCTACCGGTCATGGAAGGAAGCGGGTAACGAGCTGAACCTGGTCGTGAGCTGCGAAGAGCGCGGTGGCCTGAGCGACGGCAACCTGATCTGGGACGCGGTGCCGACCCTCGATGGCCTCGGCCCCTGGGGGGACAACGACCATTGCTCCGAGCGCAGCGCCGACGGGGCCAAACTGCCGGAGTATGTGGAAGTGAGTGGCTTTGTGCCCAAAGCGATGCTGAACACCGTGGCGATAGCCAAACTGCATGCGGCATCCACCGACCCTTCATCATGAAACCGGCCACCGGACCTGATCCGTGCGGAGAGGCAGGCGCTGGTTGGCCAGCAAGTATCTGCTAAAACGCCAGTTAGGCCACTGTCTTTGCCATCGTCTGGCCCCCTCCGCGGGGCAGTGGCGGGAGGTTCTGGCGCTGAAGTCCCATGCCAGCGCCTAAGGGCTACCTCCGTCCCTCCTCCGTCCCTCCTCCGTCCTACCTCCGTCCTACCTCCGTGCCACGAACGGAGGAAGGACGGAGGAAGGACGGAGGAACTACGCAGGTACGACGGAGGTACGATCTTGGGACCCGCGAGGTCTTGCCTGGCACTGCACTCAGGGTTGGCGAGGCGAAGAACGACGCGTGAGAGCCTGACACGATATGGAGACGCGGCGGCGATTGCTCCCTGCGACCGGGCGCTTTGCTCAAGGCGAGTGCTGTTCGGCTCCGGCACCCTGCGCACCTCCGCCAGAACGGATCTCCGGATGACGGATTTGCCCGCCGAGATTCGCCGTCCAGGCCATCCAGCCGCCAACGATCAGCGATCCGGCCAGCACAACGGCATTGAACCAGGCGGGCAAAAGTTTGCCCCGGCGAAACCAAAGCAGCCCCGCCAAAGCGATGCCGCCGAGGATGCACAGGGCGATGAAGGCGCCCTCCGCAGCTTCCTCGTGGTGTGAGATGAGGGGCCTGGAGACGCCGGGGAGCCCCTTGATCATGTCCTCGGCGGGTTCGCCGGTCAGGAACGCGGGCACCCCGAGCAGTGCGGTGATGACCAATAAACCCAGCGCGGCTCGCTTGATCTCCTCGCTTCGTTTCCAGACCGCGAAACCGAGCAGTCCCAGGGCGATTATGGTGCCGAGGACGGGAACGTGATTCAGGATCAGGTGAAGGTGCGCCGGATTCATAGCTTTTCCAGGATTCGAAGCAGGGGTCAGGTTCGGGAAGCCCAGCCGGGTTTCGGGTGGGCTCCCCGGGTTGAACTACTTGTTACTTGGCGGCGTCAGTCGGTTTCGCAGCGGCATCGGGCGCCGGTGCAGGCGCCGCCGGGGTGGTTTGTTCCACCTTGGGCTTCTTAGGATGGCCGAGGTTGCCGTCGGTCCATTTGTAGATTAAGCCCAGCTTGTCGAGGACCAAACCGGCAAGGACCAGGAGGATGACCAGCACGATGACTGTAGGCCAGGGACTCTTCTTCTCCGCAAACGGATCAATCAGATCGCGTTGGGAGCCGGGTGGCAAGGCCGCGACGGCGGTGAGCGCGCCGCCAAACGGCACGTTCATCTTGGCCTTGGCGTTGACGGCCCAGCCGTTGGCATCGAGGATGGGGCCGAGATTGCGTCGGCGCAGCTTCAGCCATGCGATGAGCATGGAGGGAGCCGAGATAATGAGCATGATGGCGATGATCACCAGCGGGATTTGCCACAGCGCCAAGCCCTTGAAGAAGCCCATGAAATACCCGATCGCAGTGCCTATGGCACCGAAAGCCACTGCTAACGCCGCGACCGTCCCGACGTCAATCTTCTTGGGCGCAGGCGCTTTGGCCTTGTCCGCCTCCGCGGTGGCCTTGGCGGCGTCTTCGAGCTTGGCGGTTGAGGAAGCCTCGGCGGCCGCAGCGCGTTTGGCGACTTGTTCCTCGATCATCCGCACCAGCTTCTTGTAGGGCGCCCAGAACGCCTGCCGGATGCTGATCGGGTTGTCAGCGATCTTGGTGATGGTGGCGTCCCAGTCGCGACCCTTGCGGTCGAAGAATACGCCGTTCCGGCCCACCATGAGGTTGTCCGAGTCGCCCCCGGTGAAGGCCGCGACAATTTGCATCTTCTCGCCGGTGCCTTTGCGGAAGCAATCGCAATAGGCGAGATAGGTGCCCGCCAGCGCCGCCATGGTGGCGTGTTTGCCGGCATCTTCAACCGTGAGGCACAAGTCGCAGCTCCGCTGATCCAGGTAAAGCGTGCCGGCCTGGAAGATGGCCTTGTCCTTGCGGCCGTAGAAGTCGCGGAAGTTGACAAAGTTGTGGCAGAGCTTACCGAGGTCGCGGTGGTAGTGCACCAACCGGTTGAGCCCGACAACGGCCTGGGAATTGCCCTCTTCGGCCTTGTCCTTGGCGACCAGCGCGGTGAGGGTTTCCTTGGCCTTGGACGCCAGGATTTCCCGCACGCGCTTCAGCCCGATCTTCTCGACCGATCCGCCGGCTTTGCTGCCGCTCCAGGCCTCGAAGGGGCCCAGTTTGGCGAGCAACGCGGCCCAGTCAGCTTCCGTGAGCAAGGTCTTGTCGCCCAGCAGGGGCTTGACGGCAGCCGTCTGGAAGGTGGCGAGCGCCCCGGCCCAAGCCGGGTTGATCCCTTGCGTCAGGGGCAGCGGTTTTCCGGCTCCAACCTGCGCGAGCGGGAGGCTGGCAATGGCGATGTCCGTGGCCGTGAGGTCTTTGGCCCCGAGAGCGAGAAATTCCTTCTCGTCGCGGTTCAGCGCATTCACCGACCGCGGGTCGAAAGCCGCCAGACGGCAGCGCGCGAAGAAATCATCCACCTTGACCTTGATGCCTTTGACGGCAGCCGCCGCGGCTTCCGTGCTCAGACCGAGCGGCAACACCGTCGCGTCGCCTTCCGCTTTCTTCCACCAATCCGAGTAAGCGGCGGCCTCGCCGAAGAATTGATCCACCTTGGCCTGGCTGACGCCCGGCTTGCCGCTCGCGTCGGTATCGGGGCCGAAGCAGGCAATGATGTCGTTGATGACCGCCTTGGTGGCGTCGTCGGCGGCGGAGTCGGCGGGTATGATGCCATCTCCGTTGAAGGGTTTGGCCGCGAAGGTCTGGGCGGCGGCAGCGGCTTCATCAATGGTAATTTCAGCGGACTCCGCTTTGCCGAGGACTTGCCGGGCGAAGGCGGCGATTACCTTGCCCTCGGGGGTAGAGTCGTTAATGCCGGCCGGGCGCAGCGTGGGGGCGCCTTTGAGCAAGTCGTCGGGGTTCTTGAGCAGGCTGCCGGCCCACTTGACTGCGGCGATGAGTTCAGGAGCGCGGACGCGGCCGTCCTTGTCGGTGTCAATGAGGGCGAGGGTGTTTTTGTCGAACTCGAGCCCCGAGGTGGGGCAGGCGAGAGCGACCCAGAGCTTGAGGTCGAGCTGATCCAGCGCCATGAGATCAGCGCCGGTTTCCAGTTTAACCTGATCGAAGCCGCCGGCGCGGAAGAACCGCCAGCGATACGGGGAAGTCACTTGGTTTGCCATAAGATAATTTCCTTGGAGGGCGCGTGCAGCCGCCAGGGTAGGAACTTGCAGGCGGTGAGCCAACGCATTCTCACCCGAGGCGGCTGAACGCGGCCGATTAGAACTTGTAAGCGATGCCCGCCAACAGGCGCATATCATTCTGCTTCTTGCCGACCGCCGGCTGGCTGGCATACATATCCTGGAACACCACCCGCAGACTCCAGCCCTTGGCGATCGCTGTGTCTATGCCCGCCTCGAAATTCAGCAGGTAATTGTCCGCCCATTCGTCTATCCGGGGAATGTACTCCAAACTCTCCCAGAGCTTCGTGCCAGGGGCCAACTGGTATTCGAACCTTTCTGCGAAGCGAACCCCGGCGTAAACCTCCGCCTCCTGGCCCTTCAAGTGCTCAAACACCGCCGAGGGGCCCGCCTCCACCACGAAGTCCATCTTGTCGTTCTTGATCAGGTGATAACCCGCCAGCGGGGTGATCCGAAACCGGTATTCGACGCCGGCAATGCCATCATACTGTCCGTCCAGGCGGAGACCACCGTAGAACCGATCGGTGAACAGGTGGTTGTATTGACCATACCCCTGGATGAACTCGGTGTTCTTGGTGTACTCATCGTCCGTGGTGCTGTCCCCATACCCGCCGGAGACGCCGAACGCCAGGTCGTCCCGCTCCCATTTTCGTTTGGTGTCCAGGCTGATGGTGGCGAGGAAATTCTCGCTGTTACCACGGGTCAGCGTGGCCGTCGCGGCGGCGGTGGTGATCCAGGCCCGGGTTTCCGGGGGCGGCGCGATGGTGGCCGCCGGAGCTTGCGCGGAAACGGTAGCGCAGCCGATTAGTAAGGTGGAGGCGACTCCCAACCAGGCACCGGTGGGTTTAGGGACAATTAGGTTCTTCGGTTTCTTCATAGTTGTGTTTGCTTGTTATTGGTCTGCTGCGCGCCTCAGGCGGAGCCCAGGGATTCATCCCGGACAGCCGGGGAACCGGCCGCCACAGTCGGGTTCCGCACAATCGGTGCGGGCCCTCGTCCCGTCCAGGCGCAAATCTATGGCTGTTGCCAATGCCGGGTAATATCCTACGCTTGTACATCACCGCTCGTGCTCCCCACAAGACAAATCTCTAGGAAGGCGTGGCGGCGCGGCGACTTACAGAGGCTCCGCGGCAGGAGCTCATTTCTTGCCGCCGAGCGCGCCTCCCAGAGCCGACGCCGCATCTGAGCTGGCGGCTTTGGACAGGGCCGTTTGGATCTGTGCCTTGAGGTCATCCACCAGCTTCTGTTGCTCCGGGGTCAACTTGAGGTTGGCGAGCTGGCCCAGGCTGCTCAGAGCCTCCTGGTATTTCTTGTCGTTGACCAGGCTCTTGGCGCGGTCAATGAGGCCCTGGGCCTGGTCCTGTGCGGACTTGACCTGAGCGGCTGCCTGGTCAACGGTATCCTTGACTGCCGTCTTTGCGGCATCAACCACCTTGGCCCCTTCGGCCGCGATTCCTTCAGCAGCTTTCGTAGCTTCGGAGCCGGGGGCGGGCTCCTCTTTCTTGCACGCGGTCACCGCCGCTAACGCGGCGCACATTACGATTCCCGAGATGGCTAATTTGATCTTCATGATGAGTGTATGGTTATTTCAGCTTGCCAGTTCCGCCCTTTCGCAGCGGCCGTACCAGGCGATTCCGAAGCGCTAGAACAGTGCCAAGGCCGAATTGCGCCGCCAACCACTACCTAAGCGGCTTTGGACTAATGACTTGCACGGGCCACCCGTCAACAGACTCCCAGCAAGCCAAATGACCGGTTCTCCAACCTATTGGAGAAGCTACCAGCCTTCGGAGGTGAAGCCTGGTCGTTGAATGCGCAGTTCTTGGACGTTGCCCGGCTAGGGGTAGCGCTGAAGCGCATCCACAGTCTCCGGTTCAATGGACTCAATGTTCTTGTTGAACGTCTTGGCGAATTCATCCCCCAAACACCCAAACGAGAAGCGGGATGGCCTCGCGTCGCTCGATCTCCGCCGGGGCCTGGCGCTGAAGGCGGCTCAGCGGTGTAGCTGAATTATTTGAATGGTTCAGCGTCTGACAATGTCAGCAAAAAGAACCTATGCAGTTGAAGGGAATCCACCTGCTTGAGCCTGCTTGGGCAAGCCTGACGTCATTCGAACGGTTGATCGAGCCGCTCAGGTGCGGCGGCTCGGTTAGAAGCGCGCTCCTCGTTAACTCTCATGGCTGAGGCAACTGTCGTTCGAATTCAAGATTCCGGGGGCGGACAGCCGGTGATCCAGGTTGTCGGCGCTCCGTTCGGGCACAATGTGTACGTAGGTCCCCTGGTGAACAACCCTGAGATCGAGCATGGCGCGCTCATCAATCTGCTCAGGGTTGACCCATCCGGTTCTATTCCTGAACAAGGCTGGCGGTTCGTAGATCCGAGCTTGCCGGCGGCGGCGGTCCTCAACGCGCTGCAGATTGTCTGGATCACACACGACTACTCCGGACCGTTCTGCAATGGAGATCTGCAGATCGGATTCAACAGCGCGTTTCCGGGTCGCCATTACGCGAATCCTGCCCATACCAAAGATAAGAACCTTGGCCCTCCGGCAGACCAGTGGACGACGGTTTACTCGGACAGCACTCTGATCCTGCTCTTCAAAGTGGACTCGAAGCTGGGAACGCGCTGAGACCTTATCCCAATATGGCTCGCTCGCTGAGCAGTCGGGGCCTTGAGCGGCGGGACGGGGGGGTCTCGGCGAGCGACCACCTTGGCGGGGCGGTCCTGGCTAGCCGCCGGAGGTTGCCGTCGGGCGGCGAATGCCGAGTTTGGTCATCCTGGCTTCGAGGGTCGTGGGCTTGAGCCCGAGGAGTATTGCCGCGCCGCTGGGGCCGCGGATGCGCCAGCCGGATTTCTCCAAAACGCTCAAGATATGCTCCCGTTCTACTTCTTCGAGCTTCCGGCCGGCCGCAGGAGGAGAGACTGCTGGGGTCAAGGGCAACGGGATGTGCAGCCTCGGTCCAGTGGCAATTATCATGGCCCGCTCGACAAGGTTGCGCAGTTCTCGGACGTTGCCCGGCCAAGAGTAGCGCCGAAGCGAATCCATGGTCTCCGGTTCAATGGCCTCAACGTTCTTGTTGAACGTCTTGGCGAATTCATCCACAAACGCCCAAACGAGAAGCGGAATGTCCTCGCGCCGTTCGCGCAGCGGCGGCACGGTGATGGGGAACACGTTGAGCCGGTAATAAAGGTCCTGGCGGAACTTTCCGTCGCCCACGGCTCGCTCGAGGTCCCGGTTGGTCGCGGCGATGATGCGCACATTGACCGGCACGGGTTTGGGATTGCCCAGGCGCTCGATTTGCCTGGCCTCCAGCACGCGGAGTAGTTTCGCCTGCACCTCCAGCGACAGGTCTCCTACCTCGTCCAGGAAAATGGTCGAGCCGTCGGCGAACTCAAACCTCCCGACCTGGCGGGAGAGGGAACCAGTAAAGGCGCCTTTTTCCCGCCCGAACAGCTCGCTTTCCACGAGCGGGGCGGGCATGGCCGCGCAATTCACACTCACCAGGGTGCGGCCACGACGTGAACTTGACTCATGGATCGCGGCGGCCAGCAGCTCTTTCCCGGTGCCGGTTTCGCCCAGCAGGAGAACGGTCGAGTCGGTCGGGGCCACCTTCTCCACTTGAGCGAGCACCCGCCGAATCGCAAGCGTTTGCCCCACCATCCGGTGATGGCCATTTTCCACTCTCACCTGCTCGCGAAGGTGAACATCTTCCTCGTGAAGCTTGCGCTTGAGTCGCTCGACCTCGGCCAGGGCCTGCCGCAAGGCATCCTGCGTCTGCTTCAGTTCCAAGTCCTTCAGCAGCGTGTCAGGGTGCTGCGGTTCGTTGGAGTTCCGAGGTGGACTAGCGACTTGTAGCATGATTCATAACCATTGCTACCCGCGAGGAGGCGACAGAAGCCAGCCTGCTGGATGCACAGCCGCCAGATCGGAACCAGCGCGCCAACGACGGCAAGGTGGTCTCTCTAGACATTTGCTTGCCGCAATTCATAGATTCGCTCCAAGGACCCATTCGTAAGAGTCGATACGGGTACGCACGAGTTTAACCCACCAGTAATATATCATGCATAATGCAACATGCATAAGTATTTCAGCCTTGCTGCAGAGGAGCTTTCTCCTGCGATGCCCGGGGGAGGGCTTTGGCGCGGGTGTGTTAAGGTGCAAGAGCGTGGTGTCGGACATAATCGGATTTGGGGAAGTGAGGTGCTCTCGCCGGGTTGGACCGGTTAAGCAGGATGGAACGTGCGCAGGGTCCCTGGCGGCCCAGCGGCTTAACCCTGCGAGCGAGCGCGGGGCGCCCTGGCGGCCGATGCCGGATGGTAATCTTAAGCGGGCGTCCCTCTTCCCAGACGAGGATTGGGATTCCGAGACTGTGACTGTGTCTTGTCTTTAGATTCATTCTTGACAGTTTGAGGTTGCTGATTCTGCGGTTTCGGGAAACAGGCGATTTAGCTGCTGAGCAAACTCGTCGAGCAGGCAGCGTTTGCGGATGAAGGCGTCCGCCCCATGCCGGAGGCTTGCCGCATGGCAGGTGGGGCTGTCGTAGTCAGAGGTTATGATCGAGCGGATCGCCGGATACGTTCGACGGAGGAGTTGGACCAGTCGGAAGCCGTCGAGGCCTGGCATCTGCAGATCAGTGATGACCAGGTCGGGCTGGACTCGGGCAGCCAAGGCGAAACCATCCAGCCCGTCTCCCGCCTGCCCGGCGATTTGTATGCGGGGGAAGGTTTCCAGGACGTGGACCAGGAAGGTCATGGCTAAGGCGGAGTCGTCCACCAGGACCACGCGAACCTTGCGTGCCGATGGGGACTCCGCGCCAGGTCGTGATAAACCGCTGCTCATTACGCCCGTAACCATCCGCCACCAGCGCGTCCCGCGGTATCAGGTAAATCCTGTATTTAGTCCATCCGCACTTCCTGAGAGAAAAGGCCCGGGAGAAGGCCGAAGGGCGCGCTTTGACGGGCGCTGGCGGCGGCGGAGCGAAATAATCCGGAGCAGCCGCGGGAGCCTTGGCCGGACGGGTCAGAGTTGAACGATTTCGTTGCGGAGGGCGTAGCGGACGACATCCGCGGTGGAGTGGAGGTCCAGCTTGCGCATCAGGTTGGTGCGATGCGTCTCGGCGGTCTTATTGCTGATCCCGAGCGTCTCGGCGATTTCTTTGGTGGCTTTGCCCTCGGCGATGAGCTGGATGATCTCGCGCTCGCGCGGGGTCAATTCCGGGCTCTCCCGTGTTTCGGGATTGAGGTAGCCTTTCAGGACCAGCGTGCCGACTTTGGGGGTGAAGTAGGGTTTGTGTTCGGACAAAGCCTGCAGAGCAGCGACCAGAAATTCGCCGGCGTCGGTTTTGAGTATGTAGCCCCGCGCTCCCGCAACGAGCATCTCATGCACGAGCCTCTCCGACTCGTGCATGCTCAGGATCAGCACTTCGGTGCGCGGGACCGCCGCGCGGATCTGCCGGGTTGCTTCTATGCCGTTGAGCTCGGGCATGGCGAAATCCATAACCACGATGTCCGGGCGTAGCTCTCGGCTCTTGGCCACCGCCTCGCGACCCGTGCGGGCTTCGCCGCAGATTTCCCACCCGCGATGGCCTTCAATGGTGGAGCGCAAACCTTTGCGGACCATTTCGTGGTCGTCGGCGAGGAGAATGCGCAAGCGGCTCATCGAAGAAGGATCAGGCTTTGGTGGCGGGTTCAGGGGAAGGTCCAGAGAGGGGCACGGCAGCTCGGACCGTGGTGCCCGCCGCGCCGGACTCGAGGTCCAGCCGGCCTCCGAGCAGGCGCAAGCGCTCCTGCATGCCACCGAGGCCGACGCCCAGGCCGCCGCTCCCGGCCTTGATCCGTGCCAACTTGTTTGCGGGTATGCCGTTTCCCATATCTTGCACTTCGAGCGTAACCAATGACGCCTGGCGTGTGAAGCGGATTATGGCGCGAGCGCTGCCGGAGTGTTTCAGCACATTGGACAGGCTCTCCTGGACGACCCGGAACAAGGCCAGCTCCATCTCTTCCGGCAGGCGGCCAAAATCGGCAGCCGCCGCCAGTTCCACAGCGATGCCGCTGCGGGCCGAAAAGCCCTGCGCGTAATCCTCGACCGCTCCCGCGAGCCCCATTACCTCCAGCAGCGGGGGGTGGAGCAGGTAGGAGTGCGTGCGGATCTCCTGGGCCGCCTGGTTGGCCAGTTGGAGGCATTCGTCGCACAGTAATTGCGCGGACCCGGTGGGTGCAGAAAGGGTCCTTCGGAGGTTGTTGAGATTGAGGGTGAGCGCGGCGAGGTGCTGGGCGGTGGTATCGTGCAGTTCCCGCGCGAGATGACGCCGTTCCAGATCCTGGACCTGAAGCAGATGGGCCGTTAACCGGTGCAGTTCCTCCTCCGCCCGCCTGCGCGCGGTCACGTCGCGGGACACCACCACCACTTTGGAAACCCGGCCCTGTGCGTCCCGGATCACGCTGCCCTGCGATTCGATGTGCCGCGCCTGGCCGTGTTGATCCATCATGCGGTATTCCAGCCTCTTCCCGATGCCGGTCCGAACCGTCTCCTGGAAAGCCTGTTCCACGCGAGGGCGGTCTTCGGGATGAACTTCAACGAATGAGAAAGAACCGCGCAAAGAGGCCGGGTCGCCCAGGATCTGGCTGTAGGAGGGACTGTTGTAGAGGCGGTGACCGTGCAGGTCGAGCACCGCCACCAGGTCGGCGAGGTTGTCCATGATCAGCCGGAATTGTTCCTCGCTCTGGCGCAGTGCTTCCAGCGCCTCTTTCTGTTCGGTGACATCCCGGATGACCTCGATGGCGCCGCAGTGGCGTCCTTCCTGATCGTACAGCGGCGCCGCGGCGCCCCAGAGGTGTGCCCCTCGGCCGCCCCTCAGCCGAGGAATAAAAGACTCGGCGTAAATCGTGTCATCCGCACGGCGGACGTATTTGTAGGCGGCCTCCACCTCCGGCAATGGCTGGTCCAGCAGATCAATCAGAATCGGGCGCCGCTCCCCAAAGAACGGCTCGGCATAGGCGTGATCTCCCAGCCCCAGCAACGCCTCCTTTTTCACACCGGTCAAAGTCGCGCAAGCCCGGTTCCAGGCGACGATTCGTTTGTCCTGATCTATGACAAATGTTGCATCCGGCAGGAACTCGATGATGTTCGCGAGTCGCTGGTGTGCCGCCTGCCTCGCCGCCTCCGCCCGCTTGTGCTCCGCTCGGGTGCGCAGGGCAGTGATGCCATAGGCGAGGTCGCCAGCCAGTTGGGTCAACAATTCCACTTCGCCAGCGTCGAAGGTGTCTGGCTCCGCGGCATACACCATGAGCGCGCCCAGCACGCGGCCTCCGCCCTTCAGCGGCAACGTGGCCGAGGCGGCATAGCCGCGCTCCAGGGCCGCTTGGCGCCACGGGGCGAACGCCGGGTCCGTCAGGATGTTCCGGGCGATGACGGGCTGCCCGGTGCGGATGGCCGTGCCGGTGGGGCCGCACCCGCGTTCGGTCTCGTCCCAAGTGATGTGGGCGGTCTCCAGGTAGCCGGCCTCGAAGCCAGCTTGGGCGACGGGGCGCACGGACTTGGCGTGGTCCTGCTCCACGAAGCCGATCCAGGCCAGGCGGTAGCCGCCAGCCTCAACCACCAGGCGACAGACGGCTTGCAGCAGTTCCGTCTCGTCGGTGGCGCGCACGACAACCTGGTTGCACTCGGTGAGCATCCGCAGCGTGCGGTTCGTGCGGCGTACCGTCGCCGTGCGACGGTTGACCAGCCGGTTGAGCGCAAGATTCCAGATCAGCAGACCGAAGATCAGCAGCAGCCCGGCAACAGCCGCATAGCCCACGTACCGAAGACTGGGATGGCTCCCAATGCCTTTGCCGTGCCATTTCTCCTCGATTTGCTTCAACTCGGCGGGTTTGAGCGCGGCAAAGCCTGCTTCCACCGTCTTCAGCAACGCAACGTCCCCCTTCTTCACCGCCCGTCGAAACTCGCCCGTGCTCACTGGGGCGGAGCGTCTGAATTCATCCTGAATGCCCTGCTTGTGCAAGAAGTAGAGCGCGGGAGGCTCATCCATTACAAAGACATTCACTTTCTGTTGCCTGGCCGCTTCGGTTATGGCTTCGTAATTGGTGAACAGCAGGACGGTGGTGATTCCCTCCTGCGTGAGAAGGTCAGCGGCAGCGTCTCCCGCCTTGGCGGCCACCGGAAAGCCTTTGAGCGACTCCAGGCGGGTGAGGCCGGAAATGTCTTTGCGGAAGAAGATCGGCACGTCAATCCGGGCATACGGTTTCGAGAAATCCCAATAGGCTGTTCGCTGCTCGGTTTTGAAGACGGTGTCTATGACATCGAACTCGCCGGCTCTCATACGCCGCACGGCCTCGACCCAATCCATCCCATGGACCTCCACCTTGATCCCGGTCTTGTTTTCCCACAACCGCCACTCATCAACCAATATCCCCTGCAAGTTCCCCTCGCTATCGGTGAATACAAACGGAGGATAATTGTTGTCCATCACCACGCGGATGGCGCGCTGCCCCGCGGGTTGGGCGATGGCCGGCGCAACCGCGAAGAACAACAGGAGCAACCAGTCCAAGGCCCAAAATCTGGCTGCACGACGGAGTGGCTGGCGGTTGATTTCGTCCCGGCGGGGGCCGGGGTAGCGAGTTGGAGACGGGGAGGAATTGACTGCCAGTCCTGCGCCGGCCCAGCCCTGTTCCCATGACGCATGATGCGGCGCGCCCTCCGTGAGGGTTCCAACGCGCCACGCCTGGCTGCGGCGTCGCGTAAGGGGTTTCATCGAGTCTCACACATAGTCAACTCGTCGGGGCTGGGCTTGCAATACAAAAGGCGCGCAGGAAAAGGCGTGCGGCGCGGGACCAGATTCTCGCATGCACATCAGGCCGCCTGAGCCTGCCCAGTTCTGAATGGTTTCGGGTCCAGCGGAAGGAGGCCAGATGACTGCATTGGCCTCACATCACCTGTCTCTAGACCGCAGAACGCCAGAAGGCCTTGACCTCCGAGCTTTAGTGTTTTCTCCAGCCCGTTGGAGGAGCAATGCTGCCGGACATGGCAGGTGCAAGTCCCGGGTTGTTGCACAAGATGCTATTACTTAGTGGCTTAGGCTAATCGTTTGCATCCCAGCGCTGTTTGGCACCGCTTTAGCAGATGCTTAGGGCGTGATACTAACCATCCTCAGGATGAAAAGCGCGCCGTTGCGGATAGCGGAAATGGTTCAGGCGCTGCGCATGTTGCTGAGGGCGGTGCGCGCCGAAAAGGGCTTCATTGCCGGGCGGCTCTGTTTGGAGGTCGATGACGCGAATACAATTCTTTATGAAGAACGATGGCAAACTCGAAAGGACTTCGAGGATCAACTGCGTTCGTCTCGCTATACCCGTCTTCTTGCCCTCATGGAATCCGCCGCAGAGCAGCCATCATTGGAGTTTCACTTTGTCTCCGAAACTCGGGGACTGGAATATGTCGCCGCCATCCGGGGCGTGGAATAAAGTCTTTACAATGCGCAGTATAGGGAGTAGTCTAAACAGACCAACAAGACAACAAGAAGACAAGCACAACACATATGAAACGAAAACAAATTAACTACGTAATCACCGTAAGCTGCGCCCTCGCCGGCCTGTTGGTGGCTGGGTGCGCTCAACAACAACAGCATGGGAAATACCGCGCCCAACCCGCAGTCGCGGCCGCTCCCGTGAAAGCTCCGGCTCCGGCCCCGGCTCCAGCACCCATGGCCAAGACCACCTGCAGCGACCCCACTCCGGGTTTGGTCAGAATGACGAAGACCATGCCACCCGAGGTCACGATGGGTAAGGAGTTCATCGCTGAAATGCAGTTGGCCGCGCAGGCCTGCGTCGCCTACGTCGTCGTACGCGACACCGTGCCGCCCAACGCCAGCTACGTGCGCAGCGAACCCGCCGCGACCGTGGACGGCAAACATCTGACCTGGCAGATCGGAGACCTTGAAGCCGGCGACACCCGCAGCATCAAGGTCTGGCTGAAGGCCGAACAGGAAGGCACCATTATGAACTGTGCTTCCGTAAGGGCTGAGCCACGCACCTGCGCTTCCACGCGCGTGGTGCATCCCGCCATCCAGTTGGTAAAGAAAGCCCCGGCGGAAGTGCTCATCTGCGACACGATCCCGATGACGCTCACCGTCAAGAACTCCGGCAGCAGCACGCTGACGGCCGTGAAGGTCACCGACCCGCTTCCGTCTGGCCTGACCAGCGAGGGCAAGGGCAGTCTGGCCTTTGACGCCGGCAGCCTGGCCCCCGGCGAGAGTAAAGAATTCAAGTTCAACGCCACGGCGAGCAAGACCGGCCAGTTCGTCAATAAGGCTACCGCTACGTCCGCGCAAGGCGTCAGCGCCGAGGCATCTTCCACCACCGTGGTTCGCGAGCCGGCCTTGACCGTGGCCTGCGCCGCGCCGGACCAGCGCTATATGGGGCGCCCGTTTGACGTCACGTTCACTGTGGCCAGCAAGGGCGACACGGCCTGCGCGGCAACAGTATTGGAAGTGCCCGTGCCGGCAGGTTTGACGGCCCGGTCCGCCTCCGACGGCGGGCAGATCGCGGGCAACAAGATCACCTGGAACTTTGGCTCGATGGCGGTGAACGCCACGAAGCAGGTGTCGGCCTCGTTCGTCGCTCCCAACGCCGGCAACTTCAGCTTCAACCCCACCGCCAAGTGCACTTGCGCCAAGCCCGTGTCCTCTTCCTGCCAGACTCGCGTCGTGGGCGTGCCGGCGATCCTGCTCGAGAAGGCAGACGATCCGGACCCGCTGGGAGCTGGCACGGCCGAGACCACGACCTACACGGTTAAGATCACCAACCAGGGCAGCGCCGACGACAACAACGTCAAGATGGTGGTGACCATCGCGCCGGAACTGGTGCCGGTCAGCGCCACGGGTAATGGCACTATCAGCGGCCAGACTGTGACCTTCCCGGTGGTGCCGAAATTGGCGCCCAAGGAAGCGGTTACCTACAAGATTGTGGCTAAGGGCGTCAAGGCAGGCGATGGACGCACCCGCTTCGAGCTTAACTCGGACATGCTGCAAAGCCCGGTCATCGCTGAAGAGAGCACGCACGTCTATTGAGACTGAGGCCGTTTTGACCACAGTCCTTACATAGGCGGGAAATCGGGCGCCGCCCGGCGGAAGTCGGGCGGCGCCGCTATTGTCAATTATAAGTAAATCGCCGGGAACAGTTCCCCGAGCACAAACAAACCAAACAGAAAGGAAACAGAGTATGGCAGGCAAAGCACGCCGCACCACGCATCGAAGCAGCAAAGGCAAGAAGCTCTACGCCGTGAGAGACAAGAAGGGGCGCATCAAGGACATTCAGACCTACAAGCGCGCCCACAGCGCCGACCTGGCTCGCAAGAGCAAGGCGGAGAAGAAAAAAGGCTGAGGCATGCGACTGGTGGGGGCTCGCCTGCCGGGGTGCCCTTGTCAGTCCGGCGAGGGCCAGGTCGAGCCCTGGCCCTCGCCGAATGGCGGAGGGCGGGTCGCCGTGCTCCGCTTTCTGTCCGGAGCAGTGACGACATTTTGTGCGGCAGGGCGGCTGACTTCTGACTATTGAATCTCGTCCGCCGTGTCAAAGGTGGGCGGGGTCGGTCGGCGGGCGATCGCGCCGACCTTGGGTTGAAAGGGGATCGCTTGCGTGAAGACCTAACAAGTTAACAACAAAGAAACCGTTGGCGAAAGGAGAAGAGAATTATGCAAGAAATGATTGAACAATTGAGACAACAGTTCGCCGTATTCGGGCCAAATCTACTGGCCGGACTCGCGGTGCTCGTGCTGGGCTGGTTTGTGGCAATCGTCGTGTCCTTCGGCGTGCGCAAACTCCTCGGCAAAACCTCCGTGGACAACAAGGTCGCCAAATGGATGAGCGGCCCGGAAACCAAAACGCCGGTGCAAATTGAGCAATGGATAGGCAAAGCCGTGTTCTACCTGATCATGCTCGTTGTGCTGATCGCGTTCTTCTCGACGATCAAACTCACGATCGTCTCCGAACCGCTGAACTCCCTGCTTCAGCCGATCCTGGCTTACCTGCCCCGGCTCATCGGCGCGACGGTCCTGCTGCTGGTAGCCTGGCTGCTGGCTACCGTGATGAAGAAAGTAATCGCCGGGGCGTTAAGGGCCACGAAACTCGACGAGAAGCTGGCCGGGGCTGCGACGGAAGGGAGCAAACCGATGCCCTTGAGCCAGACGTTTGGCGACGTCGTTTACTGGCTGGTGTTTCTGATCTTCCTGCCGCTCATCCTGCAAGCGCTCGATTTGCAGGCGCTGCTGGAACCGGTGACGACGCTTTTTAACAAGGTATTTGCCTTTCTGCCCAACATCATTTCCGCGGCGGCGATCGCGCTCGTCGGCTGGTTTATTGCGCGCATTGTGCAGCGCCTCGTCCAGAGCCTGCTCGCCAGCGCCGGGGTGGATCGTCTGAGCGAAAAATGGGGGCTGGCGGGGTCGCTGGGCAAGCAGCGGCTCTCGGGCGTCATCGGTCTCGTGATCTATTTCGTGATCCTCGTGCCGGTCCTGATTAGCGCGCTCGCGGCGCTGCAGTTGGACGCCATCACCAAACCCGCCAGCGACATGCTCGGCAAAATTATGGCGGCGCTGCCCAACATCATTGGCGCTTCGATCGTCGTGCTGATTGCCATTGTCATAGGCAAAGTGGTGTCCGGCATCGTGACCAATCTGCTGGCCGGGGTAGGCTTCAACAACGTGCTGGTCAAACTGGGTTTGGCCAGGCAATCGGCGGAAGGCCGGCAGGCGCCCGCAGCGGTCGTCGGCATGTTGGTCATGGGCCTCATTATCCTGCTGGCTTCCGTCACCGCCGCCGACATGCTCGGGTTCCAGGCCGTGGGCGCCCTGATCAAGGACTTCATTGTCTTTGCGGGCCACATCCTGATGGGCGTTTTGATCTTCGGGTTGGGCCTGCTGCTCGCGCAGGTTGTGGCCAAAGGCATCTCCACGAGCGATTCGCGCAATGCGCGGCGGTTGGCGATGGTCGCGCGGGTGGTCATCCTCGCGCTGGCGGGTGCCATGGCGTTGCGCCAAACCGGGGTGGCCGATGACATCGTGAACCTGGCTTTTGGGCTCACCTTGGGGGCGGCCGCCATCGCCTTTGCCCTGGCCTTCGGCCTGGGCGGTCGCGACCAGGCCGCGCGCACATTGGATGAGTGGCGCGCCTCGGATGCCAAGGGCCAGTCGAAGCAATAAATCGGGGCAAAACAAGAGAAAGGAATAGGTCGCATGGAACTTGTAAACCTCCTCACACAGCAACTCGGAATTAACTCGCAGCAAGCCTCTGGCGGGCTGGGACTGCTCATGAGTGCCGCCAAGAGCAAACTGGGTGGAGACTTTGGCCAGATCGCCCAGGTCATGCCTGGGGTCGAGCAACTGATTCAACAAGCCCCGAAGCCCGAAGGCGCAGCCGGCGTGGCTGGCGCCGGCATGGGCGGAGTGCTCAACGCGGTCGGCGGCCTTCTGGGCGGCAAGGGCGGCGGGGCGCTGGACTCGCTGGGTTCCCTGGCTTCGCTCGCCGGCGGCTTCAAGCAACTCGGCCTGGGCACCGATATGGTCGGCAAGTTCCTGCCGGTCGTCCTGGGCTACGTGCAAAGCAAGGGCGGTGACGCTTCCAAGTCTCTGCTGGAGAGCGCCCTGAAATAGTCCCGGCACTCGATAAGCCCGCCTGCGGGCAAAAGAGTTGGATTCCCGCGCCGGTCCCGTGCAGACTGGCGCGGGCAAAAGCACAGCCACGATCAACCGTTTATTTCCATGCAAGACTACGAGAAGCTCGGTGTGTTCTACCTGGGTCGTTACTACGATCTTAATAAGAAGAAAAGCCTGCCCGAGTTATTGCTCTATGAGTCCAAGCACCTCGTCACGCACGGCCTGGTCGTGGGCATGACCGGCAGCGGCAAGACCGGCCTCTGTTTCGACATCATCGAGGAGGCGGCCATTGATGGCATCCCGTCCATCGTCATTGATCCCAAGGGCGATCTCGGCAACCTGATGCTGACGTTTCCCGACCTGCGCCCGGAGGACTTCGCGCCCTGGATCAACGAAGACGACGCGCAAAAGCAGGGCTTGTCGGTGGCCGATTTTGCGGCGCGACAGGCGGAACTGTGGCGGCGGGGCCTGGCCATTTGGGACCAGGACGGCGAACGGATCCGGCGGCTGCGCGCGGCGGCGGAATTCGCCTTGTACACGCCGGGCAGCAGCGCGGGCCAGCAGGTGTCAATCCTCAAGTCCTTTGCCGTGCCGCCGCCGGAGATTCTGGAAGACGGCGAGCTGCTCCGGGAGCGAGTCAGTTCGACCGTGACGGGATTGCTCGGATTGGCGGGTATTTCGGCCGATCCGACGAAGAGCCGCGAAAGCATTTTGCTGGCGAACGTGCTGCAAAGCGCTTGGGGCAAAGGGCGCGACCTGGATCTGGCGGGTCTAATTCAAGAGGTGCAGAACCCCTCCGTGCAGCGGCTCGGCGTGATTGACGTCGAAGCATTCTACCCCGCGAAAGACCGATTCGAGCTGGCCATGCAGCTCAACAACATCCTCGCGTCGCCCGGCTTCACGGCGTGGACCCAGGGCGAAGCGCTGGACGCGGGCCGGCTGCTTTATACCGAGGGCGGCAAACCGCGCGTCGCGATATTCTCGATTGCGCACCTCGGGGATTCGGAGCGGATGTTCTTCGTCACGCTGCTACTCAACCAGGTCCTGAGCTGGATGCGCACGCAGTCCGGCACCAACAGCCTGCGCGCGCTGGTTTACATGGACGAAATCTTCGGTTACTTCCCGCCGGTCGCCAACCCGCCGTCCAAGCCGCCGCTGCTCACCCTGCTCAAACAAGCTCGCGCCTACGGTGTGGGCGTGGTGCTCGCGACCCAGAACCCCGTGGATCTCGATTACAGAGGGCTGGCCAACATCGGCTCCTGGTTCATCGGACGATTGCAGACCGACCGCGACAAAGCCCGGGTGCTGGAAGGGCTCGAAGGCGCCGCCGCCGGCCGGGGTGGGAAGTTCGACCGCGCCGCCGCCGAGCAGGTCCTTGCCGGGCTGGGCAGCCGGGTGTTCCTGCTCCATAACGTTCACGAGGAGCATTCAGAGGTTTTCGAATCCCGCTGGGCGATGTCCTATCTGCGCGGCCCCTTGTCGCGCGCCCAGATCAAATCGCTCACTGAGTCGGCTGCGGAACGTCCTGCCGCCTCGGTGGCACCGCCGCCGCTGCCCGTTTCTCAACCTTCAACCCTCAACCCTCAACCAGTCTCTGGCCGCCCGGTGTTGCCACCGCAAGTGCCCCAGTTCTTCGTGCCGGTGCGCGTGGCGCTGCCGTCCGGCGGCAGCATCCTGTATCAGCCGCGGCTCCTGGGCGGCGCGCAGGTCCGGTACGCCGACAGCAAACTCCGCATTGACGTGCTTCAGGACGTCATGGCCATGACCGAGATTACCGACAGCGCCGTGCCGGTGGACTGGGCCGCGGCCGAGGAACTCGCCATCACCGCCAACGAGCTGGAGAAGAATCCCACGGAAGCCGACTATGCCCCGTGCGCGCCCGCCGCCAGCCAGGTGAAGAATTACGCGAGCTGGTCCAGGGACTTCGCGACCTGGATTCAGAACAGCCGCAAGCTGGCGCTCCTGCGGTCGCCCTCGCTAAACGAATTCTCCAAGCCCGGCGAGGCCGAGCGCGATTTCCGGATTCGCCTCCAGCAGGCGTCGCACGAAGCGCGCGACGCTGCGGCCGAGAAGCTGCGGGCGAAGTACGCGCCGAAGATTGCCGCCTTGCAGGAGCGCCTGCGCCGCGCCGAGGCCGCCAAGCAACGCGAGGCCGACCAGGCCAAACGCGCCAAGATGGATACCGTGATCTCGCTCGGCTCGACGCTGCTGGGGGCGTTCCTCGGGCGCAAAGCGGTTTCCCTCGGCACCATGGGCAAAGCCGCCACCACGATGCGCAGCGCGGGCCGCGCGATGGGCCAGGCGGGCGATGTTGGCCGGGCGCAAGAGACGGTGGAAGCCGTGCAGCACCAATTGCAGGAGCTCGAGGCGCAATTCCAGGCGGAAGTGAGCGCGGCGACCACCGCCGCTGGTCCGGCGAATGAAACCCTGGAGACCGTCGAGTTGCGCCCAACCCGCACCAATATCAACGTTCGCTTGCTGGCACTGGTGTGGCTGCCCTTCACCCGCGACGCCATGGGGCTGCTGAACCGCGCCTATTGAAGCGGGACCGCCCTTCATGAAACCAAGGTGCATTCGAAGCCGCAATGCAACCGCACGGGCCGCGTGAGGATGCTAAACCAAGCAACTGAAGCCTGGAGTCGAACGAAAATACGGGCCGCGGGCCGCTTGGGCTTTGCTCTTTGGACTTGCCTCTGTCTGGCCGGGCTGGCGGGTTGCGCCTCTGCCGGCTCTGAAACCGCGTCCGCCACCAGCCTCGCCGAGCGGCTGCGTCGTCTCAGTCCCAAAGTCGCCCCCGAAGAGGCCACCTTGGCCGCCGAAACGGCGCACACTTATCCTCTCGAATTGGCCCGGGAATACCGGGCAGTCCGTCCCGCTTTCCTGCACAACGTCCTCATCAACCTGGGCCTGCGGCAGCGCGGGCTGTGTTTCCACTGGGCGGACGACCTCTCCGCCGAGTTGCAGTCGCTCAATTTGCAGACGCTCCAGGTCCGTCGTGGCGTCGCCTACCTGGAGACGCGCCGGGAACACAGCTCCGTAGTCCTGACCGCAGTCGGCCAGCCCTTCGACGGGGGCATTGTCCTGGACGCCTGGCGCCATTCTGGTCGGCTGTATTGGGGGGACGTTCAGAAAGACCGCTTTCCTTGGATCGAGGTGGAGGTCGTCGCGTCAGGCGAAAGCCCGGCCGGGGCGGAAGGTGGGGGTGTACCGTGACCCTGGCGGGCTCGATTGCACGCGCTGCGCCCACCCGACACACACGCCAGCCGGCCCGCATTGATCTTCATCCCGGGATTGCCTGCCATCCGGTGCCAGCCTATTCTTAAACTGAAAACTCATGAGACTCCATACGCTTCCATTACTTGGTCTTGTCCTGGCGCTGGCCGGAGCAGCCGTCGCTCCTGCTGCCGCTCAACAACACCGCGCGGTTCGGCTCGGCCACCCCGCGACGCGCTTTGCGCCCCCCCTCATGCAACCCGAGCAACTCCGAGAACTGTTCGCCAATGAGAAGCTCAAGGACGACGTCGCCGAGATTCTGCGCCAGGCGGGATGGCCAGGGAACGTCGAGGACCTGAGGCGTGCGGCGGCCACTGCGCCGATCACGGAACTCAGCCTGCCCGCCGGGACCCGCATGCCCTACATGTCTTCGCGCAAGGACGGCCGGCCGATCGCGCTCATAGACGTGCTGTGGGACGGTGATGCGCCGGTGAGCGCCTACGCGTTCGACTTCATCTCGGGCGGGCGGATCTACCGCTGCATCACGCCCAGGCCGTGCAGCAATTTCTACACGGTTGACCTGGGCCCAACCCAGCCGGAGCTCACGCTCGGATGCAGCGTTCCCGGCGACGCCCTCGTAGGCCGGCGGTTCGACGTTTACCTGACCGTGACCAACCAGGGCACCGCGCCCGAACCTAAGGCTACCTTGCGGCTCCAGATGCCCACCGAAGCGATGCTGACCAGCGTTACCGATCAGGGGATTAGCGCGGATGGCGTATTGACCTGGACCATCGCGGACCTTCAGCCGGCCACCGCCAAGCAAGTGTGCGCCACGTTCGTCCCGCTGCAGGCGGCTCAGATCGCCTTTGCCGCGACGGCAGAAAACCCCGCCGGCAAAGTGGTGAAGACCCGTTGCGATACGCAGGCCGCCGGCATCCCGGCTATCCTGCTGGAGACCGCCGACCTGGAGGATCCTATCGAGGTGGGCCATGAGGTCATTTACGAGATCAAGGTGACCAATCAAGGCTCCGCCCCTGGCACTAATCTCAAGGTCACTTGCCCCCTGCCGGACTCGGAGGAATTCGTCTCCGGCACGGGCCCGACTCCGGTGCAGGAACAAGACCGCACCGTTACGATGGGCACGTTGGCGGAGCTCGCTCCAAAGGCCCAAGCCGTTTGGTATGTCACCATCAAGGCCTTGAAAGCGGATGACGCCCGCTTCAAGGTGTTTGTCAGCAGCGACCAGTTCCAGCGACCGATTCAAAAGGACGAGTCAACGCATCTCTACTGACCTGCGCGGGCGGGGGCGGGGCGGTGGCCGTCCCGTGATGCCCCTCTGTTCGCCTCATGCGCATCCCATGATGATCCCTTGATTTGCTGCTCGTGCCGCACACCTCTGGCTCGCCACCCGCCGCGGGGTCAGCGCTACCGGGGGGCGTTGGAAGGAACGCACACCAAGGCGAACTGGCTCTGCCCGACCCAGCCCAGGCTGCGATTTGTCCGGAGCAGGACGTAACTGCCGCGCGTTCGCACCCGGCGGGCCGGCTCCCCAGCGGCCAGGCGCGTGACCGCCTGGGCTTCGACCGTGGGTGTCAGGCGCAACAGTGTGTCCGGTTGGAGGATGAAGCCGATGCGCGAGCGCGTATTCAGGCCGATATATGCCGGGACGCTCAACAGGAACACCATGAGGCAGAAGGCTGCCGCGGCCTGGTGCCAGGTGGCTTTGCGCACGCGCAGGATGCCGGGCAGCATCACCAACGACACCGCCAGCCAGAGACTCGCGCCCGCGATCCACGCCCACCAGTTCGCCGGCAGCCAGGTGGAAATCACCTCATACCAGGTCAGTTCAGGCGCTTCGAGCTGGGCGGTCCGGCGCGCAAAGCGCAAATCCATTCGCGCCGGCCCGCTGAACGGGTCCAACCATAAGGCTCGCTCCCAGGCAAGGATCGCCGGCCCGGTGCGCCCCAGCTTCCACTCGGCATTGCCCAGATTCTGCATCGTGCCCGAGGCAAGCTGCTGCCTCGTGGACTGCTGAAAAGCCTTCACGGCGCCGGCATAATCACCGAGCCGATAGGCCGCGACGCCCTCACGGAACGCATCCTCGAACGCCGCCCCCCGAGCCAGCGTTGCCGACACACTAATGACCAGAAGCATCAGCCAGAACCCCGCCCTATTCGGGCGCTTCGGATTTCGGTCTTCCTTCGGCCTTCGGATTTCGGCCTTCGGATTTCTCACAGCTTCTCCTCCAGTTGTTGAAGCACGCGGTCCAGCTCGGGTTCCAGGGCAAGCAGCTCAGCCGCGTTCCCGCCCGCCGTCGCGAAGCGCGAGGCATCGGTTATGGTGAAGAAGCGGCGCACCACCTCGCCGGCGCGGCCGTTGCCGCCGGTCCCGCTCAGCAAGGCCAGCACGTCCTTCCCGACCAGGGCCCGCGGTTCGGCCGGGTAATGCGGGGCGCACGCCACCTGCATGGCACTCACGGCGGCGGTGGCGAAACGCGGCGCATCTTTGGCTTGCGCGGCCCGGCGCACGGCGCGCCGCTGGCGGCGCAGGCTCCGGCGTGCTTTCCGGCGCAGGAGCTGATCCGGATGCTTCTCGTAGTAACGGCGCCGTCGGTCCCAGCCCCACAATCCGGCAAAGGCGGCGGCGGGTGCAAGCTGCACTAACGGAAACCAGCCCCGCTGCTGCGTGGGCACCAGGCTCGTGGCTGTTCGGCCCGGAGACGGCGCCAGGTCACTGAGCACCGGCAGCTTTTCTGTTTCCGCCTCGGACGCGCCAGCCTGGAGCAATGCCTTTAGATCGGCAGGCGCCGCGCCCGCGGTGACGGTCACCGGCACCGGCGGGATGGTGAGGTCGGTGTAGCGGCCTTGCACGGGATCGAAGTAGCTGAACGGTATGGCGGGCGTGATGTCCGCTTGTTTGGTCAGCGGGATGAGCGTGTAATTGAACGTTGTAACACCCTCCAGAGCCTCGGCGAAACCAGGGGCCACGGTCGGTGCCAGCGGGAGAGCCACGGGCGGCGTGACCTCGGGCGGGGCGAAGACCTGCCAATCGGACGTGCGGGGTGCAGGCGGCGCCACCAACCGGGCCATGGGACCGTCGCCCCGGTTGGTGACCGTGACCGCGAGTCTCACCAGCTCGCCGACGCGCACCACATTCGTCGCCAGTTTAGGGACGCCCAGCGCCAGGCTGCCAATCGCGCCGGTGAAGCCGGGCAACTCGCCCTCGGGCGGCAGCGGTCGCACCTGCAGCTCCATGGGCTCCGTCTCGAGCAGTGTGTATTGCGGCGGCCCGCCCGGGATGGTCGCCGTGCCGGAGATGACGATGGGGCCTGAGAAATGACTGCCCGCCACAAAGCCCTGCGCATACACGGAGACCGTGCCTGCCACCATCGGCGTCAGGGTGGTTTCGTAAATGAACGTCGGAGCTCGGGCTCCGGAATTCGGCAGCACTTCAATCCGTTGGCGGGCTCCGCCGAGATCAACCAGAACGCCCCTTCCGCTGAGTTGCACTTGCGCCAGGCCCTGCACGATGCCGGCTGCGGAACCGGGCAAACGCACCTGCGCCCGCACAGGCTGGCCGACATACAGGTTAGTGGCGGCGAGCTCGAGCAAGATGCGCTGGGACGGTCTGGCCGCCGGACGCGGCGAGATAACCACCAACCGCGCCGCCGGTATGGTCACCGGCTTGCCATACACCTTCACCGTGAATTCGGGCATCACGAATTCGCCGGCGCGCGAGGAGCGCGCGGGGTAATTGAACGCTGTGAGCGGCAGGTAGGTCGGACCGCCGATCCGGAGAATCTCGCCCCGCGCGCCGCGCCGCATTTCCAGCCCCGGCGGCGCGGCCAGGTCTTCCGGCCACTCGATGGACTGTTCGAGCGCGTTGAACGTAACCCGGTAAATGGCCCTTTGCCCGGGGCCCACCACCGGCGGATCAAACGCAGCGGCCGCTTTCACGGGAGCTGAAATCTCAATCTTGGGCTGGGACAGCATCAGCGTCATCAGCGGGTCCGGGGGAGGCGCGCCGGTTGGCTGCGCCCGCCCGGTGAGCGATGCGGCGCTCAGCAGAAGCACAAGGAATGCAGATTGCAGATTGCAGAATGCAGAATGGCGCAGCACGATTCTTAACAGGGCCGCCTGGCGCAAGGACGGCGAAAGGCCAGCCTTCTGTTTCTGGATGAGGGGCGGGTCAAGCAATCCGGCTTGGGGACTGCTTTCTTCATTCTTCATTCTTCATTCTTCATTCTCCATTCCTCACCACGTCGGCCGATTCCGGTCCTTCGGCTGTGCCGGCTCTCCCTGCCCCATCGGCAAGCGGCGTTCGCCATCCAGCTTGAACCCGTCCAGCACCCAGCCCGCTTGTTCCTGTGACAGCGTCATTTCCTGGCCATCTCTCGAGGCGCCCTCCTCCTGGCCGGGTTTTGGCCCGAACGGGAACTCCTCGTCTTCCTCGTCCTCGCCCGCGGCGCCGGGCGGCATGTCCTTGCCGGGGATGCGGCCTTTGCATTGCTTCATCTTGTCCCCCAGTTGATTGTTCTTGTCGCCCATCCCGTTGGCGCACGCCTGCATCTCGCGCAGGCTGTCCACCAGCTTGGCAATACAGCGGTCCACCACCTCGGCGTTGTGCTCGGAATCCGCATCGGGCGGCTGCAATTCCAGAACGCTCTTGAAGTCGCCCGAGGAACGCTGCCACCGCGCCAGCGCCGCGCCATGGAACGTCAACGCCCGCCGCACCGCCTCGGTTGCCGCCTTCAATTCCTTGCGGGCGCCCCGGCCACGCAGGTAGGCCGCCACCAACTGCTGCACATCGTTGGCGACCAGCGCTTCGTCCAGCTTGCGGATGGCCTCGTCTGCCCGCTGCGTCGCGGCCCGGCCACGGGCCAGGCTGGGACCGGCGGGCGGACTCTTCTTCAGCACTTCGATTCCCTGGGCGAACCGGACATGGCCCAGGTTGTAAAGCGCCGGCACTTGCAGTTTCTCCTGCTGGCTGGTCATGGCGGTTTCCAGGAAGGCCTCGGCCTCGCGCAACTTGCCAACCCGGAGCTGTTCTGTCCCCGCGTTATAGAACTCACGCGGCGTGGCGGGAGCCGCCATTTTGGTCCGGGCAGCGCTTGCCGGCGCCGGCGCGGCTGACGCGGGTGCATTCGTGGACGGCGCCTTCGCGGCCCCAACGGTGGCCGGCGCGAGCGCCGAACCCGCCAACCCCAGGGCGATCCATCCGATCCGGAACTTGCTATGTGTCGTAGCTCTCGGCATCTGGGCCTTCATAGTCTGACGGGCTGCATCGCAATCCGTCCGGCGCTCAATATAGCAGCTCGCCGCGATTTGGACATGATTTCCGTATCGCGGGCGAACGATACGGCCGATGAAGACCGCGCGTTCGCCAGCAAAGGTCTCGCCGGATTCCTGGTAAGTTGTGACTTATGCCCCGCCCGGGATCATGTCCTTCGGTTGTCCCTAACGTCTGGCCTTGGTCCCATGAACCGGCCCGAATTACAGCGCTGGACGCCAGCTTGCTACCGGCTGGCATCACACATGTGATGTACGAGGGGTATAGGAGGGGTATAGGAGGGGTATACGAGGGGTATACAGGGGATATACAGGCGGTCATGGTGCTATTGACGTGTTACTCTCGAGAGGATTGCTGGCCGTGCGGAGGCCGGGCGGCCGTCGAGCGGGCGGCTTGCGGCAGGTAGCAGTGGGAGCCCTCGCGACGTGTCGGGCCTCTCGACGCTTTCACGTCGCTAACCGGCGCCTTGTGCCGATCAAGGATTCCGCCACCAGCAATGCCAGCACGGCGGCGACGAGGAGGTGAAACCGGTCCACGCCGAGTTTGCGCGCGGGACCCGAGCCCACCGCGACGTCCAGCGACTCGAGGGCAAGCCGGACCCTGGAAAGGCCTTCGCCCACCGGCCCCAACGGGTAGTAAGCGCCGCGCGTCGCCCGCGCGATGGCGCGCAGGGTCGCCTCATCCAGGCGGCTGCGCACCACTTGGCCCTTGCTGTCGCGCACCCATTCCGGCTTGCCTTGCTCGTTCAGCATCTGAATCTCTGCGCCCGCCGGTGTCCCGACGCCCAGCGTGTAAACCACCACACCCCGCTTGGCCAGAGCCTCCGCGGTCTTGACGCCGCCCTTTTCGAGGTCCTCGCCGTCCGTTAAAACCACCAGTAGCTTCTGTCGGTCGCCTTTCTCCATGGCGCGGAAGCCCTCGTCAATCGCGCGCCCGATGTCGGTGCCGGGGACCGGGATGGTCTTCTCATCAACCGCCGCCAGCGCGTCCTGGAAAGCCCCGTAGTCGAAGGTCAGCGGGCACTGAAGAAAGGCCTGGCCGGCAAAAGCGACCAGCCCAACGCGGCCGCGCCCGTGATGCTCCACGAAATCGAGGATGGCCAGCTTGGCCCGCCGCATCCGGCTCGGGGCGACATCCGTGGCGAGCATGCTACGCGAGCAATCCAGCACGAACACAACGTCCTGGCCGAGCGAGTATCCCTTTTCCGCCTGCTCGCCCCACTGTGGCCGCGCGAGCGCCAGGCCGATCCCGCCCACCGCCAGCACGAGCATCGTGTTCTTGATGGCCCGCCGGAACGGGCTGTGTGAGCGCGTGAGTTCGGCTATGAAATCCGGCGCGGCCAGTTGCGCGAGCTGTTTCCGCCGCGCCCGGGCCGAATACCGCTGCAGCGCCAGGAGCACAACCGGCCCCAGCACCGCCAGCCACAGCCAGCCAGGCTCGGCAAAATGAGGATGGGCAATGTTCATGCAGTCTCAGGCCTCATCATTCATCATTCTGCATTCTCCATTCTGCCTTCCCTCATGGCACCCTCCGCAGTCGGGTATTGGCGAGCACCAACTCCAGCGCCAGCAAGCCGAACGCCGCCAGCAGTGGCCATTGGAACAAGGGCCGGTACGTCGTGAAGCGCCGCAGCTTGATCTCCGTCTTCTCCAGCCGGTCAATCTCATTGTAGATGCGCTGGAGCTCGCGGCGATTCTTGGCCCGGTAGGACTTCGCACGCGAGAGCGCCGACATCTTGCTCAACACTGTGTAGTTCGCTGGTTGCAGCACGATCCCCGGGATCAGCTCGCCGGTGGGGGTGAGCTGCAGCTTGCCGGTTCCCGGGTCGAACAGAGGCAGCGTGCAGGGCTCCTCGACGCCGATGCCGATGGTATAAACCTTCACCCCGAGCGCCGCGGCCAGTTGCGCCGCCGGCACGGGATCTATCTCGCCCTTGTTATTATCCCCATCGGTCAGGAGGATGATGATGCGGCTCTTGCTGGCCTTCAGCCCCTTGAGCCGCTTGGCGCCCGCGGCGGTGGCGTCGCCGATGGCGGTGCCCAGGTCGCGAATGAGCCCCACGTGCAGGCGGCGCAGGTTCTCGATCAGCCAGTCATGGTTCAGCGTCAGCGGGCTGGCCAGGTAGGGCACGGCGGAGAAAACGACCAGCCCGAGCCGGTCGTTGGGCCGCTTACGCACGAAATCCTCCAGCACTTGCGAGGCGATGTCGAACCGCGACACCCGCTCGCTGGGCCGGCCCATGTCCAGGGCCATCATGGACCACGACAGGTCGAGCACCAGCATGATGTCCACCCCGCTGGCCTCCGTCTCGGTGTGGTCGTTGGCAAAGCGCGGCCCGGCCAGCGCGACGATGCACAAGGCCACCGTCAGCAGCCGCAGAAACACCAGCAAGCGCCCCGACGCCGCCCGCGCCGCCGCCCCCGCCGCGCGCGCGATGTCGGCACTCGGAAAGCGCAGCGCGGCGAGCTTGCCCACACGCCCGCGCAGGAACGCATAGACCGGCAGCAGCGCCAGCAAACCCAGCAGCCACGGATACTGAAACTGCAAGTCGCCGTCCATAGCTTCAGGCTTTCGACGCTCCCCGATACGCCCGCGGAGCCTGCGGAGCCGCGCGAGCCTGGTCGGCCTGGCGCAATTCGGCTCGGCGCGCCTCAGCCTGTGCGAGGAGCTTCAACGCCTGCTCGGTCGCCCCGAGCGCCGGTTTCGGCGACGCAGGAGCGAACTTGTGCTCGTCGCATTGCCGCAGAAAGTCGCCCAGTGCGGTCGAGAGTTCCGTGCCCAGCCGCCCCGGCTCCGCAATCGCCCGGCAGAATTCGGCGGTGGTCATCTCGCCCGCCGGGAGTCCAAACGCCGCGCTCCCATAGCGCCGCAGGACCTGGGAAATCCGGCTCAACACGGCCCCGTCTTCCGCTTGCCCGCGCAGCGGCTCCAGCGCCTGCCGGGCCAGCACCTCCGGCGGCACCGCCACGGCCGGCCGGCTCCGCCTCGTCCACCACACGGTCGCCGCGGCCACACCGGCCAACAACACGCCGGCCACGATAATCCACCATCCGTACTGTTCCCAGAACCCGGGCGGTATCTCGCCTCGCGGCGGACGCAGCGGTGGAATGGCGTCGGCGTCGGGGGCGTTGGTGGCGGCCCCAAGGCTGGTTTGGGTGACTAGCAACGACAACGCGAGGGAGGCAATCCGAAGTCCGAAGTCCGAAGTCCGAAGTCCGAATGCGGGATCATTGGGGTTTGTGCCTGTGCGACCCGCTGGAATGAGAGATTTCCAGGTCCCTAGGCGGCCACAGGCTGGATATTGTACTTCGCAGTTTTCCGCGCTCAGCCGTCGGACTTCGGACCTCGGACTTCGGACTTCGGATTTCCTTCGGACTTCGGATTTCGGATTTCGGATTTTCACCCCCGTCTCCTCCCTCGCCGCGTTTCAAAGAACGCCTGGAGCATCTGTGCAAAGGACTCCGCCGTGCTAAACCGCAACGTGTCCACCCCCGCGCGGCGCAGCGCCCGGTCCAGCTCCGCCAGCCGCTCCGCGTTGGTGCGGGCGAACCGTTCCCGCACCGTCGCCCGGCTCGAATCCAGCTCGAGCAGCTCGCCGGTTTCCGCGTCTTCGAGGGTCAGCAATCCCGCCGCCGGCAGCGCGCTCTCGCGCGGGTCATGCAGATGCACGCAGACCACATCATGGCGCGCGTTGGTCAGCCCGATTTCCTGGATGACATCGCGCTCGCCGGGACTGTGGACTGTGGACTGTGGACTGTGGACTGTGGACTGCCCGAAGCTATGCAGGAAGTCCGTCAGCAGGAAGATGATCGAGCGCCGGTGCAGCACGTGATTCAGGAAAGCCAGGGCCGCAGGAATATTCGTGCCGCGGTGCTTCGGCTCGAAGTGCAGCATCTCGCGAATCAGGCGCAGGATATGGCGGCGCCCCTTGCGCGGCGGCAGAAACAGCTCCACCCGGTCGCTGAACAGCAGCAGCGCGACCTTGTCGCTGCTCCGCGCCGCCGAGACGGCCAGGGTGCCGGCGATCTCCGCCGCAAACTGGCGCTTGGTGCGGCGCAGCGATCCAAAAGCCGAGGACGCCGAGACATCCACCGCCAGCACCATGGCCAGCTCGCGCTCCTCGCGGTAGCGCTTCACGAAGGGCCGCCCCATGCGGTAGGTCACATTCCAGTCAATGTCGCGGACCTCATCCCCCGGGATATACTCGCGCAACTCCTCGAAATCCATGCCCCGGCCTTTGAAGTGGCTCAGGTAGGCACCCACCATGGTGTCGTTCACGAGCCGGTTGGTGCGCACCTCGACCCGGCGAACGCTTTCGAGCAATTCCGAGATCGTCATGCGGAGAAAGGGCGGAAATCCGAAGGCCGAAATCCGAAGGCCGAAGGAAGGCCGAAATCCGAAATCCGAAGTCCGAAGCGCCCGCAGCTTAGAGGGCTAGATAGCCAGCGATTAGGGACACGCCTTGTGCTCCGGGTTTCGAGCTTCAGGTTTCGGCCTTCCTTCGGACCTCGGCATTCGGATTTCGGCATTCGGATTTCCTTCGGATTTCGGATTTCGGATTTCGGATTTACCCTCATGGCACAGCCACGGCGTTAAAGACCTTCTTGATAATCCCGTCCGTCGTCACCGCCTGCGCCTCGGCTTCATAGGTGAGGATGATGCGATGCCGCAGCACATCCGGGCCGATGCTCTTGACGTCTTCCGGCGTCACGTAAGCGCGGCCTTGCAGCAGCGCCCAGGCTTTGGCCGCCAGCGTCAGGTAGATGGTCGCCCGAGGCGAGGCGCCGAATTGGATGAAATGCTTCACGTCCAGCTTGTATTGCTCGGGCTTGCGCGTGGCGAAGACCAGGTGCACCACGTAATCCCGCACCTTCTCATCCACGTGAATCTGGTCCACCAGCTTGCGTGTGTGCAGGATTTCCTCCAGCGGGATGACCGGCTGCACGGCCGTCTCGGGCGCCGTGAAAGCCATCCGGTCGAGGATCTTGCGCTCCTCCTCGAAGGACGGGTAATCCAGCAGCACCTTGAACATGAACCGGTCCACCTGCGCCTCCGGCAGCGGGTAGGTCCCCTCCTGGTCAATCGGGTTCTCCGTCGCCAGCACCAGGAATGGCGACGGCAGCGGCATCGTCTCGCCGCCGAGCGTCACCTGCCGCTCCTGCATGGTTTCCAGCAGGGCCGATTGCACCTTGGCCGGCGCGCGGTTGATTTCGTCGGCCAAAACGAAGTTGGCGAACACCGGGCCTTTGGTGGCGCGGTATTTCCCGTCCTGCGGATTGTAAATCAGCGTGCCGACGATATCGGCCGGGAGCAGGTCGGGCGTGAACTGGATGCGATGGAACGAGGCATGGATGGCAGCCGCCAGGGTGCGGACGGAAAGCGTCTTGGCCAGGCCCGGCACCCCTTCCAGCAGCACATGGCCGTTGGCCAGCAACCCCACGAGCAACCGATCCACCAGTTGCGCCTGCCCGACAATCACCTTGCCGACCTCGCCCCGCAGTTTGGCTATCCACGCGGCTGCCGCCTGCACTTCTTCGTTCAACGGTATGCTCATGCGAAGGTGAATCTAGGCATGAACACGCATTGACTCAAGTTATCTGCGGCAAAAAGCGGGCGGAGGGCGAATGTTCGACCTGCCCAAGCGGGCCAAGGAATGGCGGGGGCAGACCTGGCTCGTGGGGCGCTTGCAACCGGCGGAGCGGGGTCCAAGTGTCTCCTTTGAGTATGCGCCTGATTGGCTGAAGCGGCCTGGCGCATTTGCGGTGGATCCTACGGCGTTGCCATTGCAGGCCGGCGCCCAAGACGCACATTAGTGAGGAGCGTGAGGAGGCCAGCATTGCCGGGGCGCTGGCGGTTGCCGGACGGTTTGGGATCAAGGGGCCCGCGGCGAAGAGCATCCTGCGTGAGGTCTTTACCGCCGTGGCAGCGTGGCGGCGAACGGCGGCCAGACTGCGTCTCAAGGGCGCAACGGTGGCGGCCTATGCCAGCGCTTTCGAGCACGAGCTGATGGACGAAGCACGAAGGCTGGTGGCGAAATAGGCTATAGGTCGGGTGTGGATCAAGTTATTGGCTGAAAAGGTGTCAATGATAATGCACGCTGCTCCAGCCACGGCGAGCCTCAGGATATGACGTTATCATTGACACCTTTTTGATCACGCCCAAAAGACAGACGGCCAAGCGCGCCTGTCAATTCACCGCCTGTCCCGACCGCAGAGAACGAAATATGGCTGGCGATTTGTCGTGCAATCCGGGCCGGAAGTGCTTAAATGGGGCCGTGCGGACGGAATACACCACTTCAGAACCTGAAGCGCACGCGGGCGTCTTTACCACCACGCACTGGAGTGTCGTGCTGGCGGCCGGGGAGCGGGACACACCGCAAGCCGCCGCGGCCCTGGAGCGACTCTGCCGCGATTATTGGTATCCGATCTACGTTTATATCCGCCGGCAAGGGCATCCGCCCGAGGCGGCGGAGGATTTGACCCAGGAGTTCTTTGCGCGGTTGCTGGCCAAGGATTATCTGTCCGCTGTGCGGCGCGAACAGGGCCGGTTCCGGTGGTTCGTGCTGTGCGCCGTCAAGCGGTTCCTGATCAACGAAGGTGAACGCGCCCGAGCCGCCAAGCGCGGCGGCGCGCTCGCGCACATGTCCTTCGACGGGCACGCCGCCGAGGGCCGCTACGGGCTGGAAGCGGCGGATTCGAGCACGCCCGACAAACTGTTTGACCGGGCCTGGGCGGTGTCCTTGATCGAGAGGGTCCACCGCCTGCTCCAGGAAGAATGCGCGCTGGAGGGCAAGGCCGAACTGTTTGAACGACTGAGCATTTTTCTGTCGGGCGACAAAGCCGGCGCAACCTATGCCGATGCCGGGGCCCGCCTGGAGATGACGGAAGGGGCGGTCAAGGTGGCGGTCCATCGGTTGCGCCGACGGTATCGGGAGTTGCTCCGCGAGCAAGTGGCCCAGACGACCCGCACGGCTGCGGAGTTGGAAGAAGAGTTGCGGGATTTGCGGGCCGCTTTCGCTGGGTGAGCGGCCACCATGGCGGAGCACAGTTGGCTGAGTCGCAATCATGCAGTTGGGAATGGGGAGCACGCCCGCCCCGGGCGTTGCCACCCGGCGCCCTCGCCGGGTGGGCTCAGCGCGTCCGGGGTCACTGAATAAAGGGTTGTTCCGGGCGCGGCAAAGGGTGACTGGCGAAGGCGCCAGTCGCAGCGCCCGGGGCGGGCGCGCTCCCCAGCTTGTGCCCGGTAATGGCTGGGTGGTGGCCAGCAGCGGTTGGCCTGTAACCTTGTGGCGCCGAATCTGATTTCAGTTAGCGGCGAGAAGAGATAATCGCGATGTCATCGGTTCGAACATGTCCAGAGTGCGGGAGCGAGCTGCCGCCGGGCGTGGCGCCTTGGCTCTGTCCCCGATGCCTGTTGGGGCAAGCGACCAATGATGTCGCTGACCGGCCAGTCGCCTTGGCGGGCTCGGGTTCGACCGGGCCACCGGGGGGGGAGGCGGCAGGCGAAGTCTTTCCGCAGCATTTTGGGGGATACGAGCTGCTGGCACGCATCGGCCAGGGCGGCATGGGCATCGTCTATAAGGCCCGGCAGATCAGCCTCGATCGGATCGTCGCGGTGAAGTTGTTGCCGCTCGGCGCCTTGGCGACCAAGGAACAGGTCCTCCGATTCCGCACGGAAGCCGCCGCCGCCGGCAGTTTGCAGCATCCCAACGTCGTCGCCATTCACGAGGTCGGCCTTTGCGAGGACCGGCACTATCTGGTCATGGATTTTGTGGAGGGCCAGAACCTCGCGGAGCTGGCGCGCGCCGGGCCGTTGCGGCCGGCACGAGCCGCGCGCTATGTCCAGAAGATGGCCGAGGCGATCCACTGCGCGCATGAAAGGGGCATCCTGCATCGGGACCTCAAGCCATCGAACGTGTTGATTGACGCCGCCGGCCAGCCGCACATTACCGATTTCGGGCTGGCGAAACGGCTCGAATCCGGCACGGACCTGACGGTGAGCGGCCAGGTGCTCGGTTCGCCTCAATACATGCCGCCGGAACAAGCCACGGGCCGGCCGCGGCAGGTCGGGCGGCGCAGTGATGTGTATGCGCTGGGCGCGGTGCTCTACCACTTGCTGACGGGCCGCCCGCCGTTTGTGGGCGAGACCCTCTCGGACATTCTGCCGCAGGTGGTGAACGACGAGCCGTTGCGACCGCGCCAACTGACTCCGGCCGTGCCGTCCGATCTGGAAACCGTGTGCCTGAAGTGTCTCGAAAAGGAAATCGCCCGGCGCTATCCGAGCGCGCTGGCTCTGGCGGAAGAATTGGGCCGCTTTCTGCGGGGTGAGCCGATATTGGCTCGGCCCGTCAGCGTGGCAGGCAAAGTCTGGCGCTGGTGCCGGCGCAAGCCGCAAGTGGCGAGCCTGACCGGAGTGGCAGCACTGGCGGTGGTGCTGGGATTCGCCGGCGTGCTGTGGCAATGGCGCCAGGCTGAAACCCAGCGCCGGCGTGCTGAACAGCAAGCCTACATCTCAGATGTTAATGCCGCACAAGCCGCGCTGAAGGCCAATAATCCGGCCCGCGCGCTCGAACTCCTTAACTGCTACTGGCCAGCCAACTCTTCGCTCACCCGCCAGTCGCCCCTCGCCCCTGGCCTCCGTGGCTGGGAGTGGCGCTACCTCTGGCAACAATGCCAGACGGACACCGAAGCCACCATTGGCAAGGTGAGCGGCGGCGTCCGTGCATTGGAGGTTTCGTCGGACGGGCACTGGCTGGTAGCCAGCTCAGAATCGGGCGCGGTGAAGCTCTGGGACCTCTTGACCGGTGAAGAAATCGCGCTGCTGGCTGCGAACGCCATCAGGGCCTTCGCGACGTTCTCCCCGGACAGCCGCTGGTTGCTGTTCACGGACCAAAGCCGGGAGGATTACGGCAACCTCGCCGTGTGGGACTTGGAGGCGCGAAAACGATTGGCCCCGATCAAAGATCCGCACCCTATTGGGACGATCGGGTTCTCCCCCGATGGCAGATGGCTCGGTGTGGGCCTCAATATTTCCCCCGAAGCGCGGGGCCTGATGATCCTGGACTTTGCGACCCGCACCAAGGTGCGCGAACGACCCGCGGACACCGGGGTAACGGATGAGATGCACGGATTTGATTGGGTCTTCGTGCCCAATCGCCCGTGCGCCATCTCTTCAGAAAACGACCCGGATCGGCGACTTTGCTTGTGGGATTTCAGCACCGCCCAAACGCGAGAGTGTTTCCCTGCTCATCGCGAGGCGATCACGGCGATGGCCATCAGCCGGGACGGTCGGACGCTGGCCACCGGCGCCGGGTGGACCGAGAAGAACATCAATCTTTGGGAAATCCCGTCGTTCCGGCCGGTCGCTGAGCTCACGGGCCATACCGGGTGGATCGCGGCTCTAAGCTTCTCGCCCGATGGTCAGACGCTGGCCTCGGCGAGTGCGGATCAGACGATTCGGCTTTGGCATCTGCCGACGCGAGAACCCATCCGGGTGTTCTCGCGCTTGCCCAGCCCCGTCTGGCGCCTTTGCTTCACACCCGACGGGCGCAAGCTTCTTAGCGGCAGCAGTGATGGGCGGATTGAACGCTGGCCGGTCGAGGCTCGACCCTCAGAAGCCGAGGCCGGATTTTCGCGCCTCCAGCCCGAACTGGACTTCGTAACCGCCGCTCCGGACGGCACACAATTCGGGGGCATCCGGCAGGGGAAGACTTACCTGGGAAACACTGAAGCGCCTGGACGCGTAAGCGAACTTCCGATCTTGGGTACGAACAACAACTGCCTGCTGTTTTCGCCCGACGGCCGGGCTTTGTATGCGGGCACTGAGACGGGCGTGGTTCAGGTCTGGTCGGTGGCCGGCCGCGCTCTGCTGCGCTGCGTGCGTTGTCGGCCGGAGCCAGTCTTGGAGCTGTTGCAGGACCGGGCGGGCCGGAGGCTGGTGGTCCGGCAGTCCAAACGCGCTTTCGTCTGGCCGCCGTACCACGTCGGCGTTTGGGACACTCACGACTGGCAGCCGCAGGCGACGTCCCTTGAGCTTTCCGCCAACGAATTCTCCCCTGCGGTTTCGCCGGACGGCGGTTGGTTCGCGACCGGACGTTATGGAGGTCCGGTTCGACTGCGGAGCCTCTCCGGCCCGTGCCGCACCAACGAGCTGGCGTTCACTGGCCAAATCAACGGCCTCGCCTTCTCGCCGGACGGTCGGCTGCTGGCTGCTGCCACGCAGGCAGGTGTCGTCAGGGTGTGGGATTTACCAACGTGCCAGGAAGTGAAAGAGTTGCGGGCACGCTCCCAGGCGCTGTTCGCCATCACGTTCTCCCCGGACAGCCGACGCCTAGCCACGGCCGGTGAAGGCAAGGAGGCCATCAAGCTCTGGGATGTCGCCACCTGGCAGGAGTTGATCACGCTGGAGCGCCCGGGAGAAAGCCTCCGCCAACTTGCCTTCAGTGCCCATGGCAACCGACTCATCGCCAGGAATTCGCAAGGCGACGTGCTCACCTGGCGGGTACCCTCGTTGGTGGAGATCGAGGCGGCGGAGAACAATTCAAACCTTCACTGACGGGGACATGACCGGGATGGTGGCGGCGGGAGGCGTAGGGCAGTAACTCTGCGCTACGACTTGGGGTGACCGCACGCCTGGACCCCCTGAGGGCGAGACTCCAGCGGATGTTCGTCTGTAACCTTTCAGTCGGTTTCCTGATTATCATGAAACGATGACTGCTGTGGTGTCAGTCTCACGACGGAGTTCCGGCGGCGGTGCAATCAGATTCGCCAATGGCCGGAACGAGGGAACCCGTGCCTGGGCGGGCGCAAATGTTGCCCGGCCAGATTGGCGGCGGGGACTTCCTCTTGGGCGCTTCCAGCCGCCGAACTTCCACCACAATACTGACTGAAAGGAAGCATCCTATGGTAGCAATGAAAAGCAAAGCAATGGCCGCGCTAGCGATTTGCGCGTTGGCCCTGACGGCGCTCGGTAGCGCCAAAAACCCGGTCACCCGCCCCGTGAAGGGCATCGGCCATGCGACGGTTGTCGTGGACTTAGCAACCCGCGAGGCTGAAATCACTCAGTGGGGCCAGGCGACCCACATGGGCAGTTGGACCGACAGCGGGGAGGGCATCCTGGACTCCTCCTTCCAGTATTTCGTCTCTGGCCATGGGACCATCGTGGGCGCCAATGGCGACAAGGTTGATTGGGAGTTCGCGAGCCCGAATTCGAACCGTTATACGGGCGGCACAGGCCGCTTTCAGGGCGTCACGGGCGGCATCACCTTCACCATCACCTCCACGACCGACCCTGTCTTCAACAAAGATGGCACGATGATGATGACGGAATTCACCTACGACATGGTTGGAGAAATTACGTACTGAGTGGCTCTGACATTGATTTTGTGACCAAATCACCATAGGGCGCGCGAGTCCGCATGGGCATTGCCGACTGCTGAACCGCGCGCCAAGCAACCAACTGAAAGGAGAGATTACATGAAAAACAAAGCAACCAGCATAGTGATCGCCCTCGCCTTGGCGGCGGGCGTCTTAACCACCTCCGCACAGACCCTGTTGTGGAGCGATAACACGTTTCTCCTTGGTCCGACAGAATGGAACACGGCAGGACTCCCGGGAAGTCTGTACAACACCAACCAACAGTTAACCGTCACCGAGAACTTCTTCGGTCCGCTACAGACCAACAATCTGTGGGCCACCCATGTGCCCGTTGTCCACACCCTGCCAAGCTCAGGCCCACTCGCGGACGGGCAGACGCTCGAGCTGCGGGCCGATCTGATCAGCGCCAGTCAGAACGACGCGTACGCCAGTTTGGCGATCAATTATCTTATCGGCGGCCAGGCTGGTAATGGCTACATGTTCAACAAAGGCGGGGACGCGCTTTCGTTGATGAAATTCTACGACGCGGCGACGAAGTATGCCTGGTTTTCTTCTACGAACCAGCCGCTCAAGAATGCGAATGTCACTTTGGTGCTCGCCCTCACGCGGGCCGGCACGGACCTGAACATCACCACGCGCGTCCTGGACAAGGACAATTCCAATTCAGTGCTGTTCGAGCGCACGATCACCGACACGCCCAAGGCGGATCCGGTTCTGCCCAGCGGCACGGCCGGAGGGATGATTGGCATGGCTGACCCGGTAGGAACTCCCTGGCCCCTGCTAACGGGTCCGACTTGGATTCAATTGAATTTGACATGGGCCGACCCCCTGCTGGCGCCCAACCCTCGAGCCCGGGTAACCTTTGACAATGCCGAAGTGTGGCAATACGAACCGCCGCAACTGACGATTCAGAAAGCCATTGTGCTCTCCTGGCCGCTCAGTCAGGGGCAATTCGTCCTGGAGAGCGCCTTCTCCGTGGACGGTCCTTGGGCCCCGGTGCCCAACCTCTGGTGCCGCACCAACAATGCCCAAATCGAAGCCAGCGTCCTGGCAGGGGAAAGCATGCAGTTCTTTCGTCTTATCTTTGCGCCATAAGAAAGGTATGCGGGTTTGTTATGCTGGAACGTTGGGGTTCGCCGGAGTGAGCCCCAAGAGGTGTCAATGATAATGCACACTGCTCCAGCCACGGCGAGCCTCAGGATATGGCGTTTTAGCCTGGACGAGGGCCGGCTGCCGCAACGCATACGCCGCGCCCGCACGTGACGCCATCCGGCAATTCGGCGACAACGTCGCGGGCGACCTGCGGGAGCTATGGCGACGGCTGGTGTTTTCGCTTCTGGCCGGCTAACGGCCGAGCCAGCCCCTGCCCACTCGAATGCCAACCCCGGGCAGGCTGACGGGTTCGAGGGCTGGGGTTCGGTTCTGTTCCCCATCACGCTTGGATCTGCCCGTCCACCAGTTCTATGATTTTCGGCGCGCGCGCAGCCACGCGCGCATCGTGCGTGGCCATGATGAGAGTGGTTTGCTTCTCGTCACGCAGCGCGCAAAGGAGGTTGATGATCTCCTCCCCCGTGTGCGAGTCCAGGTTGCCGGTCGGCTCGTCGGCGAGAATGAGATCGGGCTCGTTGATGAGCGCCCGCGCGATGGCGACGCGCTGCTGTTCGCCGCCGGACAGCTCGTACGGCTTGTGCTCGACGCGTTCCTTGAGACCCACGCGCGCCAGCAATTCGCGGCCGCGGGCCTCGGCTTGCGCCGCCGGGGTGCGCGCCATGCGCGCGGGGAGGCAGACGTTTTCCAGGGCATCCAGTTCGGGCAACAGATAGTAGGCCTGGAAAATGAACCCCACCTCTTTGTTGCGCAGCCGCGCCAGGGCGCCCCGGCCCAGCGTGGCCAGGTTTCTGTCCGCCAGCCAAATCTCACCCTGGCTGGGTGAGTCTATTCCCCCCAGCAAATGAAGCAGGGTGCTCTTGCCCGCTCCGGAAGAGCCTTGCAGCGCGAGGAATTCGCCGCGCCCCAGCTCGAGATCCACACCCCGCAGGACCTCCAGCGAGCGCCGGCCCAGCGTGTAGGTCTTGTGAACGCCCTTGGCGGAAACCAGCACGTCACTCATAGCGCAGCGCCTCCACCGGTTTGAGCCGGCCCGCCCGCCACGCCGGAATAACGCCCCCCAGAATGCAGACCACCCACGCGCTGCCGCAAATCAGCAGGATGTCGCTCCGGATGATCAGCGCGGGCAGCTCGGTAAAACCGTAGATCGAGGCGGGGAACAGCTCGAAGCCGGTCATGCGGTTCATGAAGTGCAGGAACTCATTGCGGTAGGCCAAAGCCAGCATCCCCAATCCGTAGCCCGCCAGGTCGCCGATGGCGCCGACCAGCGCGCCCTGGCTCAGGAACAGCAAGCTGACCTGGAGGTCGGTCGCTCCCAGCGCCTTGAGCATGCCAATCTCGCGGGTCTTTTGCACCACGAAGGTGATCAGCGCGCTCAGGATGCACAGGGCCGCCACGATCATGATGAAGAACAACAGATAGAACATCACGTTCTTCTCGACCAGCACCGCGTTGAGGAGGTTGGAGTTCTCCTGCATCCAGGTAATGACGCGGTAGTCGGGGCCGAGCGATTGCGCCAACTCCATAGCAACGTACGGCGCCTGGTAGGCGTCGTGCAGCATCACCATCAGGCCGTGCACGTCGCTCTTCAGATCATACAGGTCCTGCGCGTCTTGCAGCGAAGTGACGATGACCGAAAGGTTGTATTCGTAGTAGCCGACATCGAAGATGCCACGCACGTCGTACTCCGGCAGGACCGGGACGCTGCCGCTCGCATTGGCGGCGCTTTCGCGCCATTTCTTCAGCACGCTCGGCGAGCCGATCATGACGCGGTCGCCAACCTGCAGGCTCATCTTGTCCGCGAATTCAATCCCGACCAGCAGCCCGCGGTCGCTGACATCGAACTGCCCGAACTTCATGCTGTTGGGCAGGATGCTCATGTTCGTCTCGATCCGGGGGTCAATGCCGCGCACCCAGGGAGCGCCGACCTGCGGCTGGCCACTGACGGGCGCGGTCTCCACCAGCACCGGTCCCAGCACGTATGGCGCCACCGCCCGGACGTTCCGGTTCGAGCCGACGACGCGGGCCACCGCCGCGTAGTCCCGCATGGTCTCGCCGTAAGGCAGGATCTTGATGTGGGTATTGAAGCCGAGAATCTTGTCGCGCAGCTCGCGGTCGAAGCCGCTCATGACGCTGATGACGATGATCAGCACCGCGACGCCCAGCGTGACACCCAGCACGGAGATCAAAGTGACGACCGAGACGAAGGTCCTCTTGGGTCGCAGGTACCGCAGCGCCAAAAGCAGCTCGAACGGCAAGCGAGACATGGCGGCGAAGCTAGACGCCGGGTCTGGCCGTGTCAATGAATCACCACGTGCGATTCCCAGCCCTCAGGGCGGCTCCAAATCCGGTCAGTAGCAGCCCAAATCCGAATGCCGAATGCCGAATAAGCGGCTATGCCTCCCGCCAGGGGTCCACCTCCCCCCGATCAGGCCCTTTTCAGGTTTCGAGTCTCGGGCTTCTTTCGACCTTCGGAGTCCGGTCTTCGGACTTCAGAGCGGCCCTGCACTTCCCTTGACACCGGCCCGAATTCGCCACACTCTCAGCGCACCGGTCAATATGAACAAAGCACAGTTCTCGGCCTTGAATATTGTGGGCGCGGTTTGTGGTGCGCTCATCATTGGCGATGTGGTTCTGGGGATGCTCAATAACCGCCTGAATGCGCAGGTGTCCGAGACACAGGGTCAATACAACCAGGCGCAACAGATCCAGAACACGGCCCAAAACCTGGTGGTGCGCATTGCCCGGGACGGCCAGAGCGACCCGGCGCTGCGCGAGCTCCTGGTCCGGCACGATTTCCAGGTAAGCCTCAACACCAATAGGCCCGCCTCGGCGACGCCATGAAGAATGACAAGGAATCAGCCCTGAGGGAACTGGCGCAGCGCAGCCCATTTTGGATCTGCTTCATTGTGTTTCTGCTGCTGGCTTGCGATTACGGCTTCCGGATGTCCAACCTGCTGCAGCAGCGGTCCCAACTGGATCGGGCCCGCCTGTTGCAGATCCAGAACGCCGGGGTGCTGGCCAAGGCGCGGCAACTCGAGGCCCGGCTGGAGGCGCTGTCGCTGGATTTGCTGCAAGTCGCCAAGACCAATGCCGCGGCCAAACAAATCGTGCAGGACTTCAACATCCAGTGGACCCCGGGTCCCGCGGCGCCCGCCCCCGCGCCGGGGTCTGCCCCAGCTCCGGCCAACCCAAAGCAATGAAACGCATTGATTTCCGCCGCCTTGCCCGGGCCGCTCTCTCTCGCCGCCTGTGCCTTGCCCTGGGCCTGATTTGCTGGGCGTGCTTCGCGGCGGAGCCCGCCCCGCCGCCGGCGCCGGATCGGGCGGAAGAAACGAACGCCCAGGATACTTTGCGTTCGCTGCTGCACGTGCAAGAGCAGCTCCACGCCACCCAGCTCGCCATCGAACGCAACCGCCGGGAGACCGACGCCGCGGCGGCGCGCAGCGCCGAGACCCTGGACACCCGGCTGCAGGGAATCGCGCAAGCGCTGGCGGCGCAGCGCGCGCAGGAACTGGAGACCATGCAGAACGCGAACCGCGTCATGCTCATCGTGGCCGGGTCGTTCGCGGGCCTCGGGTTCGTGGCCCTGCTGCTCACCGCGTATTTCCAATGGCGCATCATCAGCCGCCTGGCCGACATCTCCGCCGCGCTGCCTTTCACCCGTGCCCTAGGCGCGGCCCCGACGCTGGAGGTGGACGACACGCACCGCCTGGGGCCCGGCCCCGCGCCGGAATCGAACCAGCGGTTGCTCGGCGCGCTGGATCGGCTCGAGCAGCGTATCCTCGAGCTGGAGCATACGACCCGCCTGCCGTTGAAAGAAGGCGAGCCGGCTCCCCGGGCCGGCGCGCTGCCGGACGCAGCTTCCGACACCGACCCGGCGAAGCCCGGCGGACCGGACGCGGCGCAAATCACCGTGCTGCTCGGCAAAGGCCAATCGTTGCTGAACCTCGACCACGCCGAAGAGGCCCTGGCCTGTTTCGACGCCGTGCTGGCGCTCGACGCCAACCACCCGGAGGCGCTGGTGAAGAAGGGCGCGGCCCTCGAGCGGTTGCGGAAGCTGGACGAAGCGGTGGCCTGTTACGACCGGGCCATTGCGGCGGATGGTTCCCTGACGGTGGCGTATCTCTACAAGGGTGGGCTGTTCAACCGCATGGAGCGCTTCAGCGAAGCGCTGGAATGCTACGAACAGGCCCTCCGCACACAGGAAACCCGCCGCGGGTAGCTCGAGGCCTTCCTGGCCGCACCCGAAGGGATCACCAGAGAAACGAGCGCTGTTCGCCGAGCAGTTGGCCGGCATCCCACAAGGTCACCCGCCAGGCGCTAACCTCGCCCAGCTTGCGGTACTGCTCGCTGCTGACGAGAATACCGGTCCAATGAGTGAACCAGCGGCCGGGTCTGACCTGGGTCTCGAGCACGAGTTCCTCGGGCACGCCGGCGCGAACCACGCCCCGCATTTCGACCCGGAGCTTGAACTCGCCGGTTGGCGCCCCCCTGGTCTTCCACTGGACGTTGAACTTCATTCCGGCGATCTGGTTGGTGTGCTGCCGCAGGTACGCCTGGTACGCGTCGCGCTCGTAGAGGCTGGGCGAAGTCGAGTTTCGCCCTTTCGCATCCAGAAACTGCGGCAGGACTTTGACCACGCGCCCCGTCGCCGCCTGGGCGGACGCCGCCGCGGCCAGGCAGCCCGCCAACAGCAACCATATCAGGGACCGGTGCATGGGCCACAAATAGCCGGGCCGCCCTGGGAACTCAATACCGATTTCAACCGGCTCTCCACCCCGAAGCCTGATACCAGTGGAGTTGCCAGCCGCCGGGAAGCATAAACACGCGGTTGGCGCGGTCGAATACCGCCCGGAACGCGGCGCTCTCCTCGCCGTAGCGGCGCAGCCACACGGATTGACCATCGGCCGGCGGGCACAGGTAAAGGTCCTGCCAGGGCGACGCCCCGCTGCGGGCCTGCCGCCAGGCAGGGACCGAGGCCAGCGGCCGCCAGTGGCAAACCGAGTGCCAGGGGAGCGCCCATTGCTCCGGCCCGCACAGGAACCGGGCGTTCCGCGCATCCCAGTTGGCCGCCAACGGCGGACAGTCCCCGGGACTGCGGCGCACCAAAACGGACTGCGTGTCTTGCGGTTGCAAGGAGACGATGTCATGCCAGGTGGACATAGTATATGAATTGGTTTGGGTTGCGAAGTCAGGCGGTTCCCCGGCAAACCGGAGAACCGCCCGACCCGTGGCCGGCCCTACGAGGCCGTCGGCACAATCGCCGAGAACTGGCGGGGAACATCCTCCCAGCCGTTGATGTTCTGGTTGACCCGCACGAACACCTTCTTGCCCACCGCCGGCGACCCGTAACGGCCCGTGTAGGCCGTGGTGATGTCAATCTCGTTGTTCACCGGCGAATCCAGCGTGCCCAGGAACACCACCCCGGGCGCGACGTTGCGGCTCTGGCTGCACGGCGGAGCCGCCTGCCCTACTCTGCTGGAAACGGCTTGCATGGCTACTTTTTCGTGCGCTCTTCCACGCGGGCGAGGCCCGCTTCGAGCGCGTTAATCCGGGCTGCCTGGCGCTCGAGGGCGGCCAGCAGCTCGCGGTGGTTGGCATCCAGCTTCTCCAGCAGCGCCAGGTGGTCGGCGTGCATGCGATCGCGGTTGGCCAGCGTTTCCGCGTAGAAGTCCGCCCCGCTCATGGGCTCGCGCCTGGCGGCTTTGGGCCCGAGAACCTTCCTCGCCAGCAGGAAGGCCGAGCCAACCGCGCCGGCGATGGCCGCCCAGCCCTCGCCGGACATGCCTCGCGGCCCGGAGATTTGGGAATGGAGATTCGTGCTCATGATGCGTGAAACGTGATTCGTGAAACGTGATGCGTGAAAAGTGAATACTGACTACTGACCACTGGCTCCCGACTTTAGACTTTGGACTTCGGACTTTAGACTTCCCCTAAGCTCCCCGTGCCGATGCGCCAGGAACCACCCGCCCACCACCAGCGCCACCACGCCCAGGATCAACAGCTCATTGCCAACCACCATTGTGGGCAGGACCATCAGCGCCACACCGCCCAGCATCAGGGCCGCACTGGTCGTTACGCTCGCCACGATTACCTTGAGCGGCGGGTAAACCAGCGACGCCAGGCCGAACACGAACAACGCCACGCCTACCCAGACAATGCCCTTGAGACTCGAAAGCCTGGCCCCCAACTCGCGCGCTGTGTCCTTCTGCGCCGCGCCCAATTCCGTTCGGGCGCGGCTCTCCTCGCGCTCGACCACCGGAATCGGCGCGCTGAGGGTGAAAGCGGTTGAGGGTTGCGGGTTCAGGGCCCGGGGAGACGGAAGCCGTTTGGCCCGCGGCGGCGCCGGGCTCCCGGGATGCTTCCACTCGTGAGCCTGCGGGCACAGTGTAAGTCCGCACCTTGACGGTCCCCTGGTCCTGCTTGGTGGCCTCGGAAGCATTCTCCCCCTGCACTACGTTTTGCTCGATCACACCCGCCGCCTTCCGGGCCGTAACCGCCCTGCCGCCCTTCAGCGGCCGGCTGGCGCACCCGGTTACCAGCAACCCCAGCGCAACCCCCGCGCACACAAACCGCGAGAGGTACCCCACCGCCGCAAGCCGCCGCTCGATCTTCGGACTTCGCCCTTCGCCCTTCGGCCTTGAGCCCTGAGACCCGAGACCCGAGACCCGAGACCCGAGATGGCCCTGGCAGCCGACACTCAGAAGCGAGCGAGACCGAGGATGGCCCCACTCACAACAGCGAAGTTGGGGGAAGCTCCACCGTGAGATCACGACCACCAGAACCACCAACAATATACCCCGCCATTCAGCCCCCGCCAACGGAACCGCTAATCCCATTTTGTTCGCTCACCAGCTTTTCAGCATTTTCCCTCCTCCTCCCTTTCCGCGTAATCCCCGTAATCCGCGGTCAACCTTTCGGATTTCCTTCGGCCTTCGGCCTTCGCCTTGTGATTTCAGCCTTTCAGCTTTTCAGCCTTTCAGCATTTTCCCCCTCCTCCCTTTCCGTAATCCGCGGTTCAAAACCGTCCGGAAAGCGGTAGGACTTGTCTCTTGACATCGCGGCCCGGCCCTGCAAATATCGCGCCATGCTTGTCAAACCCGAAACCAACTTCCCCATCACCCGCGCAGCGCAGAGCAGATTCCTGCTCGCAGTAATGAAAAACCATCCCGTTCTGGCTTTCTTCGCTTTAAGCACGGCGGCTCTCACCGCCTTGAGTGCCGAAAAGCAGGACATTGGCAGCCTGCCGCCTCCGCCGGCACGGGCGTCCCTGGCCGAAAGGGCAGGGGCTGGCCGGCCGGTGATGCTCCTCGCCCAGGCCGACCTGGCGCCGCCGGCGAGTCTTCGCGTAAGGCCGGACGGGCAACGTGAGATAACACTAAAGTCTCCGGTAACAAACCAGTACTACGGGGTAAGCCGTAGCCTTGATCTGCGGAGCTGGAACTTTCTGTGGCGCGATCAGCAGGCATCCGCTTCCACTACCTGGACCGATAGTGTCCCTCTGAACAAGGCTTTTTATGCCTTGGCCGCGGCACCGGAGTTTGTTGCCCAGACCGTGGACGCTTACTCGTGGCCGATCGCTGCGGACCTGGTCAATACGAACCTGCGCGGCATGCGTTTCTACAGCCACCTCCCGGCCAACCGCGGAGAGATGGGGGGAGGGGACGAGCCGCACGCTCTTGCCATCACGAATGGCGAAGCTGCCTTTACCGCCGCCTGCGGCTCGAAGGGCACATCGTGGACCGGCATGTATCATAGTCTCAAAGACGACGATACCCAAACCGCTTCGACAGTGAATCTCGCCCGGCCTTTATGCGCCCCGATTAAAGCTGAATTCCAAATGCCGGTCTGCGGCATTTCCCTCAGGCTGAAGGGCAGGGTCGGCACCGGCGAATGTAAGGTTGAACTTAAAGATGCATCTGAAAGCCTCCTTGCGGTGTGGTTGATCAGCATCCCCTCGACAACCTCCTTCCAGGAGGTGCGGATCAATATTCCGAGCCCCGAGAATTATCCGGCGGTTAAACTGCTGAATTTTGTCGTTGGGAGCCCGCTCTATGTGGGGGAGGACCCGGCCCACGTGGTCCTCGACCGCATCGGATTCGTTCATCGCACCACCCCGGCCCTGCGCTACGACAACCTGCTGTACGGCTTTGTCACCTGCTACCACGGACTGCGCCACTGCGCCGATGACACAACCGGACTGACCCAGGATCACGGCCACTGGCCGGCGGGGCATTTTGATTCGGTACCGGCCACCGGTTTTCAGGCCCTGGCCGCCGCGATGGCATACGATCTGGAGGTTGTGGAAAGGACCGATGCCGAGCAGATCATCCGATCCTCCATTCAAGCTCTGATAAACGCCCCCAAGACCAACGGCCTTGCGCCACATTGGTTAAAGTACGGCGCGGTTCATCCCGACAGCGAATACAGTTCGGTTGACACCGTGCTGGCTTACTGGTCCGGATTGATCGCGGCCATAGCCCTGGATATGCCGGCCGAGAAGGCCGCCATGCAGGCGTTAATTGACGCCATTAACTGGCCGTCCATAACCACAGCCAGCAACACCGTGACGCACGGTTTCCTGCACGATGGGTCCATCAACCCGAATGCTTGGATACATTGGGGCGGGGAGACCACTCTGGTCCAACTCCTGCGCTGGTACTCTGATCCTGCCGCGGCGCCGTGGACCTTCAACCGCACGCCACCGGCCTATGCCGGACGGGGCTTTATCACCGAAATGGGCGCGCTGTTCTTTCCGCAGCTCGGTTATGCCAAAGGAACTGCGGACAGATTCGGCGTTGATTGGCGTCAGGAACGGGAGCGTCAGCTTCAGCTCCAGCTCGCTTACTTCGCCGCCCGTTATCCCGGCAGCGTCGGCGCGACCAACGGCTTGAACGGCGAAAGCTGCGTGGAGATCATTGATGAGGTGGGCACTACCTCGTACCTCGAAGGCGGCATCGGAGCCGGCGGCGTCCCGGCCAATGACGGCGGAGGGTATCTGTCCAGTCATTACATGATGATGGCGGCTTCGCTCGATCCGGCGAGTGCCGCCAGGTCTATTGCCATGATGCGCAATCTCGGGATCTGGCAGCCCCTGACCGGAGCCCCGGAGTCCTTCCGCGCCAGCCATATCGGCTCGGCGCCGGATCGGTGGCACTCGGCGCAGATATCTCTGAATAATTTCTTCTCCGCCGCCGGGCTTTATCACGCAATCAAAGCCCGATCCGGCCAAACGGATTTGATCTATGGCGCCGCGCAGAAAGATCCGCGTTTAGCGGCTGCGCTGGCGGCGATGTTTCCGTAGGCAGGTTGTTGTTCGTCTGAGAAACCGCGTATGAGATATTCCATGACTTCCCCGAAAACCGTCGTTGTGATGATCGCTGCCGGGGCGATAACCGGGTTCGGTGCATTAAGGGTGGCGGCGGCGACGCCGGAGTTGATGTTGTACTCCGTAGACCAAAACAGTTTGGTCCTGCACGCAAAGGACACCGGAGGAGGCGCTTACCTCTATGAGTATTCGCCGAACCTGCAGGACTGGTACGTTCTCCAGAGGTTCCCCGCGCTCAGCGAATATGCTTTCCTGCCCCAGGATCGAATGATTGGCCGGTCCAATGCGCCGCAGGCAGGCTTCTATCGCCTGGAAAGCTATGAAACAAATAGTCCTGCGTACCAGGCCTATTGGACACGCACTGATTTTTTGTTGGGCATGAAAGTCATCACGCAAGAGTCCAGCGAGGTCTTGCAGGTCAAGCATGTGAATACCTCCGCGGTTCGCGAAATGGATCGCCTCACGACTGCCGCCGGCGCGTTTGGCATCTTTGCTTCTGCCGACGAGATGGTGGGCTATGCAAAACGCTATACCGACCAGACCAGTGAGACCGTCTTGCAGAGCTTGACTGATCCCGGCAAGCGCCATGTCCTCCCCGGTGAACTGCAGGAAATGTGGGCCATTGATTACGGCCGGATAGAAGTGGTCGTCCTCCGGGATTTTGCCGTCGCGCAAAGCGGCATTCAGTACCGGGAAACGTTTATACTCAGTCCGGACCGGACTCAGTTGACCAGCCAATATATTTCATTCCAGGGCGATGCCTTGTACAGCCCGGAGAAGAATTTGGTGGTGGAAAAGAAGACCACCCCGCTGCCCGGCGGGGGCTTCTCGGCCACCGGCTCCTGGTACGATGTTTCCGGCGGAATAACCAACCCCGCAGTGCTCTACACGACCGACCTTGGTGCCTACTGCAATAGCGCTGCGCTCTTATTTCTCGATATACCGCGTGACCAGCCCTACACCAGCCGCTTCACTACTGTCCATGCCTCCTGGTCCGGGGACCTTAAGACCATAATTGTCAACCCAGATCAGCCGGCAAAAGCCGAAGCCCCGATAGACTCCTATTGGAATGGATTCATATTCGGAACGTCCCCGATCGGCATTTTTGGCCTCAACCCTTCCAACCAGTATCAGGAAGCCTGGTTCGATCCGGCGTCATTAGCCCAGGTCGCCGGGCCGGCGTTCGCTACGGCACCACTCGTATTGTTTGACTTCGATTCAACTTCGGTGCCCGCTGGCATAACGGAATCTGACGGGGTTTATACCTTCAGCACAGCCGATGGGCTCGGAGCCGGCGGCAGTAACGCGTTAAAGGTTGACTACGCGAAAGGCTCGCTTGCCTACCCCTATTTTGAATTTCATCCGGAGCCCGGCGTGGATGCTTCGCGTTACGGCTCCTTTAGCCTGTTGGTCAAAAGCCTCGGCACGAATGTCCATGGCTTAATCGTCAAATTCGAACACCTCTGTTACTACGGTAACGGTGGAGCCTGCGGCGCAATCGAGGAGTATTTTCCGTTACTGCCCGACCAGTGGACCGAAATCAACTATCAGTTGCCTTGGAATCAAAGAAGAGCCCTGCTGCACTCAAATCCGCGGCTTCTGTTTTTTGTTGATCCAAACCGGACTTATGAGGCGGGCACATTGCTGATTGATGAGGTAAGATTCTTGCCGGGTAATCCATAATCCGCGGTCAACCTTTCGGATTTCCTTCGGCCTTCGGCCTTCGGATTTCACATGCCAGCGTCCCCATAGCGTGTGGCCAGCTCCCGCGCCACCTTCCCCACCCGCTCCCGCAGCTCGCGCGGCCCCAGCCCCCCGAATTTAGACTTTAACCTTTAGACACAAGACTTCCGTCCTCCATCCTCTGTTTCATCGTTGCGTCCGGCGGGCGGCCGTCCGAAACAAACCACCGCGGGCATTGGCGGTAATTGCCACCACCGCCGGATGTGTCGATCTGCGCTCGGCGCTGATGGCATAGTACTGGACATCGCACCCCGCGGCCTGGCCGAGGGCCTGAAAACCGTACCGGGTGACCGCTTCTCCGACCACGACTGTGGGCAGCGGGAAGCAGCCCAGCCCGTCGGCCGCCGCCTCTTTCATCAGGGCCGCGTCGTCGTACTCCGCCACCACGCGCGGATGAATGCCCTGTTTCCGAAACCACTGCTCCAACGTGCGTCGGAGAGCGGTGCCCGCGGTGGGCAGCAGCATGGGTTCGCTGCGCAGGGAACCTGGGAATTGCCGCCGCCGCCGTGCCCGCTTGCGCTTGGCGCAAAAGGTCACGCCGCTCTCGCCCAGCAGTTGGTTGAACGTCTTCAAGGGAAAGGCGCTCGGCGCCGGCTCGTCGGCCAGCACCAGATCGAGGCGGTACACCGCCAATTGCCCGAGCAGGTCCGCGGTCTTGTTTTCCAGGCAGACCGCCTGGACCGGGTGGCCCAGGCGGAAAATGGGCTTGATGATTTCGTGGCTTACGAGCTTGGGCACCGAATCGGCGATGCCAATGTTGACGCGCAGCGGCCGGGCCGTCGGCTGTTGTTTGACCGCATGAAGAAAGTCCTGGCCCAGGGCGAAGATCTCCTCGGCGTAGCTGAAGGCCTGGTGCCCCGTCTCGGTCAGCGTGAGCCCGCGGGGGCTGCGACGGAACAGCTTCTCGCCGAGCATGCCCTCCAGCGCGGCGATCTGCGCGGAGATGGTGGGCGGTGAGACGCGCAGGGTTTCCGATGCCTTGCGCAGGTTGCCTTCCCGGGCGACCATCCAGAAATAGCGCAGGTGGTGATAGTTCAGGAATTCCACCTCCAGAGGGTATTCGGTTTAAGCTAACGAAGCAATCGAAAAGTCGTAATAGGCTAAGACCTGGGAGATGGCCGATACTCGCGGGGATGACACCGGTGTGGCAACCAACTGAAGCGAAGGCCGGCACCGCGAAGACCCGGATACCCATCCGGCCGTTCGCGGCGCTGGCGTTCGATGGAATCGCGATCACGGTCCAGGGCGGGTCGCCGGCAACGCCCGAACGGACGAAGGCGCGGACCATCCTGCTGGTTAGCCACGATGCCGGCGGGCCGGCCGCCCTTCCGGAGGCCTGGCTGCGCCTGGGCCGGCCGTATCGGTGGGCGGCTGCGCCAGCGCCCGGCGGCCGCGGCTGGCGCCTGAACGAATAACCACAACCGCGAGGAAGAAAGGAAACAGCCCATGAAGATCCAATACCGGCTGCGCGGCCTCAGCCCGCGCGCCGCCGCCGAGCGGCCGATGGACCAACACCTTGAACATCTGGACCGCCTCCTCCCCATCAGCCTGGCGCAAGTGGTGCTGGAACAGCAGCCCAACGCGACCCCGGCGTTCTCGGCCTCCGTGGCTCTGGCCGTGCCCGGGCCCGATATCCACGCGGCGGCCCGCGATCACACTTTGAAAGCGGTCGTGCTCAAGGTGGCCCGGCGGCTCGAAGAGCAGATCGAGGCACGGAAGAACCGGCAGCAACTCCGGCTGAAACGGCGGGGGAACTGCCGCGGCCTTTCCAGCCAATGGAGCCGTTGATGGGAAAATGAACCAGCTCAAGCACCACATCCAGCCGCGTCAACCAGGCCAAACACTATGAGTTACCAACACGACCAACCGGATCCGATCCAACAACTGTTCCAGGTCTTCGAGAACGCCAGCCGGTGGATTCAGTATCACCTGCCCAGAATCCTCCCCCTCGCGGCCGGCGCCATTCTCCTGCTGTGGCTGGGTTCCGGCGTTTATACGGTCAATCCCGGCCACAAAGGCGTCGTCCGCACCTTCGGCAAGGAAACGGCCCGCACCGAGCCGGGGTTGAACTACCGCTACCCCTGGCCGTTCCAGCGCGTGGACATTGTCAGCGTCGAACAGATCCGCCGCATCGAACTGGGCTTCCGTGGCAGCCAACGGATTGCCGAGGAGGCGCTCATGCTCACCGGCGATGAAAACATCGTCGAGGCGCAAATCGTCGTGCAGTATCGGGTGGCCGACCCCTCCAAATACCTCTTCCGCCTGCGCGAGCCGGAGACCGCGCTGCTGGCGGCGACGGAGGTGGCGCTGCGCAGCACGGTAGGCAGCATGACCATTGACCAGGTCATGATTGAAGAGCGCGCCAAGGTGCAGGGCGACGCCCGCCTGTTCATCCAGCGGCTGATGGATGACTACGAGTCCGGCCTGGTCATCACCGAGGTCAAGTTGCAGGCTGCCGATCCGCCCGACGCCGTCCGCGACGCCTTCCACGACGTGGTGCGCGCTCGCGAGGACAAGGAGAAACTCATCAACCAGGCGCGCGGCTACCAGGCCGACATCCTGCCCAAGGCCCGCGGCGAAGCCGAGAAGCTCCTCCGCGAAGCCGAGGGCTACAAAGAACAGCGCGTCCTCCTGGCCCAGGGCGAAGCCGCCCGCTTCCTCAGCGTCCTGGCCGAATACGAAAAAGCCCGCGACGTCACCCGCGACCGCCTCCATCTCGAAACGGTCGAGAAAATCCTGCCCGACATGGACAAGGTCATCCTCGGCGGCGACGTGAACCAGCGTTTGTTGCCGCTGCTGCCCTTGAGCCCCGGCGCCGCCAGCCTGCTCCAACCGCCCGCGGCCGCCCCGCCGGCTCCCGTCAAGTAACCCCAAGCCGCGGAATTGCTCTCATGCGAACGAAACTCTTCGGCGTCGCCAGCTTGGTGCTGGTCATCCTGGCCTTCATGGTCACCCGCCAATGCTTCTTCACGGTCAATGAGACCGACCAGGTCATCATCACCCAGTTCGGCGAATACAAGCGCACCATTCAACAACCCGGCCTGGCCTGGAAAATCCCCTTCCTCCAAACCGTCAACCGCTTCGACCGCCGCATCCTCACCAGCGACGCGCCCAAGGCGGAATACCTCACGCAGGACAAAAAACGGCTCGTGGCCGACCCGGTGACCCGCTGGCGCATCAGCGATCCGCTGCTGTTCTACAAAACCGTCCGCGACGAGTCCGGCGCCCGCGCCCGGCTCGACGACCTGGTCCTGTCCGAACTGCGCCGCGAAGTGGCCAGCCACAACTTCGACCTCGTCATCGGGAGCAAACGCGAAACCATCATGGACAACGTCGCCAAGAGCGGGCGCGACAAGGCCAAGGAGTTCGGCATCGAGGTGGTGGACGTGCGGATCAAGCGCGCCGACCTGCCGCAGGAGGTGCAGTTGAGCGTCTTTCAGCGCATGCAGGCCGAGCGCGAGCGCGAGGCCAAACGCTACCGCAGCGAAGGCGAAGAGGAATCCGCCAAGCTCAAGGCCGAAACCGACAAACAACGCACCATCCTCCTGGCCCAGGCCAAGCAGGACTCCGAGAAACTGCGCGGCGAAGGCGACGGCACGGCCACGCGCGTTTATGCCGAGGCCTACGGGAAAGACGCCGAGTTCTACGCCTTCGTGCGCAGCCTCCAGGCCTACGAGCAATCCCTCGGCAAACGCGGCACCCTGGTGCTGCCGGCCGACTCCGACCTGTTCCGCTACCTGAGCAGCCCCCAACCCACCCCGGCGGCCAACGCCAGCCGGTGATCCTGAACAGGACTTGCGCGGAACGGTCAAATGGCGACCATAGGCTCTGGGTTGGCGGCAGCGGCGGTCCGGCTGGCGGGTCTGGTCAAGACCTGGAAGCCGGGGAACCCGGAACCCGCCGCCGGCCCCGGAACGTAACGCAACCGGAGCACGCACATGCAAAAATCTCTCGCTCACTGGAAGGCCGACTTCTTCACCGGCCTGGCCGTGGTTTTGCCGGCAGCCATCTCCATCGGGGTGGTCGTCTGGCTGTTTGGCACGGTCGCGAATTTCACCGACACCTTGCTCTTCTTCCTGCCGCGGGAATGGACCCATGAACGGGGCGGTGAAGGGCCGATGCACTTCGGCTGGAGTCTGCTGGCCCTCTTACTGGCGATCCTCCTGGTCGGCCTGGTGGGCCGGGGAGCCCGCTACTATGTCGGCAAAAAACTGATCCAAATGGCGGACTTCGCCTTCATGCGCGTGCCCCTCCTCAACAAAATCTATGGCGCGTTCAAACAAATCAACGAAGCCCTCACCTCGAGCACGGCCACCTCCTTCAAACAAGTCGTGATAGTGGAATTCCCCCGGCCGGGCCTCTACTCCATCGGGTTCATCACGGGCGCCCAGCACGGCGAGGTGCAGGTCAAAACCAAAGAGCGGGTGGTCGGCGTCTTCGTGCCGACCACGCCCAACCCGACGACTGGCTTCATCGTCCTGGTGCCCGAGGCGCAGATCGTCAAGCTCGACATGTCGGTGGCCGAGGGCATCAAGTACATCATGAGCCTCGGGTCGGTCGCACCGGTCTATCTGCCTTCCGGAGCGGCCCTTGGCAATACCAGGCCCGTGGTTGAAACGACCGCGCCAGGGAATGGAGAAACCGCGACTGGGGCATGGGTTCGGTGATTTGGTAAAGGCGGCCGAGGAGAACCGGAACCTCAACCTTTCAGTTTGTCAGTTTGTCAGCTTTTCTCCGCGTTGTCCCAGTAACCCGCTTCGGGCTCCCCCGACTCTATGGCGGAGTCATGAAAACCGTTTCGGCGGCTGTCGGCGCGGGTCACCTGCGA
>CAZVFC010000006.1:0-243621 GCA_964625855.1 uncultured Verrucomicrobiota bacterium | reverse complement strand
ACTGTAGCCCGGCCCCAACCATCCTGGATAGACCGCACCCCCCATACCGCTTACGGTCATCTCAGGCTGCGCCACAGCACCGGAGAAGGCGGAGCAGGACTTCTTCCGGATGTGGTCCACCCGCACGAACTCCGTGCAGGAGTTGGCCGAAGCGGTGAATAGAAGGTTCACGAATGGCACACCTACCTCATATGTTGTGAGCATCCTTGGCGAGTACGATATAATACTGATTCCGTCAGCCAGCGAGGCCCGCGTCGGCGCGACTCCCTCCGCACTTTATTCCGGCCCAGAGGGCTGGGTGGAAATTCATACGACCGAGCCGCCTTTTGCGGACGCTCCCCCTGGGAAGTTTATTGGCGCACGGTACACAATCTACCTAAAGTAGAAGAACAGCATCATAAGCGGCGGCGGCCAACACCTGTCAAGCACGCGCCGTCAATAGGCAAAAGCATCTTTTTGCGGAAGGCTGAAAGTCTTCTGCCTGGCGGACCTCGGGGCGGGAACTCTGGCTTGGTTTTCCGTTGGGCAGCTCGGACTCGGGAGTCCGCCTAAACACCTATCCCGCTGGAGAGGACGGCAGGGCAAGGCGGTGCTTGAAGAACAGCCAGCAACGGGATAGGCTTGACACATGAGAACGGAATTTGCACCGATCTTTAAGCTGGGCCGGGCGGAGCGTCTGCAACTGGTAGAGGACCTGTGGGATAGTATCGCGGAGGAGGATGCGCAGTTGCCCGTGCCGGAGTGGAAGCGCCAGGAGCTGCGGCAACGCAAGGAACGCTTCTCGCAGCACCCCTCCTCAGGCAGGACCTGGGAGCAGGTCAAACAGCGGGCGCGAGCGCGACATGGTTGAGCGCGTCGTTTACACGCCCGAGGCCGAGCAGGACGTCGCCGAGGCCTACAGTTGGTACGAGGCCCGCGAGCCAGGGTTGGGCGAGGATTTCCTGCGTTGCGTAGAGGCATGCGTGCTTACCATCCAACGACATCCCCATCTCTATCCGGTCGCGGTGGAGGAGTTCCGGCGAGCGCTTGTCCGGCGATTTCCATTCGAGGTATTCTATGAGCCCGCGGCGGATCACATCACCGTTTACTCTGTCTTTCATTGCTCGCAGGACCCGCAGAAGTGGCGTTCGCGGCTTGGGCACTCTGAGTGAGCAAGCGCCCAACCTTACGCAGCACACAATATACGTTCCCGGCGATCACTTCGATCAGGTTGAGTCCCCGCTCATTCAGGCGTTTGGGGTGGGTCCAGGATTCTCCGCAGTTTACTTCCTGTCGCTTTTGGAAACAGAGGTAAACAATGGTGGATTCAATCAGATGTTTCACAACAACGGTCGTGAGGCCGTTGTTCAGGCGCGGAACGGCGCCGAGTTTGTCCGGTTGCAGGATCTTTCTACGGTCATCGGTCGGGCGTTGGCAATCGAGGAATCTACGCGAGCGAGGTGTGCGGCCGCAAGGGACAGTGGCACGGTCGAGGGATTTATGGCCACATACGAAGACGGAGATTTCGAAGCTATCAACGACCAGTTTTCTAGCCTGGCAGAGGGTATTGAGAAGTCCCTGATCAGATTCATTCGAAATAATGTTGCGCTGTTTTCCGGGAGGGCAGATGGCTAACGAGGTCAGTTCAGCGGACGGCGGGGAGCCGCTGCGGTTTGCATTCGGACCTCGTTGGCCCGGCGCGCCTCATCACGAGCGTTAGGGCCGCTCAACCACGGTATGGGCCCGAGGCCTATCGAAACAAAGAATCTGAGGCTGGTGCCTCAAACGCGTGAGGATGTCCGCGCCTGCGTCGAGCAGATGCCGCCCCACGAAAGAGCGGAGGTGTCGCCGGCCTGGCTGGCGCTGCTGGACGGATCGAGTCTTTGCGATCCCTGGATTCATGGCTTTGCGTTGGTGCATCAGAGCAGCGGCACTGTCGTCGGCCGATGCGGGTTCAAGGGACCGCCCGCGGCGGATGGAGTGGTGGAGATTGCTTACGGCGTGTCGCCCGAGCATCAGGGCAAAGGTTACGCGACGGAAGCCGCAGCAGCACTGGTGAGCTACGCTTTGAGCCATGAGCAGGTTCGCACCGTCCGCGCCCACACGCTGCCGGAGTCGAACGCCTCCACGCGGGTTTTGGCCAAGTGTGGTTTCCATCGAGTCGGGGAGGTCATTGACCCCGAGGACGGATTGGTATGGAGATGGGAGAAACACAATGAAGCGGCCAGAGGATTGAGCCGTTGAGGGGGGCGCGGTCAGTTCACCTTGACGACCAAGGTGAAAGCATGGAGACGCCCCTGGCCGTAAACCTTTAGCAAACCCGCAGACTTCGGGTTCATTTCGGACCGAACCGCCCGATTCTCCAGCCCTTCGCGCTGAGTACACCGGAGGTACACCGGATGCACACCGGATGTACAACGGATCTTCCGGTGTACATCCGGTGTGCATCCGGTGTACCTCCGGTGTACACGCTCTGGGAGCCTCTCCGGCCCGGCGGGTTTTGCCATAGGTTCACGCCGAGGCCAGACTCCGAACGGTGGAGCCGCCGCCTGGGTTCAGCCAGGCAATGGCTCGTCAATCCGGTTGCTCTCTGAGGTCAAGTGATGGATGTTCAGGGGCTTAGACGGACACACACTATGAGCAAGAACACAGCCGCAGTAGAGCGAAGATACCTGACTGCCGGGCAGACTTGGAGGTGCCTGACAAGCGCCGGCATCCTGGCCGGCATCTGGTTGGGGATCGCCGCCCCCCCGCCGATGGCGAAAGCGGCGGAGCCCTTCTCGATAGTAATGCTCCCCGACACACAGCATTACAGCCGGAAATTCCCCGAGTTGTTCTACGCGCAGACGCAGTGGATCAAAGAGAACCGGGCCAAGGAGAACATCGTGTTCGTCACCCACGTCGGCGATGTGGTGAACGACCGCAAGAAGGACACCAACCAGTGGGTGGTGGCGCACAAGGCGATGTCGGCGCTGGACGGCGTGGTGCCGTGGGGCGTGGCGATCGGCAACCATGACTACGACAGCACCGCCTGCCGGCCGGACCAGGCGACCGCCTTCCTCGAGTACTTCAGCCCCGAGCGGTTTCGTCGCTATCCGTGGTTTGGCGGCGCCTCGACCAATGGCCTGAACACTTATCAACTGATCTCCGCCGGGGGCATTGACCTGCTCATGCTCCACCTGGAGCTGGACGTGCCGGACAGCGCGATTGACTGGGCGTCCGGGGTGCTCCGCGCGCATCCGCAGCGCGCGGCCATTGTCACCACGCACAGCTATCTCAACGGCGTGACGGGAACCAACGGATACAACACCGCGGTGGCCAAGCACGGCAATTCGGCCCAGGAGGTGTGGAACAAGCTGATTCGCGGTCAGCCGCAGATCTTCCTGGTGCTTTGCGGGCATCATTCGCGGACGGTCGCGTATCACCAGGTGTCCACGAACAACGCCGGCGCGCGCGTGGTCGAGATGCTGGCGGACTACCAGAAGGAGCATAATGGCGGCGACGCCTGGCTGCGCCTGCTGCGCTTCGTGCCGGCCGAGGGGGAGATTCAGGTGCGGACCTATTCTCCCGCCCTGAAGAAGTTCAGGACCGATCCAAAGAATCAGTTCACCGCGCCCCTGGACCTGCCGGCCTGCTGCCGCCTGACAAAGGGGACGCCTTCGTCTCCGTAAGAGTCACCGGCCGGGAGATCCGGCGCCGCCCGAGTGCACAAATTTCAAACCGATGTGCAGAAACCAAGGATGACAGCCCGCCCGGCATTCGCGCATGATGGCGGTCGAGCCTGACGGCTTGGTTAGAGTGATAAGTGTCTGCGGATTGGTGCAGCCAAACACACGGCGATTTGAAACCGGCCTATGAAACAGCCCGCCCCTGATCCATCCAGGCGGCGTTCGCCTGGACGCCGCCCCCGGGGGTTCACCCTCATCGAGCTGCTGGTGGTGATCGCGATCATCGCGATCCTGGCGGCGCTGCTCTTGCCTGCCCTGTCGCGAGCAAAGCAAAAGGCGCATCGGATCGGCTGCCTCAACAACCTCAAGCAGATGGGCCTCGCCAGCCAGATGTACGCCGATGATTACAATGGAGATCTGTTGGCCGACTCGCGCGGCAAATCACCGGGCGTGAGGGCCACCGGCGATGACGACTTGTCCTGGATGTACCCCACTCCCATTGCCCAACTGAAGAGCTTCACTTGTCCCAGCACCCAGAACTTCATCAACGCGAGCAATGTCGTCATCGTCCAGGGCAGCGGCTCCAAATCTTTTACCACGGCCATTCGCGGGTTGCTGGACAATGCGCCCAATGGTCGTGGCGTCGGCGAGGGGCACAGTTACGAGGTGTTCGGCCTCCTCGGGGATGACAAGAAGGCGACCGTCAGCCGCGTGGCTTCCTATACCATTCAAAAGCTGCCAGGTTATATCGGTACCAAACCCGGGCCCACCGCTATTATGTTGATCTCGGACGCGGACGACGCCGAGCCCACAGGGGCCAACAATTATCCGGATGGAGTGGACAACCATGGCGCCGACGGCTCGAATTGGCTCTTCAACGACGGGCATGCCGAATGGGTCACGCGGAGGAGCTACCTGCTGCGATGGAGCATATCGCGAGATACGGATCGAACCTCACCCTAGCTTTCATGACGCGCCCAGTGCCCAAAAGGAACCTCTTGTCACAGGCGTCACGGGCGCCTTTGCCAGTCACGGCCGTGGCTCTGATAGTGTGTGCTCTGTTCCTGTGGCTTCCCGCCGTCGGCAGTGAGCTGGCGCCCGTACCCAGGACCATCATGGTGCGATGCTGCGGGCACACCTCGCCCACGCTGGCCTACGCGGTGCAACGAATCGTCGCCGAACTCCGCGCCGTCCATGGACTGCAGGCCGGCGGCGAGGAGGCCGCAGCCGATCCTTTCCAGTCCACAGCCGAAGACACTGGCGTTGTCATCCTGGGCCGGCCCAGCGAGTCCGCGCCGTTGGCAAAATGGTGCCGTGACCGCGGCCTGGACCTCTCCGGGCTTGCCTCCCCGCCGGATCGCTACCGCATCGTCGCCCAGTCGCGGCCATGGCGCATCGTCATCGTCGCTGACTCAGACGCTGGCGCGTGGTACGGCGCGTGCGCCTGGATGGATTCCCTGCGCGACACGGCGGATGGGGCTGTGTCCACGCCGATCGGCGAGGCCCAGGACGCTCCCGCCCTGGCCATTCGCTTTACGCGGGGGCTGGGCTCGGGCGAACGGCTGTCCCGTCTCGAGGAGGTGATTCCCTCGCTGGATTGGTGGGCGCGCTGGCGCATGAATGTGACGCACGTGGGCCAGCATTCCGAGCCGGTCCTCCGAGGGTTCCTCGGCGAGGCGCACAACCGCGGGATACGTGTCGTCCGCGGTCTGGGTGTGCGAAACCTTTGCGCCGCCGATGATCTCGCGGTGGCCAGGTGCGCCGAGGAGTTCAAGAGCTTCCTGGAGCTCGGGGGTGATGGCGCCTCGGCACTGTGGGACGACCTGCCCCACGACCGTTGCCGCGGGCACTGCGACCGTTGCCGCGAGCGATTCGGCACCAACAGCCTGCCGCACGAAATTGTCCGCATCCTGGAGGCCCTCTGCGATGTGGCGGCCCAATCCCCAGGTCACCCGCTCATTCTCTGGTGCCCGTCCCATTATTCTGAAGACCGCTACCCGGAGCTTTCCGATGAGGCGTTCTTTCGCGTGATCGGCGCCTCGCCAAAGATCCGCCGGCAGACGCAGATGTATTACTGCGAGTTCGCCGCCGAGAGGCTCGCCCCTCTCGACCAGGCCGGGATCACCAACCGGGTCTGGTGGTACAACGGCCTGCGCACCGTCTATCACGTTTCCCACAACTGGCCGAGCGCGCCCGGCGTGAAACTCACCATTCCCGGCCTCAAATCCTTTGAGGCGCCCGATTTCGCCCGCTTCGAGGTGGGCTGGAAGACGGGCCTCGGCGTGCGGAGCGACGGCACGGTGTTGCCCGTCCCCGATAAAGCCTGGCAAGACCTGCGCACCCTGCCGGCGCGTTACCAGGGTTACTACCCGTGCACCCCCGGCCACCCCTACCATGCGGCCGTCAGCGGACTGTTCGCCTTCAACCCCGGCAAGTTCGACCAGGCCGCGACCGACCGCGTCGTGTTTCGCGCCATCTTCGGCCCCGGCTGCGACCGGCCGGCCCGCGAGTGGAGCGATGCGTATGTCCAATTTCAGGTTTGGCTGGCGCAGACGGCCGACAGCCCGATCACCGAGGCCCAGATGGCCGACGCGCAGCGCCGCCTGGCGCAATGGCGTGCCTTGTCACGCGAGGTGCGGGGCTGCGCTGGGCAAGGCCACTCGCTGCTTTCGCCGGCGATTCTGGAAACCACCCTTGCACGGATGCGGGAGGCCGAGGACTCGGTGGAGAAGATCCTCATCCAGCCCAGCCGCTCGGCTCAACAGCAAGACCTCGAACCAAGCGAAACGAAGGCGAAGGGCGGGGCTTAGCCGTATCCACGCAGTCAGTTCTGGGGACTGCGCCCGGGACGGGCGCGCTCCCCTGCTGCTGAATAGTGGTCCCGGAGACGGGATCACCCGCGGTTGCGGTTTTGCCGCCGCGCCGCGCTTTTGCGTTAAACCCGCAGCTCTACAGGTTCCACCCCTTGCGCGGCTCGCGCCGGATGAACCGGGCGGCTTCGGGAGCGTTGGAGGCGACCATTTTGGGCCCATCCCATTCGAGTTTTCTGCCCACACGCAGGGCGACGCACCCGAGCAGGATGATCTCCGTCAGGTAAGCGGCGATGTCGAAGTTCGAGTAGCCGGGCTTGCCGCCTTTGCAGGCCGCAATCCACTCCAGGTGATGCCGCATGTCGGCGGAGTCACCCGGAAACGTATTGCGGGGAATCACCTCCGGAATGGCTTTAACTCCTTCGTGGACCTTGCTGTCAACGAATTCGGGCTCGTCCTTGAGTTTGACGAAGCATTGCGCGCCGTAGTCGCTGGGCGAGAAGAGCGTTCCTTTGTCGCCCAGCAGCAGACACCCGCTGCCGGGGATCTTGTCCATCAAGGCTTCGACGTCGGCCGTAACCTCTTTCGGGGGTTTGTTGCTGCCGTCATGCCGATAGGGACTGTCCGCCTTGGCCTTGCCCCCATCGAACCACCAGAAAGTCACCGGCGGCTGGCCCTCGCGGGCCGGAAACTGGAAGCGGATCCTGGACTGGAGCGGGTAGGTTTCCTTGTTAACCGCCGGGCATTCGGCTTCTACTTCCACCGGGTAGCCGAGCTTGAGCGCGCGAAAGGGCATGTTCACCGTATGGCAGGCCATGTCACCCAGCGCGCCCGTGCCAAAATCCTGCCAGCCGCGCCAGTTGAAAGGAAGATAGACGCCCCGCTTGCCCTTGCCCTTGCTCTTGCCGTCGGCCGTGGCCTCGGCTGCCGGACTTGCGGACTGTTCCAATTTGAAAGGACGCCACGGCGCCGGGCCGAGCCAAAGGTCCCAATCCAGGTTTGCTGGGACGGGGTCTTCGCCGGCCGGCCGGTCCATGCCTTGGGGCCAGATGGGACGATTGCTCCACACATAGACCTGCCGCACTGGGCCGATGAAGCCGGCCTGAACGACCTCGACGGCGCGGCGCAGGCCGTTCTCGGCGCTGCCTTGATTGCCCATTTGCGTGGCCACTTTGTATTCGCCGGCGAGCCGGCGCAGCAACCGGGCCTCGTAAATCGTCTGCGTCAGCGGCTTCTGGCAATAAACATGTTTCCCCATGCGCATCGCCATGCTGGCGATCGTCGCATGGAGATGATCGGGCGTGGAGATGACCACCGCGTCGAGGGACTTCTCCTTCTCCAGCATCTGGCGGAAGTCCTTGTAGAATGCGGCCTTCGGATACTTCTGGCGCGGGCCGGCGGCGGCTTTCTCGTCCACGTCGCACAGGGCGATGATGTTTTCGCTGGCACAACAACTGGTGTCGCTGCCCCCTTTGCCGGCTACGCCGACCACGCCGATGTTCAGCTTGTCATTGGCCGACACGCGACTCGACTGGGCTTTGCTGTAACCGGGCAGCGCCGTGACGCCGGCGGCGAGGGCCGAGTAATAGAGAAATTGACGGCGGGAAATACCGGACCGCGGAGAAGATCTGTGCTTCAACATAAGTACTGGCCGGTGAGCCTGCCGTCTTCGCGGTCAAAAGCAATCACGGTATTCTGCACCCGGGCGTGAATTTTCTGCACCGGCAAACAGATCTGCTTTCGATGGGAGGAATCGGGCGCTGGCCTTGCCGGTGCGTTCTGCGCTCCGAACCGGCCTCCCGGGAGCCGGAAACTCGGCCCCGTCTCCCGCCAGGCGCCCGGCGGGCCGAGTGCACACTTTTCACATACAAATGCAGAAAACAGTGATGACCTCTTGGTAGTGGTTGTCCTAGACTCCAAATTAAGTTAAGCATTATAATGCGGAATGGAATGAAAGTAGATTCAAACAGCCCAACAACCCCGGGCGACACTTGCTGCCTGTTCCATCCCGCGGTCACCCGGCGCAGCGAGGTTGCCCTTTGAAAGAGCCCTGGACTTGAGGTTTCAATTCCGGGCTGGATAGATGAGTATGAAACGAAACATTGTGATCAGCAGTCTGCAGGCGGTCGGCTTGCTTCTGGGTCTTACCACTAACCTTCTGGCGGTGGAGCCACTGGATAACTGGCAATGGCGGAATCCGCTCCCCCAGGGAAATCGTCTGTCCGCCATCACCTACGGCGGCGGGCTGGTGGTCGGGGTGGGTGAATTCGGCTCAATCATTACCTCACCGGACCTGGCCACTGCACCGTGGGGCGTCAGCCATTCGCCAACCAACGGCGATCTGAGTGCCGTCACCTACGGGAATGGCCTCTACGTGGCCGGAGGAGCCGGCGGGGGCACTTCGGGCATGATCTTGACCTCGACCGATGCGACGAACTGGTTCAAACAAAGCTGGACCAACGTCAATACCAGAGCCATATATGGCCTTGCCTACGGCGCGGGCCTTTTCGTGGCGGTCGGTGAACGGAGCGGGGTTTGGAGCTCGCCGGATGGGACCAACTGGACGCGGCAACTTTTCGAAGCCGGCAGCTCAAGCCACCTACAAGGCATTGCCTACAAAGAGGGCCTGGGTTTTGTGGCCGTTGGCAGCTCGGGCAAGGTTCTCACTTCGCTGGATGGAATCACCTGGGTCACCAACACGCCGCCAATAACCACGACGCTCAACGCCATCACCTATGGCACTAACGGGTTGGGGGAGGGCATCTTTATGGCGGTGGGGAGTTCGGGCGCGATTCTTACCTCGCCGGACGCCGCCACCTGGACGCTTCAGAATTCAATGACTACCGTCACTCTTAAAGGCGTTGCTTACGCACCTGGGGTTGGCTTCTCGGCGGTCGGTTCTTCCTCCTCAGTCTCCTGGGTTACGGCCTCGCCGGATGCGGTCAATTGGACCGCCTCCATTCCCTCCGTCGGGAACGAAGATTATCGGGCCGTGACCTACGCCCAGAGCGTGTTCGTGGCGGTGGGTCACTATGGCGGGACGATATCCTCAGCCACCGGGATGCCGGACAGTTGGGTCAGCCGGACCAGTTACGGCTGGACGGATTACAGTAATGGCGGGGCCTGGAGCGGAACCAACTTTGTGGTGGCCAACCTCGGAGGCTCGGTCGTGACCTCGCCGGACGGGATCACTTGGACATACCGCGCGACCGGGGCGACAACCGCTAACCTTCGCTGCGTTGCTTACGGCGCGGGCCTCTTCGTGGCAGGCGGGGATGCCGGCACGATTGTAACCTCGGAAGATCAGGGAACCAACTGGGTCACTCAGTCCTCCCCCGCCGCCACCACCCTGAATGGCCTCGCCTATGTGAACAACACCTTCGTGGCAGTGGGCGCCTCGGGCGGGATTCTGACCTCGCCCGATGGAACGAACTGGACCGCGCAAACCTCGTTTGCCACCGTCACTTTGCGCGGCGCGGCTTATGGCGCAGGGCTTTACGTCGTCGTCGGTGACAGCGGGACCGTTCGCACTTCAACCGACGGAATCGTCTGGGATCCGCAGTTGTTCCCCGACACCCGCGCCATCAACGGCATCATTTACGCCATGGACCAGTTCGTCGTCGTTGGCGAAAGAAACCGAGTGCTCACGTCAACGGACGGGACCAATTGGGTCTCCCGCTTGTCGGGCGGAAGCTCCGATCCCACCTTCAATGGCATTGCCTACGGCTCGGGCAACCTGGTGGTGGCGGGAGGCTCGGCTGCGATTCTGTCCTCCCCCGACGGGACGAACTGGACCAAGCGCGTCACCATCAACGCTATCTCGCAGCGGTTCATCGTTTACGGCGCGAACAGTTTCGTCGTCGGCGGTTCCGGGGGCGTGATGGTTCAGGCCCTTGCGGGGCTGCCCACGATCATCCCGACCTACGACAGCGGCACGCTCACCCTGACCTGGAACGGCGGCGGCACGCTGCAGGCCGCGCCCGAAGTCACGGGGCCCTATACCAATGTGCCCAGCGCCAGCTCGCCTTACAGCCTCACTCCGTTGACCGAGCCGAGGCTGTTCTTCCGGGTTCGGGTTTTTTGAAGCACGGGCACGGCAACACCGCCTTTCCGGGGTTCCACCGGAAAGGCGGCCCCGATTTTATGAACTTGCGCGCGCCGGTTTGTGTTTCCGCTGAGAAAGCCGACGCGCGGCTCAACCGGGTGCCGGGGTTATTCACTGTTTAGACGCCTTGCTATGCCGGAACAACCCAGTGCGATTGCGACCAGGGGCCAATTTCGCCAAACGCGAAGGCCGGTTGGCTTTACTTTGATTGAGCTCTTGGTGGTCATTGCGATCATCGCCATCCTGGCGGCGTTGCTTTTGCCCGCGCTCTCGCGGGCAAAAGACAAAGCGAGCCGCATCAGTTGCCTGAACAACATCCGCCAAATCGGGCTGGGCAGTCAGATGTATGCCAATGACTTCAACGGTCATTTCCTGGCGGATACCAGGTCCAGCCCGCCGGGCGTGCGGGACGGCAGCGATGATGACCTGACCTTTTTCTATCCTGCCTACATTCCTTCGATTAAGGCCTTCGTGTGCCCCGGCACCAAGAACTTCATCAACCCGACAAACCTTGTTTACGTCTCCCAATACGACAAGACTTTTGCCTTGGTCATCCGGGGGCTTCTCGACAATGCGCCCAACGGCAAGGCCGTGGGCGAGGGCCACAGCTTTGAAATCCAAGGCTCACTCCAGGGCCAGAAGAAAACCCAGCAGTTTGTTTCCACCCGCCGCATCGGAAGTGCTTCCGGCTATGTGGGCACCGTGCCCGGTCCGACCCGCATCTGGCTGCTGTACGATGCGGATGACGGCAAGCCGACCGGCAAGAACAATTATCCTGATCCGGTGGACAACCACGGCGCGGACGGCAGCAATGTCCTCTTCTGCGACGGACATGGTGAATGGGTGAAGCGGCTAAAGTACATCCCGAGCTGGAACGTCTCCGAGGACGAAAACCGAACCGTTCCGTGATGCACCGCCGTCGGCCGTTCATCCGGGCAGGAAACATCTTCAACGCCAGTCGTCAATGACATACGCGTCCGGGCGGTGATAACGCGGGTCGTTCGGCCGGTGCATCGCCCCACGCGCCCTCCCATCTCAACATTGTCTATGTGTTAGACAGGATAAGTGGGCCTTTGAAGCCCCGTGTTCCCGGGCTACAATACTCTGTGGTTTATGAGACGAGCCTGCAGTTTAGAAGCGCGGAATGCGGCCAATCGCGGGCGTAGCGTCCGCACGCGTTCGGCGGAGGCCGGGGCGGCGTTCACGCTGATCGAGTTGCTGGTGGTGATCGTAATCATTGCGATTCTGGCGGCGCTGCTGTTGCCGGCCCTGAGCAAAGCCAAGGAGCGGACCATGCGGATCGCCTGCGCGAACAGCCTCCGGCAGATCGGCCTGGGGATCAATATGTACAGTTCGGAGTGCAATGACCTCATTCCCTTCATCTCGTGGGACCACGACTGGCCTCAACTGAGCTACTTTCCCTGCTATGTCACCCCTGGCACGGGGAAAGTGGTCGAGGGCTATTACGGCGTGGGCCTGCTGTGGCGGAGCAAGGCGGTGCCCAACCCGAAAGTGTTCTACTGCCCGAGCCAGGCCACGCAGAACGAGACCATGAGATACGAGAATTATGCCCAGGTGGCCCCCTGGCCGTCCGTGCCGGCGGACCAGACGGCCGGCCGGGTGCGCGTTTGCTACACCTACTTCTTTCAACGGCTGGAGACCGAGAGCTACAAGGGCCACGTTTTGCCAAAGGTCACTTATGACCGGACGAACCTCGAGATTGGCCAGGGCACCTACGAGGTGACCGGCCCCGTAAAGCTAAACCTGCTTCATCCCGGCAAGAGCATCACGACCGACCTGGTCCAGTCCTTAAGCCTTGCGCCCCACAAGGACAAGGGTGTCGCCGGCCTGAATGCGCTGTTCACGGACGGGCACGTGAAATGGCAGAACGCCCGGGGCAATCCCCAGGCCTTCAATCCCGCGCTCTGGGCCAGCCCCGGCAGCGACGAACTGAGTTTTCGGCGGCTGGCCAATGCGTGGCGGCCGTAGCGATTCACGGCAACCGTTCGTGATAAGGGTACAGTCGTTCGTATTTCCACAGACCCCGGTCTTGTTGTCACAATTGCCGTGCGTATGCATCAGGCTCATCCAATGCCCAAGTACTGAAGCGTCCCCAGACTCAGTACTTGCCTCTCCGCCTCCTCCAGGCTGCTTAGCCGCAGCCGCACCCCTAGCACCCCGCGCGGCATCTCCGTCAGCTCTTGGTTCGAATGCAACCGCCAGTCAGGAACACCCGCGGGAATGAAGCCCGTTCTTGAATCATGTCTTGGTGGAATAGTCGCGCCATTGGATGCGGCCGACGCGTTTGAGCGCGTAGCCGATCTCCCGTAGGTGATCGCCGTAAGTGACAACGGTGTGGAACCCCTCCATTTCGCGCGTAAGCTGGCGCCAGTCGCCTTCGATCCGCACATCCATTTGCGATCGGCACATGGGGTAGTTCGGCGAATCCTCGATCCGGCCGCGGAAGCCGAACCACTTCGTGCAGTGGAGGTTCGGAATCACACAGGTCACCGCCTGGCCTTTGGGATACTCCACCTTGGTGGCGGCGCCGAAGTCCGACTCGTAATGGGTCATGATGGTCGTCGGCTCGAAGTCCGTGCCGTTCATCTTCCTGGGCGCGGCGCAGTGGGCCAGGGTAATCAGCCCGTGGTGGGGGAAATGGGAATTGCACACGAACGAGGGCTGGTGCGAAATCCAGCGCAGCAGCACCCCCGGGACCGTGTGGGTCATGTCCACGTGGCAGAAGGCGGTCAGGCCCTCGTCATTGAGCACACTCAGCGCCAGGCAAGGCGGCGTGTCCAGGATGGGAATCAGCCCGCCCATGCAATCGGCGACACCGAGGTTAGCGGCGCCTTTCTCCTGCATGAGGCCGCGGAGGACCTTGAGCGCCAGGAACGTGTTCACGACGAAGCGCCGGTCGGTTTCCAGCGCCACGTTGGCCTGGGCCAGCAAGTCATCCGACAATTGTCGCGCCTCGCGCAGCGCGTCGGGATTGGCCCGAACCTGTTCGAGGCGCTGTTTTAGCTCGGTGCGCGGGAACTCCACAATTTCAAACCCCCAGACATCCCGGACGTGCTTGGGACCCAACTCCTGGCCCGGGCGGCTGTAGGCCTGCAGGCCGCCCAGCCCGAGGACCTTCGTGCCGCGCGTGTTCTGGACCGCGTAAAGCGCCTTCAGCCGCCACAGGACGTCGTCGTATTCGTCCACCACGACGTCGTCCACGTCCAGGTTTGGCTCGGCCGGCGCATCCTCGCTTTTGCGCAGCAGCCGCCAGTGAGCGATTTCATAATAGAGATAAAGAGGGCCCGACTTGTGGCGCACGAACACTACGGCGGGTTTCCCGGCCGCAGCCAGTTTCTCCAGCCAATGCTGCGCGCCGCTGGCGGCAAAGAGCAGCATGGCGTCGGCGGGCGCCCCGGCTTGCGCTGCCGCGTCCGCATCGGAATTGACGCGGGACAGCGGCAGAATCTCCAGCGGGAAGCGGGCCTTGGCGCGCAGGGCTGCCAGCTCGGCGGTAATCCGGCCGCACTCCTGGTCCACCTCGGCGGCGGTGCGCAGTCCACCGTAACCACGCCAGCTTGTCTTCTCCCGTCGCTGGTCCAGGTGGTAAATCAGCAGCGGCTTAAGGCGGAGCGGCCGGCCCGGCGGCAGCGGCGTGGTGGCGATCCTCCCGCTGGGCACGCCGCGCGCCGGCCAGGGACCGATGCCGGCGAGTGCGGCGGCGAAACTCGCCGCGCCCAGACAGCCGAGAAACGCGCGCCGGTTCCAGCTTTGGAGCGCCGGCCGGAGGTGATCGCCGCCGTGCGCGCAGGCGCCCGCACAGTCATGGGGGGGAAGTCTCGTTCCTTGCAGCTCGGTGTTCATAGACAACGGAATTCTTTGCTACATTTGCTTGCGCCGGATTATGGCACCGCGGGCATTCTGCTCCAAGCAGTATCCGCCTGGGTCCGGATCAAGTGCAATTTCTCCAGGCGGCAGGAGATCGTTCAGACAAGACTCAAGAAGATGCCTTGTCACTCCGCCCGGGTATGACCTAGACTGAGGGCAACAGTCGCGGTCTATGCCGGTGCGCAAGCCGGAATCGCCGCGCTTGGGCGCGGGGCCTGCCGTGAGCGCGGCGGGAGCTTTCGAGCCCGGGTCCTCAACCTATAACCGTGAAAAAGAATTAGATGAACTTGTTACACAATGACCGACTCGACACCTCCGTGGCAACTCCCCAGCCTGGCCCCAAGGCCCGGCAACCTATCCCCTGTCGTTCCGCCGCCGCCTGGCTGACCGGCCTTGCCGCGGCGCTGCTGCTGGCGGGCGCGCCTTCAAGCCCGGCGCAAACCTACCTGATTGACCTGGGCGGGAGCTACCGGACCAGCCGCGGCCCGATCCCGAACGATCCGCAGAATTCCTGGAACAACCTGGACGACTCCATCGGCCAGACCAGCACGGGCGTCTTGTCCAATTTAGTGTCCTCGATCAATACCACGAGCACGGTCAACCTGATGATGGTCAGCCGATTTACCGGCGTTAATGCCAACGGCACCCAGGGTTCATCCCTATACCCGGCCAATGCCACGCGCGATTCCCTGTTTGGCAATACCGGGAATCACAGCGGCTTGAGCAATATCTTCCCCCGGTTCAAGCTGACCGGGCTCGATCCCGCCACGGTTTACTCCTTCACTTTCTATGCCTCGCGCACGGGCGTGAGTGACAACCGCGAGGCGGGTTACACGGTGACCGGCGGCAACTCCGGCTTCGCTGCCCTCGACGCTGCCAACAACATTGACCAAACCGCCACAGTCGCGAACATCACGCCGGATGCCGCGGGCGAGATCAGCATTGCCATTGATCCCACCGCCAACAACAACAACTCCGTCAAATACACTTACCTGGGCGTTTTGCGGATGGATGCCTTGCCACCCCAGACGCCGCTGGCGTTCACCCAGGAGCCCGTCAGCCAGAAGGCGGTGCAGTTGAAACCGGCCACCTTCACCTGCGCGGTTAGCGGCCCGCCGCCCTATTTGATCCAGTGGTATGAGAACGGCGCGCCCATTCCGACCGCGAACGAGTTCAGTTACACCATTCCTTCGGCGGAGCTGTATATGGACGGGTGGACCTATTCCGTCACCGTCAGCAACCAGCTCTACGGCGTGGTCAGCAGCAATGCGGTGCTGACCGTGCTCAGCGACACCAACCCGCCCGCGCTGGTCAAGGCGATTAGCTACGACGGGATCACGGTGCAATTGACGTTTAATGAACCGCTGGATTGGACGATTAATGACCCGCAGTATTACCAGGTGAATGCCGGGGCGGTACAGGTCCTGGGTACTTCGCCCAATCTGGACAACACCGCCGTCACGCTGACGTTGTCGAGCCTGATCACGGGCACGTTCACGGTGGTCGTCAACAACCTGCAGGATGTCGCGGGCAACCCCATCGCGGCCAATACCACCCTGACCGGGGAGGTGGTTCCCTTTGAAGACCAGGAGCTGCTGTTCGATTTCGGCGCCTCCAGTCAAACCACCCAATTCGGCCCGCCCCCGGACGACCCGGAGCATTACTGGAATAATGTCACCAGCGCGGGATCATCCGACACAGGAGAAATGCTCAACCTGGTGTCGGCACACAACGCGGTGACGCCTATCGGCCTCTCCATGATCCGCCGGTTCAATGGTCCCAACGAGAATGGCACCCTGGCTGCCGCCGTCTTCCCGCAGAAAGCCACGCGCGACTCGCTCTACGGCAACACCGAGACCTGGAGTGAACTGGCCAATGTGTTCCCCAGCTTCAAGCTCACGGGCCTGAATCCGGAGCGGAAGTACACCCTGACCTTCTACGCTTCGCGCGCCGGGGTTTCGGACAACCGGGAAACGGGTTATACCATCGAGGGAGCAGGCACCAACTACACCGTCCTGGATGCCGCCAATAACATTAATAACACCGCCGGCGTGGAGGGCATTTCGCCGAACGCCGCGGGCGAGATCATCATCAGCCTCGCGCCGACCCCAAACAACAACAACACCTATCACTTCACCTATTTGGGCGTGCTGCGGCTGTCGCCCTACGTGGCGCCCTTGCAGTTCCAGTCGCCGGTCATCGAGAACGGGAAGATTAAGGTGCGGTGGACCGGCACGGGCCAGTTGCAGCGTGCGCCGACCGTCAACGGACAGTGGGTGGACATCGAGCCCGTGCCGACTTCGCCCTACGAGGAGGACTTCGTGCCCGGCGAAAACCGGTTCTATCGCCTCCAGCAATAACCGAACGGCCCAACCCGGATTCCGGCCGAGGCGTTTCGCTCCGCGGGAGCGGACGCCTCGGCGAGCCGTCCCTGCCCTTGCTGGAATGGGCAGGGATGTTTTGCTGAAACGTCCGGGTTGGTGCGCCGGGTTTCCTGGCATAACGTGGACGTGCCGCGTAGGTTGAGTAGATCAAAATGACAAACGTGCAAACTGCCAAATGGTTCTCCCCGCTTCTGCTGGGCTTCCTTCTGTGCGCGCCGCTCTTCCCCTGGGCCGCGCGGGCGCAACACCGGGTTCTGTTCATCGGAAACAGTTTCACTATCGGGAGCGGCGGTGGTGGTGTGCCCGGCATCTTCGATCGGCTGGCGCAGGCGGGGGGACATCCCGACCCCGACACCGTGATGCGCGCGGTGGGGGGGACGGACTTCCAATATCATAGCCAGGACGCGGCGACCCAGACGGCGATCCAATCGCAACCGTGGACCCATGTGGTGTTGCAGAACTACAGCACGGAGCCGACGCATCTGTCCAGCGGCAGCGTGGCGGATCACTACACCTATGGGACGCTGCTTTACCGGCAGATCATGACCAACCATCCGCAGACCCAGGTCGTGCTGTTTGAAACCTGGTCGCGCGCGGCGGCGCATTCGTTGATCACGGGCGTTTCCTCGCCCACCAGCTTCGCCAGCACGGCGGAATTCCAGTCCGAACTGCGGACCAATTACCAGGGCCTCGCCGACTTTCTCAACGCCGCCTATCCGACCAACCCGCCTGTGGCCGTCGCGCCGGTGGGCAGCGCGTGGGAGAATGCCGGAGGACTGCTGCCGGCCACAGACCCGCTGTTCCTGCCGTTGTTCGGCGCGGACAACTACCACGGCAACAACAACGGCTATTACCTCGCCGCCTGTGTGATCTACAGCCAGATCTACGGGGTCAGCCCTTATGGTTTGCACACCAACCCGCTGGTTTCCAGCCTCAACCTCGGGCTGACCGTCTCACCCGCGCTGCTCGAGAACCACGCCTGGGCGACCGTGTCAGGATCGAGCCAGACCGGCTTGCAGTCGTTCCTTTTCGACTTTGGCGCCGCCGGCACCGTGACCACGAACGGCGCCGCGCCGCACGACCCCGTCAACCACTGGAACAACGTGACGCCGGACGTGGGCGCGTCGGACACCGGCCAGTTGTCCAACCTCGTCACGACGGCGAACGCGCGCACCGACATCGGCCTGGCGGTGCTGAGCCGGTTCAACGGCGTGAACGGAGACGGGACCCTCAGCTCGACGATGTTCCCGCTGAACGCCGCCCGCGATTCGCTCTTCGGCAACACGGAAGCCTTCACCGGTTTGTCCAACGTCTTCCCCGGTTTCAAGCTGACCGGCTTGAACCCGGCGCGCACCTACAGCTTCACCTTCTACGCCTCGCGCAACGGGGTGGCGGACAACCGCGAGACGGGTTACACGGTTACGGGTCAGAACTCCGGCTTCGCGGCTTTGAACGCCGCCAACAACTTCGATACCACCGCGCTGGTGGCCGGCATCACGCCCGATGCCGCGGGGGAAATCAGCATCCACCTCGCACCCACGACCAACAACAACAACGCCTACCACTTCACATACCTCGGCGCGATGCGCCTGGAGGCGGTGCCGCAACAGGAGCCGATCGTGTTCACGCAGCACCCGGCCAGCCTGACCGTTTCCGAGTTCATGCCGGCCCAGTTCACCGTGGCGGTGCAAGGCACGCCGCCTTACTTCATCCAATGGTTCAGCAACGGCGTGGCCATCCCGGGTGCCAGCCAATTCACCTATGCCATCCCCGCGGTGACGACCAACATGGACGGCACGGCCTACTTCGTCACGGTCAGCAACCTGGCCTTCGGCGCCAGCAGCAGCCAGGCCATCCTCACGGTGATGCCCGCCGGACAGAACCCGGCGGCGCGGGCGTTGTTCTTCGACTTCGGCGGCGCGAGCACCACCGCCCACGGGCCCTCGCCGAACGATCCCCTTAACCACTGGAACAACGTCACCACCGCCGTCGGTTCGTCCTCCACGGCGCAACTGACCAACCTCGTCACCGCCGCTAACACCCTCACCACGGTCGGCCTGGTCATGCTCAGCCGCTTCAACGGCGCGAATGAAAACGGGACGCTCAGCTCGCCCGGGCTGCCGCCCAACGCCACCCGCGACTCGCTGTTCGGCAACACGGGCGACCACGGTGGCCTGGTGAATGTGTTTCCGCGCTTCAAGCTCACCGGGTTGAATCCATCGGCCGAATACACCCTGACTTTTTATGCCTCGCGCATGGGGGTCAGCGACAACCGGGAAACGGGTTACACCGTCACCGGCGTGAACTCCGCCTTTGCCGCTCTGGACCCCGCCAACAACCTCACCAACACGGCCAGCGTCACCGGCATCCGCCCCAGCGCCGCCCGCGAGATCACCATCGCCATCGGCCCCACCCCCAACAACAACAACTCCGTCCGCTACACCTACCTGGGCGCGCTGCGCCTGGACGCGGTGCTGCCGCCGGCTGAATTCCGGCCGCCCGTGCTCGCCAACGGGCAACTCCGCCTCGATTGGACCGGCGACGGTCAACTGGAATGCGCGCCGGCTCTCCGAGGACCCTGGAATCCGATCACACCGCCGCCGCCGCCCCCTTACACGGAACAAGTGCAGCCCGACCAGACGCGCTTCTTCCGCATCGTGACCACTCCGTAAACCGCCGATGCTGCAACCTCGCACACTGCTCTCCTCCGGCTCCGCCAACGATCCCCAGTGCTCCCGTACACTGGGCTGACCCAACCCCGATCACTTCCCACACCCAACGCTTCTACCGCGCCCGGCTGCTGCCGTAGCGGACCCCGCAGCCAGACCCCATCGCGCCCAGGGGCGGGAGAAGGTGGCACGCCAGCACTGGGTGAAGGCGAAGGCAAGCCGGCGGCTGCTCAGGCTTCAGCCTTCGACTTGCCTCCGGGCCGACACCCGCCATGAGGAATTGGGAGTGTTGTAACGCGGCACGCTATTCCGTGGCCTTACGAGAGGTTCGGCTCTGTGGATCATCCAAGCTCAAATGGGGCACAATGCCCTGGTACTTGGGCTCAAGAACCGGCCGACTCTGGTGGCGACAGGGTGTGTCCCCGGTGTGTCTCCCATGGGGAGCGCTCCCCATGGGAGACACACCGGGGTATCGCCCGCATCCCACCCTGGACCCTCAGCCTTTGACGCGCCCTCAACCGTCACTTCCTCCAGTCCGTACATGATCTTCGGAAAGATCTTCGGATAGAAGGATCAGGAAGCAGGCTGTAACTTCACAACATAGCTATTTACTAGACTTTAGTATTGGTGTAAGATCTTCAGAAACATATTCGGAACATCCGTTAATGGAAACCTGCCGGCATCCTGGCGCGATGGAGCCTCTGCTCCCAATAGAGCAGGGTGGCCGCCTTTCCGGGCTGACTTACGAAATCCTGAAGGCCTCGGGACGCCTTACCGGGCAGGTCCATTCGCCGCTGGCACTCCAGCGGGTGGCGGACTTGGTCCGGGAGATGAACTGCTATTACTCCAACCTGATCGAAGGCCACAAAACCCTTCCCCGGGACATCGAGCGAGCGATGAAGCGTGACTTCTCTCAGAACGAGACCCAGCGCGACAACCAGCAGCTCAGCCTGGCCCACATTGGCGTCGAGAAGCTGATGGAAGAACGGGTGGCAGATCCATCCGTAGATGTCTTTGCCCCGGAATTCCTTTGCTGGCTCCATCGGGAATTCTACACCCGGCTCCCGGAACCACTGCACTGGGCCACCACCAAGAGCGGAAAGCGCTACCGGACAAAGCCAGGGCACCTGCGCGACTTCATGGTTGACGTCGGCCGGCACACCCCGCCGCATTTCGAGGCGCTGCCGCAGTTCCTCAACCGGTTCCACACCTTCTACGCCGACACAGCCATCCCGCAAACCAGCCGCCTGGTCGTCATTGCTGCCGCCCACCATCGCCTGGCCTGGATTCACCCGTTCGGCGATGGTAATGGACGCGTCATCCGGCTCCATTCCCAGGCACTGCTCATCCGCCACGGCCTCGCCGGACACGGCCTGTGGACACCGTCTCGCGGGCTGGCCCGCTGGCGCCAGCGCTACTACGCCACTCTGGAAGCCGCCGACCGCGGCCGGCAGGACGATCTCGACGGTCGGGGCAACCTCTCGGATGCAGCCCTGGCCGGCTTCTGCGTTTTCTTCCTCGAAACCATGCTCGACCAGATCCAGTTCATGAGCGGGCTGCTCGACCTGCCCGCGTTGCGCACCCGGGTGGAACGGTACTTCCAGTTCGAGGCGCTGCATCTGAAACGCTATCGGGAACAACTCATGCGCATCGCCCGCGCCCTGGTGGACGAAGGCGAAATCCCGCGCTCACGGGTGCAGGAAATCACCGGCAAGGCCGCCACGGTCTCCGCACAGATCATCAAACTGGGACTCGACGAGGGGTATTTTGAAACGCCCACTCCCAAAGGCCCGCTGCGCGCCTCCTTCCCGGCGAAGGTCCATGACTTCTACTTCCCGCAACTCTTCCTCGACCTGCCCGTCGAACCGCCTGCCGAGCGGGCCGCCTGAGCCAGCCTGCCAAAGCCTGCTGCTCTGACGGCCGGTCGTCTCCATCTGTAGTTGCGAGTTCGCGTCCCTTCGCGTCATTGGCGGATCAATCCCTCCGTGGAAATCCGTGCAATTCGTGTCTGCCCCCACCCCTAACCGACCTCCGGAATCCCCACCTCCGTCAGCAATCGGAAAGTCGAATCCTAGAACTCGGCTTTCCGCGTGGGGTCGCTCGGGCAACCCGGCGGCACGAAAATCACCATACCCTGCCGCGCGCGCGTCAGCAGGACACGGTACGCGTTGCGCAGGTAACCCTGGAGGTCGGGCTTATGCACCTGCTCCCATTTATCCCCGCGGAACCGATGGAAGTTCCATCCTGAATCCGTAAAGCGCAGGTCGCCATCCCATGTGACACACGTCGAGTCCAGCTCAAGCCCTTGAACCTGAAATTCGGTGGCTGCATCCTCAAGGTAGTAGCTTGAGCGCGTGTCTCCCTTGCCGTTCAGAAACCACTGTACCGGATCCACATCCACTCGAATATCAATGGCATGGGGCTTCAGGCGCTGCGCTTTGGAGGAGGCGACCAACCCATAGCGCTCCGACCCCCCTCGCGCAGGAGCGGACCCAGTCCTTCGCCAGTTTGAGGTCGCGGGTGAGCACGATTGGATACCGCCCACCGGGTCGGGAGTAAGCCTCGCGGGCCTGGTGCTTGTCACAGTCGAGCAGAGCTTTGACGAACGCGGGAGCATGCTCTGTGGAAGGATTGGGATCCAACAGGGGGCGCATATCAATTTCTGCGGGGGTCATCATGAAGGGTGTGTGGGAATAGCAGATGCCAACGACAGTTGCGCCAGAAGGTCTCCAAGCACATTAAGCCTTCCTCTCCCACACAACTCCCGAACTGACCGGGGCGTTTGAATCGGCATTGATACTGTCGGCAGGTTGATTCCATGGCACCGCTGCCTTGGGGTTCTCCGGCGCGCCGTGCGGCAGCGTAATCCATTCGCTCCCGGTGGCTTTCCAGATACTTTAGTTCAGGCGCAACAGCGTGACGCTTCTTGCTGCGCAGTCGTTTGGCCAGGGTATGCAGATCACTGAGCAGCGAAGCCGCCCGCCCTTGTTTGAGTTTCTTGAGCAGCGGCTTGATCCAAGCCCGCGCCGCGGCTTCATCTTCCGGGTGCAACGCGTGCGCCACCGCCCACAGGTGCTGGCTGGCGTGGTAGTAGTCCAACCGTTGTTCGGCTTGCCCAAATCGGTCAGCCGTCAAATTCCAAATCCACAGGGCACCATCGGCTACGACCAGCACTTTGGCGGCCTGCGCCAGACCGTGTCGCTGTGCTTCGGCAAAAAGCTGTTCGCGCAACTCATCGACCCCGCCGCGGGTCATCACGGTGCCACGACTGAGTATGTGCGCCCGCCCACCTTGGCTTTCCACCCGTTGGTCTAACCGAAAGCACGTGCCGCCATAGGCCCAGTGCCACCGTTGTGGTTCCTGGCCCGCCGCACGCTGTCGGGCGCTTTGTCCCCAGTCGTCCCGCTCGCGAATGTTCCAGGCGTCCAACTCCATGACCAGCGTGAAGGGGGCTTCAGCCCCAGGGAGCATCGGTTGAAGGCCCTGACCCGTGCGCATTTGTTCATCCAATGGCTCGCGCTTGCGGTCGGCGCGCTGGCCTTGGCGGCGTGCTTCCCGGTCCAGCGTTGCCGGCGGCAGTCTCACTCCGGTCAATCGTTCAATGACCGCGCTGGCTTCTTTGACGGGCAGTTTGCTGACCGTCAGGGCCGCCATTTCCTGTACTGACGGCGATGCCCCACCGGTGTCACTTAAGCCCATGGCCTGATCGGCCGGATAACGCCACGCTTTGCAGCGCCTGCACCAGCCCCGCAGCCGTTTGACGGTCACGGACCCAAATCGGGTGTGAAAAGTACGCGCATGATCGCGCGTGCAACGGCTCAATTTATGGCCGCAAACAGGGCAAACCGGTGGAGTTTGATCAGCTTCCTTTTGGGCCGCCTCCTCCAGAAGTTTGCGCTCCAATCCCTGGGTTTGACGAAGGATCTGCTCCTCCATATCCCCCAAGGTTTCATTCGAGGCCGGAATGCTTTGATCCAGCCCCGCCGTCAATCGCGCTTGCCACTCCACCACTGCCTGGGCCAACGCCTCGTAACTGCTGTCGGATTGAGGAACCGATTTCTCGCAGCAGTTGGTCATGCCGCCGTTTAGATCACGGTCCGATTAAAATTACCCCCCTCAAATTTTGATATGCGCCCCCGCTTGGCCAGGAATTCCGATAGGAATTGCAGCACTCGCCTTTCTGATGTAACGAAAGGGATCAGCGATGAGCCCCAAGCACATTCTCCTGGCACTGTTGATCAGTGCGACTGCCCTGCCGGCCCAAGCAGCTCCAACCAACCTCTTATGGTACAACCGCCCGGCAACGGATTGGGAGAAGGAGGCGCTGCCTATAGGCAACGGCCGCCTCGGCGCCATGCTCTTCGGCAGCACGCCGCAGGAGCGCATCCAATTCAATGAGGAGAGCCTCTGGATCGGCGACGAAACCGACACTGGCGCCTACCAGGCATTTGGCGATGTGTTTGTTGCTTTGGCGCATGGCGAAATTGCCGCGTATCGGCGCGAACTCGACCTTGAGCGCGCGGTGCACACCGTCACCTACGAAAGCGGCGGGGTCAGGTTTCGGCGCGAGGCGTTCGCCAGCTTCCCGGCGAGGGTAATCGTCCTCCGGTTCACCGCCAACATGCCCGGCAAACTAACCGGCACCGTGCGGCTCACGGACATGCACAAAGGCAAGATCAGCGCTGCCGGGAACCGGCTGATATCCGCCGGATCGCTGGCCGGCTATCAATACATGGGGACCAACTCTTATGCCGTCGTTTTGAATTACGAAGCGCAGGTCCTGGCTCTCCACGATGGCGGCACGCTGGAGGTGACCGGGGAGCGGATTGCCTTCACCAACGCCAACAGTCTCACGCTGCTGCTGGACGCGGGCACGGACTTTGTCCAGGACCGCAGCAAAGGCTGGCGCGGAGAGCTGCCGCATCGCGCCGTCACGGCCCGGCTCGATGCGGCCGCGCGAATCCCTTATGAGAAGCTGCTGGCCGACCACCTTCAGGATTACCGGGGGCTGTTCGGCCGTGTGACGCTCGACCTCGGTCCGCCGCTGCCGCTGGCGACGGATGAGCGGTTGTTGCGGCTGAACCAGAACCACGTGCCTGATCCGGGACTCGAGGCCTTGCTCTTCCAGCATGGCCGGTATCTGCAGATCGCGTCTTCGCGCGCCGGCGGCCTGCCGGCCAACCTGCAAGGCAAATGGAACCAGAGCATCCGGCCGCCCTGGCGCAGCGATTATCACACCGACGTCAACGTGCAGATGAATTACTGGCTCGCCGGTCCCGCCAACCTCAGCGAGTGTTTTCAGCCCTACGCGGCCTGGCTTAACTCCATCCGGGAGGTGCGCAAGGCGGCGACGCGGGAGGCCTTCCACACGCGCGGGTGGACGATGCGGGCCGAGAACGGCATCTTCGGCGGTTCAACGTGGGACTGGGTCGAGTCGGGCAGCGCGTGGTGCCTGCAAAACATCTGGGACCACTACGCGTTTAGCGGTGACCAAGCGTATCTGCGCACGGTGGCTTACCCAATGATGAAGGAGGTTTGCGAATTCTGGCTTGATCGGCTCAAAGCTTTGCCGGATGGCACACTTGTCGCGCCAAACGGCTATTCACCCGAGCATGGTCCGCGCGAAGACGGTGTGTCGCACGACCAGCAACTCATCTGGGACCTGTTCAACAACACCGTCGAAGCGGCGAACGCCCTCGGCCTAGACAGCGAATTCCGCGAGACCCTGGCCGCCAAGCGCGACAAGTTGCTCGGGCCGAAGATCGGCAAATGGGGCCAATTGCAGGAATGGATGGTGGACCGCGACAACCCGGACGACACGCACCGGCACCTCTCGCATTTGGTGGCCCTGTATCCCGGTCGTCAGATCGCGCCGCGCACAACGCCCCAACTGGCCGAAGCCGTGCGGGTCTCGCTCAATGCGCGCGGCGACGTGAGCACGGGTTGGAGCACGGCGTGGAAAATCAACCTCTGGGCGCGCCTGCACGACGGCGACCGTGCCCACAAGCTCATCGGCAATCTGCTGCGGCTCGTCGGCGACTCACGTATCAACTACGAGAAGGGCGGGGGCGTGTACGCGAACCTTTTCGACGCCCATCCCCCGTTCCAGATTGACGGTAACTTTGGCTACACCGCCGGCGTCTGCGAGATGCTTCTGCAATCTCACGCCGGTGAAATCGAACTCCTGCCGGCACTGCCCAAAGCCTGGCCCAGCGGCAGTGTCAAAGGCCTCCGCGCCCGCGGCGGTTACACTGTGGACATCCAATGGAAGGAGGGCAAGGTGACCCAATACCGCATCACTTCGCCTCAGCCGGGCCCGGTCAAGACCAGGGTCAATGGTGAGACAAGAGTAGTCCAAACCGCGAGGCCCTGACCTTCCTACAAGCGGGAAATGACGCTGGCGGGGTTCATCCGCGACTGGCAAGATCCGCGCGAGATGAATGGCTCCCGGAACCAATTCCTGCATACCCGCACAGCGCCAAGCACAAGCGGGCACGCGAATGACCAAATCCTTGTCAGTAATTCGGCCAGGCGGGAGCAATCATGACAACGCTGACGCGACTGATCACGGTGGCGATGCTGGTCCGACTGGGTTCGGCGGCAGAGGTCCCCGCGGCGACCGTGAACTCGGTCGAGATGCGAGAACTCCACCGGTGGATGACCGCGAAGTTTGACGGCGACCGGCAACCGGCCCTACCCCAATGGGGCCTGGCCGTGCTGACCAACTTCGACGAGTTGTGCTTGAACACGCGAATGGGCCGGCCCCTGGCGATCGGCAAGACAGAATACCGGCGTGGGATATTCTGCCACGCTGCCAGCAAGGTGGCCGTGCGTTTGCCGGGTCCGGGCAAGACGTTCTCGGCCTTCGTCGGCGTGGACAGCAACTCACAGACACGCGGTGGGCGCGGCAGCATCGTCTTCTCGGTCACAGTCGCGGGGAAGGAGGCGTTCCGCTCGAAGGTCATGCACGAGGGGATGCCGCCCGAGCGAGTCAGCCTCGACCTCGGCGGCGCGACGGACTTTCTGTTGGAAGTTGGTGACGCCGGCGACGGCATCGCCTGCGATCAGGCTGACTGGGTGGAAGCAAAGATCGCGCTGGCCGATGGTCGCATTCTGTGGCTGGGTGATTTGCCGATCATTGAAGGGCAGGTGCTCCCGGGGATGTGCACGGAGCTGCCGTTTTCGTTCACCTACGGCGGCCAGTCCTCAGCCACACTGCTGCCGGACTGGCGGCTGGATCGCCAGGTCAAGAAGCTCGATGACCAGCGGACGGAGCGAACCTGGACCTGGACCGATCCCAAGACCAGCCTGGTGCTCCGCTGGGCGGCAATTGAGTACTACGATTTCCCGACCGTCGAATGGACACTCCACTTCAAGAACGGCGGTGCGACGGATACGCCCATCCTCGCGGACGTCCAAGCCCTGGACACTCGTTTCGAGCGGAAGAAGGATGAGGTCTGTGCCCGATTCGCCGCGCCCGGCGAATTCGTCTTAAACCATCACGTCGGGAGCCCGTGCGCTGCCAACGATTACCAACCGCTTCGGACCGCCTTGCCCCACAAGACGGCCAAGCGCATCGCCACGTCCGGCGGCCGCGGGTCGAACAGCGACTGGCCTTACTTCAACGTCGAGTGGCCGGGCGAAGGCGTCATCGCCGTGGTAGGCTGGCCGGGTCAGTGGGCGGCGAGCTTTACGCGCGACGAGGCCAACGGGCTGCGGGTGCGGGCGGGGCAAGAGCAGACCCGCTTCAAGCTGCTGCCTGGCGAGGAAGTGCGCACCCCGCTGGTCGTCTTGCAGTTCTGGAAGGGCGACCGGATTCGCTCGCAGAACATCTTCCGCCGCTGGATGCTGGCCCACAATGTGCCCAAGCCGGGCGGCCAGCCAATCCAGCCGATGCTGTTCGGCTGCAGTTCGCACTTCACCAGTGAGATGGTCGGCGCGAACGAGGAGAATCAGGTGCAGTTTATCAACCGCCACCTCGAGGAGCGGTTAAGAATAGACTACTGGTGGATGGACGCCGGGTGGTATTTCTGCGACGGCGATTGGTGCAAAACCGGCACATGGGAGGTGGACACCAAGCGGTTCCCCCGGGGCCTCCGGGCGATCAGCGACCACGCGCATTCCAAGGGCATCAAGACCATCGTCTGGTTTGAGCCGGAGCGGGTCGCCGTCGGCACGTGGCTCTCCAAAGAGCGCCCGGAATGGATTCTCGGCGGGACGAACGGCGGCCTGCTATACCTCGGCAATCCCAAGGCTCGCGAATGGGTGACCGACCATGTCAGCAAGCTGATCACCGCCCAGGGCATTGACTTGTATCGCCAGGACTTCAACATGGAACCGCTCGACTTCTGGCGACGGAACGACGCTCCGGATCGCCAGGGCATCACCGAGAACCACCACATCACCGGTTATCTAGCCTATTGGGACGAACTGCTCCGCCGGCACCCGGGGTTGCTGATTGACTCGTGCGCGAGCGGCGGCCGCCGAAACGACCTGGAGACCATGCGCCGCGCGGTGCCGCTCTGGCGGACCGATTTCCGCCTCGATCCGCTCGGCAGCCAGTGTCACAGCTATGGGCTTTCATTTTGGATTCCACTGAGCGGGACCGGCACAGGAAACGTCGCTGCCTATGACTTTCGCAGCAATATGTCCCCGTTGTTGAACTGCATCTGGGACGTGCGCGTCAAGGACGCCGACTACGACCTGATGCGACGGCTGTGCGACCAGTTTCGTCGGGTGGCCGACAGCTATCTGGGCGACTACTACCCGCTGACGCCGTACAGCCTGGAGGAGACGGCGTGGCTGGGCTGGCAGTTCGACCGGCCGGACCTCGGCACGGGCTTGGTGCAGGTCTTCCGGCGAAGCGAGAGCATCTACAAGTCGGCTGACCTGCGCCTTCACGGCCTGAACCCGGAAGCCCGCTACCGGGTGAGGAACCTTGACTCACCGGAGGCCGACATCATCACCGGCCGGCAGTTAATGGATCGAGGTGTGCCCGTCGTCTTGAACGATTGCCCCAGCGCGGTTCTGATCCAATACGAGCAGGTTGTCGAGTAGGAGAAACAGTATGAAGAAGCAGTCTTTCATGGTTTGGGCGGCTGGGTTGAGCATGGCCATGGCGTTAACGGCGCTGAAGAGCGCGACGGCGAAGGATGTGGTGATTGCGGAGAAAGGGGCGTCGGCCTATCGGATCGTCACGCCGGACAAGGCCTCGCCCGCGGAGACCTACGCGGCGGCTGAGCTGCAGACGTATCTGGCTGAGGTGTCGGGCGTGAAGCTGCCGATTCTGGCAGAAGGCAAAGCGGGGCGCGGACCGGCGTTCTACCTCGGGAAGTGCAAACGCGTCGGCAAACGCCTCCAGGCAGAGGTGGCCGGGCTGGGAACCGATGGCGTGGTCATTCAGTCTGTGGGGAAGGATTTCATCCTGTTGGGCAAAGATGACCGCGGCCAGGTGTATGCGCCCTACGTGTTCCTGGAGCGCTTCTGCGGGTGCCGTTTCCTGGCGCCTGATTGCACGGTCGCTCCCCCTCGCTCCAAGCTGACACTCCCGAAGATTGATTACCGCTATACGCCCCCGTTCGTTTATCGCGACGAACTCTATCACGACGTGTCGGATTGGCGTTTCGCCGCCCGGTTGAAGCTCAACGGCGCCAACATCTGGCAGTGCCTGGGCCAGCCGGTTCCCGACACCCAGGGCCGGTTCACCGGTGTGCTGATTTGGCCGTTCGTCCACACCGCCGCCGCCCTGGTTCCCGGGAACCAGTATTTCGCGACCCACCCTGAATACTTCAGCCTGGTCGGCGGCAAGCGCACCTGCGAAGTCACCAGCGGTCAGTTGTGTTTCACGCACCCCGACGTGATCGAGATCGCCAAAGCGCAGGTTCTCAAATGGATCGAGCAGACCCCCAGCCTCACCGCCGTGGATGTGTCACAAAACGACGCGTGGCCGGGCAAGCCGGGCGCCTGCGAATGTGAAGCCTGCCTGGCCGTGGTCAGAGAGGAGGGCGCTCAGCATGGAACCATCCTGCGCCTGGTGAACACCGTCGCCGATGCGGTCAAGGCCCGCTACCCGGACAAATACGTCGAGACCATCGCCTACCAATACTCGATCGGTGCGCCCAAGCTGACGAAGCCGCGCGACAACGTCATCATCCGTTTGTGCCACCACGCCTGCTACTTTCACGGCCTGGGCGATGAAGAGTTGAGCAAGCCCTATCGAGCGGCCATTGACGAATGGCGCAAAATTGCCCGGAGCCTGTGGGTGTGGCATTACGGCGTGAACTTCTGGGACTACCTGGCGCCTAACCCCAACCTGAACGCGCTGGTGGACGACATCCGATACTACGCCGCGCACGGGGTTAACGGCGTGATGCTGCAGGGCAACCTGCAAGGTTCGGGGTCCGAGCTCTCCGAGCTCCGGCAGTATCTGGTGGCGCAATTGCTGTGGGACCCGGCGCAGGACCCGATGCGGCTGCGCTCGGAATTCTGCGAAGGCTACTACGGGCCCGCGTCGGGCGATGTAATGGCATTCCTGTCCCTGATGGATGGATTCGGTAGGGAAATCAAGGCGCACATCCCGATGAACGGGTGGCGCCCGAATGAGATCACTCCCCCCGACTTCGTCGCGAAGGGCCTGGTGATTCTCGATCGAGCTTACGGGAGAACCGAAGACCCCGTGCTGCGCAACCGCCTGGAGAAGTTGCTGGTTCCACTGTGGCACCTGCAGCTCAGTTGGCCCGACCGGTACGCATTGCGCGCGGAGGACGCCCCGGCGCTGTTGGCCAGGTTCAAGAAAGCGCTGGAGGTCAACCGGTTCACCTTCTCTAGCGAAGGTGGCGCCAGCGCTGGCTTGCTTGCCGAGTACGATAAGCGATACGGGGTGAAGAACCCGTGAGAGTGCCGAGGGCACGGCTTCCGCTGGTCATTCACGGCCCGGTGTGGACCTTGTAGAAGCAATCCTCGACGGCGAGCGGAAATGCATCGGTGAACGTGAGAGGGGGTGCCCGCCTCGTGTACCAAGCTCCATAGCCCGGCGGCTTCAGGCTACTGACTGTCGAGGTGTTGCGACCCAAAACGCAAAACCCTGCCGTCAACGGTGGGCGGCCACCGACCAGCGTCGGAGCGAGTCTTACCGGGCGTCCTGGCTTTTGTTATCAGCAGGCATGAGCTTGTTGCGAATCCTTTGGCCGGTGGGTGCGGTGGCGGACGCTCGTTCTGGCGATCGGAGACAGGGTGAGCCTGCCGTCGGAAGCGCGATGGCCGGGCTTTCCCGCTCCGAGTTCTGGCGGGGGTTGGCCAAGAGCACCAGGTGGTGCGTGTTGTTTCTGTCGTTGCAGGCGGGCGTTGCTGCCGCCAGCGCAACCGTCGAAGCGACGAACCAGGTCGCGGGGCCGCATCCTCATCCGGAGCGCCTCCGGTGGTGGGCGGAGGGGCGCTTTGGGCTCTTCATACATTGGGGACCGGTCAGCCTCAAGGAAACCGAGATCAGTTGGTCGCGCGCCAACTCCAATCCCAAGCGCCCCAACAAGGGCGAGATCCCGGTGGAGGTGTATGACAACCTCTATCGGCAGTTCAACCCGACGAACTTCAACGCCAGAGAGTGGGTACGCCTTGCGAAGGCCGCCGGCACGAAGTACATGGTGCTCACCGCCAAGCACTGCGATGGCTTCCTCCTCTGGCCCAGCCAGGCGAGCGACTACAACATCGCCAACACCCCCTTCCAGCGCGACATCTGCGCCGAGTTGGCCCGGGCGGCGCGGAAGCAGGATATGCGCATCGGCTGGTACTTCTCACCGATGGACTGGCGTGACGCGGACTTTCGCACCGGCCGCAAGGTTGAGGTGCATCAGACGCCGCAAGGAATTGAGATCGCACTCGCTGCCGACGGCTTGGACGCATTGGACCCCATTATCGCCTCGGAGCTCGACCGCTCGGCCCTCAGCCTTCCCGCTGTGGAAGTGACGGCTGCCGCATCGCTGACCACCAACGCCAAAGCCACGGCCTCCAATGTCTATCACGGCCTTGCGGAGTACGGCCCCGATCAAGCCGTGGACGGACGCGACGATACCCGCTGGGCAACCGATGAGGGAACCACCTCCGCCCGGCTCGAAGTTGACCTCGGCAAGCCGGCTACCGTCAGTCGCTCGGTGATCAGGCAGGCGTTTCCCGAACTCAGACGGATCCACAAGTTCGCTGTCGAATACCTCCAGGACAGCCAGTGGAAGGCGTGCTGTCAAGGCGAAGACCCCGGCAGCAAGCTCCGGCTCAAGTTTGAGCCCGTCACTGCCCAGCGGGTGCGGTGGAATCTTCTGGACGCGACCGGCGGACCGACCATCTGGGAGTTTCAACTCCTGCCTTAGCGCATGAAGGCCAGCAGGTCGCCTTTGGGCGTCTCGTGACGCGAGGTCGCGTTGAAGATGCCCTTCGCGTTCGGGGTTTGGGTCCAGATCGTCGCACGGTTCGCGCGTGTAAGGACCCGACATGGGATTGGGCCAGCCTTGCCCTTCGGCGATTACGGCGACCCTAACTGGAAAACGCGATAGAAGCGCTGAGGGGCGCTGTCCGGGGGGGAGACGGTGGCGGGCGGCCCGTTGTCGAGCCAGTTGAAGATCCCGCTGTTGGTGGCCACGACGAAGCCCGGCGAGGCCGTCCAAGTCAGCATTTGTGGCGAGTACTCGATCTGGTAAGAGCGGCTGGCGGAGGCGTCCCACCAGAGGTTGAAGCCGCCCAAGGCAGGCACGGCTTGCAGATTAAGCGAAAGGAAGGGCAGCGGGACAAAACCGGCGCGCTGCAATCCACGCTGGACTTCAGGGTTCTGCATGAACAGTCGCCAAACCCGCTGGGTGCGATAGTTCTCGATCATGATCACGATGGGCCCTTGGTCAATGCCCAGCACATCAGTAGCGTACCACTGGGCCGTGATGTTGAAGGCGTCGCGGAATCCGTAGGCCGTCCAGATCCGCGGGCGGTAGCGGTTGTAGAAGGCGCGTAGCGTGGGCAATGAATACTCGGGGGTGAACGCGATGGAGCCGCCGGCGGCGGTGGGGGCAATCGTGCCATCATCCGCTCCGCCCGGCGGGATGCCGTGCACGGCATAACCCGTTGGCCCGTCACAGGCTGTCAGTCCCCAAATCGTGCTGCTATAGCCGGCAAAGCCACCTGGGTTGAGAGCGGCGTATTGCACCTGCGCCAGGGTCGCGCGCCTTGAGTTCTCGAAGTAGGTGCTGTTATGGCTGTTCATGAAACTGTCCGCCACGTGGCGGAAGTCTATCCAGCAGTGGGAATACTGATGCCCAAACATCGGCGCGAACGGGATGAAGGTTTGGCCATAATACGTGCCCCAGGTGTAACCGCTGGTCCACCGGCTCCACGCGGAGGCCGGCAGCGGATTGGTCGCCGCGCCCAGGCCGAGGCAGTAAAGGATCATGGCTTCGTTGTAGCCAATCCAATTAGCGGTGATGAAACCCGAGCCGGGGTGCCAGCCCATCGAGACCACGTCGGTCCCTTGGGCCATCCAGGTCCAATCCACCCGGTTGTAGATGGCGTCGGCCACGGACCGAATCGAAGCTTCGTCGGCGCTCGGGCCGTTGAAATACTGTTTGGCGTAAAGCATCCCCGCCAGCAACAGGACCGTATCAATCGAGGACAACTCCCCGCCGGCGCGCACGGCGGTATTCATATCCAGGAAATGGTAGAACCAGCCCCGGTAGCCGATAACGCCTGAGTTGCCGGGACCTTGAGGTCCATTGAGAAAAGTGTTCAAGGTCGTCAGCACCCGCGCCACGGCCTGAGTGCGCGTGATCCAACCGTGGTCAACCGCAATGCCGATGGCCGTCAGCCCAAATCCAACCGCGGCAATACTGCAGGCCGAACCTGTGCCGCTGCGATCCGGGACCAGCCCATTGGACGGATTGGCGCCGTACCAGAAGTAGTCGAAGCTGGTCTGCTGGACGTAATCGAGGAATTCGTCATCGCTCGCAAACGGATGCGGCAACGCCCCCAGGATCGCGGAAGGGAGACTTTCCTGAGAACCGGTGTCCACGGCGGTGACGTAGTAAAAGTTGGTCTGCCCGTTGATGACCTTGCTGGTGAGATCGCAGAATCCGGGTGTGGTCAGCAGGGTGGCGTTCTGCAGCGTGAATGGGCCGCCGTCGCCGGTGGTCGAGCGGTACACGCGATAGCCGGCCAGGTTGGCCTCCGAATTCCGGTCCCAGTGCAGAACAATGCTCTGGTCGCCCGCCCGGCTCACCAAACCGGTTGGGGCTTGAATCGCGAGCGCAGACTGCGTGGCAGCCGGGAGGAGCAAAAGTGGCAGAATCAGACTTCGGTTCATGGGCGCTCGCTACGGAACTGCCTGTACTATATCATTGGAGGCGGCGTCAACGCAACCTCTTGACGCCACCGGATTCGCCTGCAATATTGCAGCGTAACTCACGGGAAACCCAGCATCCGGACGGGTTCGCTGCTAACCGACAAACAAGTCTGCCCATAATTGAAGCCATGAAATCCTCACCCCGCCTGTATCCGTTCCCCCGGCGCTCGATTCACCGCGACTGCTCTGAGAGCGTGAGCGCCGCGCTGCTTGCCCTGGCTGCGGCTCTTCTCCTCGCCGCCCAGCCAACTCAAGCCGCCAACCTCCTGGTGAACCCTAGTTTCGAGCAAAATAGCGGCCGTGTCGTCCCGACCGGGTGGACGCGATTTGCCCCGCCGACGGCTCAGGTTCCGCCGAACCTGTGGATCGAGGGCAATGTCTCTAACCAGGCAGGCCTACTTCATTTCAAGGAATGGGGCGCGTGCTATAACGGCACGAACAATGCCGCCGGCATCTACCAGGATCTCAGCAGCGCGCCTGGCTCCGTGTATCAAGCCAGCGGATGGTTCTACACGCAAGGCACTCCTCCGGGAGAAACGCTGGGGCCCGATTGCTATGTCTGGATCGAAGTGCTGTTCCTCGGCTCGAGCAGCAACCTGCTGGCCCTCTACAAATCGGATACGTTCACCGCCAGCGTGGGGACGGACAACTGGTTTCAGTATCAGGTCAACCAGGCCTGCGATATTTCGTCCCCCGTATCAATTGGCGATCCTTTCTTCAACACCTACGCCGTCACGGGTTCGGTCAGCCAACTGGTCGCGCCGTTGGGCACGACCACGGTCCGTTACCGGTTTGTCTATGTTCAGTACGCCAGCCAGGGCGGGGCCTGCTTTTTCGACAGTGCGGTTCTGGACCAGGTGACCGGCTCAGTCCCGCCCGTCATCAGCAATCTCTTCCCGCTGAACATGATATTCGTCCCCCCCGCTGACGGCATCAGCTTCAACGTCAGCTCCCCGAGCGGCTATACGATCAACAACAGCGGGATTGGCCTGGTCGTCAACGGGGTCAACGTCTCCGGCAGCCTGGCCATCAGCGGGTCCGCCTCCAACAAGAACGTCAGCTACCACGGGCTGCAATCCAACACGGTCTATACGGCCTCGATTAGCGTAACCGATGTCTCCAACCTCACGGCCAGCGCCAGCACCCATTTCGAGACCACCTGGGTCGGCGTCCCGCCGGCCGTGTACCTGTGGGAAGCCGAGGATTTCGATTTCAACGGGGGCATGTACTACAATCATCCCACCCTCTGCAACACCATCGGCACTCCCAACTGCTACTTTGGCACGGTCGGCGTCGAGGGGGTGGACGAGCATAGCAGCGGCACGGCGCCGAGCCACGCGTATCGTCCGGATGATGCGGTCGGCACTTTGGCCGCGGGTGATTACAACCGCAAAGAGCATTTCCTGGCGGGTGTGTTCGATTACCGCATTGATCCGTTCAACTACGACATGTGGCTCAATTACACCCGTGATTGGCCGAACGGCACTTATTGGGTCATTGGCCGCCTCGCGACCGACATCGGTCTGAACGGGACCCTAACCCTGAGCGTGGTGAACCCCGACACGACCACCACCGACCTGGGCACCTTCACGATTAACGGCGGCCTGGGCTGGAGCACTTTTCAGAACGTCTATTTGATGGATACCAACGGCAACAAGGCGCTCGTCACCCTCAACGGCAAGCAGACCTTGCGCGTCACCAGCGGCGGCAACCTCCTGCCGAATTTCTTCATGCTCGTCGCCGCCCAGGCCGATCTGCCCTTGCTCAGCAACCTTTATCCGACCGGCACGCATCCGTTCGAGCACACCAACGCCTTGAGTTTTACGGTCACCGCGCTGGGCAGCAGCTTCCCGGCGGACGGCATCCGCCTGAACCTCGACGGCAACGACGTCTCCTCGAACCTGGTAATCACCGGCTCCGCCCCGGCGATGAACGTGGTCTATCCCTATCTGCTGCCCAATGCCATCCACACGGCCGTCATTTCCGCGACCAACGCCCTCGGCAACGGCATTCGAGTGACCAATCAGTTCGACACCTTCAGCGAGGAAAACTACATGGTGGAGGTGGAGGATTTCGACTATGACAGCGGACAATACATTGTGGATTGGACCCCCAACGCGTACGCCTGGTACTTTGGGCTGCCTCCGGCTACCACCAATGTGGACTTCCAGCACTCCACGCTGGCCGATGAGGTGTTCAACTATCGCCTGGAGGGCATTCCGCAGGACTACCTCAGAACCCACGATTGGCTGCGGTCGAATTTCGTCTATTACGGCGCCCAGGATTTTGTCCTGGTTTACTTCGCCGGCGCTGACTGGGCCAACTTCACCCGACAGTATCCGGCGGGCAGCTTCTACGTTTACATCCGTTCCTCTGGCGACCGCCAGTTCTCGATGTACCTCGATCAGGTCGTCAGCGGCGCCGGCACGACTAACCAGGTCACCAAGCGGCTCGGACGCTTTGGTGGCTTCGGAAAGGACTACATTACTTACGACTGGGTGCCTTTGACGGATGAGGGTCTGGCGGCGCCGGTCGTGGTAGCGCTGAATGGCCTGACCACGCTGCGCCTCACCACCGACGGGAACTGCAATCCCAACTACTTCATGCTGGTCCCGGCCACGGGCATCCCCCTCCAGGCAACGGTCTCCGCCGGCAATACGGTCCTCTCGTTCCCCAGCCAGGCCGGCGTCAACTACCGGGTCTTCTACCGGACGAATCTAACGGCCGGCAACTGGGCGCTTCTAACGACGGTCCTCGGTAACGGGGCTGTCGCGTCCGTAAGCGACCCCGCCACCGGAACCGGTCGGTTCTACAAGGTTACAGCTCCCTGAACCTGGCGCGGACACGCACCACCACGTCTCCGTAGCGTGCTCGCCAAACGGGCCAGAAATGCGCTGAACCGCGGCACTCGACTCCACGTCCTGGCCGCGGTCACCGCTTACCTGGCGGGTGAAGCCCAGCGTCTATGCGTGAAGCTGTCGGAGGAGCGCCGACATTCTTGTCGGCTCCATCGGGGCGCTGCCAACCCAGCCGATAAGAATGTCGGCGCTCCTTCATGCATACGTGCTCGGTGAAGCCGGACCTGCCCAGTGTACAATGCAACAGGCGCCGACTTGCGCCGGCGCCTGTGCGAAGGTCTTTAGAATCCTGTGGGCCTAGCGGCGGCGGAAAACCAGCGCCGCAATCCCCAGACCGAGGAGGGCCAACCCTGAAGGTTCAGGGATAGCAGTGATGCTGATACCCTGGAAGAGGGCCGCTCCCCCATTGCTCGCGTTGGCAGGATCATTCCCGATCTGGAAATAGCCCCCAAGCGTGCTGCCATCAATGATCCCCAACTCAAGATTGGTGAACGGCTTGACCGGGCTCTCAACGCCGTTGGCCGAATAAATAATCATGCCCTGCCCATTCTCCTGAAAATACCTTATGCCCAGGGTGATCCTGTCGCCCGAATTAAAGGTGGCCGGAAAGGCGTAAAAGGGAAGGGGTCCCCCGAACGCTACGATTTCATGACCATCGGTGTTGACGATGAACTGTCCCTGGCCACCGAGGGTATCGAACAGAAAACCCGCTTCCTTGCGTGGGGAAGCCGGATTCCCAGTTAGGCTTACATCCATCTCAGCGTAAAAGTAATCATTATTCGCGAATTGGGCGGCTGTGGTGCCATTGTTCGAAAAGCGCCAGACATCGCGGTTCGCAAAGCCGGTGGGCGCGCTGACGCCCGATTCGCTGAACACGATGAAAGAGGGGTAGAAGTTCAGCGGGGTAAGAACGGCACCGGGAACATCGTTGAACTCGCGCGGGCTCAGGACAGCCGAGTTGATCGAACTTACGTCAACGGCATTTGCTCCCGTAGCTACCACGACGCCGATAAAGGCTGCAAAGAAGGCGGACCGGTTCACGAATTTCATAGTCGCATCCGTAGGTTGAGTATTTGACCGCTATTTATGATCACATACTACATGCCTTGGAAATTCTGTCAACAGGGAAATGTAGAAAAGTGCAAAAAAGTTTGCCCCCCACTGGCGGGCCTCCCACAGCCCACACCCAACCGCGACCTGAGGCCGTTTTTGATCCGATTTGGCTGCATTGGAGGCGGAACCAGGTCCTCCCCGTGCGCGCGCGTTCACTCGGGAACCGAGGTGTGCTGATCCCACCACCGGTAATCCTGGTTATTCACACCTGTCGTGATGCTGCTCGCCGTGCGGTTGGCGGATACGGGTATTTTGAGGACCCCGGTGACCCACTTTCTCAGGTTCGCGTGGCCGTCAGCCCAGGAAAACCCGCACTGCCAAACGTGGTATGAGCCCGGCACGTCCGGCCAGACCGGTGCGCCGTTCTTTACCTGGAGATAGCCGTCATTCATGCTGCACATGTTTTCCTCCAGGAAGACGGCCGCATCCACCGGCGGGAGCCTGGTCAGTTCGCTGACCTTAACGAACGCTTTATACTTGGCGTTGTAGCCCATCGTGATGCCCGCGGAGTAGAGGTTTCCCATCTGGCTTTGCATCGAGTAAGAACGCAGGCGCTGCCCGTTGGCGGACGGAACCGTGTCGGCCGGGCACTTGTACACCCCAAGCTGACCGCCCAGGTAGGGAGCCAGAATCGCCCTCCGGTAGAGGGCCGCATTCGTGTTGGCGTCCGCGGTCCCCCAGTTCTGATAAGCGCTGTAGCACCAGCTCTGCTCCGGGGGGAAGCCCAGCGGAGCGTTCGGGACCATGTAATCATTATTGTCCGCCGCATACGTGGCCCAGGCCAACTGCAATTGTTTCAGATTGCTCACGCATTTCATCTGCAGGGCCTTGCTGCGGGCCCGCGCGAGAGCCGGCAGCAGCAGGGCGGCCAGGATGGCGATTATGGCGATGACCACCAACAGTTCAATGAGAGTGAATGCCCCCCGGCGCTCTCGCTTCCACGGCCGATCGCCGCGCGAATCAACACTGATGCATCGCGTTTTCACTTCTTATTCAACAATACTATGCCGAGCCCAGGCGATCAACCGCGGAGGAGCGCCCGCCCGGAAGCGGACGCCCTCCTGAAAGCCCCCTCAGTGGCTACTGGAGCCGTACCCGGTAGAAACCGCTGGAACCGGGCGCCTCGTTGGTCACGGTGATGATTCCGCCGGTGCCATTGTTGGTCGAAACAGGCAGCCAGGCGGCGGCGGTCAGGTTTTCCTTGAAGTCCACGACGTAGGCCGGGCCGACCTCCGTGTTGTAGCTCAGCAGGAAGTTGCCGCCGATCAGGGCGGGCGACGTGATTGTGGGCAGGGGATTGAGTGCCACGACGTCGAGGTTGTCAATGATGGCGCAGCCTTCGCCGGATCCGGCGCTGCCATTGGCCAGGTCGTCCCACGGATCGCAGTAGCCGACCATGATCGTGCCGCTGGTCGCCGACGAGGCAACCGGATTCGTGTTGTAGTAGCTGAGGATCACCGTATTGTTGATCTTCCAGGTGATCAGGTTCCCGCTCGAGGTTCCGGTCTGACTGACCTCGACTCGGACCCAGGTCGGTGAATTGAACCCGTTAATGGTGACCTGGTTGGCCGGACAGCCGCCCGCCGCATTACCGGAGTCAAAGGGCGGCCGCTTAAACACCTGCGTCATGGTCGCAGCGAGCTTGGAGGCGAAGTTGGTCGGCCCAACGACGTTCACCGTATTGGTCCAGGTTGGTCCGCTCCACGCCGCGAAGTCATACGGCGCGCCTCCGCCGCCGTTTCCGTCCGCCCCGATGTCAAAGAACAGCCCGTCCGATTCTGTCGGCGAGCCCGGCAGGCTGGTGCCGGTGACGGAGTTGCGGAACCAGTTGGTGTGGGCGCCATCGTGATTGATGCCAAACAAGACGTCCTCCACCTTGGATTGGGCGGTTCCCGCGCTGTTCTCGACCAGGAACAGGTCGAACCGCAGCGCGTGGTTGCCGCTGAACGTGTGATTCTTCAGATAGAGGTTCAGCCCAGCCGAGACGCCCGCGTTCTTGTTCACCGTCATGTACAGGCCTTTGGTCTCGCCGGTGCCGGAGTGCGGTGCGACCGGGATCGGCGGCAGATTCTTATTGAAGTCGCCCACGGTATAATCGTAGTCGAATACCACGCCATAGTCGGTTGAACCATTGGTGTATGACTGGAACGCCACGCTCCAGTTGCTGCCGGTCGGGTCGGTTTCAAAGTCGTCCGAGTAAAGCACGGTTCCTGCCCGTTCCGCCTCCAGCGTGACGGTGGTGGCCGCGGTGTTGTTGGTCACCGTGAAGCCTGTCCCGGCCTGCAGGGTCAGGCTGATGCTCAGGCTGCCCACGTTGGTCGAGTTCCTGATCGGCGCGACGAGGGGGAAGGCCGTGTTGATCACGCCGGCCGGAATGGTGTAAGGCAGGTTGATCAGTTGATAGTCGGTGTTCAGGACGGCGGTGCCGCCGAAAGTGAAGTCCGCCGCATTGAGCGTGACGGCCACATTGGTGCTGCCCCAACGTTGGATGCTCAAAGCGGCATAATCATTGGTGAGGCCTTGAAACACATTCGTGGACAGCCCGGTGATACGCAGCAGCGGGGTCGAGTTGTCCGCGATCACCACCGTGGCCGACGACGGGAACCCGACCGAATAATCGCCCGCGCCTCGGATGGTCAAACTGACGGTCAGCACCGGGTCGGGGTTGCCATCCGGGATCGGGGTGACCAGGATGTTGGTGGAAAGCTGACCGGGGGCCAGAGTGACTGTGGTATCGGCGATCGCGACATAATTCGTGCCCGCTCGCGCGGTGCCGCCGATGTTGAAGGAGACCGCCACCGGGCTGCCGATCAGGTCGGCCGTCCGCGTGATGGTGAATACGCCGGGAACCGCGCCTTCCTCCTGGGCGACCGGGGTGGTAGCGGCAACGGTCACCAGGGTCGGAGGCTGCGCAAAGTCGAAGGTGCCGTCCGAGCCGGTGGTGATGTCGGTGGTCTCGCCAATGTCCAGGGACTGCAGATAGCCCAAGCCGCTGCTGACGCAGTAGAGGTTATGGGCGGCGTCAAAGGCCAGGTCGCGCCCAAAGCCCAGCCCGCCGAACTTGAAGACCTGGCGCGCCGGGAGGTTGGGGATGCCGTTGGTCAGGGGAATCAGCCAGACATCGTTGGCGGTGGTCACGAAGGTCGAGCCGTCCGGGGCCACGATCGGGACGTCCGGGTTGCTGCCAGAAGCGATGATGCCGGCGATCCACTTCTGGTCCGGGCTCACGGTGATGGTCATGGTATCCCGCAACACGTCGTCGCTATAGCCTTCCGCGAGGCTTTGGCCCTGCGAGGTCCAAACCACGTTCCAGGGCGTCGCGCCGGTATAGGTGCTCGGATCCAGGAGGTTATCGAGGTCAGTGATATAGACATCGTGTTGGGGCGGATTGGAGCGCCGCTGGTTCGAGTAGAGATAATGGCCGTACACTTCGCACTTCTGGTTCTGGCCGTCGAAGTTGGGCAGGTACGGGGTCATGATCTTCCGGTTCGGGGCATTAGCCCAGGGCAGGGGGCCGTCGCCGATGTCATACACCCACGCACTGTTCAGCTCGGTCAGCGCGCCGGCCGTGGGGTCGGTCTGGTAGTCCTCATCCATCGTGTAGAGCTTTCGGCTGGCGCCGCTCCCAACGATAAACGCGCTGATGATGCTGCCGTGGTTGTTGGCGGCGCCCACCGGCGCGGCCGCCGTGCCGCTAAGCTGCTGGAGCAAATAGGTGAAAGTACTAAGGTCCGGCGGCATGAAGATCACGTTCCCCGCCGCATCGGACCAGTCGGTGACCAGCACGCTGTCGTCCGGAGCCACGGAAACGTGGTAGGGCGCGGAGGCGCCGCCGGTTGCCATGTTGTAGCCGCCAGTCCTGGCCACGGTGTCCTGTCCCAGGATATCGAAGAGGTCGGCGCTCAAGGCGAACATGCCGTCCCCTTTCGTGCCCGCGGCGCTGTTGGCCACATAGACCCAGCCGAAGTGCGGGCTGGCCGGACGGGTGTTGACCGCGATGCCGCGCGGAGAATTGAAGGCCACCGTCGGGCTGTTGGTCGTGATCACCCCGCTGCCGGTGTGTTTGATGCGGACCTGGAAAACCGCGCCGGGCGCGATGCCGATATTGGTCACGATGAGCCCGCGGGGCAGGAAGTTGGCAGGCTCCGCGCTGGGCGCCTGCAACGTGTTTGTGGTCGTTCCACCACCCGAGATCACCCACACCGTGTCATTGGTCCTGGTGGTCTGGTTCAGGCGGAATGAAATGCTGCCGTCCCCATTATTGGTGAGGCAGGTCGCATAGGGTGATGCCGGAGCGAGGTGACTGGACAGTGCGATAGCTGCCAGGGCGAATGCCACACCGCGAACGGTTGGCCGAATGCGAAGTGAGTGTGTTCTCTCCATACGATATATTTTCTCCTCATGGTTTGTCGTTGCTGTGGTCGCTCGCATGCGGAACTACCCGTTCCCTGTGATTCGAACCACTAATGATTTAAATAATCCCTACCATTGACCAATCGCATATCCTGAGGAGTGCGCAAGCGGACAATGCCAAAGAAAATATCGAAATGATAATTCATGCATAGCACATGCCGTACTTATTACGGCTAATTGTTGAGCCTGCGGCCGCGCGATGTGGCCGCGCCAAGGCGCTGACAACCGCCCTAAGGCCCTGGCGCGATGATTCCCGGCCATGAACCGGAGGAGGACCAGTGTTTGCGCCAGACGCCAGGCCCAGGGCTTTTGCCCTGTGTTTACGTCATCCCGGTTCGTGGCGAGGCTGCAAAGGCGCGGCTGCCGCCATGGAAACCGTTACTCGAAGCGGGTTTCCAGCAGTATCAGGGTCTTCGTGCCCGTATATCGCACGGAGATCTCGGTTGTCCCAGCCGGGAGCGGCGAGCGCAGCTCGACGGTTTGGCCGGGGGCAATCGTGGCCGGATCAGCGGTAGCTTTCCCGTTGATCGCGACCGTGAGTTGTCCGGGGCTGGCTGCCGGGTTCTTCACTTTGGTGAATACGGCCTTTTTGTCCGGAGGAATTCTGGCCCAGAACACGCCTTCGCCGACGGCCGAATCCCGGTTGAGGTCGCGGAGGCTGGCGGCCGTGCTGTAACCGTAGGGCCCGATTGGATTGCGCCCGCGCGGCACGAATTGGGAGCCGGGGTCCATGTTCCAGGAGCCGGTGTTCGGGGCCAGAGGCGTCACCGAGGGGTTGGTCGGCGGGGCGAGCCATTCGGCATTCACAATCAGGCCGTTGAGCGAGCCGCACACCACCCCTCGCTCCGTCGGGTAGTTCCCCCACAAGATCGGCTGCTCGATGAGCGGGTGGACAGCGTGCCTGGCAGTCGAGGCAGCGTAGGCTACCAGGTTTGCCAGGAGCCGGTCGGCTGCCGGATCGAGGCCGGCGCGGTTCACCAGGTCGAACCCGGACAGAATCACGGAGCCCCTGCCGTCGAACATCTCGCACAATGCAACGCCCTCCAGGCCGCGGTCGTAGTCGGCCAGGATGGCCGTGCGCGCGAGCGCTTCAGCCTTCTGGAGCTTAAAACCGGCGGTGACGGGATAGACTCGCGGGAAGCCCGGCTGGGTCTGATCCCAGCCCGAATAATCGGACCAGAGGGCGAGGCGACGGCGGTCCAGGCCGAGGAAGACCGGGTGGTCGGGCCGCTCCGGGTTGACGTTCATCTGCTCGCGGAATGGGCGGGAGCGCGGCGGGTAGGCGGTATCGTTGGCTGAGCTGTCGAGCACAGTGATCTGCTCCGGCAGCCAGTCGGGCTCGAAGGCTCCGTCCACGGGACCCAGGCACAACACGCGCCCGCCGTCGCGGACGAAGCGCCGCAGTTGTTCCTTCTGAGCGCCGAGCGACTTGTCCCACGCCCCTTCGCCGATGACCAGGGCCGTCATCTGTGCTGGCCAGGGCGCAAGGCTTGAAATGCGTTTGAAACCCAGGCCCAGCTTCCCCAGCGCCGACGCGGTTCTGCCCGGTGGATCATAAACATGCACTGGCGGCTCAGACGCAGGAGCGGACGTTCTCCAATCTCCGCCGGCGACAAACGCGCCCACCCAATTCGTCGAGACCGTCCGACCGCCGGTGACGATGCTGCCGGAGATGACGTATTCGCCGGTAGCCAGTCCGGCGGGCAGGTCGAGGGTCACGGTCTTGCTCGAAGTCCCGAAGTAGGGGATCGCGGGCAGCTCCACCTTCCCTTGGCAGGCTTCGCCGCCGTCCTTTGCCCGGACCTGATACACCAGCGCGGCGCTGGTTAGCGCGGCGCCGTCCTCGGCGTCGTTGATTACGTGCGCGATCGCCCGCAGCTTCGTGCCCGCATAGACCTGCGGCGTCCAGAGTTCCCAGCTCAGCAGGACAGGCTGATAGGAAATGCCCAGTTGTTCCATCGCCGGCTTGGGCTGCATCTGACCGAAGGACGCGATGCCGGACCAGTTGTAGAAGAAGATCGTGAACGGCATGAGGCCGGCCAACCGCGGGTTCAAGGGGCGCATTCGGCGGAAGGACTCGGTGGCCTGCTTCACCATGAAGGCCTGGTATTCCAGCGCGTCCTCGCGCGGGTTCGCCGTGTGCCCGATCCAGCCCAACTGCGGCGCGAGCTGTTTGACGCGGACGATGTTGAACTCGCCCTTCCAGCCCGTGAACGAGCCGACGCATTCGGTGAACGTGAGCGGCTGGTTCTTGACGGGATCGCCAAAGAGCGGCTGAGGGAAGAGCTTGTCCCGCAGGTTGTAGTAGGTGAGGAACGAGTTGTAGTACCAGCCCCAGTAGCGGTGCACGTCGCACACGTCCCCTTCGCGGCCTTCGCCGTAGCCGGCGTTGCCGATGTAGGGCCGGGTTGGGTCCCATTCGTTCAGGGCCGTATGGGCGCGGGTCAGCAGCTCACTGAACATCTTTCCGCGCTCGCCGGACACTGGCAGCTCGTTCGCCAGCAGATACATCACAATGGACGGATGCGAGGCATAGCCCTCGAACAGCTTCCGGTAGCCGGCGATGCACCGGTCAAAGTCCTTCGGCGCAACGCGTTTCCCCCCGTCGGCCTCTGGTGGCGAGCCGTAGCGGCCGGCATACATCATCATGCCCAACTCGTCGCAGACATCGAACCAGACCTGCGACTCATCGGTCGTGAGGCGGAAGATGTTTACGTTCTGGGATTTGAGGTAACGCACGTAGGCTTCAGCGAAGGCGCGCGACTCGCCGACCTCGGGCGGGATGGTGCGCCCGGGCGGATTGATTGCGATCCCGCGCAAAAAGACCGGGCGGCCATTCAGATGGAACTGCCCGTCCCGAATCTCGAAGGACCGGAAGCCGATTCTGACTGTCCTGGACGCCACGGGCTTGCCGTCTCTGTTTGCCGTGACTTGAAGCTTATAGAGCGCGGGCGAGTCCGGCTCCCACAGCTCGGGCTTCAGGCCGGTAAGCGTTTTGCTAAACGCCGCTCCCCTGGCCGCGCCGGGAGCGGCCTGGCCCAGCGAGCCTTGCCAGAGGATTTGCCCGGTGCCGGCCTGCGTGATGGTCGCCTGGAACTCCACCCCGTCAAAGCCCTCCTCCCCCTTGGGTGCGACCTCGATGCGGACGCTGTCGGCCGTGGTCAAAGCCAGCACCCTCTCGAATTCAAGTGCCCGGCAGTCCAGGCAGCCTGCGAGCATCACCGTTAACATCAAGAAGTGAACTGACCATCCGCCGCGCTTGAAGAACTGGGCATCATTCATAGGTTCCGGCCGCGCATGGTAGGGAAACGCTCGAGCTTCCGCCAGCCTGCAGGCGTTTGCAGCCCTCGAAGGAGCGCAGCCCGAGAGCAGCATGCCGGCTTCAGCGCCCCGGACGATGCACAGGTTCCAGCCGGCTTTGTGGGAACGGAGCCCCGGCTCGCATCCTCCGGCTTTCAGTGTTTCAGCGCTCTGGATGCGCTCATTACGACGGCGAGCAGCGCCAGCACGACTCGGCCGCATTTCGGCGGTTGAGCTTTCGTGCTTGTTGCGGGGTGCGCTTTGGTCGCAAAGAATCAGGGAGAACCGACTGCGGTGTTTTCATGGGATCATGGCTGGCGCACGCTGTAGAAGCGCTGCGCGTCGTTGGTGTTTTGCAGGTCAGTGAACTGGAACTGGCCGGGGGAAATCTCCGCCGGTGGGCCGAGTGCGGTCCAGTTGCTCAAAGGCCACGCGACGTTGGTGGTGGTCAACACCGTGAATGATGCGCCGGCGGCGTTGCTGAAGCCGAATTGGAAGCTGCCGTTCCCGAGCACCACCGGGTTGAGCAATTCCGGCGGCGCGACCAGCACCACCACCGCAATCGAGCCGTCAACATCCAGGCGATTGGTCCAGCTCAGGCCCGCAGGCAGCCCGGGCAGGCTGACGCCGGGAAAGGCGCCGAGGCGGCTGGGGGCGTTGATGAGCTGGAAAACCTGGCCCGCCGAGGGCGTGAAACCATTGATGAACTGCACGGCGACCGTGCCCCCACAGGTGACCACATTGCTGATTTTGATCTGGTCGTATTGCGAGCCCGCCGCCGAGCCGCCGAGCTCGAAGCGCAACCGGGAGCCAGGGAGCAGGACGAGGCTGCCGGTAATATTAAGGTTGCCGGGGGAGGAACCGGGCTCAATGGTGCCACTATTGGTCACGCTCCCCTCTACGGTGGTTGAGCCGGTGAGCGTCGCGTTGGTGCAGAGGGTTAAGCCATTGGTCATCGTGAACGTGCCGCCGTCCAGGGTTATCGTCACCTCGTTGGTGCCGCAGCCGAAGTTGGACAGAGCTGCCATGTTCACCACCGTGATGGGCGCGTTGGAAGCGATTGTGAGGTCCCCGCTTACCGAGGTGAGCGAACCCATGTCAATGGCGGCAGCGGCCGTGTTCCCGGTGATGGTAAGGCTGCCCGCAGACACCAGCGAGCTGAGGTCAAGCTCGCCCACGGAAATGTTCCCGTTGAGCTCGAGCCCGCCGCTGACGCTCGTCAGCGAACTCATGTCAATGGCGGCAGCGGCCGTGTTCCCAGTGATGGTAAGGCTGCCCGCAGACACCAGCGAGCCGAGGTCAAGCTCGCCCACGGAAATGTTCCCGCTGAGCTCGAGCCCGCCGGCGACCGTAGTGAGCGAACTCATGTTAATGGCAGCGGCGGCCGTGTTCCCGCTGATGTCGAGAGAACCGCTGACTGTCGTGAGCGAAGCGGCATCCACGTTCGTCAAGTTTGGGTTGTGTGCGATGGTCAGATCACCGGCCAACGCGCTGACCCAGGGCAGATAGAAGGCCGTTTGGCCACTGTCGTTGGTCAGGTTGATGGAGTCCGGCACCACGTAGCGGATACGAGCGTGACCCCCATCCGCGATGATCAATCCTCCGCCGGGGGGAACAGCCAAGGCAAGGATCTGGCCGAACACGGCGTTTGTGGCCGGGCCGCCATCACCGCCAAAACTCCCGCCAATCCCGTCGCCGGCGTAAGGGGCGATCAGGCCGCTGGTCAGGTTGAGCTTGAATACCCGGAAGAGACCGGAGAGGTAGAGTTCCCCGGCGTTGTTGGCAGCCATTTTCTGAACGTGAACGTCAGTGAAGCTCATATTGGTGGCCAGGCCCGTGCCGGCCATGTTGGTGCCCCCGCCGGCAATGGTGGTAATGAGCCCCGTGAGGGCATCAATGCGGCGGGCGCGCCGGGACGAGCCCTCACCGTCTATGGCAAACACGTTGCCGGGGCCATCGGCTGCGACTCCCAAAAGGTCGGAGAGCGAGGCATTGGTGGCCGGCCCGCCGTCACCGGAGAAACCATAGGAGCCGTTCCCTGCGATGGTGGAAATGAAACCCGTGACGGAATCAACTTGCCGGATGCGCTGGTTGAAGACATCGCCGATGAAGAGTTTGCCTGCCGCATCCAAGGCGACGGACTCGGGGAGATTAAGGTAGGCAGCCGTGGCTGGCCCGCCATCGCCCTCGAACCCCATGCCAAAGACGCCGGTCCCGGCATAGACCGTGAGCAAGCCGTTAGGGAGGTTCACCTTGCGCACCCAGTTGTTGTCCCATTCGGGGACGTAAAGAGCGTTGCGGGAGCGATCCACCGCCAGCGAGATGACCTCTCCAATAGCGGCGTTGGTGGCCGGGCCGTTGTTACCGCTTTCGCCGCGGATACCGGTGCCGGCGACGGTCCGAACGATGCCGGTGATCGGGTCAACAGCGCGGATGCGGTAGTTGCCCGTGTCAGCGAAGTAGAGAGTGCCCTCCGGCCCAACCGCCAGACCATGGACACCGCGGAGCATGGCGTTGGTGGCCGGCCCGCCGTCGCCCGAATAACCGTATGAGCCGTTGCCCGCGATGGTGATGACGGTGCCGGAGGGAGCCGGAGATTGGGCCACCGCGGTCCTGTGCAGGCCGAAACAAATGAGCACCAGCAGGGAACATGGAAGAGGGGCTTTCATAGACACAACGCTTGTTCACGGACTGCGCACCCGGTAATACCGCTGCGGATGGTTCGTGGCATTGGAATCGGTAAACCGGTATTGGCCGAGGGAAAGCTCCGTCGGCGGACCGAGCAGGGTCCAGTTGCTTAAGGGCAACGCAACCTTGGTGGTGGCCCACACCGTAAATGACGCGCCGTCGGCGTTGCTGAAGCCGGACCGGAAGCTGCCGCACCCCGACAACCATGGCGCACTCTGGCGCGCTCTGTAACTCATCTAATAGCTCTCCTAGGTACCTGAAACGAGATCCCTGAATTGGCGACCCTTGGGTCCATGAGCCAGCAACAGTGGGGACTTGTAAGACCTAATAGCTTAGTTCAGCAATTCCGCTATGGGGTCTTCACCCCATATATGTCGGGACTGGAATCGGCGAGGCTCAAAGCCCAAACGTTGCCTTGCAACGAAGAGGAGAAAGGAATGGCGCGGCAAAAGCGAAGGCTCCGGTTGGAGCCGAAGATTGTGCTCGAAGCTTGCGACCCATAAAGAGGCGCTCCCGGTCATTGAAGCCGGAAAGCCTGCCCGCGCCTCACCGTTTGCGCGGCGGAGGCACCGAGCCGCGTCAGGCCGTCCTCGGCGTAAAGCTCGAATCGGCCGGTGAGGGGTCCGGTGTCGGGAAGAGCCAGAAGCTGGCGGTCGGGACCGAGGGCTTTGGTTCCCGGAAAGCCTCTCCCGTCGTCGGCTACAAAAACGGCCCGCTTTTGCAGCCAGCGCACGTAGATGCTGTTTTCGTTGAGCGCGGGAACCGGCCCGGCGCCGTAGAGGACGCCAAGCAGCCTCCGCCCGGGCGACTCCTGCGGGCCGCGCGTGACCCAGCCCAAGGCGACGATGTAGGCATCGGCGGCGGCGAGATTTGTCAGCAGCATCCTGGGGGGAGGGAAGGCGGCGCCGTTCGTGGAAACCGTCTGCCACAAACGCCGGCCGTTCTCATGCAGGCCCATGAGGTAGTAGTCGGCCTCGCCTACCCGGAACTTCTTCACGTCGTTGACCAGGCCGGGGCCGGACAAGACCTTGGCGTCAAAGGCGTAGCGTTTGCCGTCGCGGCTCGTGGCGCGGAACGTGCCGCCCGGGCTCTTGAAGTCGCCGAAGTAAAGGCGATAAACGCCACTCTCGTGGAGCATCACGTTCATGCCGTTGATGTCCGCGTCGGCATAGGCATATTCCTCAAGCTCGATGATGTCCTGTGCGCGCGCGATGGCAGGTTCGCCCGCCAAACCATTCCAGTTCGTGCCGGTGGTGTCGCTCCGGAAGAAGGCCGGCTTGTTCAGATTCCTGGTGGGATAGAGCGTCCCGAAGAGCGCGAAGGAGCCGTCATCAAACCTGAGGGCATTCACATTGCAGATGTGAATGTAACTGCCGGGGGCGATGACCGTGTGCCGGTTGAAGAAGCCCTGGAAACCGGCGTCGGTGGTGGCGCTGTAGATGCAATCGTTGCCGGTGGGCACGCCGTCCCACGCTCCGTAGAACAAGCGATAGCCACCGTGTGTTTCAACGGCCGAGGGGGCATAGATGTTGCGGAACTTGCCGGCGCGCGGTGCCAGCAGCGGTGACCGGGCGTCCGGCATGAGGTTGAGTGTGCCCGCCCGCCAGATCTCCGGATTGAACGCGCCAGCCTCGACGCCGCTGACTTCCACAAAACCTTCGGCAGCAGTATTCGTGGTAAGCACGACGTTCAGCGCTGCCTCGGCAGGCGAAACGTTGAGCACCACCAACGCCACCAGCGCCCCCAGGCTGTAACTGAGTCGTCGCGAGTAGCAGTCAACCAGCGTGTTCACGCGCGGAGATTGGCACAACCGGTCCCGGATGCGAGGAAATCCGAACACCGAAACCCGAAGGCCGAAAGAGGCCCGGTGACCGAACGATGGTTCTTAGCTCCTTTCGGTAGAATAAGGCAGCCGCAGAGCCCGCACCATTGCTACCGGGGTTGACGCTCAGGCCGATCAAGGGCACGGGGGGCCATTTCCCGAATGGCTTGGGGAATCGGCGGGTCGCTGACGGGTCTCGGGGGAGATGCACCCGGGCTCCCGGTTCAACTCACGAACAGATACTTCGAAGCGAACTCGGGCTGGCTGGTCGCGCGGAGGCCGAGCTTGCGCAGGCCGGTGGCGTCTCCGGGCGAGGGAATGTGGGTGAGGTGCACGTCGCAGCCGCGAAGGTCCTTCAGGTGTTCGATGGCCGTTTCTGCGGCCGGGTTCATGATCGCGCTGATGCTCAAGGCAATGAGGGTCTCTTCCAGGTCCAGGCTGGTGACCTTGCCTTTGAGCACGTCCGTTTTGAAATGGCTCAGGGACCGGGTCACATTGGTCGGCAGGAGGTGAATGCTCTCCGGGATCTGGGCGAGCGTCTTCACTGCGTTCAGCACCAGGCTCGAGGCCGCGTGCATCAGCGGGGAGTTCTTGCCGGTCACGATGCGCCCGTCGGCCAGTTCCAGGGCCGCGCCGCAGAAGAAGCCGTTGTTGCCTTTGCCGCAGGCTGGCGCCAGGCGCGCCGCTTCCCGCGCCGGCTCCACCACCACGCGATCGGTGGCGCTCAGCCCCAGGTTGCGCATGATCAGCTCCACTCGCTCCACGGAGTCTCGCTCGACCAGTCCCATCGCGTACTCGCACGCGTAGTTGAAATAGCGCCGGATGATCTCCTGGCGCGCCGCCGCCCGGCAGGCGCCATCGTCCACGATCCCAAACCCGGCGCGGTTCACCCCCATATCCGTCGGCGACTTGTAGCAGGACGGCTGGCTGCTGATGCGCTCGATGATCCGGCGCACCAGCGGAAAGGCCTCGATGTCCCGGTTGTAGTTGACGGCCGGTTGGCCGTAGGCCTCCAAATGGAAGTGGTCAATGAGGTTCACGTCCTTCAGCTCGGCGGTGGCGGTTTCATAGGCGACGTTCACCTCATGCTTCAACGGCAGGTTCCAGATTGGAAACGTCTCGAACTTGGCGTAGCTGGCATCCCGGCCGCGTTGGTGCTCGTGGTAAAGCTGGGACAGGCAGGTGGCCAATTTGCCGCTGCCGGGGCCGGGGCCGGTGACCACCACGATGGGGCGCTCGGTCTCGATGCAGGGATTGGCGCCATAGCCCTGCTCGCTGACAATCGTGTCCACGTCGGTGGGGTAGCCCTTGGTCGCGCGATGCGTATAGACGCGGATGTCGCGGCGTTCCAACTTGTTCTTGAAAGCGAGCGCGGCGGGCTGGTTGTCGAACCGCGTGATGACCACCGCCCGAACCGTGATGCCCCACTCACGCAGCTCGTCTATCGTCTTGAGCGCGTCGGTGTCGTACGTGATCCCGAAGTCGGCGCGCATCTTCTTCTTCTCGATGTCCCCGGCGAAGATGCACAGGAGCACTTCCGCCCGGGCCTTGAGGCGATGCAGCAGCCGGATCTTCACATCCGGCTGGAACCCGGGCAGCACGCGCGCGGCATGATAGTCCAGCAGCAGTTTGCCGCCGAACTCGAGGTAGAGCTTGCGGTTGGAGCCATTGACGCGCTCGAGAATCGCCGCGCTTTGCTGTTCGAGATACCGCTCGTTGTCGAAACCGATGGTCGCAGGCATGGGTGGCTACTTCTGTAACGTTGTTGTGGCCGGGGATTGTATGGGCTTGGGCCACACTTGGGAAGTGGGTTTGTTGAAGGTCCCGGGAAAGCGGGCGTATCTTGACACCGCCACCACCTTCGGCAATCGAGACAGGGGCGGAGCGCGGCTGTCCTCAGCCGCAGCACGTGCGGAAGGAACTGGATCTCGGGACACTGGGGGGGCCCGCATAGTCGGGGCTGCTGCGGCTGAGGACAGCCGCGCTCCGGTGGCGGTGTCGAGATACGCCCCGGGACAGCCCCCTGGCACCCGGCGTCATTCCCTTGCGGTTCATTTACCGGCTGGTAGAATAATCGCCGCGTGCGTCCTGCGAATCCTGACAACCAGAAGCGCCAGATTGAAAAGATCCTCCGAAATGCCCGGCGGCTCTTCGCTCAGCACGGCTATGACCGGGTCAGCATGGACCGCATCGCGGCGGCGTGCCGCCTGACCAAACCGGTCCTGTATTACTATTTCCAGGACAAACGCTCCGTGCTGCTCGCCACCCTGCGGGCTCATTGGCGGCGTCAGGTCCAGACCTTGCTGGCCATTCACCCTGCGGGCGATTTGCGCCGCACCTTGAAGCGCTTCGCGGAACAGTTCCTGCAGGAGACCCGGCGGCCCGAGAACAGCGACCTCGTGCGCATTGTGCTGGCGGAGAGTGCGCGGCACCGGGCCGTCGGGCGCGCCTTCTTCACGGAGTTGGGGCCGGTCTTTGGCAGCAAACTCAGCGGACTGCTCAAGCCATACCTGTCCGCGCGTTATTCCGACCGTGTGATTCTGATCCTCTGCCATCAGTTTGTCGGCTGCCTGGCGCACTATTCCCTGGTGAGCCAGATCTTCAAGCCGGGCCGTCTGTATCTGCCGGGACAACGGGCCTACGTTGACCTGCTGGTCGAGAACTTTATCAAGGCTACCTCCGCCCCACCGCGGCCCCCCAAGCGATGAGAAGGAACGGCTTCTTTCTGTGCTACTACGAGACCACCCGGCGGTGCGACCAGGGGTGCCCCAACTGCATGACCGAGAGTGCAACCCTGCCGTCGCGCGCCGAACTCTCGACGGAGGAAGCCAAGCGCCTGGTGCTCGATGAGCTGAAGGCCCTTTGTCCCAAAGGCGCGGTTGCCTTTTCCGGCGGCGAAATCCTGCAACGCCCCGATCATCTGGAGCTGATCGCGCACAATGCGCACAACGGACTCTACACGTTCGTTAACACCAGCGGCAGCGGCCTCGATTCGGCCAGGCTCAAGCGGCTCAAGCGCGCGGCGGCCGGCCGCCTGACCTTGGGCTTCTCGCTGGATTCGGTGGATGAGGACATCCAGAAGAGATGCCGCTCCGGCAGCCGCGAACGCCTGGAGGGCCTCCTGCGGATCTGCGAGCAGGATGAGGTTCCATGCTTTGTGCTGGTGACGGTGTCCCGGCAGAACCTCGGGTCGCTCAAGACCACGATGGATTGGCTGTACGCGAAGAAGATTGCGGTGATCCGCTCGCCTTTTGTGCCACGCGGCGCCGCGGCCCGGGCTCGGCATCTGTGTTTTGACCGGGATGACATGGGCAGCAAGATTCATCCGGCGTTGCGCGACAATCCCCTGTGCTATATCAGTCACACGCCGTTTTTTGCCGCGCCGGATGCGACTCGCCTGACCGTGGGTGGCCGCGGACTGAGCCTGGGCAGCCTTGGCTGCCAGGCCGGCCGCACTTTCATTGGCATCAATGCGGAAGGCGACGTGGCTCCCTGCGTGCATCTGCTCGACAGCCCGGTCTGTTGCGGCAACGTGCGCGAGCAGCCCTTGTCCCGAATCTTCGCGCAATCCGAGATTATGCGCGCCCTGCGCGGCGAGCGCCCGAGCAAGGGCAAGTGCGGGCGGTGCCGCTACGGCGATTCCTGCCGCGGTTGCCGTTCCCTGGCGTATTATCACACGGGCGATTACCTCGCCGAAGACCCGTCCTGCTTCTTCGAGCCCGCGAGCGTCGAGACGCGCAGCCCTTATGAAGACGCACAGACTGCCAACGCCCGCCTCTTCCTGAACCACCTGGTCAATAACCCTCCCTGGAACGACATCTTCGGCGCCCGGGGCCGCCTGGGCGTCGCATTGCTCAACCTCAAAGCCAGGCTCAACACGTTCCTGGGAAGTCTTTGACCATGAAGATCCTTCTGGTCAAACCGCGCTGGCTCGTCAAGGACGGGGTCTATCGGTTCCTGGACCACGTATCCTTCGAACCATTGCACCTGGGCATTCTGGCCGCGCTGTCCGACGGCCACGAGGTTAAGGTGGTTGACCACGATTGGGATGAAATTCCTTCCGGTGAGCGCTTCGATCTCGTCGGCATTACTGCGACCACGTTCTCTTCGCAAAGGGCCTTTGACCTCGCGGATGGTTTCCGCAAGCAAGGCGCCAAGGTGGTCATTGGCGGGGTGCATGCCTGCCTCATGCCCGAGGAGTGTCTGCAGCACGCCGACGCGATCGTCATCGGCGAGGCCGAATACGTTTGGCCCCAGTTGCTCAAGGATGCGGCCGCCGGCGCCCTCAAGCAGACTTACCAGCAGGACCGCCCGACGGACATGGACGACGTGCCCATCCCCCGGCGGGACCTCTTCCGACAGGATCCTCTGGTCGGCATGCTCCAGGCCACCCGCGGCTGCAACCATTCCTGCAAGTTCTGCTATTTGCCCAACGTCCCCTGGCACGAGCACCGCCGTCGCTCGCCGGACAAGGTCTATGAGGAGATGAAGGGCATGAAGCAGCGCATCGTCTTCTTCGTGGATGACAACCTCTTCGCGGACGAGGACTACGCGATCGCCCTGTGCGAGAAGATTGCTCCGTTGAAGAAGGCCTGGTCCGTCCAGGCGCCCACCACCATCACCCGGAATTCGCGGCTGCTCCAGGCCATGCAGAAGTCCGGCTGCTTTTTCGTGCAGGTGGGTTTTCAGGCCGTGCATCCGGACTCATTGCAGCGAGCCGGCGTGGTGCAGAACAAGGTCGAACACTACCGGGAGATCGTGCGGCGTTTCCACGAGCACGGCATCCTGGTGCAGGGCTTCTTCATTTTCGGCTTCGACAACGAGGACCAGCGTATTTTCAAGACTGCGGAGGCTTGCATCCAGCAGATGGACATTGAAGACGCCTTGCTCTACATCCTGACACCGTATCCCGGCACGCCCATCTACGACCAGTTGAAGGGCGAGGGGCGCCTGCTGTTGCATGACCGTGACAAGTATGGGTGGGCCCACGCGGTGTTCCGGCCCGCCAAAATGACCCCGCAAGAGTTGGAGCAGGGCGTGCAGCAGACCTACGAAAACCTTTTTCACTTCTTCAGGCGGCGGGCGCCGAGACAAATCCTGAAGTGGTCACCTTTGTTCCTTCGCCATCCGCGAATGTTCGTGCTCGTCTGGCAGGCCCTGCACCGCCGGATCAGGATTGCCCAGAGCTGACTTCCCACCGGGCCGTTCGCGCCAGAAATCTGCCACCGATGGCTTGGCAGTCCGAATCAGGGACCCACAGGCGCCTGGAGATGCGCGCAACGGACCGGGCAGACTCATGCATCTGGTTCATACCCCGTATGCCCAGGCTACAAAGTAATCCGCTTTTCGTAATAGTCTTCCTGGTGGGGCGTGCCAGAATGCGGGTGAGATAAACAGCGGCATTGAGCACTTGAACGCGGACGCTAAGGAATGTGCTCTTGCCCCCTCGGATCGGGCTGCGGGGAAGGCCCGCTTTGGCTGAGCCCGAGTGTTTGCCGGCAAGACCGTATCGCAAACTGAAATCGCAGACTCTATGAAAGCCAAGTATGAGTATAAGTTTATTCGGCTCGGCCAAGGTTGGCTGGGTACGAAGCGCATGGCTGAGCTGGAGTATCGGGAGAAGATTCAGCAACATGCGCGGGCTGGTTGGCGCCTCGTTCAGGTCTTTGCTCCCGGCACCGGGGCTTATGGGGCTGCGAGGTATTATGAGTTGATTCTCGAAAGAGAGATTCCGCAATGAACCCCCCGCCGAATCCGACTGCCCCAAGCCACGGCGGCACCGCTTCTCGGTTGCGTGCTGGCCGCCCCGGAACCGCAGCTTCTGACCAGTTGCCCAGTTATGTGGACCTGCACAAAGTGTGGTGAAGAAATCGAGGAGTCGTTCGATTCATGCTGGAAGTGTTCTACAGCAAAAGGCGGTATGACTTCTGACGCCCCGATTCAGAAAGCCGAGACGCCGAAATGGCGGCTGGCATACCGTGTGTTTCGGGGAACGTGGGCCTCTTGGGAGGAGTTGTTTCACCGAGCTGCGGAATTTGCCAACGCACTCGGCCCGGAGAGGGTAGTCAGCATTTCCCATTCGGAAGACAAAGACGATGGGGTAGTGGCCGTCTGGTATTGGACAGACACGGACGACTCGGCTTGATCGGGTCGCCGGCGTCATTTTCTCCTGGCTCGCGCCCCGCTTCACGCGGCGGCCCGTAACTCCTGCTGCGGCTGAGGACAGCCGCGCTCCGGTGGCGGTGTCGAGAGGCGCTCCCTCACCACCGCAACCCCTTCATCGGGCTTTACCCCAAGACCGCACCCCGCTAGTATCGGAGATCATGAGTGCGACCAGAAATCGCGTTCCCCGTTTCCTCACAGGGCTCAATTACTCCGTTTGCATACCCCTTGCTGCGGCTTGGGCGGCCATCGGTCTCTCATTGGCCGCAATTCCCACCTTGGCACAGGACACCGGAAGTTTTTCGCCGCCACCGCTTACGCTTGCACCCGTAGAACCCTCCCCGGCCGGAGGAGTCAATAGCGAGGCCACGAGCGCAACCAAAGGCAAAATGGATCTAAACGACCCCCGAGTGCTGGCGGCGATATCCGAGGCCATGGATAATCCGATCTCCGAACTCATGGCAATTTGGAACCAGTACGATGCCATCCAGACCCATTTCCCGCGCACCCCCATCTACGATGAACGCGACCTCTGGACCCACAGGTACCAGTTCATGCCGACCATACCCGTGCCGGTGGGAGACCGCTGGAATTGGGTGAGCCGGCTCGATTTGTCCGTGGTGAGCGTGCCACTCAAGAGTGAAGTCGGCAGGCTATTCCAGTTTGGCCCCGGAAACAACCTGCACCCCGACGGCACCTTGCCGGCGGATCTGGATCCATTCGGCCGCACAACCGGCCTGGGCGATATTGCTTACGTCGGCCTGGTGGGCCCGAAACACCTGCCCAGGGTCGGCGACAGCAAGTTATTCCTGGCCGCAGGGCCGGCGATGATTTTCCCCAGCGCCAGCGAAGACATTCTCGGGCAGGGCAAGTGGCAGGCTGGGCCGGCTGTGGCTGCGGGGCTCCTTACCGAGCACTGGCGGCTCGGCGTCTTTCCCCAGCAATGGTGGTCTTTCGCCGGCGACGACCGCCGCCGCTCCGTAAGCCAGATGAACCTCCAGTACTTCCTGTACTACGCGCCCACGCCCGCATGGGAAATCGGCATGAGCCCCAACGTGTTCGTGAACTGGAACGCTCCAAGCGGCAACCAGGTGACCTTTCCCGTGGGGCTGGGGGTCCACCGTCTCTTCAATATCGGCCAACTGCCCATCAGCGTGGGCATCGAATTCAGTTATTCCGTCATTCATCCCAGTGATCTGCCCGGCAGTCGCTGGGCCATTCGCCTCACGTTGATGCCGCTCCTGCCGGCGCCCTGGAGCCACCTGGCCAAAGAACTAAAGGCCCTTGAGTAGAACCCCGGCTTGGGTTTACCCAGCGACGACCGCTCGGAATCAGCCCAACGTGAACCGGACCGGACACTCCCGACTCTATATCTGTGGCGGGTTGGTACGTCGTTGCAATCGTCAGGAGCACGCGCTCTTTCTAGTGCATCTCCAACTCCAAAGCAACCAACCGGTCACTGCGATAATGTCCTCCAGCGGCCCGAGGTCCACATCCGGCCGCGAATGCCGCGGCCCATGGAAGACAAAGGGAATCAACGGCAGCGGTCTTAATCGAGCCACAACTTGTTTACGACCGACGCTGCGGCCTGATGCCTCCACGCCCCTTGACCAGCCCGCCGCAACCCGCCAGAGAGCCGCCTAGCCTCCTTAGCGACGATGTTTGGACGGCCGCCGTGTTCGACACCCTCCGCGACTACGGGAAAGAGCTAATGCGCCTCACCACCTTGGCCAACGCGGTCGGGAGATTGGGCAACTTCACCCGGCGGGCCGACTAAGGCTTTCATCATGAAAGGGACAGTGGAAATGCGGCCAACGTGTTTCAACTGCTTCAACCGGCCTCGCAGCGAACGTCAGGGGAGCGCTGGACGGAACCGGACTCTCCACGACTCGACGATTGCCAGTCGGCCCGTGAGTTGGGAGAGCAACTGCGGCTGGGAAAGGAAGGACTCCATGACCTTGACCACGGTAGCGGCAACCGCATCGTCCGGCAGTTCGAGCACGATCACCCCGGCGAACTCGGCAGGTGGATAATTCCGGACGTCCGAGAAATCGAAGTCGCGAGTGATGAGCGCGAGGTCGTTTTGCTTGGCGTAGGCGGCAACCTGTTGGTCCTCGGCTCCACCCAGAGCAATGTCACGAACATCGACGGCCTCGTGGCCGAGACGCTGGACGGCTCCAGCCGCCGACCGGGGCATACTGGCATCCAGCAGAAAGCGCATGGAGGCGGCTCAGCCCGGCAAAGGATGATACTGCTCCTGATCCACCAACTCCCCGGCGAACTTCAGCGCGGCGCGGATGTCCTCCAAAGTGAGCCCGTACTCACGCTGGACATCCTCGAAGCTCATACCTCCTGCCAAGCTCCCGACCACCAGCGCGACGGGCATACGGGTGCCGCGCACAACCGGTTTGCCGTGGCACACTTTGGGGTCAATGACGATTCGCTCGTTCATACCGTTGTGGCCAAAATACCCGCTGCGGCATGGTTTGGCAAACACGGAGCCGGTACGGGCAGGCGAACCGCCAGAGAGTCTTATCCCGCCAACTCGCCGCCTCCGGGTGTATGTTCCTGAATGAAGCTGACCTCCGATCTTTTTGCCGACTTCCTCAAGTGCCCGACGAAGTGTTATCTCCGCTCGATTGGGCAAGCCGGAACCGGCAACGCCTACGCGGAGTGGGTGCGCGAGCAGAATGACGCCTACAGGGCTGATGCAGCAAAGGGACTGATAGCCGGGCTGTCAGAAGGGGACGCGGCGCTCGCTCCATCGGCGGCCGGGAACCTGAAGACCGCCACTTGGCGGCTGGCAGTGGACTTGCCGGTCCAAGCGGGAGACATGGAGTCGCAGTTGCAAACGGGGGCGTTTGGCTGTCCAGGGGCACAAGAACACCCCGAGTTTCTGAGGAAACTGGGGAACAAGAAATGGCGGGAGCGGCGGGGCTCGAACCCGTAACCTCTGCCGTGACAGGGCAGCGCTCTAACCAATTGAGCTACGCCCCCGCTAGGGGCAGGAGAACCTATGAAATCCATCGCTCCCCGTCAAGCGTCACAAATGAAATGTTCGAGCAGCAGACGCCAAGGAGGTGGGGGTGGGGAACCCCGCTGAAGAAACGTACTGCCACTCGAACAGAATAAAATTAGGTCCCTCAGCAGAACGTGTCAACAGAGAATCTTACAGAAAAATGGCAGGCCCAGGGTCGCTTCAAGCCCGGGTGCTTCAAGGCTGGTTGCGGGGTGGTTTGGCTGATGGTTGAAGACAAGCCATTGCGGGACAATCGTTTAAGTAGAATCGGGTCCAAATGTTATCTACGGTGAGTATCAGGCGAGTATCGGGTGAGTATGCGGTGAGACCCGCTTGTATGCCGGGACGTTGCCGGCAGGTATAGTCAGATTAAATGGCTTCGTGCCAGGTGGATGAACCGTGGGCCGCGGCAGGCGTGCGGGTGGCGGTGCAAGGGTTGGCTGTGCCTGGGCTGGTCGCAAGGAGCCTGGCCAGGACTGGCGCGGAATTTGGTCGGCACGGACGTTGCCAAGCGGCGCGGCACTGCTTAAGATGCGTGGTCCCGGCGTCAGACAGCACGGCGGGTCAAAATGCCAGAATATAAGGTCAAGTTCGAGGTCTTCGAAGGCCCGCTCGATTTGCTTCTTTACCTGATAAAGAAGGAAGAGGTGGATATTTATCAAGTCAACCTCACCCGCCTGGCCACCCAGTTCATCGAGTATATTGATACGATGCGGCTCCTGGACCTGGAAATTGCCGGCGAGTTTCTGGTGATGGCGGCGACCCTCATGTATATCAAGAGCCGCGAGCTGTTGCCGGTGGACATGCAGACGCAGGTCGAAGGCGAGGAGGACGGCGAGGATCCGCGCTGGGAACTCATCCGCCAGCTCGTTGAATACAAGAAGTTCAAGGACGCCGCGGCGCAACTGCAGACCCTCGAGGCCCGGCAGGAGGATGTCTTCCCGCGTCTGCCCGGCACACTGGAGTTTGCCGCCGCGGAGCGTGCGCGCCAGCCGGCTTCGATCTTTGACCTGGTAAACGCCGTCAATGTTGTCCTCAAACGCTTCGGCGAGCGGGAGGATTACCGCGAGATTGTCGAGGATCGGTGGAGTGTCAGCGAGAAGCTCGAGTATTTGCTCCGGGCGCTCAGCGAGCGGCCGAGCCTCAGGTTCTCCGAATTGTTTGAAGGGGTGACCAGCCGGTCGGAAGTGGTGGTGACCTTTCTGGCGTTGCTGGAGCTGATTCGCCTCAAACAGGTTACGGCGCTCCAGCGTGAGCCGTTCGGCGAGATCGAGATCTGCCGGGTCACCGCGCCGAACGGGCAGCCGCCGGCGACCGCACCCGCAGCCGACGCACCGTCTTTACTGGCCGACGCGCCCTCTGCTGCCACGTCCCCGGAGCCCCCGCCTTCTGTTTAGCATGGAACTCAAGTTCATTCTGGAAGCAATTCTGTTCTCGGCCCAAAAGCCGCTCAACCTCAAGGAGCTGCGCGAGGTGTTCGCCGCCGCCGTCGAGCACGCGGAGGGAGATGAGACCGTCCGGGGGCTCAAGAAGGTGAAGGAAACCGAGCTGGCGGTTGCGCTCGAACAATTGGCCCGGGAACAGGAGGAAGCCAAGCGCAGCTACCGGCTCGCCTGTGTGGCGGGAGCGTGGCAATTCGTGACCGAGCCGGAATACGCGCCGTGGCTGAAAGCCCTGGTCGGCCACAAGCCCCGACCGCCGCGTTTGTCCCAGCCGGCGCTGGAAACGCTGGCCATTATTGCCTATCGCCAGCCCATCACGCGGGCGGAGATCGAGCAGGTCCGCGGCGTGAGCGTGGATGGGGTCATGCAAACCCTGGTCGAGCGCGGATTGGTCGAGCAAGTCGGGCGTGCGGAGGTCGTTGGCCGCCCCATGACCTACGGCACCACGGTCGTGTTCCTGGAGTATTTCGGCCTCCGCAGCCTGGACGACCTGCCCGCGGCGGACGAGTTGCGGCGCGTTGTCGTCGAGAAGCCCGAGACGCTCGTCACCGCCGAGCCCGGCTTGGCGACCGTCCCGCCCGAGCAACTGGCACTGCCAAGTGGGGAACAGCCGGCCGCAGGAGCGACTCTCGCCCCGCCCGCCGATCAGGCTCCTATCCCCGGGGCTGAACCCGCGCCCGAGACGGAAGCTCCGGCGCTGGACAACCAGCCATGAACATTCCCGAACATCGGCAGGCGATTGACAAGCTCGACGCGCATATTGTCAAGCTGCTCAACGAACGGACCAAGCACGTCCTGACCATAGGCGAGATCAAGCGCAAGGCGGGAGAGGAGATCTACGCGCCACACCGCGAGCGGGCGGTGTTGCGGCGGATCTGCCGCCGGAACCAGGGACCGGTTACCAACGAATCGCTCCGGGCCATTTACCGTGAAATCATGTCGAGCTCTCTGTCGCTCGAGAAGACGCTAACCGTGGCCTACCTGGGACCAGAAGCGACTTTCACGCACCAGGCGGCCATCCAGCGCTTCGGTTCCAGCCTCAAGTATTCCTCGCAGAAGACCATCAGCGATGTGTTCACCGAGGTGAGCAAACACCGCGCGGACTACGGCGTCGTCCCCGTGGAGAACTCCACTGAAGGCGTGGTTACCCACACGCTGGACATGTTTGTGGACAGCGATTTAAAGATCGTCGCCCAGATCGTTCTGCCGGTGCGGCATTGCCTGCTGAGCAAGGGGCCTCGCTCGCAGATCAAGAGGCTCTACGCTCACCCGCAGTCGCTGGGACAGTGTCGCGACTGGGTGCGGACCAACCTGCCTCGCGCCGAGATCATCGAGACCTCGTCCAACGCCCGCTCGGCCGAGTTTGCCGCCCGCGAGAAGCGCTCGGCGGCCATTGCCGGCGTCTTGGCCGCCGAGAAATATGACGTGCCGGTGCTCGAATTCGACATCCAGGACAACGTCGCGAATGCGACGCGGTTCCTGGTGCTGGGCCGGCAGTGCAGCCCCCCGACCGGCGATGATCGTTGCAGCCTGATGTTTAGCCTCGCGGATCGTCCCGGCGCTCTCTACAACGCATTGGTCCCCTTCCGCCGCTACCGCATCAACATGACCAAGATTGAGTCCCGCCCGAGCAAGCGCAAGGCGTGGGAGTATTTCTTTTTTGTGGATTGCGACGGCCACGAGGAGGACCGCAAGGTGGCCAGGGCCATCGCCCTGCTGGGCGAGCATTGCAGCTACGTCAAGGTGCTGGGGTCTTATCCGAACGCTGAGATCGGCACCGGGGCATAAAGAAAACCCCGCCCTGGTCGTGTTCGACTGTTCTGCGGAACCTGGTTGGAACATCTGGGACAAGCGGGTTGCTTTCGACTTCCAGCAAAGGCGTGTCGGCCACAACCGGCGCTGTGCGTCCCCTTATCGTTCACTTTACGGTCCGGACTCTCAGTCGCTGGCCACGAAAAGGGCAGGGTAAAATCGGATTCAGGTTTTCCAAAGAACGCAACTACTTGCGCCGCATTACCTGTGCCATCACTCAAGGGCGAGCCGGGAAAATGAGCCCATACGCCCTCTCCCCTCGTTTCCGTGCCGCCGAGGCGCATCTTCTCGGTACCACCGGAGCGCCCGACATTCCTGTCGGCCCACTCTCGCCAACAGGGCTGCCTCCCGCCCGGAGCGCGGCTGTCCCCAGCCGCAGCACGTCCGCAAGGGGTCAAGCCTCAGAACCCCTAGGCAGCCTTGCGCGCGCGGTGCTGCTGCGGCTGGGGACAACCGCGCTCCGCACCGTCGCGGTCCGTCGGGTGCGGCTCCTCCTCTGTCCTCGCACGAGGCACGCCCGTCGCCTTACAGGACGCGGAGCCGGCTACCACTTGTGCGCCATGCCGTAGCCGCGGACAAAGCCGATGCACTGGCCCACTTCGGGCGTCGAGTTATCCCAGTGATGCTCGTACTCGATAGAAATGTTGCCGTCGAACTGTTGGGCTCTGAGTTCGTCCAGGATGGCTGGGATGTCGCATACGCCGGCGCCGAACGGCACATCGTGCGCGCCCGGGCTCATCTCGTTCAGGTCCTTGAGATGACTGCTGACGATACGCCCCTTCAGTATGCGCAGGCATTGCACCGGCTTGAGGCCGGAGCGCAGCCAGTGTCCCGTGTCCGCGCCGGACCCAATCCGCCGGTCGCGGTCTTTGACGACGGATAGAACGTAATTCGGGTCCCACATGCGATAGCCGGGGTTGTCCGCTCGCTTCGGGTGATTGTGAAAGCCCACCATGATGTCGAATTCCTTCACCAGCGGCTCGATGGTGTCAATGGACTCCACCGATTCGGTGGTGACGGCGCGCAGGCCCATGGCCTTGGCGAACTCAAATACCTTGCGCGCCCCGGCTTCGTCCTTGGGGATCCCCACCACCCCGTAGTTCACGGCCTTGATCTTATGTTCGGCGAGTTTGGCTTTGACCTTCTCGATGGTTTCCGGCGACGCGTTGTGGTCCCAGGTCACATTAGGCTCATCTTTGCTAAGCTTCTGCCCGGGATAAAACTCGATCACCTTGCCGCCGCACTGGGCGGTCTTCTCGATGGCTTCGAACACGGTAAAGCGGTTGAAGGTGTAGGCCTGGCAGCCGATGAAGGTGCCGCCCGTCTTGTATTCCTCCGGAATCTTGGTTTCCGCGCGCAAGGAGGGCGTTGCCGCCCAGGTGGCGGCGGTGACACACAAACCGATAGCAAGGAGGTCTTTCACAGTCATATGCGTGCAAGTAAACCTGATTTGCCCGCAAACGCAAAGCCATTTCCGCATCATCATTGGGCGTATCTTGATACCACCACCGCTCTCGGCAATCGGGACCTGCGCGGAGCGCGGCTGTCCTCAGCCGCAGCACGTGCGTAGGGGAGCGGCTCTCGGGACAACGGGGCAGGCCCGCCTTGTCGGGGCGGCTGCGGCTGAGGACAGCCGCGCTCCGGTGGCGGTGTCGAGATGCGCTCATCCTCATTTCGGCGTCCGCGCCGAGGTTGACACACCCAACAGGATCGTAGAGGGTATCTTGAACCGCGTGAACCGAGCGGTAGTCGCCGGAAGGTGTGCCCTTGTCCGCCGAGCCTCAAAGACCAGTTGCTACGAACAGCATTCAAATGACCATTACCGCAACGCTGGGAAAGAGCGCCCGGGCCTTGGCAATCAGAGAAGGAGCGTCCATCAAAAGCCACTTACTTCGAGGATTGACTGTGTCCGCGTTGGCCGTAGCGGCGACCTCCCACAGCTCGGCGTTCATGGCCCCCGACCTTCCGCCGCTGCCCAACTTCGATAAACGAACCGCCGGAGTGGCGGGAACCGAGCCGCTGACCGAGACCCAGCAGGCCGCGGCGGGCCAGTTGCGCGCGCTGTTGCCTCGCGTGCGGGTGGACTTTGATCCTGTGACCGGGGCGCCCAAGCACGTGGCGGCCACCGACAGCTTCCTGACCGGCACCATTGGCGCGGGCACAGCCATGTCGGCGTCCACCACCGGTGCGATTCCCATCGGCGAACCCTACGCTGCGACCCGAACCTTCCTCCAGCGGTATAGTCGGCTCTTCGGCCATGGGCCGGAGGCGCTGGACACGGCTCGTATCACGCGGGACTACGCGACGCCCCACAACGGGCTCAGGACCGTTGTGTGGGAACAGCAGGTTGACGGGGTTGCCGTTTTTGAAGGGGTCTTGGTTTCACACACGGCGCGCCGGGGTGAATTGGTGAGCATCTGTAGTCAGTTCCTGCCGGATCCGGCCGCGGCTGCCGCCCGGGGGATGGCGGCCGGCTCGGCATCGCGCGCCGCGTTCGGAGTTTCCGCGCGTCGGGCTGTGGTTCTGGCGGCGAGGAATGTGGGGCAGGAACTCGCCGAGAACCAACTCGATGCCCGCGGCCAGGCGGCCGCAGGCGCCGAACAGCGACACCGGTTCACGGCCCCCGGTTTGAAGGGTGAGGCCGAAGCCAAGCTCACCTGGCTGCCGATGGATCGGCAGTCGCTCCGTTTGTGCTGGGACGTGGTATTGATGAGCCGAAACCGTGGGGAGATGTTTCGGGAATTGGTGGATGCAAGCACCGGCGAAGTGCTCCTGCGGCGGTGCCTGACGAGCTACTTGACCGACGCCAGCTACCGGGTCTTCACCAGCGACAGTCCGTCGCCGCTTTCTCCCGGGCATCCAGCCCCCGCAGATGCCCAACCGCCGTTGGTGCCTCGCGCGCTGATGACGCTGGCCGCGCTTGACACCAATGCGTCGCCCGCCGGCTGGATTGCCGACGGGGACAATGAGACCGTCGGCAACAACGTGGACGCGCATACCGACTGGAATGCGGATGACGCGCCGGACTTGCCCCGTCCTCAGGGTTCGCCCTTTCGGGTATTTGATTTCGCGGCGGACCTCGGCACGGAGGCCCCGGCTGATTACGCAAGCGCCGCGGTCGTGCAGTTGTTCTATGTCAACAACTGGATACACGACCGGCTGTATCAGCTCGGCTTTACGGAAGCGGCGGGCAACTTCCAGAACAACAACTTCAGCCGGGGCGGCCTGGGCAACGATGCCGTGCAGGCTGACGCGCAGGACGGCAACGGTACCGACAACGCCAATTTCTCTACTCCGCCGGATGGTTCGCCTGGCCGGATGCAGATGTACATCTTCACCCGGCCCAGCCCCCGCCGGGACGGAGACTTTGACGCCGAGGTGGTGGTTCATGAATACACGCACGGGTTGAGCTGGCGTCTGGTCGGCGGGGGACAGGCGCTCGGCGACACCCAGTCCGACGGCCTGGGTGAAGGCTGGTCGGATTTTTACGCCTTGGCTCTCCTGAGCGAGGCCGGCGACGATGTGGACGGGTGCTATGCCGCCGGCGCCTATATCAGCTATCTGTTCGGCGGGGCCGCGGATACGGAGAATTATTATTTTGGCATTCGGCGCTACCCTTACACGACCGACCTGGACAAGAATCCCTTGACCTTCAAGGACCTGGACCCGGCGCAGGCCGATTATTGTTCCTCGGGCGCGCCGTTCCACACCGGCCTGTTCGGGCCGTGCAGTTCCCCCCGAGCAGACGAAGCGCATAACGCAGGCGAGGTCTGGTGTGTGGCCTTATGGGAGGCGCGGGCCAACCTGATCAACCAGCAAGGCTGGGAAACGGGCAACCAGCTCCTCCTCCAATTGGTGACCGACGGCATGCGGCTCACGCCGCCGCACCCGAACTTCCTGCAAGCCCGCGACGCGATCCTGCAGGCGGACCTGGTGAACACTGGCGGCGCCAATCAGAATGAACTGTGGGCGGCGTTCGCCAAACGCGGCCTGGGCTTCAGCGCGACATCGCCCGCGAGCACGACGACCGCAGGCATCCGGGAAGCCTTCGATCTGCCGGACGATTTGCGGGCCAGCCCCGCGTTCGTCTTGAGCGCCTCGGGCGTCATTGGCGGCCCGTTCACTCCGGTTTGCCAGACCTACACGTTGACCAACGCTGGCTCGAAGACGCTGGCTTGGGCGGCCACGAACAGGCAGAGCTGGGTGACGGTGAGCAGCGGCGGCGGCAGCCTGCCCGCCGGCAGCGCTATTTCCGTGGATGCATGCATCGCCGCGGCCGCCGGTTCCCTGCCCCCCGGCACTTATGCCGATACGATTGTGTTCTCGAATCTGAACAACGGCCGGAGCGTCACGCGCGAGGTCACGCTGAGCGTGACGCCCCCGCCGGTCTGGACGTTCGCGCTGGACTCCGATCCGGGGTGGTCGCGGCAAGGCGAATGGGCGTTCGGCGCCCCTGCGGGTTCGGGGGGCGCAGCCCACGGCGGCCCGGACCCAGCCGGTGCGGCAACCGGTTCTAACGTCTTCGGCATCAATCTCAACGGTGACTACTCGACCCCCACCGGCGAGCCGCATTACCTGACCGCCGGCCCGTTCGACCTGCGGCACTATACCGGCACCAGGCTGCAGTTCGAGCGCTGGCTCAATACGGATTATTTCCCCTACGTCCACGCCACGGTCGAGGTCTCATCCGACGGAACCTCCTGGGATACCATCTGGAGCAACGGCAGCGCCGAAATCGCTGATGCCGCCTGGACCCGGGTGTCATACGACGTTTCCGCCTGCGCTGATGACCGTGCCAACGTCTATGTGCGGTGGGGCCACCGGGTGACCTCTTCGGGCGCTTGGGCCTATTCGGGCTGGAATCTGGACGATATCCAGTTGCTAGGCCTTTCCACCCGCCCCCTGAATATCTTGCTGCCCGGTACGGCCGCCGAAGTCGCGGGGCTATTGACCGCCGGCGGCACGCTGCGGCTGACTGCTGCCTTGCCCACGAACCTCGTGGTTAGCCTGACGTCCAGCGTGCCCAGCCGCCTGTTCGTTCCACCAACGGCGACGATTGCGGCCGGACAACTCGCCGGCTCGTTCAACCTCACGCTGAGGGACAACCCGGTCCACGACGGCGACCAGACGGTCTTCATCACTGCCGGCGCGGAGGGCTTCACCAACGTGTCCAGTTCAGTGGTAGTGCTGGATGACGAGGTGCCGCCTCGGATCACGGTCCAGCCGACCAGCCAGACGGTGCTCGCGAGCAACTCCGTCACGTTCAGCGTCACGGCGATCGGCAAAGCTCCTCTCTCTTACTCCTGGATTCGGGACGGCAGCCCGATCGAGGGCGGCACGGCTTCGAGCTATGCCACCCATGACGTGCAGTTGGCCGATTCCGGCAGCACATTCAGTTGCCGGGTCAGCAACGAGTTCGGGACCGCGCTCAGCTCGAGCGCGGTGTTGACCGTGGTGACGACCCCGGCGAACTGGTTCACCGAGTGGTTCGACCAATCGCTGCACCTCAACGACCTGGCGTATCAGTCGTTCACGTTTACTCCGGACGGGGGGCCAAACTTCTACTCGGTTTGCCGGCAGGCGGCTAGCTCGTTCCCGACCGATCCGGCTGGGGGCACGACCGTTCCTTTGGGCGACGATTTCTATGCTCCGGTCACTTTGACCGGCACGAATGCCGTGGCGATTTACGACCAGCGGACCAATGTGTTCTTCATTGGCAGCAATGGCTACCTGACCACGAGTTCGGGTGACAGTTCTTATACTCCCTCCTTTGCCAACCACTTCAACCGCCCGCGGATTTCGGGGTGGTTCCGTGACCTGGACCCGGGATCAGCCGGCGCGGTTTCGTGGAGGCAACTCAACGACCGGGTGGCGGTGACCTTTCAGGACGTGCCGGAATACGGCAAGTTGAACACGAACTCATTTCAAATGGAGTTGTTCGGTGACGGCCGGATCCGCGTGACCTATCTGCAAGTGGACGCGCAATACGGCCTGGCGGGGCTCTCCGCCGGCCAGGGCATTCCGGCTCTCTTCGTCGCCAGCGACCTGTCCACCTGCAGTGCTTGCGCGCCCCTGCCGCCGGCGCTCCATTTGTCGGCGCTGGTGCAGACCAACGGCATCCTCTCGCTTACCTGGAACGCTGCGACTGGCCAGAGCTACCAGGTGCAATACCGCAACGTCTTGCTGGGGGGTGAGTGGCTAAACCTCGGAGACCCCATAGTGGCCACTGACGATGCCGCCGGCGCCCGGGACCCGCTCACCAACGCCCAACGTTTCTACCGTGTCATCCGGGTTGCCAATTGACTGGAGCAAAGGAGACCAGCCGGCCAATGCGTCGGGTCGCGGCTGCCCGCAGACCAGAGGTAAACCCGCGCCGCGCCGGAGAGGCTTCCAGAGCGTGTACACCGGAGGTACACCGGATGCACACCGGATGCACACCGGAGAATCCCTTGTACATCCGGTGTGCATCCGGTGTACCTCCGGTGTACACAGCGCGAAGGGCCGGGGAATCGGGCGGTTCGGTTGGGAATGAACCCGAAGTCTGCTGTTTTGCCGCAGGTTTACGACTGATGGGGGGTCACGGGCGGTACAAGTCCAGTTTCCCCCGCAGCTTCGTGACCTCGCCGATCACGGTGACGGCGGGGGGCGGGAGGCGGGCCTCATCCAGGCGGCTGGCGATGGTGGCCAGCGTGCCGGCGACGGTCACTTGCCGCCGGGTCGTGCCTCGGCTGACGATGGCGACAGGCGTGGCGGGGGAGCGCCCGTGCGCGATCAGCGTCGCGGCGATCTGCGGGATGTTGCGCAAGCCCATCAGCACCACCAGGGTGCCGGGGGTTCGGGCGAGTTGCGCCCAGTCCAGTCTGTTGGCCGGCGACTGCGGATCAAGGTGGCCGGTGACGATGGTGACCATCGAGTTGTGCTCGCGATGGGTCAGCGGAATGCCCGCATAGGCCGGCACGGCATGGAACGACGAGACCCCGGGGACTACCTCGAACGGGATGCCCGCGTCGGCGAGCACTTCCGCCTCCTCACCCCCGCGACCGAACACGTAAGGGTCGCCGCCCTTTAGACGCACCACGCGTTTGCCCTCGCGGGCTTTGGCGAGCAACAAGGCATTGATCTCCTCCTGCGACACGCTACGGGTGCGGTCGTGCTTGCCGCCGTAGATGACTTCCGCCGCTGGCGGAGCAAAGCGCAGCAGTTCCGGATTCACCAAGCCGTCGTAGATCACCACCTCCGACTGGCGGAGCAGTTCCACCCCGCGCATCGTGAAAAGCCCGGGATCGCCCGGACCGGCGCCGACCAGATAGACGATTCCACTTGATGACACAGGAGCAGTCTCCCGCCAGGGGGTACTACGTCAACCTTCTTCAGGCCGCAGGCCCAGACTGATCCCGGGGCTGTGTTGGTGATTGGCGCGTGCTTCCTCGATGATCAACCCATGATGCACCCTTGATCTACCCATGATTAACCCCTAATTGCCGTCGTGAGGGCGCGTCAGATCGCAAAGTCATTATACTCCGGCTTTACGACCTCCGCCGGCGGGAGAAGCATGCCCGCCCCTGCCGTCGCATTCGTGCCGGGCTCGATCAGAACGAAGGACCCCGTCAGCCGGTTCGTGGCATAGCCATCGAAGACCAGCCGCCCGGAAGTGTTCAGGCGCACCTGGCCGATGTCATTCAGAGCCAATTCGGTCGCCTCTGGCTCCGGTTCGAGCGTAGCCATGTCAATGCGGTCCTCGACGGCCATGACCACCGCCTGCACGGTTTGGGTGGTGTGCTTGAGCAAGTATTTCCGACCACGCTGCAACGAGCGGGGGTGCATCCAACAGACTTTGGCCCGCAGCTCGCCGCCAGCGCCGGGGAGATTGTCCGGGCCGATGATTATGTCGCCGCGGCTCACATCTATCTCGTCTTCGAGGACGAGCGTGATGGATTGCGGGCAGAAGGCCTCCGGCAGCGCACCGTCAAAGGTCCAGATTTGTTTCACTTGGCTGACCAGGCCGCTGGGCAGCACCATGACCTTCTGGCCCACGCGCACGATGCCCCCGGCAATTTGGCCGCTGAAGCCGCGGAAGTCGTGCAACTCCGGATCGGTCGGGTGGTGCGGGCGGTTCACCCATTGAACTGGCAGGCGAAAGCCGTTGAGGTTCCAATCGCTGCCAATATGCACGCTCTCCAGGTGGCCCAGGAGCGTCGGGCCGGGATACCACGGGGAGTGACGGGAAGGCTCGACGACGTTGTCGCCGTTCAGTGCGCTGAGCGGAATGAACTGCACGTCCTTGACGTCCAGGCGCGGCAGGAACTCCTCGAACTGGTCGCGGATCTCGATGAAACGCTCCTCGCTCCAGTCCACCAGGTCCATCTTGTTGACAGCGATGACCAGATGCGGGATGCGAAGCAGCGCGGCGATGCAAGTATGGCGGCGGCTTTGTTCGGTGACGCCCTGCCGCGCGTCCACCAGGACGATCGAGAGGTTGGCGGTCGAAGCGCCGGTAACCATGTTGCGGGTGTACTGCACATGACCCGGGGTATCGGCGATGATGAACTTGCGGCGCGGCGTCGCGAAATAGCGATAGGCCACGTCAATGGTGATCCCCTGCTCCCGCTCGGCGCGCAGGCCGTCGGTGAGGTTGGCGAGGTTGATCTGCCCGCCGCCGGTGATGTCCGCCGAGCGCTGGAGCGCCTCAAGCTGATCTTCCATCAACGACCGCGAGTCATAGAGCAGCCGGCCGATGAGCGTGGACTTGCCGTCGTCCACCGAGCCGCAGGTGTTCAGGCGGAGGATGTCAACGGGGTGATGAGGGGGAACGGGCATGGGGTGCGAGTTAAAGGGAGAAAGGAGTTGAATGAGTTGCAGGGGTTACAGGAGTTGCATGGGGCGGCTCGTTAGAAGTAACCGGCTCGCTTGCGGTCTTCCATGGCGGCTTCCGAGGCCCTGTCATCGGCGCGGGAGCCGCGCTCGGTGACGCGGGCTGCGGCGATCTCGGCGATGATGTCCTCGACGGTCTGGGCCGGGGATTCGATTAGGCCGGTGCTGATGATGTCCCCGATGGTGCGGACGCGCACGACGAGTTCCTTGACCTCCTCGCCGGGTTTGGGTGCCACCAGGCCGTTGACCGGCAGCCATTGGGATTGTCGGCGCACGCAGGTTCGGCGGTGACTGAAGTAGATGCCCGGCACTTCGAGCCGCTCTTTGCTGATGTACTGCCACACATCCATCTCCGTCCAGTTGCTGAGTGGGAAGACGCGCATGTTCTCGCCCGGGTTCAGCCGGGCGTTGTAGAGATTCCAGATTTCCGGGCGCTGGTTCTTGGGGTCCCACTGCCCAAAGCGGTCCCGGAAGCTGAAGAAGCGCTCCTTGGCGCGCGCCTTCTCCTCGTCGCGCCGCGCGCCGCCGATGCAGCAGTCGAACCGGAACTCCTCGATGGCCGCCAGCAGCGTGGGAATCTGCAGGCGGTTGCGGCTGATTTCGCCCGGCGCCGGCTGCGCCACGCCCTTCGCAATCGCCTCCTCGACCGTCCGCACGACCAGCCGGGCGCGGAGCTGTCGGGCGCACCGGTCGCGGAACTCGTTCAACTCCGGGAAGTGGTGTCCCGTGTCAATGTTGAGCAACGGCATTGGGAGATCGGAGGGACGAAAGGCCTTTTCCGCCAGACGCAACAGGCAGATCGAGTCCTTGCCCCCGGAGAACAGCAGCGCCGGGCGCTCGAAGTTTGCCGCCACTTCGCGCAGGACGTGGATGGCTTCGGTCTCCAGATACTGGAGGTGGTCCAGGTGGTAGCTATGCATCTACGTCTTCACCAACTCCCCGCCCCAGCGCGCGTGCAGCCCGCACTCGCGTTTCTCCTCAGCCTTGGCCGGGTCGAAGTAATCCCACTCGTTGGGAAGATCGTGCTGTGCCAGGTAAGCCTCCATCTCGGCATCGCTCCAGTAGAACACCGGGCTGACTTTCAGCGTCCCGAAGTTCGGGTCCGCCGAGACAATATCCAGCCCGGCACGGTGCGCGTTCTGGACCTTGCGCAATGCGGTGATCCACACCCGCGGGGCCAACTCCTTCATGCCTCGCTGAAACGGCTCCAGCTTCATCAGCGCGCTGAACCGCTGCAAGCCCGCTTCGTCATCGGCCGCCGGGATCGGGCCGTAGATCGCGTCGCGGTGCGCGGCGCTCATGCGGGGAAGGAAGGATTTAAAGTTCAGGTCCAGCCGCACGCGAAGCTCCTCGGCATGAACGTAGGTGGCCGGGCGGTTGTAGCCGTGGTCCACCCACAGCACGGGAATGTTCGGATGCACCTGGACACACAGGTGGAGAATAACGGCTTCGTAGGGCCGGAAGTTGGTGGAAACCACGGCGCGCCCGTCCGCCTGCGCGATGGCCCATTGCGTGATTTCGCGCGGCGACCGGTGCCGCAGCTCGGCGTTCCACCAGGCGATCTGATCGGGTGTCATGGGGTGGCTAATTGGTGGCCGATGGTTGTTCTGTCCATAGAACACGGGCGACCCAGTCGCCGAACCGCTCGGCCGGGAGCCGCTCGCGGGCATAACGCGCAAGCAGTGGGCGCAGCTCCGCCGTGAGGTCCGGTTCTTTCACCATATCACGGTAAAGCTGGTTCAGCCGCGTGCAGCTCTCGTTGCCGCCCAGCCAGATTTGATACCGGCCCGGCGCCTTGCCGACGAAACCGATCTCCGCCATGTAAGGCCGCGCGCACCCATTCGGGCAGCCTGTCATGCGAATGGTGATCTCTTGCTCCGCCAGGCCCAGTTCCGCCAGCAGCCCCTCCAGGCGCGTGATCAGGTCCGGCAGAAAGCGCTCCGCCTCAGCCAAAGCGAGGCCGCAGGTCGGCAGCGCCACGCACGCCATCGAGGCGCGCCGGAGGATTCCCGCCTGGCGTTCCGGCTCAGTTTCCACGCCATGGGAAGCAAAGAGGCGGGTGATTTCGTCCCGCTGCGCCGGGGCGATGTCTGCCAAGATGAGGTTGTTGGCCGGCGTGAGGCGGATTCCCGGCTGGTACTTTTCGACCACCTCGCGCAATGCGGTCTTCAGCCGCCGCCGGTCCGTGTCCTTGATCCGGCCCGTTTCCACAAACAGGCCCAGAAACAGACGCCCGTCCACCTGCCGATTCCAGCCGAAAGCGTCACCTTGTCTCTCGAACCGGAACGGTCTGGGCTCCTCTAATTCGAAGTCCAAGCGGCGCTCCAGCTCCGCCCTAAACCACTCGGCGCCCCGGTCCTCGAGCACGTATTTCAGGCGGGCGTGCTTGCGGTTGCCGCGGTCGCCAAAATCGCGATGTATCGTCAACACTCCGCGGGCAACGTCCACTACCTTCTCCGAGGGCAGGAACCCGATGACATCGGCCAGCCGCGGGAAGGTTTCCGTGTTGCCGTGGCTGCGGCCCATGCCGCCACCGACCGCAAGGTTGTAGCCGAGGAGCCCGCCGTCGCGGTCGCTGATGGCGATGAAACCGCAGCAGTTGGTGAAGAGGTCAACGTCGTTCAGTGGCGGTAGGGCGAAGGCGATCTTGAACTTGCGAGGCAGATAAGACTGGCCGTAGAGCGGGTCAACGAACTCGTGATTCGCCGGCTCGGCGAGATCCAAAGCCACGCCGTCAATCCAGATCGAGTGGTAGGCGCGCGTGCGCGGCGAAACCGCCGCCGCCACCTGGCACGCATGGTCCTGCACCTGGGTGCCCAGTCCGTTCATGGCGGGCGTGGGCGGCGCCATGACGTTGCGGTTGACGTCCCCGCACGCCGCGAGCGTGGTCAGCAGCGCTTCGTTAATCTGCTTGATCAGCGCGCGCAAGCCCCCTTTGACCACGCCGTGGAACTGGAGTCCCTGCCGGGAAGTCACGCGCAGGGTGTTATTCGCGTAGCGCGTCGCCAGGTCATCGCAGGCCAGGTATTGGGCCGGCGTCAGCACGCCGCCCGGAATCCGGCAGCGCACCATGAGTATGTATTTCCTGGCGGCCTTGCGCAGATCACGGTCGTCTTGCTGGTAAACGCCGTGGAACTTCAGGAATTGCAAGTCGTCATCCGAGAAGTGGTCCGCCTGTGAGTCCGCCAGGGTCGGCGCAATCGCGCCGCCAAGCGTCGGATCACGCTCCTTGATCAGTTCGATGGTCGAGGGCTTTGGGACAGTTGTTGGTGGCGTCATCATCGCTCATCTGCGGCTAGATCTCGCAATCGTTCCGCGCCTCCGTATTAAGTCTGCACCTGCTTTCGGGCTTCATCGGCCAGCGGCGTGCTCAGGTAGCGCTCGCCGGTGCTGCAGCCAATCGTGACAATCAACTTGCCCTGGTTCTCGGGCCGCTTCGCCACCTGGAGCGCCGCCCATACGTTTGCACCCGTCGAGATGCCCGCCAGAATGCCTTCCTCCAACGCCAGCCGGCGGGCGGTTGCGAACGAATCCTCGTTACTGACGGTAACGACCTCGTCCACGATTTGCAGGTTGAGGTTCTTTGGGATAAAACCAGCCCCCGCGCCTTGAATCTTGTGCGGCCCCGGCTTGAGCGGCTCGCCGTTGCGTGTTTGCGTGATGACCGGTGAGTCCTTCGGCTCGACCGCAATGGCCCGAAAAGACTTCTTGCGCGACTTGATGACCTCGCTGACGCCTGTGATCGTGCCGCCGGTGCCGACCGCCGAAACGATGATGTCAGCCTTCCCATCGGTGTCCGTCCAGATTTCCTCCGCGGTGGTCTGGCGATGGACTTCCGGATTGGCAGGGTTCTCGAACTGCTGCGGAATCCAGGAATCCGGGATTTCGTTCTTCAATTCCTCGGCCCGTCTAATGGCGCCTTTCATGCCTTCAGCGGCGGGCGTGAGCACGAGCTTGGCTCCCAGCAGCGCCAGCAGGGTGCGCCGCTCCTGGCTCATGCTCTCGGGCATCGTCAGGATGAGCTTGTAACCTTTGGCGGCGGCCACGAACGCCAGCGCGATCCCCGTGTTGCCCGAGGTCGGCTCGATAATAGTGGACCTGTGCGTGAGGATGCCGTCGCGCTCGGCGGCGTTAATCATCGCGTAGCCGATCCGGTCCTTCACGCTGCCCAGTGGGTTAAAGAACTCGCCTTTGAGTGCGATGGTCGCGACAGCGCCGTTCGTGACGCGATTGAGTTTAATCAGTGGGGTTCGCCCCACCGTGCTAACTACATTGGGATATACTGCCATAACTCGGTCCTTTCTTTGTTGATCAGTTCTAATCTGTCGTTACAGGTTCGGGGCATAAGCCAGGAGTTCGCGGTAGCGCGCCAGAATCATGCGCAGCGCGGCTACGAACGCGGCTTCCTTGAGAAAGTTCGACGGGGTCTGGGGCGTTTCCAGGATGATCTCGAAGGGCCGCGGCTGCACGGTTGGAGGCGCACTCAGCAAGCCCGGGTGGCCTTGGCGAATGACTCCGTTGCAGGCCCGGAAGCCGTCAATGGTGTCGTTCCCGTTGCGTGGCAGAAATTCCTCGGCTGCCTTGAGGGCGGGCTCGATGAGATTCTGCGTGAGCGTCGCCCCGTGGGCGTAGCCATAAAACCCGTGGCTCGTGTCGTCCGTATGCAAGGAGATGATCCCGTGGAAGCAATGCGCCACTAATTCGGACTCCAGCAGCCGCACCTCCGGCTCGCGTGATTCGCGCCAGAACTCCCGATTCAGGTCCTTGCCGCTGCGCGCATGGCGCGTCCGGTCCTCGAACCCGGTCGGATTGCAGACCGGGTAGATGAACAGGCAATAGCCCCTGGCTAACTCCGGCTCGCGTTCCAGCGCGGTCAGAAACCGGATCAAGGCATGCACGCCTTCCGGTTCATCCCCGTGCACGCCCGCGAACACCCCAATCCGGAGCGTATCGTCGCCCCCCTTCGGGCCCAAGTAAAGGTATCGTGGCAACTCGTAGCTCTCGCCGCCGCACTCGAAGCTCGCACCGTGACTCGCAATCAGACTCGGTGATGCGGCCGCGATCTGTTCGATTGGCGCCAAGACCTCAGTGAGCGAGCGTCTGCCTCGCACAGGCCTCCTTGTGCTTACAGTATCCATTACAAGTGCATTTTCGTTTAACACAGGAGCACAATAGCATGAAAGAACTGCAAATCAATCCTATTATGTATTATTTCATCAATACTAAGTATTTCATGCTGTTTTAATTGGACTACTAATAATATACAATTCATAACTTGTTTAGTTCACTACTCTCCTGCAAGAGCTCTTCTCGAAGACTGTGGGTTACCTCGGCTGCTACGAATCACGAGGTCTTCGAGCGGGCTGCCAGGTTCACCTTCCGTTGTTGAGTCAAGCCATTCGGAGCGCGAGGAGCTCTTATAATGGCCTGCAACTGGTCCTGCAGCTCGGTCACCAGTTTCCGGCGATGCGCTCGATCATCACGTTGGGCTATGACAGCCCGACCTGCCAAGCGGCCAGCCTCCAGCACGGGGCGGATGCCTTTATCAGAAAGCGGCGCCTGGCGGAGGAATCTCCCTGTGTGCTCAGCTCCCTGGTCCCGGACGCCCGACAACCCGCAACCTCGACCTGCGGGGAATGAATCTCACGTCAGATCATAGTCAAAGAATCCCGGTCTGTAATCGTGAGCATGAATCACTCGTGGCTTCCGCCCCGGAACCTCGCTTTTCTGCGTGCCCTCCTGCCCCTTTCTTTGTCAGTATCTCGCCGATGGAAGTCATCATACAACCGAATGACGAAGCTGCCGCCGGCTTGACCGCCCGGATCATCGCCCGCGAGCTGCGCACCAACCCCCACCTCGTGCTGGGCCTGGCCACCGGCAAGACCATGGAACGCGTCTATCGCCACCTGGTCCGCATGCATCAGACGGAGAAGCTGGACTTCTCGCTCTGCCGCACGTTCAACCTCGACGAGTACGTCGCCTTGTTCCCGTCGGACCCGAACTCCTACCGCTACTACATGAACCACCACCTGTTCAGTCATGTGAACATTGATCCGCGGAACACGCACCTGCCCAACGGCCTGGCGGAGGACCTGGACGAGGAATGCTGCCGGTACGAGGCAACCATCAAGCGTTTCGGGGGCATTGACCTGCAACTCCTCGGCATCGGCAAGGCCGGCCACATCGGATTTAACGAACCCCTCTCCGCCCTCCGTTCCCGCACCCGGGTCAAGGCTCTGACCCCCACCACCCTCCATCAGAACGTCGCGGGATTCGGCGGGGTGGATAAGATGCCCCACCGTGCCATTACCATGGGGGTGGGCACAATTCTCGAATGCCGCCGCTGCCTCCTGCTCGCCACCGGCCAATCCAAAGCCAAAGTCATCGCGCAGGCGGTCGAAGGCCCCATCACCAGCATGATCTCCGCCAGCGCCCTCCAGCTCCATGCGCGCGCGACCGTGATCGTGGACGAGGAAGCCGCTACGAATCTGGCTGAGAAGGATTACTACCGCTGGATCTTCGACAACGAGCCGGAGTGGGACAAGCTGCGCTGACGGAGGGCGGTAGCGGTTTCACTGCCTCGCATACGGGTGGAGCACCCGTTGGGGCGCGTAATAACATGTCTCGTCCAGGTGCCGTCCGTTGTAGCCGCCGAAGGTCAGCAGGCCCTCGCCGGCCCAGACGACCCCGGTCAGGCGTGGCGAGGGTGCGCCGGTCGTGGTGATCTCGGTCCAGGTATCGGTAGAAGGATTGTAACGGGCGCCGGTGCCGACGAAGCGGCCACCTTCACCCTGCTGTCGGGCCTGGGCGTCGTTGACCCCGCCCCAGAAGACCATCTCGGTCCCGGTCCAGACCGCGCTGGCGGAAACTCTCCCTTTCGGCGCGCCAATCGTTGATATCGGCCTCCAGGTGTCCGTCTCCGGATCATAGCGCGCGCCGGTCTCGAGGTAGTCCGACGGCGCGCTGGGCTCGCGCGTGCTGCCGCCCCAGACGACCATCTCCTTGCCCGTCCAGACGGCAACATGGCCCGCGCGCGGGCTCGGCGCGCCGTCGGCGCTAACGGGCTTCCAGGAATCCTTCGTCGGGTTGTAGCGGGCGCCATCGGCGAGGACTTTGCCGGTGTTGGCGCCGCCCCATGCGATCATTTCTTTGCCGGTCCAGACCGCGCTGTTGAAGGAGCGGCGGGAAGGGGCGCCTTTAGTCGCAATCGGCTTCCAGGAATCGCTGGAAGGATCGTAGCGGCCGCCAGTATTGAGATAGGCATCGGCATGGGCGCCCTGGTAGCGGCTCTGGGAATCCGTGTAGCCGCCCCACACCAGCATCTCGCGACCCGTCCACAGCGCCGAGAAATCGAAGCGAGCGGCGGGCGCGTTCCGGGTGGAAACCGGCCTCCAGGTATCGGCGGAGGGGTTATAGCGGGCGCCATCATTATGGATCGTATCGTTGCCCCACATTCCGCCGAAGCCGCCCCAGACAATCACTTCTTTACCCGTCCAGACCATCGCATGCCCCGTCCGCGAGGAGGGCGCGCCTTTCTCCGGCAGCATGGCCCACGTATTCTCGGCCAGGCAATAGCGCGCGCCGTCGTCGAAACTCGTCCCCATGCCCTCACCACCGAACACCACCATGTCGGTCCCGGTCCAGACGGCGGTGGTCGAACGCCCGCTCAGCTCCGGCGTCGCGCGCCGCTCCCAGAACTCGGCCCGTCGGGTCTTGGCTGTGCGGTCTTTGCGATAACCCGCATTCAGCAACCTCGGATCGTCGGCCTTGGGCGAATACCACCGGGCGCCGTCAATCAGGTATTGTCCTTCACCCCGCTCCGGCGTCTCGGCTGGGGGAACTGGCTCAACCACGTCCGCCGGCCTCTGCGCGACCTCCGCCTCGGTCTGGCGTGCTGGCAGGCCCGTCGCCGGGTCAATGGCAACGGGCTGCGGCGGCCCAGCGCTCCGCAGGTAGTTAGGCGGCGCCGCAACCTGGCCGGGGGCGGCCCCCGGCAAACGCAAGGTCCGGGCGGGAACCGCCACGCCCCTGGGCGAGCCTGGCGGTGGTGCTTCCGCCTGTCCTGCGGCGGATGAATAAGTCTTCTCCGGCACTTCAATCCGGTCGCCGTCCTTAAGCCAGAAATCCGGCGCCGGGCTTGCCTCCGAGCAATCCACCACCCACTCGCGCGGCTGGCCCGTGGCCGGGTCGTGCCGGATGACCTTCACCCGGGCGAGGTCCGAGGAGACCAGCACCAGCTTGGACTGGAGCAGGACCGGCTTGAGCCAAAAAGGCGTCGAGTGCCAGATGACGGGCTCGTATCGTACCTCGCCCCGTCGGCCTTGAGGGAGGATCGGGTTTGAGCCTTCGGGACCGCCCTCGAGACCAGTTATCCCCGGGGCCAAGGTAATGGCGGTGGTCTGGCCTTTGACAACGATCTCGACCTTCCGCGTGAGGCACTTCTTCAGATTCGCCAGTTCCGCCGTCGAAAACCCTGTCCATTGCTCATTGAGCGGGTGGTCGGCTTCGGGGATCTCAACCACATCCCCCCAGCGCAGGGGCACGTCTTTGGCGCAATCGCCGGAGGCCACGACCGGCGTGAGATCCACCACTTGGTCGTGCCAGCTCCTCAGATCGGCCGCCGGTCGGCTAATGTGCAGGTGCGCCAAATCAGGAAACGACAAGCGCATACCACTGAAAAACCTGCTCGCGCCTCCCGAGGAACCCGCTCGCGAATCCGGTGCAGCCCCCAGCAGGTCGTATTGTATGGCAATCAGTTCCAGGAGCGTAAACTGGCTCCAGTCGTTAGCGCCCTTCACAAGTTTGGTCTCGGAAAAACCCACCGCGCTGCGCCGTACCCCGATTCGGTCGAGGTAAGGCAGGTCATCCAGCGCGCCGTGCCGGCGCAACAGGTCGGCCATCGTTTCAGACTTGCGCTCAGGTTGTGGGGCGGCGGGCGCTAAGGGCACTCCCCCCGAAGGCGCCAGGACTGGAAGAGCCCGTCCAAGGGGAATAGGCGCTCCACCTGGCCCAACCGGCGGCGCTGGTTGCGCTTTGGCCAGGTCCAATGGCGTGCGACCCTTGTTGTCGCGCTCATTGGGATCTGCCTTGTTCGCCAGCAACAGCTCAGCCAAATCCTGCGTGCCCTCCCGGACCGCATAATGAAGCGGCGTTGCGCCGCTGCTGTCCTTTGAATTCGTATCGGCATGATTAGCCAGGAGGAACTCGGTCACCTCCAAATGCTTGTTATCCACTGCACGATGAAGCGGCGTCCACCCGCCCCGGTCCTTGGCGTTGACGTCCGCGCCGGCTTTCAGTAGCAGTTCCGCGATGGCCTTGTTGCCACGGTTCGCCGCCTCGTGGAGCGGCGTCCAACCGTACTCTGCTCGGCCGACGTTAACATTAGCCTTGTGGGCCAGGAGCAATTCGACAGCGGGCTGTTGCCCCTGCCTAATCACCGCGCTCAGGAGCGGGGAGTTGGCTTCCCGATCCAGAAGGTTCGGGTTGGCGCCGCCCTCCAGCAGTGCCTTGAGCGTTGGGGCATCCCACAAGGCCGAGAAAATGAGCGGATAGCCATCGGCAGTGGAGCCATTGGGGTCGGCTTTGGCCCGGATCAGTTCCGCGACCGCGTCCGGGTGCTTCTGGCTGACGGCAGCGGTCAACGCAGTCGCGTTTCCACCGATAGAAGTCAAGCCGTGGACGCGATTATAGTAGTCCGCGCTCAATTTGGTGCTGAGGTTGGGGTCGGCGCCATTGGCCAGGAGCAGCTTCAAGGCGGGCATGTCGCCGTAAAAGGCCGCCAAGGTCAGAGGCAGGTGCGAGCTGCCCGCATTCGGATTGGCATGGGCCGCCACCAGGAGCTGCGCCACCGGCAGGTAATGCTTGTCCACCGCGTAGCTCAGCGGCGTCCGACCGGCCTCGTCCGCCAGGTTGACCTCCGCGCCTTTGGCGAGCAACGATTCGACCAGCCCGGCGTAGCCGGCCGCCGCGGCCAGGTGGAGCGGGGTCTGGCCGGCGGTGGTTAGCCGGTACGGCAAAGCGGCGCTCGGATAGTCGCGGGTCTCAGCAGCCGTGGTCTTGGCATTCACCGGCGCCCCGGCGGCCAGGAGCGCCTTGGCGACCGACTCGTAACCCTTTCGGGCGGCGAGGTGCAGAGCGGTGACACCACCGCCGGTCTGCCCTCCGGGCTTGGCGCCCTTGGCCAGCAGCAGATCAACGATGGCTTTGTGACCGCTGCCGGCCGCAAAGTGCAACGCCGTGAGCCCCGGTTGCTGCAGGCCATCCACCGCCGCGCCGTTGTCCAGCAGCAGCTTCACCACGGCGAGGTTGCCTTTCGCCGCGGCCGATTGGAGCAGCGTTTCGCCCTTCGAGTCCGGGGCGTTGATCAGGTCCGGACTGTCTTGGATCAGGGCTTGGAGGCGCCGCACTTCGTCGGCGTCTGTGGAAGTGGCCGGGGCGGTGGGCTCGATTGTCGCAATCGAGATGGGTGCACCAGCGTCGAGGGCGGCCACTTGCCGCTTCAACTTGAGCAAATCGCGCTCGGTCGGAACGATGGCGTCCGAGGGAATGATCCCGGCCTCCACCTGCCTTTTCTGCATCTCCAACTGCTTCTGGACCAGTCCGATCTCTTCTTCCAGCAGGCGCTTCTGCTCCTGGCGCGCTGCGTCCGAGAGGATGGGAGCGGCAGGAACTGCCGGCGCGGTCCCCATCGTCACAAGGGTCTGGCGGCTGAGCGTGACGAGCGTCGGCTGGTCGAAGAATTCGCGCAGGATCCGTTCATACTGGCCCGCGGCGGCGTTGGTGTTGCCCTGTTTGCGGTAGCACTCACCGAGGCGGAAGATCGCCGTGGCGGCCAGCTTGCGGTCCTTGTCGAATTGACTGGCGACGGCCTGGTAGGCCTGGATGGCGGCGCCCAGGTTCAGGTTGGCTTGCTCCTCGAACAGCCCGCGCTGGAGGGTGGAAGTCAGGTCGTTGGTCGCCGCGCGGGCGGGTGAAATCTGCAGGGCAAGAGCTGTGACCAGCAGGCAGATGGCTAACCCCGGCAGGCAGGGCGCGCGCTCCGCGCGCGCCGCCGCAGCCCATGGCACCCCGCCTCGCAAGAGATTGCGAGCCCCACTTGGGCGGAGACTCTTCTGCGCAATTGCTATCGTCGTATTCATAACGGTTTTCGGTGTTGTTCGATATTCTTCGCCCCAGTTTGACGGATTCCCACCCGTCGAATTGTCACCCTCTTGTAAAATCTGTTCGAGGTGGGAAATCAGCCTCTCCTTCGGTGCTGCGGGCGGTGCACCAGCGATGCACCAGCGATGCACCAGCGATGCACACCCGTCTGACGCTTGTGCATCGCTGGTGCATCCGGTGTGCATCTCTTGTACATAACCCTCGGGTGGCCCTGGCCAGGCTCCGAATGATGGCGATGGTCGGATCGCGGGCTCGGCGCAGCCGGCGGACGCTATTCCGGGTCCGGGCGCGTGGTTACGCCTTTCGCTCGCAGGTCTTTCGCAGCGCGCACGATCGCTACATCCACCGTCATGCGCGGGGCCAGTTTCAGCACCGCATCCGCCGCCGCCGACCGTTCTACCGCGCTGGCAGCCGTCCTCCACATCGAGGCTACCCATTGCGCCGATTCCGCGGCCGGGAGGTTCGAGATGACGTCCAGCATCCGCAGTCTCTCGCGCTCATCGGCCCGCCCATAGATGCTTGCCATTGCCGCGGTGAGGTGGCTGATCTGGCCAGGGGTGGATGCCAGGAACCCAAGGATCAGGATCACCTGCTCTCGCACGCGCGGTTCCTTCTCCGCCGAGAGCATTTCGAGCAGTGCGCTCACCGTCCGGGCGTCATCCATCCGCGACAATTCCGTGATTAGTTCCATCCGCGCCATTGCCTCGCGCTCCTCCTCATACTCCTGGGTCAGCGCCTGGCGCCAAGTTGCGTGCGGCTCCATCGGGTTCAACAGATTCCAGGCCATTCGCTCGAGCCGGTCCTTCCTCGGCGGCGGAGCGGTGGCCATCGCCGCGTTCACTTCAGCCCGCCGCACGCAGGGCACGATCGGCTCGCCGTTCTTCTGGTACGAATGCGGCATCCAGCCGTAGATTTCCGCGCCCTTCTCGCCCGGTCCCGCGCAGGTCCTGCCGTAGAAAGCCGTCACGCGGCCATTGACCTGATTATCCGGGCCGTAGGAATAGCCGATGATCGCCTCGACGCGGCAGGCACTGGAGATCGCATCGCGTTTGCCCAGCGCGCGGACCATCCCGCCGCCGCCGCACCTGTTCTTGGGATACTTCGCGCCCCCGTTCTGCACCCAGCTCCAGTTAATGTAAGTCCAGTCCCCGCGCCCGCCGGTCTTGTCGTAGCCGGGATTGCCGTAAGTGTAGTAGGTCGAGCCGCTGCGGCCGTTGGCAACATTGGGCTTGTACCACATGTCGCGCGGGAAACGGGTGGGCGTGATGAAGTACCGGACGCCGGCGAGGGGCGCGGGCTTGCCATTGATGGCGCCGAGGGGTTTGGGCGGCGACACGAGGTCCTCCAAAGCGACGTGCCCGTATTGCCCGTTTTCCACATAGTCCCGGTAATGGCTGGGACCGCCGCCGGGGTGAAAATAGAGTCTCATGCCGTTGGCGGAAGTGAGAACCTCATGCACGTCCATCTCCACTGTGCCCGGCGGACATGCGGCGTGGTTTCCCCCTTGCTTGCTCGGATCGTCGCCGCTGGCGAACCATCCCGTCGGCGTGCCGTCCGCGAACCGCAGCGGCACCCTGGCGCCCTCCATCATCACACAGCTCCGCGTGCGCGCTTGACCGGGGATGTTAAATGCTGCCGACGGCGCCTCCGCCGCGCCGGCAGCGGACAACGGGGTCAACGCGGCCAGGACCCCAACCCACAACTGGAAGCGCCCTAAGTGGAATCGCGGGTGATCTTCCACTCCTTCGCGCGGCGTTTGCTGGTGGCCCAGATGGCGTGGCCATCGCAGTAGATTACATTGCCGCCTTCCGCACCGTGGTTATCCAGCGAATCCCATTCGACATTCTTTCCCGCGTCATCGGCATCATGCAGGAACCAGAGGGCGGACGGACCCGGTACCATTCCCTTGTTCTCGGTGTTGTACTGGAGCGCATAGGTGCTGGCGAACTGCTGGGTGACCTTCTTGGTCCTGATTTCCCCCAGGACTTCGAAGCTGTGGCCGTTCGTGCCCTTGGCCCCGCCCGGGGCATTGTCCATCAGGTCGCGAAGGATGCTGATATTTGCCCAGGGATCCAGGGTGAGATTGGTGCGGATGGAATTGTGCGTGCCCGGGCAAGTGAAGGCTTTCAGTGCGGGCACGTAAACAGGGTGGAGCCAAGCAAGGTCATCGTCCCCATTCAGCTTGACGCCCGGCGGTTGACCGCGCGTGTCGTTAAGCAGATGCCCATTGTAGTCGTTGGCGTACATCTGCGACCCAAGCCCGACCTGCCGGCAGTTGCTCAGGCAGTTAATCCGCTTCGCCTTGTCCTTGGCCTTGGCCAGGGCCGGCAACAGCATGGCCGCGAGGATGGCGATGATCGCAATGACGACCAGCAATTCGATGAGGGTGAAACCGCGCCGTTCGGCTAACGACCGGGATTTGATCTGATCTGTGGATTTCACTTTATAGCTTCGTTGTAGGTTCGGGTCTTACTGCGCCAGCCGGAAGAACCTGGTCTGCCCCGAGGCCCCGACCGTCACCGTGTTGCTTTCATTCTGGACCACCACGGGTTCGCTCACGGCTTGCCAGCCATTGACGTCATTAAAGGTGGGAATGGCTTGCAGCGTGTAGCCAACGAGGTTCGTCGCCCACGAGAGAATCACGTTCGTGCCGCTCAATTCGATGCCCAGCACCGGGGGCGCCGGAGGAGTGACTTCGGCCCAAGAAAAGCCGACACGCACCTCGTCATAGGTGCGCTTCGGATAACCGCTGGACCACCGCATGAAGAAACGGTCTATGCTTGGATCATCGGTTTGCCCGAGTCCGACATCTGCGATTGTCGCTGGCGGAGGCGTGTCCAGGCCAAAGGTCAAAGGCGACGGGTTTACCCACATGTCTATCAAGTTGTTGGCTTCGCCATCCACGAACCGGAGTCTGCCCACGACGAACACGGTATCGGCGCTGGTGAAAGTGTGAGTTGTGTCAACGCTCCCGTATGCGGTCGCGCCGCGTTTGTAGAGGCCGAGCTGGTAAGACCCTGATCCGTCGCCGATCAAGTTGATCTTTATGGGGAAAGCCGTCGAGGTGCCGTAGGAAAGGCCGGCGAAGGTTTCGCTGCCGGTTGACGTGCCCGGGTTGTCCAAGCGAAATGCGAACGAGAAGTAAACCGTGCCATTAGTATACTCACCGAACGGCTTCCGCATACTCGTGCTACCCGTCAAGGTGTACCGGTTCCCGACAGAGTCCCGCAAGCCCGGGACGGACAGATTCCCCGCCTCGACGACTCCGTTTTCAGCGGCTGACGTAATGCTCCAGCCACCGACGTTGTTCAGCGTGCTGCCAGGTGTGTAGTCGAACGGATCGTAAACCACCAGGTCACCGTAGCGCGGCACGACGGTGAGCTTGGCAGCGGTGCTGGTCACCGCGCCGAGGCTGTTGCTCGCAATAAAAGTGTATTAGCCATCATTCGTTATAGCCAGGTTGTTCAACGGAAGGGAGTCGCTTGTCGCGCCGACAATATCATTGGAATTGAACTGCCATTGGTAAGACAGCGGCAGGCTGCCGTCCGCTCCCGCGGTGAAGACGTAGTTGGAGGTGATCTGCATCACCTTGCCGATCGGTTCCTGAATGATCCGGACCGGCAAGGAGGCGGTGCCGGCGGCGAGACTGTAGCCAACCAAGCCGTTCGCCGCGTCGAGCATATAGAGGTTGCCATTCGTGCCCCAGGTGACCGACCCGGCGAAGATATTGTTCGCGTTCGTCGAGAAGAACTCCTGCCGATCCAAGAGCACCGGCGGATTGGCGATGGCAGAGATGTCATACAGCCGGGCGATGTCGTTGGCGCTTCCGGCCGTCATTTCAATGGTGGCCATCAGGTTGCTGGCCAGGTTCACGCCGACGGAGCCGGTCCGGCCCGGAAACTGGCTGGTGGTCCAAACATTGGATACAGCCGCCGTGCCCGCGCCGTAATCGTAACTGATCAAGTAGAGGGGGTTTCCGGCACTCGATGCGGATTTTGCATAGAAGGTATTGCCAGGCCCGAAGGCAACTGCGTATCCCAGAGAGTCGTTCGGAACCGGCAGGTTGAACGTGGTAGCGGTGAAAGAGGAGAGATCGGGAGCGGTTGGACGGAGGATGGCGAACAAGGTGCCACGGGACGCGAGGAGCACTTCGGTGTTCATGCCTGAGCCGCGCACCGCCATGGTATCGCCCCAACGACGATCATCGCCTGCGGTGGCGGCACCGTTGCTGGGGTCCGCGAAGAACACCGCCACGCTTCCGCCCGCGTTTTCGTCCGACCAGCGATAGAGCCGAAACTGCGGCGGCACAAGGGTGGTCGTCAGATTGCCCACATAGATGGATCCATCATCGGACACGCCTACCAGGTTCAAGGCAAACTGATCATGCCCGCCGAGGACTGGACTGAAACCCTGGAGAGAGGTGATGTTGGTGCCGTACTCGCCGTCCACCACGGCGATGGATTCAGCACCCAGCGGGTTGCGGTTGGCGATCAGTAGATGACCCGTGGTTGGATTGTAGGCCAAGCCCCGCTGGAGCGTGTCCGGGGTCAGGAACGCTTCGTCGCTTGGCCGCACGGTTCCATCATTGTTTGTGCCGAACATCGAGAGCGGCACCAGCACTGTCTGCGCCGAGGCGTTGATGACGAGTGCCGCGAGGGCAACCAGAGGAGTTATCAGAGTTGTTGTGCGCATAGGTTCAATGGGCGAAACGAACGTTCCGTTTCTGTTGATCGGGGAGACCCTCACGGATAACCGGCGGAAGGAGGCAGCACTTTGGAAAACCGGCTTTGGTCAGCCTCGGAAGGAGCAGATGCCATGCTTTCATCACGCCAATGGTTAAACGTTTAATATGGCCAAGCCAAGATTACGGCGGGCGCCATCCGCTTGTCAACGGAGATTGTGACCTTTTTGCGGGGGCGGAGGTTACTCGCACGCAAAAGCAAAAAGGCGCGCAGGCGATCGCCTGCGCGCCAGAACGCCTCTTGGAGCTATCAGGGGATTGCCTGGCGGCGGCGGAGGGCCAGAACAGTCGCCCCGCCGAGCGCAAGCAACGCGAATACGGACGGTTCCGGAACCTCCGCAATGAAGACCAGGTCATCAATGGCCAGGCCATGGTCGTTGCCAGAGTTGTTGACGTCGTCCCAGCGCAACCACAGGTCGGTCCCGGGGGCCCAGGAAAAGCCGGTCACGATCGCGGTGATGCCGTTCACTCTGCCCGCTGCGTTTCCGTCCACCGCAATACCAGCGGTGGCACCGTAAACCGGGCTCGTGAAATCCAAGGCGGCGACGGGCGTGAACAAGTCGTTGGGGTCGTTGATTGCCGTGGCGGTCGTGCTCCACATGAAATTCATCGTTTGCGGAAGCGAACCAGTTGTGGTGGTTCCTCCGTCACGCCACTGCTCGCCGTTGTAGGTAAGCGTGAAGCGTTCCAGTGTGACCCCGGTGTCGTTTTGCAGGCGCAAGCCCATGTAGATGTCCAGCGGTGGAGTAGGCGGAGTAGGCGTTAGGGTATTCGATCCGATATCGCCCAGCGCCCGTTCTGTGCTGCCGGAACTGCCAAAACTCCAAAACGCGCCGGTGTTTGAGCTGCCGGGTCCGATGCGCATGCGCTGGTGCCCGTTGGCCCCACCCTCGGTTTGCAATGTCGGGTGATATAGGTACCAGCCGAGAATACTGAACTGGCTGGCCCCAGGGGTTGTCGTATCATCCACCCATCCAATGGGGGAGGCTCCAAGGGAGACATTTTCCGGTGCGCTGGGCAGCGAGTCGAAATTCTGCGAGTAGGTTGCTCCGGGAGTCGAGTAGCTGACGGAACCGCAGGCCTGGTGGAGGAACCCAAGCATCAAGCCGGCAGTGATGGCTAAGGCAGGAGAGAAAAGGCGAAGAGTTTTCATGTTTGGAACTGGGTTACACGTTTAACTGCGAACATGCTAATTATGCAGAATTCGACTGCCGAGTCAACAACTTCTTGAGCCTTTTTTCGCGCCTCAGGCGAATCCCGTCAGTGCTGCCTTATGGGAGCGCAGGCTGTGGACTCACGCAGAATCATGTCCTCGGGGATAAGGACGGTTTGCGGGCCTTGGCCCGGGTTCTTCCGTTGATGAACCACCAAGGCTAACGCCTCTTCCGCCACCCGGTCGGATGAAAGCCCAAAAGTGGTAAGCCTTGGATGAAAGTAGTTTCCCACTACGGAGTCACCGAACCCAATCACCGAAAGGTCCCGTGGGCAGCTTCGGCCGGCTTCTCGTGCGGCGGCAATAACGCCCAACGCCATGGCGTCATTGATGCAGAAAACGCCCGTCACGTCCGCCCAGCGCCCGATGAGGCTGCGAAATCCCTCATAGCCTCCCTCAAAGCCAAATTCTCTGACCTTCTCAATCCCCGTCTCATCGAAATCAAAACCCGCCCCAACCAACGCGCGCCGATACCCGGCCAGTTTGCGCAGCGTCGTCTTCTGCCGCGCGATTGGGTCGCAAATCAATGCGATCCGCCGATGCCCCAGCTCGATCAGGTGCTGTGTGCCGCGGAAAAAAGCATCTTCGCGGTCGGGCGTTACCACGGAGATGCCGGGCGGGCTGTCAGGCAGCAAATCAATGACTGGGATTGCTTCCTTGGCCAGTTGCGTCAGAAAACTCTCCTGCATTGCGGGCGAATCCCAAAGCACGAGGATGCCGCCCTGCTTATGCAGCATGGAGCGGCGCAAGAAAGACTCGGCGGCCTTGTCCTCATCGGCCACATGAACGGTGAGCTGAAGCTCGTGCCGCGAGGCCGCCCGACTGATCGCCATGGCGGTGGCGGCGTGAGAAGTGGCGAGGTTCCACGAAACGATCAACAGGGTAACCTGGTTGGTGTAGCCGCGCTGCAAGGCACGACCAATAGGATCGGAATTATACTGCAGCCGCCGCGCCGCCTGCCAAATGCGCTCCTTGGTGGGCTGGCTAATGCGCTGGGCGTGCCGGCTGTCGTTCAGCACATAAGAAACAGCCGAGAGCGAGACGTTGGCTTCACGCGCAACGTCTCTCAGTGTCACGTTGTTCTTCGGGTGCCTGGTCACAAATTCATCAGCGCTTTCGGAAGTGTCCGGTCCCGCGCCGCCAAGTCAAGCCGCGAGCATTCGTGACGGAAGGGGATCCCGCCTGGCTGCCGATGCGCGAGTGCTATGAAATGTCCGCCGCATCCTTCGATTCGCCGTGGTGCGTCATGCCGGACAATTCGAAGGCGTCGTTAAACGGCTTTCTCTTTATCAATGTAAACGATCCGGCTTGATCGGATGGACGACGACAAATAATATGGTCAGGCGGTTCGGCAGAACGATTACGATGATGCGCACGCTTCTTCAACGAAAGCGATTGGCGCTGACGGCTGTACCGGTTGCGCTTCTGCTCTGGGTCGGCGAACGGGGCGCGGGCGCGCCAGCCAGCGTAGCGAAGCGGGTGTTGGTTTTGGAATCCTACGACCGCGACTTTGCGCCGTGGAACACCTTCACGGCGGTATTCAAAACGGAACTGGCGGAGCAGTCGCCGGCGCCCATCGAGTTCTATGATGCCAGCCTGGCGGCGTCCCGGGCAGGCGACCCGCAGGCGGAGGCGGCGGTCGCGAAATACTTACGCGCCCTCTACGCGGAGCATCCACCAGAGCTGGTCGTGCCCGTTGGGGCGGGGGCAGCCCAGTTTTGGTGGCGGCAGCGCGCCGCTGTGTTCCCAGCCACGCCCGTCGTGCTCGGCGGGATCGAAAGCCGGATGCTGCGGATGCTACCCTTCGGCTCGAACGATACCGGGATGGCCTTTCAAATGGACCTGCTCGCCAGCATCGAGAACATTCTGCACGCACTGCCGGCGACGACCAATATCGCGGTCGTGCTGGGGGACTCTCCGCTCGAACGGCTCTGGGTGGCCGAGGCTCGGCAGGCCTGGGACTCGTTCACGAACCGGGTGCGGTTTGTCTGGCTCAACAAAAAACCATTCACCGTGGTGTGCCATCAAGTGACAGCACTGCCCCCCCGGTCGGTCCTGGTGTATGGGATGCTTTTGGTGGACGCTGCGGGCGTCCCCCACGAACAGATGAAAGCACTGCATCAGCTCCGTGCGGCAGCCAACGCGCCCGTGTTTGGGATTTTTGAGGAACAACTCGGCCACGGAATCATCGGTGGCCGGCTCGTTTCCAGCGATACGCTTGGCCGCGAGACCGCCCGGCTCGCCGCTCGCGTGCTGGGCGGCGAGCCGGCCGGGCAAATCCCGCCGCTCGTGATCGGTGCCAGCCGGCCCACGTTCGACTGGCGCGAGCTGCAGCGGTGGTACATAGATGAGCGACAGTTGCCACCCGGCAGCATCGTTCGTTTCCGGCAGGCGTCGGCGTGGGAGCGCTGCCGGTGGTACGTCGCAGGCGCACTCGGCATCATGATGCTGCAGGCGCTGACGATTGTCGCTTTGCTGGCACAGCGAATCCGGCGCCGGCGCGCCGAGGCGTCCGCGTATGAACTCGGTGGACGGCTCATCACCGCGCAGGAGGAAGAGCGTCGGCGCGTGGCGCGCGAATTGCACGACGGGTTGGGGCAGGACTTGCTGGTGATGGCCAGCCAAGCGCAGTTGAGCCTGTCCCAGGAGCAGAACCCGCCCGGCACGGTGGCGCGGCTGAAAGACATTGCGGAGACGGCCAGACAGGCCCTGCAGCAGGCCCGGCGCATGGCGCACAATCTCCGTCCCGGGCTGCTCGACGAGTTGGGGTTCACCAAGGCCACACAAGCCACACTGCACAAGACCGCGCAGGCATCCGGCATATCCATGGCCGTCCATCTGACGGAGGTGGATGGCCTGCTGCCGCCGGAATTCGAGGCCAACCTGTATCGGATCACCCAGGAAGCGCTGAACAACATCCTCAAACATGCCCAGGCCTCGGAGGCCAAAATCAACCTGGCGAAAACGCAAGCCGGCCTTCGCCTGGTTGTCGAGGACAATGGCCGTGGTTTCGAGCCCCGCGAACTGGATTCCACCCCGCCGGACCAGCGAGGCTTCGGCTTGCGGCAAATTGCCGAGCGCGCCAAAATGATGGGAGGACGGGTCGCGATCAAATCGCAGTCCGGCCAAGGCACGCGGCTGACGGTGGATGTACCACTAATCAGAATGAGGAAGGCAGAATGAAGAAGGCAGAACGGAGGGTTGATTCCATCTACCCCATCATGCACCCAACACGCCCCATCACCGTCCTGATCGCCGATGACCACCCCATCTTCCGCCGGGGCTTGCGCGACATCATCGCCGGCGATTCCTCGTTGCGCCTGATTGGTGAAGCGGCGGACGGGGAGCAGGCCTGGCGGTTGATCCGGGAACTTCAGCCGGCGGTGGCGGTATTGGACATTCACATGCCCAAGTGCAACGCGCTCCAGCTCGGCCGGCTCTTGGCCCGGCAGTGCCTGGGCGTCGAGTTGATCATCCTCACGATGGACCCCGAGGAGGCCCTGCTGAATGAAGCCCTGAACCTGGGCTTCAAAGGCTATCTGCTCAAAGAAACCGCCGTCACAGATTTGCTCCAAGCCATCCACCGCGTGGCGGACGGCGACTGTTACATCAGCCCCGTCCTTTCGGGGGCGCTGGTGCGCCGCAACGACGCCCGCGAGGCCTTGCAGCACCAAAAGCAAGGGCTGGCCAGGCTCACGGCCACGGAACGGCAGGTTCTCAAGCTGATTGCCGAAGACCGCACCAGCAAGGAGATCGCCGGACTGCTCGAGTGCAGTGTCCGCACGGTCGAGACGCATCGCCAAAACATCTCCCATAAACTCGAGCTGAACGGGAGCCATAGCCTGCTCCGCTTCGCCTTCGACCACAAAGCGCAGCTATAGCCGCGCCCGATTGGCCTTCGGTCGGCCTTCGGATTTCGGATTCTTCTTCTACGTGTTTACTCGTAGGCCATTCTGCGTGTTCACTCGTATTCCCAGGTCGGCCATATCCTGCGATACACTCGGCCCACGGTGAAGAAAATCCTGATTGCAGACGATGACGCACGCATGCGTCAGATGATCAGGCAAGTCGTGGCCGGCCTTGCCAGCGACGTCTACGAGGCCAGCGACGGCGCTGAGGCGATCGCCCTCTGTGCGGCACAGCGGCCCGACTGGGTGCTGATGGATTTTCGGATGAAGCCCTTGGACGGCCTCCGCGCCACCGCCGAGATCAAGGCCCGTTTTCCGAAGACGCGCGTCGCCATCGTTTCCCAATACGACGACGCCGAGCTGCGCGCGGAGGCGGTGCGGGTCGGCGCTTGTGCCTATGTCCTCAAGGAGAATCTCCACGAGCTGCCGCGAATCCTCACCGAGGTTCGCGCTGAAAACATTGCCTGGGAGGAAACCCGGATGAACCTATGAGAACGAAGCCTGCTTTGTTGATCTCCGTCCCGCTGCTGCTTATGGCTTTGCCGGCGCCCTGCCTCGCGCAATGGCGGACGCAGCAAATCCCGTTGGTCCCGGGCTGGAACGCGGTTTACCTCGAAGTCCAGCCCGAGCCGCGCTCGTGCGACGAAGTCTTCCGGAACCTTCCGATCCAGAGCGTGTGGAAGTGGGACCGGCGGTTCTCGACCATTCAGTTCAAGATAGATCCGGCCAGCCTGTTGCCCGAGGACCCGGACTGGCAGATGTGGCTGCCGCCCACCGATTCGCGCGCCTTTCTTAACCGCCTGCTCGAGCTGCAGGGCTGCCAGTCTTATTTAATCAAGGTAGCCGCCAATGCGGCGCCTTTTACTCTTTCCGTCAAAGGCCGTGTGATCGTCCCAAGGTTCAACTGGTATCCGCACGGCCTCAACCTGGTCGGCTTCCCGGTTAATCCGCAGAATCCTCCCACCTTCACTGAGTTCTTCCGCTTCACCACTGAGGTCAACACGAGCCTGGGCTACGGCAACCAGCTCTATCGGCTGGATAGCACCGGCCGCGGCCTGCAGATCGTGCAGCCAACGCGTGAGCGGATGGCGCCCGGGGTGGCCTATTGGGTCGCCTGCGCCCGGGCGCCGCAAGGCATTTCGGTCATTGATAATACGGCCTCAGCGAAAGTCGAGTTTGGCACGGTGCTGACCGAGCAAAGTCTCCACATCCGTAACCGTCACCCGATGAACACGCTGACCTTTTGGGTCCGACAGCGCGATTCAGAAACCCCTCCGGCGACCGGCCGTTACCCGGAGCTGGCCGGTCCGGTGCCGCTCTCGTACGAGGCCAAGAACGCGAGTAACCAGTGGGAATGGACCTGCTTCCCCACGGGCGGTTTGTCGCATGTGTTGGCCCCAGGAGAGGAGTGGCAACTCCAACTCGGAGTACGCCGCAAGGAGCTGAATGCATTCACGCCGCAGGGCACTAATGGGACTGCCTATCAGAGCATCCTTGAAATAACAGACGCGGCCAACTCGCTGCTGATCCGCGTGCCCGTGTCTGCTGAAAAGGCGAACGGCTTGACGCTCGTTGGGATGGACAGCCACAGTGAAAATGAAGGCCTTTGGGTGGGCCAGGCCACGGTCAACCAGGTCAACGCGCCCGCCTACACGACCAACGCCCTGCTGTACACGCCCGCCCCGGCCAGCTTCCGCCTGTTGGTGCATGTGGACAGCGCTGGCAACGCGAAACTGCTCCAGCAGGTCTTGCTGGCCTGGGACAGCACCCTGACGGACCCGCCCCATACCAACGGCACTTACGCTCTTTACGTTAATGACGCCGCCCTGCCCGATAACGCCACGGATGTTAAGCGAATCAGTTCGGCGGCGTTTCCCCTCATGACCCCGGTACTGATGACCAACACCTTCGCCAATCCTCAGGCCAGCAGTGTCGTTTTGAGCAACACGCTGGCAGCCAGCGTCGTGGTGCGTTTTGATGATCCGGTGAACCCCTTCCTCCACCGCTATCACCCGCGGCACGATAACAAGAACTGGAACTTCCAATCTTACACGAACGCGCTAGAGACGCGCACCATCCAGCGGGATATCGAGCTGGAGGTGGACCCGGCCACCCACGCGCCGGCGAGCCCGTACTGGGGCTCTGAAGCTGTCAGCGGCACGTATCGGGAAACGGTTTGCGGCCTGCGCGCGCAACCACTCTACGTGCAAGGCAAGTTCACCTTGCAGCGAATCAGCCGTATCAACACTTTGCGCGTCATCTCACCATGAACATCAACTCAACACGAACACCTATTATGCATCATCCGATTCCCCACTCCTCACGCCTGTGTCGGCCGACAGGGCTGGTCCTGGCTCTGCTGGTCGGCGGCACCGGCTTGGCCCTGGGCCAGACCAGCATCCCCAACATCATCAACTACCAGGGCCGGCTCACCGACAACCTGGGCAATCCCGTCACCCCGGGTCCTTACGAGGTCACCTTCAAAATCTGGAACGACCTGAGCTCCCAGCTAGACAACGATTACATCTGGGGCAGTACATTCCCAGTGAACGTGGTGTCCAACGGGCTGTTCAATGTGCTGCTGACCGACGGAGTGAAGGTGGGCAACCCCAGAACCAACGCAATACTGTATGCCTTCGAGGGGGATAAGCGCTACCTGGGCTTGACCATTACCAAGGCCCTCAACAACACCGTGTCCCCCCAGGTCGAGATCACCCCCCGGCAGCGGTTGGTGAGCGCCCCTTTCGCCATCAACTCCTACAATGCCACCTACTCGGCGCAGGCCGACTATGCAACCACCTCGTCCAACGCCACGTTCGCGTCGTTTGCCGACTCCGCCAGCAAGTTCGGCAACTTCAACACCCAGGATTTCCTGATGGTGAACAAGCCCGCCCAGACCCTCAACGGCAATCTCACCATGAGGAATCTTATCGTCAACGGCAGTCTCGGCATCAACACCGACAACCCCTCACGTTCACTCGAGATCCAAAAGGCTGGGGATGTGGAGATTGGACTTAAGAGCACCGACGCCAACGGGCACCTCTGGACGCTGCTGAGCGGCGGCGTGACGGGCTTACCCAACACGGATGCCAGCTTCCAAATCGTTGACCGCACAGCTAATCAAACTCGTCTCCTGGTCGGGACCAATGGCAACGTCGGCATTGGCAACACGAATCCGAATTACAAGCTTTCGTTCGGCAACGACCTGGGCGACAAGGTCAGCCTCTACGGCTCGTCTGGCGCCCATTACGGCTTGGGCATCACAAACTATGGCCTCCAGATCCACTCTGACGTGAAATCCTCAGATGTTATCTTCGGCTACGGCCAGAGCACCAACCTCACCGAGACGTTCCGGATCAAGGGCAGCGGCGCCATCCAGGTTGCCGGCGGGCAAACGCCGATCGTGATCCGACGGTATCCCGTGCCAACTCCGGCCAGTCAGGGCCCCAACTATTACGTCCCTACCCCTTCCTATTCGTACACCAATTGGTCGGCTGCGGTGATCGGATTCACCTGTGCCGGTGACTTTCCCTACTCTGGCGCGGTGACAGACTATTTGCTGGATGTTTCGATGCAGAAGACCAACGGAAACTGGGTGGTGCAGTTTGATCTGCAGCATCATTCCACCCTGAAGAACATCAACGTCGATGTTATGTACATCCGCAGGGAATTGACTGACGACAATCGTTGAATCGGGCTCTTTCGCCGGGCCCCCCGCCGGGCGGCGCGGCGGCGTGACGATGACGTTGCTCTTAACCAGACGAACTCCTGGAGAACCCGATCGGCAATGCTTTGAATCTCACTTCTTCAAGCGCACTATGAATGCCTTAGTCGCCAATTATCGCCGCAGCTCCGGGTTGTTGACCGGCCCGCTCGCCGCATGTCCCGCTCTCGCCATGGCCCTGGGTCTGGGTCTGGCCCTGGCTTGCTACGCACCCGTGCCCACCTCGGCGGCCGATTACTACCTGACCACGGACTACGAGAATTATTGGTTTTGGGTCACAAACCAGCCCGGGCCCGGGGGCGACTTCACGAACTACTTCGGCACGACGGCTGGCACCCTCACCTATGGCGGCCATGTGTTGGGCAACACCAACACCGACCTGCCCACTGACGGCACCTTCGGTCTATACTGGTCTTCTTTTGGTCAGTCCGTCCAGAGCATCCAATGCGATTTCTCCGTGGGCGACATTATCGTGCCGCCACCCGATGCGAACACGAACCTGCCGCCCGCGAATTTCGTGGTTACGACCTATGCCGAATGTACCAATGCCTGGTACCAGTCCACTAACGACGCCACTTTCTGGGTGCCCTCGACCCGCCAGGTCATTGCCGGCCAGGCTAACAACATCACGATTTGCTGGATTACCACCAACGGCACGATTCACACGGTGACCTATAACGTGAACGCGGTGCCCAATTCCCGCCCCGCCCGGCTCTTCTGGACCGAATGGCCCTACAACGCGCCTACAGTAAGCCTCCAGGGGCTCTTTGCGGCCATCCACTACAACAACCAGGTCACGCCGCCTACTGTTACCTACATCACCAATCAGGATAACACCATTACGACCAACGAGTCCGGGGTGTGGATTGACCAGCAGACTCAACAGCTCCACGCCAAGAATGTCTCGGGCACGTTCGTGCTGGAGTACTACGAGACCGGCACTTATAGAGCCCAGGTCCAGCCCGTCGGGATCGAAGTGGTGCAGGTGTTGGCGCCCAGTGTGCAGACCATGCGCGCGGACGTGGGCGCGCGCCTGATGCCGCGGGAGACCTATTGGGCCCAGTTGGACAGCAAGAATGGCGTCATCCCCAATGTCACCAAAGGGCTCGGGGACACGGTCTATGTTCATGGCAAGGCGGGGCCGAAGGAGAATTGGGCCTTTGCACTCAGGCCGACCTTTCTGGAGCCGTGGTCGCTGGAGATCTACTGGCAGCACAAGGGCGTGATGGGGGTGCTCTGGCCCTACGAAGTTGACCGGTTTTCGTGCAACTGGCCGGCCTATCCGCAGTTGTTTGTGGTCGGCGATTCAGGCAACGAGCAGGCCCCCGCCCTCACCCCTGCCGGACTTACGGCCGAGCTACAGGCGGCAATGGACCCGCCTTGGCACGCACAGATCTCAGACAGCGGACGGTCCTTCACGGCCACCGCACCGGGCCTTTCCTTGATCAAATACTCCACCAGCGAGAATATCTGGTTTGAGGTGGTTCGGTCGGTTAGTTGCACCGACTATTTCTACTTCGACCTCGAGCCGCGCGAGTGGCCCATCGGCGAGGAACTGACCCCCGGCGATGACCAGAGCTGGGCGCTGGGCTTCGACGGCATGGCCAAGTACCTGTCCATCACGGAGAGCTACCTGAACCGGCAGACCAACTGGACGCTGTCGCTTTGGTTCAAAGTGGCGGATTTCCGACCCGCCACCCTCTATTCCGAAGGCAACCTCGATGCCGCGTTCGCGCTCAATATTAGAACCAACGGGCAATTGGAAATCGCCACCTGGAACACGAACGCCAACCCGCGCTGGACAACCGTCGAGACCCCCAACGCTCCGGTGCACAGCAACCATTGGCATTACCTCACCTTGACCTACTCCGGGGGCAACGACACCAACGGCACCTTGCGCGTGTATCTGGACAATTTCGTCTGGACGACCAATGGCGTGCCGCGGGTGAATTTCGACGGGCGAGGCACTGCGGCCCTCGGGGCCCTGACCGGATTGCCGACGGTGACGAATCACTTCTATGGCAAGATGGACCAACTGCGCATCTGGACCACGGCGCTTGCCTGGGATGAAGTGAGTGCGAGCGCGGACACCACGCTGCCAGAGACCACCGGCAGTCTGGTGGCTGACTATGAATTCAATGAAGGGCAAGGACAGGTGGTTCATAGCGCGGCGGGAGACAAGGACGCCTACGCCTGTGGCGGCGCGTTCTGGTGCTATGGCCGGGTGGTCCCTGGCGGGCAATGGTCGGGTTTCCCAGGCTACCTCCACCTGGCCCCGGGCGAGGAGAACAAATACCGCTATAATGTGGGCCGCTACTCCTACCCGACCGAGGACAATCCGGAGGCGAGTTCTTACATCTTCGCCGTCAACACCGGGAACCTGGAAGTCTGGTGGGCCCATCGCAGCCGGCAGACGGACATGCCGGCCGTCTATTACCCCTGCCAGGTGGTGCGCTATACCAATGTCTGGCCCTCCAAACCATCACAGATTGTCATCGCCAGCGGCCTGGGCAGCAGCGGTGATTCACTGGCGCCGGCGGATAATGCGCTCCACTTCAACGGCAGCTCGACGAATTATGTCACGGTGCCGAGCGACCCAGCGATGGAACTCTCCGAGTTGACGGCCGAAGCCTGGGTGAAGCTGAGCGATCCTTGGCCGCAGCAATGGATTGTTGATCGGTATTTCCAGTTCTCCCTCGGCGTCTGCCAAGGCCAGGTGCAGGCGCAGGTCCAAACCTCCTTCGGAGTTATCGTCACGCTCTCGGGGGGCATCGTTCCGACCAACACCTGGACCCATATCGCTCTCGTTTATGCAGGCTGGTATGGCTTCTTCATTTGCGTCAACGGGCAAGTGGTCGCGAGTAATGATTCTTACCTGGACCTCCTCCCCCTCGCTGCTGACCTGTGGATCGGGCGCGCCGCCTGGACTACTACCCCGAGCCTGTTGGGGGACATCGGTGAAGTGCGCATTTGGAATGTCGCCCGGTCGCCCGAGGAGATAGCCGCGACCTGGCAGACGCAGCTTTTCGGGGATGAATGGGGCTTGGCAGCGTATTATCCGTTTGCGCGCCAGCCCGACGGGTCCGTGTTGAAGGATTTGGGCCCCTTCGCGTTGCATGGAACGATTACCGGGGCGGAATGGACCAGCCAAGGTCGCCTGGTCCGAACGGCTCCGTTGTTGCTGTCCTCGCCGGCGCTTTACTACCAGAACGACCCCAGCAAGGCTGGTTACAACCCGAACGAAGAGCACGCGCTGGTCCTGGGCGGCGTAGCCTATGCCTTGCGCGACGATCTGAATACCAACTACACCTCGGAACCGTACGTGCTGTTGGATTATCTCGATCCGGCCACGGCGCGCCCGAAGATGCTGGCCCTTAAGGTGTTTGAAACCAACGAGCTATACAATTTCACCTGCAGCGTAGATGCCGGCAATCCGATTCTGCCGCCTATGCCGCTGGCCACCATGCCGCTTTGCACCAACAACTCCAGTTGCACCTCCCCGTCGCCGGCTTGGCAAGATCGCAAGAAGGCCTGGTGGGCCGTTTCCGCCGGCGCTGACGGCGGCACCAAGGAGGCTCGGATGCATTTCTATTACCAGATGCAACCGAGCTTCTTCTTCCCTGATGCGGCAATGGCAGCCAAGTATCCGGTAGGCGCAGAAGTCCCCTGGCTCCCAAGAGCCTCAGACCACCCCCCCTACGATGCCACAGCACCCGTGCCCGTCGTTTATACGGTGTCCTGGCCCAGCGCGCCGACTTTACATCTGGGCCAGACCCTGACCAAAGCCAGTCAGGGCCTGCCAGAAATCTGGGGCCAGCTCAGCGTGGATGTGGTTTACCAACAGTCCACCAACCAGCCGGAGGCGAAGGAGAGTGTGGAGTTGTTCGACCCGGTGGTGGCCCGTGGCGCTCCCCTGGCCAAGGCGGTAATTGATGACATGACCGGCAATCAATTAGCGCGCTACGACGCCGCCGGCGGTGTGTACCGCTTCCCGAACCTGCCTCCCTCGCTCTATCCCCGGATCTATTTTGATCCGCAGGGCAGCCAATTGATGCTTGGGGGAGTGCTCGAAGAACCCTTGACGGGAGACCCTTATCTTCTACTCAACCTCCTGGAGGATTTCGAGAAGGGCCAGGTAAACGCAGCGGCCTCGGGCATCTCCATGGCTCATTACAATGCGTGGACGAACGCGGTGGGCAACCTGCCAGGAACCGTCACCAACATCTTCTCCACCAATGCGTATGTCCATGCCGCGCTGGCTGCTCGTGTTGACGCCGGGTACGGTTACGTGACGCTGGCCTTTAATAACAGCAGCAACAGCAAGCAGGTGCCGCCGGGGCTGACGGTGAGCCTGGCGGTCATCCGGGTGGACACCAATCTTTACAGCGGGGCCTTGCAGGTCCTCCTGCCCCCAGACGTCCTGTCCGAACAGCTTTCGCTGCGGCAAAGCGCCGATTTCGCCGGCCACGTGGCCGACATGGACTTTCGGTGGCGCTGGGCGGAGCCGGCGGGCGGCGTGGCGCCTGACACCGACCCCCTCACCCCGCCCTGGCAAATTTACGGTAATGCCGACGCCGCCCAAGGCACCAACGAGGTGACCATTGCGGGCGCCAGTCCGTTCACGCTCTCGGATCACTACTTTGCCGTCCAATATCGGCCGCACAATACCACTGGGCCCAGCGGTAGTAACTGGAGCGAATGGAGATCCGCCCTTGCCCCGGGCTGGGTCAAGCGCGTGATGAACGGCGTCAATCCCTTCCTCCAGATGTTGCCGGATATGACCGCCAACCCCGTGGACACGAAAGTGACCATGATCAGCCAGGCGGGCGGCCCTTATGAAGGCGATGTGGCCCTGAACATGAATGCCGTCAGCCAGGCAGGCTTGATCCCCGTTTATGAAACGGTGTTCAACCGGGCCATGCGGTTCAGCCTCCTTGCCGGACTCAAGGATCGTTCGATGAACGAAACTTTGCTTTATGCCGCCAGCCGGTTGCACGATCTCTATATGCTGCTGGGCAACGAGGCCTATGCCGACGCGATGGACCCGACGATTGCCTTCCCACAATCCTTGTCAACGGACACCCACGGCGGTGCGGCCGCCTCGATCTTCCCGTTCATGAACCAGGAGCCCAACCTGCTCGAAGAGGAGTTGGCGTTGCTCCGCGGACGCGATGACACGCTCGACCCGCCGGTGACCGGCTCGCCGGTGTATAACCGGCTGATCTGGAACTTCACCGCCGGCATCAGCGGCGGTGAACCGGCCTACGCCTACAACTACAACATCGTGGGAAATCCGACGAACACGATGGGCACCATAACCGCGGAAGACGCCCGGCGGCTTTACCCGCAGGGCCATGGCGACGCTTGGGGCCACTACCTGAGCGCCATCTGCCATTACTACGACCTGCTGTCGTACACCAACTTTGTCTGGCAGACCGAGCCCAGCGCCACCCTCGTGGGCAACGCTGCTGTCAGCACCGATTTCTTCGATGAACAGAAGTTCGCCGAGACCGCCGCCGCCCGCGCCCGGACTGGCGCCGAAATCGTGAAGCGCTGTTTCCGCGAGCAGTACGCAGAGGATCCTAATAGCACTCTCGCCTACACCGACAGCCATCCCGATCGGGCCTGGGGCCTGGGCGAATGGGCCAGCCGCGCCGGGCAGGCTGCCTATTACGACTGGATCGTGGCCAACTCGCTCATGGTTGATAATCTCACCAGCCTGGTGCAGATCGGCGGCGACGATGTGCCGCCCGAAGGCATCGAGAAGATTGATCGCAACTCAATGCCGGAACTGGCGGAAATTGTCACTAGCCTGAAGGATATCCAGAGCCAAGTGGACAGCGCGAACGGCACCTTGAATCCGCTCGGCCTGGCGCGCAATGTCGTCCCGCTCGACATTGACCCGACTGCCATTGATGCCGGCAAAACGCACTTCGAGCAGATCTATGACCGCGCGCTGCAGGCCGTTTACAATGCCTGCATCGTCTTCGACGAGGCGCGCGGCGCCACCTTATCGTTGCGCGAGCGCTTCGATTCGGTTCACGAACTCCAGGAAGCGCTCGCTCAAAACGAAGCCGACTACCACAACCGGTTGATCGCCCTCTACGGCTATCCCTACTCGGATGACATCGGCCCCACCGGCACTTACCCAGCGGGCTATGACGGGCCGGACCTGATCAATTGGCGGATATGTGACCTGGAAAACCTGCTGGCGAACCCACCGGTTGCGAGCCACACGCTCGAAATCGGACTGACCAACTGGGCTTTTATCCCGAACAATGATTTCACCGGAACAGGCTACGAGGATTACGAACACCTGGCGGCTAACGCAACGAACGAGCCTACGCCCGTGGGCACGATCACCATTTACGCTGACGACCTCGGTCTCCAGGTGAAGGACCCCGGCTGGACCGGCCATCGTCGCGCTCAAGGCGAGCTCCAGTTGGCGATGTCTGACGCCATCCAGGCCTGGTACACTCTCGACGCCAAGATGAAGGACTACGACCAATGCCTTTACTCCCTGGAAGCGGAAATGGAACACCGGAAATCCGACTACAAGCGCTACTACGCCGAGTGGGCGAAAAAGGAGGACGTCGAAAACAAGGAAGAAGCCACCAAACGGATCGTCTCGGGGCTGAAGCTCGGGAAGGAACTGACCGAGCTCACTTGTGAAGGCATTAAAGAGATTGCATTGGCTACCGCCGATATGCTGCCCTCCGAGACAGCTGGGATCTTCGGGGTCTTCCCCGTTGAAGAGTTATCAGAGGACCTCGGGACGCCTGCGAAGGCTGCGATAATGGTCAGCACTTATGCTCAATGGCTCGTCGCTCACAGTTTTGAGATCGGCATCGAGGGCCGCGAGATGCAGCAGGCGCGTTGGGATGCTGAACTGCAGAGCAAGCTCACGGCAAATGAATACCACGACCTCTTGAGGTGGAATACCGAGGACACGCTCGTCAAACTCAAGGAACAATACGTCAAACAGTCCGAATTGATTGCCCAAGTCGAGGCCTTCCAGGCTGCTGTTGAGCGCGTTAGGAAGTTGCAGGCCGAAGGTGACCGCCTGATCGTCGAACGTGCGCAAGTCCGTTCGCGCGCGGCACAGCGCATTCAAATGGCCCGCTATGGCGACATCTCGTTCCGGATCTTCCGCGACGATGCCCTGCGCCGGTACCAACAGGCCTTTGAACTGGCGGCACGCTACACTTATCTGGCGGCCAAGGCTTACGATTACGAGACGGGCCTGCTCCAATCCGATACGACACGCACCCCCGGCAGCAAGTTCCTCGAAGACGTCGTGCGCGCCCGTGCGCCCGGCAAGTTCTACACCTGGCTGGGCGCGCCCATGGTCGGAGGCAGTGTGGGTGAGCCAGGTTTGGCGGATTGTCTGGCCCGCATGAAAGCGGATTGGGACGTGGTAAAGGGCCGGTTCGGGTTTAACAACCCGGAGACCGAGACCAGCCGGTTCTCTTTGCGGACCGAACTCTACCGGATCGCGCCAGGCACCAATGGAGATTTTGCCTGGGAAAGCAAGCTGGATTCGTACAAAGTTGCCAACCTCAATGAGCTGCCGGAGTTCATCCGTTACTGCCGGCCGTACATTGACACGACCAACATCGAGCCGGCCCTGGTGATCCCCTTCTCGACCTTCATCACCGCGGGCCAGAATTACTTCGGCAATGACCTGGCCGGCGGCGACAATGCCTACGACGCCAGCCGTGCGGCGACCAAAGTGCGCTCGATGGGCGTGTGGTTTACGGGATACATCAGCACGAATGGCAACACGAGCATCGGCTTGGCAAATGAGCCTCGGGTCTATCTCATCCCGGTGGGCGAAGACGTGATGCGCTCGCCCACGCGCAACGCGCTCCAGTACCGTCACTGGCAGGTCGCGGACCAGGCGATCCCGTTGCCCTACAATATCAGCGGGATGGGCATCGACAACCCCGACTGGCAACCGGTGGTGGATTCGCTGCGCGAGCCGTTGGCCCAGCTTCGCCGCTTCGCCTCGTTCCGTGCTTACCACGACAGCGGCAGCTTTGGCCCGTCGGAGACCTGCACCAATGGCCGGCTGGTGGGCCGCTCGGTTTGGAACACTCGTTGGCTCCTGATTATCCCTGGCCGTACGCTCCTGTCTGACCCGGCGGAGGGGATCGAGCGGTTCGTCCACGGTGCGCTCGGAAGCTCCGGGCGCGACGGCAGCGGAGTCAAGGACATCAAGATCTTCTTCCAAACCTATTCCATCCCCGGGGACTAAACACACTGCCTATGAAAGCTCCCACTCTCTTTACGGCACTGGCCTTGCTGGCCGCCGGCCTGATCCTGAGGCCCGAGGCACTCCAAGCCGGCCTGCCTCGGCCTATGTGCGTCTATTACGGCCAGGCGCTCGACGGTTACGGCCTGCCCTATTGCACTAACGCCGACGTCATCCTGTACCACGGCACTAATGAAATCGCCCGTCAGACGATCTCGGGCTCTCTTAGCCCGGGTGTCAATTTCGCCCTTTATGTGCACCTGGATGACGGCCGCTCGCCCACCCCTTATTCGAGGCGTGCGCTGCGTTCGGGCGACTTGGTCTCGATTGTCGTGCGCGACGGGGAGGGCCTAAAGACCATCATGGAAAACCAGGCCGTGCCCCCGGTGGGTCAACCAGGTGAACTGGTCCTTGTCAGTGTGACTGCCGCCACGGATCTAGACCGGGATGGCTTGCCTGACACGTGGGAAGAGGAGCTGATCTATTGGTCCGATGGCGGATTGTGGACTCTCGCGGACGTGCGTGGTCAGGATGACTTCGACGGCGATGGCATGACCAACTTGCAGGAGTACCGCGCCGGCACGTTCGCGTTTCTCGACTATGATTACCTTTTTATAGAGCAGTATGCCGGCACGCCCAACCATCGCCTGCGATTTACGTTGCTGAGCGTGCCAGGCAAGGTTTACAGCGTTGCCTGCACCTCCAATCTCACGCAGGCCGCGTGGCAATCCTCCCCATTCGCCGTCTCGGACACAGGTCCCTTCCAGGAGAACCCGGTGGAGGGAGACGGGAACTGGCTGTCACTCTATGTGCCCCTGGATGCGTCCAACTGGTTCTTCCGCCTGGAAGCCCGGTGAGATCGGATCACAACGATTTCACTGGAGAACTGCGGGTAGTTGCCCTTCTGACACGCCTGAGTAAAGGCTCCGACACCGGGCGTGTAGTGTGCCTACTATTCCATCTCTAGTCCAGGAGGCTCCACGACCAAGAAACTCAGCCGACCGCCGAACTTGTGAGCCATGCCGGGGTTAGCCAAGTCGCTTCCAAAGGAGCTCCAGTCCCCCCGGTGGCGGCGTTCGTATCGGCCCGCCTGCGCACACGTGCTGCATGGACGCGCTTTACCCGGCATTGTCGCCAAACCGGGCAAATCAACAAATGCGGTGGCATGACCGGGTGGAGGAAGGCCAACGGCGTCCGGATAATTGGGCCTTTGCCGCGGGCACTTCATTCTGCTAAGGTGCACGGTAATGATCGGTCACCCGATAGCGCGTTCTGCCCGACCTGCGGCCCGGAGGTGGCTGTGGATCGGAGGATTTCCGAGGCCAAAGGGACGCCCTTAAGGCGCTCGCAGCCTGTCTCATGTCTGCCTCGCGATGGGTCAAATGCCATTGGGCGATAATCCTGGCTTTGCTGGCGTTGGCGCCAAGTCTTGGCGCCGCAACAGTGACCGCGAGGTCAGACGTGCTGGGCGGCACGCCGGGGTTGCTCGCTTATAATTCGGGGCATTTTGTTCCCGGCAGCAATACGCGCGATTGGTGGCGCTATGCAGGGGTCAGCGGGGCGCGGGTCTTCCTCACCGCCAGTCTGATCGAAGCCACCGACGATATCCCAGGCACTGGCGATGGGGTTACCGATCAGGCCGGATTCCTGAGCCGCCGGGCGGCCTTGCGTGCCGATCCCCTCAACCCGAGCTACATCAATTGGGCATATCTCACGAACCGTTACCGCCTTACCCACCAGCACGGATCGAACATCCTGGAGCCTTACTACACCGGCGTGTGTTTGCGACAACTTGGTGTCCGGATGCTCATTAGCATCCAGGCCAGCTCCGCCACCTTCCCGATCGCGAGCGCCAGCGACTGGGCAGGCAAGTGGGAACTTTGGCAGCACTATTATTTCCAGGCGTTCTTTCTCGGGCGCGAGTTCGACGTGGAACGGTTCCAGATGTGGAACGAGCCGGACCTCTCCGGCGGACCCACCGTGGCGGATTACGTGGAACGGTTGAAGCTGGCGTCCGACGCGATCCAATGCGCGCTGGCGGATGTGAACCAGCGTTACGGCAAATCGCTGGCCGCGCGAATCATCGCGCCGGTCACGGCCGGCAACGCCAGCAGCGACTACACCGGCTGGGGCTACCCGATCATCACGAATCGCCACGTGAATTTCCTCGGACAGACAGAGCCCGGCTTTTCGCTCATCCATCAGTACGACTACCACGAATACAATTCCTCGGTCAGCGCTTTTGGCAGCAATCTGCGATCGCTGCACGGCTGGCTCACCGCCGACCTGGCGCCGGAACCCCGCCTGCCGACCAGCATCTCAGAGTTCAACGCCCACACCGCCGGCGTGTTTGACACCATGACCGAAACGCTGGATTCGCCCTCGCAATTCACCCGCCTGGGCGCCATCTCGGCCACGCTGGTCAGCAATTACTGCCACGAACTCTACTGCTTCAAGTTCAGCCAGACGCTCTATTCGAGCACCGTGCCGATCAAGAAGAACGGCACGCACTTCGTGGACAACACCAACGCGCCCTATAACATCGGCGGCATCACCAAAGGGGGCGAAGTATGGCGGCTCTTCAACCAGGCCGCCGCGCCGGGCCGCGACCGCCTGAGTGTTATCCTGGGACCGGGCGCAACGGCACTGAAGCTCACCGCCACCTACGACGCCGCCCTCAGCATCTACCGCCTCTTCTCCGCCAATGACTCCGTTTCCGCGGACATCACTCTGGACGCGAGCGCCTGGAGTCTGCCTCCGGGACAGCGCGTGCTCCTCGAGGAGGTCAGTGAGACCCTCGCGGGCGGCGTCCGCGCGCTTGCAACCGTGACGGGCAACCAGGTGGTCGCCGGCACGCACAGCTCGAACAGCGTCTGGCTCCTCACCTTGCCCGCCAAACCGCAATCGCCGGTCCTCACAGTCTCCGCTACCGACGATGCGATGGTGGAGGACGGCGCCAACCAGTCGGCGAACTACGGCAGCAACGCCGTCTGCTGGGTCCGCAATAACTCCACTAACAGCGCCGCCCGCAGCGCGGCGTTGGTCAAGTTCCATCTGCCGGTGATCTACAAGCCAGACATCCAGTTTGCGCTGCTGACGGTCCGGGCGGCTTCGATCAACGGCGGCAGCAATGCCCAGGCCCACGTGTACGGGCTGACGAACAACGCCTGGTCGCAAAGCACCCTGAGCTGGGCCACGGCGCCGAACCTGGCCCAAAACACTCCCGCCGGCTGGCACTACACCAATAACTTCATCCTCGGCGCCGGCGAGGGGGCGCAGATCATTGGCCAGGTTCTCGCCGATGCCACGCCGGCGGACCGCATCGTGAACGTGACTGATTTTGTGCGGAGTCGGGCGGGTTTTGAGGCTTCCTTCCTCCTTGCCCGCGAAGTCCGATTCTACGGTGATGTGCAGGACGACGATGGGCTGAGCATCCTCGCGCGCGAGGGCGATCCGGCCAACGGTCCTCGGCTGGTTATCGTCCGGCAGCAGGATTCGGACGACGATGGGCTGAGCGATGAAGCCGAACTGGGCGTTTTTGGCACCCACCCGAATAAGAAAGATACGGACGGGGACGGCGTGAGCGATGGCGAGGAACTTCTGGTTTACGGCACAAGCCCCGGCAGCTTTACCAACGTCGCACCCTACATCGTTTCGCAGCCGGTGAGCCAGACGGTTCAGTCCAACGCCGCAGCCGCGTTCCGCGTCACTGCTTACGGGACGCTGCCGCTGCGTTACCAATGGTTCCAGAACACTACCAACGCGCTCGCCGGGAAAACAAACTTCTTCCTTTGGCTCACGAACATCCAACCCGCTCACGCCGGCGAGTATCAGGTTGTCATTACCAACGCCTGCGGCGCCGCGACCAGTGCCGCGGCGACATTGAGTGTCACGAACACCCTCCCACCGCAGCCCCTTGCTCTGCCCATTCATGATGCATTCGATTACGACCCGGGCACGGACCTGCCGGGGCAGGGCGGCTGGTTGCTGAACGCCGGCGCCAGCGCCACAATCGAAAGCGGGAATTTGGACATCCCCGGTCTCTGGCCCGCGACAGGCCACCGGTTGACCTGGGGCGCCGCGTCCATGAGCCTGCGCTTGCCGCTGGGCACGAACCTGACGAGCGGCGAGGTGTTCTTCTCCTTCGGTTTGCGCGTGGACAGCCTGGGCGGCTCGTTCACCGGCGACGGCACCCTGGCGGGCTTTACCACAGGCACGGGCACGTCGTTCGGCACCAAGATCAACATCCGCCCCGACGGCGCGGGCGGTTTCAACCTGGGGGTTTCCAAGCTGACCGGGACGACCTATGGAGCCTGGGCCGAGGACAGCTTCAGCGCGGGCGAGACGGTCTTCGTGATCGGGCGTTACCGATTCAACCACGTGAACGGCACCGACGACCTTTGCGATCTCTGGCTGAACCCCGACAGCGCGACATTCGGCGCCACCACGCCGCCCGCGGCAACGATCGGGGGCGTGGGCGTGGGCGGCACCGACCTCTCGCAGATTGATCGCTTCTTCTTCCGGTCCGGAGGCAGCAGCACCAGCCCGGCGAAACTGGCGGCGGATGAACTCCGGGTTGGCCTCACCTGGGCCGATGTCACCCCGCCCGCGCCGCCGGCCCTGGCCATCGTTCGCTCCGGCAGTGGCTTCGCGCTGCACTGGCCCACGAACGCCGCCGTCTTTGTGCTCCAGGCCGCCCCCGCGCTCAGCCCGCCGGTCACCTGGAACCTCGAAAGCGGGGCGCCGATGATCAGCGGCACCAATTACCTGTTCAGGATCGAGGCCACAAATGCCGCGCGCTTCTTCCGCCTCTCCCAGCCGAGGTGAGGTTCGGGGACTACGTCAAACGCCCCTTGCCAGCCACCGGACCGCCGGTTAGTGCTTCCGGGGGGCGTTGGACGGCGCGCACACCAGGGCGAACTGGTTCTTCCGCCTGGGATCCCGGTGAGATCGGATCATACCGATTTCACTGGAGGACTTCGGGTTAATTGCCGTTCTGACACGCCTGAGTAGAGGCTCCCATGCAGGGGCTGTAGCAAAGCCGGCTGGAGGAAGGAGAATGCCGTAGCGGCTGTCCATTTGTGTCTTTCACACATGTACCAAAGTGTACCAAAGTGGGACTATCCGCAAAGCAGGCTCAGCCTCCGGAACGAGCCCCCTAACAGACCGCGGACATTCGTTGCCGTGTTGGCACGGCTCCTGCGGTCACAGATTTTGTAGGTTCCTTGCCTACATCCTCCTGAGTGGGGCGGTGCCAGGACCAACAGGTGCCGCCCTCCTCTTTTCATGGTTGGGTTGGGGGCGATCCGGTGTCACAGCCGGATCGCCCTTTTTGTTCTTCGCAATGATGCTCCGCTTCAAGCGGATGGTCCGCTTCGAGAGGATGCTCCTCTTCCTGCCAATGCCGGGAGACTTTGCCGTTCCAGCACGCCCAGTTCAGCGGATACACGTCCGGATCGAAGATGACGTGGTAGAAATGCCAGACGATGATGGCCAGGCACGCGAGAATGGCCTCGTAGTAATGAATGGTGATGGCTACATCCACCGCCCAGCGCGGCAGGAACCTTGTGACGTCTATTTTGAACCAGATCATAAGCCCGGTAACGCCCATGATGATCGTGCCCCAGACCACCGCCCAGTATTCCATCTTCTCGGCGTAGCCGAAGCGGCCGATCTTGGGTTTGTCGGCGCTCAGGCCGGTCAGGTAGCGCCCGCTGTCGGCCACGTCCTTGAGGTCCTTCCAGGCCGGGAAAAGGTCCCGGACCAGCTTGCGGCCCTCCTTGTTTTTCAGGATGTAGAAGACATGGTAGGCCCCGACGACCAGCAGAACCACGCCGGCGATGCGATGGCTCCAGCGCCGGAACACTTCGTTCGACCCCATGACCTTGCCAATCCAGGAATCCGGCCACTTGAGCGCGAAACCGGTGATGGCCAGCACGATGAAACTTACGGCCAGAGTCAGATGCTGCATCCGCTGCGAGAGGTCCATGCGGACAATGGCGAGGTTGGCGGCGCGAAAGCGGGCGCGCACCTTCTTCCCGAAAAGCAGCAGGTTGTGGATGAGCATGAAACCGATCGTGCCCACGATCAGGACCAGGTAGATGCGGCGGATCCACCAGTTGACCTGGCCGCCGAGGTCGCCATTGGCTTGTTCGGTCGCGGCGTCAATGTGCACTTTGCTCTGGGCGAAGTTGTCCGTGGCGCCCGGGTGGCACTTGCCGCAGGTTGCCACCAGGTTGGTTTTGTAGATGCTCGAACGCGGGTCGGTGGAGGGCAGAATCTTATGCACCCCGTGGCAACTGGCGCAATTGGCGGCCAGAGTCGAGCCGTATTGCGCCGCCAGGCCGTGATAGCTCTCGAAGAAGGTCTTCACGCGGTCCGGCGGCAGGTTGTATTTCGTGTTCAGCCGCTCGGAGGCGTGGCAGTCGCTGCAAACGCCGGCAGAGATCTTCAGAGTCGAACTGCTCTTGAGCTCGGTGATCTTGTGCTCCGAATGGCAATCCGTGCAGGTGGGCGCCTCGCGGCGCCCGGCGGCGAGCGCTTTGCCATGGACGCTTTCCTCGACGTCCTTGGCCTCCTGGTCATGGCATCCCCCGCAGGTCTCGGCCAGCCGGGAGAAATGGAGCGGTGATTCCGGCGAGGTCGGCGGCAGAATGGTATGGCCGTCATGGCAATCGCTGCACGTGGCGGTACCTTTTTCCCCCTTGGCCGCGGCGAGGCCATGGACGCTCGCTCCGTAGCTCTCGGACTGCTGTTCGTGGCATTTGGCGCAGGCAGCGGGCTTGGCCGGGACTGCGTCGTCGGGATGGTTGGAGGTGATGTCGGCGTGGCAACTGGCGCAGGTGTTGGTCTTATGGACCGAGGCCGCAAGCTGGACCTCGTCCACGAACAGGGATATCTCTCTGCCGTTCGCGTTGGTCTTGGTCAGCGTCTTGTCGGAGTGGCAATCGAGACAATCACTGTTCTTGATTTCCGCGTCGGCCGACAGCGCGGGCATGGCCCCGCACAGAGCAACAAATGTTGCGGTCGCAACTGCAACCGCGTATCGCTGGATACCCATAAACCAGCAGCATCGCGGCTGGGGAACGGGCTCACTCTACATCATTTGCCGATTGCTTCGCATTTTTTGGCTCCGCTACCCGTTCAAATGGCACCGGCGCTTGGTGGTCAGGTAGCTTCTATTCATCAAATACCCTGTGGACAGCGGCGGTGGGCCGGCGCACTATTTCGACATGCGTGCCGCTTCCTCAGCGAAACCTTGCCGTGGCGAGTCGAGACTGCATGGGGTGCTTCAACGGCGTGAGGCGGTTTATTCGTCTTCACGTGGAATTCAACAGAGGATCAGGATATGAACTCACAGAATCTCAGTCGCAGGCAGTTCATCTGGCTGGCCTCTTGTGCGATTGGTGGTGGATGCCTTGGATTGCCCACGGCGCTGGCCGCCCGCGAAGCGACCCAGAGTTGGGATCCGAACCAACCCTTCCTTCCGCCCCCTGGAAAGCTGAAGGTCCAGCCGGTGTTCATGTACAGCCTGCCGACGCGCAAGGAGGCGACGTCCTGGAAATCCTGGGGAGGCGTGCAGACCGAGCCAGGCGTTGCCGAGGAGTGCGCACGCATTGACGCGGAGTTGAGGCGACTGGCGAAAGGGGCAGAATTCGGTCTGGAGATTCTGCCGCTGATGAAGGTCACCACGCCCGAGGCGGCCCGGAACATCCCCGACCGCCCATGGGACGTGACGTTGATCTATGCCTGCACCGGCGGTGGGCAAACGCTGCGGGCCTGCCTCGGGTTGAAGCCCGACGCGCTCATTTTCGTGCGGCACCGCTCCGGGCCGATCTACTACTGGTACGAAGCACTGAGCTCGCAGTATTTGCGGGCGGATGCCCCCACCGACTCAGCCGACCCAAAGGGATCGCCACAGCGCGCGCACGTGGCAGATGTGGTCGTGGACGATTACGCGGAAATGCTCTGGAAACTCCGGGCGCTGCACGCGGTGAAGCACTTTCTGGGCACGCGCATCGTGGCTTTAGGCGGGGCCTGGGGTAAATACGCCCCCGATGCACCGCAGAAATGCCAGGAACGCTTCGGCCTGAAGATCATTGACGTCAGCTACGACGATTTCGCTCCCCGCATCCGGCGCGCGTTGGCGGACCGCCGGGTCCTGGCCGAGGCCGAAGGAAGCGTGCGGCGCTACCTGGCGCTGCCCCACACCCGCCTGAAGACGGAGCGGCAGTTCGTCGTGAACGCTTTTGTGCTGCACGGGCTGTTCAAGGAAATCCTGCGCGAGAATGACGCGACCGCCTTCACGATCAAATCCTGCATGGGCACGATTCTGCCGATGGCGCAAACGACCGCCTGCCTGACTTTGTCGCTTCTCAATGACGAAGGCTTGATCGCGTTCTGCGAGTCGGATTTCGTGATCATCCCCGCCGGCCTCCTGTTGCGCCAGGTCGTGAACCGGCCGGTTTTTCTGCACAACTCCACCTTCCCGCACCAAGGCATGGTGACGTGCGCGCATTGCACCAGTCCGCGCCGCCTGGATGGCCGGCGGTATGAGCCGGTTCAGTTGGTGACACATTACGAGTCGGAGTACGGCGCCGCCCCGAAGGTGGAGATGCGGCTAGGCCAGGAGGTGACGTTCGTTGATCCAGAATACAGCACGGCTCGGTGGGTCGGGTTCAAGGGCACGATCAAGGACAACCCGTTCTACGACATCTGCCGCTCGCAACAGGACGTCGCGGTGCAGGGCGCGTGGCGCCAGCTCCTTCCGGAGGCGCGGGATTCCCATTGGGTGATGGCCTACGGCGACTGGCTCAGGGAACTAGGCTTCGCCGCGCGGAAAGTCGGCGTGCGTTGGGAGAGTTTGGCCGAGCCGGCCTGAGCTGAAGCCGGCAAGAAGTGTTAATGGCCATCTGCCATTCCTTCCCCGTTGAGCCTCCCGTACAACAAAAAAGCCGGGGTTTTACTCCGGCCTCTTTGACACACGTTACACCGAGAACAAATTCTGCATGAATCATACCCTGGCCCTGGTTTCTTGCATGTCACCAGTTGTGGGGACATGCCGGAGGGGCCGATTACGAGTCCGAGGACGACCACGAGCTGGCCTTTTTCACCTACTGGCTGCTCGTGCGCTTGGCTTGCACGGACGAGCTGCGGGCCGCCGACGAAGTTGGCGGCGACGCGGCTGGTTATTTCCGCCTTCTTGCCGCTCCACTGGCGCTAGCCGGCACCCGTCTGAGGGAAAACGACAACTGGATTGCCGGCTTCTGCCGCCACTACCGCGAACCGATCATCAGTCTCGACGCGGCATTCGACCGGGTCTCCGGAATTCGTCGGCTGGCTTACTAACACACCCTTTCCGCCGGCGCGTCAAAACCTTGGGGCACCGATTCCCAATGCCGGCAGCCCCTGTGCCACCTTCATCGTTTCCAGGCTCACCGTGATGACCTGGCCGAGGAGGCGGACGATGTATTCGGGGTCGTCGGGGCGGTTCGGGTCGTTGGTGATGCCGCTGCGCCGGCCAGCGTCGCTTGAGAAAGGGATTGAAGGGGCCGACTGAGAGTGGCAGATTAGGACCAGACGAGTTGGATCATGTGACGATGAGCACCAAAGAGATTCTGCTGGAGGTGGCGGAAAAGCTGCCCCAAGACGCGAGCTTGGCCGATGCCATCCATGAGATTGAGTTTCGGCAAGCCGTGGAACAAGGGCTGGCAGAGCTTGACCGCGGCGAGGGAATCCCGATCGAACAAGTCAAAGCCAAGGTTGAACAGTGGGCCGGAAGGTAATCATTTCGCCTTCCGCGCAGTCCGACCTCTCCGACATCGTTTCCTACATCGCCCGGCACAACCAGGACGCCGCGGTCCGGATGGGCAACGCGCTAATTGCGCGCGCAGAATTGCTGGCCCAGTTCCCCGAAATCGGGCGCACGGTGCCCGAGTATAACCGCCCGGAACTGCGCGAAACCATTTACCGTTCCTACCGGATTGTCTACCGGCTGCCGGCCAACCAACCGTTGGTCGAGATTGTCCGCTTCTGGCACGCTGCACGCGGCTTCCCGCAGGTCCCTTCGGTGTAGGCCAGTGTGTGGTCAGCGTGATGCTCACAGTCTTGCCGGCGGGGGTTTCTCGCGACTGCCTCCTCCCGTTCGCAATGCTCGGATGACCTTCTCCAGTTCGCGGTCGAACAGCGCGGGGTCGTTCTCCCAGCCGACGAAGTTGGCGGCAACGCGGCTGGTGAGTTCCGTATTCTTGCCGCTCTGGTAACCCGCGCTGAACAGGAAGTCGTCCAGGTTGAGCGGAATCAAGGCGAGCACTTTCTTGCCGCGCTCATGCATGATTTGCGCCTCTTTCTGGAACGCGCGGTTGATTTCCTCGTCCACCCACCAACTGGTGAGCGACGCCTTGGAGGCGCAGAGCAGCACCTTGTCCCAGAGCCCGAGTCGCAATGACGGCGCCAACCGATGGGTGACGCCTTTTCAGACGGCCAGAAATAGATGGTAGATTACAAAATCTCCCTGAGGTAAGGTATGGGTCGTCTCACCGATCTCGCTGACACCCGCTAGGACAGACGACGGCGCAAACGCGGTGGCGCTGGAGCATTTAAGCTGATGATGGTTGGATGCGATCACTGCCCCGACCGAGGCGCGGGCCTTTTCCACTTGTCCGTCGAAAACGTAGCCAAGCATGCCCCCGGCGGCCAGACCCTGCGCATATCGCTGGTCGATGAAGCACATCATACCCTGATGGCCGGTTACATATTCCGAAATGAGTGACTGCCAGCCGGACGGGAAGCTAACGTGCAGCCGCTTCGACTCCAGGACGAAATAAGGCCACGGTTTGTGCGCGCCGGTCGAGTAGAGAAACATAAGATCGGTGCGGCCCAATTGCCTCCGCCTTGCCCGCTTCCGGTCGTACAGGGGCACTTCGCGATACAATTCAACAGGACGTTGCCTCAGTCCAAGGTCCCGATCCAATTCATCTCGCAGCCGGTCGCTGAGGTCGTTCTCCAGTTCGGTCTCGTGAAGCTTCTTGAGCCGTGCTCCGCTACGGACAAGCGCGGCCAGGATAGATGGTATCTCCTCTTGCGGGAACAGCGGTACCCACTCAGCGGCCTCGTGTCTCATTGACGTTTCGATAGCCTGCGAGCTACGGCAATATGGGCGCTAAGTTCGGCTGCGTCATTGAGCGCGGCAGTGCGGGTCCACTCTCCCTTGAGGGCTGGCTTGACGAGGACAATGCGCTTACCGTCGAAGAACCAGCCACTGCGCTCAAAAACAAGATGACCATTTCGCTCGGCACCGGCATCTTGAATCCGCTGTATGGCGGTCGCGAGTCCTTTGGAAACGCTACGCGTTTGGAATGCGCGAGGACTACGGACTTGATTGAGTTCGACGAGACCGAGGCCGTATTCGTCATCCACACCGCCTGCAGCGCACACCCGCAGGTCACCGGTTGCCCAGCCATTGAGGGTATCAGTCAACCTCACCGCGTAGGGTTCAAGCCCAGCCGCGTCCAGAGGTTGAAGCGTAGGGATGTCTCGGGCCGCAAATAGCGAGGAAGGAGTGTCGCTCTCGTCGAAAACATCGCACGTATCCTCGACAAGGGCCTGTTCCTGGGGGCTCAGGCCGAAGTATTCAAAAATGAGCGGGTTAATCTCCGCCTCCAGCTTTGCTGTTGCCACCCTCTGGCGTTCCAGCCACTTCTCACGCTCCTGTGCTTCGGTTCCCTCATCACCCCGAAGCCGGAACACTCTAGAACTGAGACGGTCTTCCAGCCGCGAGGCACCATCCTTCATGTCCTGTATAAGCCGGTGAGCCTTGGCCGCCACTTTCATGAGCAGGTCGTTGGCAGCGGCGGGCGCACAGCCATGACCATTGAGATAGAATGGGAGGCGCAAGACTTCAAAGAGGTGAGCTTTGTCGCGTTCGGTCGCGATGTTCGCAGCGGTTTGGAACATGAAATAGCGAGCAAGCTTGGACCGGAGATAGCAAAGCAGGAAGAGGAGCTTCTCTCTGTCCTTCTTTGGCCCAGCGATAGACTGGAGGGCGTGATGAAATCGTACGGTCTGGTCGAAGAAGCCAAACTCGCTGAAACCCTGATTGAAGAGCACTAGCGGCGGCGTAAATATTGCATCATCGGGTTTGCTGTACAGCTTGCCGGGGATATACCCTTCCGCCTCAAAGTGCTGCTTAAGCGTGGGGCAAAGGGATACCGGAACCGTAAGTATCCCATTGAGCAGCCGGGTCGGAAGGAATGGATCGGTTTCTTTCCAGTTGCCCAATGGTTTGAGCTCCCTGTCTGGCTTGGACTTTGCCTTCATTTCACGAGGTTTGCAGCCCTGTCCCGTCACCCAGGGTCTGCTCCTGTTTCGCCCGGTCTTGCTCAGTACATCTACCTGCTCTGCGAGCCTCGGGAACGTGAACAAATACTCAAGAAACTTCAAATCCCGCAGCGTTCCCCAGAGGTAGCACTTCCAGGCCACACTAGCAGCCTTTTGTTCCGCAGCAGCAAGGACCCGGCGTAGAGGTATCCACTTTCGGTCTCGGGGCGCGACCTGGATTACGCCATCACGAAGGTCCGCCCGGGAGACCTTCGGGGCGACATATTCGATCTCATGCGCCTCTTCGGGCTTAAGTGGGCTGAAACGGACAACGTTGCAGGGGCAGAGAGCTTCTTTGAAAAGAATGAACCTGTAGTCAGCGAGCTGGACGAGCTTCTCAAGTGTGACTCGACGCAGCCATGCAGCTTGAAAGGCGTCGTTCTGACTCAGGAAGACCTTCGACGGCAGGATGAGACACGCTCGCCCGTCTTTCGTCAGTAGGCCGGGCGTCTTGTCCATGAACCTTTGCGCGATCTGCTTGCTGCCACGTCCAGCCCATGGCGGGTTGCCCACCACCAGATCAAACTGGCCTTGCCACTTCGCCTCAACGGCAAAGAAATCTGCCTCATGGACAACGGGATGTTCCGGAGACCGTCTGCCTTGGGTGTGCAAGAGATTGGGCAGCTTCTTTCCCGTGTGCAGCTTGTAAGCGCGCACATCAGGCGGGTCGAAATGGTCGAGGAAGGCGAGGTATAGACTGAAGCAAGCGATGCGGCAAGCAGTGGGGTGTTTGTCAACGCCACGTAACAAATCCAGGCGTTCCAAGAGAGCCTCGGCCTTTGCCTGAGGTGCCGGCTCCGAAGTCCTGCCGGCCCGCCATTCCGCGGCGAGACGGTTAAACAGCAGAACGAGGAAAATGCCTGACCCGCAGGCCGGGTCGAGGAAGTGACGTCCTTTGGCGTAAAGCGGAGAGACTCCTTCCAGCGCAAGATCAACCGTTAACTCAGCCAGGAACCGTGGAGTGTAGAAAGCGCCAGAGACATGTTTGCCTTCGCCGTCCTCGCTTTCAAGAAAATCCTCATAAATCGCACTGATCGTCTCGATGGGGATGAACTTGAAATCGTACGCCCAGAAGCCTAGGGAGCGCTGGCCGGGCTCCTTGGCTAAATTATCCCCATGAAGAAAGCGGCGGACGACATCGAAATGCGCTGGTCGTATGCGCGCACGTTCAGCATCGAGGTCATCATCGTCAAACATGCTGCTGTTGAAGTCCGCCCTGAGGGCTGGGAAGAGGGTGTCATAGAGTGCCGGGAGCGGGTCCCCCGAAGGGGCGAGCACGTCATGGAGGCGGCTCCATGAGCGGCCTTTGAAGTAGTTCGTCAGTTTGATCAGACCGCGGTCGCAGAGGTAACAAGTGAAGAGTAACCGCCCGAGGAAGGCATGGGCAAACCGGGGCTGGAGCCCTTGTTCGAGCAGTTCATTGCGGACAGCAGCCAAGTTTCTGAGGAGATAGGCGTCCACAGCCTCCTCAGGTTTGAATTTAGCTTCCCGGTCGGCAGCATAGTAATGGCCGGTTCCAAGTTGAACATAGAACCGCGAGGCCCAGCTTGCCTGCGCGGCCAGATCGAGTGACTCAACCAGTCGGTCATGTATATCAGCTTGAGTCGCAGAGTGTGGGTCAACCGGCGTGGTCATGGAGGAGAAGACCCGCACCTTTTGAGGATCGCGTAAGAGCAGGACAGTCGCGACCCCCTGATTCCAGAATCGGCATTGAGCTCCAGCAGCCTCTGCAGGCGTGAGTAGCTTAGGAACATCGCGGACGTAAACGGTTGGAATGCCGTTGAGCGTGAGGATACCGGATAAGTCCATCTCCCCCCACGCCCGCACAAGCATGTGCTGGTAGGCAAAAAGCTCCGGAGCGCGGAGGATCTCTGCGGAACTACGGTAGTAATGGAAGCCGCGCGGCGGATCGGGGAGCGGCAATGGATATGGGGCGCTCATCTTCTAAGAAGCCGAATGACGGCGCGCGCAACTCCCTGAATCTGGAGTTCGAGAGCAGGGGTCAAGTCCGGATAGCGAGGGTTAGCGGCCCGCAGCCATGCTCTGCTGCCCCTTTGGACGAAAGTCTTCAGGGTAGATTCGTTATCAATAAGGGCAGCCACAATGTCACCGTTCCGTGGGGCAACTCCGTGTTCCAGTATTACAGTATCACCGTCAGAGATTTGGCAGTCGATCATGGAATCCCCCGTGATTTGAAGAGCGAAAGCTTTAGAGCGGTCCCGCACGCCGAAAGCAATCGGGTCTAGCGCTAACCGGCGATCAGCCTCGACGAAGCCTTCACGTGGATGTCCTGCAGCAATTCGACCAAGCAGCGGAATGCCTTGATCTCTTTGGAGCAAGCGCAACCCGCGGGCACGGCCTTTTTCACGAGCAATTCGTCCCTTCCTCTCCAAGGCGGCCAAGTGGTCGCTGGCGGCTTTGGGGCTGCTGTAGCCGAAGCGCTTGCAGATCTCGCGGCAGGTCGGTGGCGGCTCACCGTTTTCGCTGCGTTCCACCAGGAAGCTCAGGATCAACTGCTGTGGCTGTGTGAGCTCGGAATCCATACTAAACAGACGTATAGTAGCCCTTTTCGCGCCTAAGGCAACGCTATTCTGCCACTTTATTCTGCTCTTTTTCGTGCATGCGATGCTGCCGCGGGCGGCGGATCTCCCATTCGGGGACGAGGGTCCAGTCGTGCTGGCGGGCGCAGTGGTCGAGCAGGCCCTGAAAAGCGGAGCGGACGGCGGTTTCGTGGGTGACGCCGAGGTCGTCGAACTGGCGCAAGGCGGCGTAGTAATTCTGGACCGGCTTGTGCGTTGGCTTCAGTTCCAACCTTTGCATAGCCGTGTTCTACACTGGCAACGGGCCGGAAGGCAATGCTGCATTGGGGCGGAACGGCGCGCGCATGGGGAAAGAGGCGCGGCGGTTTACGCCAGGGGGTGAGTCTGCCGGGCCGGAGAAACCTATGATTTCGGCCGGGGTTCATGTAGTATGCGTCCAGAGTTTCGCTCGGAACAGGCATCATGAAACGACGCCAGATCATCATAGCGGGGGCTGTGGCGGCGGGAGCGGTTTGCGCCTGGCTGCTGGGGGCCGCGGGCGGCAGCGAGCCGAAGGCCGTCGAGCAGACCCGCCGCAGCTTGCGCCGGGAAGGCTTCAAGACGGACCTGTCGGACTTCGATTTCTCGGCCTCACCCGAGTTGCGCCAGCGCGCCGCGGCCTTGACCCGGGGCGAGTTCTCCCGGACCTCCTACGGAAGTTCCCGCTATGGGTGGTCTTCTGTGGGCCGGCCAGACCAGCCGGACCTCATGACGGCTGTGGCAGGGGACGCGGCGCTCGTCGTGTGGAAACAGGAGCAGTTGTTCTCCTACCCTGATTCCTATCCATCATGGTCGGGGCACGAGCACGGAGGAGATGTCTGGCCGGCGTTGCGAGCGGCGCTGGATGAGAACCGGGCCGACCTGGATAAAGCTTGCGAAGCGGCGTTATCAGGACCCATACGCTTCAACCTGGAGGCAAGCCACGGCAACGCCATGTTGCTGCCGCACCTGGCGGCGCTGAAGAGCCTCGCGCAATTGCTGGCCACCCGAGCCATGGTCGAGCTGCGCGACAACCACAGAGACACCGCGTGGACAAACCTCATGACCGTGACCCGCCTCGTGACCGCTTACGATCCGGAACCCGTGGAGATCTCACATTTGGTCCGCTGGGCCTTGACGACGACGGCCTATAATCTCACGTGGCAAGCCTTGCAGGCGGAGGGTTGGGGAGAGGAGCGGCTGGCCGCTCTCCAGCGCGAGTGGGAGTCGGTTGATTTCCTCAAGCGCCTCCCGGAAACCGCGGCCTTCTCTGGCGCCAGCATGGTGGCGACGTGCAGAGCGGAGCGCCGGGAACCTGTCCGCTTGCCGCGCATTGCAGTGAGCGAGGTGATCCGCAGTCCACGAAGCGCCTGGTACACTCTGGCGGACTCCTGGCGCCGGCTCCGTTATCGCCATCACGGCACCTACGAGGATGAAAGGGCCTTGATGCTCTTCCACCGCGATCGTGGACTCCAATTGCGGCGCGCCGTGGCATCCACCAGTTGGATGGAGATGCGCCGGCTCCCCGGGGTCACGAACAGGGTCTTCTTTGCCTCGAAGTATCCCTCGGCGATGCAATGTCTGTACAACCAGAGGCAACTGATGCTGGCCTCTTTTGCCTACCAGGCAGGGGGCAATAGCTACCTGGGCCGAGCAGCGGAAGCGGAGGTGCGGCGTCGGCTGATGGTCACCGCCATCGCGCTCGAGCGCTACCGAAGCCGGCACGGTTCTTATCCGACCGGCCTGCAGGCGCTGGGGCCGGAGTTGCTTCCCAGTCCGCTGATGGACTTCATGGACGGCCAACCTCTGCGCTATCGGCTCAGCGGCGACGGTCATTTTGTCCTCTATTCGGTCGGGTTGGACGGCGTTGACAATGGTGGCAAGCTGCCGCCGGCTGGCCGGGGGCGAGATTGGCCTGCGCGTGGCAATCCCATGCTGATTCCGCCGGAAACGGACGTGGTCTGGCCGCGTCCCGGTTCGAAGGCGGAAGTGGAGCGCCATCACCAGCAGGAGAAGAATGCCTACGCCGAGTTAACTCAGCGCGCCGTATGGACGAGTGCGGACTATCACTGGGACCGCACCGCGAAGCGTCAGGCGAAGGCGGAAAGTATCCTTCAAGCTACGCCGCCGCCCATGACAAACGACCCATCTTGTCAGGGCCGCCCGTTAAGTGAGGTTCTCAGGAACGGAGCGAGCCTCGGCACGAACCACCTGACGCTGACGGAAATGCTCGCACTTAATCCGGTCCGCACCGGCGGGGAGCCAGAAATGGTCACATTCGAGTTGCCGATCAATTACGATGTGATGACCAACCTCGGCAGCTTGGAGCTCTATGTTGATTACGGTGGGGTTGAGGACGATTACTCCGACGTGGGCTTCCAAGCCGGCGAGTCGGAGTGCCGACGGGCTACGAACGGCAACTGCCTGCTGGTTTGGAACACGATTTACGAATCCCCAGGCAAACATGCCGTGATGGCTGAATTTACCCTGGCCACGCCTGCGAGCACCAACGAGTTCGTGGATGGCCCAATAGCGCCGTTCACGGTAGCTAACCTTTGCCAGTTCACCCTGGCCTCCGCCATCTTCACCCCGGAGACCGGCGTGAACTTCTGCGCCCGCCTGCCAGAGTCCAACGGCACCTTCCGCATCCAAATCAAGTCACCTGCCGGCGAGGGTCTCAAGACCATCACCGGCAGCACCTCCAACGCCATCCTCACAGCACATTGGGATCTGTTAGACGACCACGGCCGCCGGTGCACGAACGACTCTTACGACAGCGTCTTCTGGATAACGCTGCCGGACTCCGGACGGTCCCAAACGTTGAGGGGCCCGTAGGGGCACGAGCTGGAAGCGGAGGGAACAAGGTATCGCGTTTGGGGCGGTAAATAGCCAGTTCTGCTGTTTTTGCACACAGGGTGAAAGCTTGGTCTGGGAGTGCGGGCGGGGCTTCAGGCGCCGCAAGCGTTGGAAAGCAGTTCGGCCTGCTCAGGAGAGCCCCATCCTTTGGTGCTACGCACCGTAAGGGTCTGTTCCATAGTTGCTTAGCAATCAGTATTGGCCATCTACTCGTCCGTTTGAGTTGCCGGGAGTTGCCCGTGCTCAGGCCGCGTGCTCCCCAGACCGCCTCCATCGTAACTCCGTCCCTCCTCCGTCCTTCCTCCGTCCTTCCTCCGTCCTTCCTCCGAGACGCAATCGGAGGAAGGACGGAGGAGGAACGGAGGAAGGACGGAGGAAGGACGGAGGAAGCGGGGCGAGGGGCTGGCGGGGGCGCAAGCGATCGCGTCATGGCGGCTGCGGATCCAGACCGCTTTGCCGACGGGCGGCACGCCATTCCAGCCAACAAAGGGAGCGGAAATGTCGCTCCAGCCGTCAACTGGGGCGAGCCGGCTTCGTTCCACCTCTGACCACCCGGACGCTGATCGCCGGGTGTTCGAATCCAATTACTGGCGGCCCGACGGCTGATGGAAGGCTGAAACGGTCCCGGAGGGCAACTCAATTGTTGCCCGACGGCGTCAGTGCATCAGACGCGTCACCATGGCGTAAAGGATCAGGATCAGGAGGATGACCCCCAGGCCGAAGAAGAAATACCCGAAGGAGCGGGCGATGCTCTTCCAGCGGAGCCACTCGTCGCGGACGCGGTGTTCGTCGAGCCGGCCTTCGGCGACCAGGCGGTCGTACCAACGGCGGCGTTCGTGCAGCATCTCGTTCTTCGAGACGCGGCCGGAGAAGATGACGGTGTCCATGGGGAACTTCTCGATGCGGAAGTGGGTGTTGAAGAAATGAATCGAGAAGATGAAGCCCGCAGCCAGCAGCGCTTCATCTGAGTGAATGACCAGGGCGATGTTGATGAGCCAGCCAGGCAGAAAGCGCGTGAAAAAGGCCGGGAACCACATGAGCAGGCCGGAGGCGCCAATGATGAACACGCCCCAGAAGACCGCGAAGTAATCGAACTTCTCCCAATACGTCCAGCGGTCGAACTGCGGTTTGGGGCCCTTGCCGAAGAACCATTTGTTGTGCGCCACAAAATCACGCCAGTCCTGCCAGGTCGGCATCATGGAGTCCGGGCCGAACACGACCTTGCGCAGCCGCTGGACGCTGAACTTGCCGGACTGTGGGTCGCGAACCTTCGCGCGGCCCTTCCAGGCCCGGCCGATCACAGACGCGACGTGGAGTCCGAAATAGAGGAAGGTGACGATGGCGCCCAGGCGATGGAGCGCGCGGGCCGTCTCAGCGCCGCCGATGATGTTGAACATCGTCTTGGCCCAGTCCGTGTAATAGAACTTAAGCGGCATGCCGGTGATGACGAGCAGCAGGAAGCTGGTGACGACGAGGAAATGCAGGAACCGCTCGAAAGGCAGGAAGCGAGTAAACCACTCGCCGCCCTCCTGCGTTCTGAGCTTGGCCTCGCGGAACCGCTTCGAGTCGTGCCAATAAAGGTAGAGCGCCCGAAACAGCCAGGCCAGGGTGTGCCCGCCGAAGAACACGAAGACCCCGACCAATAGCGCGGTCATGGCCAGGAACGTGGCGTGCAGGAGCGGATAATTCTTTCCGTCGAGCGGGTTGGCGTGGGGTTTGTATTCGGTGAACTTGGCCGTGGCCTTGGGATGGCACTGCTGGCAGGTGGCCAGGATGTTGGTCTTGGAGAGGCGCGAGGCGGGGTTGGCGGCGGGCAACACGTCGTGGTGGCCGTGGCAATCGTAGCAGGCGGCAACTTCCGAGGCCACGTTGGGCTTGCCGAGGGCCATGGCCTTGCCGTGATAAGTGTCGCGATAGTGTTCGAGCCGATCCTGGTGACATTTGCCGCAGCGCGCGTCGCTGGCCATCTTGAAGTGGCCATTGCGCGGGGCTTCCACCTCGTGGGCGGTGTGGCAGTCGGTGCAGACCGGGCCGCGCTTGTCGCCTTTGGCCACGAGCTGGCCGTGCACGCTCTGATCATAGATGCGCTCGATCCCGACGTGGCACTTGCCGCAGGTCTTCGCCACGTTGGCCGGATTGATGGGAGCGTCCCGATCCACGGCGCGCTTGATGTCGTGGATGCCGTGGCAATCGTTGCACGAAGGCGCGACGATCAACCCCATCTTCAGCAGGGCGCGGCCGTGGATGCTGTCGAGGTACTGCGACGCCACCTCGGGATACTTCATCTGGTATTCCTTGGTGAGGGCGGGGTTGGTGTGGCAGGAGGCGCAGGTGCGCGGGAGGTTGAGTTTGAAGACGGGCGAGTCGGCGTTCTTGGCGGAAAGCATGTCGTGCTTGCCGTGACAATCCCAGCAATTGGCCGCGCCCGAGGCGCCCAGGGCATGGCTGACGCCATGAATGCTCGAAGCGTACTGCTTGGATTCCGCCTCATGGCACGCGGCGCAGGTCGGCGGCTTGATCGCGACCCCGTCGTCCGGATGTTCGGAGGTGACATCCGCGTGGCAACTAGCGCAGGTGTTGGTCTTGTGGACACCGGCCAGGAACCTGGCCTCATCCACGAACAGAGAGATCTCCTTGCCGGCGGCGTTGGTCTTGGTCAGCGTCTTGTCCGAGTGGCAATCGAAGCAGTCGCTGTTGGGGTTCTTCTCAGCGGCCACGGCCGCGGACCACGCCAGGCAAAGACAAACGTAAAGAAGGTGTTTGAATCGAGGTCGGGCAGGCATAGGCGCGGCTAGGGTCCTCCGGTGTGGCAATCGCTGCAAGCCCCATCTACTTCATCGCCCGGGTGCTTGAACTTCTGCCCTTTGGGCGTCATCAGGTCCAACTCGGCGCCACGGCCCTGGGCCAGGATGGTGTGGCAGGCGTCGCAGTCATCACCCTTGATCGCCCGCTTGCCGTCCGCGGTCTTGTGCAGGTCGTCGTGGCACCGGAAACAGCCGGGCCAGTCTTTGTGGCCGATGTTGTCCGGGTAAACCTCCCAACTGGCCTTCATTTCCGGGAAGAAGTTGTTGGTATAGATCTGCTGCACCGCGTCAATGACCGGCCGCACGCGCGGGTCGCCCGGGTAACCGCCGGCGAGAAGGGTGGCGATGCTCTCTCGGGCCTGAATCTCGTTCGCATACGGCCGCGTCAGCGCATACATTGCGTTGCTTTTGATGTAAGGCAGGGCGGGGTTGATCGTGCCCAGGGACATGGAGAGGTTGACCGCCGCATTCGGGCTTTGATAGCGGTGGGCCGGGCGGTTGTGGCAGTCCATGCAATCCATCAGGCGGACAGCGGCCTCATCCACCGCATTGGTGAATCTGGGAGCGCGGAACTCGGTGACGACGCCCTGCGCATCGGTCATGCGCACCCAGGGAATCTTCTGCCGGGTTTCGTCGGCAGCGATGTACTCGACCTTATTGCGCACATTCATGTGCCAGTGGATGCCGCCTTCCGGGCCGTGGGTGGGGTCGGCGCCGCCAACCTTCAAGAGCATGCGGACGGTGAAGGGGGTGTTGGTTTCATCCGCCAGGTAGCTGACGTAGGTGCGATCAAGATTCCCGACGAATTTCTTCGGCCAGTGGCATTCTTCGCAGGTTTCCTGCGCCGGGCGCAGGTTTTTGACCGGCGTGGGTATGGGACGCGGGTACTTGTCCGCCAGCGTGGCATAGACCTGGTAGGCGCCGGACAGCTTCGACCGGACATACCAACCGGCGCCCTTGCCGATATGGCACTCGGCGCAACTGACCCGGGCGTGCGGCCCGTTGAGGTAGGTAACGTGTTCCGGCTTCATCACCCCGTGGCAGGCCTCGCCGCAGAATGAAACCGATTCAGTAAAGTGGTACGTCTGGTAACTGCCCAGGGCCGACACCAGCAGGAACCCCACGCTGCCGGCAAGGAAGAAGCCGAGCAGCTTCCGGTCGCGAGGCCGCGTCAGGTCTATCCGTATCGGGGGCAACGGACCCGACGTCTTAACGACCTGGCGATGGCGCAGAACAGCGCCCAACAAGACCAGCATCAGGCCGATGATCAGGAAGCCGGGCGCGACGAGGTAAGTCAGGATGCCGACGTAGGGATTGGAGAAGTGGGCCAGGGCATCCAGCAGCAGCAGCAGAAAGAACGAGAAAACACTCCCCACCACCACCACTAGCCCCGTCAGGCTCAGCCAGTTCCGAAACAGGGAGGAGCGGCGCGGAACGGGTGAAGCGGAAGCCGAGGTGGGGTCCATGCGGTTAGGGGATGAAACCTTAAAGGGTTAGGAGGGGGGAGGGGTTGAATGGAGGAACAACCAACAACCAACATCCAACATCCAACATCCAATGGTCGCAATTTCCGCAGTCATTGGCTGTTGGGCGTTCGATGTTGGAGGTTGAATGTTTCCAGAGTTCACAAGCAAGGCGATTTACATCGCCCCAGTCCGCATCCCGCCTGGGCGGAGAAGGTGCCGCCGGTGAAGCGAGAACCCAGCGACCCTGCGACCGGCGAGTTGTTCGCGCACGATCGCAGGGCCACGTTGGGAAATCCCGCGGACTACTTCTTGAACTTCCGCATGTAGGCGATGACCGCCTTGATGTCCTCGTCCGATAGCCCTTCCGAGGGTTTCATCACGACCTTGCCGTCTTTGTCTTTGTACCCTTCTTTGACCGCCTTGATGGCCTCTTCGTCCTTCAGCGCATCCTGCACCTTGGGATCGGTGTAGTCTTTGGCCCCGGCCTTCTTGCCCATCATGGTCTGACCCTTGCCATCTTCCCCATGACACTTTTTGCATTCCTTTTCGTAGATGGCTTTGCCGTCCGCCGCGCACACGGACAGGGCCGGAATGGCCAGCGCGGCGATAGTTAACGCGATTAGTCTCTTCATACTGTATTGTTCTTTTCTACTTTCGTTCAGTTGGTTGCTTCCGGAACCGCCGGCCCGCCGGCGGGATAGCGAATTCACCGCCGCATTGGCCCGGCCCGAAAATCGGTTTCTATGTCGCCGGCCCGGCATGCGCTTCCGGCACGCCCGAGCTCGGCAGTTTCTCGGACAAGAAAAGTTTGATCATGATTGTTAACACAACGAATGGCAACGCCAAAAGCACCGCGCCCATAAACCACCCTTCGAGGCCCGCAAATTCCATCTTGTAGGCCATCAGGCCCCGCAGGCTCTTCGAGAAGAGCTGGCCCCCGATGACAACGTTCCAACGCATCGCCAGCACGCCCACCAGGATCAGGAAGGCGCTGGCAAAATACATGCGGCGCCGGAGCAGTTCCGGGAAGCGCTGGCGGAGCAACTGGAGCACGCCCAGCAAAATGAGCGGCACCAGCGTGCCGAATGCGACCTGGCCCAGGTTCAGGGTGTAGAAGAGCTTCTCGCGGGCCATGTATTGCATGATCCGGAACCCCTCCTCCGCCGAATAAATGCGATGAATCCAGTCCAACCCCTCGATGGCCGCGTCCACCACCAGCGCATAAAACAGGAACATCCCCATCATATCGAGGCACTTCATATCCACCGTCTGGCGGCGAATCCAGCTCAGGACCATGTAGTTGAAGACGCACAGCGCGATGCCCGACACCATCGCCGACATGATGAAGATAATCGGCATCAGCACGTTGCCCCACCACGGGTTGGCCTTGACCGAGCCGAAGATGAAGCCCACGTAGCCGTGCAGCAGAAACGCCGAAGGAATGCCGACGATCGAGAGGATGTGCCCGATCTTGTGGTCCAGCTTTACTGCCGCCTCCGACGTATCCGTGACGCCGACCGTGAACAGGCGATAGAGCATCCCCTTGAAACCCGGGGTGGTATTTGCCCAGACAACGAAGTCGTGGCGGTAATCGAACCATAGCTCCAGCAGCAGGACCGCCATCAAGTACCAGGCATAGACGAACCCAAAGATCGCCATTGGGGAGGTCAGGTGCGGGGTCATCATCACCTCGAAGCATCGTTCGGGATGCCCAAGGTGGAATAGCAGCGGCAGGGGGGCGCACAGCAGGAAGGCAAACGCCGTCAGCAGCGACAGGCGATACACCGGCTCGAGGGGCCGCACATTGAAAACGCGCACCAGCGAGGCCATGATAAACGCCCCGGCCACGAGGCCCGTGATATACGGATACAGGACAATCAGGATGCTCCAGAGCGGTTGATGCGTCGCTTCGTTCGGATAAACGTAGCCCTCGAACCGCGGCATGACCTCGACCACGATGTTGGTCAGTTCGTTGGTCATCACTGAACCTCCTTGTCAATGCCCGCATAATACACCTGCGGATCGGTGCCCAGATGCGGCTTGAGCGTCTGGACGAGGTTGTTCTGGTAAAAGTTCTGAAGCGGGTCATCCGGGGTCGGATGCTTCAAGTCGCCAAAGATCCGTGCCTGGGTGGGGCACACCTCGACGCAGGCCGGCTTCAGCCCGCGGGTGATGCGGTGATAGCACAGCGTGCACTTCTCCGCCGTCTTCGTATTTGGATTCAGGAAACGGCAGCCGTAAGGACAGGCCTGGATGCAGAAACCGCACCCGATGCAGTAACTGGGGTCAATCAGCACCGCGCCATCCGGCGCGTCGAACGTGGCCCCAACGGGGCAGACCTGCACGCAGGGGGAATGCTCGCAAAGGTTGCACAGTTTGGGCACGAAAAACGAATGCTGGATTTCCTCCTTGGGCACGGGCGGCTCGGGGAAACCGTGCATGCCGCCGTTGGGACAGTCCACAAAGACCTCGCCTCGTGGCTCGCCGGAGTCCGGCTTGGGCCTGGCAATCACGTAGCGCTCGATCCACGTCCGGAAGTAGGGCCCGGCAGGAACGTGATTCTCCGTCTTGCACGCCTCGGCGCACAGGCCGCAACCGATGCATCGGTTGGCATCTATCGCCATGCGCCATGTGTGTTGGGTGGGGTCGTAGCCCTTGGGCGCGCCGGCGGTCACGAACACCTTTTGCACCGCGGTCTTGGCGGCCCTGGCTGCGGGGACTGCCAGCAGGCCCGCCACGGCGGCGCCGACCTTGCCTAAAACACTGCGTCGTGAAACCGGCTTGCTCATGGGACCTCCAAAGGCATGTGGGGGACGTGGCACTCCGTGCACTTCGACCCGGTGTAATGGGTTTTGACGGTGATCTGTTTGATAAACTTGGGACGGGAGGGATTGGCCTCGTGGCAGCGCAGGCAGACGGCAAAGGTGCTCTTGTCAATGTTGTCGTTCCGCGGGTCGTCGGCATGCGCCTTACCCGGGCCGTGGCAGCCCTCGCAGGAGAGGGTCTTGTGCTCGTGCTTGATGAGCTGTTGATACTCGTCCGCATGGCAAACCTCGCATTCCTTCTTGCCGGCGTACACGGGTTCGTGCGCCGCCAGCTCGGCCAGGGCCTCGCCCCGATACCACCCATACTGGCCGAAAGACGCGGGCGTGAGAAAGTAACGCGCAACCAGATACGACCCCACAATCCCGACCGCGAGCAGGAAGATGCGGAATGCCTGTGGCGGCATTGAGAATAACCGGCGCATACCCCGGTCTATTTCGCCTGTGCTGCGACCATGCGTGTATTGTGGGCCATCGTGGACACCAAAACTAAGGGGCGTCCTCCGGGACCGCTTTCCCTGGGTTGCCGATTTATCACCTTATTTTGCTCCCGAGAGGGCAATTAAGAGTGCTCCATTCATCCCGGGGCGTGAAAAAAGGGGAGCCGGTAAAGGCTCCCCCGTAACTTAAGCTGGGACTCACGCCCGGAAACGCGCTATTTCTTGAAGTCGCGCACGAATTTCACCAGCGCCTTGATCTCGTCGTCGCTCAGGACGTCGCCGAAAGCCTTCATCTTGGTTTTCTCGTTCTCTTTGACGCCCTCTTTGATGGCTTTGATCATCGCCTCGTCTTTCATGCTCTCCTGAACCTTGGCATCCGTATAGTCCTTAGCCCCCGCCTTCTCGCCCATCTTGGTTTTGCCCTTGCCGTCCGCCCCGTGGCAGACTTTGCAACTCTTGTCCCAATTCTCTTTGGCATCCGCGGCGCGGACCGATACGGCGCCTGCAATAAGCAGGGCCATGCTGCATACGATTAATTTCTTCATAATACTGTAAACTGTACTTCGTTTGTTGGATGTTGTTCTCTCAAGCTTTATTCACTGCCCTCGATTGAACGGATTGGCTCAACTATACCCCACTCGCGCCCCAGAATCCACTTCCTGCACCCCGCGCGCGCTCTGGGTTCAGAGCTTGATTAGCCGCGTTATTTGTTACTATCTTGCTTATGCACCGCAAAAAATGGTGCTTCCGGAGGCTTCCCGCTCCGCATAATTTGGCAATTCGTAGCCCTTTTTTGCCCAGCGCCGGCGTGAACTGTGGTGCGGCAGTTCGACACGAATTACGCGGCTTTGCGCGGATCACCCCGCGCGGCAGGGCAGGGTGGGAAGGGTTCAATCGGCTAGGGAGTTAACATCATTGTCCGGCATCATCTTCTCGATTGCCACGGGCAATGGAAACCGTAAGATAACGGCGAGCATTACATCTAACTTCGTCCAACATGCTTAGAAGTCCCGGTCTCTTATTAGTGGTCAGCCTGCTGGCAGCGGGTCTTGCCGGGGGCTGCAAACCGAAACCGTCCGCCGGGTCGGCCAACTCATCCGCCTATTTTGCGACCCCCTTTCAGAGTGAGCCGCAATTCGTCGTGGAGGCTATTGTATGCGATCTGGCGGAGCAGATGTGCTACGCGACATCCCACCGGCTGCCGGGCAAGGAGGGTTTCTCGGTAACCGCCACCGAAAAGCCCGACTCGCCCGTGGATTCCCCCGTGTACGAAGTGCGGATCCGGTTGGGCCCGAATCAGAGCGAGGTGAAGATGGAGGTGAGCATCAACGGCCCGATCTGGTCGCCGGCTGTTTACCAGTCACTGGCGGGAGAACTGGGTAGAGCCGTCGGACTGAGCGGGGGCCACCCAAGCAAACCGGATGATACGACGCTTCTGTCGAGACTGGCCGACGGAACCGCTGAGACCATTGAGAAGGAAAACCAGACCCTGTCGGCGGCCTTGGAGAAGGACTTTCGCAATCCTGACCTGCACGAAGCGGCGGCGATGCTGCTGGGGGCGTTTGTGTCCCGCGAGCATTCCGGGAACTTCTTTGAGATTCGATCGCCGCTTTCGCGCATGACGGCGCACCTGGCCATGGCGCGCTTCCTGCGCGGTACGGATGCCGGCAACCTGAACGGGCGCGTGGCTGAAGCTGCGCTGCTGACGATGATCGGCGCTGAGGTTCCGGCGCTGGAACGCTTGAAGGCTATCGGCACCCAGGATGCCCCGGCGGCGGCGGTGATGGTTCGCGCACTGCGGGCGCTGAACACCGGCGATTACCGTCCCCTGAACGACGTGACGGACCGTTCCCCAATTGAGAGCGCGGCATGGTTTTGGGCCCTGGCCCACTACACGAGCACCACCGCAGCCTGGCGGAACCTCAGTGATGAGCAGAAGCAAAGCATAGATTTCGTCCGCATCGCCAATCAAATGGGCTACTCGGTTGAAATCGGGCACGCGCTGCTCGAGGCTTCCCTGCCGCTGGAACTGCAGGAGATTAGCGCCGTCTATGAGCAATCCCACCACGAGGAACTCGCGCGTGGCGCGGTTGCGAAGGCCCTGAACGCACTCCCCGAGCGCTGTTTCAGCGAATCGGGCGGAAACGTTCACGTGCGCGTCATCGGCTGGGGCCAATGGGCCATGTTCTTCCAACGGCACCTCTGCCATGCCATCCAACAGAACTTCTGGTTCATGATCCGTAAGTGGGGCGTTCCCGATGACGCCAAGCAGTTTGCGGCGGAGTGCGACCGCGAATTCGGCGCGCTCCGCCTCTATCCGTTCGTGCGGCGTTTTAACTGCACCGAGGTCGAGGCCTACCATAAATCCGTGGATGACGGCTTCAAGGTAACGGTCGCCACCCCGCATCTCGTGCCGGCGCACTGCTGGAATGCGCTCTGTTACCGGGTCCGGTTTGCCCCCCTGTACAGCCCGAATCCCAACCCCCATATTAACGAGTGGCACAGCCACAACCCGCTGCCGGGAACCGTATACGATTTGGATTCCCGTCTGGATCATCCCTGCCTGGTCAACCGCCCGGACGCCGTCGCGCACTTTGACAAGCTCCACGAATTGGCGCCTTACCATTGGGGCGTTGCGGGCCAAATCCTGACTGGAAAATACATGGGGCACCCGACTTACGACCAGGCAATGGCTCTGTATGGGGGTCTCCTGCCCTACTCCGTCGGTGCGCTGTGGAAGGTAGCCTGCACCGTCACCAACCAGCCCGAGCAGTATAAAAAGCTCATGCTCCAGGCCGCAGCACTCAACCCGGCCTGCTACTACGACCTTTGCGATTATGTCCTGGCCCACGGGCAGGAGGACGAGGCCGCCGAGTACCTGGACAAGGCCTGTGCCGCCGACCCCGACGCGGTCCGGATTGCAAATCGTGCGAGATGGCGGGTTTCGTATTATCTGAAGAAGGGGCAGACGGAGAAGGCGCGTGAGATTGCGGACCGCGGGGGCGAGGTCTATTCCTTTGCGGGCTTGGAAGCCAAAGGGAATTTCTTCGAAGCGACGACCAATTACGACGACGCCTTCGAGTGGTTCGCCAAGATCGAGGAGCGATACCGTGATTCGAATCCGGTGCTCAACTTCTGCCTGCGTTACCGGGGGCGGACCGGCGATGCGCGTTTTGAACCTGAAGTGCAGAAGCGCATGACTACCTTGTTCCCCGAAGGAATTGAGAAGGTTGCCGCGAAGGATCTCCACGGCCCACCCAACGACGGCGTGTTGCTTCAGGGGGAAAACGATCTGCTAAAGGCCGCCGGTCTCAAGGCGGGCGACGTGATTGTCGCCGTGCACGGCGTGCGCGTGCATGATCTGCGGCAGTATGCTTACGGCCGGGAACTAAAGCAGACGCCGGAACTGGATTTGATTGTCTGGAAGGGGGATTCCTACCGTGAACTCAGACCCACGCTGCCGCGCCGCCGTCTTGGAGTGGAGGTCAGGGATTACCAGGCAAAGGATTCCAAGACTCGATAAGGGAGGCGGAAGCTCACAGATCGTCATGCGTCCGAAGAAGCTGTCGGAAGCGCAGCAACCCTTGGGGCCTGCCTGCGGCGCCACAGGAGGCGGGGGCGAAGGCTACTGGCCTGACACATTCCCGAACCGAGGCCAACCCGGATCACAAATTGAGCCAGACTCGAGGAAGGGCGCCGAGCTTCAAGCAACAGCCTGCTGCTGCAGCCGCTCACGCGTGTAGGGAATCAGGCCGCCGGCGTCAATAATCACCTGGCGCGACTTGGGCATCGGCTCGACCTTGAAGTGTTTGCCCGTGGTCTTGTTGACCACGGTCTCCGCGGTCAACTCCAGCTCGTCGCCTTCCGCGGCTTCGAGGTCGGGGCAGACGACCATGCGGAGGCCGAGGTTGATGGCGTTTTGCAGGAAGATGCGGGCGAAGCTCCTGGCAACAATGATCAGCTCATGCCCCTTCAGGCATGAGACGGCCTGCTCGCGCGAGGACCCGCAGCCGAAGTTCTTCCCGCCGACCAGGATGCTGCCCGGCGGAACCTGCTTCGCCTTGAGCTTTGCGTTGAAGGTGGTCTCGTCCGCGAACGCGAACTGCGGCGTTTCGGTGGGCAGGACGGTGGCCATGTAGCGGCCCGGATAGATGACGTCGGTCGAGACATCGTCGCCGAGTTTGAATATGACGGTGGGCATGGGACAGAAGGTCAATTAGGTTGAAACGTAAAGCGTGAAACGTGATGCGTGAAACGTGATGCGTGAAACGTGGTGCGTGAAACGTGGTGCGCTTACTTTTTGCGGGGGTTGGTGATGACGCCGGTGATGGCGGAGGCGGCGGCTACCGCCGGGGAACAGAGAAAGACTTCGGAATTCGGGTTGCCCATGCGGCCTTTGAAGTTGCGGTTGGTGGTCGAGAGCGCGGCTTCGCCGTCGCCGAGCGCGCCTTCGTGGACGCCCAGGCACGGGCCGCAGCCGGAGTTCATAACCACCGCGCCGGCTTGCATGAACGTGCCGACATAGCCTTTGCCCAGCGCCTGCCGGTAGATTTTGGCCGAGGCCGGGAAGATCAGCATCCGCGTGCCCATCGCCACCTTCTGGCCCTTGAGAATCCTCGCCGCGACGGCCAGGTCATCGAGCCGCCCGTTGGTGCAGGAACCGATGACGATCTGGTTGACCCGCTTGCCGGCGACCTGGTCAATCGGCTTGACGTTGTCCACCGTGTGCGGACAGGCGATCTGCGGCTGCAGCCTGGACACGTTGATCTCGATCACGCTTTCGTAGGCGGCGTCCGCGTCCGGGGTCACCGGCTCGATCGGGTCGGTCACGCCCGCTTCTTCGCGCAGGTAGCGCGCCGTCTCCTCGTCGGCCGGGACGATGCCCGCCGTCGCGCCCGCCTCGACGGACATGTTGCACAGCACCAAGCGCCCCGAGGTGGACATCCGGCTGATCGTCTCGCCGTGGAACTCGAGCACCTTGAAGTTTGCGCCCTGGGCGCTGATCTTGCCGATGAGGTGCAGAATCAGGTCCTTCGGCCCGACGAACTTCTTGAAGCGGCCCTTGACGACCACCTTGATCGTAGGCGGCACCTCGACGTTGAGGACGGAGCCCAGGGCCCAGACACTGGCCATCTCGGTGGCCCCAATGCCGAACGCAAACGCGCCCAACGCGCCGTGACTGGTGGTGTGGGAATCCGTCCCCACCACCACGTAGCCCGGGCGGACGTAGCCGTTTTCGGGCAGAATCTGGTGGCAGATGCCGCCGACATCGCCCCGGATGTCGTGGAACTTTCCGACGCCCTGCGCGCCGACGAACTCGCGCACCTTCTTCTGGTTGGAGGCGGTCTTGGGCGATTCCGCCGGCACGCGATGGTCGAAGATCACTGCCACGCGGCTGGGGTCCCAGATTCTGGGTGGCAGCGGGGTGCCCTTGTAGATTTCGAGGAATTGATTGATGACCAGGGCTGCGTTCTCATGCGACATGGCCAAGTCAACCTTGGGTTCCACCACATCTCCCGCCTTCACAGCGGAGAGGCTCGAGGCGCGGGCCAGGATCTTCTCAACAACAGTCATACTCATACTCAACTTAGCCCACTATTTTGGCCGTGCCCTTGTACTTCGTTTCCATGCGCTCCTTGGGGAGGTACTGATCTTCGAGCTGGCGGTAGGCTTTGAGGCCGACGAAATCCGTGTATTCCTCGAACGACGACACCCATTGCGTCTGGCCGGCCAGGATGCCAGTGGGCGACTGTTTGAGGGCCTTGAAGAAATTGGTCAGCGCCTTGTGCGCGACCATGATTGAAGCGACGGGGATCGAGACCCGGCCCACGCCCATCTTGGCCAGTTCTGGGATAGGAATCAGCTCAGTCTTCATGCCGGAGATGGCGTCCATGAGATTGACCGAGAGCGGGCCTTTGAGCTGGTTGAGCGCGGTCTGAATGTCGGCCCTGGTTTTGATGCCGTCAATGAAGGCCAGGTCAGCCCCGGCCTCCAGGTACAGGTTGCAGCGGCGGATGGCCTCGTCCAGCCCGTGCACTGAGAAGGCATCAGTGCGAGCGTTGATGATGAAGTCCTTGTCCAGGCAGTTGCGAACTTCCGCGCATGCCCGGACCTTGCCGGCCATTTCTTCGCCCGAGATAACTTCTTTGCCGGCCATGTGCCCGCAGCGCTTGGGGAAGACCTGATCCTCGATGTTCATTCCGGCGACACCCATGGCAATCAGCCGCTCGGTGATCCAGGCGGCGTTGACGGCGTTGCCGCCGCCCGTATCCACGTCGGCCATGACGGGGATGGTGGTCGCCTGGGTGATGTTCCAGGTGGTATCGAGCACGTCCTTCATCTGGACCAGCCCGACGTCCGGTTTGCCGAGGATGGACGCGGCGAGGCCGTAGCCGGAGATCTGGATGGCTTCGAAGCCGCAGGTTTCAATGACTCTGGCGCTCAGGGCGTCGTGACAGCCGGGCACGACCACGGCGCGCCGGGCCATGATGGCTTTTCGTAATACAGTGGTTCGTTTCATATTTAAGAGTGCGTTGATGCCGGCGGGTTTAGGCGCCGGTTATAGTCTGCGGGCGATGGCCTCAGCCATCTGCAAAGTGGAGGTGGTGCCCCCCATGTCGTAGGTGCGGGCCTTGCCTTCCTTGATCACCTCCGCCACGGCGTTTTCGAGCGCGGCGGCCTTGCTCGCCTCGCCGAGCCAGTCGAGCATCATCTTGGCCGCCAGGATCGTGGCGATGGGGTTGACCTTGTACTGGCCGGCGTATTTCGGCGCCGAGCCGTGCGTCGGCTCGAACACGGCGAGCTTCGCCCCGATGTTCCCTGAGCAGCCGAAACCGAGGCCGCCCACCATCTGGGCGCACAGGTCGGAGATGATGTCCCCGTAGAGGTTCGGCGCGACGAGCACGTCGTAGTTGAAGGGGTTCTTGAGCAGCCACATGGTCATGGCGTCAATGTTGGCCTCGTCTAACTTGATCTCCGGGAAGTCCTTGGCCACCGCTCTGGCGGCTTCGAGGAACAGCCCATCGGTCGCGCGCACGACGTTCGCTTTGTGGACGATGGTGACCTTCTTGCGCTTGTGCTGGCGTGCGAAGTCGAAGGCTGCGCGGACGATCCGCTCCGAACCGGCACGAGTGTTGATCTTGCAGGAGACCGCGTATTGGTCCAGCGGCACCTTGGTGAAGGCCGCGAAAGGCTTGGAGAGCTTCGCGAGCGTGTCCGCCAGCTCCTGCGGCACGGGCGCGAACTCGACCCCGGCATACAGGTCCTCCGTGTTCTCGCGGAACACCACCAGGTCGATCCCTTCCTTGAAGTTGAGCGCGTTGCCGGGGTAGCCCTTGCAGGGGCGCAGGCAGATGTAGAGGTCGAACAATTGCCGCATGCGCACGATGGGTGAGCGGTAGCTAAGCCCCTTGTTCTGGAGCGCCGGTGCCAGCTCGGCGGCGGCGGTCTTGGCCGGCTTGGAAGTAATCGCGCCGAAAAGGGCTGCATCCACATTCTTCAGCAGCTCGACCGTGCGGGGCGGAAACGCATCGCCTTCCTTGCACCAGAAATCCCAGCCGATGTCTCCAGGGATGCAGTCGGCGTCAAGCCCGAGCTTGTCGAGCACGATCTTCGCCGCTTCGAGGACGTCTAAGCCGATTCCATCGCCCGGCAACCACGCAATTCTGTATTTAGCCATATAATCTCAGGGCACCCGGCCCAACGCGATCAACCTTAATGCAACGGGTCGCTCTCTGAAAGCCGAATACGTCACCCGATTCATGGCGCCCAGGCCCACTCAGACCTGCGCGGGTGCGTAGCCATGCGCCTTGGCCGGCCATACCAGGGCGAAGAACACCGTGCCCAGGGCCGCCACCCCCACCAGGCCCGCAAACGCCGCGTTCCAGCCGTAATGCTCGACCAGCCAGCCCAGGCCCCACCCCGAAACCAGCGTACTGGCATAGGAGAAAATACTGGTGAATCCGATGGCCGTCGCCGCGAGGCGCTTGGTGGCGAGATTGGCGACCACGATGCCCACCAAGGCTTGCGGGCCGTAGATGAAGAAACCCGCCAGGCAAAGCGGCAGGACGCTGATCCACGGCGACTCGGTCGGTAGCTTCCAAAACAGCAGGATCGCTCCCCCCGCCAGTGCCATGCAGATGACGCACACGCGCGCGCCCCGCCCCCCAAACAGGCGATCCGTGAGCCAGCCGCTGATCAACATGCCGGCCACGCCGGACACCTCGAAGCCTGCCACCATCCAGCCCGAGTGCGCCAGTTGCACGTGCTTCGTTTCGGTCAAGAGGGTCGGCCCCCAATCCAGCACCGCGTAGCGCACGATATAGACGCAGAAGCTCCCCAGCGAGAGCAGCCAGACGTACTTGTTGCCGAAGACCTGTTTGAGCAGCGCCGAGGAGAAGCTCTCCGCGCCCGCACTCTGCGCGGTGCCTTCCACTTCCGGCAGACCCAGGGAGGGTGGTGTGTCGCGCAGCCACACGACCAGGAAGATCGAGCACAGGATCGCCAGCCCCGCCGGCACAAAGAAACACAGCCGCCAGCCATAGCCAGCCAGGTAGCCGCAGACCACCACGACCAGCCCCGCGCCAATGGAGTGTGAGGTGTTCCAGATTGAGAACTTGGTGGCCAGTTCCTTGGGCGAAAACCAGTGGGTCATCAGGCGGGCGCAGGGAGGAAATCCCATGCCCTGCACCCAACCGTTGAGCATCCACAAGAAGCCTAATGTGAGCACGGCCGAGCTGAAGCCAAAGAGGATGTTCACGGTAGCCGAGAGCAGCAATCCTGCCGCCATGAAGGTGCGCGCGTTGCAGCGATCCCCCAGGAAGCCGTTGGCGAACTTGGAAACTCCGTAGAGCAGCCCGTGCAGTGTGAGAAAGAGTCCCAGGTCGGCTTTGCCAATGCCGAGGTCGCTCCCCATTCCCGGCATTGCGATGCTGAGGTTCTTGCGAACGAAATAGAACATCGCGTAGCCGACGATGGTGGAAAACAGGATGCGGCGCTGCCAGTAACGATACTGCGCTTTGATCTCGGCCGGGTCCTTCAGCATCACCTCCGCGGGGGCCGCCGGCGCGAAGATGGTCAGAAACGCCGGCAACCGCGAGGTGCGCTTGGCGGGTGAGACGTGCGGGGGTGACATGAAATGATAGCGCAGAGGCTAACTCCGCCTGAAGAAGCCCGGAAGGCCAAGCAGCAATGTCACGCTGACAGCGTGCAGAAAGGTATGGGGGGCGTCAAGAATGACCATCTCAACCGGAGGTTTGGGCCGTTTTGGCCGACAGAGTCCGCCCATTCCTGCCCCCGCCGCCCGCATCGCGCCGATGGACCGGATCCGGCGCCACACAATATTAGCGGAGGATTTCTTGTAAGGTTCTCAGTCCTGCCGGGTTTATATGGATGGAATGGATGACGGAAGGGCGTTTAGCATTCCGTGCGGAGTGCCCCTGTCTGCCATCCGGCCGGTGTTGTTTTCGCCTTTGGTTATACAGGTGGAAACCGCGGGGTGGTGCTGCAGGTCAGATGCCACCCAACGAAATGCACTAACTAGTAACGTAAAGAACAAACATGAAGATTAACAGAACGGTGCTCACGGTCGCGATGCTCATTGTCGGGCTAGGGTCTGCGGTCAACGGGTATTCACAGTCCTTTCTCACGAACGGTCTGGTTGCGTACTACCCCTTTAACGGGAACGCCAACGATGCGAGCGGACTTGGAAATAATGCAAACGTTCAAGGAACGTATCAGTATCTTGCTAACGGCACTTTGCATCTGATTGGAGATGGATCACTCTTCTATAGCGGTGGTGGGTATGTTTCACTGCCTGACTTCGGCAACTTGAACTCCGGTTTTACGATATCCATCTGGGTGGGCAATGAAACCGATCAGGGTAATAGCATCATGGCTGAATACTACGTATGTTGCTTTAATAACAATGGAAAGCAGGTGTGGATCGGCCAACATGATGTTGATGTCAACGATCCCTATGCAGCGGCGCACTTCCCATTGACAATCACTGATTATGCGCCGTGGAAGCAACTGGTTGTGGCATGCAGCCCGACTAATTGCTCGCTTTATTTGAACGGCGTAAGGATAGGCAGTACAAACGTCACTGTTAATCCCTTTCCTTCAGTAAACTCCGCCATCGGGCGGCATTGGTGGGCAGGCGGGGCGAATTCTTCGGCACGAATGACGATGGATGTTAAGAATTTTCGCATGTACAACCGTGCCCTCTCGGCTTCCGAAGTCCGGCAACTTTACGCATACGAGTTCGGCCCCGATGTGGAGCTGATTAAGGCTGTGAAGCCTTCATTCAAAAGGCTGACGCTCACCACCAATTACCAGATGCAGATTTCCACCGACATGAGCACTTGGACCAACTACGGAGCGGCATTCACGGCAACCAACACCAGCATGATTTATCCACAGTATTTCGACGTGGACAACTGGGGTCAGCTCTTCTTTCGGATTCAGGAAGTGCCTTGAATCCGCGACGGCTCAGGGGCTGGCACTGCCGCACGCGTTCCGGGGGCGCGAACGCGGAGGGGCGATGGAGGGAAAGCGGTGCCGGCCTCGTTCCCCGTCAGCCACCGCACTCCAAGACGCCGGGCGCCGGAAGTCGCGCCAGCGTTTTGGAGTGCGGCGGGTGAGGGGTCAGGGCACACGCCGCTTTGGCTTTAGGAAAGGCACGGAATGCGAACAGCACGGGGCAAAGAATTCGGCACCGGCATTGACAGAGTGCGCCAGCAGTCTCCACAATTGCCGACAACATGCTCCAGGCCACGACCACCGATGAGGGTTTACTGCGGCTTGTGAAGGATTGGCGCGAAGATGAGGGTTGGCGCGAGTTCCACCGGCGCTACGCGCCGGCCATCTTGGCCCATGCGCGGCGGAGCGGCCTGACCCACGAGCAGGCCGAGGACGTGGTGCAGACGACCATGATCAAGGTGGCGACTTATCTGCCGACATTCGAGTATGACCGGACCGTCTGCCGGTTTCGCACTTGGCTGAACCAGATCGTGAACCAGCGCGTTTTGGCCATCTGGCACGAGCAGCGGCGGACGCGGCTGCCCGAGGCGGCGTGGGTCTATTTGAAGGAGTTCATCGCCGGGGTGGTCAACCCGGCGGCCGACCCGGTGGCGCAGGCGCAACTCGAGCAGCGCATGCTCGAGGTCTGCCTGGCCCGCGCGCGAACCGGCGTGCGGCCCCGGCACTGGCAGGTTTTCGAAGCTAGCGCGCTGCTGGGACTGGATGCACGAACGGTGGCCCGGCGCTATCGCACCACCACGGCCAACGTGTGGGTGATTCGCCATCGGCTGGTGCAGCGTCTGCGGACCGAGTGGCAGGCGTTGCTCAACGAGCCGTTTTGCCCTTAAGCGGCGCGAGTGATTATGGTCGGCCCCGATCGCCAACTGAACCCCTCACCCCGGCCCTCTCCCCTTCGAAAGGGGAGAGGGGGAAGCGTCGGCAAGGGGTTGGCAAAGGGGAGTTGATGCAAAACATGTTGAGCGGCCCAGCCTCAGTTCCCGGCTTTTCGCTGCTGCGGGTGCTGTCCGAGCGCGAACGGTCGAGGGTTTATCTGGCCCGGGACACTTCGGGAGCACTCTGCGCCTTGAAGCTAAAGCTGACGCATGATCCGGCCAGCCTGGCCGAGTTGCCGGGCCTCATGAATCGCCTCCAACCCCTGACCAGGACCGCGGGGCTGCTGCCCATTCTTTCATGCGGCGTCACGGAGACCGGTTGGCTGTGGAAGTCGTTTCCGCTGGCCGACAACCTGCCGGGGCTGCCGCCGTTCGCGGACGATATAGGGTTGCAGCTATACACACCGTTGACCCTGCGCGCCTGGAGTGCTGAGCGCGGTCCGGCTCCGGCGGAGCTGGCAGCGAGGTGGGGCTCGCGCTTGGCGGACGCACTGGGGGTGCTCCATGCGAACGGGTTGGTGCATCGGGATGTCAAACCAGAGAATATTCTCTTCGTCAGCGGCGAGCCGTGCCTGGGGGACTATGGGCTGGTGGGTGAGCCGGGCTGCAAGCCGGATTCCCACGGCACGGAAGGCTACCGGCCACTGGAGGGGACAAATGACCCGGCCGGGGACCTGTTCGCGCTGGGGAAGACCCTCTACGAAATCTGGACCGCGCAGGACCGGCTGGAGTTCCCGTCGCTGCCGCGCGCGGTGCTGGACGCCCCTGACTGGAACGAACGCGGCAGCGAACTGAACGACATCATTCTGCGGGCCTGCCATGGACAGCCCCGCAAGCGGTTCGGTTCCGCTGTCGATCTCTCCCTAGCCCTCTCCCGAGTGGTCGCAGGCCACCGGCCACTGAACCGGCGACGCTGGCTGCTGACCGGAGCGGGCTTGGTCGTTGCCGGGGCGGTCGCCGTCGGGCTGCCGAGACTTCTGCGGGCACCCGCGCGGGTCGTGTGGCGGCGTGTGCGACAAAAGGGATTTAATGCCGAATTGTGGCAAGGCCACTTATGGACGGCGAATTGGACGCGCGGTAAGCTGTATTCGCTGGCTTTCAGCCCCGCGGGTTGCGTGCTTCAATCGGTGGACTTGTATCAGTTCACGCTGGAGATGCGGATGATCCCAGGCGGGCCCAAGGCGGATCTGAGCACGATTCTGCATCCGCAGACGCGGGAATTGTGGGCAGTTGAAGGCGGACGCGGCGAGGTGTTTGCGCTGAACCTGGAAACGGAGAAATTTCGTCCACTGGGCGGCGGTCCAGACACCCGGCGGCATTACGGCGCTAGGACGTACTGGAATCCGGTCACCCAGCGTATTGGGGTGTTCGGAGGGTATGGACTCTTTGCGGTAACGAACGAGCGGAGCGAATTCGACTTGGCCGCAGGGCGATGGGTCCAGGCCGAGTTCGACCGTGAGGCGCCCGGACCCTGGCGGCGGGGACAGAACATCCCGCTTGTTGCCGACGGGAGTGGGCGGAAAGTCTTTGTGGTCGGCGGTCGTGGCAGCCCCTCGGGCAAGCAGGGCGAAATGGTGCGGGGTTTAAAGGGCTTCGACGGGCAATTCCACTTTCTTGATGACATCTGGGAGCTTGACCTGGAGAAGAATGCCTGGCGTTGCTTGGTAGCCTTGGGCCACCTGGACGCCCACCAATTGCGAGCGGCAGCCTTCTTTCCGCAGTTGGAGGGGCTGGTGCTCTTTGAGGGAATGAAGGTAGATGATCGTCAACCAGAGCGCAGTCGCGCGTGGCTGGTTCGGCCAGGGCGCGACCGGTTGCCGGTACGACTCCCGGCAGACGGAGACCCCTCGCGCTTGGCTTGGGCCTGGGCGTGGACGTTAGACCCGCGCAACGACGAGTTGTTGATGTTTGCCGACGATGGCATCTTTCGCATTTCGGTGGACCCGGCCTGAGAACAGGGGCTTGTTTCAGTCGGGCTTGTCTATCCCGCGAATCCAACAACGTATGCCCGCGACCCGCGCGCGGCCGGCCCTGCCGCGCCTGAGCCACGCGCACGCCATGCACACCCGATGCACCAGCGATGCACCAGCGATGCACACCGGTCTGACGCGTGTGCATCCGGTGTGCATCGCTGGTGCATCGCTGGGGCACGAGGCGAGGCGACGGGAAGTCGGCCTGCCACCGGACTTACGCCCCAGTGCCCAAGGAGGGGTGCGGTGTTTCGCAGAAAATGCCCGCATCGGCGGCTTGCCCGGATCTTCAACAAAGCATCGCCGCCAGATGAGACGATTCCGACAGATACTGATAGATTGAAAATCCGAGCCTCGCGTTACAACTGAAGAGTGGCCGAAGCGTTCGCCGCCTTCGGCGTTCACCAATGCAGGTCGCGCGCGCGCAGGTATTCCAGCAAGCGCTGCGATTCGTCGGATTGGATGATGTTCGCGCCGCGGGCGACGGCCCAGCCCCAGCCGGCCGCCGGGTCCGTCAGGGATTTGGCGTCGGTGTGGCCCGCCGCCAGGCTGTCCCAGAGGGTGTTGATCCACACGCGAGCGCCGGCTTGCTTGATTCGGGCGGTGGTCTCCAGCGAAACGATGGGGTCGTCGTCGGACACGAAGACCAGTTCAAAGGCGCAGGGACGGGTCCGGCGCGTGTAGGGTGCGAGTTGCGCCCAGCCTTGGTCCTTGCCCTTCTCCCAGCCCTTCTTGTGGAGGATGATAGGCATGAAGTACACGGGCGGGTCCAGGTGGGCAAAATCCACCTCGCACCGGGCGGCGCTGTAGCTGGATTTGAGGATGGCCTGCCGGAGCGTGCCCGTCTTCTTGAGGATGGCGCAGCATTCGGGGACGAGAATCCAAGCCTTGTCGAGATTCACCATGCACTTGTCCTTGGCCAGCAGCATGACCTCCTCGAGGGTCGGAACGCGCTGGTCAGTGACGGGGGCGTTGGTGCCGCCGACGCCGAGCCGGAGGCGCAATCGCTTGATCTCGGCGAGCGTCAGGTTAGTGATGGCGCCGGTGCCGTCCGTGGTGCGGTCCACGGTGGCGTCGTGGCACATGACGAGCTGGCCGTCCTTGGTCTTGCGCACGTCCACTTCCACGATGTCAATGCCCTTTGCGATGGAGTCCGTGATCGCGGCGAGGGAGTTCTCCGGGTACTTCTCCCACGCGCCGGTTGAGCGGCCCGATAGACCGCGGTGCGCCGCGACGAGCACCTGGGTGCCTGCGGGTTGTTGGAGCTCCGCGTAGATGCGGGTGAAGCTGGTCGGCGCGACTTTCGTCGAAACGCACGCGGCCAGTCCGATTACCAGTGGTCCCAGGGCCAGGAACAGTGCCCGGCGCGAGATCCTGGCGCAGGTCCAACGGGAGAGTTTCTTGTTCATTGCAGTCATTTCATTCCTTGGTTTTGACGCGCCACAGCAACGCCGCCAGCATCACCGACAACACGGAAGCGCCGATCCAGAAGGCGATCGCGGCGCTGAAGTCGTAGTGCTTGACCTGCGTGGCAATGGATTGTCCTTGTTCGTTAAGTGTGGTGACGGTTTCGAGGGTGAGCCCGCGCTGGATGAGGTGTCCGCTGACCCACTCCTGCAGCGCGTTGCCAAGATAGCTGACGATGCCGATAAAGCCCATCGCCGCGCCCGCGGCCCGGCGTCCGACGATGTCCACTGCGAACAACCCACCCAGGACGGCCAGCAGGCCGCTGAGCGTGAACCCGAAGAGGATGAATGCCGCCGACAACACCACCGGATGGCCGGGCGGCGTGTAGAAAATCATCAGCAAGGCGATGACCTCCAGCACGCCAAAGATGAATGTGACCGGCGGCCGGCGCGCGTTGAAGAAGCGGTCGGAGACAAAACCATAGACCACGCAGCCGGCCAGCCCCGCGCCGGTGTTCAAGCCGAGCATCAGGCCCGCCTCGACCATGGTGTAGTTCCGGTGTTCCTGGAGATAGAGCATGCCCCAACTGTTGATGGCGTAGCGGCTGACATACATGCAGGCGCTGGCCAGGCCGAGCACCCACATGGCGGGCATCCGCAGGGCCTGGAGTTGGTTCCGCCGGGTGTCGGCGGCCGGCGCATCGCGGTCCGCCGCGGGCGTTGGGTGATCGTTGCGCCAGTCCGCAACCGGCGGCAAGCCCATGGTTTCAGGCCGGTCACGGAGCAGCAGCAGGATGCCGAACGCGACCAGGATGCAGAACACGCCCGGCCCGGCGAAGCCCGCGCGCCAGCCCAGGTTGGCCACCAGCAGCGAGTTGAACACGAACGTCAGCCCTTCCCCCAGCGAATGGGAACTGCTGAAGATCCCGTAGTAGCTGCCGCGTTCCTTCGCGCTGAACCAGTTGGCCAGCGAGACCCCGCTGCAAGGCGACCCGGCGCCCTGGAACCACCCGTTCAGACCCCAGAGAATCGCCCAGCCCCACGGCGAAACAAAGCCGAGCATGGCCAGGTTGATCAGCGCCGACATCAGCACCATGGCGGCGAAGAAGCGGCGCACGTTGGCGTGGTCGGCCAGGAAACCGTTTACCAGCTTGCCCACCGCGTAGCCGATGGAGAAGGCCGAACCGATCAGCCCCAGCCATTCGGCCGTAAACACTCCTTCGTCAAGCAGCGGCTTCTTCATCACCGCCAGCGGCAACCGGCAGGTGTAGCCGAAACCATAGCCGCAGGTGATCGCGAACATCACCGACATCCGGTTGCGGCGGTAGATCTGGCTGATGCGCTCCGGATCGGTGATCCGCGGCGCGTCGGGGCCGGCCGCGAACCACCGCGACGGATTCCACCTCCGCGCGGCGGACGCGCGCTCCGCAGTTGGGAGGCCGGGTTCGCTCATCTGATCATCGTAATCCCATACCAAACCCCAGTGGGCGGGGCAACGCGCAAAGCCAACTCGGACGCGCTCGATGCCGCCGCGCTGGCCGGGCGGCAACGTTGGTCACGCCGCCGCGATCCCAAAGGCCGGCGGGAGGAGACGCCGGCGCGCGGGTTCTCGAACGCAGGGAGCCGCCTGGACCGGCTGGGAGGTTGGCGCGGACCAGGCGGGAGGTTGGCGTCCGCCGGGCGTGAGAACCGCGTGAGTCTCTGGATTCTTCCTGTATTTGTCCTGTATTTGTCCTGTATGTTTCTTGTAGTTCTCGCGCTTTTTGCCCGCCTAACGTGGTCCTCTGCCATGGCGGCTTCAGACAGATGCGCCAGTCCGATCACACGCCTCGCGCCTCAGGTGCCGGCGGATGGTCTCGGGCGTTGGAAGTAATCCGCGGCGTCGGCCGGCCGGATGTCGGTGAGCTTGCCGGTGTAATGGCGCAGCTCGCGCGGCTGGAAGGGATGCGCGGCGATGGCTTCTTCGTTGAGATCAATGCCCAGGCCCGGGGCGTTGGGTATGCGCATCCGGCCATCCTGGAAGACCACGTTCTCGGTGCTGATGAGCCGGCGATGCGGCACGTCGGCGCTCATGGTTTCAAGGACGGTGAAGTTGGGCACGCAGGCGGCGAGCTGGAGAATGGCGGCGTTGGCCACCGGTCCGCTCGGGTTGTGCGGACAGATGGCGATGTGGTTGGCCTCGGCTTGGGCGGCGATCTTCTTCACTTCCATAATGCCGCCGACATGGCTGACATCCGGCTGAGCGTAGTCGGCGCAACGCAGCGCGAAGAAGCGCTGGTAATCCCAGCGGCTGTAAAGCCGCTCGCCGGCGGCGATGGGCACGCGCGAGCGCTGTTTGACCTCGGCCAGCGCCTCCAGGTTGTCCGGCGGGACGGGTTCCTCGAACCAGTGAATGTCGAACTCCTCGAGCGCCCGGGCGATGCGCACGGCGGACGCCACGTTGAACCGCCCGTGGCCTTCAATGAGAATGTCCACCTCGGGCCCGACCGCGCCGACCACGGCCTCGATGCAGCGCAAAGCTTCGCGCAAGTGCTGCTTGTCTATCTCGAGGTAGGCCGAGCCAAACGGGTCCCATTTCAGGCCCCGGAAACCCGCCGCCACGGCCAGCCGCGCCTTTTCCGCAAACTCAGCGGGCGTCCTGGCTGGCGCGAACCAGCCGTTGGCGTAGCAGGGGATGGCGTCGCGCACCTTGCCGCCAAGCAATTGATACACCGGCACACCGAGCGCCTTGCCTTTGATGTCCCAGAGGGCCATCTCGACGCCGGACAACGCGCTCATGAGGACAGGGCCACCCCGCCAATAGACGTCGCGGTAGGCTTGATGCCAGATGGCCTCGATATTGTGTGGATCGAGGCCGATCAGCGTGCGCTCCAGTTCTTTCACCGCCTGGGCGACGGTCTGCTCGCGATATTCCAGAGTGGCTTCGCCCACGCCGTGCAGGCCGTCATCGGTCAGCACTTTGACGAATACCCAGTTGGTCCGGTAGGCGTGGCAGAGGAAGGTCTTGATGCCGGTGATTTTCATGCTCAATTGTTCGGTGTGTCCGCCGGTCAGGGCGAAGGGAACGCCCGGGCGCGAACCTGGTAGAATGTGCTGCCGATGCCGCGGCAGGCAGCGACGGTCTCGGGATACGGGGTGTCGCAGATATCGAGCAGGCCGGTCTGATAGTTTTCCCCATCGAACCGCCCGGTTGGGGGCTGATCGTAGTATTGAAACCAGTGCGTGCCGATCACGGCCGGGTTTTCCAGGGCGTTCTTGACATAGGTGGCATAGGCTCGGCCGCGATCTGCGTGATTGGCCACCAACACCAACCCGGATGGATGCATCGGCGCATCCATCGGCGTGAAGTGGAATTCGCCAATCAGGATGGGCCGATCCAGTCCTTTGGGCAGCCGGAGGCCGGAGACCTCGGGCGCGTAGCGGTTGATGCTGACGACGTCGCAATACTGCGCGGCAACCCGCATAACCATGGCGTTGCCTGAGCCCGCAAAGCGGCAGCCCAGGTACAGGTGGTTGGGGGCGGCGGCCTTGATGGCCTCGCGGCATCCGCGAAAATAGGCCGCCACGTACCGCTCGCTGAAGGCCTCGAGATCGGCGCGGACTGCCGGGCGCTCCCTATCGGGAGCAGCGCCGGACGCCGACAGAGTCTCCCAGCTCGAATAGGCGGTTCCCCAGGCGGCGTTCAGCTTCCGCACTTCCGTGTATTTCTGTTTGAGATCCGACACCATCGCCTGCCGGGCCGGCTGCTTCGGCGGCGACCGCAGCGTCGCCTCGCCCAGGTAACACGTGTCGCCCCAGTGCAGCTCATTATCCACAAAGAAGCCCAGGCACCACGCATCGTGAAGCGACTCCTTCAACTCGGCCTGAAGCGTGCGGTCCATGAGCTGACGCCAACCCGGATCGAAGGGGTCCGGCAGTTTGCCCCAGTTGCCCTCCGAGCCCTCGAGGCGGAACTCGGATTTCCCGAGCGGCGCGGAATAGACGATTGCGGTGTAGGGCGTCTGCCGTTGGGAGTAGATGCCCGGATCGGACGAATTCGCGATGGTATTCAAGCCCCAACTGGCGAGCCGCCGCTGAGCCTGGACAGCGTATTCGGATGCCCAGGCCCTGCCGTACTTGCGAAAGAGATTGGCTTCGAGAAAGTCATAGACCGGGTGATTGTCCTTCCCCACATAATAGCGGCGCGTGGATTGCGCTTCCCGGCCATAGAAAGCTCCCAGCGGCGAGGCAGGATCTGGCAACCGAAAGTAGTTCTCGCGGTCCGGCAGCGGCGTGCCGTGATAGACCGACCCGACCCGGATCCGAGTGCCAACGCGCACGACGCCGTGCGACCAAAACAATCTGCCCTCCGGGTCCACCATCCACCAGGCGCCGTTCAGTTTCTCGACCCGGAAATAGCCGGTGGCTGGCAGTTTGGGTCCGCCAGCCCAGGCACCGAAACGGTTCCATTCAGAAGGCCGTGCATGCGCGGCCAGATCGGCATCCTCCTGCTTCCGTCGCTCGGCAAGATCGCCTGGCGAACGGATCTTGCTCGGCCAATCCCGGTGCGCGAATTGGCCAAACTCGTCCACCAGCGGAAACACCCGGTTGTCGGGCCAGTCTCGGAAGGGCGCGGGCGCGCGGCGGGCGATCACCGGACCGATGGCAAAGGCATGTTCCATATCCGGGTCAGGCGTAAAGATCGAGATGGCGGTGACGTTGGCTCCATTGACGTTCCCGCGGCGCACAAAGTCAGTAGGCTGCCCGACCATGGAGATGAATCTGTCTTCGGCCGAAGAGAACTTCTGGTCGCCCAAGGGCACCACCAGCCACATAGGCCCCGGCGCGGGAGAAATCAGGACCTGAAAGATGGATTTGCGGACTTGCACGGTCGGTAGGCTTTCCGTCGAGTCATCGTCCACCCGCAAGATGAGCCGCAGGTTGTTAGTCCCCCGGTTGCACACGGGAACGGCGATTTCCGCAAAGGCTGCCAGATTCCGGCATTCCGGCGCTGTTTTCACTTTCAGACCAACGCGGCCTGCCTCCTTGCGGGTGGTGACCTCCAGCCAACCGTTCGTGCCTGGACATGCCGCGGCTCCATGCACCTGGACGTTGGCGGCCGGCCAGGGTTGCCACTCGACCACCTTCCGATCCGCTCTTGCGTCCGGCGCAATCGCGCCAGGCAGCGCCCACGAATGCAGCACCAACCCAAGGAACCACGCTCGCCGTAAGGAATGACCGCCCGGGTCCATGCTTATTGCGCGTAAACCAACACCGCCACGGACTGGGGAGGCAGGCTATCGCCCGGTTGGAAGCTGCCGTTTACGGTGGCGCCTTCGACAAAGCGCAACGGCTGCCGGGTCTTGGGCGAGAAAGTCTGCGCCCGGGATGTGTGGTTGTATGCGACGATTGCAGCGCGTCCGCTGGCCGTATAGCCCTTGGCCAGAACGCCCGCGCCGGGAGCAGTAAAGAAGTCTTCATCCACAAACCGGCCCGTCATCAGCAAGTCCGGCCAGCGATTGCGCAAGGCGATCAGCTTGGCCATGTAGGCGCCATAGGCCGGGGCCTGCCGCAAGTCACCCCGGCACCGCCAGATTTCAACGTCGAACCGCCAGCCGTAGAGGAATCCCCAGTTCATCCGCTTTTCGTGGTCGCGCTCATCGCGAATCCCGCGGGTGCTGCACAGGATTTCTGGGAACGTGTAGCGGAACATCTCTGGAAACGCCTCGGGAGTCTGCGCGGCGCCGTAGTCGGCGACGTGCACAAAATCAACGTGCCGATCGAGGCAATCACTCACCTTTTCCGTCCCAAAGGCGCGCTCCGGGTGGCCGGCAATCAAGGCTTGTCGCATCGCCGCCAGGATGGCGTTCTTGCCGGGGCCCTGGGCCAGGGCCGGCCCGGAATGGGGATGCGACTTGTCAAAGCACAGGTATGGCAGCCGGCCGCCCATTTGATCGAAGAAGAGGCAGTCGGGCCCGAAGGATGCCATGTATTCTCCGATCTCGATTAACTTCTGGCGCCACTCGGGCGTGGATTGACACGCGGCGACGAAGTCCCGGGCGCCGAAGTCGCGCAGGTAGGTGCCGTCCCCGGCAAACTTGTAGGCTTCGCGATACTCGCTTCCCTGGGCGGTCTTGAGGCAAATGCGCGAGCCGGTCGTCTTGTAGTAATCGGAAGCCGTGTCAATCAGGTGACCGTTGGCGTACAGAATCACGCGGCCGCCCCGGCGCTTGATCTCGGCAATGGCCTCCCGCAAGCCCGCAGCGCCGCCCAGGTCATCCGCCACTTCGTAGTTGGGATAGTCATTGTCCATGCCGGCCTTGAACCAGCCAAAGACCATCAGCGTTGTGATTCCGTAGGGCCGGCCACCCTCGAACACATCCACCAGGTCTTTGTAGCGCAGGAACACCTCGCCATATTGGTGCTTCATGATGATGCGCTGCCAGCCGTGCATTTGGTTCACCCACTCGGGCCGGGGCGTCTGGCTCCACCAGCTCGAATCCGCCCACTGCCGATAGGCGCGCGCGTCCGCGTGCCAATCCCCATGATGCAGGCGCAGGACGGAGCGCGGCGCCGTCCAGCTCTCCCGGGCCAGGAATGGATAACGGACAAATCCCGCAGACAGCCGCCCAGTGCTGGTGTCCCGGGCCAGATGCAGGCCCGTGGTCTGGAACGTCGGGTCCAGCGAGAGCAAACCCAGCGACTTGCCCCCGCCGTAGAGGCCGAACCAGTTCATCGTCATGGTCCCGCCCGGATAATGGGAACAGGCCAGCACGCGCTTCTGGTCGGGCGCCATGTAGAGGGTGTGCTGGGCTTCCACGTAATCCGCCGGTTTCTTTATGCGTCGGCCAAATCCGTGCGGCAGAATGAGCGTGTCGCTTTCCGGGTCCGGACCCAGGCTGCGGAATGGCCCCACCCACGGGAACCAGAGTTCCTCGATCACCACGTCGGACTGGTTGTCAATCCGCGCCTCGCAGACGACGCCGTCGCCTTCGAGCGTGAAGCGCAGTTCGAGTTGCACGCCGTGATCCGTGCCGGCGTGGTGCAGCGCGGCGTAGCGCGCCACCAATGCCTTGCCGTCCCTTGTTACGCGGGCTGTTTGTTCTTCCGGCGCGATGCCCCATTCGCGCCGCCGGCCGACTCCGACCATCACGTCGAACAGTCCGCGCTCGCCCGAGAGAGTCGGCCCTTGGCCGGCAAAGCCCAGCTCGAACCTCCGTCCGTCGGCTGAAAGCGAGAGGTAAATGTGCTCGTTGGCAAGGCGCTCATAACCGTCGGCTTTCGTCGAGGCAGCGGGCGGCTCGGCGGCGAACAAGCCACACGCGCACACCAAGGAGGCGGCCAGACCCGTCGGTTTGGTTAATAGATACCCCTTCAAGCTAAAGATCCGGGCTACATGTTCAATCTTCATACGCAATGGAATTCCGGAATTGGCTGAATCATACTGTCTGCGGATTATCGAAGTCATTTCAGGTTGCCGGCTCGCGGTAGTAGTCGCGCCGGAAGGTGAAGAACACGGCGGCCAGAACGGCCACTCCGCCCAGCAGGTAGGCGCCGGACAAGGCGGAGAAACCGTAGCCCAACCCCTGGCCGGCGGGGTGCGACTCGCGCAGCCGCCCGAGCAGCCAGGGCGAGAGCGACCCGGCCAGGAAGGCCAGCATCGTCATGATGCCCACCGCCGAGGCGCGGTGCCGCGGTGCAATCACCTGAAACAACGCCGCGTGGGTATTCGCCTCGTAGAGCCCGCGGAAGACGCCGAAGCCCGCCATGGCGGCACAAGCCGCGACCAGGGTGCCCGCCCGGCCCATCAAGAAGATCACCGGCACGCCCAGCAACATGGCCGTCCCCATCATCTGCGGCCGGAACACCGGCCGCGCCACCGCCACGCGGTCCGAAAGCCAGCCGCCGAAGATGATGCCCAGCAACGCGGCCAGGTGATGATAGAACATGGCGAATCCCCCGGCCTTGGTCAGCGAAAGCTGGAACCTCTCCTGAAGAAACACTGGCGCCCAAACCACATAAGCATTGTTGACGAAGACGATCGCGGTGAACCCGACCGTCAACAGCAGCGCGGTCGGCGAGCGAAACAGCACGCCGAGCGCCTGCCTGATGGAGTCGCGGTTCCCGGCACCCGGGCCGGCGGCAGCGGGCGGGGCGTCGAGCAGACGCCAGATCAGGATCAGGCCCAACACGATGCCGCCCCCGCCGAAGGTGAAGAAAGCGGCGCGCCAGCCCCACTGTTCCGCCACAAAGCCCCCAAGGAAGCCGCTGACCATCACGCCGATATAGAGCGAGGCCTGGTGAATCGAAAGGGCGAACGCCCGGGTGCGGGTATGATAGCTGGCGAGCAGCGGGTAGGCCGCCGGCGCGTAGAACGATTCGCCGCCCGCGGTGGCGACGCTGCGGAATGCGATCAGGGCGGCCAGCCCGCCGGCGAGCCCGGTGCACATTGTGGCCGCGCTCCAAAACAGGAGGCTCCCGATGATAATCTTCTTCCGATTCCACACGTCCCCCAAGTAGCCGGCCACGGGCATCATCACCGCCAGCGTGAAGAACAGCACGGAGCCTACCAGCCCCAGTTGGCTATCCGTCAGGCCCAGATCCGTTTTGATGGCCGACAGGACCACGCCAAAGATGGCGCGGTCGCCCTGGTGAAAGAAGAACGCGCAGAACAGAAGCGCCAGCAGCTCCCATTTGTAGCGCGGCCGGGGCACGGCGCCCCCGGCATGGTCGGCGCCGTCGCTCACACGTCAACGTCGGCGGGCATATGCTGGGCCGAACACCCGCCGTCCACGACCAGTCTGGCTCCCGTGATGTTCGCCGCCTGGTCGGATGCCAGGAACAGCACCGCCTCGGCGACGTCCTCCGCCGTCGCCTCGCGGCCCAGCGGCACGTTCGCCCGCCGCCGCCGTGCAATCGCCGCGGCGAGGGTCGCCCAGCGGTCGGTGTGAATGTAGCCGGGAGCGACCATGTTGACCCGGATCCCATGCGGCGCGAGATCCACCGCCATCGCCAGCGTCAACGCGTCAATCCCGCCCTTGCTGGCCAGGTAGGCGCTCCGGTTGCGAATGGCCCGTTTCGTGACGTTTGAGCCGACGTTGACAATCGCCCCGCCCCCGCGCCGCTTCATCAAGCGTGCCGCTTGCTGCGACACGTGAAAAGTCCCCACCAGGTTGACCCGCGTAACCGCCTCGAAATACTCCAGCTCCATATCCAGCACATTGGGGCCCACGCCGAGATGCACCGCGTTGTTGACGAGCACATCCAGGCGTCTGGCCTTCGCGGAGATTTGGCGGAACATCTCCTCGACGTCGGCGGCGACGCTGATGTCGCCGACCAACCCGATGAGCCGCTTTAGCCCGCGCTGGCGCAGCGCAGCCAACGCGGTGCCGACCTTTTCAAGGGTCCGGCCATTGAGAAAGACTGTGGCTCCTTCCGCCGCGAAGCGCGCCGCGATGCCCAAGCCGGTGTTCCGGCTGGCGCCGGTTACCAGAACGACGTTGTTTTTGAAGCGCATACGATGACCGCCATGTGAATGACAACCCTCAGTCTAGGAGGCCCGGGCATTCGCAGCAATTGCCTTATTTCGTCATTGCCATTGCATTTTTAGACAGGCAGTTTGCGGCCCATGAAACGGACCTCCACGCCGCTCCGGGCAGTCGCGGTGTGCATTGACACGCGGGATGGCGCCGGGCGCAACCGGCTGCATGGCGTGGCGCAATACCTCCGCCGGCTGGGCTGGCGGATGATGCTGGTCCGCCACAGCGGCAGGGCCGCGGCGCAGGAGGTGGCGCGCCTGGGCCCCGGCGGGATCATCGCCTACGTGGCCGACCGCTGCCTGCTGGATGTGGCGCGAAAACTGTCGGTGCCGCTGGTGGATACCGCCCTCGGCGAGTTGGAGGTGGCCATGACCGTGACCCTGGACAATGAAGCCGTTGGCCGCCTGGCAGCCGAACACCTCGCGGAAGTGGGGCTCAAGCACTTCGGCTATTGCGGCGTGCGGGGGCGGACCGCGTCGGAGCAGCGCCGGGCGGGTTTTGCCGCGTGGTTAGGCGGTAGCCCGCTGGCGGCTTTCTCCGAACCAGTCAGCGAAGGCGAGTCGCGGCTCGACCTGCTGATGCGTTGGTTGAAGCAGTTGCCCAAGCCCGTTGGGCTGCTGGTCTTCGACGACAAGCTGGGCGAGCGGGTGCTGACGGCCTGCCGGTGGGCCGATCTCTCCGTCCCGCATGAGGTGGCGGTCCTGGGCATCGGCAATGATGAGCTCATGTGCGACGTGAGCTGGCCGACCTTGTCCAGCGTCAGTCTCCCCACACCTCGCCTCGGCTTCGAAGCGGCGCGGCTGTTGGCCCAGGCGATGACCGGCAAGCGCATCCGGAATCCGCACCGCAAGATCCAGCCGACCGGGGTGGTGGCTCGCGGCTCGACAGACATGGTGGCAGTCGAGGATGCGCTGGTGAAATCCGCCGTCCGGTTCATCCGCGCTCAAGCCGGCAACCTCATCGGCGTGGAACAGGTGGCGCAAGCAGCGGTGGTCTCGCGACGGACCCTGGACCGGCGCTTCGCGGATGGTCTGGGACGGACCGTGCATGCGGAACTGGCGCGCGTGCGGATGCAGACGGCCCGCGGCCTGTTGGCGGACGGCTCCCTGCCGATTGCCGAGGTGGCTCGCCGTTGCGGCTACGGTACCGCCTCTTCGTTCAGCCGCGCCTTCCATCAACACTCCGGCCGCTGGCCCTCCGAATACCGCGACGACCTGCGGGTGCTCTAACGCACTTCCAGCTTTCCGTTGAACGTTGAACCGGAGGGCTCGACTCAGCGGCGAAAGCGGGCGACAAAGCCGCCGCCCGGGCTGAGGGAAATGGTCCGAGTGCTGTCACTGACTGCCACGCTCCTCTCGATGGCGAATTGCGAGCCATCGCCGGGCGCATCGGCGAAGCAGTCGGCTTTGAACTTTCCGCGGCCCAGGAACGAGAGGTCCAGCGTGCAAGTGCGAGCCGTCGGGCCATTCACCACCCCCACATACCATTCCTTGCCGGAGCGGCGCGCCAGGATGGCGACCTCGCCGATTTGGCTGCCGGGCAGGACGCGGGTTTCGTCCCAAACCGCCGGCATGTCCCTGATCACATCCACGACCGGGCTGGCGAGGTACACGTCCGGCTTGTCGGCCCAGCAGAGGATGGGCGAGGTCGTCACCACGGCGCAGGCGAGCTGCTGGGCGACGGTCGTGCCTTTCTGGAACTTGGCTTGGAAGGTGGTGGGCGTGAAATCGCCGTGGCCGGCCAGGTAACGGGTGAAGGGCAGGCTGGCGTAATGGCCTGGCGGCAAGGTGCTCCACTTGTTGTATTCCAGGCCGCGGATGCCTTCGCGAGTCATTTCGTTGGGCCAAGTGCGGGCTTCGCCGGCGGGTTTGTTGGCTCCGTGGAAATTGACCATCACCTTGTATTTCGCCGCCGTGCGCAGGCAGGCCTCGTAGAACGCCAACCGGTCGTGCGATTCGTTGTCCATGAAATCAACCTTCGCCCCTTTCACGCCGGCCTCGGCGCAGCGGCGGAAGAAGTCCTCGCGTTTCTCCTGGGTCTCAAGCCCCGGCCATTGGCGGTCCTCCCTCTGCGTCCAGCCGCGCCAGACCCAGATGCCGACGCCTTTGCCGGAGGCGTAGTCGCACAGTTCCTTCATGCGTTGCCAGGGGGTCTTGCCCTCGGTCGCCCATTCCTGGCGTGTGTGTTCCCAGCCTTCGTCCACGAGGTAATATTGACAACTGAGGGCGGCCGCCTGGTCCACGAACCAATGCTGCTTGCTCCAGTGCGTGCCCGGATCGTCGTAGGCCCACCACTGCCACAGGCAGCGGCCCGGCTTGAGATAATCCGTGCGGATGCCCCGGGGGAACAGCGCGGGGTCCGGGGGCGGGCACAGGGCCGGCACGACATCGCAATTGGCCAATCCGTTCAGGTCCACCGCCAGCATCAGCACCCGCCAGGGTGTGCGAATCTCGCCGTTCATCGTCCAGCCCTTCGGGTCGTCGCGGAACGATGAGGCCAGGCGCCAGTTGCCGGTCGGTTCGAGCGTCGCGCCGCTGTACCCCATCACGTCGGCCTCCGTTATCGCGGCGAACCCACCGCCGGGCAGCTCCAGCGTGACCGGCATCGCGATGCCGTTGGTGAACCGCCCGCTGGGGATTTCGTTCACCGCCCAGCGCTCGTGGATGCCTTCGTAATTGGCGGTGTCGGGATTGCACCAGGCTGCCGTCCCGGCCGGCAGGACCCAGGCGGTGGTCTCGCCGGTCACCCGGCGCGCGCCGCTGCCGGGCAGGATAGCGCGCCAGGCCACCGCATTGTCAAAGCAGCAGAATTCAAGCTGCCAGGCGCCGCCGGAGCGGTTGCGAGCCGCCACCCGGGCTTGTTTGCCGCGCAGGTTGACTTCCGACTTGGCCCCGCGCCAGGGGAATTTCTCTTTAACCGCATGGGTTGCCACTTTGCCCAATTCATCCGCCGCGCCATAATCCACGCCGTCAACCGTCACGCCGAGCGGAGACGGAGCCAGCACCTGCTGGCCGTTGAACTTGACCGACCAAGTGAGCCGCCCGGCTTCGGACGCAACGGTGGCCTGGACCCGGCCGTTGGGGCTTTGCACGATCACCTGAGCCTGCGCCGAAACCACCAGGGCTCCAGCCAGCCAAAGAGTATTATGATAACGCATAGGGATTTTGAGGCTGTCCGACAACCGTGGTGTCTAGTCGAAGTGAGACCGCGCGGCAACTCGAAACACCTGCTTATGTCCTGACTGCCTGAACCCGGGATCATCGGGACCGGGTTACCGACTACATATGGCTGATCACTGTCCCCCCACCTCTGCCCGCCGCGTCCCGACCGGTTAGCGCGGTTGCGGATCGGCCTGAGGCTCAAATTTCTTCCCGCCATAAGCGCTGCTCCCCGATCCGGCTTTCGCCGGCCAGCCGTCTCTCACGATCCAATTGTAGTAACGTTCAGCCGTGTCCGCATCCTGGCGCCAGTCCCATTGGCCGGCCGCCGGCTTCCGGGGGTAATCCCGGATCTGAGGCACAACCGCCTTGATCCCATTCAGCCCCTCCTGCGTCGTTTGGCGCACAAACCCCGTCTGGTGCTCGTTGCCACGGCACCAGACTCGGAAGCCGAAGTAAGCCGAGGCCGTTGCCAAATAGATTCGCGCGGTCAACAGAGTGCGTTGAAAGTAGTGGCGCAACTCCTCGTAATCCTCGGGCCGGAGCTTCGGCTGGGCGTTTTCGATGTGCCGCACCGAATCCTCCGCCAGTGCCACGCCGTCCTTCTTTTCCGTGACGATGTAGCGCAGATATTCCTCGGTCATCCCCTCGCCGGGTTGAATCCACCCGCTGCTCACGACTTCGGGGACTTCGCTCCATTGGCCCTTGCTCAGGTTCTTGAAATGCGGCGGAGCCAGATGGTTGATGGTATCCCGCCAATAGTGGAACTCGCGGTTGATCCCGTGCCCCACATAACAGATCGGCGGCGACATCCATTTGCCGGAGACGTGCCGCACATAGCTGGATGCGGCCTCGTAATCCATGCGCGAGTGGCTGGCCATGGATGTCCCCAGGGTGTACATGGACGCGGTAACGATCCCGTGCGCGTTTTTGAAAGCCGCCTTAACCTCCGGGAGCGCGGCCGGGCCGTAGCGCGCGGTGAGGAACTCGTCATAGATCTCTTCGGCGGTCACCTGGGGATTTTCCGCCCCCCGACGGAGCGCCAACAGGTTGATTTCCGCCGGGCGGCCGACTAACCGCGTGCTTCCGTAGCGATCCGTGCGCGCGGTGTAACCAATGATATGAGGACGCTTGGCGAATGACCGCCACCGCCGCAACACGTATTCCGGCCAGGTAGTAGCGATGATTCCCTGCCCATTAAACTCCCCGGCGATGTCAAATTCCATGATCGTGGGACGCGCAATGGTCCCGGCGTACGGGTCATCCGGATGCGTCAGAAAGAAATCGTGCGGCGTTTCTTTCATCATGAGGCGAATGTCCGGGCGTTTGAGCAGAGCAATGGCCCCAAGCACATTGTCATATTCCTTCTGGGTGTAGGAGAAAGTGCGGACATAAAGGTTCAACTTGCGTTCCCCTACCACCACGTCTGCCACGACGTTCACGACCCGCGCGAGCTTCTCCGCGTTGCTCTTGAGCTGGGTCGAGTGTTGCCGCTCGGCGCGCGCGCCGGTTTCAATGAATGTCAGCACCAGGCCGTCAATCGCGGGGACCCGGTCCAGCATGTGGCGGTAATCCTCCTGGAACCATTTCCAGAACTCAGGGTTGTCCAAATCAATCGTCCCTCCCGGGCCGGTCCGGAACTCCTTCGGATAGTAGTCCAGTTGGTAGAGCGCGTGGTCCCAAAGCACCACTTCGACAATCCCCGCCCGATGGGCTGCCCCGGTGAGTTCATTTACCAGGTCGCGCTTCGCGTCGCCCTTGATCTCGCGCAGGTTGTGAACGATCTGGTGCGAAAGCTGCAAATGATTGATGCGATACCCCGACGCTGCGGTGATCGTCACCAAGGCATCCGGCACACTGTCAGACAGGATCGTCCATCCGCGCACCGGCTCGTCACCCGCCAGCGGCCGGGCGGAGCACACCGCGCCCAGGGTCATCCAGAGCGCCAGCAACATCGTTGCTGTGCCTGACATTCGTAGGAAGGGATTCATGCAATCGGATCGCTCAATGAAAAACTTTACCCCTTGCGGTCTTGGCATTTCGTTACTTCTTCCTCTCCGGCGTTTGGGTGATGATGCCGTAGAGCTCCGGACGACGGTCCTTCAGATGGTTGTCCTCCGTGGCTTTGCTGAGGTCAAGGTCGCAGAGAAGCACCCCGGGCAGACAGTGGCGTTTGGCCTGGAGGCGTCCCCCGGGGGCGGCGACGAAACTGGTTTGCGGGTGGGCAAAGGCGACGAAGCATTGATTCTCATAACTCCGCGTCCGCATCCACCATTCGTTACCCCAATGGCACATTCCGTAGGTCGGATTCAGGATGAGGCGTGCGCCTTTCAGCCGCAGTGTGCGCGCCGTCTCCGGCCAGCGCCGGTCCGCACAGATCATGATGCCAATCGGCCCCCACGGGGTCTGCCACACCGACAGGTCCTCGCCGGGGCTGAATTGGAGATCATGGGCTTGGAGATGTGTTTTGTGGTAGCATCCGACCAGCGCGCCGGTCTTGTCCCACAGGCCGGCCGCGTTGTAGATACACCCCTTTTCCAGCGAAGTGAACCCGAAACAGATGTACATGTTCCGGCGGCGGGCCTCCTCGGAAACGCGGGCGAGATACGGGCTGGAGGCGGGGTCCTGTGCCACGCCCCGAAGCCGTTCAACAGTGGACTTCTTGTCAGGGGCGGCGTATCCGTCCAACCAACATTCCGGGGTGACGAAGATGTCTGCGCCGGATGCTTGGTCGAGCAGGCGCAGGAACACGGCAAAGTTCTTTTCGAGATCCCACTTGACTGGCACGGACTGCATGAGCGCCACCCGGAGGCGGTGACCGGACTTCTTCGATACGTGGCCAGCGGCCTCAACCCCATGCTGCTGGGCCCGGAGTTGGTCCACAGCCGATTCCCACCACCCCGGCAGGGCTCTTCCATCCAGACCTTCCAAAGCGTCGTCACGCCCCGCCGCGGCAGGATCAATTGCGGCCCGGATGGTCGCCGGTTTTAGTTGGGGCGCATGGGCGACGACCTGACCGTTGGGCGACACAATCACGCTGTTTCCCAAACTCAGGCGCTGGCCGCGCTTTGGGCCGACGCCGTTGGCTTGAACCCACCAGATCCCGTTTTCCACCGCACGCGCGATGGATTGGGCACGATATCCTTCCCGCTTAAGGAGGGCGCTGTCACGGCTGTTGATTTCGTAGCTGATGTAGAAACAAATCTTCGCTCCCGCCAGCACCGGTACCCGGACCAGTTCGGGGAAGCGGTTATCGTGATACACAATGACCGTGCAGGGAATGCCGTCCACCTCAAACAATGCCAGATGTTCTCCGGGTTCAAACCAGCCTTCCGGGAAACACTTGTGGTACCGAGTGATCTCCTTCCCATCGGGCGCGAGCACCACGGCGGAGTTGAACGGCCTCTCCCCCGAAGAACGCGTGGCGCACCCGTAGATAACATACACACCCTGTTCCCGCGCGGTGTCGGCCACGCTCGCCATCGCGGCATCGAGTCGCGCCCAGTCAATCTTGCCGATGGTTTCCTGGTCGAGCCCTGACAGCGCGGTCTCCGGAAACACGACGACCCGCGCACCTTTGGCAGCATTCTCTTTGACGCCCGCACATATTCGCTCCCGGTTCGCGTTCATATCTCCCGTGATGGGCATCTGAACCGAAACCACATGGAGGCTGCGCTTCGGCACGCCTTGGTCGCGCGCTGTGCGCGGCGCCACCGTCGGATTGAGGCCAGTGGCCTGGTTGACGCGCACCCGCAACCGCCCATCGAGCGACACCAAGTTGCCCTGGCGCACATCCTCCTCGCGGAAGATGGCCATGAGGATTTCCTTGTCCCGCTGGCGTTCCCAGTCGTAGATCAGGTAGATGAGGCCGTTTGCCGCCTGGACCCCGTCCGGGTAAGACACATTGCGTCGCTCGTCCAACAGCAGGCCCCCCTTCCACGAGCGACCGTCGTCTTCGGACACGAACGCCTTGAGATGCGAGCGCACTCTAGCGGCCTCGGGCGGGTCGTGCCGCACCATCAGGAGGTTCCCGCTGGACAACCGACGGATGAAGAAGCGCGTTGCCGGATGCGGAATGGCGGTCGGGACCACCTCGGGCCAGGTCTTGCCTCCATTGGTCGAGATGCTTTCGCCGATGCCGTAGCGCGTACGCACCAGCAGCCACAGCGCGCCATCCTGCCGTTGCACCAGCATCGGTTCATCGCAGTTGCGGTCCTCTTTCCTGGGAATGTTGGCGGCCCCGATCCGCGCAAACGTGACACCCCGGTCGGTCGAGGCGACGATGCGCGCGCTGCCATCTGTGCGCCACAGCGCCATCGGCAGGAGCCATCGTCCTTCCCGGTCCACCGTCGGTTTGTTCATCATGATGCCCTCGCTGATCACGCGCGGCTGCGTCCAGACGGCTTTGGCGCGATCGGAATCCGTCGTGTGGATAGCCAGGGTATGGGGCTTCTGAACCTCCTCCCGCTGCGCCCAAAATAGCCACAGCTTCCCTTGCGGATCATGCCACAAGCAGGGATCAAACGCGCGCACCGGGCCATCGTGATCCGGGTCCAGGATGAGCGCCCGCTTCCATGTCCGGCCATCGTCGCCGCTGGTGTCCAGGATGATGTAATTGTGTTTGTCTTCCGTCACGCCCCCGCCGTACCACGCCGCCCAAAGCCGTCCGTTGGCAGCTCGTTCGAGGGTGGGGATGCCTTGGAACATGCGCCGGCCGTCGGAGTACTCGGAACCGGGCGAAGGGTTAAGCGCTGGAAGGATTGGGTTCGCGCCGGGTTCGGCGGCCGGGGCCACAAGCGTGGTCGTGGCCAACCACAGGAAGGGAAGCGATGCGCAGAATCCGCGGGGTCTGTCTTTCACGCTCGAGGCCTTCACGGCGCCGTCTCACTGCCGTTCATACAGGAGCAATGCTGAGCCCGGTTGGGAATCCCCGCGCGTTTCCAGTCCTGCGCGCAGCAGATCCTTGCCGGGACGCGTGACGTGAGTCTGGGTGTCGAGGTTGGTGACTTTGTAGGCGGCTCGCTCATCCAGACCGCGCAACGGGAACCGGGCCGATTCATACGGGCTTTGCGGACGGCGGAGCGCGACCACCAGGCCCTTGCCCAGGTCCGGGCGATCCAGTTGGTAGGCCATCCAGACATCGCGCGCCTGGGAGTAGCCAGTGAGCGGATAATAATCGCCGTAGTAGAACTGCCGCAACTCGAGGTATTGCGCCAGCGTCTTGCGGGCCCAGGCAAACGGAAAGCTGGCCGGGATGCGCTCCGCCGGCGCGTCGCCCGATACCCACCAGTTCAGGCAGAGGCTGCTGCACATGCTGCTGCGGAACTCGTAATCATCAGGGGCGCGGTCCTGGCTGGTGGCGCTCAGCGGCACCCAGGCCATCAGGCCGTAGCTGTGGCACTGGTGGGCGATGGCGTCGCGCGGGCCATCGGTGCGCCAGAACGGCGTGGCGCGGCCAACGGTCTCGAGATCAATGCGTCTGCCGCCGCTGGCGCAATTGTCAATGATCAGTCCCTGATGCCGCTCCAGCAGGCCGTCCCAGAAGGCATACAACCCTTCGATGTAACGGATCTCCGCGATGCCCTGGCGGTCGGGGGCGTCGGCGGCCTGCCAGTAGGGCAAAGGGTCCATGTTGAAATCCTGGCGGTAACAGCCCAGCCCGAACTCGTCCACCTTCGCCGAGATGAACTCGGTCAGGAACTTGCGCGCTTCGGGCCGACCCAGGTTCCAGAGGAGGTTGTCCTGGCCGAGATCCATGAGCCAATCCGCGTGCTCTTGGTGCCAGGGGGCGTTCTTCCTGACCCGCTCCGGCTCAAACCAGAGCATCAATTCGCGGCCCGACTTGCGCAAGGCGTCGCTCAGCGGCTTGAAACCGGCGGGGTAGAGGTCCTGCTTCACCGCCCAATTGCCGACATTCGCCCACCACGCGCCGCCGGTCTGACCGTACCACTCGGCGTCAATCCAGTAGTAATCAATGGGCAGCTTCTCCTGAATGATTCGCTGGATGTTGTCCAGGTGGACTTCGGCGCGGGTGCCGCCCCAGTTGCCGCAAGTGATGGGCGCCACCAGGGGCCGGCCGGCGAGCCGGGGCCGGTGATGGGCCAGGATAAATTGCCGCAACAGGTTCTGCCCGCGCCACTGGTCGCCCTCGTAAAACAGCAGCAACATGCGCGGGGTGCGGATGGCTTCGCCCGGCTGCAGCGTAAGGCGAGTGCGGGCCAGCCCGGCCTTCATCACCGGCGCACCGTGGGCGCCGCCAACGAACTCCGCCGCCCACTCGCCGCTCCAGCCGATCGCCGCCACCACGCCGCCGCCGGCGCCCTCCACATTGAAAAACGGCAGCACCTGGCTGGCAGAACGCCCACCGCCCGGCTGCAGGCGCAACCGTGCGCCGGGTTTCAAAGCGAATTGCTGCGGGGCGAAATCATCGAACGACGCCACCGCGCCTTTGGCCCAATGCAGCGTGGCTTGCCCCGCCTGGGGAACCGGCAGCGAGCTGTCCAGCGCCTGAATGGATTCCAGCAGGGGTGTGTTAGTGGCGGCGGTGTTCTGGAAATGCGCCACCCACTCCACCGCCGGGAAGTCGCTGAACACGACGGCCTCCAGCCGAATCTCCAAACCTGTGGCCGGATCAAGATAAACGACCTCGTGCCGTGAGCGTTGGTCGTCCAGCTTTGCCGCCGTGGCTCGAAGCGTCCAGTTCGTCAGGAGCTGGCTGCTGGGTGACCCGCCGTAGAGGAAGGAGCACCCGTGCCGATTGAACCCGGCGCTGTCGTCTGCGGACAAATCCTGCAACCGCGCCTTCGTCCCGTCTTTAAACCACACCACTGCCTCCGCCCAGAGCGCCTGGTCCCAGCCCCGTCCGTCCCCGCCATCCTTGACGCGAATCTCGAACTCTTCCGCTCCCTGCAACGGCAGGTCCAGCGGCAGGGGCCCATCCTTGAGCCGCCGCACTGGCGAGGTGAATAGCTCTTTTCCGCCCGCCAGCACGTGAAACGTCACCGAGCCATTGCCTTGGGCCGCGCCGCGCTGCGTGTCGTCGTTGTTCTCCAGGCCCACGTCCGCCGTGAAGCGGTCTGCCGGCTGGCCGAGCCGGACGAGGATGTGCTTGGTGGAATTGAAGGCCAGGCCGTGCGTATAGGTCTTGTCGCCAAGCTGGAACGGCGTTCCCCGCCACGAGCGCCCGCGAGACAATCCATCGTTGGTGTCCTCATAGACAACCTTCAGACTGGCGGCTTGGGCGGGCTTGGCGGCGCCCACCACCTGTTCCGCCCAATGACGGCAGGCAGCAAATTCGTCCGCTGAAGGAGTGACGGCCTGAACGGCCAGGGGCGCGCCCGCAAGCAGGAGCAAACTGACGATTCGAGTTAGAGTTCTCATAGTGGTTTGTCGGCCGATTTCATTACCATGCTCTTGTCGGTGATGAGCGTCGGCGCGTCATAAACGGGGACGTCCTTGAAGACCACCTTCTCACCATCCACAGCGATTCGATCCGCCGGGATAACGTGGATGCCGCCGGTGATCAGGTCCACCCAGACCGGCTCACTGAATGAACCTTTAGTGATCGTAAACGTGGCGGCCACGGTGTCGGTCCGGTCGGAGGGCACGCCGCTCTTGTCCCAGAAGACGAGCATCTCCTGGCCGCTCTGCTTGTTCTTGTAGGCGTAGCAAGCCGTCGCCTGCGCGCACTGGACCTCGCACGGATAATCCGGCATCCGTTCCAGCGTATCGTCAAACACCGCGACCACATTCTGCACGGCGTAGTAGGCCAGCTTGACCTTCAGCACCCGGTAGGCCTTGTCCGTCTTGACCAGGCCATAGCGATCCATGTCGCCGAGGCGGTAGCCTTCCCAGCGGTTGTAGTCCAGATCCGCGATGCAGAAGACCAGCGACTCGACATCGTGCCCCAGGTCGCCCAGCATGCGCCGGGTCTGCCACTTGGCCTGCGTCAGCTCCGTCCACGGATACTTGCGCAACGCGCCGCCCAGGCAAAACTCCGACTGCGTGCCGGCCTCGCCCTGCCACAGCTTGATCGCCGGCGCGTATTGTTGGATCAGCGCCTTGACCTTCTCGACATTCTCGTAGTGGCCCTCGTCGGGATTGCGGGTGTAGCCGTGATACACGAACCATGTGAACAGCGATGCCTTGTCCTGGGCTGTGACCCGTTTCAGCCACCCCTCCGCCCAGTCCGGCTTGGGCCCGCACAGCACCGCGCCGGCAATGCGCGCGTCCGGGATCACGCGCCGGATGATCTCCGCGGTGCGAATATTGAGGTCGGCGGTCATCTCGGGCGTGTGCGCCTTGTTGCCATCGGGCTCATTCCACATGCCCCAATCGCGCACCTTCCCCTTGTAGCGCTCGGCCGTGGTCTCGACCCACTTGTCCCATGCCGCCAACGCCTCTTCGGAAGTCGGGAAGCCGCCGGACAGCCCTCGGCCGCCGCCGCCCGGATAGATGGGATTGCCGTAGGAAGTCTCCAGGAGGATTTCCAGGCCCCGGCCGCGGGCGTCCTCGATCGCCCGGTCCAGCCAGCGGAAGTCATAGCGTCCCTTCTCGCGCTCGGTCGTGGCCCATCCGCCCTGAAGCCGGATCTTCTTGATGCCGAGCGGAACCAGGTATTCCTTGTAGGAATCGTAATTCGCGAAGCCGCGATCCAGCGTCTCGCAGCCCAACGACCAGTTCTGCCCGGCGATCTGGCCGACGCTCCGTGGCGTGATGGTGCCGATTCGCTTGAGGCCGGGGTCCAGGGTGGTCTGCACCCGCGTCTCTGAGGTGTCAATCACCTGCGCTGAAGCGGCGGCGGTCAGCGCAAACATTGCTGTTACTATCCACGTTCTGCTCTGCTTCATTCTCATTCTCATACGGTGCTCATGGTTAGTGCTGAGCTTCAAGGTTCGTACACCTTGACCAGCTTGACCATGACTCGATCCGGCGCCCCGCAGGTGAACGCAACGCGATTCGATCCCTCGTTCAAAATGGGCGGTGCGGCCTCGAGGTCGCCTTCCGCGACTTGCGCGCGCTGCGCGTCGAGGATTGCCCAATGACGCTGCCCGCGGCAAGTCAGTTTGTGGCCAGGCTTGAGCTTGACGGGGAAACTGAGCTTGTGCCCGTTCACGGTCAGCACGGGTCTGTCCATGCCGCCGCTGAGTTCGATTTCAAGCCTGGCTTCTTCCCGCGGACGGACCAGCACGTCCCAGACGTTGGTGGCGGCCTGCGGCGCGGTGATCCAGCGTGGCATCTCATATTCGCGTGCCAGGCACCTCCGGCCAATCCGGGAGGGTGGATTGGGCGTGCCGAACGGCGTGCCGGACTCAATGAGTGTGACCTCGGCGCGCGCGCTGGCGCCGGCCGGCCTATCACAGTCGAACGCAAGCATGTTTTCGCCGGCACGCAGCACAGGCCAGGCCTCCGCGGCAGTGGGGCGAACCAGCGCCAACAGATCCCCTTTGGCGTCGTAGTGCGTGCAGTCGCCGGCTGGCTCGACTTCCAGGTAATCCCCCGACTTCAGCGTGATGGGCAGGGCAAGCCTCCTGCCGTTGACGGTGAGCACCGGGGTTTTCAGTTCGGCCGGCATGATGGGAAGCGCCATGACAGGGCCGATGACTGCCTCCGTGCTGTCTCCCGCCGGGAGGTCATTGAGGTAGAGGTTGAACCCGGAGATGTGGGACATGTCCAGCCCGGTGCGGTAGATGTCGTAGGCGCCGCCGTAAGGCCACTCGTAATCGGACATCCGCTCCACGTCGCGCTCGCGCACAAGGAGTTCCACATAACGCCAGCCCGTAAAATCGAGGGTCACATAGTGGTCGGAAAGCGCGTGCATGTATTCGCGTGGGGTTCCGAGCTGGAGATTCAACAGCGCTCCTTTGCCGTCGCCTTTGACCCACACGCCCAGCGCGCCGGCGCCGGAGAGACTCCGATAAGGGGCCGGGAAGGAAAGCGCGGCCTTGGCCCAGGCGCCACGGCGCGCCGCGCTCTTGTTTTCAGCGCGCAGGCGCAGATTACGGCCGCCGCCGCGTGTCTCGCCGGTCGCTTCCTCCAGGCTCAGCGTCACCGCCCCCGAACTGGTCGTCTGCTGGAACGCGGCCACATCGGCGAACTCCGTAACGCAGACGCGTTTGGGACTGTCGTACGGAGCCACCGAGTAGAGCGCCTCGATGCGGGCGGCCACCGGCTGCTCCCCGAACGGGTGCCGGCTTGTCCAGTGCTCGGAGCCGTTGCCCAGGGAGCTGATGCGGTGGGAGGACATTTTGACGGGCGTGAACTTCCAATCGCCGTCGCGGCCCTGTCGCAGGCGGAACTCGTCGCCGGGCACAGCCACGCGTGCGATGGTCTGGGCGTCAAAGTAGCGCGCCAGCCGCAGTTGCTCGTACCAGCCCAGGACGGTGAACTGCTTTTCCATATGGAAGCCAAGCGGCTGACGCGACACGTTCACGCCCTGGATCGCCATCGCGGAGTCGAGGCCGAGGTTCTTGGCTCCGAAATACTCCATTTCGTCCAGGAAATGGCCGCGGGCTTGCGCGCTCGGTTGACGCGGCGCCCACCAGCCCATCTGCGGCTCGAGCAAATTGGAGTCGCGAAATTTCCCGGCCGAGGCGATGTGCAGGTCGTGAAACCGCTTGGCCGCCCACACCGGATGGTCCCACGCGCCCAGCCGTGAGTGGAACCACCAGTTGTGCGCGCCCCATTCGCTGGCCTCGACCAGCACCTCGCCGCGCAGCCGCTTGAAGATCGCGTGCCGCATGAAGTCAATGCCGTAGCGGCTCATCATGCCCTCGGAGCCGTCGAAGTAGATCTGGTCGAGTTGGCAGGTGTTGAAGACGTTGGCGATGTGGTCCGCCAGCTCATCGGCCAGCGGCGAGCCGGCTTCGGGATAGAACGCGATGTAGCGCTGCTGCAGGTAATCGGCGCGTTCGCCCGCCGCGTGGGCCGCCGGGCGGGTCTTGAACGCGCCGCGCTGGCATTTCGCGAACGCGTAGGGAGGCTCCGATACGACTTCGCCGTATTGCACGATCTCCGTGCCGATGCGAATCGCATTGCCGTTGCCCATGTAAGTAAAGACCACATCGTGCTGGGCGGCTGGTTTTTCGTTCACATAGATCACCATGTCGGCTGGCGTCATGGGCCGCGCGAGCGTATAGGACGCAGAGGCAATCAGGTGCGGACTGGTTTCAGGCGCCACCCAGGCATCGCGCGGATCAATGCAGGCGGTGAGCGTGTGGATGCCGGCTTTCAAGCCCGCCGCGTGGATGCGGGCGACGGCGGCCTTCAGATCGGCGAGACCATTCGGAAAGAGGTTCGTATTGACTCCGTAATGGCCAAGCGTTTCCCACCAGCCGTGCAGGTGAATGTGGGTAAACCCGCCGCGCCGAGCGAGCTCGATCCAGTCGTCCACGGAGGCGAGCGAGAGGTCGGCGAACAGGTAGGAGCCGCGGTTTGCCTCCGCGCCGAGCGACCAAGGCCCGCCCAACTTCGAGACGGGCACCCCGGCTTCCCTGGCCATGGCCCGGAGCATCGCAGGCATCTCCGGCTTTGGGCCGGCCGCGAGACCGGCGCGCCACCCGGTCAGGCCGTGTTCTCGCGTGGTCCAGACCCGCAACCCGGCGGGGGTGCCGCCCGCTGCCATTTCGACTGGCAGGTCATACCCGCGCAGGCAGACGGCGTCCGCGTCGTCCGAAAGCATGTTGGCCATGCCGCCGCAGTACTTTGCGACTGTCACCGGCAGGTTAAAGAATGTGAGGGCGCTTACATTGGACACGCTCAATGAACGAATCGTGAACGTGAAGATGTCTTCCCGCGTGTCCACCGCGAGCACCGCCGCACCCTGTCCTCGCGGAAACTTAAAGGTCAGAGCGCCGTTGCTGAACGAGGCTTCACGAGCGGTGATCCGGCGTCCATCCTTTAACCGAGCGGAGACCAGTTCCTGCGAGCGGGCCAGCAACTCGCGGCCCGACGCCTTGCTGCGAAGAAAGGCGATCCGGCCCCGCACATCAATCGCCAGCGTCGCGCGGCGATTCTCGAACGTCGCGGCGAGCGGCGGCGTGTTCGTGGACTCGTCCACCAGCGTGTAAGCGGCGCTGGCACGCGCGGGATCTTGCGCGAGAATGGCCACTTCCCGCGCCGTGAGCGCGCGTCCATAGATGCGCGCGTCGCTGATCAGGCCGTTGTGGCAAACCGAGCCGGACCAGCCGCCGATGCGAAGGCCGTCCGCCTCGATCGGGTAGGGCCAGGTTCCCTGGTCAGCCGGTTTGCCGTTCACGTAACAGGTGATGTTCGGCTGAGCGAACACGACGCACAGGTGAACCCACTGCCGCAGCGGAAGCGAGCTGAGCAACGAAACGCTGGTCTCCGCCCAGGCGTTGCCGGGCGCCCCCGCGCGATGGCCGGGACGGCCCATGCGAAACGAACAGGCGTTGTCACTCACAAAGAGCATCAGGCCGCCGGGACTCCAGTTGTGTGAGGTGAGCAGGTTGGGATAGCGACCCGTGCCTTCCCATGCCGCCCAAACCGAGATGGTGCATTGCGTTGCGCCGTTGAGCGATGGAAGGGGCGGAAGATCAATGAACGCATTCGTGCCGCCGAAATGGGCGGCAGCGCCGAAGGCCCCACTCGCCCATCGGACATTGGTGAGTTCGGCTTCGATCTGGTGCGGCGAGCGGTCAACCGCCAGCGTGCCGGCGCCTTCATCCAGCGGCAACCAAAGCAGCAGCGAAGGATCAGGCGCTGGCGCAGCGCGCAGCGGAGTGAGCAGGCTCAGGGAAACCAGCGAGGTCAGCAGTATCCGTTTCATGTCGGCTCGGTCGCCATATCCCAGCCGAGTTCGATGAACTTCTTGTCGGCTGCGCGCGCGGAACAAACACCCATCACGAGAAGGAGCAAACATAGAATTCCGCAAGAGCTTCGCCTCTTCACGGCCGAAGCCCCAGAAAATATCATGCGGGTATATTCATCCTGCGCAGCTCGAAAACAAGCACCGATTATCCTCCAACGTGGCCCTTGTGACGGGCGATAGCGCGCCGCAGACTCCCAGTCAGACGCCAGCAGGGACTATCTTCGGTCTGCGACTACACAAGATTGGTTTGAAACCCAAGGCTCGCATTCAGAGATTCGGTTGCGTCGCCGCCGGTTTGCTCCACAAGTTGTTGATGAGTTCCACGGTGCGATCCACCAGTTCCTGCCCGCCTTCGGGGCCCACCTTGTTGCTCTGGACGATCGCGCTATAGCCACCACCCGCGGCGGCGCGTGAGGTGGGCAGGTAGCCTCCCGACCTTCCGGTCAGCTCGATGACAAACGTTTGCAGGGCCTTGCTCCGGCTTTTGATCTGCACCCCGTAGTCCTGGAACAGCTCGAACGGATTGGTGGTAATGGCGATATCCCCGATCCGCAGCACATGCACCTCGGCGGTGAACGTCGGCGCGTCCCCCTGTGTTCGATGGCGATCAATCGTCGCCTGGTGCCACGCCGCGCGGTGGGAGCTGTCGCCTTTCTGCTTCAGTGCTTCGATTTCCCTCGCCGCCTCTGCGGCTTCCTTCTCAGTCACTTTGCGCGCGGGCAGAACGAGGTCCACAACGTGGTGCGCGAAGGGCACGTCCGCCCGAATGTCGTTTCGGGCCAGTTCGCGGATCTCGATGACCTCGTGCGCCATCCGGCGTCCGATATCCTGAGTGCGGCTCAGCCCGCGCAGCTTGAGCATGCGTTCCTCGGCCGCTTTGCGATACAGGAAGTGCGGCGAAAGATCGCCGGCGGCGCCGGGCCAGCCGAGCACACCCAGCTCCGCGCCCGCGCCGGCGCGCAACTGCTCGCGCACGTCGTGCCAAAAGTCCGCGTTGACGGTCGAGCGGCCTTCCACTTCCTGCGAGGTGCAGGACAGGTTGATGCCCGCCGCCAGGAGCTTCTTCTCCGGAGTCCAAAAGAACAGCAGTTCCATGCCGTGGTCTTCGCCGCCCTCGATGCCGCGGAACTCGGGCACGCTGGTGGCGCCGTACATTTTGGCCGTGCCGTCGGCATAGACCGCGCGCCGGTTGTGGCCAACTACGGCATGCCCCAGCCCCCAGCTCACACCGCCCGGCTGCCGCTGATTCCATGCGCGGGCGCTGACCTCCGCCAGCCGGTCCAGCAGGAACTCCACATATTCCCGGGGCTGCATCACACCCTCTTTGGGAATGTCGTATTTCCCATCCTCGGTGACCGGTCCCGTGTGGGTGTGCGTGGCGGTCAGGACCAGTTTGCGCGGATCGAAGGCGGGCAGGTTCGCACGCAAACGCTCGCGCAGCCGAGGCGGGACCGACGCGCGAAACGCCACGATGTCGGCAGAGAGCAGAATGGCCTGGTCAACCACTCGGTCGCCTTCGCGGGCCTCGATGGCCACGGCGGTGGCTGTGATCGGGTTGTCCACACCCCGGGAGATGCGCAGCTCGAATTGCCCATCGAGCGCAACGGGTTTGTCGGGCGTGATGCTGATGGTGGCCGTGCCGATGCGCAGCTCAGCCGCGCAGCAGTTCGTGGCGGCAGCCGCCATTAGGAGCAGGAGAGCCGATTGTGCGATTTGAGCGGAGGTTGTGTTGGTCGTGCGCATGAACTTGCAGCGCGGTGGAGCAACCGCTCAAAACTCCGCGTTTCCTGGCGTGCGCGCGAAGGGGATTACGTCGCGGATGTTTGACACGCCGGTAAGGAACATCAAGAGCCGCTCGAACCCCAGGCCGAAGCCTGCGTGGGTCACGGTCCCGTAGCGCCGCAGGTCCGCGTACCACCAGTAGTCCTCGGGCCGGAGCTTGTGGAGCTTCATGTTCTCTTGCAGTTGCTCGAGGCGCTCCTCGCGCTGGGCGCCGCCGATGACCTCGCCGATGCCCGGCACCAGCACGTCCATCGCCGTCACCGTCTTCCCGTCGTCATTTAGCCGCATGTAGAACGGCTTGATCTCGCGCGGGTAATTGAACACGGTGGCTGGCGACTTGAAATGCTCCTCGGTGAGGAACCGCTCGTGCTCGGATTGCAGGTTCAGCCCATACTCGACCGGGAACTCGAACTGCTTGCCGGACCGCTTGAGAATCTCGATAGCCTGGGTGTACGGCACCCGCATAAAGGGCCGCTCGACGACGAACTTGAGTCGCTCATGCAGGCCCTTGTCCACGAACTTGCCGAACAGCGCGAGATCTTCGGCGCAATGGTCCAGCGCGTAGCGCGCCATGGCTTTGATGAACTCCTCGCCCAAGTCCATGTCGCCTTGGAGATCGCAGAAGGCCATCTCCGGTTCGATCATCCAGAACTCGGCGGCATGGCGCGCCGTGTTCGAGTTCTCGGCGCGGAACGTCGGGCCGAAGGTGTAGATATTGGACAGCGCGCACGCAAAGGTTTCTCCCTCAAGCTGCCCGCTCACCGTCAGGTAGGTGCGTTTGCCGAAGAAATCGGCCTGCGGCTTCTCGTCAATGTTCCCCTTGAGGGCGGTGACGCGGAACATCTCGCCCGCGCCCTCGCAATCGCTGGCGGTGATGATCGGCGTGTGCACATAAACAAAGTCGCGCTCCTGGAAGAACTGGTGCACCGCGAAGGCGAGCCGGCTGCGCAGGCGGAACATGGCGCCGAACAGGTTCGAGCGCGGCCGCAGGTGGGCTATGGTGCGCAGGAATTCCGACGTGTGCCCTTTCTTCTGTAGCGGATAGGTGGCATCCGCCGGCCCCACCAGCTCGACCCGCGCGGCCCGCAGCTCCCACTTCTGCCCCTGGGCGGGCGACGCCACCAGCCTCCCCTCGACCACGGCCGAGGCCCCTGTGGTGAGTTGGGGGAGATGCTCCGAGCCCGGCGTGCCGGCATCCACCACCACCTGCAGGTTGGCCAGGCAGGAACCGTCGTTGAGTTCGATAAAGGAAAAGCCCTTCGCGTCCCGCCGCGTGCGGACCCAGCCTTTGACCGTGATCGCTTCCTTAGGTTCAGCGGATGCCAGGACATGTTTGACCAATGTTCGCATAGAGATAGCAGATAGCACTACTTGAGCATCCGCGCGCCCGCCGCCGGGCGGGACGAGAAGATGATGGCCTGCCGGCCGCTCCGCTTTTCGTAAGCCCCGTCAATCGCGCGGGTGATGCTCGCCGCCGCGTCCGCTTTGACTAGGCTGACGGCGCAGCCGCCAAATCCGCCGCCGGTCATCCGGCAGCCGATGACGCCTCCATTCTCGCCAATGGCCTGGGCGATGTCCACGACCACATCCAACTCCGCACAACTCACCTCGTAATCGTCGCGCAAGGACGCGTGGCTGGCATACATCAACCGGCCGACGGTGGGCCAATCGGAGGCCCGGATAGCGTCCGCCGCCTGCAAGGTGCGCTCGTTCTCGCTGATGACATGGCGGGCGCGCTTAAAGGCCACTGGCTCCATTTCTCCTCGTGCCGCCTCGAGCGCCGCGAGCGTTGCGTCGCGCAAGGCCGGCACCTTGAGCCCTCGCGCCGCTGCCTCGCATTGCAGACGCCGTTTGGCGTACTCGCCCTCCGCCAGCCGGTGGCGGACGTTGGTGTTGATGATCATGACGCTAATGGTGGGGTCGGTCATCGGCACCGGGGTGGTCGTCCGCGAGCGGCAGTCCAGGAGCAGCGCCTCATCCTTCCGGGCCAGGATGGAGGTGAACTGGTCCATGATCCCGCATGGCACTCCGGCGAAGTCGTGTTCGGCCCGCTGGCAAAGCAGAGCCTTTTCCAACGGGTCCAGCACCTTTCGGCTCATGGCTTCGAGCAGCGTGGCGGTCGCCACCTCCAGCGCTGCGCTGCTGGCCACTCCGCCGCCGTAGGGCAGCGTCGAGTCAATCACCGCATCGAAGCCGGCCGGTTTCATACCGCCCTGCTGGAAGCCGGCCACGACGCCCCGAACGTAGTTGGACCATGCCGGCTCGCCGCGCGCGACACCCGAGCGCACGCTGAAGGTGGCGGTCTCTCCGGTGGTCACGCTGTGCAAAGTCACTTCGAGCCCAGCGTTCCGGCCTCCGGCCATCACGGTGTAGCGTTCAATCGCCATCGGCAGGACGAAGCCGTCGTTGTAGTCGGTGTGCTCGCCGATCAGGTTTACACGGCCCGGGGCGGCCACCAGCCACTGTGGCGCATGGCCAAAGCACCTGGCAAACAGTTGGGACGCCCGGTCCGCCATTATGTTCAGAGACATAGCTTGCTGGGCAGAATCATAGGCTCGGAGCGCCTCCTAAGCCAGATCATTGCTGCAAGTTCCTCCCCGTCGCGGTATCGTCATGCCGTGGGTAAACTGCCACGCTCATTCTATGACCGGGACACGATCATAGTCGCACGGGAGTTGCTGGGGAAACACCTCCTGCTGCGGTCCGGCGACGGCGAGCGCGTTGGCCGGATCGTCGAGGTGGAGGCCTACCTGGGGCCGCACGACCTGGCCGCGCACTCGTCCCGGGGGTTGACCGAGCGGACCAAGGTCATGTTCGGTCCGCCGGGCCACGCTTACGTCTATCTCATCTACGGCATGTATTATTGCATGAACGTCGTGACGGAGCGGGAAGGGCATGCCTCGGCGGTCTTGTTGCGGGCGATCGAGCCGGTGAAGAATGTCACCGGGCGAACGCAGGGGCCGGGTCTGCTCTGCCGGGCCATGGGCATTGACAAGCGCCTCAACGGGCATGACCTCCTGAGCGATGATTTCTATATCTCCGCAAGGCCCGAGGCCAAACCGGCGGTTATCGTCAAGCGTCCCAGGATCGGGGTGGATTACGCGCGGCATTGGGCCCGGCGGCACTTGCGGTTCTACCTCAAAGGCAACCCGTTCATCTCGCGGCCCTAGCCGGTGGTGCGAGCGTGTTGTCATAGGGATGTTACGGAGGGGCTACGGTGAAGTGACGGTGGAGTTACGGTGGAGTTACGGTGGAATAGGGCACATTTACGCAACCGGAGCGCCACGCGGGCGTAGCGCTTTCGGGTGATTGTTCCTGGTTCAGGAGTGGGGTATGCTTTGCATGATGACCCGCGAGGCAATCCCCAGCCGCGGCGCGGCGAGCAACCCCGCGAACCGCTTCGAGGAGATTCATGTGGAGCCCGACGCCGATTGGGACCCGGAGCAGGACCCGTTGCCGCGCACCAAATTCCTGCGCGACCGCAGCAGCCGCATCCTCACCACGAACGACAGCCCGGATGTGCCCTTCGATACCAGCATCAATCCTTACCGCGGGTGCGAGCACGGTTGTATCTACTGCTACGCGCGGCCGACGCATGAGTATCTCGGTTTCTCCGCGGGGCTCGACTTTGAGACGCGGATCATGGTGAAGGAGGACGCTCCCAGGCTTTTGCGTGAAGAACTGTCCTCCCCGCGTTGGACACCCAAAGCCATCGCGCTGAGCGGTGTCACCGATCCCTACCAGCCCATCGAGCGGCGGCTCAAGCTGACGCGCGGCTGCCTGGAGGTGCTGGCTGAGTTCCGCAACCCGGTGAGCGTGGTGACGAAGAACCACCTGGTGACGCGCGACCTGGATCTGCTCTGTGAGTTGTCCCGCTGCCAGGCGGTTATGGTCTGCATCTCGTTGACGACGCTGGATAGCGAGCTCCGCAAGGTCCTGGAGCCGAGGACCTCGCCGCCAGCGGCGCGACTGGCGACAATTCGCGCCTTGGCTGGGGCAAGGATCCCGGTAGGCGTGATGGTTGCACCGGTCATTCCGGGACTGACGGACCACGAAATCCCGGCTCTGGTCGCCGCGGCCGCGGAAGCCGGAGCGCAGTTTGCCGATCATGCCTTGGTGCGGCTGCCTTATGCCGTGGCGCCGCTCTTCGAGCAGTGGCTGACCCAGCATGTGCCCGCTAAGAAGGAGAAGATCCTGAACCGCATCCGTGCCATGCGCAGCGGGAAGCTGAACGACTCGCAATTCGGCCTGCGGATGCGCGGCGAGGGAGTGTACGCCGACCAGATCGAAGCGATGTTTGCCGTGGCCTGTCGCAAAGCGGGGCTCGATGGCAACGCCCCGCAACTCTCGACGGCGGCCTTTCGTCGTTCCTCGGGCCGGCAGCTCTCGCTATTTCAATAAGCCGAGGGCAGCAGGTCCAGGATTGTGACATCCGAGAGGCTGGCTTGGGCGCAGGTAGTGGGCGCAGCGCAAGCGGTCTGCGGCTTCGAAGATGGCCTCCTTGCTTGTTCCGCGTTGAGCCGTTTTGCCTTGCTGGCAGGCCCTTCGGCCTCCATAATACTGATATGGCAGTCACGTTGCCAATCAACCGTATGTCTCGCGCGGATAAGCTGCGGGCGATGGAAGCGCTCTGGGCCGATCTAAGCCGAGACGAGGCTGGAATTGACTCTCCCGGCTGGCATGGGGTGATCCTGCGCGAGACGGAGCGGCTGGTTCGAGATGGCAAGGCTAAGTTCTCGGACTGGCAAACAGCAAGGCGCAGGATTCACCGCAAGGCCGCCCGGATAGCATGAAGTTGCGCATTCTGGACCTGGCGGAGGCTGATCTGCTGTCGGGATTCAGATTCTACGAGCGACGGTCTGCAGCGGTGGGTTGGTATTTCCTGGACAGTCTCTCCGCCGAGATCGAGTCCTTGCACCTCTATGCTGGAATCCACCGGAAGTATCTCGGCTATTTTCGGATGTTATCCCATCGTTTTCCCTATGCCGTTTATTACCGGATCACCGGCGATGAGGTTCAGGTGTGGCGGGTTCTGGATTGTCGGCGCGATCCACCGTGGATTCGCAAGCAACTCAGGAACGTCTAAGCGCCGCGGCAAGAGTGGGCTGAAGTTCACGGCCACCGTCGGGTGTCGTTCAGCGACTCCACGGCCAGGAGCGAAACCAGGGGCGACAAACTCGTCCTCTCCAGAGAAGCCGCGTGTCCGCATTCCGCCAGACTGCTCCCGCAACGCGGTGTGGACCAATTCCCAGTTGGGCGGGTATTATCAACTGGACAGGAAGGAATTCCCGACTAATGGTTAGTCCGGTCGCAGCCAGCTCGCATTGAATATATGCACAGCCCAGTTTATCCAAACATCACGATGCAGGCACGGGAGATTGAGCCGGGGCTTGAGGTGTATGAGTGTCCAAAGTCTGGCGGGCTCTGGATTCCGCTGCAATCGTATCTCGCATGGAAGGACCGACATCCACAAGGGCTGGCTGCGCCGGCCGATGGTTGTGCGCCCGTCCTCCAAGACGATTCGCGACAGCGCGCACTGATCTGTCCGGAATCGGGGCGTTTGCTCCTCCGCTATCGGGTTGGTCAGGGTCTTCAGTTTCACCTCGACCGCAGCCCCGCAACCGGCGGCGTGTGGCTCGACAAGGGGGAATGGGAGGCGCTCAAGAGCAGGGGCCTGCATGTCGCACTGCATCTGATCTTCACGGCCGCCTATCAGCGCCAGATTCGGTCATCCGAATATGTCCAGAGGCTGACAGGGACATTTCGAGACAGGATCGGTGCAGTGGACTTCTCAAGAGTGGCTGAGTTTGGAGCCTGGCTCGCGCGCCACCCCAAGCGCAGGGATATTTGCTGCTACCTGCTCGACAACCTTGAGGAGACAACTGAATCCGGCGCACCACCGAGCGTCGGCTCTACTGGCTGCTCGCCAGCATCGGCGAGTTAACCCTTACGCCCCCGCGGTCGCGGCGGCTGATGTGGTACTTCTGGCGGCGGCCAGGTCGTCCTTGCGCTGCTGGAGGCTCTTGAAGAACTCATAGCCCTCGCGGCAGCGACGCACCAAGACGTCCTTGTCTTCCAGCATGGTCTTGATGATGCGCAGGATCGGTTTGGGGCGCAGATAGTAAGCGCGGTAGAAGCGGTCCACCGCCTCAAAGATGGCTTCCTTGCTCAGGCCCGGGTATTCGAGGGCGCTTTGCTGGAAGCCGTCGGTCTCCACCAGGTCGGTCTTGTCCTTCTTCACGAACCAGCCGTTCTGGCGGGCCATTTCGTAAAGCTCCGTGCCCGGGTAGGGCGCGGCCAGGCTGACCTGCATGGAGAAGACGTCCAACTCCTGCGCGAAGCGGATGGTCTCCTCGATAGTCTCCGGCGTCTCGACGGGCAACCCGAGCACGAACGTGCCATGAATGACGACACCGGCCTGGTGACAGGCCTTGGTGAACCGTCGCATCTCTTCGAGCGTAACACCCTTCTTGATGTTCTTGAGAATCTGCTCGTTCCCGCTCTCGTAGCCTACCAGGAACAATCGCAAGCCCGAGTCTTTAAAGGACTTGACCGTGTCGTAGTCCAGGTTGGCGCGGCTATTGCAGCTCCACGGCAGGCCGAGCGGCGCCAGCCTCTTCGCGATCTCGCGGGCGCGCGGCAGGTTGGCGGTGAAGGTGTCGTCGTCGAAGAAGAACTCCTTCACCTGCGGGAAGAGCTTCTTCATGTAGGCCATCTCCTCGGCGACGTTCTGCGGGGAGCGGACGCGGTATTTGTGCCCGCCGATGGTCTGCGGCCAGAGGCAGAAGGTGCATTGGGCGGGACAGCCGCGGCCGGTGTAAAGGCTCACATAGGGATGGAGCAGGTAGCCGATGAAATATTTCTCGATCTGCAGGTCGCGCTTATAAACGTCCGCCACCCACGGCAGGGCGTCCATGTCCTGGATTAGCTCGCGCTCGGGGTTGTGCTTGATCTTGCCTTCTTTGTCGCGGTAGCTCAGGCCGGCAATGGTTTCGAGCGGCCGGCCCTCGGCCACTTCCTTGCACGTGAAATCAAATTCCTTGCGCCCGACCCAGTCAATGGCCGGGGACGCCTTCAGTGTCTCGGTGGGCAGAACCGCCGCGTGCGCCCCGACGAAGCCGATCCTGGTCTCGGGCCGGTTCTGCTTGATGGCTTCAGCCACCTTGCTGTCGTTCTTCAACGAAGGCGTCGAGGTGTGAATGATGACGTGGTCGTAGCCCTTGGCCTCTTCGAGACATTGCTTGATCTGGATGTCGTGCGGCGGGCAATCCAGCAGCTTGGAGTCCGGCACGAGCGCGGCCGGCTGCGCCAGCCAGGTCGGATACCAGAAGCTGGTCACCTCGCGCCGGGCCTGGTAGCGGGAGCCGGCGCCGCCGTCGAAGCCGTCGAAGGAAGGGGGGGAGAGAAACAGGGTCTTCATCCAGCCTGCTTCTCTGCGCGCACTTTGGCCAGCAGTTCATCCCGCTGCGAGGTGTCGCCACCGCCGCATCCGCCGCCTCCGTTCCCGTCGTGTCCATTATTCTGGAAGGCGGATTTGGCGCCCGCCAGACCGTGCTTGATGGCCGCTTTGGCTTCGGCGAGGTGGCCTTTGCCGACTGAGGCCCCGTTGAAGGCGTTGACCTGGCGGCCCGCATAATAAGGCTTGGGATGGGGCGCGAAGTTATAGCGAATGTTCTTCCAGGTATCACCGCGCTGGTAGTTTGTGCCGAGAGCGCCGCTGGGATCGTAGCCGCAGTGCACCATGCAGTTTTCGCAGCGCGGGTCGCGGGCGACGCCGTTCACCACGCCGTACTTGGTCCAGTCCACCTGGTCCAGCATCTCCTGGTAGCGGGCGTAGTGGCCATCGGTCATGAGGTAACAGGGCGCCTTCCAGCCCTTGATGTTGCGGGTAGGAATGGCCCAGGCCGTGCAGGTCAGCTCGCGTTTGCCGGCCAGGAATTCCTGATATACCGGCGTGCCGAAGATGGTGAACTTCTCGGCCCACTCCTGGATCTTCGCGAACTTCTGGATGGTCATGGCGCGGGTGAGGAAGAAGTCCTCCGGCTGCTTGGCCAGGCGCTTGATCATGTCCTTCTTGGCCGCGTCGTAATCGTAACCCGGGGAAATGGTGTGGCCATCCACCTCCAGCGCGGAGAAGAACTCGAACATCTGCTCGATCTCCTTGACCTCGGTCTCCCTATACACCGTGGTGTTGGTGGCCACCTGGAAGCCGAGCAGTTTCGCCATGCGGATCGCTTCGACGCATTCCTTGAACACTCCCTCGCGCTCGACAATCAGGTCGTGTGTGTATTCGAGGCCGTCCACATGGACATTCCAGTAAAGCCACTTGGTGGGCCTGATGACGGGGCGGCCATCGTGCTTGCCCTTGCGGACAGCCTCAATGTCCTTCTCAGAGACCAGCTTGTCGCTCAGAAGCCGGGCGAGTATCGGCTCGAGTGCGGGTGAGTAAATCGCCGCGAGGTAGTCCCTTAGCTTCTTCCGCATGAATATGCCGTTCGTGCAGATATAGACGATGCGGCCCTGTGCCAGCAGGCCGGCGACGAGCTCCTCGACCTTGGGATAGATCAACGGTTCGCCGCCGCAAATCGAGACCATGGGCGCATCGCACTCTTGTGCCGAGGCCAGGCAATCCTCCAGCGTCATCATATCCTTGAGGCTGGTGGAGTATTCGCGGATCCGCCCGCAGCCCGTGCAGGTGAGGTTGCAGGTATGCAGCGGTTCGAGCTGCAGCACCAGCGCGAACCTGGGCGTGCGCAGAACCTTGTGTTTGATGATGTGACGGGCAATCTTCGCCGTCAGTGCGAGCGGAAACCGCATACCGGATGTCAGGATTGAGCGGCCTCGTCAACGGTCGCGGTTGCGGGCCGAACAGGCTCCGGGTGCGGGGCTTGCGGATCGGTCTGCATCAGGCCGGGGAGCAGGAAGGTGGCAGGGGAGATACTTCTGGAGGCATGGAAGCCGCCGCAGCCGGCGGCCAACAGCAAAGGCGCCAGGCAGCAAGTCGCACGCACAATTTTCCAGTTTAATTTCACCGAATTACCACTATAAACTCGTACATGGCGTTGGCAACTGATAATTTGGGGTCCCGGCGTCTGCAGTTCGTCTGGCGGCGGGCAAATGGACCCCGCGCATTTTCCCTGTGGTTCCTGAGCATCGTCGGCTGGGGCCTGCAGATGTATCCCATTCTGGCGGGCGCGCCTGCATCAGAGATTGATTTCGCAGCTTATGTGCAAGCCAACTATCAGGAAGCAGCGCGACTCTACCAGCAGGCTCCAGGCAATGCCGAAGCGGCGTGGCAATTCGGCCGGGCTTGTTTCGATTTGGCGGAATTGGCGACTAACCGGACCGCGCGCGCGGCGATCGCCGAACGGGGTATCGCTGCCTGTCGGCAGGTCATTGCGCGCGCATCCAACCTGGCCCCGGCGCATTACTACCTGGGGATGAACCTCGCCCAGTCGGCGCGAACCAAGGGCTTGGGCGCGCTCAAACTGGTGAACGAGATGGAACGTGAATTCGCCCTGACCCGCAGACTGGACGCGCAATTTGATTTCGCCGGCTCCGATCGCAATCTGGGGCTGCTGTATCGTGACGCGCCGGCCATCGGCAGCATCGGCAGCCGGGCCAACGCGCGGCAACATTTGCGGCGGGCGGTCGAGTTGGCTCCGGAGTATCCCGAGAACCGATTGAATCTCATCGAGGCGTATCTGAAGTGGGGAGACCGCGAGGGCGGGCGGCGCGAGCTGCAAGCGGTTGAGGCACTTTGGCCCGACGCGCGCACCAACTTCGTCGGCGTGGCCTGGACGGCTAGCTGGGCGGATTGGGAACGGCGGCTGGAAAAGGCGAGAGGGAAGCTCGGCCGTCCTTCTCCAAAGAGCTGATGGAAGCGCCGGGCCAACCGTCACTCGCGCATCATACCGGCGCCAGCACCATCCAGTTGTTCAAGCCAAACCTGGCCTTGAACCTCTCGGCCAGGGTTTCGGCGGCGGCCTGTGCGGGCACGATGGCAAAGGTGGTGGAGCCGCTGCCGGACATCAGCGTGGCCTGTGCGCCGTTGGCGCGCAGGAATTCCTGGAATAATGCCAGCAGCGGAAATTTCTCCAGCGCCGGCGCTTCGAGCGAATTGTAGAACTCATTCGCGGCACTTGCCAGTTCCCCGGCCTGGAGCCGGGAGACGAGTTGGTGTGCGCGGCCGGGCCGGCCATTGAGAGCGGCGGGAAAACGCCCCAGGCGCTGATAGGCCCAGGAAGTGGCAATGCCGAATCCCGGATGTATGAGGAGGAGCACCGTGCCCTTCAGCGCCGGAAATGAGTCGAGCGGTTGAATCTGCTCGCCGCGCCCGGTGGCCAGGGCCGGATTGCTCTGGAGGAAGAATGGCACGTCCGAGCCGAGGTAAGCGGCGATAAGCTGCAGCTTCTCCGGAGGCAGTGGCTGGCCGAATAGCTCGTTTAATCCCAGCAATGTGGTGGCCGCGTTGCCACTGCCGCCACCCAGGCCCGCTGCCAGCGGGATCCGCTTTTCCAAATGCACGCGCACGCCCTCCCGGACCTTGGCGGCGCGAAGGAACAGCTCCGCCGCGCGATATGCCAGGTTCCGGCCATCCGTCGCCAGCCCGGGCTCGCTGCAGCTCAATTGGATGCCCCGGCCCCCCGCTCGCTCGAAGCTCAACCGGTCAAACACCGCTACCGGCTGGATCACCGTTTCGAGTTCGTGAAAACCGTCCGGGCGCTTACCGAGGATATTCAGCAGCAGGTTGACCTTGCACGGCGAGTGCTTTTCCAGCGTCATAGGATGACATTTGCCACAAAGCGGGACCAAAAGAAAGGCGCCAACACGCGGATGTTGGCGCCTTTCCCAAGAACACCTCAAACGAACTCAATGCAGGTCGAAAATCTTGAAACGACTTCCGGGAATGAAGGGTGCCACGTCGCCGCCGCTGAAGCCGAGGTTGGAGTCGGTCGAAAACATCGAGTCGGCAATCAGCCCGGGCCGGTAGCCGGCTGGATATACGCAGTAGGGAGTCAGGTAATCGGTGCAGGTCGGGTCGTAAGGCGGAATCGGAGCCGTCACCACCTCGTAAACGCCCAGACCAGTCCGCGCCAGTGACTTGGTAAAGCCGCGAACAAAGCCGAGGGTGAAATTGTGTCCGGGCTGATCGAATAGCGCCGTCTGCTCCATGGACCGCTGAATCTCTCCGAGGCGGGCGAATTCAGTCATGTTGCTGGCGCCACGACTGAACTTCTTCTGCGCGCTGGCGCAGCCACTGGCCAAAACGCCGACGAGGGCTACGGCGGCGAGGGAGGGGAATATGTTGCGCATAAAATGTCGTTTACTGAGGCCAGCTTAGCGCGATTCCAAACCTTGTAAAGAGGGAATTTTTGAGCTTTTTTGGCTGGCGTATCCCGCCGGTGCCACTGACGGTCACCGCAGCTACCCGCTGGCCCGGGCCCGGCGGCCGTACACCACACAGCCCCGACACCACTCCAGAACCGGCTACGGCGACGCGACGGCGTCCTGCCGGCTGCGAGCGGGTGATTGCTGCTGGCTGCAGGAAGGCAGATCCCCCCCTGCCGGCGAATCCCTCAGTTCACACCGTCTGGACGGCAGGGCGCGCACAGCGCGAAGAGCGGCAAGTTCAATCGCCTGCAAGTTCTCGCCAGATCAGCGGAAGCGGTAAATCCTACCGGAGCACTTTGACTGCTTCAGCGGCCAGATTCACGACTGCGCCAGGGAACAGGCCGAGGAAGAACATGCCCGCGATGCAGCCGTAGAGTGAGACATGGATCGGTAAAGAGACTTGGATCGGCGAGAGGTCGGCGGCGTCTTCGGACCAGTAGATCGCGCGGATGACGCCGAAGTAGTAGTAGAGCGAGATTACCACTCCGGCCAGCGCGGTGAAGGCGAGGCAGTAATAGCCCGGCTGGGCGGCGCCTTGCTCGATGACGGCTTTCAGGAGCAGGAACTTCCCGAAGAAGCCCGCTAACGGTGGGATGCCAGCCAGCGAGACCATCGCCAGGGTCATGGTGGCCGCGAGCAGGGGCGAGCGCCGATGCAGGCCGGCCAGGCCCTGGATGTCTTCGCCGTCCAACTGCCGCATGACCAGGCAGATCACGGTGAAGGCGCCCAGGACGGTGAACAGGTAGCCGCTGAGGTAGTAGAGCACCGCGGCGCGTCCCGCGGCGCTGAGGGCGGCGATGCCGAGCAACATGTAGCCGGCGTGCGCAATACTGGAATAGCCGAGCAGCCGTTTCACGTTCCGCTGCGGGATGGCGCAGAGATTGCCGTAGAGAATCGTGATGCCGGAGAGGATGATCAGGAGGTTGGCCCATTGCGCGGTGATGGCCGGCACGGCGAGGAACAGCACGCGCAGCAGCAAGACAAAGCCGGCCGCCTTGGAGCCGACCGCCAGGAATGCCGTGGCCGGTGAGGGCGCGCCCTGGTAAACGTCCGGCGCCCAGACCTGGAAGGGGAAGGCGGCGATCTTGAATCCGAGCCCCGCAATCACAAACACCAGCCCGAAGAGGAAGATCTTGTTGGCGCCGAACTGGGCCGCCACGGCGGACAGATCGCCAAAGTTCAGCTTGCCCGAGATGCCATAGACCAGGGCAATGCCGAACACGGTGAACCCGGTGGAGAGCGCGCCGATGATCAGATATTTCACGCCCGCTTCCAGCGAGGCCAGCCGCCCGCGCTCAAAGCTGGTCAGCACGTAGAAGGTGACCGTGATCAGTTCGAGCGAGACGAAGAGGAGCGCGAAATCGTTGGCCGACGAAGCGAACAGCATGCCGGACAGGGCGAACAGGGTCAGTGCGTAGAACTCGCCGATGCCGGCCTTGATGCGATCAGCGAATTCAACGGACATCAGCAGCACGATCACCGCGGCGAGCAGGAAGAAGCGTTTGAAGAAGAGCGCCAGGCCGTCCAGAGCGTACATCTTGCCGAAGGCGTATTGAGTCGCGTCCGGGGACGGAAGCTGCACGGCAAAGAGGCTGTAGAGCAGGATGGCGCCAAGGCCCAGCGCCGCGGCATAGCCGAGGTTGCGTTTGGCGGACGACGGCAGCCACAAGTCCACGAGGAGCAGTCCCAGGCCCAGGGCGACTACCAGCCATTCGTGTATGAGCAAGCCAAGGTTCATCGGTCAGGGTCCTTCGGTGCCGCCCTAGTCACCAGCACGCCGCCCGGCACATTGTGACTTCCGGCATGGACCATCTTCACGATCTGGTCGGCGTTGGGTTTGATCTTCTCAGTCAGCAGGCCGGGGAAGCAGCCGAAGATCAACAGGCTGGCCAGCAGCAGAATGAACGGCAGCTTGCGCCACAGGTGAGGGGCGTCCGCGATGCCGGCCCATTTCTCGGGCAGCGGCCCGTGCAGGATGTTCCGTACGGCGCGCAGCGCATAGACTGCGCCGATGATCAGGGCACCCCAGCACGCAAGGATCGTAACGTGCGGGAACACGGTCCAGGCGCCGAAGAGGACCGCAACCTCGCCGGCGAAGTTCGCGAAGCCCGGCAGCCCGCAGCCGGCGAAGGCGCCCATCATGAGCGCGGCGCCGATGAACGGCAAGCGGCGGAGCAATCCGCCAAGCTGGTCCATCCGCAAGGTGCCGGTTTGCTGGTACAGATAGCCGCTGAGGCCGAACATGAGAGCGGCCAGGAAGCCGTGCGCGATCATGACCAGCACCGCGCCGGTGATGCCGATGAGGGTGAGACTGGCGATGCCAAGGAAGACGAAGCCCATGTGGGCCACGCTGGAATAGCCGATGAGCCAGTTGAAGTCCTTCTGGCGCATCGCCGCCCAGCCGCAATAGACGAGGTTGCCCAGGCAAAGCCAGGCGAGCAGCGGCATCCAGTCGCGCGCCTCGTCCGGCAAGAGCGGCAGCGCGAGGCGGATCAAGCCGTAGAGGCCGAACTTCTTCAGGACGCCCGCATGGAGCATGGCGGTGGCGGTGGGCGCCGAGCCGTAGCCCAACGGCGCCCAGGTGTGAAACGGCCAGAGCGAGACCAGGATGCCGAAGCCGAACAGGAGCAGCGGGAAGATGAAATGCTGGGCGCCCGGCGAAAGGGTGTGCTGTTCAATAGCAATGTGCCGGGTCAGCGCCGGTATATCGAACGTGTCGGCGCCGGCCTGGATATAGAGCGCAATGAGCCCTACCAACGCCAGAAATGCGCCGATGCTCAAATAGAGCGTGATCTGGAAGGTGGCATAGTTCTTCCGCTCGCCGCGCCCCCAGACGCCGATCATGATGAAGGTCGGCACCAACGCCAGCTCGTGGAAGAAGTAGAAGAAGAACAGGTCGAGCGATGCAAACGCGCCGAGGATGCCGCCGGCCATGACGAGCAACAGGATGTAGAACTCCTTCTCCCGCTCTTTGATCTCCCATGCGACGCACGCCGCGGCGAAGGCTACGATGGCGCCCATGAGGATCAGCCCGACATTGATGCCGTCCACGCCCACGTGATAGCTGATGCCCAGCGCGCTGACCCAGGCAATCTGCTGCTCGAACCGATAGCCGCTGGCGCCAACATCCGCGCCGTTGAACAGCATGAACATGATGAGCGCCAGCAGCGCGGAAACGAGCGTGGCCAGCACCGCCACACCGCGCATCACCACGCGGAAGCTCCGCGGCACGAAGGCTAGAAGCAGCGCGGCGAGCAGCGGAGAGCAGATGATGAAGGTCAGGATGGACATGCGGGGGGAAATCCGAAGGCCGAAATCCAAAGGCCGAAGGAAGGCCGAAATCCGAAAGCCGAAGAGAAGCAGGTGATGCGCTGGGTGCGCTTTGGCCTTGGTGAAACTGGAGGGTGTGGGGCGGAGCGCATGGTTACTTCAGCACCAGGTAAAGGACCAGGGCTACGCCCATGGCGAACATGAAGGCGTAGGTTTGCAGGTTGCCCGTCTGGAGGAGACGCAGGGCACGGCCCACCAGTTCCGTGGTGCCGTGCGTGCCGCGCACGGCGAGGCCGGCGATGATCCAGCGGTCGAGCCAGGCGGCGATTGCCGCAATCAGATCGTGCAGGCGGATGACCGTGCCTTCGTACAGCTCGTCGAGGTAGAAGCGGTTGCGCATCCAACGGGATAGGGCACCCAGCTTGGCTGGGAGCGGGTCTTCGGCGGCTTTGGCATAAAGCGCCCAGGCGGCTGCCGGGCCAACGAGCGCCGCAACCAATCCGGAAACCGCGGCCACTGGGGCGTGAACGAACGGGGCAATCAACTCCTGGAGGAAAGAAGGCGGCGGCCGCTGGAGCAGTGTGTGGAATTGCCGGCCGTAGAGCTGCTCGATGCCGATGAAGCCGCCGACGATGCTGAGGGTCGCCAGAATGCGCAGCGGCCAGAGCATGCCTTGGGGCGATTCCTTGGCGTGGCTGGCAGCCTCGGATTTGGGCGAGCCAAGGAATGCCACGCAGAGCAGGCGGAACATGTAGAAGGGCGTGAGGGCGGCGACGATGACCCCGACGACGAGCAGGCCGAGGTTATGGTCGGCGGCCTGGGCGAGGATGTTGTCCTTGCTGTAGAACCCGCTGAAAGGCGGGAGGCCACACAGCGCAAGCGTCCCGGCGATGAAGGTCCAGAACGTAACGGGCATCTTTTTGCGCAGCCCGCCCATCTTCCAGATGTCTTGCTCGTGGTGCAGGGCGACGATGACCGAACCCGCGCACAGGAAGAGCAGCGCCTTGAAGAAGGCGTGAGTGGTCAGGTGATACATGGCGGGAGACGGGCCGCTGAGCCCGACGGCCATTACCATGTAGCCCAGTTGCGAGAGGGTGGAGTAGGCCAGGATGCGCTTGATGTCGTTCTGCTGGATGCCGATGACGGCGGACAGCAAGGCGGTGAATCCGCCGATCCAGGCAATCATTTCGAGCGCGGGAAGGTTGAGGAGGAAGAAGACCCGGCACAGCATATAAACGCCCGCGGCCACCATCGTGGCGGCGTGGATCAGCGCGCTAACCGGTGTGGGGCCTTCCATCGCGTCCGGCAGCCAGACGTGCAGCGGGAATTGGGCGCTCTTGCCCATCGCGCCACAGAAGATCAGCAGCCCGGCGACCGTCGCCAGGGTGCCGAGCGCCTGCGGGTTGGCGGTGATGTTCTCCTGGAGCACGGTGAAGTTGAGCGAGCCGAGGCCGGCCCAGACCAGCAGGATGCCGAGCAGGAAACCGAAGTCCCCCAGGCGGTTGGTGATGAAGGCCTTTTTGCCCGCGTCCGCCGCCGCGGGCCGCTCGAACCAAAAGCCGATGAGCACATAACTGGAAAGCCCGACCAGTTCCCAGAAGATGAACAGTTGCAGGAAGTTGCTGGCCAGCACGATGCCGAGCATCGAGAAGGTGAACAGGCTCAGGCCGGCGAAGTAGCGCGGCAGGCTGCGGTCCTGCTTCATGTAGCCCCAGGAGTAGATGTGAATCAAGCTCGCCACCCCGGTAACGAGCAGCAACATCGCCAGGCTCAGCGGATCGAAGCGCAGGCCGAAATCCACCTGGAGATCGCCAATGCTCATCCAGGTCACCGTGGACTCGCGGACCGCAGGTTCCCATCCTACCAAGCCGCGGAAGACAACGCTCAGGACAAAGCCCGCGACGACCGCGCCGATGGAAAGGGCCGCGCTCAGCTCGCGGTTGCGCTGCGTGAACAGGGTGATCAGCGCCGCCGCGACCAGCGGAAGGAACAGGACGATCCAGGGTAGAAGCTCGGGGGTCATCGGCTAGAGTTTGAGCGTCCGCAGGTCCTCGACGTGCGCCGTTTGGCGTTTGCGATAGACGGCCACAATCAGCGCCAGGCCGACCGATACCTCAGCCGCCGCCACGGTGATGACGAAGAACACGAACACCTGGCCATCGAGGTTGTTGGTGAAGCGCGAGAAGGCCACCAGCGCGAGATTGGCGGCGTTGAGCATCAGCTCGAGCGACATGTAAATGACGAGCAGGTTGCGCCGCACAATGACTCCCGCCAGACCCAGAGTGAAGAGCATTACGCTCACCACGAGATAATGTGCAAGGCCGATGGTCATGGGTGCGTGGGGAAACTGGTTACAGGAGTTGCATGGGTTACAAGAGTTGCATGGTTACAGGAGTTGCATGGTTACAGGAGTTGCATGGGTTACATGAGGATTGCGGGCGGGCGGTGTAACTTATGCAACGAGGTAACTTATGTAACTCTTTCATTGCAGATCCTTCTTGCTGAGCAACACCACACCCACCATTGCCACCAGAAGCAGCACCGAGACGATCTCGAACGGCAGAACGTATTGCGTGAACAGAAGCTTTCCGAGGGCGAGCGTTCCGCCCTCAAGGCTGGGCAAGTCAACCGCACCGAGCGTCGCGCCCAGGCGGCTGCGCAGGAACAGGTGGTGCAGGAAAATGAACAGGATGGCGCCCGCCGCTGTGAGCCCGCCAATGACCGCCAAAATCTTGAACCTGCGCCGCTCCTCGGCTTTCAGATCCAAGAGCATGATGACGAACAGGAACAGCACCATGACCGCCCCCGCATAGACGAGCACCTGGACGGCGGCGAGGAAGAAGGCGTGCAGCAGGGTAAACAGCCCGGCCAGGGAGATGATAGTCAGGACCAGGCACATGGCGCTGGTGACCGGGTTGCGGCTGAACGGGTTGGCGATGACCAGGAAGCCAAACACCAGCGTCAGGAACGCAAAGATATAGAAGAGAATGTCCTGCATCATCTCAGAGCGTTACGGTTCCATCCCCTGGCTGCGGGCTTCGTCGGCCTTGTGCTTCCACTTCAGGATCTTGTCCTGGTGAATGCCGCCCAGCGCGAGCAGTCTCTCTTTGTTGTAGATCATCTCCTCGCGGCTGGTGCCGTTTAGCGAATAATCCTTCATAAGGAAGATGGCTTCTTCGGGGCAGACCTCCTGGCAGAACCCGCAGAAGATGCAGCGCAGCATGTTGATCTCGAACTCGCGCGGCATCTTCTCGGCGTTGGGGCGATCCGCGCCGGGGCCTTCGGGTCCGGGGGGGATAATCTTGATGGCCTTGGGGGGGCAAACGAACTCGCAAAGCTGGCAGGAGACGCACTTGGTATTGCCGTCCTGATCCTTCACCAGGTAGGGCGCGCCGCGGTACCCCTCGGGCACTACCCATCGCTCCTCGGGATACTGCATCGTGACCTTCTTCTTGAAGAAATGGCGCAGGCTGACTTTGAACCCGCCGATAACCGCCGACAGGTAAAGCCGTTCCCAAAGATTCAGTTTTCTGCGCTTAACAATCATCTACGTCCTCGCCCACAGTACGGTTGCCGTGACCACGATATTCGCCAGTGCCAGGGGGATAAACCGCCGCCAGCCCAAATCCATCAGTTGGTCGAAGCGGAAGCGCGGCCACATCCAGCGCACCCAAATGACCAGGAACAGCACGCACACCATTTTCGCCAGGAAGATGGCGATGTGCAGCAGGCCCATCCAGGCGGTCGCCGCCGGCTGGTTCAGGCCGGGGATCGGCAGGGTCCAGCCGCCCAGGAACAACGTCACCATCAGCGCGGCCGCCGCGGTCATGTTGGCGTATTCACCCATGAAGAACAACGCGAACTTCATCGAGCTGTATTCGACGTTGTAGCCCCCGGCCAGCTCTTGCTCCGCCTCCGGCAAATCGAAGGGCATGCGGTTGGTTTCGGCGAACATGGCCGCCAGGAAGATGATAAAGGAGACCGGCGCGTAAAAGAGGAGCCAGCCATGCCCGGCCTGCCAGGCGACCAAGCGCCCGAGATTCAGACTGCTCGTGTCGGCGAGCAGCTTCTGCCACCCGGCGCTCACCTGCCCGAGGTCGAGGCCGCAGGCGATGAGAAACAGCGGGATGACCGACAGGCCCATCGCGATTTCGTAGGAAATCAACTGGGCACTGGAGCGGATGCCGCCCAGGAACGGGTATTTCGAGTTCGCGGCATAGCCCGCGAGCACGATGCCGTACACGCCGAGGGAGACGATGCCGAAAGTGTAGAGGACGCCGACGTTGAGGTCCGCCACCACCATTTTCTGGGCGCCGATTAGCGAGCCGAACGGAATGATGGCCACCGTCAGCAGGCTGGGTATCATCACGATGGCGGGAGCAAGCCAGTAATAGGCCTTGCGCACCTGCCCGGGAGTGAAGTCTTCCTTGAGGAAAGACTTGATGGCATCCGCTATCGGTTGCAGGAGGCCGAAGATCCCGACGCGGTTCGGGCCGAGCCGGTCCTGTATGAACGCCGCGGTCCGGCGCTCCAACCAAACGGCGTAGGCCACGAAGAACATCAGCACGGAGAAGACGCCCAGGATCTTCAGCGCGCTGAACAGGATGAATTGTCCAGCTTCGCTGCCCAGCCAATTGCTGATTGCTTGAATCATGGCCTAGATCTTCACCGTAACGCCTGTGTCGCCGAGACTCGCCCAGGTGAGTCCGTGGAACCCGGGCACCTCCGCGGCCATTTGGTTGAACAGGCCCTCGATGCTTACTGGGCCAGCCTGGCCCGTCAGCCGGGACACGAGTTCTTGCAGGAACTCCCGCTCCGGCCGCGCAGCTCCGGGCGGTTCGACCGCCTTCATGAACTTCTGCACCCGGCCTTTGGTGTTGGTGAACGTGCCGCGCTTTTCGGCGTGCGCGCACCCGGGCAACAGGTAGTGCGCCAGCCGCGTGGTCTCGTTGGGCAGAATGTCGCTCACGACGAGCAGCTCGAGTTTGCTCAACAGGTCTGCGCCAATCCCGTGACGGGTAACGTCTTCTCCCAGCACGATCAGCGTCTTGACCCGTCCGCTGCGGATGCCCTCGGCGATCTTCGAGAGGTTTGAACCCATCGGCTCGGCGGCGATGCCCGTGAGCCGCGCGCCGTTGCTGTTCGGGTTCCGGTCCACGTTCAACAGGAGCCGGTCCCCTTCCCCGTTGCGAGGGACGGAATCGCTCAGCGCCCCCAGCGCTTTTGCAAGCTTTGCGAGCAGATAAAGCTCTTCATTCGTCTGCCGAGCCGAGGCGATGATACCGGCCGACCCCGCGGGCGCCTGCTTGAGTTTCTCAGAAACCTCCTTCAATGCCTGCGCCCAGTGCTCCGGTTGACTTCGGACTTCGGACTTCGGACTTCGGATTTCCCTGAGTCGGTCCTCGCGTCCGATCCACTTGTAATTCAGCCGGCCCTTATCGCACATCCAGCAGACATTGACGGCGTCGTTCTCGCGCGGCTCGTAGCGGTAGATTCTGTCCTCGCGCGACCCGATGACGATGTTGCAGCCCGTGGCGCAGCTCGTGCAGATGCTCTTGGTCTCTTTCAGGAACCAGACGCGCATCTGGAAGCGGAAGTCTTTAGACGTAAGCGCGCCGACCGGGCAGATATCCACGGTGTTCAGGGTGTAATTGTTGTCGAAGACCTTGCCGGGGTAGGCGGTGAGGGTGTTGTAGCTGCCGCGGTTAACGATGCCCAGCGCATCGTCGCCAACAACATCCCTCGTGAACCGGATGCAGCGCGTGCAAAGAATGCAGCGCTCATCATCCAGCACGATGCGCGGGCCGAGGTCAACGCGTTTGGGCTTGTGCACCTTCGCCTCGACAAATCGGCTCTCCGATTGGCCGTAATCCACCGAGTATTCCTGGAGCTTGCATTCGCCGGCCTGGTCGCAGATCGGGCAGTCGAGCGGGTGGTTGATGAGCAGGAACTCGAGCACCCCTTCGCGCATCTGCTTCACGGTCGGCGTGTCGGTGTAAATCTCCATGCCGGGACAGATCGGGGTGGCGCAGGCAATAGCGGGCCGCGGCGCCTTCGCGATCTTGGGCGTCCCATCGGGGTTCAGGATCGGCTTGCGGTCGGGGCCAATGGCGGGCGTGCCAAACTCGACGAGGCACATGCGGCAGTTGCCGGAAACGGGCAGCTTGGGATGATAGCAATAATGAGGCACGTCCACGTTCGCGATGGCGCAAGCCTGGATCATCGTGGTAGGCAAAGGTTTGCCGGAGACCGGGTCGGGCATGGTCTTGGGCACCTCGACCTCCTTGCCGTTCACCCGGACCTTGAGCTTATCGCTGGGAGGCGGGGCCGGCTTGGCTTCGATTGAAGTTGCAGTGGACATCGTATCCTCAACTATGCGGACTTGCAGCCAACTTCATTTCAGCCGTCGGCCCGGCACTCTGGCGCGCACGGCGCTCCTCGTCCGCCGCGCCCTTGGCGATGAATTCCTCCTTGAACTTGGCCACGAAGCTCTGCACCGGCCAGGCGCAGGCCTCGCCAAAAGCGCAAATCGTGCGGCCACCGGGGATGTTGTCGGCGATCTTGGTCAGGTAATCAGCATCGGCCTTTCGCCCCTCGCCGTGCGTGAGCCGGTGCAGCGCCTTGGACATCCAGAGCGAGCCTTCACGGCAGGGCGTGCATTGGCCGCAGCTTTCGTGCGCGTAAAACTCGGCTATGTTCGCCAACGCCTCGACGATGTCGGTCGAATCATCCAGCACAATAATCGCCCCCGAGCCGGACATGCTACCGGCCGCAATGAGCGAATCGAAGTCATAGGGCAGGTTCAACAGCTCGATCTCCTGCTCGGCGTCCTTGCCATCCAAGGTTCTCCGCCTGATCTTGAACTTCTCCCCGGCTTTGAACACTTTGGCCGAGGAGCCCCCGGGAATGATCGCCTTGAGCTTCCGTCCCTCCCGCAATCCGCCGCCGAAGGCCGGATCATTGATCAGCTCGCCGAGGGTGACCTTGCCGACCTCGACTTCGTAATAGCCGGGCCGTTTGACGTGCCCGCTGATGCTGACGATGCGGGTGCCAGTGTTGTTGAGAGTGCCGAGTTTGGCATACGCCGCGCCGCCCATCGCGACGATGTGCTTGACCGCGCACAGCGTCTCGACGTTGTTGACGATGGTTGGGCACATGTACAGGCCCAGCACCGCGGGGAAGTAGGGGGGCTTGATGCGCGGATACGCGCGCTTGCCTTCCAGCGACTCGATCAGACCTGTTTCCTCACCGCAGATGTAAGCGCCCGCGCCGCGGTGAACGTAGATTTCAAGGTCGTAGTCAGAACCCAGGATGCTCTTGCCCAGGATGTTCTTGTCGCGGGCTTCCTGAAGTGCGCGGTTCAGAATCTTCGCGCCCTCGACGAACTCCCCGCGGATGTAGATGTAGGCCAGATTTACGTCGTTGGCATAGCTGGCGATGATCATGCCTTCGAGCAACTGGTGCGGGTCTTTGTAAATGATCTGCTTGTCTTTGAAGGTGCCCGGCTCGGACTCGTCCGCGTTGCAGATCAGGTAGATCGGCTTGCCGCTCTTGCGGTCCACGAATGACCACTTGAGGCCGCAGGAGAACCCAGCGCCGCCGCGCCCGCGCAGTCCGGAGGTCATGACTTCCTGGCGCAAATGATCGGGGCCGGTGACTATCCGCCCGTCCGCCAGGTTCTTAGGGGGGATCGCCAAGGCCTTCCGCAAGACCTCGTAACCGCCGTGCCGCAAATAGCACTCAATGTCGGGCGTATAACCCGGCTCGTCGGCGTGCTTGAGAATCTGGCGATATTCCTGCGGCATATCAGCAGCTTGACTCCATTTGGCAATTCGTTAGATTGGTCCGCGCTCCGGCTTGCCCGATGGTGTAACGGTAGCACAGCAGACTCTGGATCTGTTTGTCATGGTTCAAATCCATGTCGGGCAGCCAATCCCCATTTGCGATTTGCGATATGCGATTTACGCGCGTCATGAGGCTTGGTGGTGCTGGCACTGCTTAATGATCTCATCAGCCTTCTGCTCGGATACGCCCTCGTGGAATGTATCGTTGCACATCATGACCGGCGCCGTGCCGCAGGAGGCGAGGCACTCGACGAACTCGACGGTGAACTTGCCGTCTTTGGTGGTTTGCGGCCCGTGGGCGTGCGGGTCCAGGCCCAGCTTTCGGCAGAAGTGCTCGTGCAACTTGTAGGAACCGCCCAAAGCGCAGCTTAGCGTGCGGCAGATCTTCAAGTGATTCTTCCCGACCGGCTTCACATGAAACACCGGGTAGAAGCTCACCAGCTCGTACACGTTAATAGGCTGCAGTTCCAGTTTGGCGGCAATCCATTCGACGGCTTGCCGGGAAATGTAGCCAAAATGCTCCTGCACGGCGTGCAGCAGCATCAAAGAGGCGCTCCGTTTGTGCGGATAATGCGTGATCAGCTCGTTGATTTCCGCTTCCAGCACTGCGGGGACGCCGAAATCCGGCTGCTCCAGCAGCGGGTTCGGAATGGCGTGTGTAGTGGACTGGTCCATGGTGAGCCTCATTCAACCGAGCCGGGTTGCTTTCTTGTGCACCGCTTGCGCAATTGTTCGAGCCGCTCAACGATCTCCGGCTCTCCTTTCAGTTCGCATAGGGGGATAAGATCGGCAATGAGCTCCTCCCAATTGAACTTGGACCCCTGCCGAATCAGCACGCCTTTGATGTCCAACCAGTCTTGCTCCCTCGCAGCGATGGCTTTCATCACGACTAGGTCCTCCGCCGAACAAGTCCGCACACGTTCTCCGGTAACGAATTCAAAATCCGTCGCCCGCTCGACCACCTTCCTCTCAAAAGGCAGCCCACCCAAAGCGATGTCAATCCCGACGCCATCCTCGGTCTTGAGGAGAACAACACGACGCGCCAAGGCGAATTCTCGCGGTGATTCAATCCTCGGGCGGTAGCGCCCCAGCAGCGCATCAATGTAAGGCTCCTCATGCCCGTAGCCGGTCAGCAGCGTCAAATCCACATCCTCCGTCAGCCTTGGTTCTCCCCAGCGCTGCACGGCGATTCCCCCAATGACGCAGTTGGGCCAGGACTTCCCGTTCAGAAATCTCTGCAACTCTAGCGCAACCTGGATTAGCCGGGTCATTCTCGGGCCAGCTTGAACAACTCCTGCTGCTCCACCAAGCCCGAATCGGGCCTTGGGGGGATGTCGCGTATTGCCGTCTCGAACATGCCGTCAAAAGCCGCGATCGCCCTCACGGTCTCTGCGTCGCAAATGGCCTCCCGCCGTAATTCGTCCATCACTGGCGAAAGGCTTGCCCAGTTCCGGAACCAGCGCCGTGTGAGTTCTCGTTCTTCGGGTGTCATAGGTCGCTCATCGGTCACACTCCCCCATCACAAAGTCAAACGACCCCAGGATGGCCGTCACATCGCTCAGCATGTGGCCCGGCAACAGATGCGAGAGGACGCTCAGGTTCACAAATGACGGCGAGCGGATCTTGAGCCGGTGGGGGGTGCCCCCGCCTTTGCTGTTGATGTAGAAGCCCAGCTCCCCCTTCGGGTTCTCATGGCCAAAGTAAACCTCGCCCGGCGGCGCATTCACTCCTTGGGTCACATTGATAAAGTGATGGATCAACTCCTCCATGCGCGTGAGCACGCGGTCCTTGGGCGGCAGGGCGATCTTGCCGTCAGGCACGTTCACGGGACCACCGGGCATTTGGTCCAGGCACTGATGCACCAGCCGCACGCTCTGGCGCAGTTCTTCCATGCGAACCAGGTAGCGGTCGTAGCAATCCCCGGCTGTGCCGACCGGCACGTCGAACTTCAGGCGATCGTACACCAGATACGGGCTGGCCTTGCGCAAGTCGTGCTCGACGCCACTGCCGCGCAGGTTGGGTCCGCTCATGCCATAGTCTATGGCCACTTCTTTTGGAATGACGCCGACGCCCTGGGTGCGGTCCATGAAGATGCGGTTGCGGGTGAGGAAGGTCTCGGTCTCCGCGATGTTCACCACGACCTCCTTCAGGAACTTGCGGCATTGCTCCACCCAGCCGGGCGGCAGATCGCGCGAAAGCCCGCCGATTCGCGTGTAGGCGGTCGTAAACCGTGCGCCGGTCAGAGATTCACAGAGATTATGGACCTTCTCCCTTTCAGTGAAGGTGTGCAGGAACACGGTCATCGCCCCGCAATCCATCGCGTAGCACCCCACCCCCAGCAAATGCGAAGAGATGCGCGCCAACTCACAGCAGATCACGCGGATATACTGGCAGCGCGGGGGCAGTTGCTGATCAATGCCCAGCAACTTCTCGACGGCGAGCGCATAGGCGACGTTGTTGGCCAGCGGCGCCAGGTAATCCAGCCGATCCGTGTAGGGAATGAACTGGGTGTAGGTCATGTTCTCGGCGATCTTCTCGTCGCCGCGATGCAGATAACCAATCTCCGGCCGAGCCTTAGTGATGATTTCGCCGTCGAGTTCCAGCACGATGCGCAAGACGCCATGTGTAGCTGGGTGGGAAGGCCCGACGTTCAGGACCATCTTCTCGCCCTCGAGGTCGGGAACTTGGTCCCCCGCCACGGCCCGAGCCGCCGTATCCGGCAATTGAATTTCGCGCAACTCGGCCATTCAGTTCGATTCGATAGGGATGACTTCCATCGCTGGGTTCGGCTCAACGCCCGCCGCCGGGCTGCTCCCGCTTCGGCTCGATCGGCCCTGGCCCATGCGCGTGGCCGTGCGCCTCTTTGATGTCCTGCCGGCGCTCCAGCCGTGCGTTTGTCTCCAGCGCATCCATTTCCGGGATGCGCACGCGCGGCTCGCGCGCGATCGTGTCCGTCCCTCCGGCAACGGTCACGAAAGGGCCGCCTTCCAGGGGCGCGGGCTCGGTAAAGGCGACTTCGGGCACGTCGGTCGGTTTGCCGGCGAGCGGGAAGTCCTTTCGCAACGGGAAGTGCGGGTAGCCTTCCCACATCAGGATGCGCCGCAGGTCGGGATGGCCGCGGAACCGCAAGCCCATCATGTCGTAGATCTCCCGCTCGTGCCAATCCGCCGTGCGCCACACCCCGGTGAGGGTGGGCAGCTCGCCCTTCTCCTCGCTCACATCGGTCTTGAGGCGCAGCGGGCAGAGATGGCCGTAGCCATAGAGGTGATAGACAATCGTGAACCGCGGGTCCTCGCCGCAATTGTCCACGCTGGTGATATCCACCAGGTAATCAAACCCCAGCTCCTGCTTGGCCAGAGCGCAAATCTCCGGCATGCGCTCGGCGTCCGAAACCTTCACAGTGATCTCGCCCCGAAACTCCAATGGCTCGGAGATCAGGTCCGGAAACCTGGCTTTGAGCTGCTGGGCTAGTTCGAGGGCCGTCATTGGGGCGGATCAGGGTTGGCGTGCGGGAGCCGGCGGGAGTCCTCAGGCCACTTTTTTCAGTGTGGCCATGGCCGGCTCCTTCGCCACCATCGCCTGGAGCTTCATCAAAGCATCGAGCAGTGCTTCCGGACGCGGGGGGCAGCCGGCAATATACACGTTCACCGGCAGAATCCGGTCCACCCCCTGCAACACGGAATAGCTGCGATACATGCCGCCGGTCGAGGCGCACGCACCCATGGCGATCACCCATTTGGGCTCCGCCATCTGCTCATAAATCCGCTTCACCGCCAGGGCCATCTTGTAGGTCACGGTGCCCGAGACGATCATGACGTCGGATTGGCGGGGGGAGAAGCGCATGACTTCGGCGCCAAAGCGGGAAATGTCGAACCGGCTGGCGCCGGTGCCCATCAATTCAATGGCGCAGCAGGCCAGCCCCATTGGCATCGGCCAAAGGGAATTCTTGCGGCCCCAATTGATGCCCACATCGAGGTTTCGTTGAAACCAATGCAGCGCGGCGTCGAGGCGGGTGACGACCACCTCCCCCTCGACCTTCGAATTGTAGCCCATTTCCGTCTTTGTTCTCATCGGGTCTGGCGAAGCCGGGTATGCCCCGCCCAGCCAACCTAAACACGGGGGCAAGGTGCAGCAAGCGGATTCTGGCAGTTTTTCGGGCAGCGCGACGCGGCTTGCTCCGGCTGCCCCAGTCAGTTAGTCTATACCGGACTGGCAGGGTCTCGGCTGGCTGGCGCTGTTGAGCGGCCGGGCAACTGCATGCAAATGAGTCATGACCAACACTGAAGAGAGCTATAGCCGCATCTGCGATCAGGTGTGGGCGCTGTACCAGGCGCAACTGGACAAGGAGAAGCCGCGTCGCAGCAAGCGGAAGGTGTTTTTGCCGCCGCCCCCCCGGGGACGGCGCGTGGATTTGCTCTACGTGGGCATCTCACCGAGCCCCGTGGCGCGGATCGGCTACGGAGCCCAGCGCGCGGCCGCCGAGCGGCTGGCCCGGGACTTCGAATACCTCACCGCGGCGGGCACCCGGGGTCCGGCATTCGCCAACGATGCCTTCTACGACCCGCTCCTCCAGTTCGCGCGTCGCATTGACGCGCGGTTCGGCGTCTGGCCGCAGGTGGCGCGAGGCGAAAAGTCGTTGCTGGTAGAGTTTACCGACGCGCTGCACATCACCACCGACCACCGCGTCCCCGAAGATCTGCTGGCCGTCATGGACCCGGCGGCAGACAATGATCCGGTCTGTCTGAAGTGCAAGGAAATCCTGGAAGCGGAACTCACGCTGTATCAGCCGCGCGTGGTGATTTGCAGCGGGCGCCTGCCGTCGAGGTTCGTCTGGGACATCTGCACCGGACGCACCTTGGAGCGGCCCGTGAAGGAGACGATGCTCAAGGAAACGCGCTTCGGCTGCAAGGTCCACTTCTCGGGTTACCTGAACAGCACGTGGATTGACGGCTTCAGCCGCGCCAGGCTGCTCCGCGAGCTCACCGAGAACACAGACTTCAGCAAGGTCTAAGGGCGCGCTCGGCTCTCGTTGGGCCTGGGTGCGCCCCGGCTTGGCCCGTCGTCTGATTCGGGGCAGCAAAACGGGCGTTGAAGGGAGCAGCTCGCGCTCACAGACCATTACCGCACTGCCAGGAGACCCACAACGGTGCAGGCGATGGCGATGATCGCGGCAATCAGGGATTCCCCCGCAATCAGGCCCGAGGCAATCGGAACATAGTATGTGTCCGAACTCTTGCGGCTGAGCTTGCTCCAGACCGTCACGATCACCGCCCCGATGGCGAACGAAAGGCTGTTCTGGAAGGGCATCACCCAGGCGAGGCCGAGGCCCATGGCCGAGGGCAGATACGGGTGCGCCTTCGGGAGCAGCCGGGCGGCCACCGGCAGCGCCGCGCCAACGATGGCGCCAATGACAATGGCCCAAATGGCGGTAACCGGCAACATCCGCACGCCCTGGGTCAGCAAATCCGCCACCGCCTTCCACATGTAAGTGGCCGGCGGATTGAACGCTTCGAGCGCCTGCTTGTTCGGCACCATGGCATACCAGGCCGGCACGATGGCCACGGTGCCAAAGAAGATGCCGACGAACTGCGCGATGAACTGCTTTCGCGGATTGGCGCCCAAAATGTAGCCGCTCTTCAAATCGGTCAGCAGGTCCGCCGCCGCGCCCCCGGCGGTCGCCGTCACACCCGCCGCCATGAGATTGACGGACGCAACGCCCTTGGCGCCCGGCAACGCGGCGTACACCAATTGGGTCAACTTGCCCATCGCACCGGTGGGAGTCGTGTCGGTCTCCCCGGTCGCGCGGCAGCACACGAGCGACACGATGAAGGACAGCGCGACCGCGATCAGGCCCAGGGCAATCGAGATGTGGAATGCCAGGTACTGCACCACGACCAGGCCGATAGTGATGGGGATCAGCCCCGCCACGAGCCAGGAAATGGGCACCTCGATGGCGTCCATCGCGGCGTTGAGCGTAGGGCAGGCGTCTCGCCTGCCCCGGTGAGCCTCGCCCTGGTCAGGCAAGACGCCTGCCCTACGTTGTCCCCCTTTGAACAGCTTGAAGGCACGCGCCAGCGTCCGCCACTGCAAAGCCACCGTGGCGAGGCTGGAAAAGACCATCACCGCGGTCCCGCACCACAACGCCCAGCGGGTGGGGTTGAAATCGCCGTTGGGCTGCATCGCGAAGGAGGGCACGTAGCCCGTCACGCCGGCATGGCTCAAGTCCATCACCACCAGGCGCGGCGCAACAACGAAATAGAGCAGCGCAGCGCCGAACAGCATGGATAGCGATACCCGCAGGCCCGTGATCATCCCAGCACCGATCAGCAGCACGCTCGGCTCGAACGCCAGCCCCATCATCTGCCCGCGGGGCAGCGGGTTGAGCCACTGCGGGAAGTTGAGCGTATCCGGAATCGCCACGGCGCCTTGCAGCTTCTCCAGCCAGGCCTGGGGCCGCCCGCTGTTCCGAAGCTGTTCAACCAGCGCCCCGAAGGTGCGGAGCAACCCGACCACTCCGCCCGCCGCCAACGCGATGAGGAGCGCATACGCCTTCTTCATCGCCTCCGCTCCCTTGGAGTAGAGGCTGCGGAGCGTCTCGGCGGCGGCGATGCCGCTCGGGAACCTCAACTGCTCCTGATTGACCATCTGGCGCTTGAGCGGGATGGCCAGAAAGACCCCCAGCGCCGCCGTGAACAGGGTAAGCGACCCGACCACATGCCACGGTTGGTGGACGCCTTCGATCAACAGCAAAGCGCCGAAGGCCGTGCCGATGGCGGCGCCCGTCGAGTAACCCGCCGCCGTCGCCGTGGACTGCATGCAGTTGTTCTCGAGGATAGTCATCGGGCTCAACCGGCCGCCGCAAATCGAGCGGAGGGCATTCCAGATCACGAACGACAGAACGCAGGCCGTGATCGCCACCCCAAACGCCCAGCCCAGCTTAAGCGTCGTGTACAGGTTCGAGATGGACATGAACATGCCCAGCACCCCGCCCATCAGCACCGCCCGCAACGTCAACTGCTTCTGGCAGTCGCCGCGACCGGTGTAAATCCGCTCGAACCACTGGCGCTCAATTTCGTCGGGTGTGCCCTTGAACCCTTTGATGGGCAGGTCCAGGTCGGTGTCCGAGGCAGCCGTCGGCAAGGGATCGTGGTCCCCTGTTGATCTCGTTGAATCCAGGCTCATCCGCCCGATTGTTGGCGGTGGATCGTTAGCGCGCTAGGTTATTCTCTCAAGGGCTGAACCGCGCCAATCCAGTTCACCCCCCTCCCGCGCAGTCTCGCTCCCTGCGTAGTGCATTTTGGGCTCCGCACTCGAAGCGGCGCCCACCTTGCTGGCCCAAAACGTGCAAAACGGCGGCGATGAAATCTCGGCGGCGCTCTGCCACCACCGCGCCATGCTGGGTGAGACCCAAAGGCAATTCTCCCTCATTTGCCACGAGGCTCGAAAGAGCAGATACACTGGAAGCCACTGGTCTAAACTGGGCGCGCCTTCGCTCCACTCGACCAGTAGTTTTTCCAAGATCACCGCTCATCGAGCGAAGCACCGTTACGGGGCGAGCCGTAACCGGTACACCTGCGCATCATGGACGGCATCGATAGGCACGACGAACAGCCCGTTTGTTTCCAGGGGTGCGACAGAGACCTCCTGCCAGTTGCTTCCGGATGGCATCCCCGGTGATGACTCAAGAACGAAGCCCACCTCGGTCGTGGGCCAGGAAAGCGTGAGCTGTTTGCGAATGCATTTGATCGCAAGCTCCGGTCCAGGGCCGATTCGGAACGATCCGCCGGTTCTTTCCCCCACCGCCAAGAACCCGTCGTAAACGTAGCCGGATCCCGAACCGTCCCCGATCGCCACGTGAGCCTCCGCCCCCAGCCCAGTCAGATCGACCCTGTATGTGCCGGGCGTCGGGTCCGAAAGGACCAACTCCTCGGACGTGCCGTCGCCGGTGTAGACCATGCGCGGTATCTCGTCCAGGGTGCCGGTCGCCGCCGCATGCCCGGTCCTGCGTCCGAGCGGGTCCGTTAGCACGAAGTCAACCGGGTCCAACAGCCCGATCAGCCTCCGCTTGCCGTCGGACGGCGTCCACCCCTCCTTGATGGCGCAGTAGAGCAGCGTGGGGGTGATGGTCTGGACGGTCTGGCCCAGTACGGATATGGCCTCGTAGCAGTCGGGGATGAACCCCTGGCCGCCTTGGTGGCCCGCCGCCTCCGCGCAGTACTCGACAAGGCCGCAGCAGGTGAACTGGCCGTCAGCCCCCTTCTGCCTCGCCGGAGTGTACGGTGGCCCACTCAGGAAGCGGTACCCGCGCACCAGCAGGGCTTCGTCGTACATCCTGTTTGCAAGGCCTTGATCGATGTCCAATGCATCGCTGTCCACAGTTGGCGAGAGGTTATGACTGCATGAGTCCCATTTGAACGAACCGGTGCTGTGCTGGTACTGGACGCCATTCACTGTCGCAACCAGGACGTTCCCGTTCAACTCCGGGTCCCAGGCGATCCCAGGGAGGATGGAGCAACGGTATCCGTATCCCGGGTGCGATTCCCAAACCCATCCATTGGCCTCGAAGCCGACGTGGTCCCATCTCCCATACCTGCTGTCCCCCGAATCCCTGAAGAGCACGCTGGCCGCATGCCCCCGCATCTGGGCGAGGACGCCCACGGCCAGCGCCAAGACGATCCGGATTAACACGGCGTCGAGCGCGGCTGGCCTGCGCAGGTCGGCGAGGGCACCGAATTGATGAGAAATTGCTTTTTGGTGGGGGCTTGTACTCGGTGCTCCGCGGGGAAGGCAGAATTGGTTTTCGGGCTCATCGAGCATGGAGCGAACCTATCCAAGGGCGGGCAGAGACGTCAATGGGTCTTTTGGTCCAATTATTGCCAGCTTTGAGGGTGTTGAGCACCCGCGATTGGCTCTCACCCGCACAGCGCTCAGTACAGGCGGGCGCGCGAAAAGCAAATTCTATGTGCAGCCTTCAATCTTGGACATGCTCGCGGGTGCGAGTCCTGCCTCGGCAATGAATGGTTGGGCTGAGCAGTAATAGCAGACTCCGGTTGGGGGAGACCCTGGCTGGGGCAAGCTCTGCTGTAAAAAGAATACAAAGAAGGGAAGGTGAGGCGAACGGCCCGCAAGGGCAAAGACCGATCCGAGCAAGCCTCAGCACGGGCTTGGTTCCTTCCAAGAGATTCCCTTCTCAACGGCACGGTTTGGGAACGGCCCCGATAGTATCGCCGTGCTACCTCCGTCCTTCCTCCGTCCTACCTCCCATTGCCGAACGGAGGAAAGACGGAGGAAGGACGGAGGAAGAACGGAGGAAGGACGGAGGTAGCCTGGGGGGACTGTGGAGGCTTTAACGAGCGCCTTGAGCCGGAGAACGGGTCTCACGGCCTGGTCGGCTGAGAGGTGCGGCATGGCGGCATACTCCGCCCATGGTCAAACGAGCGCCAACTCCAAAAAAGCCCCATGTTATGGGTGGCCCCTTTACCAGCTTGACTGACGTCATGACCTGCTATCCGGGTCAACGGCCTGGGCAGCCCGCCGCCCCAGGGTCGCCCGGAGCCATACCGCTACGAACCGTGCGACGGTGTTGACCTGACCCCTGGCTACGAAAACGTGCTGACTGATTGAGAAGAGCGGCCCCTCGCGCTGGACCGACGACGGCGTGCGCCCTTGCGCCGGACTGTTCCGGCCGGATCTCGGACCGGCGGGGCACTCCACCCACCGCCCTGCCCAACAGGCCCGCGCACTGGCGCCCAAAAGCTGCCAAAAATTACCGGTTGACACCCACGACCGAATCCTGGTAGTATCGCGCCATGCTTGGTGAGCCCGAAAACCAATTCCACCTCACCCGCGCAGCGCTGAGTGCGCGCCGCGCCCTGAAGCAAATCCCTATCACCATCATTTAGTTGGAGGAAGAAAGATGTCTTTGAAAAAATGGTCTCTCCTTATAACTGCCGGTGGGCTCGTCTGGGTGACATCGGGTGTCCAGGGCGCTGATCTGACCACGTTCAATAACGCCAACGTCGAAGCTCGATACACGACGAGCCTCGGCACCGACTTCGGTGACACGGTCGGCAACGGCGGGACAGGGTTATATGACTACGCCAGCGATCGAGGCAACGGTGACCCCTGGTGGCACATGAACAACGGCGATCCGTACTCCAACGCCAACACTTACGGCGGCGCGACCCCGGAAGACTTCGTCGGCTATCAGTTCAAGTTGCCGGCGTCGGTCACTGGAATCAACTTCTGGAACCGTATCTACGGCGATGGCGGGACTTTCGCCAGCACGCCGCGGGTCGAGCTGCTGCTTAATGGACCGCTGGCGCAGGGCGGCGTCTGGCAAGAGGTGCCAGTCACCTGGAACACCCCCTACGACAGCACCTTCCTGGATGGGCATCGTCAATACGCGATCACGCCAACCACGCCCAGCGGCGATGTGTGGGGCGTTCGCTTAATCGGCGCGCCGACACCCGGCCCCGCACCGGATGGCGGCGGATGGGTTGGGGTCGGCGAGCTCCAGGTCACAGGAGATCTACCCATTGCCACCAAGATTGACCTCAAGAACAACCTGGCCCTTGGCCAGACGCCTCTGTGGAGTCACAACCAGTTTGGCCGGCCCCAAGTCCTCACCGACGGGAACTTCACCGTGGACAGCTTCGACACGACCTGGGGTGCCGGGGCAGGAAACGACTACATCGGCGTGCTGCTCGACTCGGCGAAAGATGACATCACTGCGATCGGCGTTTCGCTGAAGACCTTCGGCGATGGCGGTTGGTTCAACCTGGCTACCATGAAGGTTCAGTACACCACCGACGGCGGTCTCACCTGGACAGACGTGACGGGCCTGGACCTGGGCCGGTATCCGACCGATCTTAATTATCTCATCAACACGGCCGTTTGGGCGGAGGTCGCTCCGTTCCTGTGGACTTTTGACGCGGTTGACGGCGTGAACGGCATCCGAATCTTCGGGCCTCCGGGCGGCGGGCTCAGCGACATTGACGGCTTCATTGGAGCCACTGAACTCGAGGTCTTCGCCCAAATACCCGAGCCCTGCACGCTTGCTCTGCTGGCTTTGGGTTGTCTGATGCGGATTTGTCGGCGGGGGCGGTAAGTGCCGACCTGGCGAGTGACGCTGTGTTCTTCGCCCTCGTCACAGCAGCGGCTCCCAGGCGGGGTTGTGTCCGGGCAACCATCAGAGTGGCGGTCGGCGCCGAAGTGGCAAGACCCGCCCCGGCAAAGGTTGCTTGCGCTCGATGGCGGAGTCGGCTCCAGCGGCGGCTCGTAAGACTGATCGCTAGCCCAAAGCCTGGTTCCGCCACCTGGCCGGCAAACCGGGGAAGAGGCGGGCGTTGGCCGTAGTCGCGCCCAGTGCGCTGGAGACCGCCGCCTCCACCGGCCGCATCCGGCAGCCATGAAATGCCCCGCCCCGCCGGAGGATTTCCCCACCACCCACAGACTTGTTAAAGTGGACGCCCGGGACTTCTCCTCCATCGCCAACGAGTCCATTCACCTGGTAGTCGCCTCGCCGCCGTTCTGCGGCACGGGCACCACAATGGTCGCCGCCCTCAAGAACCACCGCAACAGCATCGGTGTCGAACTCGGCACCGAACACTGCCGTATGGCCGCCTCCCGTCTGATGAACGAGAATACGCCCCCCTTCACTCAGGCTGACCTCCAGATCCAGCTCCGCGCGCCGGCAATGGCGGTGTCATAGGAAGCCACCGTCACCGCCCTGCACGAATCGAATCCCGAGTACCACAGCCGCCGGCCCGGAAAATCAGCCTGTTCCGTCAAGAAAACCAAGGCAGCCCGGGCGTGACCGATTCCAGGCAAGCCGTGACCCCCGTCCTCTTCGGATCGACCGCTCGACAACCCGTGCAGCGCTCAGTAAGCGCCGACGCGCGAAAAAGCACATTCTATCAGTCATTTACTGTAAGGCATTCTACACGAGCTGGATGCACAACACAGTTCCTCTGCGGACTCGGCTCACCAGGTCGAGGGCGTCGGCTGGCTTTACACAGTCAGCATTGCGTGATCTCATTTTGTAAAGCATTCCACACGAGCTGGATGCGCAACGCAGTTCCTCTGCTGACCCGCCTCACCAGGTCGAAGGCGTCGGCTGGCTTTACAGACGCTAAAGCGGAGAGACTCACGGTGCATTTCAGAATTACTATAGTAAGTTATTTGTTTGTATAAGTTTACAACCTAGAACCGCAACCAGCAGGAGGTGCGGGCACACCGTTTGCTTACTTGCCTGGCATGAAACGCTTAATTCAAATGTTGTTAGTTGGTTCGTCTGTTATGCTGCTTGCTCAGCAGACCACAGCCCTCACCATAATCGGCACTGTTAGGGATTTTGTTAACCCCGCAGTGGCCGGTTATTCGGCACACCTTGACTTTGAGGGCACCATCGGCGGTCATCAGACCGGTGCGGTCAAAAGCGTGCTTGGGGCGGACGGCAATCCGGTTTGGAACACTCTGAAGCCGGGTTTCACATCCGAAGGGGCATTCAATCAATGGTTTAATGACACGCCCGGTGTGAACCTCTCCACATCGTTAAGCCTGCCGCTCACGGACCTTGGAGGCGGTGTATACGAATACTCAAGCTCAGACTTCTTTCCCATAGACGGCCAGTTGCTTGGAAATCAAGGCCGGTCGCACAACTACCACTTTACGATGGAGATACATAACATCTTCACCTATACTGGTGGGGAGACCTTCAGCTTCAACGGCGATGATGACCTCTGGCTGTTTATCAACAACACTCTGGTTGTAGACTTGGGAGGGGTGCATGGGGCTTTGAGTGGTGGTGTCAATCTGGATTCCTTAGGACTGACGAAAGGCAACAACTATGCCTTCGACCTTTTCTTCGCAGAGCGTCATACCAGCGAGAGCAACTTTAAGATGCAGACAAGCATTGAGTTGCAGCCACCGTCGGTGCCGGACTCCTCGTCCACGTTGGCTCTCATGGGGATTGCGTTCACCTCACTGGGCCTGCTGCGAAAGAAGTGGTAGGCTAGGAACATTTGACTTTCATGGTTTGATCGCGAATTGAGCGGACTACGATCCGCTCAATTCGATTTCCTCCACGTAGCTCTCAGTAAGTGCTTACGCGCCAAGAGCAAATCAGATAGCTTATGCAGACTGCTATTCGCATCATTGCCCTCGTGTGCTTCTGCCTTGGCGTACGGCCCGCCTTTGCGGCGACTGGTTACTATAACGTTCAGTTCTACCCAGGTGACAACTTCTTCCAGAATGGACTGGGCGCCGCTGACAACCGCCTGAGCGTGCTGTTTGGCACTGGCCCTTGGATTCCAGACGGCACAACCGTTTCTTTGTGGAATCCAGCGGCTAATGCTTTCGACACCAACTCCATCTTCTCGTCGTCTGCAAAGGCGTGGTCGATTGACTTGACATTGCTTCCCGGCATCGGCGCCCGGCTCACGACGACTTCCTCCTTCATTGGGACTTTCGTGGGGGAACTCTTGACCCATGACGGAAGTCCGTTGACGGGCGAACATCGCCTTCCCCCAGTCTTTTCGGGGCCCGACGGCATTTACCTGTTGGGAGACAAGTCCCCAGTTTACTCGACGGGCACCAACGTCTTTCTCTACGTCTTGGGCCGGCTGCCCAACCCAGGCGAGCAATTCACTCGATTGAATGCCGGCAATCAAACCTACATCACGAGCACCTACCTCGGGAACGGGACGTGGAACCTCGTTCCTACCCTTGGAGTTGGTGAAGCAGGTTTCTTCAACATCGGGCCCGTGGGCGAGCCTCCCGCTCGGCCCAGCCTGAGCATTAATCTCCTGGGAACGACGCAAGTGCGCGTTGCCTGGGAAACGAATTCGGTCGGCTACGCCCTTCAGTCCTCTGCGGCCGTCGAAAGCTCGCAGTGGGCAGCCATTACCAACGCCCCCGTGGTCTTGGGAAACCAGTATGTGGTCACCCTCGAACACGGCGACAGTCCGCAGTTGTTCCGCCTCAAGAAGTAGTCCAGCCTCCCACCAGGGGGAGGCGTGCTGGTGTCCTTCCAAGTGACACTCTTGCACGTCATACCCTCGCGGGGGTTCGGAGTGGGCTGCTCATTATTGACACTCGGGGGGGCGGTTTGATAAGAAAAGCCCGCGCCACGGATGCTGGGGATTCCATATGCCGGGGCCAGGTATCACGTGATGAACCGTGGCAACCAGCGGGCCGCCGATGCCGCCTTGGGTTGAAGCGTGAAGGTTTATTCGCCTGCATGAACACGACACATTTCAATACGTTGTTGCTGAGCGGACTGCTCAGTGCTTGGTTACCGCAGCAAACCGTCGCCACGGCGCCAGAGCTGCCCCCGAATGCCAAGCGCCTTGAGTGGTGGCGCGACGCGCGCTTCGGCATGTTCATCCACTGGGGACCGGTGTCGCTCAAAGGCACCGAGATCGGCTGGTCGCGCGGGGCGCAGATTCCGGTCGCGGAGTACGATAACCTCTACCGCCAGTTCAACCCAACGAACTTCAATGCCCGCGAATGGGCGCGCATCGCCAAGGCCGCCGGCATGAAGTACCTGGTGTTCACCACCAAGCACCATGACGGCTTCTGCATGTTCGACACGCAGCAGACGGACTTCAATATCAGGCACTCGCCGTTCGGGCGCGACGTGGTGAAGGAACTGGCCGTGGCCTGCCAACGCGAGGGACTCCGGTTGGGAACCTATCACTCGGTGTGCGACTGGCATCACCCCGATTTCCCGCTGACCAGCCCCGGCGGCAAGGTGACACGGGAAGTCTCGAACCTCGACCGTTACGAGGATTACCTCCGGGCACAAGTCAAGGAATTGATCCAGAACTACGGCCCGCTGCTCATCATGTGGTTCGACGTGCCGCAGAGGTTCGACCGCGCGCGCGGGTTGCGGCTTGAGGCGTGGACCCGTTCCTTGCAGCCGGACATCATCATCAACAACCGCAGCGGCGCGGGTGGCGATTATGACACCCCCGAGCAGCGGGTCGGCAAGTACCAGGACCAGCGTCCGTGGGAAACCTGCATGACCATTTGCCACCAGTGGGCGTGGAAGCCGGAGGACGAGATGAAGTCATTGCAGCAGTGTCTCCAGACGCTGGTGCGCTGCGCCGGGGGCGACGGCAACCTGCTGTTCAACGTCGGCCCCATGCCCGACGGGCGGATCGAGCCCCGCCAGGTCGAGCGGTTGAAGGAAATGGGGGCGTGGCTCGACAAGTACGGCGACACGATCTATCGCACGCGCGGCGGTCCGTGGAAGCCGACGAAGAACCTCGCCAGCACGCGCCGCGGCCGGAGCATTTTTCTGCACGTCTTCCACTGGGACGGCGACCGTCTGCTGTTGCCGGGCATTCCGGCGCAGGTCCGGCGCGCCAAGGTATTGACCGGCGGGCGGGCGACGGTCCGGCCTGAGGATGACAAGCTCCTCGTGAGCGTTCCGATGGGAGACCAGCAGGGGATTGACACCATCATCCGGCTGGATCTCGACCGGTCAGCCATGTCCCTGCCGCCTGTGGGTCTCCCCTCGCTCATCAAGGCCACTGCGTCGAACTTCTTCCAGCACCAGGACGATTATGCGGCGGAGAGCGCCTTTGATGACGATCGGCACACGCGCTGGGCCACGGATGGCGGCACGAAGCAGGCCTGGGTGGCACTGGAATTCCCTGCGCCCCGGCGCATCGGCGCGGTGCGGATCAGCGAAGCGCTTGCCCCACGCGTGCAGAATTTCGAGTTCCAATACCGCGATGGTCCGGATTGGCAGACGCTCTTCGCCGGCACGAAGCTGGGCGCGGATTTCAAACGCACCTTCGAGCCGGTGACTGCCCGGGCCGTAAGATTAAACATCCTGGATGCCACGGAAGGGCCGACGATGTGGGAAATCACAGTCAGCGAGCAATAGCGTGATCGCCGCGCAACAGCAGCATGCTATCAGTAATTGAGCGGCTGGGGCGTTGCGGCTGGATGGCGGGCGCGGATAGATTGGACACCCTGCGGGCGCTCATTCATTATGCGGCCAGCTATGAAAGGCATACCTATTCTGCATGTGGAAGGCGACTGCATTGCCCGCGCCTGGGAGAATTCGCTGATCGAATTGCATCAACGAGGCTGTGACCTCAAAACCGAATACGACAAACCCGAGGACCCGCCCAGCAAGGATGCCACGATGATCATCACCATCACCGACCCGCTGAGCGAGCCGATGATTCACAAGGACTTTCCGGGCGGGCCGGCCGAGTTGCAGGAATACGTGATGGAAGTGTGCGAGGGCATCAAGGACCACCTGGTGCGCAATCCGGAGGACCCGAAGGACACACGCTGGGAATACACCTACCACCAGCGGCTGTTCAAATACGAGGTGCCGAGCCTCAAGCCCTTCGATCAGATCGAGATCCTCTGCCAGAAGCTGGCCCGGACACCGCACAGCCGCCGCGCCCAGGCGGTCACGTGGAAGGTCTGGGAAGACAACGACTGCTATGATCCCGCCTGCATGCAGAGTATCTGGTGCCGCCTCCTGGAGCAGGAGGGCCAGCGGGTCCTGAGCATGAACGTGCGCTTCCGCTCGAACGACGCTTACAAGGCGGCCTTCATGAACATCTTCGCGCTGGTGCAGTTGCAGCAGCGCATCGCCCGGCGCATCGCCGAGGTGAGCGGGCAACCGGTGCAGGTCGGGCGCTATTGTCACATGGTGGACAGCTACCACATCTACGGCTCCTATTTCAAAGAGTTCGAGGGCCGCTTCCTGGGGATGCTGCAGAAGCGTTCGTTTGAACAACGCACCCTGCGGTATGAAGACGTGCGGGAGATGATGGAGGAAGCCCGGCCGATGATCCTGGAGAAGGCTCAGGCCATGGGCAAGGCGTGAAGCGGACCTGACCTACCCTGCGCGGGCGGTATGCCGGCAAAGTTGAAGCTGGAGCACCCGGTCCTGATCGCCCTCCTGCTGGCGTTGGCAGTCGCCGCCGTGTACCTGCCCGTCCTGCAGTTTGACTTCACCAACTACGACGACCCCTACTATGTGACGCGCAACCCGCAGGTGCTGAAGGGGCTGAGCTGGGAAGGCGTGCGCTGGGCTTTCACGCAAGGTTATTCCGCCAACTGGCACCCGGTGACGTGGCTGTCGCACATGCTGGACTGCCAGCTTTACGGCTTGAAGGCCGGCGGGCACCACTTAACCAGTCTGCTCCTCCATGCCGTCAACACCGTGCTGGTCTTCCTGGTATTGCGTTCCCTGACCGGCGCGGTGTGGCGCAGCGCCGTTGTCGCGGCCCTGTTCGGCCTGCATCCGCTGCACGTCGAGTCGGTCGCCTGGGTGGCCGAACGCAAGGATCTGCTCAGCGGCTTGTTCGGTCTGCTCTGCCTCTGGGCTTATGGCCGCTACGCGGCAGTCCACAGTCCACAGTCCACGGTTCAGAGTCAGGAACCGGCAGCCGGCGCTACGGCTCGCGCTTCACGTTTCACGTTTCACGTTTCACGTTTCACGATCCCATCTTCCTTCTTCTATCTTCTCGCCCTCCTCTTCTTCGCTCTCGGCCTGATAAGCAAACCCATGCTGGTGACCTGGCCCTGCCTGCTCCTGGTGCTGGACTTCTGGCCGCTGCGCCGCTTTAGCCGGCCGCCCGCCGACTCTCAGCCCTCGACCTTTTGCGGCCTTCGAATGGCGTGGAGGTTGGTGTGGGAGAAGACTCCATTCTTTGCGCTCGCGGCGGGTTCGAGCGTGGTCACCTTTTTGGTGCAGCGCGCCTGGGGCGGAGTGGTGGCGCTGGAACACATACCCTTGGGCGTGCGACTCCTGAATGTGCCCATCAGCTATTGTCGCTACCTGGCCAAGCTGCTTTGGCCCACGGACCTGGCGGTGATCTATCCCTATGTTCGCGACTGGTCGGTGGTGCTGGTATTGGGATCTGTGCTGGTGCTGGCGGCGGCTACGATCCTGGTGCTGTGGCAGTGCCGGCAACGGCCTTACCTGCTGTCCGGCTGGGCATGGTTTCTCGGAACGCTCGTTCCGGTTATCGGCCTGGTCCAGGTGGGAAGCCAGGCCATGGCCGATCGCTATACCTACCTTCCCAGTATCGGCTTCTTCATTGTGGTGGTTTGGGGCGCCGCGGAAGCGATCGGCTCCCGCCGCGCGCGCCGGTTCCTCGGCGGCATCGCGGCTGCCGCCATCCTGGCGGCCGGCGCCTGCCTGGCGCGCTCGCAGGTGCTCCGCTGGCGCAACACCGAGACGCTGTTCCGCCACGCGCTGGCCGTGACGAGCGGGAACGTCGTTGCTCACAACAGCCTGGGCTTCTACTACAGCGCCCGCGGACAGGCGGAGGAAGCTGAGCGCGCCTTTCGCGCGGCATTGGTCATCCAGACCAACAACGCTTACTCCTGGCAGGGGCTGGCAATGGCGCTCATCGAACAGCAGAAGCCCGCCGAGGCTGTCGCGGCTTGCCAGGCCGCCTTGGAGGCGGACCCCGGCCTGTCAGCGGCCCGTAGCACGCTGGGGCTCGCCCTGATGAAGCTCGGCCGCACCAACGACGCCATCGCCTGTTACACGGAGGCCCTTCGCCTCCAGCCCGGGCTGGCCGAAGCGCGCTACAACCTGGCCAACGCGCTCGCCAGCCAGGGCCGGATTGCGCAGGCCCGCGAGCATTACGAGGCCTCGTTGCGCTCGGACCCGGGTTCGGCCGACGCCCATAACAATCTCGCCTATATGCTCCTGCGTGAAGGCCAACCCGGGCGGGCCGAGGAGGAATTCAAATCGGCCCTGACCTTGCGGCCGGACTTATGGCCGGCGCACTACGGCCTGGCCACGGTGTTGGCCGGCCAGGGGAGAATCTCCGAAGCCATTGCGCACTACCGTCAGACTCTGGCGGCGCGGCCAGACCTCGTCGAGGTGCTCCTTCGGCTGTCCTGGATCCTGGCGACGCATCCCAACCCGCAATTGCGCGACGGCAGGCAGGCAGTGGAATTGGCTGAGCGCGCTTGCCGGTTAACCCAGTCCAGTCAACCTGCCGCGCTCCGGACACTGGCGGTGGCTTATGCGGAGACCGGACGTTTTGCCGAGGCCATCCGCTCGGCGCAGGAAGCCCAGCGCCTGGCCGAGGCAGCCGGGCAGACGGAATTCGTCCGCCGCAACCAGCAACTGCTGGAGCTATTCCAAGCCGGCCAACCCTACCGCGAGGCTATCAGCCCAGGCGCCGCGAAATCAAAGTGACCTCGCCAATTCGGGGTGCTCGACAAACGCATAGCAGGCCATGTGGCAGATGCCCATCTGCGCGTCCTCCACCCGCCCGTAGTGCGTGTCGTTGATCACAATCACCTGCTCCGCGATCTCCGCCATGCGCCCTCGTTTGGCGCCGACCAGGGCGACGGTGCGGAGGCCGTTCTTCCTGGCCCACTCCAGCGCCTTCACGCAGTTGGGTGAGTTGCCGCTGACGCTTAGGCTGAGAACGAGATCCCCCGCCTTGCCGTAGTTCTGCAACTGGCCGACGAAGACGTCTTCGTAGGCATAGTCATTAGCGAGCGCCGTAAGCCAGCCAACATTGTCATTGAGGGAGAGCACGCGGAAGCGTTTGCCCACTTTGTCCGACGCGAGCTTTCCGAGGTCGGTTGCGAAATGTGAGGCGTTGGCGGCACTGCCGCCGTTGCCGAAGACGAAGATCTGCCGGTCTTCCTGGAGCGCCTGGCGCAGCTTCTTGATGAGTTCCGCCACCGCAGCGATGGGGATAGAATCGTGGGCGGCCTTCTGGGCCTTGATGTAACCAGCAATCCAGTCGTTCATGGCGCCGATAATCCGTGGCCCCGGCCCCGTTGTCAGGTAAATTCCAGCGCCCCCCAAACCGTTAGCATCCCCAATGCCGTCCCACCCTGACGGCATTATTTTACCATGAATTCTCAGATTGACGATGGCGGGGATTCTTCCTAAGGTTCGCATGAGTAACGGCGTAATGACCAACGCAAACGCTCAAAGCGTAGTGCACATACCGCGTGCGACCGGGTTCTCCACGATCCGGTGGACGGATGTGTCGGTTGCCGACAACACCGAAGAATCCAACTGCGCCCAAGCCTTGGCCGTCTCTTTACCAGGCCTGGGGTGCGCTCCTTTATCTCGGCTCGCAGGCAACACTCCATCTCCTTTCCGTTAACAACTCACCGAAACAGATACACAGTAATACCATCGAAGTTGCCTATGAATACCACCGGACAGCTATTGGCACGGCGACCGTTGACATCGCCGCACGAAACCTCAACCTGCTGCCGCAAGTCCGGCAGGTTCCTGCCCCTGGCACTGCTGCTAGGCGCCGGGCTGCTGCTGGCGGCCCCGTACAGCCGCGGCGCCGTTTACAGTTGGTCGGGAGGCGCCACCACGGCCAACTGGAGCGAAAGCGCCAACTGGGGCTTTGCTGGCACTCCCGCCAACGGAGATACCGTGATCTTCCCGGCGTCACAGCCCAAGCTGACCAACACCAACAACATCTCGAACCTCTCGCTGAGCCAGATCCGGTTCGTGGGCGCCGGGGGCGGGTACGCCATCTGGGGCAACAGCTTTACCATCGGCAGCGGCGGCATCCAGGCCACGAACACCGCCGGGGCCAACACGATCAACAACGCCATCACGCTGGGGGCTTCACCCGTCCCGGTAAATGTAGGCAGCGGCGTCAGCCTCACGTTGGCGGGTGTGTTAGGTGGGACCGGCGGCCTGACCAAGAGCGGCACCGGCACGCTCACCTTGTCTGGATCGGGGAACAATACTTACAGCGGCGCGACGCTCGTGAGCGCGGGCCTCTTGCAGTTGAGCAAGAGCGGGGTTGCCATCAACTCCGGCTCGCTGACCATCGGCGCCGCTACGGTGCGTGAGATGAGCAATACCCAGCTGGGCTACATCCCCGTCACGGTCAACGCCGGCGGCACGTTGGATCTCAATGGGTTTTCGGACACCATTGGCACCAGCCTGACCCTTAACGACGGGACGGTGCTCACCGGCGCTGGCACCTTGTGGCTCGACGACAACGCCACCATTACGGTGTCCGTCACTCCCTCCGTCTCCGGGAACCTCCAGCTCCAGGGCACCACCTGCACCATCCAGGGCAGCGGCAGCCTCTACCTCTATGCGAACGTGAGCGGCTCGGTCAACATCGTGAAGGACGGCACCGTGGGCGTTCTTCTCTATGGCGCCAACACGTTCACCGGCACCCTCACGGCCAGCACCGGCGGCTACATTTACGCGCTCAACAACCTCGCTCTCGGCGCCACCAACGGCGGCACGATCATCAACGATTCCGCTTACCTCGCGCTGGGCAATGGCATCAGCATCACCGGCGAGGCGTTGACCATGAACACGAGCGATAGCTACGCGCTGGACTCCGTGGGCAGCGTCACGAACACCTGGGCCGGCCCTATCAGCCTGAGCCAGGATACGATGGTTTACGTCGCAACCAACGGCTTGTTCGAGATCATCGGCTCGATCACCGGCGCGGGCGGCCTGACCAAATGGGGCCCAGGCACGCTCACGTTCTCCGGCACGACGGGCAACTACTACAGTGGGGTCACAACGGTGAACGAGGGGCAGCTCGATCTCAACAAGTCCCCCGACGTGGGCGCGTTTTCGTGGACGGGGTTGGTCATCGGGGACGGGACGGGCACGGACACGGTCCGATGTCGCCAGGCCCACCAGATCTGGGCCGACGGAAAGCCGGTCACGATCAACAGTTCCGGGGTGCTGAATCTGAATGGTTTCCAAGACAGCGCCATCCCTCTGACAATGCGCGGCGGGCAGATTACGACCGGGGCTGGCAGTGTCTTGCTGGCTGACACGCTGACCGTGCTGCCCGAGGCGACGACGGCAACCATCAACGGGAATGCGTCTCTCTACCGCGCGGTGATCATTACAAATACCGGACACTCCCTCACGTATGATCTCACCATTAATGCCATCATCAGCGGCGGCAACGGCATCACCAAGACGGGAGCCGGCGCGGTGCGTTTGAATGCGGCGAACACATTTAGCGGCCCGGTTACGATCAATCAGGGCACGCTTTCCTGTTGGAATTCCGACGCTTTGGGCAACACCAATACCGCGGCCACCGTCAACAGCGGGGGCACGTTGCATCTCGCGGGTAACCTCACCATCGGTCTCAAGCCGCTGGTCCTGAATGGCCCGGGCTGGGACGGAGCCGCCTTCGTCGGGGCCCTGGCCGCTAGCGATGGGGTCAGTTCCTGGGCCGGCGTGATCACCAACGCCAGCGACAGCACCATCTATGTATATGGGACCCGCACACTCGATCTCAGTGGTCCAATCAGCGGTCCCGGAAGCCTGACCAAAGCCGGCACGGGCACGAACATCTTCTCCGGCACGACCGCCAACACCTACAGCGGCACGACCCGGGTGGACGCCGGCACGCTGGTTCTGGATAAGTCCTCCGGCGTGAAATCCGTGCCGGGCAACCTCGTGATCGGTGACGGCAGCGGCAGCGATGTGGTGATACTGGGAAGCAACAACCAGATTGCCGTCGCGGCGGATGTCTTCATCCAGAGCGGTGGGTTGTTGGAGTGCGGCGCCTATTACGCTTTGATAGATACCCTGCGCGGATCGGGGACAGTGAACTTCGGGACTCTCGGCTATCTGGCTGTCGGCGAGGACGACGGCACCAGCACTTTTGACGGGCCGATGACTGGCATCGGGTTTGGCGCCGGGTACACGCTGGCCAAGATGGGGAGCGGCACGTTCACCATGAATGGCGACGCCAGTTTCACGGCGGGGATCACCCATGTGTACGATTCCGGCAAGCTCATCGTCAATGGCTCGCTCGCCAGTGCGGTCACCGTGGACAGTGCAGCCGCGCTCGGTGGCACCGGCACGGTCGGCGCCCTCACCGCCAATGGCACGATTTCCCCGGGTGTGAGCCCCGGGCGGCTAGGCTGTGGCAACGTCGCGTTCGGCTCCTCCAGCAGCCTGGCCATCGAACTCAACGGCAACACGGCAGGCAGCGGTCACGACCAATTAAATGTCGCGGGATCAGTCACCCTCACCGGGGCGGCACTCTCACCGCTTACGGTGGGTTTCCAGCCCGCCGAAGGCGACCAGTTCGTCATTGTCAACAATAACGGCAGCGACGCGGTCACCAACACCTTTGACGGGCTGGCCGAAGGCGCCGTGGTAAGCGACAGCACGGGCAAGTTCGACTTCCGCATCAGTTACGCCGGCGGCACCGGCAACGACGTGGTGCTGACGATGACCAACCAGTCCCTGGAGGCCGGCGACGCCGTGGTATGGAGCGGCAACGGCAATGGGGCCATCGAGACCAACGAGTGCAATCTCCTGAGCCTGGAGGTCCGCAACATCAGCCTCTCCCCCGTGAGCGGGCTCAAAGCCACGCTGCGGTCTCTCACGCCGGGCGTTGCTGTGCTGCAACCCTACTCCAGCTATCCGAACATTCCCGTCCTCTCCGTGCGTACGAATGACGACTTCTTCCAGATCACCACCCAGCCGGGCTTTGACTGCGGCGCGAAGGTAGATCTCGAACTGCAAGTGGGCACCACCTCGCATGGCACCTTGAAGGTGCCCTTCTCGCTGCCCAGCGGCGTGGCCGGTTCCGTGGTGCGATACAATAACAACGTCACCACCGCCATCCCTGACGCGGGCACTTTGGACAAGACCTTCACGGTGAGCGGCATTACCACGCCGCTCAAGAAGGTCGTGGTGTCCCTGCACATCACCCACACGGCGGACAGCGACCTGGACATCTCGCTCATCGGTCCGGACGGCACGACGGTGGTCCTGTCCAGCGACAACGGCGGCACCGGCGACGACTACGGCGCCGACTGCGGTGACGACCGAGACCGCACCACCTTTGACAGCACGGCGGCGACCTCGATTATCGCCGGGACGGCGCCCTTTGTGGGCAGGTACCGCCCCGAGCAATCGCTGGAGGCCTTCAATGAGAAGTCGGGCGCGGACGTCAACGGCACCTGGACGCTGCGCATCGCCGACGATACGGCCGGAGCGGTGGGCAGCATTCGCTGCTGCTCGCTGTTACTCTACCCCACCGCCTGCACGCCCGGCAGCGGCATCTGCGAACTGTGCCCCGATGTGACCATAAAATCCTACACCGGGCCCACAACGCCCTTGCAGTCCGGTTACTTGCAGGCGAATAACGTGGTCAGCGCTTGCGGCTCGGTGAAGGCCTGCCCGCCAACAGGCGGGGGCAATTATCCCGCAGAAAGCTTCACGTTCCGGAATGGCCCGAGCGATGCCTGCATCACCGTTATCGCATCGCACCAAAACCCCTCAGGATCATTGGTGGCAGCGGCCTATCTGGGCAGCTTCAATCCGGCCGCCGGCCTGTGCGTCAACTATCTCGCGGATGCGGGCTACTATGTGAATGCCTCGCATCCGAGCCAGGCCTTCTCGTTTGATGTTCCGGCCAACGCGGTCTTCGTCATCAATGTCCTCACGGACGTCGGAGGCATGCCCTACACGCTGGCGGTCAGCGGCGGCAACTGCCGGCCGGTGCTGAACGCCACGCGCGCCGGCGCGTCGAACCTGGAATTGGGTTGGACCACCGCGGCGCCCGGATACCGTCTGGAGGGCGCCAGCCCGCTGAACGGGGTTCCCTGGGTCGCAATCCCGCCGAATCCGCCGGTGGTGGTAGATAGCAAGTTCAAGGTGACCAACACCATGAATCCAACCAACTACTTCTACCGCCTGCACAAACAGTAGGCGCACACCCGGGTTTGACCTCGGAGCCAGCCGCCGCAAGGCGCCTGAGTCGCAAGAAGGCGGCTGGCTTCCCATCCCGCATGCCGCTCGCCGCTCCGACTGCGGCTGGCCTTCAGGCCAATATTAGCGCCCCCACCGGCACGGCATCCTGACCCAGCGCTGCCAACGCGATTCTCGGTCCGGGCGCGAAGGCCTCCATCGTGAAATGCCGCAAGGCACTCTCGACCGATGCCCGCAGCGGCTCCCCGACGCCCGAGAGCCCTCCGCCCAGAATAATGATCTCCGGGTGGAACAGGTGGACCGCGTGCGAGAGGCCAAAGGCCAGATCTTCGGCGACCTCCTGCAACAGCCGTGTTGCGGTGGCGTCGCCCTGCTGCCAGGCCGCAGCCAGGTACCTGGCTTCACCGCCCACCGTCTGGCCCGTCAGCCGCGCCAGCAGGCTCCTCGGGTCTCGTACTGTGAGCTCGCGGATTCTGGCGTCCACCGCCCAACCTGAGCAGCGCGCTTCGACGGTCGTGCCCTTGCGGTCAAGCCGGACGTGACCAATTTCCGATTCGCCCGGTTTTGCGCCGTGGTAAATCTTGCCATCCACCACCAGGCCGCCGCCCACCCCGCTGCCGAGCGTGACGTAGCAAACCGGATTGAAGCCAACACCCGCCCCGCACCGCGCTTCGCCCAGAGCGGCAACGTTGGCGTCGTTGTCCACGACCACAGGCGCCCCGGCCAGAAGGCGCAGCCACCCGCCCAGGTCAAACTCCGACCAGCCCTCGATCTGGTGCGAGCGACAGATCTTGCCGGTCTTCCAATCCACCGGCCCGCCGAAGCCCACGCCGGCCTTCAGAATCGGGCGCCCCCGCACCAGCTCCGGCAGCGCCCGCTCGATCTGCTGCCGAATCCCGGTCGCGCCTTGCGCCGGGTCAACGGCCAGTTTCCGCCGCTCGCTGATCCTGCCCGCGTCATCCCCCAACACGAGCTGCAACTTGGTCCCCCCGATTTCAATGCCGAGATTCATCGGAGAATGAGGAATCCAGACTGAAGAATGCAGAATGGGAAGGCGGACTCGCTCATTCTCCTTTGGCGCGTTTGGAGAGGGTGACAAGTCTCGTCATTCTTCCTTCTGCATTCAAAAGTATTCCGGCTCGTTGCCCGGCTTCCATTTGATGTTGCAGCCGATGCTGGGCTGTTGATGGGGCGGCACCGGCTCGCCGGTCAGCATAGCGTCAAGGGCCGCCCGCAGGTCTTTGCCGGTGACGGGGATGCCGTTGCCTGGACGGCTGTCATCAAACTGGCCGCGATAGGCCAGGCGTTGGCGCTGGTCGAACAGGTAAAGGTCCGGGGTGCAGGCCGCCCGATACGCCTTGGCCACCTCCTGGGATTCATCATAGAGGTAGGGGAAGATGTAGCCGGCCGACTCCGCTTCTTCCGCCATCTTCGCCGGGCTGTCGGCGGGATAGCCGGCCACGTCATTCGAGTTGATGCCGACCACCGCCACGCCGCGCGGACGGTAGTCGCGCGCCAGTTTAGCCAGGCCGTCGCGGATGTGCTTCACGTAGGGACAGTGATTGCACATGAAGATGACCAGCAGGGCGGGTGCGGCCTTGAAGTCAGCCAGTGAAACAATTATCCCGCTCGGGTCGGACAGCCGGAAATCCGGCGCCGGGGTGCCCAGCGGCAGCATAGTGGAATTGACGGCAACCATGCAGGGAACTTGTTACGGCCGGGCTTGGTTGTCGAATGGAAAATGATGCAGGAGCCGCGGGTTGCCGTGTTCCACCGCCAGGCCGCTTCGTCAACTCAAGTTGCTTAGGTATTTGTGTAGCGGCATCTATTCGCAGGGGACGGTCGAGAAAGGTGCCTATTGGTGCCTGATGGCATAACTTAAGTCTTGTAAGCACAGCAGGTTACTTCTGATTGTATCAGGGAATTCTCGAAGGAGGGCGTCGCAGGGTCATCTTGCGGTAAGTCGGGTCAGGACAATAGGTTCCATCAAGGGACACCTAAATGTTATCTACGGTGAGTGTCCGGTGTGTATGCGGCGAGTATCCGGCGTGACTACGGTGGGGCTCGCCCGGCGAGCGCTAACTGCCACTCGTCAACTTAAATGGCTCCCTGCAACGCCGATGAATTCATACCCGTAACCAACTGGGCGCTGAGGGTTAATTGTGGCTCTTGCCCCTAAGCGCCATAGATGGGCAGGGGCGGGTTCTGCTTCCATTTGCCGCGGGTGAAGTCGGGAAACTCAACCGTCTTGCCCCCGTGCGCCACGGATTGCATGGATAGACCCACGACGGCTGACCACGTCGCGGCGTCATACACATCCTGCGGCGCCGGCGCCTTGCTGCGCACGGCTTTCAGGAAGTCGTGGAACATCAGGTATTCGGCCCCTTCATGGCCCCCGCTCTTGGCGGCTTCGCCCCCCAAGGCTTGCCACAGCGGATGCGGGCATCTTTGCAGATAAGGGTCAAACGGTTCCCATTGTTCCGCGCCCTTGCCCGGCTGCTCCAGACTGATGCTGTTGTTGGTGCCGAGGTAGATGCCGTTGACTCCTTGCAGGCGGAGGATCAGGTCATAGGGGCGGGGCGCCAGGATGCTGTAATACAGCGTTACGGTCCGGCCGTTCGCCGTCTGGAGCAGGCTGGTGTTGATGTCGCCCTGGACATAGTCACGGCGGGCCAGCTCGTGCTCTGGTCCGAGTTTCGCCGCCGCGTATCGCTTCAGCCCGCGCGCCGGGGTGCTCATGCTGACCAGTGAGGTGAAGCGGTCGCCGCGGTTGATGTCCATCCACTGCGCCACCGGCCCCAGGGCATGGGTAGGGTAGAGGTTGCCGTTCATGGTTAGGGAGTGGCGACCGCGCCAGGTGAGCTTGCCCTGGGGATCGAACATCAGAAACCGGCAGTCATGCTGGTAACCGGCCTCGCAATGCAGCACCTCGCCGAACACGCCTTCGCGCACCATGCGCAGCAGCGTCAGGACGCGCTGAAAGTAGCAGACGTTCTCCAGCATCATGCAAGGAACGCCAGTCTTCTCCGAGGTGCGGACGAGGTCCCAGCATTCCCGGGTGCTGATCGCCGCGGGCACTTCCACGCCGGGATACTTGCCGGCGCGCATGGCGGCGACGGCCATACGGGCATGCCAGTCCCAGGGCGTCGCGATGATCACCGCGTCGAGATCGGCCCGTTGCAGCAGCTTCTCCCAAATCATCTCGCTGCCGGCATAGACCTCCGGGCGATGGCCGGTCTTTCGCTCGATCCGCTGGGCCGTGGCGTTGGCGCGGTCGGCTACGAGGTCGCAAACGGCGGGAAACTTTGCCTCGGGGAATTGGAACAGCGTCCCCAGCAAGCTGTTGCCGCGCGAGCCTGTGCCGATCAGCCCCATGCGAACGGCTTCGAGCTTCTCGCCCGCATGGCTGCCGCTGATAGCCAGAGCAGTGGCGGCGGCGGCGGTCCTCAAGAAGGTGCGGCGGTTCATCTGGAGATGATTGTTCATGCCTCCGCTATATCGCCCCGGGCAGGACAAGTCTATCGGTTTCTTGCCGCGCTGTGGCCGCGCGCCGGGTCCCGGGCAGCAGCCTGGCGGCTACGCGGCCCGGCGGGAGCAGTCCAGGTTGGCCTCGATCCAATACTTCTTGAACCGCCCAACCAGAGCCGTCAACTCCTCCATCGAGTGCGGCTTGACCAGGTACCAGTTCGCCCCCAGCTCGTATGCGCGGCTGATGTCGCGCTGTTCGTCCGAGCCACTGAACAGGACGACCAACAGGTGGTTAAGCGCTGGCTGTTTCCGAATCCATCGGAGCACGCCGAATCCATCCAGTCGCGGCATCTTCAGATCCAGCAGCAACAACTGCGGCTGGGGAAACAGAACCCGGTCGGCATAGGGCCCCGTTCCCTGCAGGTACGCGATGACTTCCTGCCCATCGCGGACGAAGTTCAGCGTGACCGGGATGCCGGCGCGCGTAAAGGCCCGCTGGAGAAAGAAGGCATCCGTCGGGTCATCCTCTGCCACCAATATGTGTCCTGGCTTGCTCATGCCTGACATAAGTCGCGTTCACTTATAGGTAAGGCCACCCGCCAGGGATTTCAAGCGGAGGGCCCCGCGTTCCTCTGCGCGCCGGTGCGAGGGTGTTCCACCGTTACCAGCCTGGACCAGCCGTTAAGAAGTCCAGTTGGACCGGCGCGTGGGCTTTTTTCCCAGTCGCTGATTCCAGAACGATCCCCCGGCCGCGCACGGCGGCCGCAATGGAAGTCACCCGATCAAACCCGCGCGGGGTCTTAGCCAGGCCCATAATGTATGGCACGATCAACGGCTTCTTCGGGCTGAGCGCGACGCAAGTGGGGTGCCCCATTGCGGAAAGGGGATTCTTGCGCGCCGACTCGGCCAGGCCGAAGTGGAAATAGGAGCACACCTCCTCGAGGCCCATGACATTGACATGCCGCCCGTTCCAGGGCGGATAGTGCCGACCGCCGTTCGAGATCCAGAGGACGGTCTCGCGCAGGATGCGCGGATCTTTGAGCGCGAACCAGGCATGGCCTTGCTCCGGAAAGGTGACCGCGGTCCAGGCAAACGACGCCTTCGCGTCGCTCACCAACAGGACCAAATCCTCGAAGCCCCGACGGGCGGGGTAGCGAGTCAGGTCAGCCGTCTTGCCGTCCAGGGTCGGAACCTTCTCCAACGAGGAGAACGTCGCCCCCCGCCGCAACCAAGAATACCCGCCGTTCTCCGCCAGTTCGAAGGCCTGCGGGAAGACCTGGCCGTGCACGAAAGGGCTGGTGGATACTCGTCCACCGCCGGGCGCATCGGGAAACCTGAGCATGGCGTGATGCCCCAGGTTCATGGAACCGTTCATTTCCGACACCCTGTGCTGCGAGTAAATGACATCCTCGCCGTCCACGAGCCAGATGCGCTTGTCCACTCGCCCGGGGCGGAATTTGGTTCTGAGACTCAGGTGGAGACAGGTGCGGCCGCCATGCGTCTCGAGAGACTCGAACCGCCACCGCGCATTGGCCGTTTCACCATGAACGGGGTGCTTTTCGCCGCGATAAGGCGTGTCGTTGCCGCCGAACGGGAGACAGAAGAAATCGCCCCGCAGGACCCGCAGAATCGGCGGCAGCGATGGATCAACGCTCTCTTCTGCCCACGGGGCGACTGAGTAGGGCCGCAGTTTCCTGCGGTTCCGATCAAACGTCACTGGACCCAGATGTCCGCCCTGTACCGTGACGAACGCCTCCACGCTGGTGGAGGCCAGGCGCCAGGAAGGCTGGCCATAGATCATTCGCGTTGCGGCTTGCGTTGTTGATTTGGAGGTCATGGGGCCAGGCTAGCAAGCGCTTGATCCTCGCGCCAGATCGTTACCGCGGGAATGAAGGCGGCTTGCGGCGGCTTCAATTTCCGGCCGCTCGGTTTCCAGAACGGCATACATGCCTGTTCCATTTCGGGACACCTCCGGGCTGTGTTCTCGTTCCACGCTGCCAATCTGGGTCCAGGAATATGCAGCGGCATAGGACCAGCGCTTCCAGCGCCGGCGTTTTCGAGGATTGAGCATCAATCACCAGTTCCAGGGTACAATATTTGCGGAAGCACGGGCATTAATGAGAAGCTTCTACGCCACCTGCGACCTGGGTGTTGAAAACGGCCACGTCATGCTGGGCGCTCTCACCGACGGCGCGCTTTGCCTGAGCGAGATCCGCCGCTTCTCCAATCTGCCAACCCAGGAAAAAAGCGGACTCCAATGGAACATCCCGCAGTTGTACCAGGAAATCGTGGCGGGGCTGCGCGACATTGGCGCTTACGAAGAGGCCGTCGAGAGCGTCGGTTGCACCTCGTGGGCGGGCGACTATCTGCTCTTTAATTCCGATGGCGCCCTCATCGCGCCGAGTTTTCATCATGCCGACCCGCGGATTCATGAAGGAAGGCAGAAAGTGCTCAATCGGGTATCGCTGGAGACCATCTACCAGGAAACTGGCATTCAGAATGCGCCGGGCAGCACCCTGTTTCAGTTGGGCGCGGAGAAGCCGCGGCGCCTGAGCCAGGTAGCCCATCTCCTGCCGGTCGCGGATGCCTTTAATTATCTGCTGGCGGGAGTTCCACAGGCGGAGATGTCGCTGGCCAGTGGCACGCAGCTCTGCAATCCAGTAACCCGAACCTGGTCCGAGCGGCTGCTCACCGCGCTGGACTTGCCGCCGGCTCTGTTGCCGCCGCTGGTTCCCTCGGGCACACCCCTGGGGCCGCTTCGCGCGGAGATTGCTCAGAAGACCGCCCTGCAAGACACGCAGGTGGTCTCATCGTGTTCGCACGAGACCGCGGCGGCCTTGCTCGGGTTGCCCGTCGAAAATGATGAGAGCTGGGCCTTTCTACGTTTGGGCTCCTGGGCGGTCATGGGCACAGAAGTCTCCCAACCGATCATTACCGAGGCGAGTCGGCAGTCGAACTTCACTAACGAACTTGGCTATGGAGGTTCGATCCGCTTCTCCAAGCAAACCGTCGGGCTTTGGATTCTCGAGGAATGCCGCCGCTTCTGGAAACAACAGGACCGCGAGATTGACGACGGTCTGCTCATTCATCTCGCGGGTTCCGCCCCGGCCTTTGAATCCCTCATCAATCCAAACGACCCGCGGTTCCTCACTCCCGGCGACATGCCGCTCAAGATTCAAGCCTTTTGCCGGGAAACCAGCCAATTGGTGCCCCGCAAGCCCGGCCCGATCATCCGCTGCGTGCTCGAGAGTATCGCTCTGCTGCACCGCAAGACACTCAACGAGCTTGAGGAACTCACCGGCCGCAAGATCACAAACCTCTACCTGTTCGGCTCCTCGGCTAACTCGCTGCTGAATCATTTCACGGCCAATGCCGTGCAGCGCCCGGTCATCGTCGCCCCGCCGGATGCCACCGCGGTGGGCAATGTGCTGGGGCAGGCGCTGGGCCTCGGTCACATCCGGTCGCTCGCCGAGGCGCGGGACATCGTCCGCAAGAGCTTTAAACTGCCCAAGCTCCTTCCTCACGCCGCCGCCTGGGAGAGGGCCTACGCGCGACTGTCACGGCTTCTCCATTCGTAACGCGCCCCGGCGTTTCGTGGGTCGGTGTGGTCCGCGAGCGAATGTGGGATCGCCGTCACCCGATCCTCTCGGGCCGTTCTGGTGCGGCAGCCAGGAGTTTCAATTCAACCTCCAGCCCTGAGGGCTGCCGGTTGCGGCAGATGACCGTGCCCCGACAAGACTCGATACAGGTTTTCACGATGGCGAGCCCCAACCCGACGCCCCCGGTGTTTGCATCCCGTGAGCTGTCCAGGCGGTAGAAGGGATCGAAGATCTGCGCCAACTCGGTCTCCGGCACGCCCGGGCCACAATCCGCCACGGTAATTATTACATGATGGCCCTCGGGGCGGGCGCCCACGGTGATGGGCCCGGCCTTGCCGGCGTATCGGATGGCATTGCGCAGGAGGTTTGAGAGCGAGCGCACCAGCAATTCGGGCTCGGCCAGCACGCACAAGTCGTCCTGGACCTCCAGCCGGATTTGTGTGCCCTCCGCATTCTCCCGATTGACGGCCCGGTCAACGACCTCACGTACGACGACGGGCTGAAGCTTAATGGTCGAAGCGCCGAGCGCGGCCCTCGAGAAGGAAAGCAGTTCATTGACCAGGCCGGACATGCGCTGAACCTCTTCTCGCAGGTCGTGGACGTAGTCCTGCTGTTTTGCGTCCGCGCGCTGCTCCAGGATGCCCAGCGCCACCTGGATGCGGGCCAGCGGAGAGCAGAGTTCGTGGGCGACGTCGCCCAGAAACCGCTTCTGACCGGTGACGAACCCCGAGAGCCGCGCGGCCATGCGGTTGATGGACTGGCCGAGCAAGCCCAGCTCGTCGCGCCGGCTTTCCTGCGTCCGCGCGTCGAACCGGCCTTCAGCAATCTGCCGCGTGGTCTGCGTCATTTGGGCGATGGAGTGCGTGATCCCGCGCACCAAGGGAGCCCAAAGCAGCGCCGAGAAGAGCACGGCCCCCAGGGCCACCGCCAGCCAAGGCTTGAAGTCGAAGAACAGGCCGCCCGCGCTCATGGAGCGAGACAGCGTCGCCAGCACGAGCGGACCGCTGCGCGGGCGTTCCGGATCGTTGACGGGGGCGCGCACGACCAGCCAGTAGCGTGTCGGGTTGACGGTCCGCACAATGAACTTGGGGTGTGGCCCGCGGGCCGGAACGACCGGTCTGGGCGGCAATTCCAGGCGCGCTCCTCCGCGCCGCGGAGGGGGTCCGAGCCCGGGCCTGTCCTGCAACGGGGCATCCCGGCCCGGTCCTTCGGGCGGCTGCCCCGGCAACGACGGATCATTGAGGGGCGGACGAAAACCCGGTCGCGCGCGCGCGTCTTCCAGCCGCATCCGAACTTCGGGCGGCAGCGGGTTCAACGCCCCCGCCAACTGGCTGCCGTCCGCGCGGTAGATCAGGAACTGAATCCGGTAGGCGTCGTCGAAGCGCTTGAGGACCGCGTCCCATTCCGCGCGCGGCCGATCGTTGAGCTCGCTCACGATCACGTCGCTGATCGCCTGGATGCGTTCGCCGGCCCCCGCCGCCAACAGCCAATCCAGCCCGAAATGAAACTGCGCGCGGACCAGCAGCAGGAATGCGCCGCCCAGCAGGACCAGGTTCAGGAAGAACCAGAGCAGGATCTTGGCGTAGAGCGGAAAGCGCAGTCTCACGTCATGCCTCCGGGTTGATCAACAGGTACCCCGCCGCCCGCACTGTGCGGATGAAGCGCGGCTCCTTCGGGTCATCGCCCAGCTTCTTGCGCAGCGCGGAGATGTGCACATCTATGGACCGGTCGAACACGTCGAAGTTGCGGTCGCGGACTTCTTCCAGCAACTGCTCGCGGCTCTTCACCCGCCCGCGGGCGCGGGCCAGGCTTGCGAGCAGGGCGAACTCGACCGGTGTCAGCTCGAGCGGTTGGTCGCCCAGGACCGCGACATGCGAGCCGGTATTGACCCGCAGGCGGCCCACGACCAGCTCCCTCGGCGCCTCGGCGTCGGGGTGCGCTGAGGCCCGCGTCGCCCGGCGCGTGACTGCCCGCAGCCGGGCCAGCAGTTCGCGAGTGGAAAAGGTCTTCGGCAGGTAATCGTCCGCGCCGATCTCCAGACCGACGATCCGGTCCGCTTCATCGCCGCGCGCGGTCAGCATCAGCACCGGCACATCCGACTGTCGCCGGATGCGCTGGAGCACTTCAAATCCATCCATGCCGGGCAGCATCACATCGAGAATCACGGCTTGCCAGGGCTCACCCGCCGCGCGCTCGGCGCCCTCGGGGCCGGTGTGGGCTGCGGCAACCTCGTAGCCCATCGGCGACAGGTAATCGGCAATCAGCCGGCATAGCTTCTTGTCGTCATCAATCACCAGCACGCGGGTCCGGCCACTGGTGTTCCCCGCGCTCGCCGGCGGTGTCGTGGATGAATGGGCTGCGCTCATGACTTGCTTCTCTGGCCCGGAGCTTAGCAGCCACCCGGGTGGCTGGCTCCCACTTTTACACTACCTTTACAATTCTCCGCCCGCCGACACATGAACCCTTAACACTGCCGGAGTCTATTACCAGTGAAATGAAAATGAATTTGTGCTCCGACCGTTCAACTGACCGCATCCTGTCCGATGCGGGCGGTCAAAGCGCACAAAGTCAAATACAACGAAAGGTAATATGAAGCACACATCGAAACTCATGCTCATCGCGCTGGCGCTCGGTTCGTCAGCCTGGATCGCAACCGCTCAAACCACGGACGCGCCGCCGGGCGGTCCCGGAATGCGGCCCCACCGCCAACCCCCGGCATTCCTCAAGGCATTGGATGCCAACGCCGACGGGGTCATTGACGCCGATGAAATCGCCAATGCCGCCGCCGCTTTGACGGCACTGGATAAGAATGGCGATGGGAACCTCACCCCGGAGGAGCTGTTCGGGCCGCGCCCCGAGGGCCAGGCGCCGGCCGACGGACAGAAGGCCCGGCGCCCGCAGGGACCGCCGCCGGGAGCCGGCATGGGTGGGAGTGCCAATCGCCCCCCGGCTCCGCCGGTCATCGCGGAACTGGATGCAGATCACGACGGTGTGGTCACCGCTGAGGAATTGAGCGCCGCCTCCGACGCACTCAAGAAGCTGGACAAGAATGCGGACGGGAAGCTGAGCCCCGACGAATTCCTGGCGCCGCGGCGCCGTGGCCCGGGCGGACATGGTGGCCCCGGCATGGCTGGTCCGGGTGGCTTCGGTCGCCCGCCGCAGGACTCGGCTCAAGAGCAATAACCGGTTCGGCCTCGGCCGCACGGGGAAGGCCTCCTGCGGCCCGACAACTCCGCGCTGGCGCACACGCCGGCGCGGAGGCGGTCGCGAGGGAAGCGGGCTTGCCTACTCGGTCATCCCCAATCTCTTCAGAATGAGCTTGTGCTCCAGGAGGTATTCGTAGCGACTGGCCAGGTCCCCCCAATCCCCCGGCGCGGGCTCCAGGGCTTCCGCCGGGTGTTCCCGGTTGCCGGCTCGAATCGCTCCCCGGATGTCCTCGCCCCTGCTAAGATGCGCTAACACACAGTTGTCGTACGCGATCTCGGTAGGCGACCTCTCCCCGATGATCTCCTGTGCTCTCTCCAGATAAGCGTTAATGTCGTTCACATTCATTTTGACTGGTGGGTCAGGCGCGCGAGCGAAGAATGGCGGCCACCGCTTCGGGCTTGAGGTCACCATGCTCGCCCAGCACCGTGTTGCGCTCGGCGAACCGGGCACGGACCTTCTCGGCGGCTTCGGCCGCGTTGATCTGGTAATCGCCCAGCCGCGTGGGCATGCCCAACGATTGGAAAAACTTCTCGGTCCGGGCAATGGTCCCGGTTGCAGTGCGGACCTTCCAGACTCGTTGACCGTATTGCTCGAGCTTGGCTCGCTTGCGCTCCAGCTCATGTTTCCAGACTCCCAGCAGCACGATAGCCAGCGTCTCCGCATGGTCCAGGCCGTAGAAGGCGGTCAGCTCGTGGCCGATCATGTGCGTGGACCAGTCCTGGGGCACACCGCAGCCAATCAGAGTGTTCAAGGCCAGAGTCGCGCTCCACATGAAGGCAGCGCGTGCGTCGTAGTTCTGCGGCTCGGCCAGCGTCACCGGCCCAACCTCGATCAGCGTTTGGAGAATTCCCTCGGCGAACCGGTCCTGCAAGGGCGCGGCAGCCGAGTAAGTCAGGTATTGCTCCATCACATGCACATAGGCGTCAACGATGCCGTTGCGCACCTGTTTCTGGGGCAGGCTGAAGGTCGTCTCCGGGTCGAGCACGGAAAAGGCCGGGAAGACCAGGCCGGAGGCGAGGGCGAGTTTCTCGCGCGTGGCCTGGCGGGAGATGACGGCGTTGCCGTTGGACTCCGAGCCGGTGGCCGGCAGGGTCAGCACCGCGCCCAAAGGCAGCGCGGCCTTGATGACTTGCCCGTGCGTGCGCAGCAGGTCCCAGGGGTCAGCCCCTTCAAAGCGTGCCGCGGCGGCGATGAACTTGGCCGCGTCGAGCACCGAGCCACCGCCCACTGCCAGGATGAACCCGGCCTGGCTGGCCCGGACCTGTTCGACCGCCTTAAGGCAGGTCTCATAGAGTGGGTTGGCCTCGATGCCGCCAAACTCGACGACGTGATGTTCTTTGAGCGCGGCTCTTACCTGTTCATAAACACCGTTGCGCTTGATGGAGCCGCCGCCGTAGAGAAGCAGCACCGGAATCTGGGCGGGCACACGGCGGCCCAACTCGGCAATCATGCCGCGGCCAAAGAGGATCTCAGTCGGGTTATTGAAGATGAAGTTTCGCATAATTCGTTTTCCGGGCTAACGCCCTTATGGTTCTAACTGGTGTTCGCTGGGTTAAGCGCACGCGCGAGACTATCAGCTCCGCCGCCGCCGCGCACCAGCAATTAGCAGGGGATATGCCCGCACAGAACCACCTTCAATACCTGGATCGGTCCGGAATCCCCGGCGCGATTCCTATCGGCGGTGCCTCGCGCGAGAAGGAAGAAGAGCGGGGTCGTAATGAACGTGGGGTCAGAGCGAACGGAACGAGTATAATCGTCCGGGTGGCCGGATTTCGAAGCGCAGTCGGACGGGGCCGGGCGGAACTACCTGGCCGAGCGGCTTGCCGTTGAACCGCACGACATGCTGAACCGAGTCGCCGGTCACCGTGGCGGAGGTCAGTGATTTGCCGGATTCGTCGAGGACCTCGACAGTGACCGGGCCGACGGCGTTGACAGCCAGGCCCGGCGCTTTGAATTCGAGCAGCGGGGTGGTGAACACGCCGGCATCAACCGACACGAAGCCATCCCATCGCAGGCGGGCGCGGAAGATGCCGCCGCCGGTAATGCGGCGATCCTTGGTCGCATTCTTCCCGTAAGACGAGGCGGAGTAGTAGTAAATCAGCTCGTCACCGACGCGCAGGGGCCCCTGGCTGAACTCGCTGATGTAGCCGCCGTCGTTGGCCCCGCCGTTGCCGCCCTCCGCTCCGTTGCGGATAAAGACTTCCGCCACGCCGGTGTCGTTGGTGAATGGCACCTTGCGCCAATCGAGCCCATCCCGGCTAACGACCAGCTTGAGAAAGGCGCAGCCGGCGGCGGACCAGGGATAGCTGTCGCGGCCATGGAAGATCTTCAGCCCGCCCAGCCAGAGCGATTCGTAGCGCCAGGCCGTGCTGGCGTAGTATTCGTCGGCAGGGGCGTCGCCGTCGCGCGCGGCCATTGCCGGCATCAGTTGGATGCGCTCCAGCTTCTGGACGTCGAACGGACGGTCCAGCCCGTCCAGGAAGGCGTAGGCCCGGGCCCGCGAACCGTAATCCAGGCCGAGCGAGCGCGGACTGTAGAACTTGAACAACCCCAGGAGACGATTCGCGACCGGATCATGCGCGAAGAGCGTGACATCGCCCGGGCCGTAGAGGGTCCGACCGTCCTGGGTAATGGCCCGGCAGCTCGGGTCGCCCTCGCCGGCAAAGCCGCTGAAGACCTGGCGCCCCTTCTCCCAGCGGAGTCCGTCGGCGGAGTCCACATACCAGATGCCTTCCCATTCATAACCCACGTTGGCAGCCCAGACCCATCCTTTGTAGGGCCGGGCCGCATCGTTTGTGTCGTAGTAGCAGGAGAACAGGTCAATGCCCGGCTTCCCGCGGGCTTCCGGGGGCAGCGGCGAGAACGTCAGATCCAGGCTGACCTTCTCCAGCTCAGCGTGCGTGTTGGGTTGCCAGGCGAGTCCATCGGCGGAGGTGAGCCGATACATCTGCCGCGAGGGGAACTCCTGAACGAACATGACGTAGCGATTAAGGCGGGTATCCCGCACGATGCTCCCGTAGGCCAGGAGCGTGGTCCCGTCGCGGGCGGCAATCATCGGACTATTGCCGCCGTTGTCCTTGGCCGGTTGGTGGAGCGTCCGCCGCAGGCCGGTGGCCTGCGCGATCACCCCATCATCCACGAAGAGCTGGGCGACGCCAGGCTGGACTTGGAGCGCGGTTTGGCTGAATCCAGGCAGCGCCAAGACAAGCAGGCAGGGCAAGGCAGTCAGAGAGAATAGTGCCATTTTCATCTAGGGAGGGGTTTAGCGGTCCGGCTCAGCAACCGCGAGCTTTTTCCCGAGGCATCCGTTTCGGGGCGGGAGTGGGAGAGCCTAGCGCGTCTTTACCAGCCGAAAGAACGCCGACCCGCTCTGCGGATCCACAGGAACAAGCAGGTGATTCGAAACCACATCGGCGACGGGCCACCAACTGGCGCTGAGGCCCGCGCCGAAAGGATTGGTTTGGCCCTCGAGGACGTAGCTGAAGTAACTCATCGGCCAGGAAACCTCGAGCAGGCTGCGCCCGGTGTCGGTTTGCACAACCAACAGCGGCGGGGTTGCCGGCTCCACCTGAACTGTCAGCGTAGCGGTAGCGGAGAGTCCTTCCGAGTCGGTTGCCTGGACCCAAAACACGTTGGCGCCCACATCCGTGCTCAGCGGCGTGCCGGACAAGGTGCCATTGGCAGCGACCGTCAGCCAGTCGGGCCCGTTGGTCTTTCTGAAGGTCAGCACATCGCCGTAAGGCACATCGGCATCGCTGGCGTCGGCGGCAATTGAACCTGAGTAAGCCGTCCCGGCCGTGGCGGCCGGCGCGGATAGCGAGCCGCTGCGAAAAGCGGGCGCGGTGTTCAGTGCAAACCGGAAGGCTTTTACGGCCAGACCGGCCATGGTCACCGAGAAAGCGCCTCCCGGGGTGGCATTGGTGGCGCCGGCAAAAAGATCGAGGCGCGCGGTGCGAGGTAGATTGCCGAAGCTGGCCGTTACGGGCTCCGCGCCGGAGTTGACCACGAACAGGTAATTGGTGCCGGCCAAGACCGCGTTCAGCCAGGTTAAGGAGGGATACGCATTGGTGGCGCCCCGGTAAATCGTCTGCAGCGTGGTTGGGCCGACCGTTATGGCCATGGTCACATTGGTCCGGGGCTGGCCATGGAGGAACACCGGCCCGAGGTTTAGCGGCCCGTTCAGGTCGCGCGCCACGGTGAGGTAGCCGTCGAGATAGGCTTGAAAGTTGGTGTCGGAGAAACCGGCGCGGCCACGCCACCCGGACCAGATCTGGATTCCCTTGCCGCCCATAATCAGGCCCATGTAGGCGTCGTGCCGGCACCAGTTCGTGATCAGTCCGAAATCGCCCGGGGGCGGATCCGCCGCCATCCAGAGAACAATCCAGGGTACAGCGGATCTGTTCGCCATCGCGATGGCGCCCAGTTCCTGCTCCATGGACCACCGCGCCCAGATGCGGTTGGTCCTGTAGTTCGGGTCCACGCTGTTGACGTAGCAACCCTTCGCACAGGCGTCCTGATAGACCACCGTGTTGGTGAGGTCGGTCGCGAGGCGATGGTTCGGTTCGTACATGTACACCGGCCGGCGCAGCGGATCGTTCGAACGCACAATGGAACTGACGAGGGCGAGATAGTGCAGCTCGGGCGCCCGCCAGTAACGCAACTCCTCCGGCTCGAGGTCCCACATTGCGATATTCGCGTTGGTCTTGACCGGGTTCAGGATCGCCAGGACCTCATTGCTGATGGTCTGGTCGGATGGCCAGACAAAGTTCGTGTTGTTTGGGCCCCAGTCCGCCATCGAAGGCGGGTCAATCTTGTAAAGGTGCTTGCAGTTCAGGCTGATGGCGTTGCTGAGCGGCCCGCTCTGGTTGCCATAATAGGGACCAATCGCCGTTGCTCCGTTCGTCAGGGTGTAGGCCGTATCGCCGCGGACCGTCGAATAGAACGTAAAGCAGAACACGTCCCCTTTCGGGTAGAGTTCCGGCGGCGGCGCGGCCTGGGCCTTGCCGCCGCCACACAGCACCACCGCCAGCAGCACGGCCAGGCGGCGGGAGACGGGCCTTGAGATGCCTCGCACCTTACCAGGGGAAGTAAAGCCGGTAGAACAGCGACGGCTCGTCGAAGTTCGTAATCACGAACGGCGAAGCGGCTCCCGGAACATTGGTATAGACCCCCGTCACCCGCGGCGCGGCTTGAAGCACGCCGTTGCCCGGCCACGTGAGGGTTAAGGTGCCATTCAGGAAGGTGTAGGAAATCGGCGGGGTCGGCGGCCGCGTGACCACGGCGATCACGCCGCTCACGTAAAGAGCGGAAGTGTCCCAAGTAAGGCTCGAACCAAGGTTCGGCAGGTTCAAGGTCCCGAAGGTCCCGCTCGGGGCCGAGCCCCAGTCAATGATCTTCCATTTGTCGCCGACGGCCCAGGCGGTCATGCCGTTGGGGTTCGAAACCGTGAGGCTCGAGGTGGCGTTCAACTGCACGGGGCAAGCGGTGTGCAATTGGTCGGCGGCTGCGGCCACGCCGGTGTTGTCCCCGGCCCCAGCCCCGCTGAACAAGTCAACCGCCAGGGTGCCGGCGTCAAACACCAGGGTGCCGGGGGAATCCGCCAAGGAAGCATTGTCAACCTTCAACGCCGCCCCGTTCGTATCCCCCGCGTTGCCCACCGACAATGCGCCATTCACGGTGATGTTGTTCGAGGAAGAGCTGACCGTGCCATTCCCGGCCAGGATGCCGGCCGCCTGAACCGTGATCGCCCCCAGCGGGGTGCCCGACCCGGTCGTATTGTTGATCGCAAGCGTTCCTCCGGAGACAGTTGTATTACCCGTCGCCAGGCTGTTGTCGCCGGAGAGGATCTGGGTTCCGGTGCCATGCTTGCGCACGCCGATAGTGGCAAAACCCTGGTCGGTGTTGTTGCTGAAGATTCCCGAGAAGTTGCCGGATCCGTCGGCTGCGCCCACGTTGAGGACGTAGTTATGTGAGATCGGCCGGACCACGCCCGCGCCGTTCAGCCCGTTGATGTATTCGGAGCCCAGGATTTGCAGCACGGCGCCGGTGGCAATATTGACGCTGGTAGTATCCGGAATTCCGAAGGCGCTCGAGCTTTGCAGCACGGTCCCGTCATCATTCACTGTCAAATCTCCCGAGAATGAATTACTGCCCTGCCATTTGTGGAAGCCGCCGCCACTGAGGGTGATGTCGCCTTGCCCGGAAATGCTGCTGTTCAGCAGAACCACGCTATTCCCCGAATACGGTCCGGGGTTCATGAAGCAGACGCTCCTTTGGAGCTGGATCGGCCCATTATAGCCGCCCGAATTCCCGCTCTCGCGGCCAAGAATGGCCAGCCCGGTCCCATTGCTCGAAACGAGCACGGCATTGGCCAGGTTGACGCCCCCGCTGAACAGGAACGCGGCGTCGTTGGTTCCGGTATTGGAGTCGCCCAGCACCACGACGCTGGTACCGAGGGCGGAACTATTTCCGGCAACGAGAGAGCCCGCACTCACCACGACCGTGCCCGAAAGGGTGTTGACGCTCGAAAGCAGCAGGGGTCCCGGCCCATTCTTGGTGACGGTGGCGCTGCCACCCAGCGAGCCGGCGCCTTGCAGCGTAAAGCCATTGGTCGTGTTCACGGTCATTGCCGACGGGAAGACTGAGCCGACCAGGTTGACCATCGCCGTGTAGGCCGTGTCGTCGCTAAACGTTACCGCGTCACCTTGGGTGAAGACGTCGTTGGTTCCATTATGCAGCCAGTTCGGCAGGCCGCCCGCGGTCCAATCACTATTGTACATTCCCTGCCAGAACAGGTTGCCGGCGGGAGTGCCGCTCGGACTGAATGTCACCTGCAGCTCTTTGGCGGCGCTGACAGACACCGCGGCGCTGTAGGTGCGGGCCGGCGCCGGCACAATCAGGTTGGCCGGGTCACCGATGAAGTTGCCCCCATACGTGATCACCGTGTAGGGGGTTCCCGTGACCAGGGTGCCTTGGTAGGGATTAATCGAAAGGGTGGTCGGAAGGCTGATGTCGAGGTCGCCGCCAACCAATATGAGATCATTCGTGCCGTCGCCAAGGACTGGCTCGCTGCCGAGGTCCATTTGGATGATCCCGCCGCCTGACACCAGGCTCAGATTCGAGCTAATCCCCAGCGTGCCGGCGGTGGCAGCACCGCCGATGTTGAGCGTGCCGTAATAGCCCAGGCTCAGGCTGCCAGCAATATCGCTCGGGGCAGTGTTGCTGGCGTTATAGCCGACCCAGAGCGTTTGCGCCGTGAAAGCCCCAAGCGGGAACCCGCCGGGGACGGCATCCACATCAAACACCGCGCCGCCGCGCACAGTCAGCTTGGCGCTGTTGTTGATGGCTCCACCCGCCCCGAGCACAAACTTGCCGGAATTCACGGTGGTGTCCCCCGTGAGACTGTCGAGGCCGTTCAATACCCACGTGCCCGGCCCATTGATCGTCAGACTCTGGTGGTTGGTTCCTGATTCGGTAAGACTACTGATCGTATTCGTTCCCGCGGAAGTGCCGCCCAGCGTAACTCCCAGGTCTTTGAGGTAGCCACGAAATTGCATGCCTCCGTTGAAGGTCAGGTTCGCATTGTTCGGGCTGTTGTTGTTGAAAGCCAGCGGCACGGTTCCGTCCCGAGTGTAGAGCTGGATCAGCCGGTCCGTTTCGCTGTCCTCAGCGCCCACATAATTGAAGGTGGTGGGGTAACCGCTGCCCGTGCTGCCAATAATGATGCCGGAACTCCCCTGGCCAAAAGAACTGGGCGAGCCCGCCGGAGCGAACTTGATCGCCTCAATCGGGCCGGTGCCCAGATTGGGTTGCCCGGCAAACGTATTGCTCGAGCAATTCAGGAAGAGCGAGCCTCTCCCGTTTGCCCCGTTGTTCTTCGTGAGGCCCCCGGCTCCTGATAACTGGCCGGTAATCTCCAGCCGAGCGCCGTAACTGCTGCCCGTCACCTTCGTCGCGGCCGAACCCGTATTCAGCAGCACCGTGTCCGCCGCCCAAACGTTTGTGCCAGTGGCGCTCTGGGTGAAGTCATTGGTCTTGGTGATCGGACTGGTGGAGGCAATGTGCCAGTCTCCCGAACTGAACGTGACCAGGCCTATGGTGAGGCTAGTGATATCGTTGGTGTTGTTCTTGCGGTTGCTGCCGGAAAAGGTCAAGGCGTCTCCGCTAACGGGTGCGGTGCCGCCCCAATTCTCGCCGGTGTTCCAGTAATCATCTGTGCCTGCGCCTGACCAGGTCTTGGTGGCGCCCCAGGTCTGACCCGGACCGGCCAGGAACGCGGCCGTGGCCACCGTCATGAGCCTGAAACTCAGCTTGCGGATGAGGGAGTAGGAGTTCTCTTGAATCGGAATGTTCATAAGCGTAAGGGCTGGTTGTTTCCTGTGATATATTCGAGCGCGACTAGCGCTGAAAGTGCGCCGACCACGCGGCAACCGTCGCAGTATTTTGAAGAATGCGTTCTTCCGCGCGTAATCACGCGCCAATCCTAGCAGCCTCGAGCCGGAGGTCAATGCGGATAAGGATAAACAACTCCCGATCTCGCAGGTCCCATCGCGTCACCCTGTATACGTCCACGCCGTGTTCATGCAAAGAGCTGGCTGGGGAGACAGAAGCGCAATAGCCTGTAGAATCGTCTCGCAAATCAAGCCGGTAAAGGAACTGGTCACTCTCGTCATAACCCACCCAAACACCGCTTGCCATTTCGGGTGTAGGCATCAGAGTGGCACTCCCCTGAGGCGATGGGTTGTGCGAGGTGCAACCGCCAATGGCCGCGAGCATCCCGATGCCTACCACGGTGCGAACTGAACGTTGCATGCTCAAGAGGTCCAACTCTTTGGCTCGGGCTCGCGAGGCCAGTGAGCCAGGTAAAACGGCAGGGCAAAATCCCGGGTTTCCTGGCGCCGGTTAGCGGTCAAGGGTCTCATGTCTGTGTCACTATCGGGACCGTGAACGCGGCCGCGGCGCCAAGGCGGGGCAGTGCGGTCGCGTGCTCGCGGCTCAGTGGTGGAACCACGGATTGGCCCGCATTTCCTCGAAGCATTCCAAGAGCGTCATCCTGCTGCCCAATACCATCCACTGGTCGTTGTGCCGGCGTGCCCAAATGTTCCAGGAGTCTGGACCAAAGTGGCCCAGCCGGGCAAAGGCGTTCTCGAAAAACGGTGAGAGGGCGTTTGGGCCAGGGCAGGCATACTTGGCGATGAACTGGAGATAAGCCCCATGCCACCTGGTTCAGCGCCGGGAGCGCGGTAGGCGCGGAGCGTGGCCGGATTGCGCAAACTTGACGCCTTGGAGCTCGAGCATGGCCTTGGCAACTTGCCGCAGCCCCTCGTCCGGCACTTTGGTGGGCAAAAGTTGCGCGAAACGGCCTTTCATTTCGTCCATCTCGGGCACTTCGGATTCCCCGAAGCCGAAGAACTTCCCGTTGTCACTGCGGATGATGGGCAGGAATCTTTGTTTCTGCCCGTCGCGCGACTCGCCCATCAAAACCACAAGCTCGCGCCGGTCGAACGCCTCGGACGGCGCTTCCGTCAGATCCAACTCCTCGCCTGGCGTGGCGAACTTCGCCCAGGCTTCCAGCGTCATGACGCACGCGCTCGCGGCGTGCGCGACGCACATGAGGCGCGCGGTCGCGGCAAAGTCATCCTTCGCGCGTTCGTCGGCCATGCTCTCCGGGATGAAGATCACCGGGCCGTCCGCGCCGATCAGGAACAGTGTCGGCGGCACACGCCCGATGTTGCGCATCGAATAATTGGCGTAATGCTCAGCCTGCGCGAGCAGGTCGTCGAGCGTCTTGAGTTGCCGGGGCAGTTGCACCGGCGATATGGTGCAACAAAAGAGGACCCTTTGTAAAATTCTCCTCGTTCACCCGTCTATCGGGCTGAGTCAGTCCACCCCCGCCAGGGGACTACAGGGGCCGGGGAGGCGGGACAAAAGCGGGCGGCTGGGCGGGGCGGGTTTTGGATTTGATGGGGAGGGGGTTCCCAGGGAAGATGCCACGGATGATAACACGCCGAGATTTTCTGAGGGGGGCGCTGGCGGCCAGTGCCCTGCAATTCGCAGTTCGGTCCGGATGGGCGGCGGGGGCTGAACCGGCCGGGCGGCGGTGGCGCAGCATCACTTACAATGTGCTCCGGTGCCGGGGGTATGCGACGACGCCGGAGGCGAAGCCCTTCCTGGCGGCGGCGGTGGGGCAGGTCCCGACACGGCTGGCGTTGGAGCTGGCGCTCTATGCGCCGGATATCGTGAGCTTTCAGGAGGCGCCGGCGGAAGCGGTGGTGAAGAGCATCGCGGAGCAACTGGAAATGAATTACGCGTTCTTTCCCGGAGGATGGCCCGGGGCGATCCTAAGCAAGTTCGAGGTCGTGGAGCGGCAGAATTGTCCGCTGGTGAGCTGGAAGGAACGGCCGAAGGCGCTGTTCACCCGCCATTGGGGGCGCGCGGTGGTGCGGGCCCCAGGCGGGGACATCAGCTTCTTCAGCGCGCACCTGCATCCGGCGGACGGGTCGGTGCGGGCCCGAGAGATTGGGGAGGTGTTGAAGGTGATGGCACCGAGCCTGGAGAAGGGCGGGGCGGTGATGCTGCAGGGAGATTTGAATCATCCGCCCGACGGGCCGGAATACCCGCGGTGGGTGGAGGCGGGGTTGGTGGACGCTTTCAACAGGAAGGCGGAGGGAACATCCGAATACTCGGCTAACAGCCACATCCCGCAGAAACGCATTGATTACATCTGGACTTCCAAGTCTCTGGCCGGCCGGGGCGGAGCCTGCCGCATACTGTTCGAGCGGGCTTTCAGGACGAACCCGGAGGACGCGAGGTCCACGGCGCTGAGCGATCACATTCCAGTCATGGCGGAGTTTGGGGGCTGAGGGGCGGGGGCGGGGAGCAGTGTCCAGGAACCAGCATTCAGAGGTCGGTCCACGCTAAAAGCAACTGGACACCTCCAGTCACTTGCTGCTCAATCCTTCGGCATTGTGAATCGGCAACTCGGAAAGGCCGAGCAGCCCCAGAACTGCTTCCCTACGCCGCGTCCCTTGGTCGCCGTTTGCAGCACCATCTGACGCTCGCACCTGGGGCAGAATTTGCGGGTGTCGCGCAGGAGGCTGAGCTTCGGGACCGGGTCTTCGCCCGGTAAACGACCAGGCTGATGAGAACGACTATCGCCAGGCCAAGGAGACAGAAGACGATGAAGGCGATCGCGGAGATAAACTGCTGCGCCTGCGGCGGAATGAGGGGTGGCAACTCCACGAGGGCAGCCGGGGCAACCAACGGGGTCCAGTCGTCTTGTGTGTTGCTACGTCTTGCCATTGTTCAGTCCGTAATGTCTGGACGACCAAGTCATATCCAAGCGTGCAGGATTCTGGAATGTGCGGCAGTTGGCAAGCCGCCCGTGGGGGGGCGGGCAGCGGAATAGTGTCAATAGTGGGAACTGACACTTGCCCGACGCTATCAGCGAAGAATCGTGGGTTGACATCCCAGCTCCGTTCGACTACCATCGCCCCATGCTTCATGAGACCAAGAGCCAATCATCTCTCCCTTACGCAGCGTCGAGTACATGTGGGGGCGAAAAGGGCAGGTTCCTACCAGTAGTGTGGGCGGCCCTGCTGTTTGTCAGTTTTGCCGCGGTCTCCGAATGCAATGGCCAGGGATACGAGATTTCCTGGCGGAATGCCCGTGGAGGAGCCTGGAGCGAACGCACGAATTGGTATACGTTTGACATCGAGGACGACCCGGCTACGCCTGACGATGAAGGAAACGTTGTCCCCACAGGCCAAGATTGGGTAACAGTTGGCCTGATCTCCGTCATGGGGTTAGTTCCCACCCTGAATGTGGACATGCCAGCCAAGTGCCACCAACTTGACCTTACCGCCATGGCGCCAGCCGTGTTTGAGGTCCAAGACCAGCTTGCTGTCGGTGGCAGCCTTAACGCCTATGGCACCGGCGCTCCCAACAACTTCCCCCGATTCGTTAACGATGGAATGGTTGTGGTCGGCGAGGGCGTAGCTCCAGAGCAGGGTGCAGTTGTGGTAGGCGATCCGGAGTCCCAGATCCTTAATTTCAAAATCGAGACCGAGACCCTGCACGTGACTTCGAGCGGAAACCTGAGGCTCTCTGGTGCAGTCCAAGGCACTGTCACCAACGAAGGCACCATTCTCATCGACGACATCGCGGTGCAGATGAGTTCCGCCTCACAGGCCGTCTTGAGTGTCGCGGAAGACTTCCGTCAGTCGTCAGCCGGCCAGTTGAAGATCGTGTTGAACGCGTCGGTCCTCAGCGCGCTCGTCGCTGATCAGCGCTACTTCCTCGAGATTCAAGGCAGCGCCGCGTTTGATGGCGAACTCCGCCTCGAATGGGATATCTCACAGGAGGTCTTCGACATGCTCGGCGTGCAGGTCGGAGACCGATACGCGTTCATCAAGTACCGCGCGCTTACCGGGCGGTTTTCCAGCTTCCGCGGCGTTTCCATTCCTCGAACCGCAGGCAGCCGTGGAAGGTTTTTTGGCTTGAACTACACGGAAGAGGGGGTCGAGCTCATTGTCCTCTGGGAGCCAGAACTCTCCTCGAACACAAGAAACCCGAATACTGTTTTGGTCACGCATGGCCTCGACGGCAGCGAAAACTCCGTTCGAGGGTTGGCCAACACAATCAACGCCAACATCGGTTCAGGCTCATTTGGGGCCTGGACAGTGGCGGTGCAAGATTACGCGGATTTTGCTGACTACGGCTTCTCCTTTGTTTACATGGACTACATCGCTGAACAAGCCCACGAGATTGGGGAGAGTCTCGCCTTTTGGTTCGCAGATAAGGGCTATCGCTTCAGCAATGTCCACGTCATTAGCGGCAGCCTCGGCTCCTGGGTAATCGACGGTTTTGTTGACCGAGTCAAGGCGCTCCCCGGCGGCACGGCCTGTTTTTGCCATGCAACCTACCTGGACGCTTGGACACGGTACTCCATAAACCTGGCAGGTGAGACGACTTCCCCAACCCTCGAATTAGGGGATACCGCTGACTGGGCTGAACACTATATGGATCGTAGATTCCTCGTGGGGGGAGCGAAGAAATTGCCGCAGATGGTCAACATCAATGTCGCGGCTACCGATCCCCATTGGATGATTGATGATCTTATCGAGGGCTTTACCGTGACAGGGCAAATGCGGTTCCACGTTTACCCTTGGTTGTATTACGAGCGCAGCATCACTGATTCTTCCCTGACCTGGGGTTTTCGCGCTAGCCGCGAATACCTAGCGGCCCTTCCGGGGCATGCCCGGTACCCTCGGAACACTGAGATCTTCTTAAATCCAGACGGGACTGTTGGCTCACTCGCAATTCCCGAGTCCGGCGTCACCTTGGACACCGCCGAGGCATCGAGCAGCGTGGTCCCCTCAGGCAGCGTCAGCACTCTGGCCAATGGCTTCATCTACGCACTCCCTACCGGGGCCGTTGCGACAACCACTTTTAGTGTCCCACAGGGTGCCAGCTATCTCTCCTTCCGAACGGCCGTTAACACGACACAGGATTATATGGTGGAACTGAGGACCAGCACGGTCACCAACTTCATCCTTTCTTCAATGACGAATTTTGGCTCTCACGAAGTCTTCACCATCCCCCTCCAGAGACTCGGGACTTCACCCGGCCAGCCTGTCGCCATCGTGGTGCATAATCTGTCGAACACCAACCTGGCCCTGACCATTTCTGAACTCTCGATCCTGATGGGACGCACCATGCCGCCCCTGCTCCGCCTGGCTATTGGCAGCGATGGTAGACGACACCTCCGGTTCGAAGGCGGTTTGGACACGACCTTTGGGCTGGAACGTAGCGGCAACCTGGTCCAGTGGACAAACCTGTACACAAACAGCACCAGTACCCCTCTCTCCGAATTTATCGACCAAACAAGTCCGCTGGAATCGAAGCTTTTCTATCGCACCAGGCTCAGGTGAGCCTGGCATAGGAATTGCCCACTTCGGAAAGGGGTCAGCCAGTTCGTGAGAATGTCATATTGCCACCGGACATCGTGCACCCCAATGGGCGGTTACGGCTGGCTAAAGTGGACCTCATGCGCGGCAAGAAGCGCCTGCTGGCCGCCGGGAAATGGCCTCAAATGCTCTGGAACTCAGGACTGGGAGCGACTGCGAGACACAACGGCAGCATAACGGGAGCACGGCAGGCGGCGTTCCGAGGCTTCCTCCGGCCGGCGCTACCCCGCGCCCCCTCCAAGACCCGGCCGCTCCCGGAGTCGGGCCGGTGGCCTTTGCTCTGACAGGCCGTGAGGTAGCCAGGGCAGAGACCCGTACGAGACAGGACATGGCTTAATAGGATTCTATTAAGGTGCGCACTGAGAAGACATGCAATGCCGGGGGTGAGAGTCCCCCA
>CAZVFC010000005.1:0-263257 GCA_964625855.1 uncultured Verrucomicrobiota bacterium | reverse complement strand
GCCCAAAATCAGACACCAGCCCGCTCCTCAATTCCACTGAAATCGTCGAAGAACCTGCAAACAGAGCGGGCCACCGGCGTCCACTCCACTGCGCTCGTTAGGGCTTGGAACCAATAAGGCCATAGACAATCCCAATGATGGCTGGCATCAGCAACAACAGCCAGCCTGCAATGCAGACGAACACCCCCGGCGTGGGAGCCGTAATGGCTGCACGCCATGAAGGACCGGTGTAGCCACCCATCGCTTCTGAAAACCAAATACACGCCAGAGGCAAGACCGAAAAGAGGGCCACCTTGAAGGCGACCTCTGCACCGCCGCCGCATAGCGCTACAACAACATAAGCGGCGGCGAGCAGGCCCGACAGAATCCTGTTCCAACTCATTCTCATGAAGGCCACCAACTAACGCAAAGGTCAGCGACCGGGGCCAGCCGCCGCAGACGCTCGAACTGCCGCTGACCTGAAGGGCTGGCTCCCTTCCGCTGCATGCCGTGGTTGGGCCGGATCATCTCTTCGGAATCAATTGAACGACCAACGGGGGAAGATTAGTACGCAGCACCGCCCCTGTTTTGGGATCTCGGGAATAATACTCGCCACTGGGAAAGCCGCCGTGGCGTATGAGGCTCGGCGTGACCTCATAGTATCTCCCGGCTACACGGAAAGTAATCGCATAACCGAAGCTGGCCATCGGCAGCACGGCGACGCCGTTCGGATCGGTCCGCGCTGAGGCATCCTCCGGCATCCTGAGTACATAAAACACGCCGTAGCTATCATAGCTGTACTGAATCGAGACGTCCGCTCCGGGCACAGGTTCACGCGTTGACCGGTCTGTGACGTGTACCTCAACCGGGCGCGTTGAGTGCATGCTTACAACGACGCAACCGGTGATGCAGGGCAGCATCGCCGTAACCAGCAGAGCTGAGCGGAAGGCGCGCATCGTTGAAGTGGCCCAACGACAAGTTGAGTGGCGGCGGCGATCAACACTGACTATGAGCACGACACCAAACACACAAATTGACGGGACTCCCACCGTCTACTCCAGCGACTTGTTGACCGTCGGTCGTTCATCTTTCATCCTTCCAGTAAATGCTAGGGCAATCGCGGGCACGACAACCAGACCGACCGCCATCCCCAAAATCCCAGCGTCCACCCAGCCAATCCAGTTATGCTGGCTTGCAGCGGTGCCATCCATGGGAAAGATCATCAGCCGGCAAACCGTGTAGCCAGAGTATCCGCCCAGGAATGCCCCCAAGGGAACACTAACTATGACCAAAGTGCGAGCCAGAAATCCTCTTCTCCCGAGCGAAAGAATCCATCCGCTCAGCAACGAAGCCAGTAGGAGAATCGCAATAAGTTTCATAACATCGCTCAACGATAAGCGCGGCCACGCCGGCCCAGTGGTGTCCGACACGCCACGAGACGAACTCCCGGCGTTGGCTGGCGCGTCTGGTTCGGCTGCGTCATTTGCTCACTCGCAACGTGACCGGTGGTGCAGCAATCGTGCCGCGCCAAATGTCCAGCTTCTTGAACTCCGGATCGTCCGTGACGGAAGACCCAACTACATAGGGGGGCACCGCGTAATGGCCAGTCAATCGTATAGGCCGGGTCTCCGGCCACATGTTAACAGGCAGCCCAACCTCGCCGCCGGGGGGGAGAGTCACAATGGACTGTTTGAGTCCCTTCACAGAAGCCATGTCGCCCTCCCAGATTCCGGGAATGAGCCACACACCAAATTCATATTCTCCAGTCTTAGGGTTCCATTTGTGGGTTCTGCGGGCGCCGCAATCAGTACATATCCTCAACGGCTGCGAACCTGCGTTCTTGAGGATTAGCGTAAGCGGAAGTGTCCCAAGTGTGATGCGTTGCGGCACAGAAACGCGGCAGCTGAGCCCGCCTGAGGAGGTTCCCCCGTGCGTGCCACAAGAGCCCACACAAACAACAATGAGTCCGAACGCCGCGAGAAGGATCAACCTGACCTTGTTCACCGAAGCTCTTGTGAGCATGTTCCACATAGTTGAACGATCCAGATCAGCGACCCGGCGCCACTGACCCTCGATTGTCAATCAGAGCGTCACCGCCGGGTTCGCTGCGTGTGGCTTGTTAGTCTTTGAGCTCATCGGATTGACCCCGCTTGCGTCTCCAAATCAGCCAGTAGAGTGCGCATGCCGCGACAGCCCCGAGTGGAAGCGTGGTGAGCGTTGTCCGCTGGAAGCTCCGCGTACTGGTCCTGAAGCTCGTTCCACCGAAATAGAGCGTGGTATGCCTTCCGGCACCGTATTTCTCATCGCCGAGCAACTTGTCCTGGTAAAGGCCAAAGCGGCCGCCGGCCACCCGAAATGTCCAATCATGCTCTACGAAGTATATCGGCCCTGGCTGTGCCCAGACCGTTGATTCGAGCAGCAGCACCATCAAGGTTGTGAGCAGGCTACTCTTCATCGGTAGGAGCGACAAACTAACAGTATGTTTGGCCCGAAGTCCCCCGCAGGATGGGCAACTCCCTTGGGTCCGGCAATCTCATGCGGCAACGGTGAAGCAGTTGGGATGTGTTGTCAACACCGGAGTATTGGCCAGATTGCCCCGCGGCCAAAGGCCTCGGTGCGGGTTGAACACTGAGAGTCAGGCTCAGAGACCACCGCAACCAAGCTCACCTCGCCCCCTCCACTTAAGGTTGTGTGCACGCTTGGGCCGCAAGTGGGGATCCTTACGTCATACCACCTCCGCTTCCTCCCGCTTCAAACCCCACCCTGTCGGCAGCCCGCGGCGGGGAGCCAGATACGAGCCAGTGCCTAGAGACCTACAAGACAGTACCTGGCTTAATAGAATTCCTATTAAGCCAGGTGCTGGCTAGGCCCTGTCTCGGCCCTGGCCTGCCCGACGCAAGGCTGCGGGCCCGGCTGCCCGAACCCGATGGCCCCGGCGGCCCGCACTGCGGAGGCCCGATCGGCCAAATCCAAAGGCCGCGAGCCGATTGCAGAACTCCCAGATAACCGCAAAGAGCACAGAGAAACCGGCTGATTCCTTCCGCTCTGCGCTCTGCGTCCTTTGCCATTGCCGTGGCGGCTGGTTGCACTGCCGCCAGTCGCTTGGTCCACAGCCGGCGGATTCACCCTTCCATTATACTCTATTGACGCTCCTGCGGCGAGGGTGTTTCAGCCGATTCAGGGCTTGACTGCCCAGCCGGGCCGCGCAAACTCCGACGCATGAATTCCAGCACCCGCAAGGACTCCGGGGCCAGCGAGGCTCCGGTGCAACCGGCTCCCCTTCATTCACTCACCCGGCGCTCTTTCCTGCACGCCGTCGGCTTGGGCTCAGCAGTCCTGGCGGCGCCGCAAGCCGGTCGCGCGGCGGAGCAGGTGATCCAGGGATTCGAGCAGGCGAAGACGGACACACGCGCCGAAGCCTGGAAGCCCGTTTCCGACCGCAAGATTCGGGTGGGACTGGCCGGCTATGGCGTCTGCAGGTTCGGGGCCGCGTTTGGTTTCGACAAGCACCCGAACGTGGAGATTGTGGGGGTGACCGACATCGTCCCCGATCGGTGTGAAGCACTGGCCAAAGTGGTCGGCTGTCGGAAGACGTATCCCTCGGCCGAAGAGATGATCAAGGACGACCGGATCGAGGCGGTGTTCATGGCCACCGACGCTCCCAGCCACGCCCGGCTCTGCATCGAGGCGCTCAAGCATGGCAAACACACGGCGTCGGCCGTGCCGGCGGTGTTCGGGTCGGTCGAGGAAGCGCACAAGCTGTTCGAGGCGGTCAAGTCCACCGGCCGGAAGTACATGCTCTTTGAGACTTCCTATTTCCACGAAGACCTCTACGCCATGCGGCAGATCTATAATGCCGGCGGGCTGGGCAAGCTGCTCTATTCCGAGGGCGAGTATTACCACTACATGGAGACGCCGATTGACTCCTACAAGGGCTGGCGCATTGGCCTGCCGCCGCAATTCTATCCGACGCATTCCAACGCCTACTATGTGGGCGCCAGCGGCGGGAGTCTCACCGAAGTCTCCTGCATGGGCATGCCCAGCGTGATCGAGCACCTAAAGCCGGCCAACAACCCGTACAAGAACCCGTTCGGCACCGAGATCGCCCTCTTCCGCACCAGCGAAGGCGGCATGTCACGCATGGCGGTCTCCTGGGACTCCCCCGGCTACAGCGGCGAGATGGGCCGAATCCGCGGCCAGAAAGGGTCTTACTACGGCAAGTACGAGGGGCTGGAGAAGAAGCTGCCCGACCTCAAGCGTCCGCCCCTGCCGCCCGGTGTGGCAGCCGGCGGCCACGGCGGCTCGCACGGCTACCTCATGAACGAGTTCGTCACCGCCATCCTGGAGAACCGCAAGCCACTGGTGGACGTAGCCCAGGCCCTAAATATGACGGTCGCCGGCATCATCGCCCACGAGTCCGCCATGAAGGGCGGCGAGTTGCTAAAGATCCCGCAGTTCAAGCTTTAGCCTGTGAACATCGGCCGCCGGCGGCATCTGGCCTGGTTGGTGTAACAGCGCCGGGAAAGCCGCCTCGCTGCAGGCGGCCATGAGTGGCACCTGGGAATTCACCGGTCGCATGCGTTTCTACCTGCCTACTTCTCCTCCACCGTCGTCTCGTACTTCACCCCATCCGGCACGGGAACGGCCACCGGCACGGTGGTGCCTTCGGAACCTTCGGTCCGGCGGCTGGAATCCACAGCGACGAAGGCGGTGTAGGGGGACATCAGGCCGTAGTCGAGGGCGACCTGTTTGATCTGGTCGGGCAGGTGTGCATCCATTTGGTAGGTGGATTGGTCAGCCAAGGCGGCGATCTTCATCCGGGCCCATACGCTGGGTAGGCCCTTGTGGGTGGCAGCCTCGGTCAGGTTTGCCGGGACCGCCACCTGCATCGGCTCGGCTGCGACCCTGCCGCTAACGCGAATGGTGGCATCCTGATTTCCGGCGAATCGGCCCGTCAGAATCATTGGGCGACCGACGAACAAGTCCGGCAGGGTGCTGGGGAAGACCTCGGTGACGCGCAGGCCGCCCCAATCAAGCTGGAGGTCGGTCAGGGCCGGATGGCTGATGCGGGAGAAGAAGTCCTCCATGATCTTCGCCGCGCTGTCCCTGGGCCCGAGGTAGGCGACGGCCCCCCGGCCCGCCTTGGCCATGTGATCAATCAGGTAGCGGTTGACAGCGGAGCCGATGCCGAAGCTGAAGATGCGCGAGGCGCCGAGCCGCCGATGGATCTCACCCAGGATCTCGACTTCGTTGCCGATGTAGCCGTCGGTCAGGAAGCAAACGAAGCGCAGCCGCTGGGGGTCGTGAGGGAAGTCGAGCGCGGCCTTGATGCCCTCGATCATCATGGTGCCACCGCTGCCATCCAGGGAACGCAGGTATCGCAGGCCGCGCTGGACGTTTTCAGGCGTGGCTTCAAGCGGCGCATCACCCAGGCGCGAGGCTTGGATCGAGAAGGAGATTAGCTGAAACGAATCCCCCGGTTGCAGCAGGTCCAGTCCGCGCTGGACGGCCGCCTTGGCTTCCTGGATCGGGCGGCCCGACATGCTGCCCGAACAATCCAGCACAAAGACCAGCTCCAGCGGTTGCCGTCTCAGCGCACCCAACTCCTCCGGCGGATAAAGCATCAGGGTGAAGAAGCCGCCCCGTTCGTCGCGGTGGGTCAGCAGGCTGGATTTGATCCGGTCCCCGGCGACGCGGTAGCGCAGCACGAAGTCCTTATTCGGGACGCTGTCAGCGGGATTGAGGGACACCGTCAGACGTTCCGGGGACAGCGTTTCGGAGGTGACCTGCTGTGTCGTGCACTCGAATTCTTCAATGGGCACCCCTGCGTCCACCGCCACCTTCAGCGCGATATCGTGGCCGGTCCGCTCGCCCGGACGGAGGTAGTGAACCTCGGTGCTCTGCCCGGAGACGCCGGTTTGACCGCGCGCGACGGCGCCGATGCCATTGGTGAGGCCAGGCGGGTTGAAGCGGGGCCCGACCACCATCGGAAACACGAACTCATACCAGCCGTCAACGTAGTCGAGCGTGTGGAAGTACTTGATATTTACATCAATCTCTTTGCCCGGCTCGATGTTGGCGACGGATTGGGTGAAGATGTTGGGCCGTTCCTCCGTGAGCAGCGCGGCGACGTAACCCTGGCGCTTGGCCTCGCGGTAGAGTTGCTCGGCCTCCTTGCGCTCGCGGATGATGCCGCGAATCCGGCGTTCGCCGATGGTCATGATGAATTCGTTGACCGCCGCGTTGTGCGGCAGCGGGAACACATACACCGCCTCGATCTTCCCCGAGTAAGGATTGAGGAATTGCTGGGTGACTTCGACCGTGCCGATGTAACCGCTGACTGAAGCCTGAACCTCGGTATGTTTAAGCGGCATAGGCACTTGCTGCTCTCCCACCTTGGCCATCAGGGCGGCGCTGCCGGGAGCGTCCTCCGCCGGCGCGGCAGGACTCTCACCGCCACGAGCCAGTATCCAGAGTTCCTCGCTGCTGGCAGGTAGGACATCGCGTAGGGAACCAGGACCTTTGCCCAGGCCAGACGGCAATGGGCTAACCCCTCGCACCCGCTTCATGGCGCATCCCGAAGACAGTGCCGCTGCTACGGCACAGGAGAGCGCCGCAACGCAGACAAGGGTCGAATAGCGGAATGCAGGTCTTGGTGTCATTGTATCTTCCTTTCTTCAAAGCTGGCCTGGGCCGGGATTCTCTCCCCCTGCGCGTCGCCCGCTACTTGGAGCATCAGTTCGAAGCGGGGTGGTCGGTCGTCAGTGGTCTGGTAGTGGATGGTGGCAAGGCGGGTTTTGCCGGCAGGCAACTCGGCGGCAGGTGCGGTGCTGAAGCTGGCGATAATGACGCGCTCGCGCTGGAGGGCTTTGGGGTCATAAACCGGCGGCTGGCGAAAGGCGGGGTGCTCGCCGCCCTCGATGCCCACGATCCTGGCCACACCGTTGGTGGCGGCAAATGCGAGCTGATAAGCGGCCAGCGGCGTGCTTCCGGAATCCACGTAGATGTCCACGGCGCTGAAGCGATGGCGGCCTTCCTCAAGAGCCGGTTGCTGCGCCAGAAGCCCCGCCGCCAGCCCAAAGAGCAGCACGGTGCACCAGATTTGCGCCGCCACTCGATGAGATCTGCTTACGGGCACTTGGCAGAGAAAGCCTGAACCCCGATACCCGATACCCGAAGGAAATCCGAAGCCCGAAATCCGAGTCCAGAAATCCGCAGGCGGTTGCGGCAGCGCGTTATATTGAGAAGTGCTTCTCACGATCTTCCTCCTTGATCCAGTTTCACGGCGCGGGCGGCGATGGCGGCGACGTCACGCTCGTCCACAACTCCATCCCCGTTTACGTCGCACTGCAGGTTTCTAGTGCCATCCTGCTTAAGGTTCCTGGCCAGAACGAAGGCATCGAGAATATCCACGCGGCCATCCTGGTCGAGGTCCCAGCGGGCTAACACCACGTCGCGGGCTGGCGCGGGCGCTGTTTGCCTGACGAGTCGCGGAATCGTAGCGAGCAGCACGATGGCGGCGGCAGCGGTCACCCACGGCATAAGCCGAAGCCAGCCGGGCCGCGCTTGCCGTGGCTGTTCCAGGTGTTTCCGCGCGGCGCGCAAAACCGCCTCGTCCACCGTCGGCGGGATGAAGACCGGCTCCTGGGCCAGGCGATTGAGCGCCGAGACCAGCCGCGGCGGCGCCTCGGGCGCTTCGTCCTGGTCGTACGGCTTGTGATCCGACATTTTCATCTTTGATGGGTTAAGTGCGCGTGGGCGGCAAAAGGTTCAACGGTCGAAGAAGCTTTGTGTGCGCGCGTCCCGCCGGAGGGTTTCGAGGCCGTTGTGCAGGCGGGATTTGACGGTGCCGAGAGGGATGTCCATAGCGGCGGCAATCTCAGCCAGGCTAAGTCCGTCCACGAAGCGGAGCAGCAGCACCTCCCGCTGCTCTTCGGGGAGGGTGCCAAGGACAACCTGCAGGTCGGCCGCCTCCGCGCCGGCTGCCGACGGGGCGGGTGCGTGTTCAAGCCGCTCCAGTTCGGCTGGCGTGGCCTGATATCGTGCGGCCTTCCGGCGCGCCGCGATGGAAAGGTTGCGCACGGCGGGGTAAAGAAAGGTCTTGAAACTGGCCGTGAGGCGAAAACCGGGGAACTTCCTCAGGACATACAGGAAGGTTTCCTGCAGCACATCGAGCGCCGCATCGCTATCCCCGGTGAACCGACAGGCGAGCCCGACCACCCAGTCCCGATGGCGGAAGTACAGGACCTCGAATGCGGCTGCGTCGCCACGGTTAATGGCGGCGACGAGTTCAGCGTCGCTGCACGAGGCTTGAATGTCTTGATTCGCGGTCACCCGGGCGGCCAAAGGGTTGCTCTGGGCCATGGTTCGCGGCTCCGAGCCACTACTTCAAGTCATTAAGTGCGCGAAGAGCGGGAAAGGTTCACGCCGATGCGGCATCAGGAATCGGCGGCAGATCAGGGGCGGTCGGAACGCGCGGGAGGTCCTTTGGAGTGACAACGCAACCCCGCCGCAGTGTCGGAGCCTCCCCAGCCAAAACGTGAAGCCTGGCAGAGCTCCAGGCTTGGCCGCCGGAAAGTCCGGCAACGGTCATCTCATCAGCTCAGAACGGGCTCAGCTTCGTCCGGCGTGCCGGCAGCGACTGGATGACCGTGTGCCCGGGGGTGGGAAGCGTGTACGCACCGAAGTAAGCGCAGACAAAGGAATCCGGCAGCGGAACCCGGCTCCGGATTTGCTTTCGCGCCACGGGGCCGTAGCTGCGGCTGTCGGTGCTGCAGAGCCGGTTGTCGCCCATTACAAAGTAATCATCCTCGCCCAGGATAAAGGTCGCCCCACGCCGCTGCTGCTCGACCGGGAAAGTATAGGTATGCGCAGCCAGGTAGGGTTCCACCAGCAGCCTGCGGTTGATGAACACGCAACCCCGCCAGACCTGGACTGTTTCGCCCGGTAAACCAACGATTCGTTTCACGGCGTAATCCCCATCTCCGTCGTTCAACAGCACAACGTCCCCGCGCTCCAGCGGGCCTGAAATGGGGGCGGCGTAAAGGGGAGTCCCCGGAGGGTAGGTGGGGCTCATGCTCCTGCCCTCGACCACTGCGACGGAACCAATGAACGCGCGGCCGGCGGCAATTCCGAGGCATCCGGAGATGATCGCTGCGGCCAGGACACGGCACGCGGGGTCCCGCCAGAACTTCTGAGCGAATCGGCAGACTTTAGGCATAGATTGCAGGAATGAGACCGCAAGTTCCTTGCCAAACAAGAATTGCGGAATCGGCCGCGAATGGTGGGAATCCGGGCCCCACCCGCTTGCAGGGCGCGCGCGGAGGCTCTGGATGGCCCTGGTCTGTGTGGGCGGCGGCCCAGGCTACGGCTCCCCGAGCCGCCTCCAACCCACAACCCTATGAAAAGCGGGCTCTTGACCCTTTGCGGCACCGTTCCGCAATAGATGCAAGCAACAAGCCCGCACGGCTTCGAGAGCCGCATAGAACGTGCCAGCCAGGGCAGGAATCCTCCAATAAACACCGGCACGTTGACAGTGGCAGGGCAGTGGAACGCGCCTGGCCGGCAGGATGCCGCCGAGACGTGGCCGCGGTGATTAAGACGACGGGTGAGCTTCTGCTCAGCGCTTGCCGCCGAAGGGGATGTCTATGGAGCCGCCAATCCAGAACTTCGAGTCGCTGTTATTCCCATCCACGATAGTCCGGGTATGGAAGCCATAGCGCCATTGCCGCTTCGAGGTCGTGTAGCTGAAGCCCGCCTGAATGGAGTCATTGTTCTCCCGCACGTCGCGCGGATAAACGATGCTGGACAGGTCGCCCGGGACGTTGAAATAGATGTCGCTGCCCGACAGCGTCTGCACCCGCATGTAGCCAACGTCGAGTTCCCAACCCTTGATTTGCTGGAAGAGACCGACGGCGATGACGAAATTGTCGTTGCCGCTCGTGCGGTTCCAGCGATAGAGCGCGTCGCCGTAAGCCCCGAGTCCCGGCCACCCGAAATGCTTGCGCAGCAGCAGCTCCGGCACAATCGCCGCCGAGCGAAATCCCGGAGCATAGACGAAGTTCTCATTGTAGGAGCCGGGCAGGACGGCTCCCGCGCGAAACGTCAGGGTCGGGACCCAGGGTGAATTCGTGTATTGAGCCTCGTTGAAGATCTGGTAGCGGACCCCAAGCCCCCAATCCATGAGACCAGTCGTGGACTCGGTCCCGTTGCCGGGGGAGAAGGCGCGCCAGCCGACTGTAGTGGCGCCGATTTCCAGGTCAGCCGCCCACTTCTCAGTAATGCCGTATTGCAGCGCAAGGAAACCCTGGTTGATGTCAATACCGTAGTTTTCACCGCCCGACCGCGTATTGATGTTGTATTGTTGACCGCTGGCCCAGATATGGTATGACTCGGACTCTTCGTACACCAGGCCGGCCACGAATTGCCCCTTTGCCGGCAAGTTCGCCCATTGGGCAAAGGGCCGCTGGGGCACGTTCTCCGAGCTGAACACCGTCTGGGCTAACACCGCCGCCAGTAACGTGAAGGCATGCCTCGCAAATCGCCCGGGAAGGCCGAGCGCCGGCTGCCTGCTTCGCCTGTTCGGACAGGTCAATCTCTTCTCATTCTTCATATACTAATGCTCTGTATAGTTCTGGCCCCGCGCCATTTCGCGCGCAGGGAAAATCGAGCACCGAACTTAATGACAGCCGTTTCATTATCAAGCCTGGAATCGCCATCGAATTCACCTTCCGCGAGGCCAGTGCGGAAGGGCGGCGAAGGAGGGGATTACGCGGCGGGCAACAGGGACTGGATCTCCCCCAGGCTGGCTGTGCCGGTAGTGCCGAGCTTGTGGACAACCACGGAAGCGGCCGCATTGGCGAGTTCCAGGGCTTCGGCCAGGCCGGCGCCGGCGGCCATGGCCGCAGCCAGGTTCGCGGACACAGCATCCCCGGCGCCGACGACATCTATCGGCCCACGCAGGGGCAGTGCGGGAGCATACACAACCTGACCGTCCGGGCTTGCCCCGAGCATGCCGCGGTCAGCGAGCGTGACCACCACGTTCCGCCCGTTGCGGCGGGCGAGAGACGCGGCAGCGGATTCGATCTGCTCCGGACTCAAGTCGCCAGCGGTCCCCGTCAGCGCGGCCAATTCCGCCGCGTTCATTTTGAAGACGACGGGTGGGAAGTCCGCCAGGCCGCGCCGGCTATCCGCCAGCACGACCCGCCCCGGTTCAGCCTCCGCCAGCTTCCCAAGCGTCGCCAGCACCTTCCGTGTCACAACCCCGGTCTCCGGTAGATCCGCCTGGTCCAACACGATGATGGCCTCCACGAGACCCCCCATCTTTTGCAGCTCGCTTGCCAGGAGCCCCTGGAGCCAGGCCGAGGTCGGGCTCCAGTTCTTGAAATCCAGGCGATTGAGCTCAACGGGCGGCTGGTCGGGCACAACAACCAACGGCTTGCAGTAGGTGAATGTCCGACGGTGTGAGGTGCGCACCAAATGGGTCAACTGCACCCCGGCCAAAGCCTTCAGCGCGTGGGTCAATTCGTATCCTTCTCCATCTTCGCCGACGAACCCAACCGGAAGAATCGTTCCAACCCCCAGTGCGGCCAGGTTGTTGACAATCGTCCCGGCACCGCCCGGCTGGGCCCGCACGTTCACGACGTTGCGCACCGGCAGGCCGGTCTCAATAGAGACCTCCTCCTTCTCCGGATCAATTTCCAGATACCGGTCCAGGCAGAGGTCGCCCAGCACTGCGATGCGCAGCGAGGCGTACTTCGAGGTGATCTCGCTGAATCGGGCGGGGGTCATGCGCTGCGTGCTCGGGTTTCCGCGCTCATGCTCCCTGCACCGCGCGCAGCAGGTTGTGCAGGAACACCACGTTGTCGCACTGGACGTAGCGCATCCTGCCCCCCATGCGCGAGAAGCTCTTGCAGAAACGCAGGTAGTAAGCCGGATTTTCCTTCGGCGGCTCCCCTGTTGACCAATCCCATTTGCCCCCATCCTGGATGTCCACCACGTAGATCGTGTGACCCTGGACGATCCCCCGCCCGGCCTGCCGCCGCAAATTGTTGACGCAACTGAGGCTCTTCTCAAAGACCTGCGGCGACATGATCGCCGAGCCGACCGACAAAACCACGCCGCCATCCAGCCGTTCAACCGCCGTCCCAAACAGGGCGAAATCCATGGCGGCTGCCCGGCCAACCGCCGCGCCATTGAACATCGGATGCGTGGCAATGATATCGTAGCCGATGCCGGGATGGACGGTCATGGGGACGTTGTGACGAAAGGCCTGCGCGAGAATCGAGGTCCCTTTCCACGGATGCTTCACCTCGATGCGCCCCGCGGGCAGCCGGTGCGACAGCATCGCGTGCAGCAAGTCGGCTCGCGCGGGCGCCAGGGGGTGCGACGGCTCCGCGCGTAGCGAGGCATCCAGCGACGCCGTGGTGGGCAGCGTGAGCCCATCCTCGCAGATGAAGCGGCCCAGGCTCCGGCCGTATCCCTCGGGGCGGAGCGCGCCGGCCATCAGCGCCAGCAGGATGTAGCGCCCGGTCTCATCCCAGGTGCCGAATGTGCCGGTGGCGACGTTCTTCCTCACGCTCTCCTCGGTGCGGCCCAGGCAAGCCAGTTCCCAGTCGTGAATCGTGCCCGCGCCGTTCGTGGCCAGGTGGGTTAGCCAACCCAGTTCCACCAGGCGGTTCACGATCCGCATCGCTCCGTTCTTGATCAAGTGGGCGCCGTAAATCAACATGACGCTCGCGCCGGCGCTGCGGGCTGCCGCGATGCCACGAGCGCACCCGGCAATTGCAGCCGACGCCTCCGCATCACAACCGCGCGGCTCCTGGCCAGGATCCACGAGAATCCGGTCCACCCGGCTCAGACTCTCCCGCTCGGCCAGCGGATAGACCTTGACCTGCCTCAGGTCAAGGGGTTGAGGGTAGTCACTCATAAGTTCAACGCTGCTTGCCGGCCCATGCCTCGTCACGCCGGGCCACACTCCCGCCCCCACCCTGCGGCGGACCAAAGGTCCGCTCGATACCCGGCGGACATCCTCACGTGGGGGCGGTGCGTCCACCGCCCGGCCTACACATCGCAAATCAGCACGCTCTGTTTCAGCGAGGCCAGCGCGTCGGCCCGCTTGGGCACGAATTCCTGCCCCACAAAACCCTTGTAGCCGGTGGCGACAATCGCCTTCATCACCGCCGGGTAATAGATTTCCTGGGTGTCATCAATCTCATTCCGCCCGGGCACGCCGCCGGTGTGATAGTGCCCGATGTATTGATGATTCTCGCGGATGGTGTCAATCACATCCCCCTCCATGATCTGCATGTGAAAGACGTCGTAGAGCAGCTTCAGCCGCTCCGAACCCACGCGCTTGCAGACCTCGACACCCCATGCCGTGTGGTCGCACATGTAATCCTTGTGGCTGCGCTTGCTATTGAGCAGTTCGACGCAGACCGTCACCTGGTGCTTCTCGGCAATCGGCGCCAGCCGCTTCAGTCCCTTCACGCAATTCTCCAGCCCTTCCTCGTTGCTCATGCCCTTCCGGTTGCCGGAAAAGGTGATGATGTTCGGGAAGCCTGCCTCCGCGACTTGCGGAATGGCCTTCTCAAACTTGCCCAGCAAATCGTCGTGATGCTCCACCCGGTTCCAGCCGTAGGGAATGCTGTCCGGGCCGTTGCACATCGCGCACGTCAGGCCCGCCTTCCTCACGGCCGGCCATTGGTCCGGTCCCAGCAACTCCACCGACTCCAGGCCCAGGCTCGCGCACTCACGGCAGAAGTCCTCGAAGCTCATCTTCGCCGGCTTGTTCTTCCCGGCATTGAACAGGCCACCGTAACACCACGCCGAAACCGAGTGATGAATGTTGCCTTTGAGTTTGGGGCGCTCGGCCGGCTCCGCCGCGCGGAGTTGGTCCGCCAGCCCTGCGGCCGCCGCCAGCCCCACGGTGCTCCCGCCGATTTTGCCAAGTGCCGAACGTCGAGACATACGCTGAGTCATAGGGCGGAGACTACGCCATCGTCCAGGCCGCACCAAGCGCGAACTTGCGCAACCTCGGCCGGCAGGGCACCCCGGGAAAGTCCGATTCCCGCCAGTCAACAAACGGCGCCCTTTCCAAGCGCCTTACTCAATGATGCCGTCGAACACAAGACTGACCGGGGCAAATGCGCCCACCGTGACTTTGAAGGCGCCGTTCCGGACGGGAAGGGGCTTGCCGATGGCGCGACCGCGCAGGTCAACGGGCTGCACTTGTTCGACGGTTGTGCCTTCGGGCAGGCGGACCTTAACGGTGCCGGATTGGCCGGCTTGTTCCCAGAGCCGCAGAACGGTACCCGGGCCGTCGGGGTTGGCGCCGTAGGCGGTGACGAGGATGCCTTTGCGGGAGAGTTCGAGGCCACGGCGCGTGGGCTGCAACGCGCCGGGCGTGCCCTCGGCGACCGCTGCGAGCAGGGGATAGCGCGCTTCAAGCGAGGGCGTGATGAGCGATGGCTCGCTGGCATAGCGCCCGACGGCCCACAGGCGGACGCGCGTGGTCCAGGTGCCGCGGTTCCATAGCCGGAAGTTGGTGCTCCATTGGTTGTTGAAGAGGTTGACGTAGGCGACCGGCTTCTCCGGCACGAAATCCAGCGAGTAGCGCCAGCAGCCAGGCGTGTCGAGGCTGACAAGAGGGTAATCCATCGGGCAGATGCCGACGCCGCGACCTTGGTCATCGGTCATGCTCACGCCGGTGTTGATGCCGAACAGGTAACGATTCGCGCCGGTGACAATGTCGCGGGCGGGGTCAATGATGGACGCGAGGCGCCCGAGGTGGAATTGGGGGTCGTTGACGTTTAGCGGGAGGCACAGCCAGCCGGCCTCGGGCCACGGTTCGAAGGGCTTATCGTGCAGGGTGATCTCCAGGTCGGCGCAGGGTTGTTCCTGGTAAAGGACGAGGCGGAGGGTGACAGCAGGGAGGCCGGTGGTGGCGGCGCATTCCATGACGGCGTCCACGGAGGTGACGGTTTCTTCAAAGCGCACCTTGAAATCCTTCGGCGAAGCAGAGCAGTAAGGCTGCTGGGTGGACGACGGCAGTTCGGGTTTGTAGAAGTCGGCATAGAGGTGGCCGCCGCGGACATACTTCGAGCACCATCCCATGACCCGGTCGTTGTCAAAGCGTTCATAGAGGTATTGGCCCAGGCCGAGGCCGTCCGCGCTGCCGGCCAGCTCGCGGCCGGAACGCCTGTCCACGAGAGAGGCAATGATGCCGCGTGCGGGATCGAGTTTGGCGCTGAAGAAGGGGCTCTCAATCGTAGGGCAGGCGTCCCCGCCTGCCCCGCTTGCCGCGTGGGCCGCCGGTGGGCAGGCGAGGACGCCTGCCCTACGTTGCATCGAGGGAACACCCGCCGCGTAGGTGCGGTATCCCAGCGGCGGGATGTCACGGGCGAAAAAGGACAGCCGGCCGGTCGTGCTCTCAACGGGAACGACAGCGCCGCCATCCACGGGCTTCAGCGCGGCGGGTGCAAAGCCGGCACCATCTATGGTGACCACGCCACCGCGCTTCCAGGGGAGCGGGTTGTAAACGACAACGCGGCGGCCTTCGACGCCCACGCCCCGGGCCAGGGCCTGCAGGTTGTTCGCCAAGGCCGGGGTAACGATCTCATGGGCTTTCTTGATGTAGGCGGTGTGCTCATCCCAGGAGCCCTCCAAGCGGTCGAACCGGCCCTTGGCGCGGTCCTTCTCAAATGCCTCGCCGTAGCTGAGCTTGTTGCCGATCCAATAGATCGCCCCGCCCCACGTGTGCTCGCCATAGAGCAGGCTTTGCTCGTAGGCCGTGGCGATGGCGGGGGCGTCATCGGGCACGGGCAGGCCCCAGCCGCGCAGCTCGGTGTTGAGCGCTTCGGTGGCGGCGATGAGCGGGCGGGTGTTGCGGGCCAGCTTCGCACCGTCGGGATCGGACATCGGGCCGTGAATCCAGGTGTCCGGCAGGTCGGCACGCACCACGGGCAAGTCGGGCTTCTCGGCGAGGATGGCGTCGCCGAAGTCGGAGAGCCGGCCGATGCGGACCTTCACGCCGGGGAACTGCCTCGCGGCCTGGTCGAGGACCTTCTTGACCTCGTCCGGTCGCGGCGGGCCGTGGTTATCGCCCGTATGCAGGCAGGCCAGCCAGGTGCGATAGGGCCAATCCGGCGGCGGAGCAAGCTCCGTTCCGTATTGAGGCGAGTAGAAGGTCAGCACGCGCGAGCCGTCGGGCCCTTGCCACCAGTAGAGCAGGGGCACCTGGAGCGGGGCGCTGGCGCCGTTGCAGCCGATCATCATGAAGTCTATCCCGGCGTGCTTGAGCATCGTGGCCATCATCCAAGTGTGCTCCGGCACGTCCGTCATCTTGCCATCCCGCGGGATGTCCAGACCGAGGCGCCGGGCGAGGCGGGCGGAATAGCCAAGACTGCGCACGAGGTCTTCGGCTTCGAGCAGTTCAGTGTGCGTGGTGAACGGCAGGCCATGAACCACGAATCGGCCTTCGCGCATGGCTTTCTCGACGCGCTCCTTCCGCTCGGGCGATTGCCCGGGCCAGTCCTGCAGAACCTTGTGCAAGGGCCAGCCGGCGAGAGTCCAGGCGAACTGCTGTTGCGGTGGCAGATCGCGGTTCTGGTCCACGACGTCGAGGGCCTGGTCAATCATCGTGGTGCGGTAGCGCTGGACGATGTTGCTGGCCATGTCGGTGTAGCCGATGTCGAAGTGCGTCTTGAAGACCACCACGATTTCCTTGATGCCCGGCGTCAGGGTGACCGGCTGGCTGGCCAGCAGGCGGCGACCGTCGAATACCGAGCACGTCGTCTGGCTCACTCGCTCCACCGCGGGCACGAGCACCTCGACGGATTGGCGGCCATCCTTCAGTTGGAGGCGCTGTGCCTTGTTCTTGCCGACCCGGACGGTGACTTCCTTCGGCCCGCCGGCGCGGGTGATCGAGGCCGCGATGCGTTGGAAGGACTTGCCCTCGCGCTCGACGGCGCCGGGCAGGAGACGGGCTGAGGTTAAAGCGGTCACTTCCGTAAGCGGGCCGGGCATGACGGCGGGCGGCGTCTCAAGGGTCAGGCTATCATAGAGGAACCAACTCCCAGCAATGCTGGTGAGGTTGAGCTGGTTGCAGCCCGCCCGGAGCAAGGCGGCAGGGAACTCGACCACGAGCTGGTGCGGTTTCCCTGCGGCCGGGTTGCCGGATACAGAAGCGTCGCTGGCGCCCGCCGGCAGCGTCCGCTCGAAGGGCTGGCCGTTAACCCCGATTCGCAGCGTAGGCACGGCCGCATAGTGGGTGTCGAGCATATCCACCACGAGACGACAGGTGCCCTTAGGAACGGCCTTCTCGACGCCGAACAGGACGGTGAAGGTGTGAGGCCGGTTGCCGGCCCAATTATCCGACGGACCGGGTTGGACATAGGGCCAGGCAGTCCTTGCATCGGACACTCCCACGATCAGGAAGCCGTCGTCGGCGAACTGGTGATAGCCTTTGGGCGCCAGGGCGAACTCGGCGTTGTTGCGGTCCTGGGCGCCAATTTGCCAAAGGGTCTTCGTCTCGGCGGCACCGCACGCCGAAACGACGAGGGCCAGAAGGGCGAAGAGCTTAAAGAGCGAGGTGTTGCGTGTTGTCATAGCGAGTGGGTTGGGAAACATCCAACAACCAACATCCAACAACCAACATCCAATGATTGATCCCATGGCGGACATTGGATGTTCGATGTGGGATGTTGGTTGTTGGTTGTTTCCTGAATTCATGCTGGGCCGTTATTCCTTGGTTCCGAACACAGCTTTGATGGCTTCGAGATATCCGTAGCCGTGTTCCTGCTCGGGTTCGAGCACGCTGCCTTCGGGCCACTCGTTCCAGGCGTTGACGGTAATGATCTTGGGGGTGGTCGGGGCGGCCAGGAGGCGTTGCTTGATGATCTGGCTGGCCTCGCGGAAGGCGGCGGGCGAGTTGCCCACCATAACCGGATTGACGACATGGGCGGCGGGCTTGTCCCACTTCGCGTCCGGGTGCGCGCGCGGCGAGTTGTCCCAGTTGATCGTAGTATTGGGGAAATACGGCACCGGGTAGTTGGTGACCGCGCCAGCGTAGAACTTGAGATAAGCGTCGCGACCCTGGACATAGTCCGAGATCGGGAAGGTGCCGTAATTGAGTGCGCCGTGATGGACCCAGGTGTAGCCGGTGAGACTGTCGAGGGCGAGATCGGTGCAAAGCTTCGGCCAGTCGGCCGGCGTCTTGCCGCCAGGCAGGTTGGGACGGCCCCAGAGCACGGCGTTGATGTGCAGCCCCGGCAGCCCAGCCGCCTTGGCCTTCTGGCGAAAGCGAGCCAGCGCAGCCCGCGAGCCCTCGACCGAGCCGAAGCTGTCCAGGAACAGGCTCATCTCGTAGATGGAGAAGTAAGGCTTGCCGTCAATCTTCCAGTAGCTCGGGTGCTTGAAATAGCGGGCGACGACAAGGTCGGTGATCTTGTCCCAGGTGGCAGGAGTAACCTTGCCGGGGTAGAGCAGCTTTACCTTATCCGCGGGGTTATAGCCTTGGATGTCGAACCAGTCGTGGTTGGCCCACATCAGGCCGAACCTCAGGCGGCTGTTATTCGTAGCCTGCAGGAAACCCCGGTCGAGGGCGCGCTCAAGGTACGGGCCGTCGTCGTAGTAATACCAGTCGAAGATGAAGGCATTGACCCCGTAGTTGGCAGCGGTCTCAATCTTGTGGGCCATGACCTGGGGATCGGATTCGTCGGTGTAACCCCAAAGGGGCACCTTGGGCTGCTTGTGACCCGGAAAGCGCGGCTTGGCCTTGCGGACCAGGTCCCACTCCGTGAACCCGGGATACTTGGCCTTGTCCCAACGCGGGTCAGGGTGTTCGCAGGGGTAGTAATAGGCGGCGACGGTGATCTGAGGAGCCGGGGCAGCGGCAGGGCTTGATGAGGCTGGCATCAGCATCAGTGTCGGAACGCACAGCAGGCATTCTAAAACGCTCCCGGCAAGGCTTACCTGTCTGACTGGAAAGTGCATAAGGGCGGTGGAGACCCTATGTGGCCTGATGATGGGAGTAAATGCAAAACCTTGACCGGCATCAAGGCGGCGCGCGTATCTGCCAACGAGAATAGCATCAGACGATGACGGCAATGGACACCATTGAATCGCCTGGCCCGGGGTCAGCGGCGCCAGACCGCAAAGCAGCCGGACCGCGTTTTGCCGACAAGCGGCTTGCCCGCGAGTGGGAGACGATCGGAGCGATGATCACCCGCTACTGCCGAGATCACCACTCCACCCGTGAGGCGCTGTGCCCCGAGTGCCAGGGATTGCTCCAATATGCCGCCGTGCGTCTGGATCGGTGCCGGTTTGGTCCCGCGAAACCCGTTTGCGCCAAGTGTCCAGTGCATTGCTACAAGCCTGCCCGGCGCGAACACGTTAGGGAAGTGATGCGCTACGCCGGTCCGCGGATGTTGTGGCAGCATCCGATACTGAGCCTGCGCCATTGGCTCGACGGCTTCCGCCAGGCGCCGAGCGTGACCTAAGCAGGCTTGCGGTTGGCCGCGACTGCCACGAAATGAATACGCTCACGGGCGGGTGAATATCAAAGTCCTATTACCGTGAATTTCCGACCGGTATTCGGGTTAGGCTGATTCTTGTTCGGTGGTTTACTCATGGTTTGTTGAGGGGAAAGCGGCTAAATTGTGTTGGACAGAACGCGGAACCTGCCGCTGAATGATGAGACAAATGAAAACGAAACTACTGACTCTGTTGTGCGTATTGGCGGTGAGCCTCGGGAGCGTGACCCCATGCGCGGCGTCCACGGATAGCGGACCGTTGGAGGTGGTTGCCGACGTCCTGATCGTTCGCCCCGGCTGCTTTGTGGCAACCGTCCTCGGCTCGGCCGTATTTGTGGTGGCCTTGCCCGCCGCGGCAATCTCCCGAAGCATCCCCCAGACCGCCGATACCCTGGTGGTTACACCCGCCAAGGCTACGTTCAGCCGTCCGGTGGGCGATATGGCGTCCCTGATGGAGGACTGATCCCCCTGGCTCCTGCCCACCCCGGCATCAGCCGAAAGCACGGCGGGACGCCACCAAAGTCACTCGCCCTCTTGGCCGCGCGCCGCGCCGCCGGTCGCGACCAGGAGCGCAAGGCAGCACAACATACCCCGAACATACCACCGCATATCATGATCACCGAAGATAGTTTCATTGATTTCAAGTGTCCTCACTGCGGCACCCAGGTTTCTTTCCCGCAGGAAAACGCCGGTCTGGCACAGGCTTGCCCCGACTGTTTCGAGAGTCTCATTGTGCCCGACGATGGCAGCCAGCTCGGCAAAGCCATTCCTCTGCCGATCAGTACCGCCCGGCTTACGATCAGAAGGTTCGAGCCGGGCGATTGGAAGGACCTGATGGAGTTGATGGCGGATGAGGAACTGTTCCGCTACACGGAAGGCCGGCCGCTGGATGAAGACGAGATCCTGCGCTGGCTGGAGAATGACTACCACGTCAAACTCACGACCCCGAACCAAACCTTCTGCCTCGCCATCGAGGAGCGGGAAAAGACCAAGCTGATCGGCTACATCGGACTGACGATCACCGAGCCCCACCGTTCCCAGGCCCGGCTCAGCATCTACCTGAATCGGAACTTTCAGCGCCAAGGCTTCGCCGCGGAGGCGCTCCAGGCGCTAATGGGGTTTTGCTTGGAAGGCATCAGGCTCCACCGTGTGAGCGCCTCTTGTGACAGCCGGAATGTTGCCGCCTGTCGCCTGTTCGAAAGACTCGGCCTGCGGCGCGAAGGAGAATTCGTGAAGGATCACCTGCTGCACGGCGAATGGGCAAATACCGTTTGGTACGCCGCGCTGGCGGAGGAACATGGCGCCCGGAACCCCGAATCGTCAGGGCCATGACACCCCCCTGCCCGAGGCGCCGTTCCGATTGGGCGGGTAGCCGGTACCGGTTCCGTCGGCAATGCCGGCGATGCTTTTAGGCAGCGGGGAGGTCGCGAAAAGGCTTTGCCGATTTTGCTCAGCAAACCGCAATAAATACAAGGCTTTCAGAGCAAATCATTTGTTGCGTCGCGCGCATTTGAGGTTATGTTGCCCTCATGGATTGGCAACAGTTGGTGTCGCTCGTGATCGTTGCTTCCACCGTGGTTTTGCTGGTGTGGAGCAAGGTTCGGCAGCGCAAGTTCAGTTTTGCGAGAGCAGCTCATTGCGGCTGTGGCGGCGCCCCCCAATCGGCGCCCCAGGGTTCGATCGTTTTCCGCGCCCGCAAAGGGCAGCGTGCGGAAATGCGAGTTAGAATGAGGTAAGAACGCGCTTGCGTACCCCCGCCAGACTGAAATAAGATCCGCTTCGCGAAGATGGCCATGTGCAAAGTTAGTTCGTCTGTGCACTTTGTGACTCGCTCGGTGTTGAGCGGTCATGAAACGTCGGGGCGGCCGCATTGGGTGCCCAACACGGACGTTTATGAGAACGAGGGCGGCCTCGTGGTGAAAGTGGAACTGGCCGGGATGCGGAGCGAGCATTTGGAGATTACCGTGGAGGGCAACCGGCTGCGCATCAGCGGCAACCGACCGGACGGGTGCCGGTCGGCCAAGGCCAGCTTCCTGGTGATGGAGATCAATTATGGTCCCTTCGAGAGCCTTTTGGAACTGCCGGAGGGGTATGATCTGAGCCAGGCCAAAGCGGCCTATTTGAACGGATTTCTGCGGATTGATGTGCCCGTGGCACATCGGCAATCCAAGAATACCAAGGTGCCTGTTGCCGAGGGAGTTTAGCTTCTTCGCCGAATTTTTTTCCGGGCGGCGGCATCTAAGTCTTAGAATGGCGCGATCATGAGCACGCCCGACACCGAATTTATCAGCATCCTGGGAGCTGCCGGCAATCCGGAGGCGCCCGCCCGGGTTTCATCCAGCTCCCTGCCCGAGGTGCTGCCGATTCTGGGCTTGTCGGACATCGTGATCTTCCCCGGGATGGTGGCCCCGCTGCTGGTTGAGACCGCGCAAAGCATCAAGTTGATTGACGACGTGGTGGGCGGAGACCGCCTGCTCGGCGTGGTGTTGCAGCGGAATGCCGAGGCCGAGAACCCGTTGCCGCACGAAATGCACGAAGTGGGGTGTGCCGCTCGTGTGTTGAAGATGCTCAAATTCCCCGACAACAGCGTGCGCGTGCTGGTCGAGGGCCTTTGGCGCATCCGCATCAAGGAGTATTCCGCCACCCAACCGTACCTATGCGCCAGGTTCGACTTGCTGTCGGACCACCGCGAGGAATCGGTCGAGTTGACAGCGATGATGCGCAGCGCCCAGGCGCACTTCCAGGAGATCATCAAGCTCTCCCCGGCTTTGTCGGAGCAGATCAAGATTGCCGCCATCAATACCGACGACCCGGGTCACTTTGCCGACTTGATTGCGGTGAACCTGAACTTGAGCCTGGAGGAGCGCCAGAAGCTCCTGGAGACCCATTCGGTCAAGGAGCGGCTGACCCGCCTGCTGCCGATGCTCAACCGCGAACACGAGGTCCTCACCCTCAGTTCGAAGATCCAAAGTGAAGTCGCGACCTCCATCTCTAAGACCCAGCGCGACTTCTTCCTGCGCGAGCAGATGCGCGCCATCCAGCGCGAGCTGGGCGAGACCGACCCCAACGCCGGCGAGATTCGGCTCCTGCGCGAACGGATCGAGGCGGTGGAGCTCCCGGCCGAGGCCAAACACGTCGCAACGCAGGAACTGGAGCGGCTCCAACAAATGCCCCCGGCCGCGGCCGAATACGGGGTCAGCCGCCACTACCTGGATTGGATCCTGAGCCTGCCATGGACGAAGGAAACGCCGGACAAGATTGATCTGGCTGAAGCCGAGCGCATTCTCAACGAGCAGCACTACGGACTGACCAAGGTCAAGGACCGCCTCCTGGAATTCCTGGCCGTCATCAAGCGTCGGAAGCAAATCAAGGGGCCCATCCTCTGCCTGGTGGGGCCGCCCGGTGTGGGCAAGACCTCCCTGGGCCGAAGTGTGGCCGACGCCCTGGGTCGGAAGTTCGCCCGCATCGCCCTGGGCGGCATGCGCGACGAGGCCGAGATCCGCGGCCATCGCCGAACTTATGTCGGCTCCTTGCCCGGCCGCATCATTCAGACCCTGCGCCGCGTGGAAAGCCGCAACCCGGTGATCATGCTGGACGAATTGGACAAGGTCGGAGCGGATTTTCGCGGCGACCCCGCGGCGGCGTTGCTGGAGGTGCTGGACCCCGCCCAGAACCACACCTTCACCGACCATTACCTGGATTTGCCCTTCGACCTTTCGCGCGTCTTGTTTATCACCACGGCCAACTGGCTCGAGCCGGTTCATCCGGCCCTGCGGGACCGCCTGGAAGTGATCGAACTGCCCAGCTACACGGAATCCGAAAAGCTGCAGATCGCCAAACGCTACCTGCTGCCGCGGCAGTTGGAAGAGCACGGCCTGTCCAGGAAGGAAGTGCGCATCCCGGATGCAACTCTGCGGCGGGTCATCCACAACTACACCCGCGAGGCCGGCGTGCGCCAACTGGAGCGAGAGATCGCGGCCCTGTCGCGCAAAGCCACCCGCCGCATCGTTGGGAACGGTGACATTCCCAAACCACTGGTGTTGACGCCCGAATCATTGAAGGACTATCTCGGGGCCGCCCATTTCGTGAGCGAGACCGCCGAAACCATCAAGGAGTATGGGATCGCGACGGGCCTGGCGTGGACGCCAGTTGGCGGAGAGATCCTGTTTATCGAGGCAACCCGCATGCCGGGCAAAGGCAACCTCCTGCTCACTGGCTCGCTGGGCGACGTCATGAAGGAAAGCGCGCAGACCGCCGTGAGCTTCCTGCGCAGCCAGGCCAACCCGCTGGGCCTCGACCTCACTGACTACGGCAAATACGACCTGCACATCCACGTGCCCGCCGGGGCGACGCCCAAGGACGGGCCCAGCGCCGGTGTGGCGTTAGTGGCTGCGCTGGCTTCGCTCCTCATGCGGCGACGCATCCGCTCCGAGGTGGCGATGACCGGTGAAATCAGCCTGCGCGGGCGCGTCATGCGCGTGGGCGGGATCAAAGAGAAAGTGCTGGCCGCGGCACGCTTCGGCATCAAGGACGTCATCCTGCCCGAACAAAACCGCGCGGATTGGAGCGACGTGCCTGAGGAAGTGCGGAACAAGCTAAAGGTGCATTTCATTCGCCAAATTTCCGAGCTGTTTCCCCTGGCTTTGCGGCCAAATTGAGAACCGGGAAGAACTAAGGACGAATGACCAAGAGACACCAGAGCCCAATGGACGAATGCGGGGGGCGGCCGAAAACCAGGCGCCGAGTCTCCCGGACCGCGAGGTTGCTCGCCGGTTCTCGGGCTTCGGCCTTCAGCTTTCAGCCTGCGGGGCTCTGCCTGTTTCTGCTCCTGCTCGGCTTGCCCACCGTTACCTGTGCTCAACGCCAGGGCGGCCTGCGCCCCCCGCCGCTGGACCCGGCGCAAGCCAAGGCCGAGGCTCGGGCGCTCGTCGCGGAGCTCCTGGCCCAAAGACCAGACCAATCCGCCACCAACACCGGCCAGGTGCGAATCCGGGACCGCGACGGCAACGTGCGCGAAATCCCGGCCCGGTTTGAGATCGTCTGCACGCCGACTAACTGGCTGAGTATCTACGAAACCCTTGACCCCGCCGGCGGCGCGGGCGGCGAGCAGCTCGTCGTCATTCGTGCCGACAACCGGCCCAACCAGTACCGGCTCATCCAGCGCGGCGATTCCGCCACCACGAACGCCGGCGCCCGGGAGCTGACCCCAGCCCAAACAATGATCCCCTTCGCCGGCTCGGATTTCTGGGTCGCCGACCTGGGCCTCGAATTCCTCCATTGGCCGGAGCAACGCCTGTTGCGCAAGGAAATGCGCCACAGCAAGTTCTGCTACGTACTGGAAAGCATCACCCGGAATCCTGCGCCCGGCGGCTACGCCCGCGTCGTATCCTGGGTCATCATCGAAAGCCCTCACGGGATCGTCCATGCCGACGCCTACGACGAGCGCAACGAGTTGATCAAGCTCTTCGACCCGGTGAACCTCGAAAAGGTCGCCGGTGACTATCAACTGGCGGAAGTCGAAATGCGGAACCGCAAGACCGGCTCCCATACCTGGATCAAGTTTGACCTGGGTCGGGAATGATGGCGGGGGCGTTTTTCGTCAGTACCACCGACGGTCACCATAGCCACTCGCTGGGCCGGATCCGGCCACTGCCCCCCACACAGCCCCGGCACCATCCCAGGACTGGCTACGACGACGCGACGGTGACTCCCCGGAGGGACTACGGTGAGGCTCCCATGTGGATCGCTGCCCATGGGAGCCTCACCGGTATATCGCCGGGGTGACGCCGTGGTCACGCCGGTGCTGGTGGCTGGGAGCCTGCGATTGCTGGTGGCCATCGCTCTGGAACCTACTCCTGCTGAAGTTGCCCCGCTCCGGTCCGAAATGGCCCCTCAACTCGACGAAGCCATCAACCAACTCGGTAACGAGGATCGCGAGGCCGTCCTGCCTCGGTCCTTCGCGCAGAAGCGGATGCGTGAAGCCGGCCAGGCTCTCGGCGTCAGCGAGGACGCCCGCCCGGATCGCTAAGCCTTGGCCAGGTCGCCCGCGTGCTTCTGAATCTTGCGGATGGCTTCGGCCATCTGGTCCATGTCGGCGCGCGGCCCGAGCAGCGTCGTCTGGGTGAACCAGGCGGCTTCTTCGGACATCTTATCGTTGGCCGGGCATTCGGTGCGTTCCTCCCATTTGGCCAGCGTGTCGGCCGGGAACAGGCGCTGCCAAGAGCGGGAGGCGAGGGACCGCTTGATGAAGGCTTCCTTGTTCAGCCTGCCGTAGCCAGGGTTGCAGGGCACGCCCTCCGCTTTGAGCGCCTCCAGGAAGCGTTTCCGCGGCATGCCGGCGAACTGCTCCTTCTGGTAGCGGTACATGAACAGGTGGTAGGCGTTCCGCGTGCAGCCCTCATACATCCTGGCTGGCAGAATGCCCGGAATCTCCTGCAGCAGGCTCCGCAGGTAAGCAGCGTTCTGCTCGCGGGTCTTCATCTGCTCCTCAAGCCGCGTCATCTGCGCGAGCAGGATGGCGGCCTGGAACTCCGTCATGCGCAAATTGCCGCCTCGATTGCTTCGGGAGGCTACTTCGCCGCCGCCCCGGCGGGGCCGGCACTGGTTGTGGAACGAATAGCACTGGTCGGCTAACTCTTCGCTGTTGGTGAGGATGGCGCCGCCATCGCCGCAGTTAAGGTTCTTGCTGGCCTGGAAGCTGAAGCAGCCGGTGTCGCCCCAGGTGCCGAGGCAACGGCTACGCCACTGGCCAAGATGGGATTGGCAGGCGTCCTCGATCACCGGCAGCTTGTGCTTCTTCGCCACGGCGAGGATGGTGTCGAGGTCGGCGGCGGAGCCGCCCAGGTGTACGGGAATGATCGCCGTGGTGCGCTCGGTAATCGCGGCCTCGATCTTGCGTGCATCTATCTGGATCGTCTCGGGGTCGCTGTCCACGAAGATCGGCAGCGCGTGGTGCAGCAGAATCACGTTCACCGTGGCGATGAAGGTGTAGGGAGCAACAATAACCTCGTCGCCCGCCTCAACGCCCACCGCCGCCAGTGAAGTGAAGAGGGCGCTGGTCCCGCTGTTGGTGGCAAGGCAGTTCTTCGCGCCGGTGGCCTTGGCGTAGGTCTCCTCGAACCGAGACACGTTCTTGCCGTTGCCGCGGAACCACTTCCCGCTGCGCACGGTATCCAGCATGGCTTTGTCCTCGCGCTCGTCCACAATGGGCCAGTCGCGCGGCGGGCGGGTGCGGACGGGTCTGCCGCCGAGCAGGGCGGGTTTGTCGCCTGCGCCCGCGCCGCTGTTCTGCGCCCGGACGACCTGCGATAAGCTGAGAGTGGCTCCCGCGCCGGCGATCGCGGTGGTGCCGAGGAACTGCCGCCGATTCATGTTCTGGTTCATACTAGCTGGTGAGTGATTATAGGATTCAATGAGGCTATGCAAATCGAAAGCCTGCGGCTCTCGCATGGGTTCGTGGATGGATCAGGAGGCTGTCGCGAACTGCAGCCATGTGCCAGCAACAAGCCCGGGACCGACATCGGTTGAGGGCGGGGCGGTTTCATTCAAAGCCCGAGGGCCTTCCTGGTTACGGGCAGCAGTTTCCCGGCGATCAGGCTGTAACCATAATCGGTCGGATGCACGCCGTCTCGCGACAGCCCATCATGCTCGTCAAATCCCAGCAGGTCCGTGCCCTCGAGGAGATAGACAGCTTTCTGACCGGACCGGATGAACTCCTTGGCGGCATCCCGCATTGCGTCGCGCGTGTGCTGGCTGCGTTCCGCATAGCTCGCGCTATAGACTTCCCGGGCCGACGTTATGGGAGTGAGGCAGAACAGGGGGGCATCCGGGTGCGACTTGCGCACGGTCCCCAGCATCTTCCTGAAAGCCGTGCCGTCCTGCATCCCATAGGACTTTCCCAGATCGAAGATATAGCAGCACGCGGGGATGGAGTTGACCAGGTCCACCACGTTCGGCTCGGCCTTGCCGGCGCCGCCGAAGCCGAGGTTGACGAAATCGAGGTTCAGATCGCGGCACAGCTTGGCCGGGTAGGTCATTCCGGGCTTGAGCGCCCCGTTGCCCTGACAGACCGATGATCCGTAGAACACCACCGGCAGGGGTTTGGCGTACTGGTGGCCGGGCGCGCTGACCTTGGTGTCCTTATCCACCCCGATCGCCCGAACGCGAACCTCCTGGTGGTATGGTAGATAGATGACGATCTCCTTTTCCTTCCGGTCCAATTCGCGGAATAGAACCACTTCCGTCTCCACCTGAGGCTCCTCGGCTGCCGCCGAGCGGACAAAGCGGCCGTTGACATACACGTCGAATCCCTTGAGGGCGCCTTTAGTGTGCGGCAGGACTTTAAGTCCCAGTTGCGAAGTGTCGCACTTGAGCAGAATCCGCCCACCCGAAGGGCATCTCGATCGCGCCCGCACCCCCTTGGGCAGGGATTCGAACTGGGCCTTGGGCATCCGATATAGATTCGGCTGGTTGTCGTCGAACCAGTGGAGCCCCAGGACCTTGAACTTCGCGGTGTCGGGGAACGGCAGCCAGTCGCAATCGAGCTTGGGGGGCTTGACCGCTGCAGCCTCCTCGTCGCCCGGTTCGGCCTCCGCGGACTGAACCGCCTGCGGGGCGGGTGGGGGTTTTGCCTCCTGGGCCTTCAGCGTGATGACGAGGACCGCCAAGGGCAGGCTCATGAGCCCCAGGTTCTTGAGCGGAAAGAAGCGGAAACGTGACATCATAGTCGGGAGTATTCGGGTGCAGCAGGGAATTTGGGGCGCTTTCGTCAAAGGCTAACAGGCATGAACGAGATGACGATCGGGTGCGCCCCCCGGTATTGTTCAGTTAAACGCCTTCGTTGTCCGGCCTGAGTCTTCGGACAACTCGTAGCGCATGTTCCACTTTGCCTTGCCAATCCATTCTGAATGCCCATCGGCGAAAGCTGCGTGACCCCCTTCCTTGCCATGGTTGTCGTAGGGATTGGGCCAGTTCTCATGATTCCAAGGGGCTCCATGCGGTTCCATCATATCAATCAGGATAAAGGTTTGGCTGGGCCCCGCAATCTGACCCTGGAAGTCGCCTTTCTGATGGACGTACGTCGCCACGGAACTCTGGGTCTTTCTAGGGAAACTGGGACTGTTATGCCAGCAACCAAACACTTCGTAGCTGTGGCCTGAGGTGTCATCCTTGCTGGAGGCATTGTCTTCCAGGTCCCTTAGCTTTTCCAGGACCTGCCCGTTGATCAGAACCGTGTACTTGTTGGTGACCTCCACACGATTCCTGGTGGTTGGGCAAATGAAGGTCTTCACGCTTCGGATGTAGCTCTGCGAACTGCCGCCAAATCCGTACAGCCAGTTCAGGTCATCATCGCCCTGCTGCCCATTGGGCGTGGTCATGAGCGTGCCCGTTAACCGCCGCTTGGAGTCGTCCTCGGAGTAGAGTTGGCTGCCGATCCCGATTTGCTTGGTGTTGTTGAGGCAACTGATCCGCAACGCTTTCTCCCTGGCCCGGGCTAGCGCGGGGAGCAGCAGGGCCGCGAGAATGGCGATAATGGCGATCACGACCAGCAGTTCGATCAGGGTAAACGCCCGCTGCGGCTCCCCCGGCCGCAGGGGCTTGTGGTTAAGAAAAAACGGTCCTCTCATAAATCGAGACTCGGTGCTAGCGGATGCTTGGAAGGCCACCGGGAAATCCACATTATGGCATGGGGGTGGTGACCACCTGGTAAAACCGGCGCGCGTGATTGGTCGCCTCCAGGTCCGTCCAGGTGAACACGCCCCCGGTGAAGGTATTGGTGACCACCGGCATCCAATTGCTCAGAGGCTCGGCGACATTCGTTGTGGCCAGCACCCAGTAAGGCCAACCCGCCGGGCCGGTGCCGCTCAACTGGAAATTGTTGTCGGGCAGGATGGCTGCGGTCGTGATCTGCGGTGCGATCGAGCCCGCCACCCGCAGCGTGCCATCCACCGGCACCGAGCTGGTATCCCAGGAAAGCGGACTGCCCAGCACGGGCAGATCATAGGTGGCAAAGTCGCCAGTGTACGAGGTGCCCTCGAATAGCCTGAACGCCTCGCCGCCCACCAGCGTGCCGGTCACACTAACTCGGAGGGTGCCGCCCAGGGTCACGCTGCTCAAGCCGGCAACTCGGTCATACGACGAATGGGACACAGCCATGATCGCCACGGCACTGTTGCTCAATGTCAGCGAATTGTTGATTGTCAGTGTGCCGATCGCGGCTCCAGCCGGGGACAGGGTGTCTCCCACATAGACCGGCCCATTGATGAGCCCCGAGCCGCTCAGCGTGCCCACGTTCACGGAGATGTTGGTGCTGCCCAACAGGGTGCCGTTGACGACGAACTGGCCGCTATTGATGTTCACTTTGCCGGTTATATTGTTGTTGCCTGAGAGCGTCCAAGTGCCGGTGCCGCCCATTAACAGCCACGTGGTCCCGCCGTAGCCCGCGGGAGTAATGATGTCGCCCTGCCAATCGCAGTCGCCGGCGCCCAGCACTCGAAGGACATTCTGACCCCCGGTGGCAGCCGCAGTGAAGGAACCCGTCACCACCAGTGTGCCCGCACTGGTCTCAAACGTCCAATAGGTGCCCCCGGCAGTCCCGGTTATGGGAGCGGCCAGGGTGTTGGTGCCATCCAGGTGCAGAATCCCCGGCGCCAAATCCGACGAAGCCGCTTTCATCGCTATGGTGATCGGTTGGGTTACCGTGAGGCCGCCCGGCAGTTCAAGTCGCGCGCTGGCCGGATTGGCGATGGAGATCGTCCCGGTCCCGAGGGCGCCGGGATCGGTGATGCGGAGGGCCCCACCCGCGATGGTCGTCAAGCCCGAGTAGGTGTTGGGCGTCGAGATCGTAACCGTGTTGACGTTGTACTTGGTGAAGCCGCCGGGGCCGGTGATGAGTTTCCCCCACGTCAGATCGTCGCTGCGATTCAACGCCACCACGCCGCTGTTGGTAATCGTGGTTGCCGCGATGCTGCCGTTCGCGCCACCATCGCCGATGTAAAGGGACGCGTTGGTTTGCACCACCACGCTCCCGGGACCGACCCCGCTGTCGCTCAGGTTGGCCACAACCAGGGTGCCGCCGCTGACCAGGGTGCCGCCGCCATAGGTGTTCGCGGCCGTGAAGGTTTGGCTCCCGGAGCCGCTCTTGACGACTCCGCCGTTGCCGTCAATAACTCCGTGGTAAACCCCATCGCCCGCCTGCAGGGTCAAGGTCCCGGCTCCCAATGAGACGTTGCCGCCGCTGGCCCCGCCTCCCGAGAGGCGCCCAATCGCCTGGTCCTGGCCATTTAAATCCAGGGTGGCGTCCGCCGCGTCTGCCAGTGTCACCACCGCGTTGGTGGGCAGACGATCTGGACTGCCCGACAGCAGCACCTTGCCGCCGTTGATGGCGACGCCGCCGGCAAAGTCGTTTGTGCCGGTGTTCATAATCGTCAGTGTGCCGCTGCCGTTCTTGTTCAACGTGGCCGGGCCGCTGAGGCCGCCGCTCCCGGTGAAGGTGTAGTTCTTCGAGGAGTTGTTGACGGTGAGGCTCAAGGGGGAGAGCGTGGTGGCAAGGTTCACCGTGGTGGTGCCGGTCGCGGTGTCATCGAAAAGCACCTTGTCGCCGGGGACCTCCGGTTCCAAGTAGGTGGTCGGCGTACCGCCGCTGATGGACACCCAATTGGCGGTGGTGTTAATGTCCCAATTGCCTCCGGTGACATTCCCGCTCCATTTTGGCGAGGAGTCGTTGGTGATGACGATATCCACCGTCAAGTTGTCGGTATTGTTCGAGAGGTAGCCGCTCAGGCGCGCGGGCAGGCTGCCCAACTGCAGCGCGGGGAAGCCGTCCCCGAAGATGACGCCGTAGGTGTAGTTGATCAATGGAAACTGCCCCAGGGTGAGCCCAGTACCCTCGATATTATTCGTGACCGTGCCAGTGACGTTGAAATTGATCACACGCCAAAGGGGGGCGGTTGGGTTGGCCGCTCCGCCGAGATCGAACGTGATGCTGGCGTTGTTGATGGCCATGTTCTGCAAGGGGTTATCGGCCTGGCCGAGGGTGCCGCCGACTTTCAGATTCCCGCCGGTCAACCAGATGTAATCGCCAGTGCCCCCACCTTCAACCACGTTGCCCTTGACCCAAACCGAGCCGCCCGGGACATTCTGGCCGATGTTAAGCACGCCGGTAGAGGGGGCCGTGGGGCCAAGGGTGTAGCCCAGGAGGAGGTTGCCATTGACCGTCAAATGGGCACCCCCATCAACGTTGACGGTTCCCTGGCCGGCGCTCCCGTCAAACCTTTGGTAGCCGACGTTCAAAGTGTTTACATCAATCGTGCCATTCGTGAAGCTGAGGGTACCTCTGCCCGCGGCCCCCGCGCCGGTTTGACCGCGGCCAACATACATGACATCCACCAGGGCATCCACGGTACCATAAGAGAAATCTGCTGTGCCCCGATTGCCAGTTGAGGTGCCGCCAGTAGCATGATCCCCGATCTGCCATTGGCTCTGGCGACCGGTGCCGGCGTTATCGCGAAACAGGGCGAAGGGATTGTCCATGACAACGTTGGTATTAAAGCCGAGCCAGGCGGTACATTTCTGTCTGCCTACCGTGAGGCCAGCGTCAGTGAAGATTGCGTTGGTCTGGCCCAGGTACAGTGTGCCTCCACCAGCTTGGGCCTGGCCCTGGCCAACAATCAGATCCTGGGCCGTCGTCCCTCGGAAACAGGCGATGAAGTTGGTCTTCGCAAGCATCACAGTGGCCATCGGCCGGCTGTTCCAAGCGGTGCCAGTGGTGTCTCCGATCGAGACGCGACGGACCGAGGTGGTGAATGTATTCAGGCCGGACATGTCCAAGGTGGCGCGATGCGCGCCGGCGGTGGCGGAGGTTTGGCGCACGATGAAGTCGCCGTCGGGGTTGGAGATGGACAGGGAGCCGCCGCCCAGGATCGTCGTATAGTTGACGGCGTCTTTTCCGTCGTCAGCGCCGGTGCCAATCCAGACCACCGGCTGCACGCTGCCAGTAATAACCAGGCTCGCGCCTGGGCTGATCTGCGTGGTGTGACCGAAACCCTCGGTCGTGTTGGTGTTCTGGTAGAACAGGCCCTGGATGGTCTGGCTGGACTCGACGATGTTGTTCGGGGTCCCACTGGATCCAATGGTGCCCGTAACGGCGGTGTTGCCGAACTGTATGAAGTCCTCGCCGCTGAGCGCGCCGCCGGACCAGTTCGCGGGGGTGGACCAAGCCTGGTCGCCGCCACCTCCGCCGCTCCAAGTGTTAGTGGTAGTGGCGTTAGCGAAGCTGGCCGCCAGGCAGATGAGCGCGGCAAGGGTGAGGAGCTTGGATGTGGTGGTGGTGTTGGGTTGCATGATGCTTTTTCTTACTAACGATCTCTGGTTCAGTCAATTGAACGGCCTGCGCCGCCCACACATATCACAGAGCTTATGCGAAAAGCGATGCCGCGCGCATCTGTTGCCTTGCAGAAAGTCACATACTCAGTTAACCTCCTTAGCGTTGGCAGTCTCAGATGTAGAATATGCAAAGCGTCCGCCGGGCTCCAATTAGCGACCATCCCAGCTTACTGACTCTGGCTGAGACCAAGACGCATGCATTTAGCACTGGCTTGCGCCGGCGTCCCCCTGGGCACTTCATCTGGCATTACCACCCGGAAATTCAACTCGTCTGGACCTGGCGGGGGCACGGCTTGCGGTACGTGGGCAGATCATTCGAACGTTTCGAGCCGGGCGACCTGGTCCTGATCGGGGCCAACCTGCCACACATGTGGGCTGCGGCTGACGCTGAGGCCGTCTCCACCGTCATCCACTTCCTCCCCAAGCAGTGGGGCGCCCCGTATTGGCAACTGCCGGAAGTCCAGAAGCTGCGCCGGCTGCTGGCGGCGGCCGCACGTGGCCTGCGCTTCACAGGACCGGAAGCCTGCGAGACCGGCCGCGCCATTGAGGATCTGGCTGCCCAGCCGGCCCACGACCTCGGGTCCCTGGTCAGGTTCCTGGCCATTTGCGAGCGCCTGACCTGGACGCCGCACTACCCGCTGAATACATTGCCCGGGAAGGAAGCCGCCATTGAAAGGGACCCGCGCGTTGACCGAATTCTGGAGTGGATCCAGCGGCATGCGGCGGAGCCCATCACCCAGGAGCAAGCCGCCGCGCAGCTCGGAATGTCCCCAGCCGCGTTCAGCCGCTGGTTCAAGAAGTATGCTGGGCGTGTGTTCCACCGGCATCTAAATGAGCTGCGCATCGCCATGGTCTGCGCCCGGCTGTCCGGCGGACAGGAAACCATTACCGAGGCGGCCTTCCGGAGCGGTTACAACAATATGGCCAACTTTAACCGCCGCTTCCGGGAGATCACTGGCTTCACCCCCAGCGAGTTCCGGCTCCGAACACGCCGGATGCAGCAGGACAGCGGGAAACCGTTTGTCATGCGGCTCGGCCGCAACGGCGCGGTCCGCGTCACCCCGCCTGATGCCACCGCAGCCGTGGCGGGATAAACCGGCAGTCCGGATAGGCCTGCGGCTGAGCGCAAACCAACTCCGCCTGAGAGGCTGAGGGGAGGAATCTTATTATAAACAACGGTAATCAGCGGTGTTGACGGTCGGCACTGTATGCTGTCCAATCCGGCTGTGCAAATCGAGAGCCTCAAGATGTTCTGTGACCTGGCCGAAACGAAGAGTTTTACCAAGGCAGCCCAGATCAACAGCGTCACCCAGTCCGCCGTCAGCCAGACCATCACCGCGCTGGAGCGGCGCTTCCATGCCCTCCTGATCGAACGGAGCAAGAAGAACTTCCGCCTCACCCAGGAGGGAGAGGTGGTTTACGAATACGGCAAGCAGATCCTGCAGACGCACGATGCCCTGCAAAACCGGATGCACGAGATCGAGGACGTCGTCTCCGGCAACATCCGCGTGGCCACAGTGTACACGATCGGCCTGCACCTGCTGCCGCCGTGCGTGAAGGAATTTCTTAAACGATACCCGGCGGTGAACGTGCACGTCGAGTATCGCCGGGCGAATCAGGTTTACGAAAGCGTCCTGGGCAACACGGTGGACCTCGGTTTGGTCGCGTTCCCCGTCCGCGATCCCCGGCTGGAAACCATCCTGTTGGGCAAGGACAGGCTGGTCCTGATCTGCCACCCGCAGCATCCGCTGGCCAGGCGCAAATCGGTCAAGGTTAGCGCTTTGAATGGGCAGAAGTTCATTCACTTTGACCAGTCACTCCCCACCCGCAAAGCCGTGGACAACATCTTCAAGCGCCTCCGCGTGAGAGTCAACCAGGTCACAACGCTCGACAATATCGAGACGCTGAAACGGGCGGTCGAGATTGATTCGGGCATTGCGATCGTCCCCGAGGAAACAGTAGCGCAGGAGGTGGCCGATCAGACCCTCGCAGCCGTCCGGCTTGAAGGCGCCGATTTTTCCCGGCCGCTGGCGGTTGTCCACAAAAGGGACAAAAGCCTGTCGCCCGCAGTCAACGCGTTCATCGCTCTGCTAAAGGAGTCGCTCTGAGCGGGCTCGCCGAGCCGTCCGCCCCTGCCGCAATCAGGCCGGATCAAGAGCCTAATGCGCCCCGGGCAGGACCGCCCGCGCCGGAAAAAAAGCGTTGACCGCTCAGAACAAATTCGCCAGAATGACGACATTATGAAACTCGCTTTGAGAATCAAGGACCACATGGCGCGGCTGAATGGGTTTTTGTGTGCGGCACCCTCCCAGGCCTGGTGTGGAGGCGCGAGTCCCGGGAGAGTCGCAGCGGTTAAGGGGTGGTTCTTCCGGACGGCCCGGTTCGCCGGCGCAACGGCCATCGCCGCCGGAGTCTTGATCGGCTTGAGCGGGTGCCAAACGAAGCCCCAGTCGGCCAACTTCGGCGATCCGTTTGCGCTGGTAGCCCCAGCGGGAACAGTTACCAACCGGCCCGCTGGTCCCGCGGCGGAACCGCTGGTCCTGCGCGAGGGAGATGTGGTGCGCATATCTTTCCCGGGCTCGCCGAGCCTGAACACGGTTCAGCAGATTCGGCGGGACGGCAAGGTTTCACTAGCGCTGGTAGGTGAGTTCCATGCTGCCGGTCTGACGCTGGCCCAATTGGAAAAGGAACTGGTCAAACTGTACGCGCCGCAGCTCGTCACCAAAGAAGTCACGGTGGCATTGGAGTCGTCCACTTTTCTGGTTTACGTGACCGGGGCGGTTTTGCGGCCGGGAAGATTGCTGTCGGATCGCCCGTTGACTGCGCTCGAAGCGGTGCTGGATGCCGGGGTGGATCATCAGAAAGCCAATCTCAAGTCGGTAACCGTCATTCGGCGTGTGGACGGGCGCGAAGAAGCTCATACGCTGAACCTGAAGAAGGCCTTGCAGGGGATTGGCGGCGAACCGTTCTACCTCAAGCCCTCGGATGTAATCTACGTACGGGAACGCTTCACCTGGTTCTGACCGGTGTATTTCCCGGCGCACCACAGCCGCAACCGAATCCTGTTCCAGCAAGAGACGAGGCCTGCCGCGGGTGGCAGGCTCCCCGCTTGGCGCATGATTCTGCCCCGCCATGATTCTGTCCCTTCGGTCGCGGCTTTGCCGCGCGGGAGAATGCCCGGCCCAACCCCCTGGGAATGGCATGGGTGTTGCTTGACTGTCAAAGCATGTCATCCGCAACCAACCGAACGGATTCTATTGCCTCGGCCCTGGGTGCCGCGACCCCCTCCCTGACGGGGCAGCAGCACACACCTGGGCCCGGACCGAGCGTGCCAAACGGCCGTTATTCCGTAGATTTACGGGGCGGAATGTCCGTGAATTTCGTCGGAGTATTCCGTTGACCCGCAACAGGTTCGAACGGAATATGTTGGTCATGTCTGGAGTAATGGGTAAGTGAGATGAACGGGTCACAGCAAGATCAGGTTAAGATGTGGGAAGGGCGGGCGTTGATCGAGGCGCCGGGGTCTGATTGCGCTGCCGGTTTTCAACCGGCCGCTTTGGCTTGGTACTGCGCTCGCACGAAGCCCAAACACGATCATATTGCGGCGGCCAATTTGCGCAGGCATCTCGGCCTCGAGGTGTTCAGCCCAAGATTGCGCTCGGAGCAAACCACCATCCGGGGCGTAGTCAAGAACGTCACCGAGCCGGTATTTCCAGGCTATATCTTTGTGCGTTGCGCGATTGAAGACCACATTGAGTCAATTCGGCACACGTCCGGCATCAACGGCCTGGTGAGTTTCGGCGGCCGAATGCCGCAGGTGCCGGCGGATGTCGTCGAGGATTTGCGGAGCTGCTTTGGCGCCGAGGAAGTCCTGGATTTGGACAGGGATCCATCCCCCGGCGACGGAGTGACCCTGGCGGGCGGTGCTTTTATGGGGATGCAGGCGGTCGTGCTGCGGTCCTGGCCGGCGCGGCGGAGAGTGCAGGTTCTGCTCGAGATCCTTGGGCGTCCAACGCCCATGGAGGTGGATCGCAACCTGCTGACCCTCCACCATTGCTCCCTGGCCAGATGGCTGCCGGAGCTGGCGGTTGTGTCCTTATCCTGAGTTCCGTTGCTTTGGCGGTCATACGTAGTCGTCCGCCGGCGGTCTGATGTGGGCTTTGCCGGCAAGTCGGCTGTCGTGAAAAACGAAAACTGGTCCCCGAGTGATTCCGGGGCCAAGCGAAAAGTGGCGCAGATTAGCTGCGAAACACCAAGTGCGGAGCTTTGCACGCGGCGAAAACGTGGCCGTTCCCGGCCAAAGTCCAGGAAAAGATGGGCTTTAGCGCCGTGACTTCACTCATCGCCGCACCCCGCGTGCGGCGCGCCGCGGAGGACGACGTGGTTAACGACCATCACAGCACGGCTTCGGTTCGGGGGGACGCCGCTCAACTGCTGGACCCTATCGAGGACGCGCAATGGGACGCCCGGCTCGCCGCGCAGGGGAGAGACGAGACCTTCTTCCAGGGCACGGCCTGGGCCAGGGTGCTCAAAGAAACCTACGCGTTCACACCGGCCTACTTCGCCACGCTTGTCGAAGGACAGGTTCACGCCCTCCTGCCGATAATGGAGGTTGACAGCCGGTTGACGGGCCGCCGAGGTGTTTCACTTCCGTTTACTGATTATTGCCAGCCCCTGGCGAGTGATTCGCCCGGCTTCCAGGAGCTTTTTGACCAAGCGGTGGGGTATGGACTCGATCGGCGTTGGAAATACTTGGAATTAAGGGGTGGACAGCAGTTCCTGCCGTCAGCACCGCCGTCCCAGCAATTCTACGTTCACGAAATCACCTTGGCGGACGATGAAAAGAGAATGTTCGCGACACTGGCGCCCCCGGTACGGCGCGCCGTCCGAAAGGCACAAAAGCAGGGACTGACCGTCGAGATCCTGACCAGTGCTGAGGGAATGAGGCAATTCTATTCATTGCAGTGCCGGACGCGTCGCAAACACGGCTTGCCGCCGCAGCCGTTCCGGTTCTTCCAGAATGTGCAGAAGTGCATTTTGGCTCAGGGCGCCGGCATTATTATCCTTGCCCGGCTTGGCCAGCGAGCCGTCGCGGGCAACGTCTTCTTGCACGCGGGGCCGCAGGCGATCTACAAATTCGGCGCCTCTGACGAGACGATGCTCGAGCTCCGCGGCAACGACCTGGTCATGTGGGAAGGCATCAAGTACTATGCTTCGAGAGGCTTTCGGAACCTGCATTTGGGGCGCACTTCCCTGGCCAACGAGGGTCTGCGCCGGTTTAAGCTGGGCTGGGGTGCGCGTGAGCACTCGATCAATTACTTCAAATATGACCTGCGGAAGAGCGCATTCGTGCGGGATCGCGATAAGGCTTTTGGATGGCACAACCGCGTGTTTGCGGCGTTGCCCTTAAGCTGGTCGCGTTGCCTGGGAGCCCTCTTGTACCGTCATGTCGCCTGACCCGGATGATTCTTCCCCCTTCGAGCACAAAGCGCCGGCCCCCTGCTGGCTTGGCCGCAACACTTGATATCAAATTCTGTCCCGCCATGATTCTGTCATATACCGGGCCCCCCATCGCGCTCCGTTCCCAGCGGATGAGACTACAAACAAATGACCTGCGTTAGATTCCTCGAAAATGGAAACGCCAAGACCTATGCAAACTCCTGATCGGCCGGCTCAGCCTTCCGGGCTGAACCTGGCGGATGTCTATTACGGCATCTTCCGCCACAAATGGAAGATTATCCTCCTTTCCGCCGCGGGGCTCGCCGCCGCCGCCGTGGTCTATTTTGTCATGCCCGCTGCGTACAGCTCCGAAGCCAAATTGCTGATCCGCTATGTGGTTGAGTCCAAGGTGCCCAGCGGAATCGCCGGCGACACTCAGATTAAGAATCCCGACCCGCGGGGGGACAACATCATCAACTCCGAAATCGAGGTTCTCCAAAGCCTCGACCTCGCGACGCAGGTCGTTGACGCCATTGGTGCGGAGAAGATACTTGGACCGCGCAGCGCCGAAACCAACAGGTACCTCGCAGCGGCGGTGCTGCAGAAAAACCTGAAGGTCCAGGTTCCCCGCAACAGTAACGTCTTGCGCATCAGCTTTCAGCATCCCGACCGGGAGGTTGTCCAACCCGTGCTGACAAAGCTCATTGAGGTGTATCTCCGCCGGCACGTTGAGATTCATCGCAGCATCGGCGCCTTCGACGATCTCCTGACCCAGCAAACCGACGCTTTGCGGGCGCAGCTTGCGCAAACCGAGCAGGACTTGCAGCGTGCCAGGACCAATGCGGGCGTCATCTCGATCGAGGACTCGAAAAAGGCCTACGCCGAGGCGATTGCCAGGACGCGCGAGGAGTTGTTCAACACCCAGGCCGAGCTCGTCGAGCGCCAGGCGACCCTCGAAGCGCGTCAAAAGCTCCTGCCCGTCAAGACGGAAACGCCGAGCGAGAAACCCGAGGCCGAGGTCCCGGCCGATAAAGTGGACGAGTACAGACGTATCTTGGGACGGCTTGACTTTCTCCGCAAGAGAGAGCAGGAACTGCTAACTCAATACACGGAGGCGAATCCCCTGGTTAGTGGCATCCGCGAACAAATAGCACCCGTGGAGAAGATGCAGAAGCAGCTTGAAGCGGACTACCCCCGGCTCACCCGGATCCAGCCACCTTCAGCGGCCCCCGCGGTCCCTGTCGTTGACCTTTCGGAGGACATTGCGCGTGTTAATGCCCTGCAAGCCAAGCTCAAGGTTGTTAATGCTTATCTGGAGAAACTGATGGCGGAAGCAAAAACCGTAACCGAATTGGAGCCGGCCATCACGCAACTGCAGCGAAAGAAGGAACTTGAGGAAACCAAGTATCGTCACTTCTCGACCAGCCTCGAACAGGCGCGTTTCGATGAGGCGCTCAGTGCCGGCAAGAATTCGAATATCAGTGTCCCCCAGGCGCCCAGCCCGCCTTACCGGGAATCCAGAGACTTGGTAAAGACGTTGAGCATCCTGGCCATCGGGGGCATTGTCCTCGGCTTCGCACTGGCCTTCCTCATTGAGCTTTTCCTGGACCCTAGCGTTCGGCGTCCCGCCGAGTTCGAAAACCGCCTGCGGTTGCCCCTGTTCCTCACGATTCCCTGGATGCCGCGAAAGAGCCGCCTGGCCCTGGCGGCGCCCGCCGCGACCGGCTCCGAGCCGGCAAAAGACCAAACAACAGCGGTGGTGCCGTACAATGGGAACGGTATGGTTACCTATTGCGAGGCCCTGCGCGACCGCCTGGTAACCTACTTCGAGATCCACAACCTCGTTCACAAACCGAAACTCATCGCCGTAACCGGCTGTGGCAAAGGCGCCGGCGTCACGACCATCGCCAGCGGCTTGGCCGCCAGCCTGTCCGAAACCGGCGACGGCAACGTCCTCGTCGTGGACATGAACACTGACCGCGGCGCGGCGCATCCTTTCTTCAAGGGAAAGCCGTGCTGCGCTCTGACCGACGCGCTCACCAGTGATAAGCGCGAAAACGCCCTGGTCCAGGAGAACCTCTACGCGGTCGCCGAAACCAACAGCAAAGGACAGTTGCCGCGCGCCTTGCCGCGGCGTTTCAACCACCTCCTGCCCCAGCTTAGAGCCAGCGATTACGATTACATTATCTTCGATATGCCGGCCGTCAGCCAGATCAGCGTCACCCCGCGCCTGGCGGGTTTCATGGACATGGTACTGCTCGTCGTCGAGTCCGAAAAGACCGACCGGGACGTGGTCAAGCGCGCCACCGCGATGCTCGCCGAATCCCGCGCAAACGTCCGCGCGATCCTGAACAAGAACCGCCCCTACGTCCCCCAGCGTCTGTCCCAGGACCTATGAGATCGGTGGCATTGCGGACTGATGGTTAAACCTTGATGTGAGTTCAGCGCGCCCCCCAGCCCGCATCGCCCCATCACTCCACAACTCCATTACTCCAATACTCCGATACTCCATCTCTCCATTACTCCACTACTCCAAGACCCCATTACTCCGCATTCCGCATTCCGCACTTAGACCATGCTCCGTAACCGGCTATATTACTCGATAAAGCCCCTGGTTCCTTCCGCTGCCCGGATGAGTCTCCGGAGCTGGTTGGCCCGGCGGCGGCGCGAAGCGGTGCATGACGTTTGGCCGATCATGCCAGGTTCGCAGGTGCCGCCCAGGGGCTGGACCGGCTGGCCCGAAGGCAAGCAATTCGCCTTGATTCTTACCCATGATGTCGAAGGGCGGGCCGGCCTCCAGAAATGCCAGCAGTTGAAGGCTGTAGAACAGAGACTGGGCTTCCGGTCCTCGTTCACTCTCATACCGCAGGGCGAGTACTCCAGCTCCGCCGAATTCAGGAAGCAGCTTGCGGACGGCGGTTTCGAAGTTGCCGTCCACGATCTATACCACAATGGCAAACTCTTCCTAACCAAGAGTGAATTCAGTCGCAATGCGCCACACATCAACCATCATCTCAAAGAGTGGGGCGCAAAGGGCTTCCGCTCAGGCTTCATGCTTCACAACCTCGAGTGGCTGCATGAACTGGAGATTGATTACGATCTCTCTACGTTCGACACGGATCCATTCGAGCCGCAACCGCATGGCCGCCACACGATTTTCCCCTTCTGGGTCCCGCGCCCCAATACTCCAGCACTCCAGCACCCCACCACTCCATCACTCCACCACTCCATCACTCCCGCACTCCCGCACTCCAATAATTCACTAAGGAGCGGCTATGTAGAAATGCCGTACACGCTGCCACAAGACTCCACGCTGTTCCTGCTGCTCGGCGAACGGCAGCCGGACATCTGGTTTCAGAAGCTGGACTGGATTGCCAAACACGGTGGCATGGCGCTCATTGATGCCCATCCCGATTACATGGCCTTCGGAGGATCCTGGCGAAAAGGACGGGAGTATCCCGTTGAACTGTATGTGCGGTTTCTTGAATACGTGCGCGCAAGGTACGCCGGTGCCTACTGGCACGCGCTGCCGTGCGAGGCGGCGCAGTTTGTCCGCGAATTTCACCAGCGATCTTGCGCCTCGCAACCGGCCTTGGCTGCGCCGGTGCGCCTGAGCCGCAAACCGCGGCCCAAAATCTGGGTGGACCTGGATAACACGCCGCATGTGCCCTTCTTTGAACCCATTATTGAAGAACTGCGCGCGCGGAGTTTCCCCGTGCTGGTCACGGCTCGGGACGCGTTTCAGGTGTGCGAACTGGCCGATAAAAAGGGTTTGCCCTACACCAAGGTCGGGCGCCACTACGGCAAGAACCGCGCCGCCAAGGGCGCCGGACTCATGTATCGCGCCCTCCAGTTGGCCCCGACTGTCGTCCGCGAAAAGCCCGCCCTCGCCGTTTCCCACGGCGCGCGTTCCCAGCTCATCCTGTGCAACTGGCTCCGCATCCCCTCAGTCTTGATCGAGGATTATGAGTACTGCCAGTTTCCGCTGATGATGAAACCCTCCTGGCTCATGGCCCCCGACGTTATCCCGGATGAGGCTCTCGGCCTGGCTAACGGCAACCTGCGCAAATACCCAGGCATCAAGGAAGACGTTTACGCCTGGAGACTCGATCCGGATGCTCGGATCCTCAAAGAACTCGGGCTGGCAGATTCGAACATCGTCGTCACGGTGAGACCGCCGGCCACGGAGGCGCACTACCACAATCCGGAAGCCGAAATGCTCTTCGAGGCTTTTATGGCCCGCGCCTGCCAGATGCCCGGCGTGAGAGTGGTCCTGCTGCCCCGGAACCGGAAACAGGGCGAGAATATTAAACACCGCTGGCCCGATTGGTTCAAGAACGACAAGACCGTTATCCCGGCGGCGGCGATTGACGGCCTGAATCTGATCTGGCATTCGGACCTCGTCGTCAGCGGCGGTGGGACGATGAACCGCGAAGCCGCGGCGGTGGGAGTCCCGGTTTACAGCATCTTTCGCGGCTCGATTGGGGCCGTGGATAGATTCCTCGAACGGTCCGGCCGGTTATGCCTCGTGGAATCGAAGGAAGACGTGCTCCAAAAGATTCGCGTGGAAAAACGCCCGCGCAAGGCGCTCGCCGAGGTTACCTCGCGGAAAACCCTCATCCACATCGTGGATGCGATCGAGTGCCTGGCCGAGGCCTCGCCGCGATAAACCCTCCCCTTTATGCCCTCACCCGTGCTCAAGCTCCTGTTTGTCGCCGGCGCCCGGCCCAACTTCATGAAGGTGGCGCCGCTCATCAAAGCCGCCGAAGCCCACAACCGCGCTCGTCGTGACGGAGAGCCTCTCCTGGACTGCAGGCTCGTTCACACGGGTCAACACTATGATGAGAAGATGTCCGAGGTGTTCTTCCAGGAACTCGGCATTCCGGCTCCCGACTTCAACCTGGGCGTGGGCTCCGGGTCTCACGCGGTCCAAACCGCTAACATCATGCTGAAGTTCGAGCCGGTCCTCCTGACCGCCTTTGCTCCCCCATCTCACTCCTCAACGCCGGACAAGCCTCAACCCTCAACCCTCAACCCTCAACCCCCTTCTCCCCCCGACTGGGTCATCGTTGTCGGCGATGTCAACTCGACGATGGGCTGTGCCCTCGTTTGCTCCAAACTGGGCGTCAAGGTCGCCCATGTCGAAGCTGGCCTGCGCAGCCTCGATCGCTCCATGCCGGAGGAAATTAACCGCATTGTAACCGACTCGCTCGCCGACCTCCTTCTCACCCCGTCCGCAGACGCCAACGAGAACCTGCGCCATGAGGGCATTCCCGATTCGAGGATCAAGCTCGTCGGGAACATCATGATAGACGCCCTGGTGCAGAACCTGCCCAAAGCGCGCCAAAGCCACGTGCTGAAACAGCTTAACCTCCAGCCCGGCCGTTTCGCTTATGTGACCCTGCATCGCCCTGGCAACGTGGACCGCCGCGCCTCGTTGTCGGGCCTCGTTTCCGCGTTGAAGTCCCTGTCCGCCCAGTTGCCCGTCGTATTCCCGATCCATCCGCGCACCCGCCAGCGCCTCGCCGACTTCGGCCTTGATTCGATACTCCAACCCTCCACCACTCCATCGCCGCATAGTCCGGCGGCTCCAACACTCCAGTTTCTCGATCCCATCGGCTACCACGATTCCCTTTGCCTCACCGAGAATGCCCGTCTCATTCTCACTGATTCTGGCGGTCTCCAGGAAGAATCAACCTACTTCCGGACCCCATGCCTGACGCTCCGGCCCAACACCGAGCGGCCGGTGACCATCACCCTCGGCAGTAACCGTCTCACCACCCTGGACCGCCTCGAACGAGACATCGCGAACGCCCTGAACGGCGAGCATCGCGCGGGCACGATCCCACCTTTGTGGGACGGCCGTACCGCCGAGCGCATTTTGGAGACACTGCTCGCCTCTGTGGCCAGCACTCCACCACTCCACCACTCCAACACCCCAGCATTCCACCACTCCAGCACCCCAGCACTCCACGACTCCCGGCACCCGGCTTAGCCCTTAGACCTGCTCGCCCGGATACTTCATTTCCCGCACGAAATGCCAACTGACCGGAGCCTCCTTGGATGGGGTATCGCCCGAGACGTTCTCATGACCATTGTCACTATTATGGTGGGCACTCAGAATTCCCAAATTGGGCAGTTTGGCTTCCCAACTTGCTTGACCCCGGCAAGACCGTGAGCGACCCAAGCCAGTCCATTTAGCGCTATTAGCCAGACTCCCCCATCCGTTCCGCTGGCAAGGGCTGCGCCTGATCTCGCCGATGTGCGGGCGGCCACCCTCAAGCTCCTCGCTTATTGCCAGGCGAATAACTGGTCTGGGTACGACCCTTACGACGCCCTGAACAGCAAGGTGTATGAGGCTTTGCCGATCCTCCATTTCCGGGCCGCGCGCCTCGCCCTGAGCCAGTTGCTGAAGCGCAGCCCCCTCAATCTGCGGCCCCTCCTGCTCGTACCGAAGACGCAGAATCCCAAGGGCCTGGCCCTCTTCATCTGCGCCCTGCTGAGGCTGCGGAAACTCGAGCTGATCGCCGATGAAACCCCTATCCGCGAATTGCTCGCCCGCCTGGCTGCCTTGCGCTCCAGGGACAACCCCCACTGGTGTTGGGGCTATCCCTTTCCCTGGCAGGCTCGCGCCGCCCTCTTCCCTCGCTGGATCCCCAACATCATCTGCACGACCTTCGCCGGCAACGCCCTGCTCGATGCCTTTGACCGGTTCCACGAGCGCGAACTGCTGGTCATGGCCGTCAGCGCCGCCGATTTCCTGCTTGGCACTCTCTACTACGAGGAGGGACCTTCCGTCGCCTGCTTCAGCTATATGCCTCTCGCCCGGTCGAAAGTCCATAACGCCAATCTGCTGGGCGCCGCCTTCCTCTGTCGCGTCGCCGCCGCTTCGGGTGACCCCAAATACGTGCCCCCGGCCCTGAAGGCTGCCGCCTTCTCCGTCGGCCACCAGCACCCCGACGGATCCTGGGACTATGGCGAGAGCGACAACCCGCCCCAGCGTTGGAAGGACAACTTCCACACGGGCTATAACCTCTGCGCTTTGCAGGCCATTGCGCGCTACGCCGGCACCAGCCAATTCGCGGATTCCACGAGGCGCGGTTTCGCGTTCTACCGCGACCACTTCTTTGCGGCAGACGGTGCGCCAAAGTACTTTCACGACTCGGCCTATCCCCTTGACGTTCACTCCGCGGCGCAGTCCATGATCACACTGCTGATCCTGAAGGACCTGCATCCGGAGAGCCTTGCACTGGCCCGATCGGTCTGCCGCTGGACCCTGGCCAACTTGCAGGGCGCGAAGCACTTCTTCTATTTTCAAAAGCATCGTCTCTATACGAACCGGATTCCCTACATGCGGTGGAGCCAGGCCTGGACCCTGCTCGCGCTGACGGCCTTGCTGGAAGCCCATATTCAACAGGCCCCGAGTCTTCAGACAGCGCAGTTTGCGGCCGCCGCTTCTGAACCGATCAGGGCCGCAACCGCCCCCTTGCCAGCCTGAACGGTCGGATTCATCTTCACACTCGACTGCGAGATCTACGGGAACGGGCAAGGTTCCGTCAGAGAACTGGTCTCCGAGCCTGCTGCCTGGCTGCCTTCGATCTGGAAAGAGGGCGCATGCAAACCCCTGGTATTCGGTGATGTGCCCGCGTCTATTGAGACTGACGAGTGCCAGGCCCACGAAGGCATCGAGGAAGTCCGCATCCAGCAATCATGAAAGCTTCACGCATTGACATCAAATGGCATCCAGGCATGCCCGTTTTTGCCTCCGAGCCGTTTCTAAAGGCCGTTGGCGATGAATATGGTTGGTTGGGAGGCACTGACGACCAAGGCCAGCTCCGTTGCATCCTGCCTTATACTATTATCAGGAAAGGCATCGTTCGCATGCTCCGCTTCAGGGTCGAGACGATTCCCGCAGGGGCCGCCTTCGAGATAAGCGAAGAGAGAGCATTTCTGAACAGTGCGATGGAGTACTTTCGCACCCTCGGGGTGGATATTATCGTTCCCGGCACCACAAATGCCATTTTCCGAACGTTCCCCGATCGCGCCGACGCCGCCCCCTACGGCACATACGTCATTGATTTATCCAAACCCGAGGAGGAACTGTGGAAGGGTATCCACCGAATTGTGCGCCAAAACATACGGACGGCACAAAAGGATGGCGTGGCTGTCGCCGATGGAACCCATCGCCTGGCGGAAATCTACTCACTCACCAGGGACACGTTCAAACGCTCCCACCTGCCCTTCATGGGGCACGCGGCTTATGAGCGCTTCGTGAATGGGTTGGGAGATCGGGCGAAGATCCTGATCGCCGAATACAAAGGTGTTATTCAAAGCGGGGTCGTCTTCGCTTTTAGCGACTACTGTGGCTACGCGGTTTATGCCGGGAACCTGGTCGGCCAACACCAGGGCGCGAATAAACTGATCTACTGGGAGGCGATCCGCTGGTTCAAGCAAATGGGCGTTCGACGATTCGATTTCGTCGGAGCCAGGATCAACCCTGAGAAGGGCTCAAAGCAGGAGAGCATCAACGCCATGAAGCAAAGATTTGGAGCTACGCTGATCCAAGGTTACATTTGGAAGTATCCGCTGCACCCGCTCAAGTCCCTAGCCTACTCCCTTGGAGTCCGTTTCCTTAGAGGCGGTGATATTGTGGACGCGGAGCGGCACAAGCTCAAGGCCGTGTGTCCCGGAACTGGCCAGCGAGTTACCCCCGCCGAGATGGTCCCCTCCGCGAATGCGGGGGCTTGATGCAGCAGCCTGATTAGCTGGGCCTTTTGTCTATGTTTAAAATTGGTCTCCTACCGACAGAGAACTGGCAGTACAGTCTTGCGGATCTAGTTCGCGGCTGGGCGGCCTCGATAAGCTCTGGCTTGGAGGAGGAGACGATCTCATTACCGGGATTGGGCAAATGCCTGCCTGTTCGCTCCGGCAGGGCAGGCATAGCCGCCGCTCTCCGGGCGCTCAACTTGGGACGGGGCGCAAGAGTTGCCGTTCCTCTCTATTGTTGTCCAGTTGTCTTCAAAGCCATCGTTGCCGCCGACTGCACTCCAACCTTTGTTGACGTGGAGGCGGACACCTTTTGCATGTCCGCCTCTGACCTGGCGATCAAGCGGTCCCAGGTTGAGGCGGTGATCGCCGTTCACATGTTCGGCAACTTGTGTGACGTCCCCCGGTTGCAGTTGGCCTTGCCAGGAAAGCCGGTTATCGAGGATTGTGCCCAGGCGATCCGCAGCACGCTCAACGGTCGTGTGGCCGGCTCCTTTGGGGCAATTGCCGTCTTTAGCTTCCGGTCCGGCAAGTACCTTTCCGTGGGCGAGGGTGGAGCGGTATTGGGGCGCACCGAGGAACTCAACTTCCGCCTGTCTTCCGCAATCCGCGACCTTCCCCGCAGCACCCCTATTCCGGAGTGCATCCACGTCGTCAAAACCTACTTGCGCTCGACGCTTCGGTGCAAGTCATTGTGGGGAATAACTGGCTATCCGCTCTGGCAGATCTACAATCACAACGTCGAGTTCTCGAACAAGTGCCCAGTGGTTCTCGGTCGCATTTACCGGGCTGACCTTGCCACGACCCGGAGAAGACTCGCCACACTCGAGGCAGCTATCGAACGCCAGCGCGCCAACGCCGACCACTATGCCTCCAGTCTGCAGGTGAGCCCTGGAATGCTCTGCACCGAAAAGCCCGGTGCATTCTATAACCGCTTTCAGTACCCGGTATCGTTTGGTTCACGCGAGGCGTGCCGGTCCGTCGCCGCCTACCTGTTTGACAGAGGGGTTGACACGACCACACCCCTCCGCGATATACCCGAGGTGGCCGCCACGCACTTTGGCTACCGTGGTGATTGCCCCGTCGCAGAACGACTGGCGAGGCAAGTGCTCGTTATCCCAAGCCACTCGGGCCTGACACGAATCGAAGTGGAGCGAATCGCCCGATTGTTTAACCAGGGTTGGTCCACGCTGAATAAGGAGCCTCGGCACGTTTCTGGCCAATCGAATGCGCTTTCGGGCCGCGGGATAGAGGTCATCCGCAACCGGTCCTAGATATTCCTGTCTTCGCGAGGCAATGGCTGTGTTTTTTTCGTTGCTCTACACGCTGCATTGCGGCAACGTGAATTTGTGGCATGGGCGATTAGCTCAGTTGGAAGAGCGTCTCCATTAAACACGGAGAAGGTCGGAGGTTCGAACCCTCTCATCGCCCACCACCCCTTGCCGTTCAACAATCATATCCCCGAAAGTGCCCTGCCAGAAACCCGGAATGGACTTGCCCTTTCATGATTGAGTGCATCTTCACTGTTGATTATGAGGTTTATGGTAACGGGGCGGGATCCCTCAGCGAACTGGTCTATGAGCCTGCCCGGAAGCTCAAGCGCGTGTTCGATAAGCTCGGTGCCAAACTAGTCGTCTTCGTTGAAGCGGCAGAACTCGACGCGATCGAGGCAGCAGGTACGGACCCTGCGATCAGTGACGTCAAGCAGCAGTTAAGGGAGTTCCATCGCGACGGCCATGAAGTGGCCCTCCATCTTCACCCCCAATGGGCTAACGCCCGGTGGCGCGATGGCCAGTGGGAACTCGATTACACCGAATACAACCTTTGCACCCTGCCGCCCGAACGCATCACCCAGATCGTTGATCGGGCTCTCGCCTGGCTGCGCAGTGTCCTGGATGATTCGCGGTTTACTCCTCTGTCGTTTCGAGCCGGCAACTGGCTATTCCAGCCGACCGCAAACGCGGCCCAAGTCCTGGCCTCCCGCGGGATTCAGGTGGATTCATCGGTGTTCAAGGGCGGTTTTCAGTCCCAACACAGACTGGATTACCGCCCGGCCCTGCGCAACGGCTGGCATTGGCGATTCCGTCACGACGTGAATCTGCCTCGCCACGATGGCCTCCTGCTCGAGCTGCCCATCTATACGGAAATGGTCCCCTTCTGGCAAATGCTGACCACCAAGCGTGTCACCTTGCAGCGGAAAGCAGGTATGTCCTCCCCGAAAACGCAGACTGGACGTGCACACAGAAGGATATGTCGCTGGAGGGACTACGCGCGCTTCCGCTATCCATTGAAATTTGATTTCTGTCGCATGACTGTGCGAGAGCTTACCGATACGGTGCAGAGCGCAATGAAGCAAGACCGCGCCCAGCCCAATGTGCTCAAACCCATGGTTGCCATCGGGCACACCAAAGACTTGCTCGACTTCGATACCGTGCGATCATTTCTTGCCTGGCTGAGATCCCATGGAATCCCTGTGGCGATCTTCTCCGATGTCTGCCGTAAGCTCCTTCCCGACCAGCCAAAACCGTGCCTCGCTGGGCTACATGAGGCGAATAGCCTGAACCTCCGAATCTGACAACTGGTCAATTCCTCGAGGCTTTTTGAGAACCTCAGGTGCTTGATTTTTGCGCCACTGTAATATTTCCCTGACGCTAGCTTGGAGGCTGAAGCTCTCGGCTGCCTCAATGACGAATGCCATCTAAACTAAGCTGGCGCCAACTGATTCATCGAGAAGCTGCGCTAAGACAAACTGTTGTGCAAAGCTAAATATTGGAGTCGCCGATCCGGCGTTCGGTTCCCTTAACCAGCACTTATGCCTCCTCCAGTTGCACTCCTGCTCTGCACGGCTTTCATACTGTTTCTGCTTCGCATCGAACGGCGACAATCGGCGGGCGTTTCGGGGGCCGTTTGGATCCCAACCCTCTGGATGCTGGCAATTGCCAGCAAACCCTTAGGCATCTGGTTCGGCACCGTTGGAGACGCGGAGTCCGGCAGCCCGCTCGATCGTTTGTTTCTGTCCGGCCTCCTGTGTGCTGGCGTAATCGTCCTGGTCCGACGTCAGTTGGATTGGCGAAGTGCTCTGCGGGAAAACCCGTGGTTGCTCGCGCTGCTGGGCTACATGTTCGTCAGCACCCTCTGGTCGGAAATGACCCTCATTGCCCTCAAACGCTGGGGGCGTGAGTGCATAATGGTGATTATGGCGCTCGTAATGTTTTCTGAGCCCAATCGCCGCCAAGCCTTCGAAAGTCTCCTGCGCCGTTGTGTTTATATCCTCATTCCGTTTTCCATCCTGCTGATCAAGTATTACCCGGCGCTCGGGGTCTCGTACGGCCGGTGGTCGGGCATGCAGATGTGGATCGGCGTCACGGTCCATAAGAATACTCTGGGCCGTCTGTGCCTAGTCGCGACTGTCTTCCTCCTGTGGGCGCTGTATTGTCGCTGGCAGGCTCGCAATAGTGCTGGCCAGCGCTACGACACGCTGGCCGACGCCACCGTACTCGTGATAGCCATGTATCTCATGAAAGGCCCGGGGGGCGCCTACTCCGCCACGTCCATCGCTACCTTTGCAGTGGGAATCGTCATCCTTATCGCCCTCACATGGTTGCGGAAGCAGGAAATTCGGATCCCTGCAGCGAGCCTTTTGGCTTCCCTTGCCTTCTTGATCGGCTTTGGCACGGTAACTCCCTTCGTGGGTGGCTCAAACGTTGCCTCCTTCTCTTCCACTTTTGGTCGGGATGAGTCTCTCACTGGTCGGACGGAGATCTGGGCAGAGTTAGTACCCGTGGTGCAGCGTCAGCCATTCCTGGGTTCTGGTTTCGGCAGTTTCTGGACCTCCGAACGGCGCGACTCGATCTCAAGTCATGGACACAACGGGTACTTGGACATTCTGCTTGACTTGGGTGCTGTTGGGCTTGGCCTTTACGCCATCTTGCTCTTGTCCTGTGGCCGCAAGCTGCATGCGGCTCTGGCGATGGATTATGAATGGGCCAGCCTAGGGCTGTGTTTTCTCCTCATGGCTGTTGTCTACAACTACAGCGAGTCGGCCCTGGGCTCCCTGGCCGAGCAGATGACCGCCGTGTTTATCTTCGTATCAACCGCGGTGTCAGCCAACGAGGTCATTCCACGCGCCGATTGCGTGTCCGACTGTTGTCCTTCGTCCGCGACCAAGTTCTTTGCACGATGAAATCGTACGCCCATCATCCGGACCACATCTCCGTGTGCATCTGTACGTATCGCCGTAATGAACTGCTGGAGCGGTTGCTGCGGAACTTGGTTGTGCAGCAAACGGGAGGCCTGTTTGACGTTTCTGCCGTCGTGGTGGACAATGATGCGCAGGGTTTCGCCCGGGAGCCCGTTGCCAGGCTTCGAGGTGAACTGGCGCTAGATTGCCTCTACGCGATTGAGCCGGAACGCACGATTCCTGCTGCCCGCAACCATGCGCTCGACCTCGCCCGCGGCAACTACATTGGGATCATTGATGATGATGAGTTCCCGCCGCCGGGCTGGCTGCTCCGGATGTATGAGGGCATCCGCACATTTGCGGTGGATGGCGCGCTCGGCCCGGTGCATCCCTTCTTTGCCCAAACGCCCCCCGCCTGGCTGGTGAAGTCCGGCCTGTGTGATCTGCCGTCGTACCGCACGGGCACCCTCCTGCACTGGAGCCAGACCCGCACGGGCAATGTGCTCCTCAAGAAGGAGGTGTTCGACAAGCACGGCCTGTGCTTCGACCCTCGTTTCCGGACCGGTGGTTCGGACCAGGAGTTCTTCCGGCAAGCCATGGCCCGCGGTTGCCGGTTTGTCGCGATCGAAGAAGCGCCCGTCTATGAGGCCGTCCCTCCGGTGCGCTGGACCCGCAAATATTGGATCAAACGGGCGCTGGTCAATGGCTTCAACGCGCAAAAGTACGCTGCGGGCGGGATGAGTTGCACCCGCCGTGCCGCTTTGACGTTGAAGTCCCTCATGGCCGCGCCCATATATGCCTTGGCGACACCGGTGTGCGCCTGCCTTGGCCAGCATCGCCTAATGAATTGCCTGGAAAAGGGCGCCTATCATCTTAGCCGCGCAGGTGCGAGTGCGGGCATCGAGCTGTGGAGCCAGCGGGATTTCTAGGCAGCCGACTCTCGAGAGCTACCAGGCGGCTGTTTTTGGCGGTCGGCTATTCAACAATACAAATGGCCCGCATCATGCCTGCTTTTCTCAACTCACCCGTGTCCCCGGCCAGTCCTAAACAACTTTATGACAATGCCACGCAACCAGCCTTTTAGTTTCGTTGACCCTTACACTAAAGATCCGTTGGCTCTTGATGATGAAGGCAATCTCTTCCGGGAGGAGGCCGCACACAGGACCGTGTACAAAGCGCTTCGTGGCTGCTACAACTTTGTCACATCGGACCTTTCGAATGACTGTGAACGACAGCATTATGAAGAGCACTACGAGCGCACGTCTGTTCGTGCCTTAGTTTCAGACGATATCCGTGGACCTTGGTTTGATTCGTGCATCCCTTGGTACAACGCCCTTCTACTTAGCATAGGCGACCTCATGGGCAAACGGGTTCTCCTTGTGGGCAACGGTCGGTCATGCAAGGAGTTCTACTTTGTGGAGTGCGGTGCCCACGTTGTTTACACAGACTTCAGCTTCGAGGCAGTGCTCAGAAGTGATGCTGAATACGCCGCAGCAGGGGCCATTGGCAGGCCCAGGTCTAGCCCGTCGCCAACCAATGGTAATGTCGGGGCGTGCGGAACAATCCAGTTTCATGCCGTAGACGCCAATCACCTTCCTTTCGGTGATGAGTCATTCGATGTTGTTTACGGCAGTGCGTTTGTCCATCACCTCGACGATTTCCATTCCTTCTTCTCCGAAGTGTACCGCGTTCTGAAGCCGGGGGGGATTTGCCGATTTTGCGATCAGGCTGACTCGCCAGTCTGGGGATTTCTTAAACGTACAGTCCTTCGGCCATTTAGGATATACTCCTACTGGAAGCACCCCCGTTCGCCCGAGGATATACGGGCTAACGTCCGAGGAGGGTTCAATCGGACGAACTTGCTCAAGCACATGTCTGCGCACAAGTTCCGTAAGCTTTACTTTGAGCGAAAGTGGTTCTTTCTTGCCATCGGCTTGCGGCACATTGGGAAGGAAGTGGGTTGGAACAAACGGGCAATGAGAATCGCTCGACCAATCTTCCATCTCCTTCGGCTTCTCGATGTTCTGTCTACATGGTGTCACAGGATTGCAGAAAACCGTCTGATACTCATTTGGGGATTCGAAAAATAGTCCCTGCTTTCAAGCATGAACGAGAGGAAATACAGGGCTCTGTCGGCATGAGGCGAGCGCGGCTAGCTGCTTAGCGGTTAAATCATGGTGTCCATGCCCATCTATCGCTTGCCGACGCCCGTGTGCGCATCCCTGGGCTCTCACCGCCTCATAAACTGCCTGGAAAAGAACTGATATCATCCTTGTCTGACCTGCGCTATTGTCCGAGTCGAGCTATGGAAGAAACGGGATTTCTGGGCAATTGCTTGTTCTTGATCGTCTGACTGGAATGTCCCTCAACTTCCTCGGCCACCACCCCTCCTTAACATCCTGCGGCTTTTGAATCACCTTCTACGGCTTACGTCATGCTCCCGCGCCTGCAACTTGTGATGATTACGGCGAGTGCGTTGTTGTTTGCCTCTTTAGCTAGCCACCTCTTGATTGCGGCACTCGGGATTCACACCAAGGCAGCCAGCGGCCACAAGCATTTTGGGTTGCAAAACGAGCCAGCGCAGGCGTTGATTTCCGGGTCTTCCCTGACGTACGACGCTTTTGATTGGAAAGCGGTTGCGAACACTTTGGGTCTGGTAATCGAGAGCTGGCCGCTGCCGGGCTCGTCGCCTGCCGAATGGGAACAACTGCAGCGACGTTCACCGCAGGTCAGGATGACCTTTGTCGGAATCTCGCCCTACGACCTCAATGAAGACTGGCTTTGTGATTTTCGGGCCGAAGTTGTTCCCCTTGGTCAGACCGTCAAAGACCTCTGGCGAAGTAGGGTGGACGCTGCCTTCTGCAAACGCTTGCTGAGTTGTTACCCGCGCATGTGGGCGCGAAAGCTCTTTCCGACCGTTGGCCGATCCCAACGCGTCATATTTGGACTGCGTGATAAAGCGCGCTGTCTGCTTGGCTGCGGGGAGGGGGGAGATCTCGAAGCTACTCCAAAGTTGCGCCTGGCAGCGGATTTCACGTCCGAGGACAGCATCAGCGCCTGGCCACGTGACAGACTGTTGCGTCGGCTGGCCGCCATGCGAAGCCTATGCCAGGGCCGACACAGCTTCAGGGGACCGAAGAGCCTCGCACTCTCCCGGCTGTTGAAGCGGGCCAGGAGTCAGGGCTCCGTAGTTGTGATTGTACTCCCGGTCTCGCCCCCGTATTTGCAGGAGTTCGTAAGCCCGGAGGACGCCTTGCGGTTTGAAGATGCGCTTACCGAGGCAAGGCGGCGTGTTCCGGAGGCGCATTGGGTGCGCCTGGACGAGCTCTCCAGCCTGAGGTCCGCTGATTACTATTACGATCCGGTTCATCTGAACATGCAGGGACGGCAGATTGCCACAGAGTTCTTGCTCAACAAGTTGAAGTCCTTTCAAGATCAACTCTGACTGGTTGATCGTAAACTCGAGAATTGGCCTTATGAACAAGTGTGTCATCCAAGACGGGCAGTATAATATTGGGCACATCTGCGCCCGCCTTCAGTGCGATCGGGGTTTGGGGGACAAGATCGCCATGCGCTGGCTGGGCGCTCATGAGGAGCGAGCCAACTTCACCTTTGGCGATTTGGAGCAGCAGAGCTCGCGCTTTGCGAACGCCCTGCAGAATCTGGGACTATCTGCCGGGGATGTATTCTTTATCTTTCTCCCCAAGATGCCAGACGTATTCTTTGCCTTGCTCGGCGCTCTGAAGCTCCAGCTTATTGCTGGCACTTTGTTCTCCAATTTCGGCGAGGAGGCCCTGCTCGATCGTTTGGGCGATGCGGAGGCAAGCGTCGTCCTCACGCGCCGAAGCTACCTCAAGAAGTTGTTGCGCATCCGCACGCAACTCCCGGCGCTCAAGTACATCATCCTCGTGGACGCCGATGATGATGAATCCTCCAGCATTCTTAGCTATTGCCGGCTGATGGGAAGAGCCTCTGACCGATTCGAAACTCCGAGTACCCCGCCCGAGACTCCGTCGGTGCTGCATTACACCTCGGGTTCGACCGGCAAGCCTAAAGGCGCCTTGCATTGTCATCGCAGCGTGCTGCTGCAGAATCGCACGGCAGCGGAAGTGCTGAACCTACAAGCCGGCGATCTCTACTGGTGCACCGCGGATCACGCCTGGGTCACCGGCACGTCTTACGGCATCATTGGACCCTGGAGCCTTGGTGTCACCCAGGTGCACTTTGGAGGCGCCTACAATGCCGAGCAGTGGCTGCAAATACTGGAAGAATTTGGGGTCACTGTATGGTACACCTCCCCCACCGCCCTGCGCATGCTAATGCGGGAAGATCCCGCGCTGTTCAAGCCCTTCACGTTTTCAAAGCTTCGTCATGTTTTCAGTGTCGGGGAACCCTTGAATCCCGAGGTGATCAATTGGGGAAGAAAGATCCTGGGTCACGATATCTATGATACATGGTGGCAGACCGAAACCGGGGCGATCATGATCACCAATCGCCCCGGATTACCAATTAAGCCAGGGTCCATGGGCCAGCCGCTGCCATGGGTCCAGGCCGCGATCCTGGCTGATGATGGCCGGGCCGTTCCGGACAAGGAAAAGGGCCACCTCTGCTTAAGGCCGGGCTGGGACTCGATGTTCATCTCCTACTTTCACCACCAGGATGTTTACCAATCCAAGTTTAAGAATGGCTGGTACATGACCGGCGACACCGCTTTTCGTGACCAAGATGGCTATTACTGGTTCCAAGGGCGCAGTGACGATGTCATCAACACCTCAGGGCATTTGGTGAGCCCATTCGAAGTGGAAAGTGCACTTTTGGAGGTGGAAGGTATCGCGGAGTCGGGTGTGATTGGCGCTCCGGATGATCTGCACTGGGAGAAGGTGGTCGCCTTTGTGGCGCTCCGAAAGAACTGTGAGTGGAATAGCGATTTGGAGCTGAAAGCACGCCTCCATGTCTCGAACCGCGTGTCGAGCGTGGCCACACCTCAGGAATTCTTGGTCGTGGCGAATATTCCCAAGACCAAAAGCGGGAAGATCATGCGGCGGGTTCTCAAAGCGCGTTATACGGGGACCGATGCTGGCGACACATCCGCGATGGACATTTGAGCATTCTCACGAACCTATGAGCAACATTGAGAAACTAAACTGCGTATTCCAAAGCGTTTTTGACAACGAGGATATCAACATCCGCCCTGAGATGACTGCGAACGACGTGGACGGCTGGGATTCCATTTCGCACGTCAACCTGATTCTGGCTATCGAAAAGGCATTTGGGATCAGGTTTGCCCAGAGAGAGATTCTGGCCTTCAAAAACGTTGGAGACCTCCTGCGAGCCATTGAAAGCAAGGTATCGTGACCGGATGGCTGGCGCCCATGACTCTTGGTCAGTGGCGCCCTGTCGGAGAGCCTGGAAGCCGCTCCGGGCACCCCAGTATTGATGGAGTTCACCTCGTTCGAATTTCTATTCTTCTTTCTGGCGGTGGCATTGTTGCGTGGATGCCTGCGCAATTTCGTCGCGGAGAAATGGTTTGTCCTGGTGGCCAGCTACTGTCTGGTCCTCAGTTGGAGCCTCCCCTGCACCCTGGCAATTATTTTCGTTTCGGTCATGGATTACTGTCTGGGCCGAAGGCTTGAGCAAACGGAAAGTCCAACCGATCGAAAACGCCTGCTCGTAGTCAGCCTCGTGGGTAATCTGGGGATACTGGGCGCATTTAAGTACCTTAACTTCATTTGTGACAGTGCCTGCATCGGATTACGCGCGCTAGGCCTGAGCTTCACTGCCCCGCATTTCGATATCATCATGCCCCCCGCTATCTCGTACTTTACGTTTGCGAGCCTGGCTTATGTGATGGATGTTTATTACGAACGAATTGCTCCCTGTCGGAGCGGGCGGGATTATGCGCTGTTTCTTGCTTTCTTCCCGAAGGTGCTGGCGGGGCCCATCGAGCGTGCCGCAAGCTTCATGCCTCAACTGGCGCGGCCCGTGCGCGCCAGCGCCGTGGACATCGAAACGGGCCTGGTCCAGTTCGGTCTGGGCGCCGTGAAGAAGCTTGTCATCGCCGATCAGATCGCTCCCCACGTTGACCTGATTTTTGCTGCCCCTGGCAGCTATGATGGCTTCACGCTGCTGCAAGGAGCCATTGGCTATGGCATCCAGATCTACTGCGACTTCTCCGGCTACTCGGACATGGCGATCGGCTGTGCGCGCCTGCTGGGCTTCAGGTTAATGGAAAACTTCCAGATGCCGTATAGCTCGGTCACGATAACGGAATTCTGGCGACGCTGGCACATTAGTCTCTCGGCGTGGTTCCGCGATTACGTGTTTATCCCCCGCGAAATCGCCACCCGGGATTACCACAACGCCACGCTCCGCACGTCGCTCAACCTGATGGTGACGATGCTTCTGTGCGGATTGTGGCACGGTGCGAGTTGGAATTTTGTTTTCTGGGGCGGCATCCATGGGGCTGCCCTGGCTGCACACCAGGGGTGGAAGGCGTGGGCGCCGCTGCGCTCGCTCAAGGCTATTCCCGGCGTGCAGGTCGCCTCAACCATTGTGGCCCGTGTATTGACCTTGAGCGTGGTGTTGGTCGGCTGGGTTTTCTTTCGCGCCCAAACCTGGGGCGCAGCCTGTGAATACTTGAACCGCATGGTCACGTGGGCCAACGACGGTACCCGCATGCTCTCACCGTACATCCTGCCGGCGTTCCTTGCGTTGTGCGCCACGCATCTGCTGGTAAACAAGGATCGCAACTGGGCCCAGTCCATCCCTCGAGAATCCGTGCCGTCGCGGATTCTCGCCTACACCGTTTTGTTGCTGGTGCTCGTGAGCTTTGGGGCTACTGATTCCGCCCCCTTCATTTATTTCCAGTTCTAGCCCCAAGGCCGATTGCTGACCCCAAAACTCCTGACACACGGATCGTAATTTCCTGAATATTGGCGGGCTTTTCATCAATCTCGCTGTGCTGCGGGGTGCGGACCCAAACCTGTCCGCTTTTTCAGACTGCGGAGAGGTGAAGCCCATGAAAGACGATCTGATGAGCGCCCCGCGTCGAATGCTGAACCGAGTCGGACCAGTTGGCGGGCCGATCAGAACGCCGGCGTATGCGTGTTATCACCACTTTCAGCGGCTTGCAGACCCGATTTCTGACTGCAGAACCCAAATTCATGACTAAGACGTGGATCACGAACATGGTGTCTTTTCAACCGCCCGTTGGGGTGCTGTGCACAGCCTTCATCATAAGCTTAGAACCGGCGCTGCGATGCATATGAATCGCACAATCCTAACGCTCTGTTCAGAGTCAGAGATCGATACACTTGCTAACGACTGGCGTGAACTGCAACGGCCTACCAATGTGGATCGTGAGTTTTACAGCCTTGGTAATAGCTTCCGCTGTGAAGTGCTAGGTCCATGCGTCTTCGCATTGAAGAATGGTGGCAAGGTCCGGGCCATTTGGGCGGGCCGCATCGAGAATGTACGCCTGCCATTGCGGGTGGGGTATCTTCGCGTGCGCACCCTGCTGGTAAGACGTCTGACCATTGTAGATGGCGGATTGATTGGGGACAATTCCGAGGAGGCGAGTAAAGCGCTCCTTGATCGTGCGCTTCGTCTTCTGAGAGAAAGACGACTCGACCAGCTCTTCTTCGGCTACGTTCCCTGTTCGTACCCGTTGTTCCAGCTCCTGGCATACCAGCATACACCGTGGTATTGCCGCGACCTGGGTTTTACTCGAGGTCCGCATTGGACACTGTCCTTGCCGGATACTTTTGAAGAACTATTAAGCCGCCACAGCAAGAAGCATCGGTATTGGCTGAAAAGACTAAACACGGTCCTTGATAAAAGCTTTCCGGGCCAGTGGACAGTGCGGGTGTTTAAGGATGAGACGACGGTCGGTGAGTTTTGCCGAGACATGAAGCTGGTGTCGGTCAAATCGTGGCAGAGCGAAATTGGCCTCGGTGCCTTTGTGGGCGATGAGGAAGAATTAGCCAAGTGTAGACTTCGCGCAAAGCAGGGGGCTCTTCGCGGCTATGTTCTTTACATACGGGATCAGCCAGCGGCGTTCTGGATGGCAACCTCGGTCCAGAACGCTCTCCACCTCGACCTAACGGGCTATTGCGCTGACTATCGAAAATTCGAGGTAGGCACAGTTCTGCTCGTCAGACTCTTGGCTGACCATTGTGGTACGAGCACCAAGCTTATTGATTTTGGGCATGGAACCGCGGCGTACAAAGAGAGGTTTGGTGACAGCGCCTATGACGAGGCGTCAGTGCGCGTTTACCGGGACTCCTTGCGTGGCCTCCTTGCAAACATGATAAGTGGGCTCAATGAGAGAGGCCACCAGTCCATTAAGCGATTGCTGATCCGCCTGGGGGCGCTTAACACAGTGCGCACACGCTGGAAGCGCACTTTCGGGCGCTAGCCAATGAAAGGGCGGTTCGAACCTCTATTCAATGACAGGGGAAGATCAGAGGGAGCGGTGCTCGTTTGCTTGCCGATGCGCCAGGCAAGTCTGGTAGCTTTAGGCCTTGCTGGAATCCTGCTCGGAAGCTGTGTGGTTCATCGGGCAGATGCGCCAACTCTATCAACTAGAACGACAGCTCAAGGAGGCCAGCCCCGAACAGCGACGGAAGGGCCGACTCCGAAGGCACTCCCCCCTCTGGCTGGCCATGAAGCGGCGGGCCGAGGTGATCGGGGGCGACCCGCGGGTGCTCCCCAAGAGCACCCTGAGCAAAGCCGTCCCCTATTTGCTCAACGAATACACGGCCCTGGTCGGATATCTGCGGGACGGGCGGTTCGAAATCGACTCCAACCTCGTCGAGAACGACGTGAGACCTTCCGCGGTAGGAAAGCGCCGTTGGCTCTTTATCGGGCACCCGGATGCAGGTTGGCGCAGCGCCGTCATTTACACCCTCATCCAAAGCTGCCGCCGTCACGGCATCAACCCTCAAGAATATCTCACCGATATTCTCGCACGCCTGGCCTTGATGACCTCCGATCAAGTCCGAGAACTTCTCCCGGACCGGTGGAGCAAAGCTCGCCACGCTCGACGCGCCGCAGTCCAATAGCCGCCACCTCAGGACGCCCCGAGTTTGCTCGGACCTGTATCCCTAACGACGCTTACGGTAAACCGTCTTGCACGATTTCTGCGTTGGGTGTAGACTCGTACGTATGAAAATGCAACTTGGAGTCCTCCTGGGTGTCGCAACTCTGTTTGCGCTCGGGTCCGCACATTGCTGCCACGCGGCGAAGTACTACGTGGATTCGCTTGCCGGCAGAGACTCGAATCCTGGCACGATTGATGCCCCCTGGCAGACCATTCAGCGAGCGGCCAAATGGCCGCCGTACCCGTACAAGTATCTGCAACCCGGAGACACAGTGTTCTTGCGCGCCGGAGTATACCGTGGTAACACTAACGCAATCGCACTCTCCGGAGACGGCGAGGGGCTGCCTGGCACGCCAAACGCGCCGATCACTGTTGCTGCCTATCCCGGCGACACTGTGATAGTGTGCGACCAGACGAGCCCATATCGCGGCGTGTTGATAAGCCATCTTAGCTGGTGGGTTTTCGACGGGATCACATTTAGCAACTGCTACCAGTCAGTGTGGCAAAATGGCTGCACCAATATGGTATGGAAAAACTGCAGGTTCGGATGGATGCCGAATGATGCAGGATATTCCGGCGTGCAGATCTTCGGAAACTCGCAATACACTACGATCAGCAATTGTACATTCATCAAGTGGGCCGCGGTAACGGAAGCCTGCAACGACAGCGGAACGCATTTGAGCATCGGCGACCCAGACAACGATAATCCCATGTTCTACAATTTGGTGGTTAGCAACCGCTTCTTCTGGGGCGGGCACGACAATTTGGCGGTGTATTCGGCATACAATGTATTTCGGGGCAACCTGTTTGTAAACTCACCGCACCTTCGTACCAGTGCGAGTTGCTACACGATGAGCATCGGGCAGACCGTCGAGACGAATGTCTATGGGGCTTACGGGAATCGCCACATGAAGCCAGGCGATGCGGGAACATTCCAAATTGACATGCGCAATGTGTGGGAGCACAATACTTTTCTTTACACGGGGCCGCCGCCCGACGACGACGGCGCATTCGGGATTGAGCTGGGCACGCGGCAGAGCATCTATCGTTTCAACGCCATCGCTTACAGCCTGGCGGCAGGAATCTTCTTCAACACAGCGGGAGGGGCTTCGTTGAGCACATCTAATGCAGTATACGGGAACGTCCTATACAAGAACGGGCTTTCCCACGTTTACGGCGGGCGAGGGATGCAAGCGTACTCCTGCGGCCTAAGTATGAGCACACTCGAAGGCAGGCGCACAAACAACTTTGTGGTGAACAATATCATTTGGCGGAATCATCCGGCAAACGTTGACCCGGACATTCTATTATATCAGGAGTTTCGCGGGAACTTCACCAACGCCGCATCCGACCCGCTCTTTGTCGGCACCAATGGCTTGCAGTTCATCACCAACGCAAGCGACTGGTTTGAATGTTACAACGCAACGAATGTACCAGACTTCCGGTTGCAGACAAACAGCCCGTGCATTGACGCCGGGACGTGGCTGGCGTTTGCAACCAGCGCCGACAACGGGACAGCGCTTTCGGTGGATAACTCGCTCTATTTCAGCGACGGCAACCGGATTGTGACGGGTGACACGATCCAGCTCCAAGGCCAGACCAATAGGGCGGTCGTGCTGCAGAACGACTGGACCAACAATGTGCTGTACTTGGACCGGGCAATGTCCTGGACCAACGGTCAGGGCGTGTCGTTGGCCTACAATGGGTCCGCGCCAGACATGGGCGCCTACGAGTCGCAAGTCGGTTCGAAGGAACAAGGGCTGCGAAGTCCAACGAATTTGCGTGTCATTACGAACAGCGTTCCTAGATAGGCCGCGTCAGCAGCGTCTGTGGGTGAACTCTGGTGCGGTTGATGGTCCAACGTCATGAGAGAGGACCGTTTGCATGACATGGCAGCGGCGAAAGCCGTGGGATCTTCTGGTGACCACGCGGACTTTGTTGTTGAGGTCCTCGACTAGGCGGTTGGCAGCTTCGCCTTTGGTCCTGAGCCAGTTCAGGATGAGTTCTTCGTGGGAACGGAGCATGGCAGCGACCTTGGGCGTGGGCTCGATGCGCCTGCGCAAAGCACCCTCCAACCACACATTTGCTTCGAAATCTACGGGTATTCAGGGAATTCTAGCAGGGCATTCTGTACGGTTGATACAGTCAGAGGCACAGGTGGGCCTCAGGCACTAGAATTGATGTCCTTTATTGGCATAGTACCGGACGACTTTTCCGACTGCTGTTTGAGGCACGATGCGATTCGGCGCTTCGCCTCAGGTGGTGCGTGACGTAAAATGGATTTGAGCGATCAATCAGCGCCTATTTCCGCGGCCAGTCGCACCGCTATTAAAGAGCGCTCAATTAGAGGCGGTATGACGACGCTTGTCGCGCAGGCGGCTTCGCACTGCATTACGGTAGTTTCGGTAGCCACCCTTGCTCGCATCCTCACTCCGGAGGATTATGGCTGTGTGGCAATGGTGTCTGCTTTGACCGCGTTCCTGAACTTGTTTAGAGATCTTGGACTCTCAGGAGCCACGATTCAAAAGCAAGATATTGCTCACGACCAAGTCAGTAGCCTCTTCTTTATTAACGTTGCCTTTGGAGCCGCCATCACGTTGGCCACGATTGCTGCTGCGCCGTTCGTGGCGTGGTTTTATGGAAAACCTCACTTGGTGTCGGTCACAATTGGATTATCATTCACTTCATTCCTGAGTAGTCTGGGGGCACAACACGCTGCATTGCTGAATCGCGCAATGCGGTTTCGAGCATTGGCCCTAATTCAACTCAGCACACTTCTGGCCGGTTTTCTTGCAGCGTTGATAGTCGCAACAAATCAGGGAGGGTATTGGGCCTTAGTGGCGAGTAGTGTCATCAGCGCCCTCTGGAATAGCATCGCATTGTGGTCAGTGTCCGGCTTTCGTCCCAGTTGGCCTCGGAGAGATACACATGTGAAAGACCTGCTTCATTTTGGTGCAGGTATCGCTGGCTTTGATGTTGCATACTATTTTCGTGAGAATATGGACAAAATCCTACTGGGCCGAGTTTGGGGTCCGCAGCCGTTGGGCTTGTATGAAAAAGCATTTTCGCTATTGACGCTCCCTATTTCCAGCCTGCGGTACCCCTTAAACAAGGTAGCCTTTCCGGCTATGAGTCGGTTGGTTAATGATCCCAGCCTATTTCGTGCGTATTTCATCAAATACTGTTCCATACTGGCTTCAGTTTCGATGCCGCTGGTTGGAGTGATGTATGCGCTATCGGACAGTATTGTCCGTTTGTTGCTGGGTACCCGATGGATCGGCTCTGCTGAGCTCTTCCGCGTGCTTGCGGTGGCCGGCTTCATCGAAACCGTCGGCACATTGCGTACTACTGTCATCCTTGGCAGCGGCCAGGGAAAACGCCTGTTCTGGTGGGGTCTATTCAATGCCGGGGGCACGGTCTTGGCGGTATGTGTCGGTCTCATTTGGGGCGCAAAGGGAATTGCCGTTGCCTATTGCGTGAGCGTTTACGCACTGTTTCATCCCTTGCTAGCGTTTGCTGTGAAAGGAACTCCAGTTAAGCCTAGTGACTTCTATCGAGCAGCTTTCAAGCCTTGCTTAGCTACTGCAGTTATGTTAGCCAGCGGCTTGTTTATTGTAAACACATTGGTTCATATGTCCGATGCTGTAATAGTGTGTGTTGCCTTGCCTGCCTGCGCAGTGACTTATCTCGTAACTTATGCTGCGCTGCCGGGTGGAAAGACTGCTTTAGCTGAGTTCTGGTGCTATACATCTGTGTTGCTTAATAGACCGCATAATCGTATGCAGGGGACTTTGTATTGTATGATCGGTCGACTACTTAATCGACTGCACTAGTAAGAGAGAGTGTGTCCAAAGTGGCGTGCGTCTATGTTTTTATCAAATCCAATAATCAACAGAACGGTGGACTTCTTCACACTGCCGGCCGTTTGTTGGAGGCTTGCGCGCTGGTCGGACTGCAAGCGTTCTGTGCTTGGCTTGGGTGCAGATTTGCTGCGATGGTTTTTCGCCTATAGAACGTACCCTGATAACTATGGGCCGTGCCGTTTATGGGAGGTCAATGGTGATGAGTGGAAGTATTATTATGGTTCTGCATACCACCCCTATCAACGGGCAGCGCTTCGACGAGAAGTACAACCGACGCGCTACGCCATTTTGTTTGAAGATAAGGCGCTCTGTGAGCACCTTTGTTACCGAGGCGACATTCGCATGCCACGGACATGGGGCGTAATTGAGCCGAATCGAGACCATAGGAGAGTAATTCGCTCATGGCTGGAAAAGAGCAGTGCAGATGGGTTGATTATGAAGCCGTTGCGTGGTGCAGCAGGGCGGGGAATTGTTGTCGCCAGGCAAAGAGACGGGGAGGTGATCGTCTCGACTGGGTCAGCGGACGTACCTATAGACCGGTTTCATTTGAAGGGAGCAGCGATTGTTCAGGATCTAGTGAAGCAGGATGCAAGAATGGCTGTGTTTTCGGCGAAATCTCTCAATACGATTCGTGTGGTGACTTTGTACACAAAGCAGGATCAAATTCTCGTCTTAGGTGCCACCATGCGGTGCGGAGTTGCAGTGTCGTACGTTGATAACTGGAGTGCAGGCGGTGTGGCCGTTGGCGTGGAGCTGGCGACCGGCGTGCTGAAAGAGCACGCCTATGATAGACATGGAAGACGATATGCAGTGCATCCAACGACGCAAGCTCGTTTCGAAGGATTCAAGGTTCCAGCTTGGACAGAAATCCTGGAATTGGCGACTCGAGCGCAGAGGTTGTTCCCGTATTACCGACTTCTTGGAATGGATATTGGCTTGGCCGAAAACGGGCAGCCAGTACTGATCGAAATTAACGAGAGTACTGACCTGCTCTTTCAAGAGCAAACGTCAGGTCCATTGTTGAAGCGGACGGAGGTCTTGAAGGCCTTTGGTGAGTACGGGCTTTTGATCAATCGATATCAGCGAGGGCTTCTTGCTCGTTTGCAGAAGCGCTAGGCCAAGGGTCTGAGTGCTGGACGATGTACGCTGACTCTTGGATGAGGATGGCTCGCTATTTGCTAACTTGGTTGTAGTATGGCAGTTGAAGCTCATCACAATGAATACGCCTTATGCGGTTTGTCCAAGGACTTTCTGCGCAGAATTCGACGAACATTAGCCCGATACGGGCTCGTCAGGCGGGGGTACCATGCCGTTCTCTCCCAGCTACAAGTGCGCCTTGCTGGCGCATCTCCAGTGGCGTTGGCCAGACTGCGTTACCGCGTTGCGTGGGGCCGCTGGCCCGACCTTGGAGACCCGACTACGTTTGATGAGAAGCTTCTATGGCTTAATCTGTACTGGCAGCATCCTCTGAAAACAGCGTGCGGCGATAAGTACACCTTGCGAGCGTATGCCGAAGGACAAGGACTCGGCCATCTGCTGCCTCGTCTGTACCATGTGTATCATAGCGTCGAGGAAATCGATTTTGGGGCTTTGCCGAATCGGTTCGTCTTGAAGTGTACGCATGGATGCAAGTGCAACATCTTCTGTAGAGATAAGCGGCGGTTGGACCTGGCGAGTGTGCGGCGTGAGCTGGGATGCTGGATGGCCACTGATTACTCCCGATTGCTCGGCGAACTGCATTATCACGGAATGAAACCTCGCATTATCTGTGAGGAGTTTTTGCAGGACGGAAATGGGGAACTCCCATCGGACTATAAACTCTATTGCTTTCAGGGCAAGGCGCATTGCACTTTGGTTTGCTCGGGGCGTACCATGAACGGTACCGCCAGGTACGACTTCTACGACCGAGAATGGCAGCGCAAGCTTCCCTATGCCCGATCGAGCCTGGCAACGGATCGCAAGATCGAGAAACCTGTGGCCTATGAAGAGATAATTGAAGCAGCGGAACAGCTTTCTCAGCCGTTCCCATTCGTGCGGGCGGACTTTTATTCGATCAAGGGCCGGGCGATTCTGGGCGAACTGACCTTCACTCCCTGCGGATGTATTGACACCGACAATACCGAGATTGCCGAGCGCGTCCTGGGCAGCTTGATCAAGCTGCCGGATAAGTATCCGAATGATAAACCAAGCCGTTAGAATCCAAACGCTGCACCGGGCGGAGTACGATGCGGCCGCGGCTGAATTCCCGTTGGTCCCATTTCAGGAGTCGGCCTGGGTCGAGGCACTCGCGAGGCCCGGCCGTCAGCCGGCGTATTTCGGGTTTCACCGTGGCCTTCGGCGCGTTGGCGTTGTCGCCGGCCTGGTCACGGCCTCTCCGCAACGCATCCTTGCCGGAATTTCTCGGCGGTTGTACCTCTACGGCCTGCCACACTTTCCCCCGGAGGATGCGCCTGCCGTCATGGAGCAGCTCCGTGCCCACCTGCGGGAACGGGGCTTTAACACGATTGATGTGGCTTACTACTACAACGCGCCCCCACCACAGGTGGCGGCGCTCGGACTCAGCACGAAGCTGGCCGAGGAATACCGTTTGGACCTCTCGCCGTCCCTGGCGGAGATCGAGCGCGGCCTGAACCGGCTGCGCCGACGCTTGATTAGACGCGCCAAAGAGAACAGGCTGGTGTATGAAGAATCCCCGGCCGCTGAGGGACTCGACGCCTTGCTGGCCTGCTTAAACCAAACAAAGAGGCGGCGTGCCGAAAGAGGTGTCGGCAGTTACAGTTACTATTACATTCCCGGGTTGGATGACACGGCAGTCAGGCGGCTCCTCGAGTCGGGGCTGGCCCGCCTCTGCAAAGTGTTGCGGGAAGGGCGGCTGATCAGTGCAGGGCTGGTGGCCCGGAACAGGCGCTGTGCCTACTACATCCTTGCCGGCGCTACCGAAGATGGCTACGATCTTGGGGCTTCGACCTACATGCAGTGGTGCGTCATCGAGCGGACCAAGGCCGCCGGCTGCGTTACCCTGAATCTGGGAGGGGTGCCGAAGGATGAGTCGTCTGGCCAGTTGGTCGAGTTCAAGCGGTCGTTTGGAGCGCAAGCCCATGTTTGCGAGTCGGGCAGTTGCTGTTTAGTGAGCCCCTGGCGCAGATCGCTCCATCGCCTTTACAAGTTCGCAGCACAGCCCCGCTCCTACCTCCAGGCCGGAGCACGGGGGCTGGCCAGACGCAGCCTTCCCGGCTTCACTCCGTCATCGCGGGCATCCGACGATGCCGGAGAAATCAACAATCAGTGAACGCGCCTCGCCCTGGGCATGAGTCGCTTGATTCGTAGCAGCGGGAGACTGTTTGGGAAAGCTGCGGCGCGGGTCCTGGGGAGGTTCGGGTTCATTCTCGCCCCCCGTTCAATGGTATTTCTTAACCTCGATCTGGCGGCGTTGCCGTCCCGCGCGCCGATCGAGCGCGGATTGCGGCAAGTCTCCGCTGAGGAAGTGCGTAGCTGGCCGCATTATTTCGATGGTTGGTACAGCCGTGAGACGGCCCTGCAACGCCTTGAGCAGGGTTACGAACTGTTCGTACTGGAGCACGACGCAGCAAGGGTCTGCTTCGGCTGGGTCGAGCGGAGCACGGTCCGGAACCAGTGGATGCGCATGCAGTTCAGTCTGCCGGCGCACGTGGCATACCTGGGCGGCCTCTACACCGTGGCTGATTTTCGAGGGCGGGGAATGGCCCGCAGAATGTGGCTGGGCCTTGCCCAACGCTGCAAAGATCAAGGTGCGCAGCATGTGCTGGTGAATATTGACCCGCAGAACATGGCGTCCCTGAAACTCCATCGGAAAATGGGCTTTCAGGAATACCATACTATTCATTTCCAGCGATTTGGCCTGGTCAATTACTACCGCATCCAGTCCGCTCATTCCTCCGCCTGCCGCCGCTGGCTAACACTGTCCAACTGCCCCGCAGCACTGTGGAGAACCTTCTGGCCGGGACAGTGTGCGCCCGGCACAGCCAGCATTTCGGGTGCACGAACTCATGCCGCATGAGGGCACTCTTACCCTCCCGGGCTTGATAGAACTGTAAACAGCCCATGAGGCCCATGCATTCTTCGTGTATGCAGTTGGACGCGGTAGCGGGGAGCGGAACCGGCTTTCACCCCAGGCGTCCGGGTTGGCAAGGGGTGCACGGATCCAGCGCGGGAGCGCTTGGGAGAGTTGATTCAACTGCCCGGGAAGGCCATTGCCTGACAATCAAGGGAACACGCCATGAGATTATTTAATGCACTGACCCGTCACCTCTACATGCCGCTCAGCCGGGCTTACGCGCGGCACTTTGTGGGTAACAGACCTGCCAATGCTGTGTTGCGCGGCCTGGTGAGTCTTCATTTCTACAAGGTCCATGGGTACTGGCCCCACCTCATACAACCGCGCAGCTTCGAGGAAAAGATCAGCTCCCGGATGCTCCTGGATCGCAACCCGCTCTGGACGGTTTTCTCGGACAAACTTCGCGTAAGGGACTACGTGCGCGATCGGGCGGGCGAGTCATTTCTCGTCCCGCTCCTCTGGAGCGGGGAGAATCCAGAGGACATCCCGTTCGAGGATCTGCCCCGGAAATTTGTTCTCAAGGCCAACCACGGCTGCGGGTACAACCTGATCGTCACCGACAAGGCGGGGCTCGACCAAGCCGAAGCGCGAAGGCAACTGCGGCGGTGGTGCCGGGAGAATTTCTGCGACGACACGCATATGGGGCATGCCTGGGGGTATCGCAACGTTAAGCCCATGGTGATGGTCGAAGCGTTTCTCGAGGACAATGGCCATACCCCCGTGGACTACAAGTTCGAGTGTTTTTCCGGCCGGGCGGAATACGTCCAAATGAACTTCGACCGCTTTGGCGATCCCTACGAGAAGTTCTTTGATCGGGAGTTTCATCCCCTCGACCTGTGGCAAGGAACCCGGCAGTACCCCCACCCGGTTTCACGGCCACCCAACTATGAGGAGATGATTCGCGTGTCCGAAACCCTTGCTCAGGGTCTGGATTTCATCCGCGTTGATCTCTACAGTGTGGGGGGGCGAACCTATTTTGGGGAGCTGACGTGTTATCCCAGCGCGGGCAGCACACCATTCATTCCCGAATCCTACGATTTTCTCTGGGGCGACAAATGGAAGCTCACCCTGGCTCGTCCCGGTCGCGAACCTCGATCCGCCGACTCGGCTGCGGGACAGGCGGGCGGTCCGAATCGGACCCGGCGGTAAGCCGCGTTTGCGCCCGGCCCTGTTCCTTGCACGACGGGCCTTGGAATCCTGAACGAAACAATGAACCCAGGCGGAAGGCCATACCCCTCGGACGGGCCAAGGCCATTGAATACGCACAACAACATTAACGGCATGTACGAAGCGATTGTGGGGCGCGACGCTCCGCTGCTCGTGACCGGAGCGGGTGGCTTTATTGGCGCCGCCGTCGTGAAGTCGCTTCTCGGCCTCGGCTTTGAAAACCTCCGGTGCTTCGTCCGGCCCTCGAGTGAGTTGACTCGGCTGAAGGAAGACCTGGCACGTTATCCCAATGCGAACCTGGAGATCCTCACCGGCAACCTGCTCCGGCCTCCGGACTGTGAAGCAGCGGTGCGCGATGTGCAAGTGATCTTCCACCTTGTCACCGGCCGGGGTAAATCGTTCCCCGCGTGTTTCCAGAACTCGGTCGTCGCGACGCGCAACCTGATCGAGGCCGCTCTCGACACAGGTTCTTTGGTCCGTTTCGTCAATGTCAGTTCATTCGCGGTTTACTCGAACCTCAAGCTCCGCCGCGGGGCGCTCCTGGACGAGACCTGTGGCCTGGAGGACAACCTCGAGGAGCGCCATGACGCGTACGTCTATGCCAAGCTCAAACAGGATGAACTCGTCGAGGAATACCATCGGAAGTATCAGCTCAAGCACGTTACCGTGCGCCCTCCCTTCGTCATCGGGCCTGGAAAGCGCGGGATCCCCGGTGCGGTCGGCATTGACACCTTTGGCGTCTTCTTCCATCTCGGGGGTGGAAACCGCCTCCCGCTGACTTACGTGGACAATTGCGCCGATGCCATCGCACTTGCCGGGCTGGTGCCTGGCGTCGAGGGCCAGGTCTTCAACGTCGTGGATGACGACCTTCCCACCAGCCGCTCTTTCCTGCGGCAGTATAAGAAGAACGTCCGCAGACTCCGATCGGTGCCCATCCCCTACCGCGTCTTCTACCTCCTCTGTTGCCTGTGGGAGCGCTATTCGCGCTACTCGGAAGGCCAGCTTCCGCCCGTCTTCAACCGGCGCGATTGTTCCTTTTGCTGGAAGGGCCATCGTTACTCCAATGGGAAGCTGAAAAAGTTGCTGGGCTGGAAACCCCAGGTCTCGATGGATGAGGCGCTTCAGCGGTATTTTGAATTTCAAAGAAACGGAGGCGGCCGTCATGCTTAAGGTCGCCCTCATTGGCTGTGGCAACGTCGCCGACCAGCACCTGTCCCAAAGCCGCCGGGTGCCGAACTCGCAGATTGTGGCTGTCTGTGACAGGGAGCCGCTCATGGCCCGGCAACTCGCCGACCGCTTTCAGGTGCCGCGCTGCTTCACCGACGCCTCGCAGTTGCTGAAGGAGACTCGCCCGGATGTCGTACACATCACGACACCGGCGCAAAGCCATTATCCGCTGGGCAAGCTTTGTCTGGAGGCCGGGTGCCATGTCTATATGGAAAAGCCGTTCACCGTCACCGCCCCGCAAACCGAGGAGCTGCTCAGCCTGGCGGACGCGAACGGCCTCAAGATGACGGCGGGGCACAATCTCCAGTTTAATCCTGAGGCGGTGCGTATGCGAGAGCTGGTGAACAGCGGTTTCCTGGGCGGACCGCCCGTACACATTGAATGCGTGCAGTGCTTCACCCACGACGATGCAACTTATAGCAAGGCGCTCCTCGGCGACCGCACTCATTGGGTAAGGGCTCTCCCGGGCTCACTGATCCAAAACCTCATCAGCCATGGGCTGGCCAAGATTGCCGAACACCTTCCGGGAGATAATCCAAAGGTGATTGCTCACCTCTATTCCAGCCCATTCCTGGAGAGTATCGGGCAGGCCGATATCGTGGATGAGCTGAGAACGATTATTCACAATGGTGGTAACACGACGGCCTCATTCACCTTTTCCACCCAGCTTGGAGCCGCCGCCAACCAGATCTGCCTCCACGGCCCAAAGGCCTCCCTCATTGCGGACAGCACCAACCGGATGCTCGTCCCCATCCGCTCGACCGGGTTCAAGAGCTACTTGCGATTCTTCCTGACTCCGCGGGTCTTTGCCAAGGCCTACCGTGGCAACTCCTGGTACAACCTCAAGCGTTTCCTGAAGCGGGATTTCCACATGGACTGCAGCATGAAGCTCCTGATCCAGGAGTTTTACCGCTCGATTGAGACCGCCGGGCCGGTGCCAATTCCCTATCGCGAGATCCTCCTGACCGCCCGGATCATGGACGCCATCTTCGCCCAGATACCCTCGGCCTTGGCAGAACGCCGGCCGACGGCCGGCGTCGGCCAAGCGGTGCCTTGACAAAGACTCGAAACGCACGACATTTGGATTGTATGAGCAGGATTCGAGCTGAGCTTGGCGGTATCCTTCTGTTCTGTGCCGCCGCACTGCCTTACCCGGCGGGCGCGATCCTTTTCCAATACGATGTCGTGCTTCAGGGCGAATGGGGGATAAGCCAGTCGCATCCGGAGTATCCCCTCGAGGCGTTAACACAGTGGGTAAGCATTCCGGGCACGGCGCAGATCAGTTTTCCGTCTGACTTTCTGGAGTTCGACTATCCGTACGAAGAGTACGGGTATTATGGGGAGATTTCGCCCAGGTCCGCCCAGACCCCGATGCAACTCGATTTGTGCTTTAACGGGCATCATAAGAGTGTCTCGGGTGACCTGACGTGGCTGGCTTGGGGCGGAGAGGGTTACCGCGAGATTCACATGTCCAGCGTGGACGGAATCAGCTTCTGGGCGAGTCTGAGCGACGCCCGGTCGATCCTCGAGAACTTCGCGTTCACCCATTTTGAAGGATTTCGCCCGCCCTCCACTTACTATGATTACCCATTCCAGATCTGGACAAAGAATGCCTGGCTCTTTGACGCGGAACGCGTGGGGCCCTACGGGCTCTACTTCAGCAACGGGCGACAAGCTGTGCCGGACACCGGGAACAGTGGTGTCTTGTTGGCCCTCGCGCTGGCCGGCGTGCTGGGGGGCGCCCGGTTCTTTGTGGCCACTTGAATTCCCGTTTTCCCTGGCCCGTCAAGTCTGTCTTGGCCCGTGGAATGCACGGCTGCTCCGCCGGTTTATTCCACTGGGCTAGTTCACCGGGCTGATGGCTGATTTCAGTTCTCTGTTTTCCGCTTTCTGCTGGTGAACGTTTCCGCTGTTACTTGTCCTCCACGAACCCGATTCATCCTCCGCCAGCCGCTGCCGCGTTATGCACCGCCTCATCATCAGTGACATCCCCACCCCATGGCGCGAGCCTGTATTTGAACGTGTCCACAAGAAGTTGGGAGGGGCGGTGGAAGTCGTTTACTTCAAGGGTAACGAAAAGAGACGGCTTTGGAACTTCCGCATGGGCAGCCACCCCAAGACCATTCTGCCTGCACTTACCATCACCACCAGAGGCACCGAACGGTTCTTTAACCCGGGCATCGTTACGCTCTTGCTCCGCCGCAGACCCCGAATTGCCTTGGTCTTTACGTGCATTAAAGATCCGAGTGGGTGGCTGGCCATGATTCTTTGCCGGTTGTTGGGCACGAAGGTCGCTCTTCTCGAAGACACCTGGCTGGGCCGCGACCGTGGTATCAATCGGTTCCAGCAATTCGCCCGGCGCATGGTGTACAAATGGCTGGGAGACGCCTATGTCGGTGCCAGCCGCCAATGCCTGAGCCTAGCCCGGCATTACAATCCTGACATCAAGGAGGAGCAGTGTTTCCTAAGTCATCTCGTTGCCGACAACGAGCATTTCGAGACACGGCTTGGCAACAATCCGCCCGCAAGGCGGTTCGATGTGCTCTTCGCCGGCCGTATCGTGGATGTAAAAAACCCCGTGTTCTTCGCCCAAGTTTGTGCCGCCATCAAGGCTCGCCTCGGCCATTGTCGTGTGCTCATCATCGGTGATGGCGAGGAAACCCTCAAGGCACAGATGCGCGGCGTCTTCGAGAAACACGCCGTCTCCTATGAATTTGCCGGCTTCATCCATCACGACCGGCTGCCAGATTATTATGCCCAGGCCAGGCTATTGCTCTTCCCGACCTCGGGCGATTGCTGGGGAGTGGTGATCAATGAGGCCATGGTGGCCGGCACTCCGGTGATCACGACCGAGATGACCGCCGCAGCGGGTGAGCTAGTCCTGGACGGCATGAACGGCCGTATCCTGCCCCTGGACGTTGACTCCTGGACTTCGGCAGCGGTGGAATTGCTCACGGACAACGCGAAGTGGGAGGTCTTCTCGAAGAACGCTCGGGCGAAGGTCAGCGAGTTCAATTACGACAACGCTGCCGAAGGCATTTTGGCGGCCTTTCGGTACTTGGACTCGCAAGCGAAGTCTCGCCTCCGAGAGACTATGCAGGCCGAAGGCAACCGCTAAGCCGTATCCATGCAGTTCATTCTGGGGACCGCGCCCGCCCCGGGCGCTGCCACCCGGCGCCCTCGCCGGGTGGGAGTGTGGCGTGCGCAGTCACTGAATGGTGGATCGTCTCGACCACTCCCGAAGGTGGCTGGCGAGGGCGCCACCCACTGCGCCCGGGGCGGGCGCGCTCCCCTGCTGCTGAATAGATACGTAAGGCACGCGAATGCACGCCAATAGAATCGGCTTCCGGGAGCCTTTACGACCCTGGGCTGGGGTTCGCGTCCAGTGGCCGGGCTGCACGCTGAACTCTTGCCGCGGGGCTTCTATTCATTGTGCCTAACCAGGCCTCTTTGCCGCCTGCCGGTTCCCGGTGTAAATTCGCCGGCCTGCTTGTCCTCCGCGAACGCTGGTCGCTTTCGCTTCGCGGCTGGTTGCTCCTCGGCGCCCTCCTCGCGGTTGCGGCCTTCGTGTCGGTTCGCGGTGTCCACCTATTGCTGACAGCCAATGACGGCGGTGCCGGCGAAGTGATGGTCGTCGAGGGCTGGATAGGGGCGCGCCCGGTCGGTCAGGCCGCCCGCGCCTTCAAGCTGGGGCGCTACCGCTGTGTGGTGGTGGTCCGGGACGTGTATGAAACCGGTGACAAGTGGACCTCGGGCCGCTATTCGGCCGACTACGTCGCAGCCGATCTCGCCGAGCACGGGGTGCCCAGGGACCAGATCCATACCCTCTTCTGCCCTGTGGCTCAGAAGGATCGTACTTACCATTGTGCGTTAGCCGTTCGCCAGTGGCTCCAGGCGCGAGGAAATCCGGTGCAGTCGCTCGACGTCGTAACCTTGGCGTCACACTCCCGACGGTCTCGCCTCCTCTTCCAGAAAGCCTTCGGCGGGCAAGTCAGGATCGGGGTCACGGCTTTGGAAGATCCGGAGTACGATGCCGTACACTGGTGGCGCTCGAGCGAAGGAGTGCAAACGGTGCTCGGCGAAACCATCGCCTACCTTTACGCCCGCTTCCTGTTTTGGCCATCCGCAGGCTCAAATTGACAATCCGGTTTGGCTCGCTTGCGTCTCATTCTGGACGAGACGAGGCCGCCGGGTGAGGGCACCCGCCCTACCAGAGGGCGGTTTTGTGGGGAATGTGGGCCGGGTGCCCTCACCCGGCACCGGGAGTTGGCCGATTGGGCCCAGTGTATCGTCCATAGCCGGAACGCAATGGCCGCTGTCAACGCCAAGCCAGGCCAGGTCTGGAAAGCATGATCTGGCGCCCGTTGCAGGGGTCTTAGTCCATCCCCGAAACCACCCGCAGACCATCACGCTGCATCTGCAACGGCTTCCCCAAACGCGCAGCCTGCTGGGGAACGATTGACTTCTCCGTGGCCCATGAGAAGATTGCACCATGAACGAGATTCTGTTCACGGTTGAAAGCTGTCCCGAAACCGGCGGGTTCGTCGCCCGATGGGATGATCCTCAAGGCGGCGGGATCACGACGCAGGGTGACAGCTTGACCGAGTTGTACTCCATGATTGCCGATGCGGTGGCCGGTTACTTCGAGGCGACGTGATGTCCGTTCCGATTGTCCGCCCGCCCAACGGCCTCTTGAGTTGTGGCTGGACTCGGGCCCGCCCGGCATGACGAATAACTTTGTGATTACTATAGAAAATGGCGCTAATCCGACCCCTGCCCATCCGGCCTGCAGGAGGACCTTAGCCGTAAGTATTCAGAAGCCATGCCCGCTAACCACGCTAAAAGGCGCGAAACGCTGGTGAATGCGGGCCAAACGAGACGCCCGGCAGTCTCACTGACCCGTGGAGCCCAAGGCCGCCCTTGGGATCTGGGACCGCCCTCTGCTTTCGCGTGGTTTCGCGTGTTTCGCGGGAAGTCTGTTGCATGGAACGGCTTAACGCGTGCTACCCTCGATGCCTGACACCGCTTCCATTCTCATCGGTGCGGATATTTGCCCGATCGAGCGCAATCGGCCCTGCTTCGAGCAAGTGTTGGAGCGGTGGAGTGATAGGACAGAATCATGCAGCTCCAAAGAAAGGAAGCGATGACGGAATGTGGTGATGGGGAGTTGGAGTAGTGGAGTGTTGGAGTGGTGGGGTGTTGGGACAGAATCATGGCGGGACAGAATCATGCAGCTCCAAAGAAAGGAAGCGATGGCGGAATGTGGTGATGGGGAATTGGAGTAGTGGAGAATTGGAGTGATGGGACAGAATCATGGCGGGACAGAATCATGCAGCTCCAAAGAACGGGCCAAGTCGAGAGCTTGATGCACCCCTGTTCATTAAGAATTACTGGAGAAACAGGCTCGACAAATGAGCAATTTGACCGTTAGCCTTGTCGGCCAGAGAACATCATGATCCTAAACAATACCCAACCGGTGTGGCGGCGGGCTTCCAGCCTGCCGGTGATGCGGCATCCGTGCCGCTCTTTGCTCCTGATCCTTGCGTCCGCCCTGTGCGTCTTCCCTGCGCTGCCCTCCGCCCGCGCCCAATCCCCCAACACCCCATCACTCCAACACTCCAATACTCCACCACTCCAACCTCCCACGACCCCATCACCCCAATCTGCCACTACTCCATCACTCCAACCCTCCAGTACCCCAAGATCGGAATACTCCACTACTCCAGCCTTTTCTGTGCCCGTCGAGACTAATCTGCCCGCGCTCGCGCCAGCCTATCTTCCCGAAGCCCTGCCGGCGCCTCCCCTGACCGGCACCCGGCAGTTCTACGTCCCTACCGTCTTACCTCTTCCGGCCTTGCCCCCGCTGTTCCGCCGGGGGCCGCTGGCGGTTCAGCCTCACCTGTATTATGGCCTTTCCTACGGCGACGGCCTGCAGGCCAGGGCGGGCCAGCTCACCACCTCGCTGATCAATGAGCTGGATCCGGGGGTCCTCTTGCGCTGGGGCGACCACTGGTCTCTTGACTATACCGCCCTCACCCGCTTCTATTCCAGCAGCGACTTTCGCAACACCTTTGACAACGCCGTGACGCTGACCGGCGGCACCACCTACGAGGACTGGACTTTCGGCCTCGCCCAGACTTACGCCTCTTCGTCCGACCCGATCATCGAGACGGGCGGCCAGACCGACCAACAGACCTTTGCCACGCTCTTAAGCGCGGATTTCCAGATGAGTTCCAAATCCTCTCTCGAACTGGGCCTCAACCAGAGTCTGCGCTACGCCGACGAAACCACACTGGGGCAGCCGCTCAATGACTACAATAGTTGGTCAACGATGAATTGGCTGAATTATCAGTTCTGGCCCCGGTTCGGCGCCGCCCTGGGCGCCGGCTTCGCCTACGACAACGTCGAGGTCGGTTCCGACATGACCTCGGAGCAAATCCAGGGGAGGGTGGCCTGGCGGGTCGTGGACAAACTCAGCCTCGTCTTGAGTGGCGGCGCCGAGGTCCGGCAGTTCCTCGACTCCGGGTCTTCCGATTTGATCAGCCCGCTCTTCTCCGGCTCCGTCCAATATTCTCCCTTTGAGACTACCACCCTCTCCATCGGCGCTTACAGCGCCGTGAGACCTTCGTACTTCCAGGACCAGGTAACCGAGAGCACCGCCATCAGCGCCGGCCTTCGCCAGCGGTTGCTGGGCAAGCTGTTCCTCGACTTGAATGGTGGCTACGCCAACAGCTCTTATCAAGCCTCCACCACGGACCCCGCCTCCACCGTCAGCGATTACGACAGCACATTCTTCAGCGCCCGGCTTTCTGCTCCCATCTTGAAGCGCGGCACGGTCTCGGCGTTTTACTCGGTAAACTGGAATTCCTCCGGTTCGACCTTCTACGACTATACGACCACGATGGTCGGCGGGGCGCTTAGCTACAGGTTCTAGTCTCAGGAATGGGGTGATGGAGTATTGGGGAAATGGAGTGATGGGGAAGTGGAGAGATGGAAAAACGGAGTGGTGGAGTATTGGAGAAATGGAGTAATGGGGAAGTGGAGTCGTGGAGTCGGGGAGTGGTGGCGTAGGGGAATGGCGGCGTGTTGAGGAGCGTTATGGATACCAATTATCGAAATAAGAATCGGGGCTATCAGCAGTTGCGAGTGTGGCAGGACGCCATAGACTTCTATGTGGTGAATTGTCGTGTCTTCAAGGCCTTTCAATTCGAACTCAGGCGCGTGGGGGCGCAGGCGATTGCGTCGGCGGATTCGGTGCATCGCAATATTGCCGAGGGGTATTGTCGCCGTTCACTCGGGGAGTACCTCCAGTTCCTGAACTACAGCCTGGGCTCTTTAGGCGAGTCGGTTTCCGGCTTGCACGCCTATCTCAAGGCCCAGCAGATCACTGAGGCCGATTTCAAAGCTCTGAATGATCTCGCCTTCAAGCTCGAGAATGGCTTGCTGAAACTGGTTGAAAGCCTCGAGCTCAAGCAGCAAACCGGCGACTGGATAGACAGCCTTATTATAAAGGAAAGCAATCTTGCCTACGGTTGATTCCCATCACTCCATCACTCCATTACTCCACTACTCCATTACCCCAATACCCCAATACCCCAATACTCCATCACTCCAATACTCCGGAAACGCACCACTCCAATTCCCTTTGACTCCTGAATCCATTCGAGACTCGGCTCAACCTGCAGCGGCTTCGCCTGACTTGTCGCGGCAACTGCGACTGCTGGCCATTTGCACGGGCGTGCTGGCTCTGTGCTTCGCCTTGCCGCTGATCGCCCTCGCTCGTTTCGCCCTCGACAGCAGCCTGTATTCTCACATCCTCTTGATTCCCTTCGTCAGCCTCTACTTCGCCTGGCTCAAGAAGAAGGAGTTCTCCCCGTGCTCGGCACCCGAACGCAAGCTCGCCATACTCCCCGTCGCCGCAGGTCTTCTGCTGCTCGCTGCCTACGGGTTCACCTTGCGCTCGGGCCAGAAACTCGCCCCGGTTGATTCCCTGGCCTGGACTTCCGCGTCGTTTCTTCTGCTATTTGTTGGCGCCTGCTTCTTCTGCCTCGGCAAGAACACTCTTCGGCCCCTCGCCTTTCCGCTCGCTTTTCTCATCTTCTGCGTGCCGTTCCCTGTCTTCCTCGAAAAGGCGATCGAATCGTTTCTGCAACATGGCTCGGCCGATGCCGCTGAACTGTTCTTTGGACTCGCGGGAACGCCCTTGCTGAGAAACGGCGTTGACTTTCATCTCCCCGGGTTCAATCTCCAGGTGGCGCCCGAGTGCAGCGGCATTCATTCCTCCCTGGTGCTGTTCATCAGCAGCCTCGTTGCGGGCCAGCTCTTTCTGCGCTCACCCTGGAAGCGGGCCCTCTTTGCCCTGGCCGTGATTCCCCTGGGCATTGCCCGCAACGCCTTCCGCATTGTCGTCATTGGCGAGCTCTGCGTGCATGTGGATCCCGGCTTCATTGATTCCCCCCTTCATCACCGCGGGGGGCCGGTCTTCTTTGTGATTTCCCTGATCCCGTTCCTCTTGTTACTCTACTTCCTGCGCAAAACGGATATTCGCAAACATAAGGGCTAATATGCATTTGACACAATTCCTCCCTGGTTTTGGTTCGCCTTGTTCCTGCAGCGGCGAATGCAGAATGGGTCCAATCCATGAACCGCGGAATACGCAGAACACGCGGAAACCGCTTGGGTTTTCCGACTACTTCTTCCGCGTATTCCGCGTAATCCGCGGTTTCTCCACCGGCGTGTTCCGGCTTTCGGATTTCGACTTTCGACTTTCGGATTTCCGCCGCCGCCGGCTGTTAAGTCTTTTCCTGGTACCGGTGCTCGCGGCGGCGGCGGCCGGTTGCTCCAAGGAAGCAAAGAGAACACGCTACCTGGCGAATGCCGACCGCGATTTCGCCGCCGGTCAATACCAGAAGGCAGAAATCCAATACCGCAAGGTCCTCCAGGTTGCCCCGTCTGATCCGGCCGCCATCTCCCGGTTGGGCATCATTTATCACGACCAGGGTCGTCTCCCGCAGGCTCTGGCCTATCTGAAAAAGGCCGCCGAACTTGCTCCGGACAACCCCGACGTGCGCCTGAAACTCAGCCTGACCGAGCTTTCCCTTGGCGGCTTCAAAGAGGCTCGTGAAAACGCGGAGCGCGTCCTCCAAAAACAGCCCGGGCAGGATGACGCCCTTCAGGTCCTCGCCCAGACCACCCTCACGCGGAAAGATGCTCAGAATACCCTCCAGCAGATTATCAAAATGCGGCAGCAGGACAAGGATCGGCCCGGCTATCACCTCGCTCTCGCCACCCTCTACCTCCGGCTGGGCCAGATCACCAATGTCGCACCCGAGCTGAACCAGGCGCTGGCTCTCGATCCGAAGTTTCCCGCGACTCAGACAGCCTTGGGCAGTGTTTATTGGCAGAGCAACGACCTGACACGCGCGGAGGCTGCCTTCAAAGCCGGCGCCGAGCTGTCTCCCCTGCGCTCCCCCAGGCGTTTGAAGTATGCCGATTTCAAATTGAAGACCGGCTTCGCCGATGGCGCCAGGAAGATCCTTGAGGACCTCACCCGCAAAGCCCCGGATTACCTTCCGGCCTGGAATTTCCTCGCCCAGATCGCTTTCTCCCAGAATCGGCTCGACGATTGCGCCGCCATCCTCAAGCGAGTTCTCGCCCAGGATGCCGTCAATTACCAGGCCGTCATGCTCAGTGTGGAGGTCAAACTGAAGCAGAACGAGATTGCGCAGGCCACGGAGGAACTCGTGCGGCTGGCTGAGGTTTACCGCCGATCACCTGAAGTCCACCTTCGTCTCGCGCAGTGCTACCGGCTCAATGGCGAGAATGCCAAGGCCGAGGCCGCTTTCAGGCAGACACTCGTCATCAACACCAATTCCCCCGAAGCCATCCTTGGACTCGCCGATCTGTCTATCCGGAGGGGCCAGCCCGGCCCAGCCGCCTCGTCCCTGGAGCGGTTGGTCAAACAGCGACCCGATCTTCCCCAGGCTCACTTGTTGCTCGCCGCAGCCTATGCGGCCCAAAGGAACCTGGACCAGGCGCTCGCCGTCTATCGCCGGATGGAAAAGCTGTTTCCCAAGGCGCCGCAGGTTCCTTTGCTGATGGCCAACGTCCTGGCCCGCCAGAATAACCACGCCGAGGCCCGAAAGGCTTGCGAACGAGCACTGGAACTCGCGCCTGATTCGCTGGCGCCGCTGGAACAACTGGTTGCTCTCGATTTGGCGGAGAAACAGCCTCAGGCCGCCCTCGGTCGCGTCAACCAGCAGATCGAGCGCCGCCCCGCCACTCCGGAACTGCAAATTCTGCTGGCCCGGATATACGTCGCGCAAACAAACTACCCCCAAGCGGAGACGGCCCTCCTTAAGGCCATTGAAATGGCTCCCGACCTGCGCGCCCCGTACGTGCTGCTCTCGCAAATATACGTCACCGCTAACAAGTCTCAGGAAGCACTGGCCAAACTCAATAGCTTCGTCGCCCGGACCAACGACGCTGCCGCTCTGATGCAAATCGGCCTGATCCAGGACAGCCTGAAGAATTACGCCGCCGCCCGCGACGCTTACGAGAAGGTCCTGTCCATCAACCCAAAAGTCTCGATCGCCCTCAATAATCTCGCGTATTTGTACTCCGAGAAATTCAATGAGATTGACAAGGCCGTCGAGCTCGCCGAACAGGCGAGGCGTTTCTACCCGGCTGATCCCTCCGTGGCGGATACGCTGGGCTGGATTCTCTATCGCCGAGGCGATTACCCGAAGGCTCTCACCCTTCTCTCGGAAGCCGCCGCCGCCGCGCCGAACGAGCCCGAAATCCAATACCACCTCGGCATGGTCCGGTATAAGCTTGGACAGGAAGCCCCGGCTCGTGTCGCCTTCGAGAGTGCTCTGGACGGGGACAAAGACTACCCCGGAAAAGACGATGCACGGCGTCGCCTGGCCATCCTGGCGGTTGATCCAAAGGCACCCGATCCGGACGCCCAGTCTCTGCTCGAAAAGCGCGTTGCCGAAGACCCCGGCGATTCCATCGCCCTCGCGCGCCTGGCCGACGTCTTCAACCGAAACGGCAAGCCGGATAAGGCCCTCAAGGCTTACGAGCAGGCCCTCGCACAGAAGCCCAAGGATGCCTATATTCTCGCCAGCCTCGCGCGGCTTTACGCGGCTCCCGGCAGCCTGAGTAATCCGAAAAAGGCCCTCGACCTCGCCAAGGATGCCCACGCCGCCGCTCCGGACGACGCCTCCATTACCCAGCTCCTCGGCCACCTCGTCTGCCAGTCCGGCGACTACAAATGGGCCTCGAGCCTGCTCCAGGAGGCGGCGCTCAAGCTGCCTGACCAGCCCGCGTTGCTCCATGACCTTGCCCGCTCTTATTACGGCCTGGGCCAACTGCCCGCCGCCGAAACCGCCCTGCAACAGGCATTGAAAGGAACCGCCGCATTTGACGAGGCCGACGAGGCTAAACGTCTCCTGTCAATGATCGTGGCCTACCGCGACTCCGCTCAGCGGCCGGCAATCGCCTCGCAACTCCAGGCCATCCTCAAGGCAGATCCTAATTACATTCCCGCACTGATGGTCAACTCGCTCCTCCAGCAGGAGAAGGGGAGCTTTCAGGACGCCAGGAAGACCCTCGACCAGGTCCTCGCCATCAACCCCCTTTTCGTCCCGGCCACACGGGATCTTGCCGTCCTCTGTTTCGACCGCTTCCCGGCCGAGACCAGGACCACCGACCTTGCCACCAAAGCCCGCCAGTCCTTTCCCGACGACCCGAACCTCGCTCGCGTCCTGGGCGTCCTCGCTTACCGCCGCGCGGATTACCCGGCGGCGGCCCGCTTCCTGAAGCAAGGCCTCCAGACCCGCAAAAACGACGCCGAACTCCTCTATTACCTCGGCATGGCGCAATACCAGACCAAGTCGCCCGCCGAGAGCAAGCAGTCCCTCAAACGGGCCTTGGAACTGAATCTCGCGCCCCAACTGGCGACCGAAGCCAAACGCATCCTGGCCGAGCTCAAGTAGGCTGCCACCACGCCAGCCTTTTCGCGCCGTTCGCGTGCTTGGCGGGCATTGCGACTGAATCCTCATGGCCAGGCGAGCCGCTCCAAGACATTGATAATCCGGTCCTTACGCAAGCATGCGACTTCCATGCGAGCGGTTCTCCACTCCCAGTGCTGGAACAACCTCAAGGCGTGCGTCCGGTGTCCGGCCGGTGACACCCCGGTGAGTCTCCCATGGGGAGCACTCCCCATGGGAGACTCACCGGGGCCCGTCCATAGTCTCCCCGGGAACAGGCTTATCGTTCTGGTCCGGTACCGTCGTGCAAGAAGCCCGGATGCACCGGTTTTGTCGGACAAGCCCCGCGCCACTGAACAAGGCAGCAGTAAACATTCGGCCAACCCGCGGACGGACGGACCGCGAGCCGTCCCTGGCTCGCAGCGGGGCGCATGGGTAATGGGCTGCGAGCCAGGGACGGCTCGCGGTCCGCGGGTTGGCCGAATGTTTACAAGCAGCAAGTCTCTAATCCGGACACAAGTCATTAATTGAAAGCCTCTTACCGCTTGTCGGCAGTCCTTACACTCTCGCCTTCTTGATGCAAAATGTCAAAAGACCCCACTTTCCTGAGTATTTCCGTGGCTTTCATGCCTTCATCTCGAATCGGTCCTCGCTAACCAGCCTGAAGCGTCGGAATAATTTACTCTTCCCTTGTGCCTGTTAGGACTTGACTTCACCAATTAACGCTTGGTTCATTGCATAATATGTTTATAATGAACATATTACATCTTAGGTTAATCTTGCATACCGATATTGGCACCGCAAATGCTTTTACAAGATGTAGCGTAGCGCACAGAAACAAATAAGAACAATGGTACCACAGAAGACCAATACCAATGCTGCCAAGTCAATGGTTGTGGCAGCTCTAGTCCTCGGTTTGACACTAAGCGCACACGCAAATAGAATTGTGGGTGACATTTCCTTCTCCGGTGGGCCGATTGCAGTGAACACTGGAGATCTTGCTACTGGCACTGCAATCACGAGCTTCGGTGTGGTGACAACTGCCGGTTCCAGCGGTGACTACGCCGCAGTGCCGGCCGGGACCCTCGTCAATACGGCCACGGGATTCCAGTTCATACCCTCCCTTGCTCCCAGCCCTGCGGTTGACGTTTGGAGGTTTGTCTTTGGTAATCTAACCTACTCGTTTGATCTGGGTTTGATACAAGGTGTTTCCCAAGGGACGGACAATGATGGTATCAAGTTCCTGCAAATCACTGGAACCGGCACGCTTCATATTACCGGTTACGAAGATACACCTGGCAGTTATTTGCTAAGAGCGGATTCTGCCGATTCGACGCTCTCCTTCATTTCGCACAACGCGGTGATCCCTGATGGCGGAATGACTTTGATGCTTCTCGGTGCGGCCCTTGCTGGGTTGACGCTGCTGCGCCGCAAGCTCGCTTGAGCCGGAAGGCCTTGTTGAGCCTTTTCTGTTCTGAGCAGGCAGGAACGCGAGTTCCTGCCTTTTTTTTGTTTCTGTAAGTCGCCTTTCCTGCCAATTTGGCGCTGATGTCTGTCGCTGCTGCCTTGGACTTTGCCGGCGCTCTTGCTGCCGGTCTGCTGGCTCTGACGCTCTTCTCCCGGCAGCGGCGTTCCTTCCCTCGCTGGGTTTTCTCGGCCGGGATGCTCGCCTTTGCGGTCGAGAGCCTGCTTTCAGGCCTCGCGGCTAATTCCGTCCGGCCCGAGAGCTTTGCCCGGTGGCAAGGTTTGGCTTTTATGGCGACGGCGTTTCTTCCTGGCTTATGGCTGCTGTTCAGTCTCACCTACGCTCGCGGCAATTACCGCGAGTTCATCTCCCGCGGGTCAATCGCGCTCGTTGTTGCCTTCGTCGCTCCGCTAGCCCTGGTTTTGCTCTTCCCGGAGGAAATCATTAGTGCCGTTGGCCAGCCTGCTTCTAGCCGCCAACTGATGTTTCGCCTCGGTTTCGCTGGATCAGCCCTTAATCTCATCTTTCTGCTCAGTGCCGTGTTGGTGCTCATGAACCTCGAACGCACCTTCCGGGCCGCCGTTGGCACCACACGTTGGCGGATCAAGTACATCGTCCTGGGCCTGGGGGTCCTCTTTGCCATCCGCGCGTACACCAGTAGCCAGGCCCTGCTGTATCACGGAGGTGACCTTTCCCTGCAAATGATCAACTCCGGCGCCCTCCTGATCGCCTTTCTCCTCATCGTGCGTGGCCTCCTCCGCACCGGCCACTTCGATATCAGCATCTACCCGTCGCACTCGCTGTTGCATCATTCATTTACGGTTCTGCTCGCCGGCATTTACCTGTTGGTCGTTGGGGTGTTTGCCAAAATCGTTACCATCCTCGGCGGCGATGCCGCCTTCCCGATCAAAGCCTTCCTGGTCCTCTTGCTGCTGGTCCTGCTGGCCGTTCTGGTGCTGTCCGACCGCGTGCGGCTGTTTTCCCGCCGCTTCATCAGCCGCCATTTCCAGCGGCCCATTTACGATTATCGCCGCGTCTGGCGGACCTTCGCTGAGGGCACAGCTCGCTGCCTCGAGCAAAAGGAATTGTGCGACACCGTCGTCAAACTCGTCTCTGACATCTTCCAGGCACTCTCGGTTACCATCTGGCTCACAGATGAAAAGAAGGAAAAGCTGTTGTTTGGCGCGTCCACTTCGCTTTCGGCCCGCAAAGCGGGACAAGTGGCCTTCGAGCCGGCCGACGCCGCGGCAGTCCTCGCCGCACTGACCTCCCATCCGGATCCCATTGATATTGATGCTTCCAAGGAATTCTGGGCCTCCGCTCTCCGGCGCGCTCACCCGGATGAGTTTCGGGAAAAGGGCGGGAACCGGGTTTGTGTGCCGATGATGGCGGGGGGTGAACTCCTGGGGATATTGGCCCTGGGGGACCGCGTCGGCGCCGTGCCGTTCTCCATCCAGGATTTCGACCTCCTCAAGAGCATCAGCGACCAGGCTGCCGCTAACCTCCTGAACATCCAATTATCCGAGCGGCTGTCTCAGGCGAAACAACTCGAGGCCTTCCAGCTAATGTCCACGTTCTTTGTTCATGATCTCAAGAACACCGCTTCCACCCTCTCCCTGATGCTGCAGAACCTGCCGGTGCACTTCAACGATCCCGACTTCCGGGCCGACGCCTTGCGCGGCATCGCGAAGACGGTCACGCACATAAACGAATTGATTAGCCGCTTGAGCCTCTTGCGCCAGAGCCTCACTCCCCAGCGCGTCGAGTCCAGCCTGAATGAACTGGTGGCCGAAACCCTGAGTAGTCTCAATCTCGACCCTCTGATCCAGCCCGTGCAGGAGCTGCGCCCCCTGCCCAGGCTGAGTCTCGATCCCGGTCAAGTCCGCAATGTCATCACGAACCTTGTCCTCAACGCCCGGGATGCTCTCACTTCCGGCGGCCGCATTCGCGTCGAAACCAGCCAGCGTAATGACTGGGCGGTTCTGGTCGTGGCGGATAATGGCTGCGGAATGGCTCCGGATTTCATCCAAAACTCTCTCTTCCGGCCGTTCCAAAGCACGAAGAAGAAGGGCTTGGGCATCGGCATGTTCCACTGCAGGATGATCGTCGAAGCCCACCGCGGCCGCATCGAAGTCGAGAGCGAGCCAGGCAAAGGCACCACCGTCCGGGTACTGCTCCCGCTCAGTCCGCGCTAAGCCGGGGATCGCGCCCGCCCCGGGCGCTGCCACCTGGCGCCCCCGCCGGGTGGCCGTGGCGCGGGCGCAGTCACTGAATGCTGGATCACTTCGACCGCTCCCGAAGGTGGGCTGGCGAGGGCGCCAGCCACTGCGCCCGGGGCGGGCGCGCTCCCCTGCTGCGGAATAGCGAACTTACATCCGGAAGCCGGCTCATTCTCGTCCTCGAATCAGCCTGCGAAACCGAGCACGGCGACGACGAGAACGAGGAGGAGGGGATTCATAGCTTAGGTCCGGGTGTTCATCGTTTCCGGCGTACAAGAAAAAGGGGGCAGCATTGCTGCCCCCTTTTCGATCTAACCTAGAAATAGTCCGCTTGATTAAGCCCGGCGGAGCCGGCGGGACGCCATGCCAAGTCCTACCAGGCCAAGGCCCAGCAGACTCAGAGTGGCACCGCCATCGGGAATTGCTAGCATATCCTGCGATGGTTCGCCTGTAGGGCCAATAAGATTCATGGCGTAAACACCCTGAGCCCCAAAGTCGCCCAATGTAATGTCCGTACCCGGCGCAAACGCCCCTTGAGCAAGTGCTAAGAAGGCTTCAGCCTCGGCGTTCAAGACTCCAGATGAATACTCGTTTTCGAGGAACCAGATCGCTAATTGTAGGCCATACGCGGATGCTTCGCGACCGGCACCGAGGGTATAGTCGTAGCCCCCCAGCGTTCCGGCTCGGAATTGAGTGTACAGCCAAGCTGTTCCAATGGAAACTGGATCGAAGCCTGGGACCCCGTCAGGGCCCCAACTGCCAGGTGAGTTGCCACCTGCAATCGCTCCGGAATTCAATTGGTAGGTTTGAGGGTTATCTTGAACCGACTGTGGGACTTCCAAGCAGAACGTCTGGAAGGAGTCGAATACGGTCGGCGCAACACCAGTGACAGTGTACTCACCGCCGCTGAAGCCGACGGTGCCGGGCGTCCGGGTGATGTCAACTGTCCCGGAAAACGGAATCGCCAACGCACTAGACGCCACCATTCCGCCTGCTACAACCGCTGCAATAATTGTCTTTTTCATAATCTGTGTTTGTTCCCTTTCTATTTTGTTGTTATTCAATTAGTCCTATTCCTAGGTCTGCCATGTCTTTTAGCACTGGGTGTGCCAATGCTCATGACGCAACGGGTCACCCAGAGGATTAAGTATCGTATCATATTAATAATAAGTATCTTATGGCTATTAGAATTCGTCTTTTTTTCAAGGCAAGGCTGGGTCAGTCCTGTTCCAGGCGTGCCGCGAGCGTAAACTTCACCGACGCATTTCTGGTGGAATCGAGCAGAGCCTTATGTAAGTCATTGAAGATGAACAAGTAACGTGGGTGATCCGCTGAATTCTGCGCTGTAAAGCCTTCCGACGCTTGTCGCACGACGGCTTTCCGGCGGTTTTGGGGGCAAACCCGGGTCTTCAGCATGGTGAAGAAGCAGGTAACCGAGAGGTGCAAGCAGTTAGTTGGGTAAAAAAGTGAGAATTGAGCTCGCAATTCTGCTGGCGGAAGCGCAGAATAATCATAGCGGTGGTCGTTTGCGTGATCTGGAGAAAATACTGAATGAGAACAAGATCCTCGGAAGCTCCTCCGGCCGTCATTGTCTTTGGGGTCGCGCTTTGGGTTCTGGCTGGACCCGTAGCAGCCCAGTCTCCGCCAGCCGTGAGTGTGCAATTATCCAACGGGGGCATTCAATTGACGCTCAGCGGCGAAGTCGGCAGCGCCTGCACGATTCAGTATCGGTCGAGCCTGTTCGAGACGGACTTCTGGCAGTTCATGACCAATTTGCTGCCCCTGCCGGGCAGCCCTTACCTAATTGCGGATGCGAGCGCTACTACCAACATGCGTTTTTACCGGGCGATGTCTCAGCAGTTGCCAGCCAACGTTGTGACGACGAACATGATCTGGATTGCGCCCGGAACGTTTGTCATGGGGAGCCCGCCCGACGAGGCGTTGCGGTTCACGGACGAAACGCAGCACACGGTGACTTTCACGCGGGGTTTCTACATTGGCAAGTTCGAGGTAACACAAGGTGAGTACCTGGCGTTGATCGGGAGCAACCCGAGCTATTTCACCACCAATGACTGGTTTCGCAGACCCATTGCCCCGGACTTGAACCGGCCCGTCGAACAGGTGACCTGGTTTGAAGCGACGAATTATTGCTGGCGGTTGACGCAGCAGGAACAGGCGGGCGGGAGGTTGCCGGCAGGCTGGGTGTATCGCTTGCCGACAGAGTCTGAGTGGGAGTATGCGTGCCGGGCGGGGACAAAGACGGCGTTTCATTTCGGCAGGACGCTGCGGTCGGGTATGGCCAACGTCAATGGCGCTTATGAATATGACGCCTCAGCGGGTGACATCTACAACCCCGGTGGGACCTACCTGGCGTGCACGACGGCCGTGGGCAGCTATCCGCCGAACGCCTGGGGGCTGCATGACATGCACGGAAACGTCTATGAGTGGTGTCAGGATTGGTATGGGGCTTATCCCGCGGGAAGTGTAACCGACCCACAAGGTCCCTCCTGGGGCTATGCGCACATAATCCGCGGCGGCGCCTGGTTCTGCGGCGGTAATTGGTATTGTGGCGGGGGGCGGTGTCGGGCGGCACGGCGCGATGCCTTCGACCCGGCGCCCGCGGGCTTCGGCACCGGCTTGCGGATTGTGCTTGCCGAAGGCCAGCAGTGATCAATGGGGCAGGTCTTTTTGCATTGCCTCCTCTGACACGCCCTGCAAAGATCGGCCGTAATCTGATGAAGCCCAAGCTTCTAATCGTTGACGACGACGAAGAGATTCGTTCCCAGATGAAATGGGCGCTTACGAGGGATTATGACATTTACCTTGCGGAAGACCGCGTCAACGCCATGGCGGTCTTGCGTGAGCAGCGCCCGCCAGTCGCGTTGCTGGATTTGGGGTTGCCCCCGCATCCAGGCACGCCCGAGGAGGGCCTGGCTGCCCTTTCAGAAATGATCGCCCAGGACCCGCACGCCAGGATCATCATCATCTCCGGCCAGGGCGAGAAGACCAACGCTCTCCAGGCCATCGGCGCCGGGGCATACGATTTCTTGTCCAAACCTGTGCAGGTGGACGAGTTGAAAATCATCCTCCGGCGAACCTTCCACGTCGCCAGTCTGGAACGTGAATACCGCGATTTGCAGGCCCAAATGCAGACCGGAACATTCGAGGGAATGCTCGGGGACAGCCCACAAATCCAAAGGGCTTTCGCTTCCGTCCGTAAGGTGGCGACCACTGACGCGCCGGTGCTCCTGCTCGGCGAAAGCGGCACCGGCAAAGAAATGGCCGCGCTGGCCATCCACCGGCGCAGCCCCAGAAAGGAGGGGCCTTTTGTCGCCATCAACTGCAGCGCTATTCCCGAGACTCTGCTCGAAAGCGAGCTCTTCGGACATGAAAAAGGCTCGTTCACCGGCGCGCATGTCCAGCGCAAGGGCCGAATCGAGGCCGCGAGCGGCGGTACTCTCTTCCTCGACGAAGTAGGCGAAATCCCCTTGCAGCTTCAGGTCAAGCTCCTCCGCTTTCTCCAGGAACAGCGCATCGAACGGGTCGGCGGCCGACTGGAGATCCAAGTGGATACGCGAGTTGTCGCAGCCACCAACCTCGATCTGAAGAAGGCGATAACCGAAGAGCGCTTTCGGGAAGATTTGTATTACCGCCTGGCGGTGGTCGTCATCAACCTGCCGCCCCTCCGTGACCGCGAAGGCGACGTCCGCCTGCTGGCCCAGGAGTTTCTGCGTCGAAACGCCGTGAGCAGCGGCAAGGAGGGAATCAGCTTCAGCCAGGACGCGCTGCGTGCGATAGACGCCCATTCGTGGCCGGGCAACGTGCGCGAATTGGAGAACCGCCTCAAACGCGCCGTGATCATGGCCGAAGGCAAGCGCATCACCGCCCAGGACCTGGAATTGGATAGCCCAACCCGCAGCATCAACTTGAACCTTAAGGAGGCGCGGGAAGCGGTCGAACGTGAAGTGGTGCAAAGAGCCCTGCGGAAGCACGGAGGTAATATTGCCGCGGCTGCTTCCGAAATGGGGATCAGCCGGCCTACCCTCTACGACTTGATGGAGAAATTGGGTTTTGAGAAGACTGAGCTGGAGAAGAAAACATAAGCCTGGCCGGCAGGCTCTGTAGAACCCAGCCCCAATCCTTTCATCACCAAGGCCAGGGCACAGCGATCTCAGGAAAGGCAGTCACTCCGTTGGGAGGCTTGACTCCGCCGCCATAGCCCCGCCTCTTCGGCCCCGGGGATCCCCTGGGGCCCGATTCCACGCTTCCCCCGGGGACACAATAGCGGGGTGCCCCGGTTGTGGGAGTTCCCGTTCGATCTAAACTGGCTGCAGCATGACGCTGAATAGTAAAGACCACACTGCGGCGCGACTCCGCAATTGTACTAACCGCATGTCCGTGAACAACGGAACTGCATCTTTGCCTAAACCGCGTCAGATTGTGGTGGTTTGAATACAGTGTGTCTTGCCTCGATATGTCTAAAGTGTTGCTTATGATGACGAATCCGTTCTGGAGAGTAAATCCTTCTTGCCGATGCCTCAGACGTGCCGGCGCTTCGCCCGCCCTGCCGAGCCGGCATGGACGGCTCCATCTGATGTTAGGTTTGCTTCCCGTCGGGATGCTCAGCCTGATCCTGGAAACCAGCCAGGCCCAAACCAATTTCCAGCAGATTCTCTCTCTTGGCGCCCTGCCCCAATCGGGCAGTTCGCCGCGCGCGCAACTCCTCGAGGGTAGTGATGGGTCGCTTTACGGCACGACCTATGGAGGGGGAACCGGCGGTTCGGGAAGCCTTTTCAAGATTCGCAAAGACGGTAGTGGGTTCACGACACTGCACAGCTTTACGGGGACGGATTTTCCTTGCAGTGGTCTGGTGGAAGCGGGCGATGGCTCGCTGTGCGGCACGACGCCTGGCGGGGGCTCAAGTCTTCTGGGGACTGTTTTCAAAGTGGCCAGGGACGGCAGCGGATTCACGGTGCTGCACGCTTTTCCCTCCGGCGCCGGAGATGGGGAGCAACCCGTGGCCGGTTTGGCCAAAGGCAGCAGCGGCGTCCTGTACGGAACGACCTTTGGGGGCGGATCGTCTCACCGGGGAACTGTCTATCGCTTGAACGCGGACGGCAGCGGCTACTCCGCTCTGCATAGCTTTGCCGGCACCACCAATGCGGGCGACGGCAGTTTCCCTTATGCCGGTTTGTGCTGTGGCCCGGACGAAGTGCTGTACGGGACCACGCGCAGCGGTGGCCACAACGATCAGGGGACCCTATTCAAGCTCAACCCGGACGGTTCCGGTTATGCGGTCTTGCACCACTTCAGCGCAGGGCCGAATGACGGACGCATGCCCCTTGGTGGTCTGGTGCGAGGTAGCGACGGATTCCTGTACGGCACGACGTATTATGGTGGGGCGGGCGATCTTGGTACGATCTTCAGACTGGATACCAATGGCGGTAATTATGCCGTGCTTCGGAGCTTCACCTCAGCCAGCGAGGGAATTCAGCCGTTTTCCGGGCTGGTGGCGGGAAATGACGACTTCCTTTACGGAACGGCGCGGTATGGCGGCGTTAATGACGGGGGGACGGTGTTCCGAATCCATAGTGATGGGACCGGGTATACTGTGTTGCACAGGTTCTCGGCTATTGCGGGAGATGGCAGCGAACCGCTGGCGCCGCTCCTGATTGGGAGCGATGGCGCGCTGTACGGTAGCACCTACTGGGGAGGCGCGTATGCGACCAATGGCGCCAGTGGCACGCTGTTCAGGATTTTCTCCTCCCCAGCACAGGTCATCGCCACGAGCATCACTCCCGGCTCAAGCGGGTGCCTGATCACATTTGCCCGGGGCGCGGCCGCAGCCGAGTATGATATTCAAGCAACCGCGAGCCCCACGTCCCTTCTGTGGGAAACCCTCGGTTCGGCTACGGCGGCCATTGATGGATCCTTCCAGTTCCTTGATACGGCCGGTACGAACCTCCCAACGCGTCTCTATCGAAGCGCCACCAAGTGATTCTCAAGGTGTTTCCATCACCTCGATTCGCGACCAACCTCAACCGGCGCATCTATCGGCTGCGCCAGATCCCTTGGTACACACCGACCTAAACACCGTGACGTATCGCACTCAACCCCGAAGGGGTTGAACCACTCAGCCCGGGGTTGCGCGCGGCGCGCTACCCCGGGTGTGTGCGCCCAAGTGTGCCGCCAACCCTGAAAGGGTTGTATCATCGCCCTGCACGGTGCCATAATCCCTGTTTCTGCATGGCTGATGCCCGGATTGAAGAGCTGAAGACGCTGCTGTCGCAATGCCTGGTGCCCGATTGGGTGCGGCTGGGGCGGCGGCTGGGCCGGCTTTTGCGCGATCATCATCACCCGGCTCAGCGCGAAGCTTTGCTGGAGCGGTTGCGGCAACAAGTGCTCGCCTCGATCGCCTTGCGGGAGGAACGCCGGCTGAACGTTCCCCGCACCGCTTACCCGCCGGAACTGCCGATCACCGCGCGCAAGGATGACATTGTCGCTGCCATTCGCGCGCACCAGGTGGTGGTCATCGCGGGCGAGACGGGCTCGGGCAAGACGACCCAGATTCCCAAGATGTGCCTGGAAGCCGGCCTGGGGATCGAGGCCAAGATCGGCTGCACCCAACCGCGGCGGGTCGCGGCGCTCTCGATCTCGCGCCGGATCGCCGAGGAATTGAACGTTACGTGGGGCCGCGAGGTGGGCTGCAAGATTCGGTTCGATGACCGGTCCAGTGCGCAGACTTACATCAAGATGATGACCGATGGCATCCTGCTGGCCGAGACTCAAGGCGACCCCGACCTGGCGGAATACAACGCGATCATCCTCGATGAGGCGCACGAGCGCAGCCTGAACATTGATTTTCTGCTGGGCCACTTGAAGGGCCTGCTCGCCCGGCGCAAGGATCTGAAGCTGATCGTCACATCCGCCACGATTGACACACAGGCGTTCTCGCGGCATTTCGACAACGCGCCCATCATCGAGGTGTCCGGGCGGCTGTATCCGGTCGAGGTAAGATATCAGCCCTTCGACGCAGCGTCCGAGGAGCAAGGCGAGGTCAGCTATGTGGATGCCGCGGTGCAGGCGGCGGAACGCATTCTTTACGAAACCAACTCCGGCGACCTGTTGATCTTCATGCCGGGCGAGCGCGACATTCGCGAGACCAGCGATCAGCTCGAAGGTCGCTTTGCCGGTGAAGCGGAAATCGTCCCGCTCTTCGGCCGGCTCAGCGCGGGCGATCAGCAACGCGTCTTCGCGCCCTCCGCGCGGCGGAAGGTGGTGGTCGCGACCAACATCGCCGAGACGTCGCTGACCATTCCGGGCATCCGTTACGTGATTGATGCCGGCCTGGCCCGCATCAGCCGCTACAACCCGCGCACGCGCACCAGGCGCTTGCCAATCGAGCCGGTTTCGCAGAGCAGCGCCAACCAGAGGAAGGGCCGCGCGGGACGCGTGCAGGAAGGTATATGCATCCGGCTCTACGCGGACGAGGATTTCAATGCGCGGCCGCCGTTCACGCAGCCGGAGATCCAACGCGCCAATCTCGCCGAGGTCATCCTGCGTATGAAGGCGTTCCACCTGGGGGACATTGAGACGTTTCCGTTTATCCAACCGCCCACACCCGCCGCCATCGCCAACGGTTATGCCCTGCTCCAGGAACTCGGCGCCTTGGATGAACAGCGGGCCCTCACTCGGCTCGGCGGCGACCTCGCGCGGCTGCCGATTGATCCCACGCTGGGACGCATGCTGCTCCAGTCGCAGCAGGAACATGCGACGCGTGAATTGCTGATCATCGCTGCCGGGCTGAGCATTCAAGATCCACGCGAACGTCCGCTCGAGCAAAAGGACGCGGCGGCTGCCGCCCACAAACAATTCGCCGACCCCCAGTCCGACTTCCTCACGCTGCTCAACATCTGGAACGCCGTTCACGACGAGTGGGACCGGCTGCGAACCCAAGGCCAGCGGCGGAAGTTCTGCAAGCACCGCTTTCTTTCCTATCTGCGCATGCGCGAGTGGCAGGATGTTTACTCTCAATTGCACGACGCGCTCGATGACCTGGGCACGCTCAAGCTCAATGAAAGCAGCGCTGCTTACGACGCGATCCATCGCTCGGTTCTCGCCGGATTGATCGGGCATGTCGCGCGTTTGGAGGAGCGCAACCGCTACAAGGCGGCGGGCAACCGGCTGGTGTCGGTGTTCCCTGGCTCGGCGCTTTTTGCTCGTGGCGAGCCGAGGAAGACACCCGCCCACAAAGGCCGCAAGACGCCGCCAACGCCCAAGTCAAACCAGCCGCAATGGATCGTCGCCGGTGAAATTGTCGAAACCTCCCAGCTCTTCGCGCGCACCGTCGCGGGGATTGATCCGCTCTGGATCTACCAACTCGCGCCGCATTGCTGCAAGGTCACGCACCAGAACCCGCACTGGAGCCCGAGCGCGGGCAATGTGCTGGTCGAGGAGATAGTGACGTTGCACGGCTTGGAAGTGCAGCGTCGCAAAGTCGCCTACGGTAACATCAACTCCCGGGACGCCACCGGCATCTTCATTCGCTCGGCCCTGGTGGAAGAGAACCTGATGCCCTACGGCAACCGCCGCGCTGACGAGGACGACGATGATCGCGATGACGTACGGGTTCTCACAGCGGTAAAAGAGAAGCAGCCGGCGTTACCGCCGCAGTATCGCTTCCTCGCGCATAACCGGAGCCTCCGCGAGAAGATCGAGAACTGGCGCACGCGCGTCCGCGATCGCGCCCTGGGCGATCTTGACCAAACACTGGCCGAATTCTACGCCCGGCACATCACCGACATTTCCTCGCTGCACGATTTGAATCGGCTGCTGCGCGATCCGGCGGCGCAGGCATGGCTTTGCATCTCGGAAGCCGAACTGGCGGGTGGACAGTTGTTGGGCTATGACACAGGAGCATTCCCTGATGCTGTGCCCGTCAGTGGGCAACCGGTGAAGCTCGCCTACGCCTATGCCCCCGGCGAGGAGCACGACGGCGTGACGATTGAGCTGCCTTTCACGCTCGCTCAAACAGCTTCGGCCGCGCTGATCGAGTGGGCCGTGCCCGGGCTGCGTGAAGAAATGGTCGCCGGGTTGCTCCGCGCACTGCCGAAATCCATCCGGCGCGAGCTGATGCCGTTTCCTCCCAAAGTGACCGAGATCGTCCGCGAGTTTCAGCCGACGGGAACGTCGTTCCTGCAAGACTTCGCGGCGTATCTTCACCGCCGGTACGGCGTGCCAGTGCAGGCGTCTGACTGGCCGGCCAATGCCTTGCCCGCGCATTTGCGCCCGCGCATTGAGATTCTTGACCATGAACGAAAGTCCCTCGGCACAGGGCGCGACCTCGCGCAACTCCAGCAGCGTCTGAAGCAGACGAAGCCTGAGCCCGTCGCGAAATCCGACTCCGCCGACTGGACGCGCGCCGCTCAACGCTGGGAACGCTTTGGGCTCACGGACTGGACCTGCGGCGATCTGCCCGAACGCATTACTGTGAGAGAAGGTCCGGGCCTGCCGGAGTACGCCTGGCCCGCAATCGAGTTTGCCGAGGGGGTCGTGAATGTGCGTCTCGCCCGCAGTCGGGACCTCGCGCGTGCCACCTCGTTTGTCGGGGTGCGACGGCTCGTGGAACTCGCCATCCAGAAGGACCTCGCCTGGCTGGAACGAGATTTGCGCGCCTTGAGCCGCTTCGATGCGCTGTACGCGGCGATAGGCGACAGCGCTGAGTTGCGGGAAACCGCGCTCGAACACCTGAAGCGCCACCTCCTCCCGAACGAACCTTTGCCCGCGTTGACGCGCGCCCATTTTGACACGGCCGTAGCGGCAGCGCGGCAGCGGCTGCCCGGGCTCGCGCCGCAGTTCATGGACCGGCTCGGGCCGATCCTGCAATTGCGGCAACAGGTGCGGCAACGTATCGGCGCGGCCGCCGCTCCCGCACCCGCGCGCTCCCGAACAGTATCTTCCCTCAGCCAGCTCAGATCCTCCGCTCCTGTTCGCCCCGGCAATCCGCTCGCCGGCGAACTGACCGGCCTGGTACCGCCCCGCTTTCTGGAGCGCGTTACGTATGATCGGCTGAGCCATCTGCCGCGTTATCTGAAGGCGCTGCTGATACGCGCCGAGCGCGCGGCGTTGAACCCCGCCAAAGACCAGCAACGTCTCCGCCAACTCGCGCCCTACCAGGACGCGCTGAAGAAGCTTCAAGCCCAGGCGACGAGATCACCCCAAGCGCAGCGTCAGCACGAAGCCTTTCGCTGGATGGTTGAGGAGTTCAAGGTCTCGCTCTTCGCGCAGGAACTGGGCACCGCGATGCCGGTTTCTCCCCAGCGCCTCGATCAACAATTGGCCATGTGCGGCATACAGCGTAGCTGACCGGTCCACCAGCAGATCGCCGGCAAACTGAGCGCGAACCGCTGGTCGAGGAAGTCGGGAAGGAAGAGCTGGTAGAATCCTCATGCCGGCGCCGCGAGCATACCGGTCTGGACGTAAGCCCACACGACGCCTGTGAGGTATGGCCTCTGACCTCAACGAAAGCCCTGTGAATATTAAATGGTGCGCGATAGAGGGTTTGAACCTCTGACCCCTTCCGTGTCAAGGAAGTGCTCTACCACTGAGCTAACCGCGCAACCGAGCCACAACCTAGCGATTCGGCCCGCGGCCTGCAAGGACAAATGATGACTGGCCCTGCTCAGTATCGGCGGAATTCCAAGTAAAACGACCGGCTTCTGCAAAACGGCGGGCTGCCGCCGATTCCGTCGCGCCGAACCCTAATTGGCAGAGTCAGACGCACCAACTCCGCAGCGACCAAGCAACTGCAATTCGGCTCCAACGCATAAATTCGCAAATCAAGCGACGAAGATTCGTTGACTACGAAACTTCGTGTGGGGAACGAGGTGAGATTGCGACCGAATTGCCTGTAAACATTGGGTGCAAACCTGCTTCCACGGATGGCATGTGACCTGCAAAGCAAGGCTTTGGTTCGATTAACCAACGAGCCCGGACCAAGGCTCGAGCAGGGCCAGCCGCAAGACCGTTTTACTGTCAATAAATGCTTGAACTGGATATATATGCACCGTCAACTAACGTTTACGATCGCTGAGAGACCAACCCTCTGGTGTACCCACCGAGTCATGGATTTGTGCGACTACCTGTCTGGCACCGTGTTGGAGCCGATGTTTGCCCGCAAGGGCATGAGGTGGGAGCGCCGCTTCATGGACTTCATTACGTTCGACACTTGCACCGATCCGATGGCGCCGACGGGTACCATTCGTTTTGCAGTGCCGCTGTGGTTTGCCGGCCGGGTGGGCGAACTCGAAGCCGCGATCACTCAGCAACTGGACAAGTTGCGGATCCGGACCGCGCCATTTGAATACGAACGCGAGCCCCGGCTCAACACCATTCAGGCCATCCTGATCTCGATCACGGACAACCCAACCGCCCTGCTGGCGCCGCCGGCCGTGGATATGAGCCGCACGCAGGGCTGCATCGTCCTCAGAGACTTGCTGGGCTATCAGTGGGCCAACGGGCGTTACGAGTTCAGCGCCGACGATCTGGTAAAGCGGGCATCTTCCGTCACCGAGGACAAGATTGCCGCCTGCACCGCGAGCCCCGTGAAGGGGCCTCAGGGGTTGCGCCGCACTCCGAGTCCGGTCGGCATGCAAGCGGTTCGCCGCTGCCTGGAAGAAATCAAGCGGTACGGACAGTGGGCTTTGAGTCACAACCACCGCAAGCTTGCGGCAGTGTAGCCGGCGGTTGAACTGATCGCTTTGGCTTTTGCGCGCCCGCATGCACTTGAGTGCTGCGCGGGCAAGGAAGAGCCACGCCCCCGGGCGGCGAAAAATCTCCCGCACCTCCCGCGGGCCAGCAACTACCGCGATGACTCGCATGGGGTTTTGGCAAGCCGGGCGGCGCAGTGGGCCCACATGCCACACGCGCAGAGCCAATTCGCGCCTGCGTTTGGAGAGGAAATCCCGTGCCGCTAAGAAGCGCAAGAGGTAAACGGCCACCGAACAGCCTTGCCACCGGATCAGCTCGCCTCGTAGGCTGTGCGCATTGGCACGGACAAACCCATGACGACGCGAGAGACGGCAGAGTTCCTGGCGGGTGTGACCGAGGGCTTCTGCGGGCAGCCCTGGTCGCCGGCTCGCCACAAGGGCAGGATTGCATCAAGCGCGCAATCGCAGCCCGGGGTTGGTAGGGACGTTTCGCCGGAACGTCCGTGTTTGCGCGAAAGCGGACGCCTCGGCGAGGCGTCCCTACCTGTCTATTGTGGAGCTTGGGCCGCCAGGAGAACCAGACCGCACACACCTTCCGGCGCATGAACGATTTCATCATCCGACCCGCGCGGCCAGGCGACCAGGCGGACGCCTACTATGTCTGTCTGAAGACCGGCGACTTCGGCAAGGACGGTGAGCCGTTCTACCGCGAAGACCCCGACGCTTTGGGGCGCATCTTCGTGGGCCCCTATCTCGCCTACGAACCCGAAATGAGCCTCATCCTGGAAGATGGGCAGGGCGTGTGCGGTTACGCGCTGGGTGCGTTTGATTCGCGGGCGTTCTACGACCGCTACGAGAAGGAGTGGCGACCGGGCCTCTGCAGGCAATTCCCCGCGCCGCAAGGTGAGCCGAGCCAATGGACGCGGGTGCAAGCTGTTTACCATTGGTATCACCACCCCGATTACTTCACGCCGGAGCCCTACGAGGCTTACCCGTCCCATCTGCACATTGACCTGCTGGTGCGCGCGCAGGGCCGCGGCTATGGCCGGCGCATGATGGAGCTGCTCATGGACAGACTGCGCCGGGGCGGCAGCCCGGGCGCGCACCTGGGAGTGAGCATCATGAACACGCCGGCGTTCGGCTTCTACCGGCGGCTGGGTTTCCGGGAGCTGGCGCGCGTCGGAGAGGGACAGGACGGCTGCATTTACATGGGCAAGAGCCTGCGGGGGCAGGAGGGCGCGTGAACCGGGCGACCGCATTGCTGAACCAGCGCATCGTGCCGGCGCTGACGGCGCTGAGCGAGAACACCTACCTGTCGGCTATCCGGGCCGGGATGGTGTCCGTCGTGCCGCTGACGATCATCGGGGGGCTCTTCATCATCGTCTGCTTTCTGCCGGTGGCCGGCTGGGACAAAATCGTCGCGCCGTATCTCCAGCTTCTGCAAGTCCCGGTCATCGCCACGTTCGGTCTGCTCTCGGTGTTTGCCTGTTTTGCCATCGCCTACGACCTGGGAAAGCAGTTGAAACAGGAAGCCATCGTGAGCGCGACGATGGCCACCCTGGTCTTCCTGATGATCCAGCTCAGGCTGGGCGCGAAGCCGGATGACATCGCGTTTTCGATGGACAGCCTCGGTTCGAAAGGCCTGTTCACCGCGGTCATCATCGCGCTGGTTTGCGTTCGCGTGCAGAAATTCTTCACGGACAGGAACCTTGTCATCAAGCTGCCGGAGAACGTGCCCGCCGTGGTGTATGAATCATTCCTGTCGCTCAGCCCGCTGTTCTTCCTGGTGCTGGTCTTCTGGGTCATTCGCTTCGTGCTGGGAGTGGATATTGACCACCTGGTGCAAACCGCTTTCCGGCCGCTGGTCTTCGCGCTGAACACGCTGCCCGGCATCCTCGTCTATGCGTTCCTGGTCACGCTGCTTTGGTCCGTCGGCATCAATGGCGACAACGCGATGGATGCCATCGTCGCGCCGATCTTCCTTCAATACCTGGCCGCGAACGTCGAGGCGATGACCGCCGGCCAGCCGCTGCCCTATGTGACGGCCTATGGTTTCTTCACCGCGTTCGTCAACGTCGGCGGTACCGGGGCAACCATTGCCCTCGCCTTGGTGATGCTGAACTCGAAGGAGCTGGGCTATCGGAAAGTCAGCCGCCTGTCGCTGCCGACCCAGATCTTCCAGATCAACGAGCCCATCTTCTTCGGCTTCCCCATCGTGCTGAACCCCATCTTTATGATGCCGTACATCCTCAACGCGCTGATCCTGACCGGCAGCACTTACCTGCTCATGCAGTGGGGGATGATCCACAAACCCTTCGTGAACGTGCCCTGGACCACGCCGCCCATCATCGGGCACTACCTGGTCTCAGGCGGAGACTGGCGGGCGGCGGTCTGGGGCGCCGTCTCGATCGTCATGGCGATGGCCGTTTACTATCCGTTCGCCAAGGCCGCCGAGCGGCAGCGCCTGCAGGCCGAGTCGGAAGGGAAGGCGCATGAATAGCCCGGCGTGCAGGTTGTTCGCGGCATCCGGCCCTGGATTGCAGCGCCGCTTCCATCCCCGCGCGCGGCTTGAACATGAGCAGAAGATCGCGCGTCAGGTCGTGCCTCCGCCGGCGTCGCTTGTATTCGCGGGCCCTGGCGGCTGAGAAGTAGGAATCAATTAGTAAGGCTGATTGACTTGGCCCCCGAGGGAGCCGCAAAGGAGGTCGAAAACGGTGGGTTTGGCCGTGTGTCGGGACCCCCCAGTGCTACCGTCGCACCAAGCTCGCACTAAACTGGCAACAGGCTTGACGTATGGGGTGGGCACTCCACCTTGCCCAGTATCGCAAATGCTTATCGCTCGCGAGGGTGGGCGAGCTGATGGGCGGCTCGTCCAGCGGACGGCATGGATTGGAGGATCTGGCGGCGTGGGCTGCAGGGTCATCGCCGGTATCCTGACGGTTGCTGACCTCCATGTACGGGCCACTGGCGCCCGGCTTGAACGCTTGTTCCCTAACCTCTTTCTGCTAGGTTTGGGCGACATGAGAACTCCTCTCCTCCTGGCGCTGGCGCTTGTGGCGCTGCCCGGCACGGCCGCCGAACGCAAGTTTGATTTTGGTGAGACCGGCGAGAATCAGATCCCGCCGGGATTCCGCAGCACCGTCACCGGGAGAGGCAAAGCGGGAGATTGGAAAGTCATCCTGGACGACGTGCCTTCGCAAATGCCGGCCCTCACCCCCCGCGCAGCGTCCGTCGCCAAGCGGGCTGTGCTGGCCCAGCTCGCCCAGGACCCCACGGATGAGCATTTCCCGTTGTTGATCTTCGAAGAGGAGACGTTCGGCGACTTCACGCTGACCACCCGGCTCAAGATGGTTAAGGGTGTGATGGAGCAGATGGCCGGCATCGCCTTTCGGATTCAGGATGAGACCAATTATTACGTCGTTCGCGCCAGTTCCCTCGGCAACACGTTCCGCTTCTATAAGATCGTGGACGGCCAGCGCGGCCCACTGATCGGGCCGGAAGTGCCCATCCCTGCCGGCGTCTGGCACGAGCTCCGGATCGAGTGCAAAGGCAACCAGATCCGCTGCCTGTTCGACGGCAAGGAATTGATTCCCATGCTGACCGATAACTCGTTCGCACGCGGGAAGATCGGGTTCTGGACCAAGTCAGACTCCGTAAGCTACTTCGCGGACACGAAAATCCTCTATACGCCGCGCGAGCCGCCCGCGCAGGCGATCGTGCTCGACACGTTGAAGAAATATCCGCGGCTGCTGGGCCTGGAGATATATGTCCTTAACCCGGACCCGGCGAAGCCGCGGCTGATAGGCAGCCAGGACCCCAAGAAGATCGGCCAATTCGGCGGCCGCACGGAGGCGGACGTGATCCAGCGGGGCGTGACGTACTATGGCAAGGGTAAACGTTCGGTCGAAGTCACGATGCCGCTGCACGACCGCAACGGCGACACTGTGGCCGCCGCCCGCATCACCATGCGGACATTCACCGGTCAGACCGAGCAGAATGCCTTGGCACGGGCATTGCCGATAGTGAAGACCATGGAGGGGCACATCTCTTCGCTCGAGGCGCTCTTGGAATGAGCGGCTGCCGATTTCTCCCCTGGGATGCTTGTACCTGTTCCCTTTCTTGACACCCTTCTCCCACTCCTGACCGCCCAGGGATGCCCGTTGCGCCCTGGTTATTCTCAGGTTTGAGATGGCCGACTGCGAGGTGGCGTGCCAATTGGGCGTTTGCGCCCTTTTCCGCGAGTTCCGAGGGTCGGCGAGGTTTATGCTGTGTCCGGGGCATGAAGCAGGCAGTGTTTCTCGAACGGGACGGCGTGCTGAACCGGGTCGGGGTCGAGCGCCAGCATCAGGTTAGCCCCCTGACGCTGGAAGACTTCCGCATAGACCAACAGGTGGCTCCGCTGCTGGAGCGACTGAAGGCCGCAGGCCTGATCCTCATTGCCACCACCAACCAGCCCGGGTTGTCGCGTGGCTACCAATCCCGCCGCGAACTGGAACGTATGCACGAACTGCTCCTCCAAAACCTGCCGCTTGATGACATCCTGGTCTGCGCTCACGACGAGACCGACCGTTGCCCTTGTCGCAAACCCAGGCCCGGTTTGCTCGTGGAGGCAGGTTTCAAGTGGCAATTGAACCTGGATCGCTCCTTCGTCGTCAGCGACAAATGGCAGGACGCGGCCGCAGCCCGGGCGGCTGGCTGCGTGTCGTTGCTCCTGCAATCGCCTTGGGTCGGCACAGTCCACCACGATTTTCTCCTGCCGAACCTGGCCGCGGTCGTTGACAAGATTCTGCAACTGCTGACCGCCCCTCGAGCGGTACCGGTATAGCGGTCGGTCGCGGAGCTGCCGCCACACGGTTCACACCCGTAGTATCGCAGGCGTGGCGCCGGTCCATGTCCTGGGGCCGGCGACGCCGTGGGAAAACATTGTTGCTTTCTTCCAGGCGGTGGATGAAATGTGCGGCTAACCGTATATGACAACTGCCAAACCTTTGAAGCTCGCCTGCATCGGGTGCGGTGCCCGGGCGCAAACCTACGCCACGCTGGCTTCTCGCAGACCGGACCGCTATGAGATTGTCGCCGGGGCGGACCCTGTTCTGGAGCGGGTCCAGAAGATCCGTGCCCTTTCGGGGCGGGCGGACTTCCGAGCCTTCGCCGACGCCGAGGCGCTCCTGGCCGAGGGGAAGCTGGCCGACGTCGCCATCGTCGCCACGCAGGACAATGACCACTACCGCTGCTGCACCGGGGCTCTGCGGCAGGGCTATCATGTGCTCCTGGAAAAGCCCATCTCGACTCGCGTCGAGCAGGTGCTGGAGATCGAGCGGCTGGCCCAAGAGATGGAGCGGCGCGTGATGGTTTGCTTCGTCCTGCGCTTTGCCGCCTTCTACCGCAAGGCCAAGGAGATCATTGACTCAGGGGCCCTCGGGGAGATTGTCTCCATTCAGGCCAGCGAGGGCGTGATGCCGTGGCACCAGGCGCATTCCTTTGTGCGCGGGCACTGGTCGGTGGTGGGCAAGAGCTCGCCTATGATTCTTTCCAAATGCTGCCACGACATGGACATCGTTCACTGGCTGGCAGGGCGCCGCTGCCGCCGGGTCGCCAGCTTCGGTTCGCTGGAATACTTCCGGGCTGAACGCGCGCCGGCCGGGGCGCCGGCCCGATGCACCGACGGCTGCCCCGTTGGCGAGACCTGTCCCTACAATGCGCTGCGCTACGCGGGCGACCTGCGCGTGCCCTGGCTGGCGATGGTCTATGACCGCGCGCAGGAGGCCACGGCGGACGAAGTTAAGGCTTGGCTGCGTATCAGCCCTTGGGGCCGCTGTGTGTATCGCTGTGAGAATGACGCCGTGGACCGCCAGGTGCTGGCCCTGGAGTTCGAGGGCGGCCTGACGGGCACGTTCACCATGACCGCCTTTGAGAATGGCCGCCACTTGGAAGTGTATGGCACGCGCGGTGTGCTTAAGGGCGGCGAAACCTACCGCCGGCATTTCGGCACGCACCTGGTGTTCATCCCGCATGAAGGTGAACCGGTGCGCTACACCGTGCAGGCCGAAGACGGCGGCTACGAGCTGCACGGCGGTGGCGACCCCGGTTTGGTGAACGCGCTCTACGAGGAGATGACTCGAGCGCCCGGGGCGCCACTCGCCGCCGCGCTCGACTCGACCGTGCACAGCCACCTGATCGCCTTCGCCGCCGAGAAAGCGCGAGTGACGGGACGCACGGTTGACCTCGATGAAGTGGCCGCCGAGACGGGATTGGTTGCCGAATCGTTTAGAAGCTGACACAGGCGAGCCTGGTTAGCCCCAAAAGAAAAACGGGCGATCCCCCCCCCAGGACCGCCCGCGCCTAACTCACGAACCTCGTCTTCTCATCTCCCCATTTCAGTGTGCAGCATACGCGAAGCATCCCAGATCGCCTATGGGGTCTTCACCCCATGCCACGCCGTTGCCGAAAGTCCGGAGGCGTCAACGTTTGGACGGCTCAACGTCCTCAAACCGATACCCGATGTCCCGGATGGTATGGACGAACCGCGGGCAATGCGGGTCCGGTTCGATCTTGCTGCGCAGGGTGGTGACGCAGCGATCCACGCTGCGGTCGGTCACAATCACCTCGCAGCCCCAAACGGCTTCGAGGATGCTGTCCCGAGTCAACGCCCGGCCCGCGCGCTTCACAAAGAACTCCAGCAGCCGAAACTCCTTGGTGGTCAGTTCGACCTCGGCCCCCTTCCGGAACAGCTTGTGCGCCGTGAGATCCAGCCGGCAGTCGCCAAATTCGTAGCTGGCCGATTCCGGCCCCTGGCGGCGAAGGAAGGCCTTCACCCGGGCGATCAGCTCCCGGATGCTAAAGGGTTTGGTGACGTAATCATCGGCCCCCAACTCCAGGCCGCGTACGATATCGTCCTCCTGCCCCTTGGCGGTGAGCATGATGATCGGCAGCTCCAACTGGCGAGACCGGGCGGCCTGACAAATCTCAAAGCCGTTGACCTTTGGCAGCATAAGGTCCAGCAGCAGCAGGTCCGGCGGGGCGCTAAGCAGGGCATCGAGACCCTTCTGGCCCTCCTTGGCTGTGCGAACCAAGTATCCCTGCGCCTCGAAGTTGTCCTTCAACCCACGCAGCAGCACCGGGTCGTCTTCGATGATGAGGATGCTCCTGGGGCTCATGCGTTCGACCCTGAGGGACTATTCCTGTCGGCGATTGCCGCAGCTCGCGGCACCGCCGGCAAAGCTGCCGGCGCTCCCGGGGGACGAGCATCGAGGCCGGCATTCATACCCCGCCGGCTCAGATGCTTCGCGCGCGCCAGCAGTTCCCGGATGCCGAAGGGCTTGGTCACGTAATCATCGGCCCCCAACTCCAGGCCGCGCACGATGTCGTCCTCCCGGCACTTGGCGGACAGCATGAGGATGGGTGTGCTCAGCCGACGCGCCTTGGCCTGGCGACAGATTTCGTAGCCGTTGACCTTCGGCAACATCAGGTCGAGCAGCACAAGGTCTGGCGGATCGCGCAGGAAAGCCTCCAGGCCCTTCTGGCCGTCGTTGGCGGTGCGCACCTGGTAGCCCTGCGCCTGGAAGTTATCCTTCAAGCCGCGCAGCAAGGCGGCGTCATCTTCAACAATCAGTACTTTTCTCGCAGTCATAATCATCTCCTGTTTATGAATCACGCAGTGATTGGGTCTGGCCCTGGTCGGGCGCGGATGTCGCCCCCGGCAGGGAAATGGTGAACGTGCTTCCGCGGCCGGGCTGGCTTTCGACCTGCACGCTGCCGTGGTGGGCGGTGACGATAAACTTCACGATGCTCAACCCGAGGCCGCAGCCGCCGCCGCTGCGCGACAGGCGCTGATCCACCTGGAAGAACCGCTTGAAGATGCGTCGGGTGTCGCGCGGCGACAAACCGATCCCGTTATCCTTAACCGCGAATGTGACGCTGCCGTTCGCCGCCGCGGCGTTGAGGCTGACCTGCTTTTCCTCGCCGGAGTATTTGTAGGCGTTGTCCAGCAGGTTCACCAGTGCGGTGACCATCGCATCGGCATCGGCCATAATGCACGGCAGATCCGCCGCGGCCTGGGTCTGGAACTGGCAGCCGGGGGCGTTGAATCGCTCGCGCACAGCCGCAACTGCCGCTTCGACAATGGCGGTCGCAGGGACTGGCTTGAAGTCGAAGGCATACTTATTACGTTCCATGCGCGAGAAGGTGAGGAAGTTGTCAATCAGGCGGCTGAGGCGGAGGTTCTCCTGTGCTATCAGCCCCAGGTATTCGCGGGCGGTCTGTTCGTGCAGCGGCTGGGAATTCAGCAGCGTCTCCACTAGCAGGCGCATGGAGGATAACGGCGTTTTCAGCTCGTGGGTGACATTGGCCACGAGATCGTTCCGAAGTTGGGTCAGGGCCACCTGCCGTCGCACCAGGCGCAGCGCGAGCGTGGCCAGGACGATCACCGTTGCAAAGACCAGCACGCCGATCCAAAGATAGGAAGCGATCCGTTGCTCGGCCATGGTTTCAAACGGGCGGCCGCCAGGCAGCGAGAGTGCCAGCCGCCAGCCGGGCATGGTGCTGCCGGCCGGCAAGGTGAGGAAGTACACCTCAAACTCCTTACCGGGCGGCAGGAGGTTCAGGCTCACATCCGGTGGCAGGAGCTGGGCCGATACACCAGCACGCATCCGGCTGATGAGGGCTGCGGTTTGATGCAACGCCACCACCCGCCCACGGCCGGAAACAGACTGCCAAACGCCTGGTAAGCCGCTCGGCCGCAGACCCGGCTCGGTCGCCCGCGCGGCGCCGACGTCAACGTAGCGCGCCGCGAGATCCTCGGCGGCCAGCAGCCTGGCCACCGCCGGGTCGGGAACGAGTCTCTGCAGCTCACGCATGAGGAACCGCCGTTGTGGGGCGGACAGGGCGGCGTCCTCGTAGTCGAGGACGCGCTCCTTCAGGCGTTCGAGCGGGGCATGGACGCGATTGGAGGCTGATCCGCTGAGGAGTTCCAAGGCCATGAGTTCGGCGTTGGGCACGATCAACCGGCCCTGCGCATCCTTGGCGCGCCGATAACGCTCTTCTTCCAGCGGGCCAGTCAGTAGTGAAAGCGCCTCGTCCTTCTTGCCGGCTCTGATCAACGAGCGCGCCTGCGCCTGCAAGGCGCGAGCGGCCATCGTGGCATCGGTCGCCTGGTCGGCCAGGCGGGCGAAAGCCGCGGCGGCTTCCGCCGGGTTGCCGGACTCCAGTCGCTCCGCCTCCACCCAGGGGCCTGCGGCCGCTGCCGGCGCAGCCACCAAAGCCTGGCCTGGATAAGCAACTTTGCCGGCGGCATCAAAGCAGACCACGGCATCCGCGAGCCCGGCGCGGACCTGCCGCGCGAAGAGCGCGGGCGGGATGAGTTGGTCGGCTTCAGCGTCCAACTCAGCCGCTGCCTGCCGCCAGAAGGCCTCGAGTTGGCCCTGCACCAGCGAGAGATTGACACGGTAGGCATCGGCCAGTTTCTGGCGCACGGCGAGGCGTTCGTTGCGTACCGCCTGGGTCATGAACCAGAGCAGACACACTGACGGCACCAGCGCCGCCAGCAGCAGGAGCATCATTAGCCACAGCCCGCTGGGGCGACGGGCGCCAATCGCAAGTCTTCCGGCAATAGCTTTCACGTTCGTTCCCCTCATGCTGCCGTATCGGGGCGGGATAAGGGAAGATGTGCGGGCTTACTTCTCCTGGTAGGAGTCCACGATCGAATCAAAACCTTGCTGGGAGGTTTCAAAGTCCTTCGCTGGGACGATCAGAGTGAACACGGCGGCATTGGATTTGCTTAGCGAGAAGACGACGTAACCGACCTTCTTCTCATTGCCTTCTTCGAAGTCGCCCAGAACGCACAGAGCCGGGGCCCCAGCCACGGTCCGCTCTTTCCAGCTCTCGGGCCGGATCTTCAGCGCCTTCAGGGTCTTGTTGGTTTCGTTCTCCTTGATCTCGTAGTCCGCCCATTCGCGCAACGATTGTTGGGGCTTGGGCCCGTGGACGTTGCGGCTCCCCACGTTGACGACCACGGTGGCGATGGCATCCGGGTCGAGGACGATAACCCGTGTTGTGTCTGCGGCGTCTTTCACATCCGTGCGGAAGAACAGCCAACTCGACGGCGCGTTCAGCCAGAAGTTGAAGGTTGGATCTTTGTAAGGCACCGGCTCGCCGGCCTTGCGCTGGCTCACTTGGCTCAATTCTGCTATCACGCCATTAGCTTCGAACTTGACCAGGTAATGGTGCGCATCGGTGGAGTACCAGAAGGTCTGGTTGACGGGGCTCAACTCAATCTTGTAGCAATCGAAGGCCCCGGCGGCCACCTCGACCTTTTCCTGGCCAAGGACCTTGATTCCCAAGGGAATGATGTTGCCGCCACCCAGACCGCTGAAAATGCGCAGCGTGGTTTGGTAATCGGAAGCCAGCGGCAGCCGACGGATCAATTGGGCAGCCTCTTCGTTGTCATAGACGACACCATTCAGGTCAACCTTTTTGGTCTGGGTCTCGCCGCCTCGCTTCAGCTCAGCATAGCCCGGGAAATAGGTCACGTCCACCTCGCCGAGGAGGTTAATCTTCCACCAGCAATGGAGGGGCTTGAACGAGTCGGCCTCCACCTCCACGCGGCTGGACTGCTGCGTGCCGGCGTAGAGACGGGTGGCCAGGCGCCAGGTCTTGCGGCCGTTGGATTCGCCGGCGTTGACCCGGTAGCTGGCGGTGCCAATCTTAAAGCCGGTGGCGAACTTGATATCGAGCCGCATCTCCTCACCGTCCACCCAGGGCGCCGCCAGCAACGGCATGGCCCCAGCCAGATACTTGTTGGCCAGCGCGATCAGGTCCTTCTGATCCGGGTAATCCCGGACCAGTTTCTCGAAGGCCGCATTGGCCTCGCCAAAGTTCTTCTTCTTGTAGTAACAAACGCCCAGGCGGTATTGGGCCTGGGCGGCCACGGCCTGGCCGGCCTTGGCTTCCGTGACCACCTGCTGATAGAGTTTCAAGGCAGCGTCCACATCGCCTTTGGTTTCCTCCGAATAGATGCCTTGTTCCAGCAGCTCGGAAGGCGAGGCTGCGGCGATGGCTTGCGCCACGGGGAAGAGGCTGGTGATCGCAAGCAGGAAGAGCGCTGCGCCGGTCCTGCGTGCCCGAATCGAGAGCTGACTTGTTATTTTCATACGCCAAAAGCTAAGGCGCGATTGTTACCGGCGTATTACCAACATATCCTTTGTTTGTCACCTCCGGCATCGCAGTGCGGAGCCAGGCGAGGATGCATCAAGCTCCCGGTATGGCCCGATTGAGGCAGGGGGTTCCGCCGAAACGCCCGTGTCTCGGCTGGGACGGACGCCTCGGCGAGGCGTCTCTCCCCGGGCCTCCAGGCCATAGAATGCCCCATGCGCGCTCGCCGCCTGGATCATGGACAGTGCTTGGGGGCCAACCGGCTGGTGGGCCGAACCCTGACGCAGGTGGTTCACAACCAGGGGCGCTGGGTTACCTTGGTGGATTGGGGGCCGGCGACTCTGAAGCTGACACTGAAAAGCCATTCTCGGGCAAAAGGTAATGCCTTTCGTTGTTCTTTGGCTGCAGACCATCTGGCTTGACCACCGCACCCGGAATGGGTTTTGCACTCGGGTCAACCACCCGGATCAAAGCGACCGGGTGCGACGGCTGGGCAAACACCAGAAGATGACCAGCACCAGCAGCCCCAAGACGAGGAGTGCTAAACTGATGACTCGCGGCCTCAGGTTCACGTTTGGCTTTTGAAGTAGTGGAAGCCCCATACTCCCGCCTCCTCTCCCGAGTGTAATCCTAAAGCCACGGCCGTGAACCATCCAGGCGTTTCTCCAATGCCTGGGATCAAACTTGGCTGAACTGGACCGTATTTCTTCTCCAGGCAACGGCCCGAAGCGGCAGTCGGTTCCGAGCCGGGATGTTTCGAAGTCCAACGCCCAGGGCTCTCTTCCGCTCAACCTCGGCGCTTCTGCGCCCGGCGTTTGGCTTCGAGGAGGCGGCTGGCGGTGCTGGGTGCCGAGGCATCGGACGTTTTGGCCGCTTCGGCTGGCGGGGCGCTCGTCTGCGACGCTGGGGTGGCAGCGCCTTCTTCGCCCGGCAATGGCTCTGCGGGCGCCTGGGTGGGGCGGAACAAGTCCGCGCTGGCCTCGGGCGCCGGGGCGGTACGCTGCGCGCGCACTTGTTCCCGCCGGGCCAGGAGCGCGGTTAACGATTCTTCCGCTTCAGGCGCCCGCGGCACACCCTGCCAGAAAAAGAGCCAGCGGCGCACAGCACGCAGAGCACGCAGCCACTCGTCGTGGCCGATCTGGATTCGTCGTACGCCGACGTCCACCGTGAACAGGATGATCGCAAACTTCAGCAGCCACTCCCACAGGTCGCGTGGCTGGAAGGTGTTCTGGCGATCGTGCAGGAAGGGGTTCACAGTCAGCACTGCAGGGTCCAACACGTTTCCGCCGCCGCTCTCGGCGATGCGGCGCAACAGGTTGAGGTTCGGTTCCGGGTTATTGAATTCCGGCGAATAGTTAACGCTGGCGCCGATGATCTGCGAGCCGCGGACCTGGCCATCCTTGAGATCGGTGAGGTTGAGCATGTAGAGCCCCACGTCCTTGGTCGGGAACCGGGCTTCGTAATGGCCAGGGCCCGTTTGTTCGAGGCGCACGGTTTGGCGCTCGCCTTTGGGACTGGCGACGATGGCCTGGAGGTTGAGGAAGTTGCGGAAGTTCCCCTGTTCGTCCAGGGCCTCGACATTGATCACGCCTTCGCCCCTATCCACAGATACCTCGGTGGTGAAATCCGCATTCTCCAGTCGCCGCAGACTCCACTGGCCGATCTGGGACCAGAACTGCCGGTATTTGTCCCAGTCCATCCAGATTCGCCCCCATCTGGGTTTAGCGTCGGAGGTGAATGCCACGGCGCGGCCCAGGCCGTATTGCCAGTGCGCGAGCAGCGGGTCGCCCTTGTCCGTCCACAAAGGGGTCTCCGCGCGCGGTTTTGGGCTGGTGGCGACGTAGCCGAGCAGCTTGGGGTACTCGTTGCCGCCGATGCCGCGGACCACCTCGCTCACCGCGCGCAGTTGGGGGGTGAATGGGTCTTCGTAAATGGCCGATTTAAGGATCACCGCCGTTTCCTTGATGAAGATCTGGGGCAGGTCGTTAGGCGATTCGACTTTATAGAACTGGCCTTTGCCGTTGTCGGCGATCCAGATCATGGTCTCGGGGCCCGAGTGGCCGGAGATCATGACCGTGCTCACGGTGATCCGGTCGCTCACGATCGCCTGCATCAACTGCGCCGTCGGCGCTCCGGGATCGCCGTCGCTGAAGACGATGATGTGTTTGAGGTTGGAGGTGGATTTTCTCAAGGCTTCGTGCGCCTGCTCGAGCACTCCCTGGAAACTGCCGAGGTCGCCCTGGTTCATGCCGGCGATCTCGCGGGCCATGGTTTTCTTGTCGCCCACCTTTTGGAGCGGGAAGACCCAGCGCTCGGTACCGTCCCAGAGGATAACGCCCATCTCATCGTTGGCTCCCAAAGCCGCGAGGACGCCTTGGGCGCAATCGCGGGCGACCTGGTTGCCGTTGTTGAACTCCATGCCGTGCATGACCAGCACGACGGCGCCGCTGGGCAGAACCTTCTTGCTGTCCAACTCCATGCTCACGGGCAAGGTGGTCTCGAGCGGTGTGCCGCGATAGCCGCCGGCCGCGTAGGTCTGGTCGCCGCCCACACAGACCAGGCCCACGCCGAAATCGCGGACGGCGCTCTCGAGCAGCTTCTGCCGGTCGTTGCCCAAATCGCCCGCGGCAAGATTGCTGATGAAGATAGCGTCGTAACTCTGCATCTCGGCCAGCGTGCCGGGGAACTGGTTCAAACCCACGAGGCGAGTTTGCAGGCGGGACGACTGGAGCGCCGCGGCCAGGGACCGGTCCTGCTCGGGGTCAGCCGAGACAATCAACAGGGTGGGCTCGCCGCGCACGACGGCGAAGGTGGAGGCGCGGTTGTTCTGCGGCAGGGGGTCGCCCGGCGCATCCACCTGAACCTCGTAGCTGTAAAACCCGGCATCGGCGAGGGTTTGCGGGAAGGTGAACAGATTCTTGCCGGCGGACAGGTCAACCCGTTGCTCGCCCAGGTACTGTTCATTGCGAATCAGCCGGACCGTGGCCGGGGTGGGCTGGTTGGCCTGCACGAAGATCTTGACCTCGAACGCCTGCGCTTTCTTGAGCTTGGGCGGGATCTGCAGGCGCTGCACGGAGATGTCGTTGATCCGCGCCACGCCCATGGGCACAACGTCCACCGTCACCCCCAGCGGTTTGGCGGCTAAGACGGCGCTCATGGCATCGCCGACGTTCTCATTGCCGTCCGTGAGCAGGACCAGGCGTTTCTGGCCGGTTTCCGGGAAGGCCGCGGTCGCCAGGCGGATGGCGCCGGCCAGGTCCGTGCGTTCGGTGCCCACCACGGCCTGGATCTTCTGCAAATCCACGGCGGGGTTGGGCGAGGACTCGATGCTGGCCTCGGTGCCGAAGACGATCACCCCGCCCTTGTCCAGGTTCTTTTTCTGGCGGCAAACCTTGTTGAGGTATTGCTTGGCGGCATCCTGTTGCGGCGCGGGGACACTGTCGGAGCGATCGAGGGCAAAATAGATGTTCATGCCTTCCATCGGGCGCCGCCATTGCAGGCCGGCGCTGGCGAAGACCAGCGCCAGCAGGACAACAGTGCGAATGCCCAGCGCCGTCCAGCGCCGCCAGGAACTGACTTGCACGTCGCTCTTCCACGCAAACCAGACCACCCACGCCAGCGCCGGCGGCAGCAGCAGGAGGTAATAGGGATGGGTAAATTGGAAGCTCATCGAGGGGCCCGGATCAGCTTCTGCACGCGATGGTTTTGGGAGTCGGCTACGTAAAGATTTCCTGCCGAGTCAAGCGCCACGCCCCAGGGATTGTTAAATTGGCCCGGCTCCAAACCCGGACTGCCGATGATCTCGAGGGGCTGGTGGCTCGGGTCGAAGACCTGGATACGGCTGTTGCCGAACTCGCAGACGTATTGGCGCCCGGCCTGATCCACACAGATGTCGTAGGGGTAGCTCAACTCGCCTTTGGCCTTGCCCGCCTTGCCATAGGCGCATAGAAACTTGCCGTCCGGATCAAAGACCTGGATGCGATGATTGCAGGAATCGGCCACGTAAAGTCGGTCCTGCGCATCCACGCAGAGCCCTTCCGGCCGATTGAACTCGCCGGGCCCATTGCCCGGCCGCCCGAAACCGGCCAGGAACTGCCCCCCGCGCGCGGCGAACCGCTGCACGCGCTCCGCCACTCCGTATTCGCTTACGAAGACCTCGCCCCGGGAGTTGACGCCCACCGCGCGGGGCCAAACCAGTTCCCCGGCGTTGGTGCCGCGCTTGCCCCACTGCGCAACGAGCTGGCCCGCGGGTGCAAACACGTTCACGCGCTGATAATGGGGTTCCACCACCAGGACGTTGCCGTCGCGGTCGCGCGTCATGCCTTTGGGCTTGCCCAGCGCGCTTTCCGGCATCTGCCAGGAAAGCTGGAACACGCCGTTGGAGGAGAATTTTTGCACGCGCCCCGTCATATCCACCACGTAGAGGTTGTCCTGCCCGTCCACGGCGACCGAGCGCGGCTTGTTGAGTTCGCCCACCCCGACGCCCCGCGAGCCGATAATTTGCACGCGCTGGAAGAGTTGGCTTCGCAGCGGCGCCTGGTTCGGCGGCAAGCCCGGGCTGCAGCCGCCGACGACAAACAGGGCGGCGGCCAGGGCCGTGTTGCGCGCCGCAGCTTGCCCAGAGAAACAACACGCGCCACGCACCGCACACCACGCCTGCCGACCGATCAGCGGGGCAACCGCCAGAGCCAGGAGCATCAGGCAAAGCGCGTTCACCTGCGCGTTGTGGCCGTAGTGCAGCAGGTTGAACACGCGCAACGCCAAAGTCTCGCCCCCCGGCGGCACGATCAGAATCAGGGATTCCACGTCCCAAAGGCAGAGCAGGAAAACAATATACCACACGGCGGCCGCTCGCGGCGCGATCTGAGGCCACTGCACGTAGCGGAGCATCTGCCAGCGCGTCGCACCATCCAGTCGCGCGACGTCCGCCAAATCCCGATCCACCGCCCACAACGCTTGTGCCATCGCGTTCCAGCCCAAGGCCAAATAGCGGAGCACGAGGGCCAGGATGACGACAGCCATGCTTTGATAGATGAGCGAAGACCAGGGGCGGTTCAGGACCACAATCAGCCCAATGCCCAGTAAGACACCTGGGATCAGGAAAGGCAGCCAGGCGAGGCAGCGGAGGAAATCCGAAATCCGAAATCCGAAGGCCGAAGGAAGTCCGAAATCCGAAGGCCGAAGAGGGCGGTGGCTGGAGCTTGGATTAGCCAGATCGGATGCGGGCGGGCGGGCGGTTTGGCGCGTGCCGAGGAATAGGCCAATCAACACGACTGCCGTGGCGGAGATGGTGGCAAACGAGAGCGAGTTCCAGACCGCGCTTTGTCCCGCCGCCAAAGCGCCGGGCAGCTCGGTCCAGGTGCGCTTAACGAGGGCCAACTGGAAGACGGGGAGAGCGACGGCTAAAAGGCAGAGCACGATGGTGCCGGCGCCTGCGAACCAAAACCAGGGGCGGCCGAGCTGACGGCGGAAGAGTCTGGCTGAAACAGGCCCTTCCGTGCGCGGCCAGGGGAGTTCGCGCCGGGCGAACCAGAGCAGGAGGATCATCGGCGCCACCACCAGCGGCCAGCTCAGTTGGAGCGCGCCGACTGTGTCAAAGGTGGTGTTAAAGCGCACCCACATCTCCGCCGGAAACACCTTCACCTGCAAGATGGCGGGCACGGTGAAGTTGTTGAGTGCCAGCACGAAGGTCAGCACCGCGGCCTGGGCCACGGCGCTTCGCGCGATTGGCCAGAGCAGGCCGCGAATCAGCCACCAACCGCTGACTGCCACATCGCTTTCGAGTTGGGAGGGTTCCAGCCGCTGCCAGGCGCTCAGTACCAGCAGGAGCGTGATCGGCCAGGTTAGCAGGCTTAAAATCCAGACCGTGCCGCCGAGCGAAATGATGTTCAGTGGCAGCCAGTCCCGCCACACGCCCGCCAGGCCGAGGAAGTGCAGCCAGCAGTTAGTCACCAGGAACGGCGGAAGCGCGAGCGCCACAACCGCCACAGCCAGCAGCCGGGTTCGCCAGGGCCTTTCCAGCGCTCCCAGCCACAGCGCGGCCAGGAAGCCTAAGGCGGTCGCCAGCAGCGTCGTCAGACCGGCGACCAGCAGACTGTTCTGGAGCAGCGGCCAGTTCACCGTAAGAAAATCGCGTTCAACCTGACCGTCGTGGCTTCCAGGTCGTGCAGAAGCACATCCCAGTTGACCTTGAGTGCAGGAGTCGTGACATCTTTGGCCGCGGCGCCCTCCAGCGCGTGCGCCGCCACCAGTTGCTCGACGACCTCCCGCCGCTGCAAGAAATCAAACAATCGCTGAGCCGCTTCCGGATGCGGCCCTCCGCGCACCAGGCCGACCGTGTTTGGGATTAGAAGCGTCTCGTCCGTCATGGGCAGTGCGGCGATCGGCATGCCTTCAGCCTGGCCGGCGGCAATATCATCCGAGTCGGTCAAGCCAATCCAGGCGTCGCCGCGCCCGACCGTCTTCACAACCACCGAGTTCCCATCCACGAGGAAAGGCTTGTGCCCAGCCAGCGCCCGGCACCAGGCTTCCCAGGTCGCGTCGCCCCAATGCTGGCGCAGGGCGTGGAAGTGCGTGGCCGTCGTGCCGAACTGCGGATAGCCCACGGCCACCTTTCCCCGCCAGGTTTCGTTGGTCAACTCGAGCAGGGAGCGAGGCGCCGAGGCAACGGCAAGGCGATTGGTGTTAATGACGATGCGGCGGCTGCGATAGCCGAATGCGGTCCAGCCGTTGGTCTCGCGGAACACCCCTTGCGCCGCCAGTTGGCGCGTGCGCATCTCCTCGTTGCCCCAGAACACGTCGCAGCGGGGGTGCGCGCGCTCGGCCAGCAGGCGATTCGCCAGCCCAACGGTCTTGACTGCTTCGCTGTCGTAAACCGCGGGGGCCTTGACTCCCGTTTGTCTGGTGAACTCGCGCAGGATCGGTTCCGCGTAATTTTGGTCCTGCGCGCAATAGGCCACGACCATGGGGACTCTCCTGCTCGGGGGCAGCAGTACCGCCAACAGTAATGCGCCGCCGATTGCCACGGGGCCAACGACGAACCAGAGCCAACTGGCTACCTCCCTGTGACCGAATTCGTCCTTCGGCCAGTTGCCTCTCCTCTCGGGTTCTTGATTCGGAGTGCTCATGCCGAGTGCCGCGAAGGGTGGGAATCGCCGATCGTAAATCGTGAGTCGCAAATCCTCACACGGTCCTCCGATGGTAATACCACCACTCGAACAGTAACATCAGCAGACCGAGGGCGGCGATGGTGCGCCACAGCTCCATGTTCGCGCGCTGCTTGGTTGTGGCGGCCACTTGGGTGTGCTTGCCGAGCTGCACCGCTTCGCGTGGTTTAATGTTGCTCTCGGCGGCATCCAGCAGGTTCACGCAAAAGACGGTGTCGTTGGTCCCCAGGCGCACTCGGTAAGTGCCCTGTTTAAGCGTGTCACCAAACACGAGTTCGTTTGCCTTCGCGTCGAGCGTCAGCGTTCTGGCGGCGCCACCCGGAACGGTGACTTGAGCGCTGGTGACCGGCTCGGTCAGCGCCAGGCGGAAGGCGTCCCCGGCCTTGACCAGCAGTTGACCGCTGCGCGCGTTGGCCGGGTTGAGCCAATCCACGGCGTTGGCGATAAAGATGGGGAAGGAGACGCGCAACGGCCAGTTGCTCTCGAGCGTATCGAAGCCGATCCAGATGATGCGCTGCCGTCCGAGCTCGCCGGCGAACGCCAACGGGGCCTGCGGCGCCTCGACCAGCGACGTCGCCCAGGTGGGAGTCTTGGCGCTGAGGCTCTGCATCACCTGCACGTTGTCAAACCCGGCATAGCGCAGCAGCGGATGAGCCGATTTCCAGTCCACAATCGGCGGGGCTTCGACCTGCGTCACCCCCTGAAACCAGTTTGTGTTCACCACATGGATCGCGAGCACGTTGCCTTTGGGCCAGACCGCCGGCGTGACCCCGTCGAGCACGACGAAGTCGAATACCGTCGCGGCATCAGTCAAATCCGTGGCCGCGGCCAACTCGACGCTGGGAACGGCGCGCAATGCCCGCTCCAGCAGGCGGTTTCCGCGGGAAACCAGCAGCACCTTGACCGGCTTGGGCAGGAGGCTGGCAATGGAAGCCTGATCGTCCACCGACAGGTCGTCCTTGGCGGTCAGGCGGACGGTGAACACGCCGTCGCGCGGCTGGGCGGCGAGAAAGACCTGGGGCGAGGTTTCGCCTGCCGGGACGGTTATCGGGCGCGTCTCGAGCAGGCGGTCGTCGAGCCGCAGCTCTACCTCCGTCGGCTGGCTGTTGGTAGAGAAGTTGGCGATGCTGGCGTAGAGCGCGCGCTGGCGAGCGTCTTCCGGGTTGGAGCGCACATCGAGGGCGGTGATGCCCAGGTTGTTCGCCCCCTTGCCGACGCCGTGGAAGATCAGCGGCAGCGCCTTGTTCTCGAACTCATCCAACTGCGGCACGGCGCCATCGCTGAACAGGTGAATCTCCGGATTGGTCTTGGGGTCGAGATCGCGCACCAGTGATTCTGCCATCTTCAGCGCGGGCACCAGCCGCGTCGGGCCATCGGAGCACACGCAGGCTTGCAGCGCGCGCCGCAGGGCGGCCTTCTCGGTCGTGGCGGATTGTTTTACCTCGGTGTTGGCGCCAGCCTGGAGGACGACCATCTGGTCGTTACCGGCCAGAGTGTCCACCCATTTCAGGGCTTCGGCGCGCGCTTGCTCGAAGCGCGAGGGCGCTTCATCGGTGGCCTGCATCGAAGCCGAGGCGTCCAGGATCACCACGCGCAACTGGGACGGCTTGGCTTTCGTGGCGAAATACGGGCGGGCCAGGGCGAACACCACCAGCGCCAGCAGGATGATTTGCAAAATCAGCAGCCAATTCTTGCGGAGCTTCTGGAACGGCGCGCTGGCCTGGGTCTCCGCCAGATACTTCTTCCACAGCATGGTGCTCGAGACCAGCTTCACCACCCGTTTCCGCTTCAGCAGGTAGAACACGACCACCACCGGGATCGAGGCAGCGAAGAGGAAGGCGAGTGGCGCTAGGAAATGCATGCCGGGGATAAGTCCGAAGTCCGAAGTCCGAAGTCCGAAAGAAGCCCGAAGTCCGAAGTCCGAAAGGGCTGAGCTGGTTGGGAACCACCCAACGCCGCTGGTGGAGTGGTCTTCGGCCCTCGGTCCTCGGATTTCGGATTTCCCCTCATCCCCACACCTCCGCCTTGCGCAATTGCTTGAGGAGCAGCTCCTGCAAATCGGTGTTCGAGCTGGCGGTGAAGAAGTTGATGCCGCGGGCCTGGCAATATTCGCGCAGGCGTTGCATGAAGTTCTGCACGGTCTGCCGATACGCCTTGAGGCGGAACCGGCCAAAGGTCACCTCCTGGTGCGCCCCGGTTTCGGAGTCCACCAGGTTGAGGTCGCCAAACGTCGTGGGGGACAGCTCATCCGGCGCGAGGATTTGCACCAGGTCCACCTGGAAGCCGCGCCCGAGCAGGGCCGTGAGGCCTGATTCATAACCCTCGGGGTCAAGAAAATCGCTCAGCACGACGGCCAGGCCGGCGTGCCGGGCCTGGAGGGCGCCGCGCCGCAGGGCCTGGTTCAGATTGGCCGGGCCGCCGGCTGTGAGGGCGCCCAGATTCCTAAAGAACTGAATGGCGGATTTTTTGCCGCGCACGGAACGAAGCGCGCCGCGCGCGGCCAGCTCCAGCGTGCGCGCTGCCGGGTCCGACTCGGCGCCATTAACAAGATCAGGGAAGGGGACGACGCTGACGCGATCAAAGCCGGAGAGGGTGACGTAGCCAATGGCCGCGGCAACCTGCCGGGCGAAGTCAAACTTGCGCGGCTCGCCGAAGGTCATGGATTCGCTGGCATCCAGGAAGATGCGCACCGGGAGCTCGCGCTCTTCTTCGTAAAGCTTGAGGAACAGGCGCTCCAGCCGGCCATAAAGATTCCAGTCGAGGTAGCGAAAATCATCCCCATGGACATAGGTGCGGTAATCGGCAAACTCGACCGACTGCCCCCGCGCGCGGCTGCGGCGTTCGCCCTTGGCCGAGCTCTTGGCCCGGCGCGCGGCGAGCAGTTGGAACTGCTCGAGCCGGCGCAGGAGTTCCGGAGTGAGGAGGACGTCAGGCATGGCCTACAAAGGCTTCCTCTGCTCCCCGTGGCCTACACACTTACCGCCTGCGCATCCCTCGGCACGTCTCTCAGGATCTGTCCAATAATATGGTCCGTAGTGACGCCTTCGGCTTCAGCCTCGAAGTTGAGGATGAGACGATGGCGGAGGGCAGTGGCGGCAACCGCCTGGATGTCGTCAAAGCTGACATTGAAGCGGCCGTCGGTAAGCGCGCGAACCTTGCCGGCGAGCAGCAACGTCTGGCCGCCGCGCGGGCTGCTCCCGAAGCGAAGATACTGGCTCGCAATCGGCGCCGCCGTCTCGGTCTTCGGATGCGTCGCGAGCACCAGCCGCACCGCGTAATCCTTCACATGCGACGCCACCGGCACCTCGCGGACCAGTCTCATCAGCTCCAGCAAAGCCTCGCGGGAAAGGACTCGTTCCACCTTCGCGACCGCACCGGTGGTCGTGCGTGACAGAACTTCGGTCAACTCCTCTGCCGAGGGGTAGCCGACGAGGATCTTGAAGAAGAAGCGGTCGAGCTGAGCCTCAGGCAAAGGATAGGTGCCCTCCTGGTCAATCGGATTCTGCGTGGCCATGACAAAGAACGGCTCAACCAACTTGCGAAGTTCACCGCCCGCGGTGACCTGGTGCTCCTGCATGGCTTCGAGCAGCGCCGATTGGGTCTTGGGCGTCGCGCGGTTGATTTCGTCCGCCAGAATCAAGTGGGCGAAGATCGGCCCGCGCTGGAACTGGAACTCGCGCCGCCCGCCAGGCACTTCCATGACGATATTGGTGCCCAGAATATCGGCCGGCATCAGGTCGGGGGTGAATTGGATGCGGCTGAACGAAAGGTCGAGCGCCTCCCCGAGGGTGCGCACGAGCAGGGTCTTGCCCAGCCCGGGCACGCCTTCGAGCAGCACATGTCCGCCGGCGAAGAGCGCGATCAGCGTGCCTTCAACGACGGCGTCCTGGCCAACGAGGACCTTGCCGATCTCTGCCCGCACGGAGGCGTAAGCCTGGCGGAACTGCTGGATTTGTTCTTCAGTACTCATGGGGTTCACTTCTTGAGGTCATCAAAGTAGTCCCGGACCGCGCCTTGGTAGGCACGCGGGACCTTCTCCTGGCTCAGCGCGCTCTGGGCATCGGATTGCGCGGTGGCAGCGGCTTCCTCGTAGGCCACCTTGCTCTGGCCCTTGATGCTGACGCCTTTGAGGGTGATGCTCGGCATCGGGCCGCCGGACTTGAATTGGCCTTTGACTTTGGTCGGTCGCAGAGCCTCGTTCAGTTCGCCCTCGCCCCGGTCAGAGTAGCCGCGAGGGTCTTCATCCGGACGCACGATGCCGGAATTGTCCCACCGCTCATTATACATGCCGTCCCATTCGCGAGCGTCGTCGCCCCACGTACCCACACCGCTGCCAGGTCCTTCGCCGCGAGGGTTATAGCCCGGCCGGTTGGACCGGCGCCAACCCTGGCCCGCGCCGATGCACATCGAGGCCTGGTTCAGGCTCTCGAGTGAGGCGATCATGGCCTGGGCGTCGTTGAGCTGCTCCATCAGATCGCCCAATTCCTTGGCGGCGGCGGCCAGCGCCTCGCCCGCGCCCGGTTTATCCCCGTTCCGCATCTTCGCGGTCGCGTTCTTCAGATGCTCGGCCACCTTGCCGTAGTTGGCGGCGGGTTCAACGGCCTTGGCAACCTCCTCCAGCATCTTCTGCAGTTGCTCCCGCGACAGGTTGGCCGACTTCAACTGGGAGATCATCTTCTGAAGCGTCATCTGCGCGGCTTCGGGCTGGCCGTTTTGAAGCTGCTCGGCCAGGTCCTTGCCCATCTTCTCCATCTGCTGCTGCAGTTGCTGCAGAGACTTGGCCATGTCGCGCAGCTTCTCCAGCTCGGTCAACGAGGATTCCAGGTCCTTGAGAACCATGTCGGTCTGGTTGGCGGCCAGCGCTTGAATCGCCTCGTCTATTTGCGGAATTTGAATGCCCATCTCCTGCATCTGTTTTGAGAGCGCCGACAGGGACTCGGACAGCTTCTGGCGCTCGGCTTCGGTGGCGGGCGAATTCTGGTCTGCCATGCCTTTGGCCGCCTCCTGTAGCTTCTCCAACTCCTTCTTGAGCTTGTCGAGCATCTCCGGCGAGCCGACGGGCGTGCCCATCTGTTTCTGGAGGGATTCCATTTGCTTCTGAAGGCCGGCCGCGGTCTGCGAATCGTTTCCACTCGAGGCACGCGCCGCCTGCTCCAGCTTCTTTAGAGCCGGATCCTTGCCCATTTCTTTCATCTCGTCCTTGAGTTTCTCGGCCACGCTGGCCAGGTCTCTAAGCGCCTCGCTCCGAGTCATCGCCTTGGTGGTGAGGCGATCGCCCATCTCCGCCACGGATTCCAGGGCCTTCTGGGTCGGCTCGAGGACCGGCGGACGCCTCTCCAGGTTGCGGCGGGTGAGGTCGGCCAGTTGCTTGCCGACCTCCTTGATATTCTGTTCGTCCGCCTTCTTCTGCAAATAGCTCTTGCTGCGGTATTCGGGCACAAACCCGAGCCCCGCGCACAGGGCAAGCACCACCACCACCCACCGTGTGGCCCGGGGCAGGTGGAACGGAACGAGCCGCCGAAGGTCCACTCCCTTAATGTGCGCCGCCGCATCCGTAACCACCAGGTCGCGCCAGGTCCCCGCCTCCGGCCCCTTGGCCACTTCCAGGGCCGTGCTCAGCCGTTCCTTCAGGTGCTGCCGCAGGTCCACCCACCGGGCGACTTCGCACAGCACCGGCTTGCGCCAGCCGCCAAGAACCACCCCGACCAGCGCGCACAGCAATGGCGCCAGCGCCGCCACGCCCCGCGTCCAAAGCGGCAGCGGCGACAAGTGCCACGCGCCGATCAGTAGCAGAGAAACCACCGCCCCGACGAGCAATCCGTACCATAAACCCCGTAGCGCCCGCGCCCAACGGCGTCGCCGAGCCGCCTGCTCCAGGGCCGATTCGATCACTTGAAGTTCACTCATGGCTAGAAATCAACCTGCATTACCAGTTCCGGTTTGACCAGTGCCAAATCCTTAGACAAGCCTGCGGCCAAAGCGTTCCGCTGCAAGCCGAACCTCCCAGCGGTGCATTCGCTCCCTGCTCACCGCAGATCGCCGTGTGCCGATCAGAGGGGACCGAGTATGCGTCGGATGACAGCAAGTGAGCTCTCCTTTTGACCGCTGCATGCCAGCCTGAGACAGAGCGCCGCCGCCCGGAAAAGAATCGGGCTGCTGAAAAGCACAAGGGCCGCCATCGCTGGCGGCCCTCAGCAGAGTCTGAAAAGCCTGATGGATTACACCTTGCGGCGCCGGACGATCCACAGCATCCCTAGCCCGCCCATCAGACCCAAGGCAAATGCGGAGGGTTCGGGAACTCCCGTCACGACGAGGTTGTCGATCCACACGTCCGCTCCCGCGCTGCTCAGGCCCGAGCCGATCACAATGCTGTCGTAGAGTAAACCCGGATTTATAGATTGGGTCGTGTCCAAGTTGTCATTAACGTACCACTCGATGGTGTTGGCCTTGACGACCATGGCCAGCTTGGTCCAGTTGTTGGTAGCGTCCGCCATGGATGCCCTGGTGGCATAATTAGCCGTAAGGTTTCCCCAACCCGCACCACTAGGAGCGTACAGGACGCGCTTGTTGATCAGGGTTGTGTCCACGCTTGACGAAGAAAAGCCCAAGGCGAAGAGCTGGTTGAGGGTACCTACGTTGTAGGCGCCACCTGCATAAGAGCGGAGCTCGATGTATTGCCTCGTGGACCAGATAGCCGTATCAAGATCAGTCATGAACGAGACCGTGATCGGGTTGGCATCGGTGGCCGCTAGAGGGCCACTGGGCAGGTTGAAATAGGCCCGAGCCTGGCTGTTCACAGTGGTGATGCCGAAGTGAATTGACTGGGAAGAGTTGTAGCCTTTGGTCGTGTCCAGCGACATCGGGGCGGTCGGATAGATTTGGGTGTAAGTAGGACTTAACGCCGCCGTGTCGGCATACGACTGAAAGTCGTCCGCCCAAGTGATTACTTGTGCCAACGCACTCGAAGCTGAAACCACGCACGCGGCGGCAATTGCAGAGAGGATTTTGGTTTTCATAGGTTCTCTATAATATTTTAGGTTAGCGTGAGAATTGCCGATTTTGCGCAAGCCGTCAACACTTTTTCTCCAAAATTATCAACATTTTTTTGGCGGGACTTCACATATTTATGTGAGGCCAATGGCCCGGCCGATCAAACCTTCCGGGTAGAGTGGGTCGGCAACCATCGGTTCTACCTGGAGGCCTCCTGTTCGGCTCCTCGGCTTGTGTACGAAAGGTGCGCACCTCTTGTACACGGCCTTGGGACGGCCCCGGCGGGTCTCAGGCGCTGAGGACAGCGCTATTGCGCCCCGGCGCCCTGCCGCAGGGCGTAGAGGCGATTCATCGTGGCAACGTAGAGCACGCCATTGGCCGCGGTGGCCGTCGCGCTGATGGGGCGGCCCAGTTCGAGGGTGCTCAGGAGTTTCTTCTCCCGGCTGGCGGCAAAGACATAAAAGGCGCCGCTGCGGGTGCCGAGATAGATTTTGCCGTCGGCGACCAGGGGCGAAGCCCAGACCTCGCCTTTGACCTCGTGCGTCCAGCAGGGCTTGCCTGTTTCCGCATCCACGCAATGGAACGTCCGCCCGCAATCGGCAATGAAGGCCAGGCCGCTGTGAATCGCCGGTGTGGACAGGACGTGTTTCTGCAGCGGGTAGGACCAGACGAGGCCGTTCGTGGTGATGTCGCCGGCACCGGTGACGTCGAGGCATTTGAGCCAGGCCTCGTTCTTGCCCCACCAGATGTCGCCGCCGCCAGCCACGTAGAGGCGGTTGTTATGGAAGACCGGCATGCCGAAGAAGTTGCTGGGGCTCTCGCGGCGGTTGGTGACGTAACGATGCACGTTGGTCTTGGGTGCGCCGGGGTCGGAATCAAACTGCCAGACCCGGTGCAGGGAGACTGGCGGATGGAGTGTTGGAGTGTTGGAGCGGTGGGAGGACTCGCTGGCAATCGTTTCATTACTCCAACGATCCCGCGCTCCGTTTGTCAGCGGTTCGAACGCATAAACAACCCCGTTCCCGGCGGCGAAGAAGATTAGCGGCCGGCCGTTGACGTTGGCCAGGGACGGCGAGGACCAGGTGCTGTGGAAGATGTTGGGCGCGATGCGCTCACTCTCGCGCGCGACGAAGCGGCCGGTTCGCTTCTCCAGCACCACCAGGCTCGGGGCGTCCTCCGTGCGAATGCGCCGGTGCGTGTTGTCCACACCCGTCCCGGAGTTGAGATAGAGATAATCGCCATGGATCAGGATGGAGCTGTGGGCCGCGTCGTGGGACCAAATCCCCGCTCCGGTGGTCAGATCGAACTGCCAAACGATGCGCGGTTCGTAGGTGCTGGCCGGTGGGTCTGCCTCGGACTTTGGACCTCGGACTTCGGACTTCCCGGCCCCGGGTGGTACTTCAAGGCAGAGAACTACCCCACGGTTGTTGACAAAATAGACCCGATCTCCCTCGACGGTCACCGGCGAGGAGATCCCGCTGTGCGGCCAATCAAAGTAAATGTCCTCGTCGCGCTTGGGAAACACCAGTTGCCACAGGAAGCAACCGGTTCGTTCCTCGAAGCACATCAGCACGCCGCGGTCGCCCTGGTGGGCGGGATCGCGAGGCTGGCCGTTGTTGGTGCCGATATAGACGCGGCCTCCCGCGACGATCGGCGAAGAATGCGCCTCGGTCCCGAGCGCCGCCGACCACAGGATATTGCTGCCGGTCTGAGGGTCGAAGGTCTCGGGCAGCCCGCGCTCGTCCGATACCATGTTGCGGGACCAGGCCCGGCCCCATTGCGGCTGGTCGGCAGCCGGCGTTTGGGCCGATGGAGTCCCCAACGCCAGGCCGCCGAGCAGCAAGAGGCACAGCAGTTTTCGTTTCATGAGTCGCGCCCGAACAGGGAAGCCGAAGGCGAGGGCAGGAACAAGCATTTACTGCCACCCCTTCAAGGTGAATTTGGCCTGGGAGCGTCTGTCCCAGGATTGACAGGAGCACTTGACGGGCTGCGGTTTTGGCCCTCATCGGTTCGGCCGTGGTGGACGCTCAAACCCGCAGACTTCGGGTTCATTTCGGACCGAACCGCACGATTCTCGAACCCTTCGCGCTGAGCTGCGCGTTGCGACACTTGGTCAATCCAAGTCGCTTCGTGGCCGACCCGAGAGCCCCTGTCCGCCGCCCGGCGGGCCTTACCACGCCCCGGGATGGCTCGGGAGGCGGCACAATGTTTTTCGTGAAAAGTGCTTGAAGAAATGGGATCAAGTGCGTTAAAATGACTGACAGCAGATTAGTTTTAGGGTTGGGTAGGCTTTAGCGGCACAATTCAAATCTCGGTTCCTCACCAATTAGTTGTGCTTTGACAGCACGGGTATCCTGTATATTGTGGTTTTTTCGCTTTACGATAGCGGGCAGGTCTGCTTGTTTTGACGAAGATCATGTATCTAAAGAATTTGACAGTCTTGGGGTTCAAGTCCTTTGCGGACAAGACCGCGCTGAATTTCCAGCCGGGGGTCACGGCCATCGTAGGCCCCAATGGGTGTGGTAAGTCCAACGTGTCGGACGCTATACGTTGGGTACTGGGTGAGCAATCGGCCAAGGCGTTGCGTGGCGGCGAGATGGCCGATGTCATCTTCAACGGCACGGACAGCCGGAAGCCGCTGGGGATGGCTGAGGTCTCGCTTACCATCGGCGGGGTGGACGCAGAGAACCTCGTCGCGGCAGGAGTTCCGATAAACTACAACGAAGTCACGGTCACCCGGCGGGTGTTCCGCGACGGCGGGAGCGAGTATTTCATCAACAAGACCGGCTGCCGGCTAAAGGACATCCAGCAGTTGTTCATGGGCACGGGCGTGGGGCGCACGAGCTACAGCATCATGGCCCAGGGCAATATCACGCAGATCCTGTCCAGCAAGCCGGAAGACCGGCGCATGATCTTCGAGGAGGCCGCCGGCATCACCAAGTACAAGGCGCAGAAGCGCGAGGCGCTGCGCAAGCTCGAATACACCGAGCAGAACCTGGTGCGTATCGCCGACCTAGTGCGCGAAGTGAAGCGTCAGATTGGCTCCTTGCAGCGACAGGCCGGCAAGGCGCGCCGGTACAAGCAGCTCTCGGCCGAACTGCAACACCTGGACACCCAGCTCGCGCGGCACCAGTTCGATCAGTTGCAGGCCGAGATCACCGAGCGGCAAACCGCCGCCGAGAACCTGCGCAACGAAATTGAATCCAACTCCGCCGGCGTCCTGCGCTGCGAGGACGAGATCACGCAACTGCGTCAGCGCCTGTCGGATTTGGAGCACCAGATCAGCGGCATGCAGCAGCGCGGGCTCGAACTCAAGAGCGAGGCGGACCGGCACGAGAGCCGCATCCATTTCAATGAGGAACGGTTGCGCGAGTTCGCGGCCCAGAACACCAAAGCCATGGCCGACCTGACGCAGGCCGAGGAACGGCGCCGGGCCGCGCAGGAGGAAATTACCGCGGTCACCGAGCGGCTGGCGGCGTCCGACGTCGCGCTCGAGAATCATCGCCAGACTCTGGCCGCCCGGCAGGACGCGCTGCGAGAGATCGAGCACGGACTGCACCGGCAGCAGGAAACCTTGCGGCAGGCCCAGGCGGACGCATTCGCCGCCGCCCAGGATTTGACCCGCGTGCGCAATGAGATCACGGCGCTCGATTTGCAGAAGCAGGGCAACGTGGTTCGCCTCGAGAAGCTGTCGGCCGAGAAGATCCAGCTTGAAGAGGAACGGGCGCGATTGGACACGCGCTTGCAGGAGTTCGTCGCGAACGTCCAGGCCGAGAAGCTCAACGCCCAGACGCAACGCGGCACGGTGGAACAGCGTCAGGAGCGGTTGCGGCAGCTTCACGAAGAATTGAATCGCGCGGCGGCGGCCCAGGACCAGGTCTTGCAGCAGCAGGCCGAGACGCGTTCGCGGTTGAGCGTGCTGGAACAGTTGCAGGCGGACCACGAAGGTTTCGGCGCCGGCCCGCTGGCGGCCTTGAAGCAGTCCGAGCACGTGCTCGGCTCGCTGGCGGACAAGCTGCGCGTGGCTGATCCTTACGTGACGGCCATTGAGACCGCCCTCGGCCATCACCTGCAATTGGTGCTGACCGAGCAGCCGGAGTCCGCCCGTCAGATTCTGGCCGACCTGAATACGAACCGGAAGGGCCGGGCGAGCATTGCGCCGATGGCGTTCATCGCCCACGGCAACGGCGACGCCAGCGCCGGCGAATCGCCGGCACCGACTGCCGGCCTCGAGGCGGGCGCATCCGCTCCGCAGCTCAATGGCGTGCCGCTCGAAGCCCTGGCGGTCGTGCGAAGCGAGGCGCCTGTCCGGCATTTGCTGGAGCGTCTGCTGGGCACGACCCGGATCGTGCGCGACCTCAACGCCGCCACGGCCGCGTGGCGTGAGAGCCGCGGCGCGTTCCATTATGTCACGCTGAGCGGCGAGCTGCTCAGCTCCCACGGCATTTATACCGGCGGTTGCAACAACGGCAACGGCGACGGCAAAGCGCCGGCTTCAATCCTCGGCCGGCAGAACCAGATTGCGGGCTTGCGCGCGAATCTCGCCTCCCTCCAGGAGCAGGTCGCCGAACTCAGCCGCGCCAAGGGCGCCCTCCAGAGCGAGCAGACTGAGCTCCAGGCCAGCCTGCAACAGGCGCAAACCGAGCTGCGCGCCCAGGAAGTCGCCATTGCCACGCACGAAGGCGAATACAACGCCCTGCAAACCTCGCAACGCCTGCTGCACCAGAAGGTCGAGACGGTCGTCTATGAGATCCAGAGCCTGGCCGCCCAACAGCAGGAAGGACTGCAAAAGCGGACCGAGCTTTCCGCCCGGGCCGCCGAAGATGAAGCGCGCGAACGCGCCCGCCAGTCCGAGGTCGAAGCGCTCACCGCCCAAATGGAGCGCTCGCGCGGGGAGCGCGACACCGCCAACGGCGGCCTGACCGAGAGCCGCGTGGCGCTCGCTACGGAAGAACAGATGCGCGCCTCCTTCCAGCAGCAGCAGCAATCTCTGGAGCAACGCCTGCGCGAGTTGTCCCAAGTCATCGAGCAACGGCGCGGCGAGCTTTCCTCGTTCGTTGGCCGCAAGGAGCGGGCGGAGTCGGAAATCCAGGAGTCCCGCGGCCGAATCGAGGCGTTGCAACACGACCGCGAGCAGGTGAACGCGCAGACCGCCGAGTTGCTGGGCCAGAAACGAGCCCAGGACGAGGACGTCGCCGCGCGCGAGGAGGCCCTGCGCGAGAACCGCCGCAAGTTGACCGAACTGCAAGAGCGCCGCGGCGCCCTCGAGGTCGAGTTGGCGCAGAAGGATATGGCCGTCCAGAACCTGCGCGAGCGAGTCCAGCAGAAGTACCACGTGAGACTGGACGACATCCGCAGCGAGTGCATTACCATCACCTTCGCCGATGAAGGCCCCGCCAAGGTCCACGTGATGACGCCGGAAGAAATGGCCGCTGCCGGCGCCGCGACCGACTGGAACGTCGTGGCCCAGCAGGTCGAGGCGTTGCAGACGCGCATAGACGAGATGGGGCCCGTCAACCTGGTCGCCATCGAGGAATACGAGGAGACCGAGCAACGCTACCAGTTGCTCAGCCAGCAGCATGACGACCTCGTCCAGGCCAAGGCGCATTTGCTGGAAGTCATCAACCGCATCAACGTCCAGACGCGCGACATGTTCAAGGAGACCTTCGAGAAGATCCGCGACAGCTTCCGCGCGATGTTCACCGAGGTCTTCGGCGGCGGCAAAGCGGACTTGATCCTGCTCGACGAAAACGACTTGCTGGAAAGCGGCATTGATATTGTGGCGCGCCCGCCGGGCAAGCAGTTGCAGACGATCTCGCTGCTCTCGGGCGGCGAACAGACCATGACCGCCGTCGCGCTGCTGTTTTCGATCTACCAGGTCAAGCCCAGCCCATTCTGCGTGCTGGACGAACTGGACGCCCCGCTGGACGAGTCCAACATTAACCGTTTCATTCACGTGCTGCAGCGCTTCCTGGCGCATTCGCAGTTCATCGTGATCACGCACAACAAGCGCACCATCGGCATGGCGGACGTGCTCTACGGCGTCACCATGCAGGAACACGGCGTGAGCAAGATCGTCAGCGTCAAGTTCCACAAGGCCAATGAACCAGCGGGCGGTCATGCGGCATCTTCGTTGGAGACTCCGACAACCGTGCCGGCGGTGGACGCCGAGGAAGACGCGCCGCACAAGCGCGACGAGACGCTTGAAATCGTGATGGCCAAGTAACGCCGGAGCGCCGGCGGGCTGCCGGCACATCCTCAGACCATTCCGCCGTGGACGGACGCCAGTTGCTTCCGCGTCCGCCGTTTCCTATGCTGCTGGCATGTGCAGTCTCCCGCTTCGCAGTCTGGCGCTTGGCGTCTTTGCGTCTTCGCTGTCTATCTCGCTCCTCCTCGTCCCGGCCGCCCGCGCGCTCGACGACGCCGAAATTCCCACCGACGCCCCGCAGGACGCTCTCATGGCCGGGCCCGAGGAGATTCAGCAGATGCAGGATTGGGCGGCTGCTGCCTTCACGGGCTCGAAACCGCCCGGCCGGCAACCGCCGCTGCGGGTTGAACTGCGCCGCCAGGACCACAGCGTCCTGCGCTTCGGCCAATCCTGCATTGACACGCCCCTCAAGCTCGGCACGCGCGAATTCAGCCACGGCCTCGGCACCCACGCCAACAGCGAAATCATCCTGCACCTCCCGCCCGACGCGACGGATTTCCGGGCCTTTGCCGGCATTGACAACAACTTCGACACGGGCGGCACGCGCGGCTCGGCCCAGTTCAGCGTGGAGATCGGCGGCAAGGAGATCTTCCGCACCCCCACGCTCCGCGGCGGCAACGCGCCGGTGGAGGTCAGGATTCCTCTGCCGGAAGGCACGCGCGCACTGACGCTCAAGGTAGATACCACCGCGGACGGCCCGGCCCATGATCAGGCCGATTGGGCGGATGCCTGTGTCGTGACCCGCAATGGCCGGACTCTCTGGGTTGACGAAGACCGCCCACCGTTCCTGACGGTGGCTACCCCCTTCTCCTTCCGCTACGGCGGCGACTCCTCGGGCACGCTTCTGCCGCAATGGGAACGCACCGTGCAGACGAAGGAGTCTCCAGCCCGGACCCTGCATGAAGTGAGCTGGATTGATCCCAAGACCAAGCTGCATGCCCGCGCAATCATAACCGCGTTCAAGCGGTATCCGGCCGTCGAGTGGGTTTTGGAGTTCGAGAACCTTGGGCCGCAGGACACGCCGTTGCTCTCCGAGGTGCAGGCGCTCGACGCGCAACTCCGCACCGGTTACGCGCGCAAGCCGGTCCGGTTGCATCAGTTGCTCGGCGACGTCTGCGGCGAGCGGTCGTTCCTGCCCTTGGAGACCGAAGCCGAACCGGGCAAGCCAGTGACGCTGGCGCCCGAGGGTGGACGCTCGTCGAACGGCGCGTTTCCTTTCTTTAACATCCAATACGGCAACGAGGGCCTGATCACCGCCGTCGGCTGGTCCGGCCAATGGCGCGCTTCGCTGGAACGTTCCGGCACCGGCCCGACCGCGTTGCGCGCCGGGATGGAGAAGCTCGCGCTGGTCCTTCACCCCGGCGAAAAGATCCGCACGCCGCGCATCCTCGTGCTGCCGTGGCAAGGGGACCGGCTCGTGGCGCACAATCGCTTCCGCCGGCTGATGCTGTTCGAATATGCGCCCCGGCTCGATGGCCGGCCGATGCGTCTGCCCGTCGCATTGCAGTGCTTCGACCGATACGTCGGCGCGCGCCGCGATTGGGGAACCGAGGCGGTTCAACTCCAGGCGCCCAAAGCGGCCCAGGAAGTGGGTTGCGACACGCACTGGCTGGACGCCGCCTGGTTCGAGGGCGGGTTCCCCAAGGGCGCCGGCAACTGGTTCTGCTCGCCCGGCAATTTCCCCCGCGGCCTCAAGCCGCTCAGCGACGCCTGCCACCAGATGGGTCTCAAGTTTCTCCTCTGGTTCGAGCCCGAGCGCGTCGCGCCGGGCACCCAAATCGCCCGCGAGCATCCCGAGTTCGTCTTCGGGGGCGGCCAAGGCGGGCTGTTCAAGCTGAGCGACCCCTCCGCGCGCCGATGGCTGACCGACCTCCTGTCCCGCCGCATCACTGAGTTCGGGCTCGACGTTTACCGTAACGATTTCAACATTGATCCGCTACGGTTCTGGCGCCAGGCGGACGCCCCGGACCGGCAGGGCTTCACCGAGATTCGTTATGTGGAAGGCCACTACGCGATGTGGGACGAACTGCTCGCTCAGCACCCCGGACTCTCCATTGACAACTGCGCCAGCGGCGGACGGCGGATAGACCTCGAAACCACCCGACGCTCGGCGCCCCTCTGGCACAGCGACACCTGCTGCTCGCCGGGGCACGCCGACTGGAACCAGAGTCATATCGCGGGCTTGAGCCTCTACGTGCCGCTGGTCGGCGCCTGCGCCTGGACACCCGAGGCTTACGACCTGCGCAGCGCCGCGACCGCCGGCGTCATCTGCCAGTTCGCAGTCCTCGATAAAGGGTTTGGCTTCGACGCCGCCCGTGCGGCGCTTGCGGAGGTGAAAGAGAACGCGAAATACTGGTATGGTGACTTCTATCCGCTCACTTCAGCCGTGACTGGGCCGCAAGGACTGATCGCTTATCAGTTGCACCGCAGTGACCTGGACTCGGGCGTCGTCCTTGCCTTCCGCCGCAGCCAATGTCCCTATCCCATCCTCCAAGCGGGGTTGCACGGCCTCAACCCGGAGGCCACTTACCTGGTGAGCTTCATAGACGAAGCGCATGCCAGCCGGCAGCGAACCCTGACCGGCAAGGAACTCAGTGGCGATTTCGATTTGCAGCTTCCCAAACGCGGAACCAGTCTGCTGATTCGGTACGTCAACACCGAGAGGCCTGGCTCAGGAACACGGACGGGGAAATGACCGGATGATGCGCGAGAGGAGATCGCAAAACCGAGACCTGCTCACTTCTCGGAGTATCTGCAGGCGATTCGATGGAGCGGCACTCTGGTGACCGTGTTGGGAGTGCTGAAGGCAAAGGCCAACTCGACGTCCTTCATGTGCCAGGTCTCGATGAACTGGAGCGCGCGGTCTATAGACTTGAAGTTGAACCCCTCGAGGGGGTTGCTCGTCCATCGGTCCGGCCCCTGGAAATAGAGGCCATTCGGAATCTTCCGTAAAAGCGTCTTCATTACGGTATGTAGCCTTTCACAGTTCACGCTTCACTCATCAAAATCGCACTCTGCCCAGAGTCTTAGCATACCCAGTGCCAGCGTGGATTTGGCCCGAAAACAGGGCCTCCTGGAGCAGTTTCGGCTCCCGGGCGGTGTGGTTTTCCCGCAGCCTGCGTGAAAATCACGCGCGCCGGAAATCCGGTCTGGCCTCGGCGAGGCACAGCCGGGAAGCCGCAACTCCTAACCGAACAGAATGATGACCCGGGCGCGTTCCCTTTTCGTGCGAGCCCAAAGCACCCCCCTGCTCCCTCCGTTCTTCCTCCGTCCTTCCTCCGTCCCACCTCCGATTGCCGTGCGGAGGAAGGACGGAGGAAGGACGGAGGAAGGACGGAGGAGGGACGGAGGAAGGACGGAGGTAGCCACGCGAGAGGGTGACAGGGCCTCGGTTTGGCGGCCTAATCGGCTCGGGGACGGTGCCGGTAGCTGCGTGCCCATAAACGCGGCCGGTCTGACGCCGGAAAACGTGCGCGCGGGCAAAGACTCTTCGGATGAACCGGTTAGGGAAGTTGAGTCCAGGATCACGCCCGCCCTCATGCCTCACGAAACGCGCCTCGTGTCGGTTGAGTCATCTACGCGCTCAACATCGTCGGGCTGATCGCAAATGGCCGGCACTCAAATCCAAGGGAGTTCAGGAGTTGGAAGGACGGGCTGGGGTCCTGATAGACCAGGCTGATCAGGCTGTCGCTCCGAAAGCGAGCGGGCAGGCCAACAAGTTCCATGCATTTCAACCCAAGCCAGAGAGTCGGCCAAGGGACGGGCACGAAGGAGACAGGTTTCCCGAGTGCCGAGGCGATCCGGATCAGGATATCCTTCAGCTCCCAGGCTTGCGCGTGGGCCGCCGTAATGGGGCCGGTGCCGGCTGGCACGCGGCCGGCCAAAACGCCCTGGAGCAGGTCTCCCAGATCCTCCTCATGCACGAGGTACTGCGCCTGGTTGCCGCCCCACAGAACCGGCAGCAGCCGGGAACCGCGCACCTGCCGGACCAGCCGCCCAAACATGCCGCCCGAATCGTTGCCATAGACCAGGCCCGGCCGGATCACAAAAGCGCCGGCGGACAAAGCCAGGCTCTCGATCTGAAGCTTCGCTTTGCCGTACAGCGAGCGGCAGCCGGCAAATGCGCTCAGACTTGAGATCACCACGATGCGATCCACTCCCGCCTGCCGGGCGGCCTGCAGCAGTCTCTGCGAGCCGGCCACGTTGATCGCGGCGATGTCCGCCTGGCGCAACGGATCGAAATCGTAGGCGCAATGCACCAGCGCGCGCGCGCCTTTGAAGCGGCCCGGGTCAATCTCCTGCCCGAGCTGGAAGGCAACGTCGTCGGTTCCCTGCTTCGGCTGCCGTGTCCACGAGACAACCCGCCAACCCCCCCGTTGCAGGCGGCGCTTCAAGCAACCTCCCACAAAGCCATTGGCGCCGGTGACGGCGCAGATCTGAGTTTCGGCGGTCATCGTTCTAGGGCGCGATCTCGCGGCTCTTTTCCTCGGCTGGGCGGCGACGTTCCTGTGCGGCTTCCCACCCGATGCGGTGGGCGTTCGCCATCACGGAGAAGGTGATGGTCGTGGCCGGGATGCTGGGAAACACGGTGGCGTCAACAGCATGGATCCGCTCCCAGCCCGGCGGGCGGCCCAGGAGATCAGTCTGAAAACCGCGCGGATCAGTCGTCATCGGAAAGCTGCCGCCGCTGTGGAAGCCACGCCCCGGTTCGGCGATGTTCAGCATGATGGGCAAGGGCATCGCGCCAATGCGCCGGGCCTGTTTACAGAGTTGGAACACCAATTTCCGCGCCCGCCTCCTGGCGGATGCGTTCAACTCAGCGCGCAGTTCCAGGCGTTCCTGTCCACTCGCGTTGTTCTTACGCAAGCGCAGCGCGATGCGGGAACTGTGTTTCGAGTGAAGGTATCCCTGGGCCACGATCATGCGTTCTTGCAGGTCCCGCACCAGCAAGCCCAGCGGCCGCTCGAGCGGACCGAAAGCCTTGCCTACCGCCTGGCTGATCAGGTCGTTGTTCGAGTAGAGCTGGATGTGGGCCGTCGTGTCTTGTCCGCCCGGCTCGGCCAGTTCGAGAAAGACCTGGCTCAGGGCGTGGAGCCATTCGCGAGTGGCGCCCCGAACTCGGCGCAGGAGCAGGAGCGGAACCAGAAAGTATTGGCTGTCTTTGAGCCAGGCAGTCTGATCGTAAGCGCCCAGTGAGCGCAGCAGGATGCCAGTGCTGGCGATGGCGCCCGCCGCGAGAAAGGCACGGCCACCCTGCCACGTCAGCGGCTGCCGCGTCAGCCGATCATAACCCGAAAGCTCAACCCGGTCTGCGGACTCACGCACTGAGGTAACGATCGCGCCGGGCTGATAGGTGAAACCAGGGACCGTCTGCAACTCCGTCACCGTGTCGGCCGAAGTGTAGATAAAGCCGTAGGGACAACCGTACATGCAGAGCCGGCAATACACGCAGCCGCCCACCGCCGACGGCGAATTCCCCCGTACCGCCAGCCGCGAGCAGCCGAACCGGATGCCCCGCTGCGCCAGGGCCTCCCGGTGGCGCGACATGGTGTCCAGCAGTCGCTGACATTGTCGGCTGGGACGAAGCTCGGTCGCTTGATTAGTGAAAAGGTCAAACGACTCCAGAAGATCATCCCGGCGGGCCGACAGCCCTGTAAACCGCAGAACGGCCGCGTAGTGCGGCGCAAGCGCTGAAGGTTTGAACGGCCATTCCGCCATATCGCGCTCCAAGTAGGGCATCATGGTGGCTCCCCAGACATTGCTCAGGCCGCCTTTGGCGAACGAGGGGCGCAGACCGGCTTTGTCGTAATGAGCCCCCAAATGCGCATCCGCTTCGCGGTAGGCAAAGTCCGAACCAAAGACCAGCTTCAGCGGCACGCCCCCTACGTCCGGATTCATGCCAGCCTGGTAGGTGGCGACATCGGCGGGGTCCCATTCCGCCGGTTCGCGGCTCTTGAGCTTCTCGACCAGGCCCAACCGCTCGGGCTCCAGGGTTACCCCCGCGTCCAGCATCACCACCTGCCGTCCCTGGTCGAGCAACGCCCGTGCACAAGCCACCCCGGCCGGCCCGGACCCGATTACGTACCATCGTTCATGGTTCGCGGCGTCGGAAGACGTTTGCGCCCGGGGCGGGAGATTCTGATTCCGAGGTGTATTCGGCATGACCGTGGGTTAGGTTACTCACTTGGCCGAGTCCGACAATCCGAAACCAACCGACGTGTGGGCTGCAATGGCGAGCGGCGCGTGCGGCTCATCACCCCGAAGGCCACGCATCACGCACCACGGGTCATCCTCCTGTTCTCGACAAATCCTCGATCGCACGGCTAGATTGCTTGCGCATGGCCGTTTCAGACCAACCGTTAGTCATCGCCGGGCGGACCTTCCGCTCGCGGCTCATTCTGGGCACGGGCAAGTTTTCCTCGCCCGAGGTCATGCGGGATGCGCTCGCGGCCAGCGGTGCGGAAATGGTCACCGTCGCCCTGCGCCGGGCCGACCTCAGCGGGAGGAATGACCCATTTGCGAACATCCTCGAATTCATAGACGCCGCGAAGTATCTCCTGCTGCCCAATACCAGCGGAGCCATGAACGCCGAGGAGGCCTTACGCCTGTCGCGCCTGGCGGCGGCTGCCGGTCTGCCCAAGTGGGTGAAACTCGAGATCCACCCTGACCCGCGCTACCTCTTGCCTGATCCCATTGAAACCCTGAAAGCGGCGGAAGTTCTGGTGAAGGAGGGGTTCACGGTTCTGCCTTACATCAACGCCGATCCGGTGCTGGCCAAGCGCTTGCAGGAGGTCGGCGCTGCCACGGTGATGCCGTTGGGGTCGCCGATCGGTTCAAACCGCGGTCTCCAATCGCGCGATCAGATTCGGATCATCATCGAGCAGGCGACCGTGCCCGTGGTCGTGGATGCGGGCCTGGGCGCGCCGAGTCACGCCAGCGAGGCGATGGAGTTGGGAGCGGACGCCGTGCTCGTAAACACAGCCATTGCCGTGGCAAGTGACCCGAAACGCATGGCCACCGCCTTTAAGATGGCCGTCGAAGCAGGGCGAATGGCTTTTGAGTCCGGCTTGGGTGCGCCACAGGAAACCGCCAGCAACACAAGTCCCTTGACCGCCTTCCTGGACTAAGAACGGGCGCTTGCTGCTGGAAGCGGGCGTAACCATCAGCCGACCGGCGCCCAAACCGGCTGCCGGGCCGGTCGGCACCGCGCCTTCGCCAAGCCGCGGCATGACAGCGGAAATCGGAGCAAGACGGCCCCCGCGTTTGAACTACAAAGGAGTCTTCCGGGTTGCCACGTGCCAATCATAGTAGAGATAGTGGCGCAGCGCCGGCCTTTTGCTGCCATGTACGGGCTCGATGGGGATATAGTCCATGTAAGTGCTGCTCGTGATCTGAAAGCTTTTGAGCAGTTGCTTATCGCAGTCCGTCATGGCCCAGGTATCGGTAGGCTTCTTGATGGCCGTCTGCTTGACAGGCCTTGCAAAAGGCGTATTGGGCCGGCCAAACGGGAAATCAATGCAATCCACTCCAAAGGGGGGATCATTCGTAACCCGGCTCAGCGAAAAGTAGCTGATGGGAACCTTAAGCGGCGGATCCGGTATCGTTTTTTGCAGCATCGGCAACGAGGCCGGGCACATAGCCACTTTGGCCGTGCGGAGCTGCGACGAGGGCGCCGGGTACGCCAACTGCGCGGTAAGGAAACCCGCCAGAGAACCATTGTACGGATCATTTGGATCGGTGGTGCTCTTCGCGTAAGTGAAGAACATCCCGGTCCAGCAGGGGCCAGGTAGAGAGTCATTGTTGTCCATGGCATAGAGGGCGATGGCGTAACCCACTTGCTTGAGGTTGCTGGTGCAGTTGGCCGCCATGGCCTTCTGCTTGGCCCTGGCTAGCGCCGGCAGCAGCAGCGCCGCCAGAATCGCGATGATGGCGATGACGACGAGCAACTCAATGAGCGTAAAGGCCAGTCTCCCGTTCCTTGCTCTAAAGATTCCATTTCGCATAACTACAGTAGGCTTTAACTTACATTACAATAAGGACTTTCCGTGCCAGACGCAAGCCCAAAGCAACACGAAGTCCCCGACCGCATTGTATCCCTTGGGGATGACATTGACCACGGTCCGCAGTCCCGAGCGGTGCTCGAGTGCTTGCTGGACCAGCCTGACCATTGTCCTTCTGGGTTCTTGCGAGGCAACCACGAGGTCACCATCCTCCAAGCTCGCGAGGACCCGTTCCAGTCCAGTCTCTGGCAACGTTACGGAGGCTATCGGAATCGTGTGCGATTCGCCCCGCCGCTCACCTTCTTGCAGCCAGGTCCGCGCAGATGATTTCCTTGTCGTTGCGCACATAGATGCGCCGGTTGGCGAATGCCGGATGCGACCAAACCACGGGTCGGCCGCAATCCTTGTTCGCGGGTTCGAGCAGGTGGGCACGGCTAATCTCCTCATAACCTCGGGGGCTGAGCTTCGCGATGATCAAATCGCCCTTTTCGTTGAACAGGAAAAACCGGCCGCCGTTCTTTACGATGAAGGCGTTGGCCCAGCGGACGGGCTCGCCCGAGGTCGTGGCCTGAAACGTCTCCCAAACCCGCGCCCCCGTTTCCAGCTTCAAGCAGCGCAACTGGCCGTAGCTGCAAACGCCATAGATGTAGCCATCTTCTAGAAACGGCGTGCACATGACCGCGTTGAGGTGCGTCGTATCCTTCTCGTTCACCTTGAACGTGCGCCAGACGGTGGCAGCCGCGGGCTTGGCCGAGTCGAGACGCAGCATCAGCGACCCGCTGTAGAAGGCCGTGAAGAAGAGCAGGTCGCCCAGCTTGCGCGGCGTGGCGAGGCTCATGCCGGTGCGCGACTTGAAGGGCACTGACCAATAGACCTCGCCGGTTTCCGGGTCGAGCGAGTTGGCCGCTTCGGGATGCCAGAGGATGAGCTGCCGTTTGCCGCCGGCCTGGTAGATGACCGGTGAACTGTAGCCCGGCTCCGTGGCGCTCAACGCCCGCCAAAGCTCCTTGCCGGTGTCTTTGTCGAAGGCGACCGCGGTGCTGCCTGCCCCGCCCGCCAGGCAAATCAGCCGGTTGCCATCGAGCAATGGATGTCCGGCAAAACCCCACACCGGGGCCCTGATGCCAAAGTCTTGCTTGAATTCGTGCGACCAGATGACCTTGCCGGTGACCGCATCGAGACACAGGAGACTGCCCTCGGCGCCGAGCGTATAGACTCTGCCTTCGCTGACCATTGGCGCGACGCGCGGCCCCGCGGGATAGCTGATCGTGTAGGGGCATTCGTATTCGTGCTTCCAGAGCAACTGGCCGTCCGCTTCGCGCAGACAAAGCACGCGCTCGAAGGCGCGGCCCGCGCTGCGGTCGGAAGGGGCGGAAGGATCGCCAGCACCCTGAGCGCGCGTGCGATCAGCGACATAGACACGGCCATTGGCGACGACCGGTCCAGCATAGCCGCCGCCGATCTTCGCGCGCCAGCGGATCGGCGGTCCGTTGGTGGGGAATTTCTCGACGATGCCGGATTCGCGCCAGACCGAATCCCGCTCGGGGCCGAGCCATTGCGGCCAGTCATCGGCGAACACTGCGTTCCCGACAAGAGACCAGGCGCAGCAGCCGCCCAGAAAAAAGCTCCGGATTGAGGGCATGGAAGCAGACTACACCAACGGGCAGAGTTCCGCGAATTGAGGCATGGATATGTGGTGGTGGTCGTGACGCCCGCAGCTCAAGGAGAAGGTTTAACCTGAACGCGACCCGAACTCCTGTCTGGGCTCTGCCGGACGGCCTTGCCCAGCCACGCGATGGTCTCGCCTAAATCCGCCATATTCCTCAAGCCCTCGTCGGCGGGGGCTTCCATTGATGGCAATCGCTTTCATGATTGGTCTCCGCGATAGCTGGTCGGACAATCAGGTTCGGCTGTATTCACAGAACAGCAATGGTCTCACGGAACACGGCTGTCAAGGCCGGGGCGCGGTCTATTCGCACCAATCCCGCAGAGGTAGATCGGTCACGACCAATGAATTCCAGTGGGGCAGGAAGCACCACAAGCCCTTGGTTTCGTTAGTGGAGCCAGTTCTCGGATTCGAACCGAGGACCGACGGTTTACAAATCCGTTTCTGGCACTTCGCGACTACTGCCCAAACATGCACGACACCCGCACTACGCTTACTCCAATCAATGTTTTCAGGCATTTGGCGCATCTGCCGTAAAAACGCACGGTTTCACATGTTTGATGTTGCACTGTGTTGCACGCCAGACAAGGGGGGTAGTCGAAAACAAGCACGCCGGGTAGGGGGTAGGGGCAAACGTTCTGTCAGAGACATTTTGGACCCTGTAAAACCGGGCTTAGTTGCCCTCAGAGGCATTTGACCATGTCCACATATACCACCCTGCCCCCGATCGTCGCTCCCACGCCCCGCCAGACGCTCTGGCAGCGGCTCCCCGGGCTCCTGGGCGAGGGTGTGAAGTGTTGCGAATCCAGCTTGCAATCCCTCCGGCGCGGGGGCAGCATCACCGTGAAGGGAACGAATATGAAGTTGAGATTTGAGATTGTCCTTGCAGTCCTAATCACTCTGCTTGGTTGGCAAGCGCCGGCACAGACAACCGCCACAAACAAACCTGAGACAGCTCGAAAGACCCCAGGCGCTCCCCCGCGAGTTTGGACTTTCAAACAAGGTAATAAACTGGAGGCTTGGCTTGTGAATTTCCAAGGCGGTGAGCAAGTGCTTTTGAAGAGGGCATCGGATTTCAAAACTTACGCCGTTAACATCTCGTTCTTATCAGCCGATGACCAGACCTATTTAGGCAAGATACGCGAAATGACGCGGAAGACCCAACTGAGCGCGGAGGCCAAGAACCTTGAGCAACAAGGCAAAGCCGAACTCACCGTGGATCTTATGCGGAATCATCCTAAGAACCTCAACGAGTTTAAGGACTGCTGGATGGACGCGGAATTCGACAAGATTGACGGCGGAAATCTTCTTAGCCTCACGAGATCGCAGGAGTCGCAGGACAAATGGCTGTCGAGCATCGCGGGGGAGCACTTCAAAACCACCGATTGGCGCGACGATTGCCTGGGGTTTTCAGTTGTGGACAAGAACGGCGAATCCTACGGCTACTGTTGGGTGCCAAAGAAACGACCTGCGGGACTAGCGGTTGCGAAACTCAAGCAAGGGGACAAGGTCAGGCTTATTGGCAACGTTTCCGACATGGAAGTCTTCGGGGCCGACAAATATCAACTTTGGTTCTACATTCAAAGCGTGCGGCTCATAGCACCAGCAATAAGGAACGCCGCGCCGTAATAACGAATCGGTTATAGTCCAATCTACCTGCCCGCCCTCGAAACGCTTGCCGTAGCGCACGCAGCGCGCCCGGCACTCTGGCCGCGGGTCTGGCGCGTCCTGCGGGCGAGTGGGGAAGCGTCCGGTTGGCGTCGGCTCGCCTCGGCGTTGGCTTGTCGAGTCCGGCAGCGGGCACTGCATGGCGCGGCTTGGTCGGGCCGGGGGCGGACGGAGACGGCTGATTGTTTTCAAATGAGGACTCCCTATTGCGGAGCGAGACCCGTCCCCACCCCCCCCGAGGGGGACCCCCGGAAGAACGCCACCCCGTCGCGTTATCGCCCCCGCTTAAACCAAAGGTGATTTCTTGAAACTCGCCCCCTGGCTCGCGTTGCCTGCGGCTTGCGGTTGTGCCTGCCTTGGTCCAGGCGTGCCTTCTGGGGTGGTTTTACGGCTATTGAAAAGCCTTGCAATGCCCCAGCAGAGGCGCAAAGTCGCAGACGGTAGCGCAACATTCATCGGAACAACATTATGAAACGCATCCCGTCCGTTCTTCCATTTTTCGGGATTCTGACAATCGCGGCAGCCCTTGCCGTGGAGGTCCACGCCCAAGACTGGCTCACCAACGCCCTGGTGGCGTATTACCCTTTCAACGGCAATGCCAACGATGCCAGTGAGAATGGGAACAATGGGGTCGTGCTGAACGCTGTCCTTACAACAGACCGCTTTGGCGTGAGCAGTCGCTCTTACCGATTCAATGGGGTGAATGCCCATATCTTGGCAGCGAATCAGACCTACCTCAGCTTTCCCAATGGCGAATTCACTATCTGCCTGTGGGCAGCAATTGACGCAACCGCCCCGGGGCCTTGGGACCCCATGTATCTTCTAGGTCTGGATAATGGCCCTGGGGAGCACCCGAAGTGGCTTGTGCCATTCGGCTGGATACCCAATCAACTGCCAAATCCTTCACCAAGCAGTTACCTGAGTTTTTGTATAAACGATGGTGGGCACGCTTATTGGCTTGCGACAACTCTGTATAGGCCGCCGCTAGGGTCATGGCACCATTACGTCTATACGAAAGCTGACACGAATTACGGGCTCTATATTGACGGAGTTCTCACGTCGGGAACGAATTACATGGTTGACAGCTTCTCAGGCTACACGCTTTACAAAAATGTTGGTGGTCCCTCGGCGATTCCGTCGGGAATAACTGCGCCGTTGACGATTGGCTGGGCTGAAGGGGAGGGCTACTTCAATGGCAGGCTGGACGATATTCGCATTTACAGCCGTGCTTTTTCTAGTGCCGAAGTTCAGCAACTCTTTGCGATCGAAGCACCTCCTCAGGTGGATTTGATTAAGGCGGTCAAACCCTCGTTTTCCCTCCTCTCCCTCGGCACGAATTATCAATTGCAGGTTTCCGCCGACATGAACATCTGGACCAACCAAGGCTCGCCATTCACAGCCACCAACCCCACCATGAGTTACCCGCAGTATTGGGACGTGGACAATTGGAACCAACTTTTCTTCCGCTTGCAGGTGTCTCCGTAACTTCACCTCCGGCGCAGTCCTCACCGGCTGTGCCTTCTTGTTGTCCACAAGCCCACAGGCCAGGAATTGACGAAAGCGGCCAAGGGGCTGATACTATCCCATGCCTCGCTTTACCTGCGCTAATGCCAAAGAAATGGCCGCCAAAGCTCACGCGGCACGGCGTCTGCGGCTTGCCAGCGGAAAACTAGCGTGCGAAACCTTTCCGCAAGCCCCGCAAGCTGGCCCACATGAAGCGGCCAACGACTACGTTTCGAGACGCCTCGCTCGCGTGCGCGCGCAACTCGATATGGTGGACAAGGCATTCGAGACCGAGGCCACCAAGGCCACCCCGGACGGGCAACGCCTGAATTGGCTGGCCCAGGCTCAGGAACGGCTGGCCGAGCAAGAGCGCGTTCTGGACAACCGGCCGCTGCCCGGCTCCCGCAGGCCCGGCAAGGCCGACGTACGCCCGATGCCCCCTAGGGCATGGTTGGCCCGCCCCGTGCCTGTGCTGGCGAAGGACAGACCGCTGGACTCGCTGCCCGTCGAACCGCCGACTCCCGCGCCCACCATCACGCCAACTCCGCCCCCAGCGCCCAGCGTCGAGCCGGTGCCGATTGAGGTTGCCCTGCGCCATCGCCCCGGTCCACTGCCAACGCCAGCCACGCCAGCGCCGCCCGGCCAAAAGCCCGGCTGAGTCGCAGAGCCCCGCCCCCTAGCGGCAGGGCCGGGCTGATGCTCCGGGCGCTTTTGGACAGTCTTGCGGGTACCTGCACCTTGCTGCACACATTTTTCTTGCATGCTGCCACCATCCTGAAACAATAGCGGCGATGTGAGGTTTTGATGGGCATGTTACAGACAGCGGTAGAAGTGGCCTTTCTGCGGACAAGAATGGCAGTGAAAGCTGCACCCTCGGCAGGCCCTTTTCTGATCGTCATGTGGCCCTCGGCACCCGTTGCGCAGGGCCAGCGGTCATTTTCCAAGACGTTTGATGGCGAAAGCTGCTTATGAAAAGAATCCAGTTACTGGCAATCACTACCGCCGTAAGCGCGGCAGTGGGGGCACTTGCTCAAGTGCCGTCAAGCATCAACTCCCAAGGCCGCTTGAGTGCGGACGGTACGAACGCGTTCAACAGCGCCGGGCACTCCGAGTCCGCACTGGTCGAGGGCGGAACGGACCTGAATTTGCGCGGCTACGGCCAACAGACCAATGCCACCACTGCGGAAGAGAAGCCGTTGTCGGTTACAAACAAAGCGGCGCCCCGTCTTGAGTTGGCGGAAATCAGGACGTTAGAGGGTGTGTCGTACAAGTCAGTCCGTGTATTGAAGGCCGAGCCGGACGGACTATTAGTGGAACATTCACCGCAAGGCGGAGGCATCGGTGTGGCTAGGCTCAAGTTCGAGAATCTGTCCAACGATTTGCGGCAAAGATATGGTTACGATGCACAGCGGGCGGCTGCGTACAGAGCCGAGCGAGCCGAGATGGAAGCGGAATTGGGAAAGAGGCTGTGGGAGCAGCACTGGCGCGACTTGGCCGCAGCGAGAGCCAAGTTGGAAAGCGACTATAGAGCAAGGCAGGAGTTTGAAATACTGGAAGCCGTGAAGAGGCGAGCCGAAGCTGATCTGGCGCAGGCCAAGGCCGCCGAGGCAAACGCTCGCGCTGCCGAGGCGCAGGCCAACGCTAAGGCTTCGTGGTCGATTTGGTCGGCGGGCCAAATAGATCAGGAGATTGTGGAGCAGGGCTATCAGATTCGTGATATGTGGGAACGATCGAGACGGAGATGATCTCACAAGGTTGTTACAGGGGTCTTTGGATCAAGGACTGAATGTTGCGTTTCTGCCGAGCGGTTTGTCGGACGGCTCCCACGATTTCTGTCCCGCCACAGCGCAGCCCCTATGCCCGCAGCAGGACTTTGAGTGCCAGGCGTAGGCGTTCGATGAGCGGGAGGGGCCAGTTGCCCGGTTCGGGTCGCATTTCAACTTCTGCCGAAAGCACAGCACACCCGGCCAAACGCCAGCAATGGCGGCTGGAATTACAGATCAGGTCTGGACGGTCGGAGAATTACTGGTCGCTTGAACGGGGAGTGCTTCCAACTCAAGAAAAGCTCGCAATTGAGCGTTAACGTCGGCCTGGAGGTCGGTGCCCAGAGTGCCAAGCTTCTTGGCTACGAGAGTCTGCTTCAAGGTGAAAAGCTTGCCCACCCTGACAACGGAATCGTAATTAAGTCCGGTTTCTGGGAATTGTGGGTGACTGGATGAAATTGGAACATCGTACGTTCCTGCCCGCGCGACATTGCTCGTGATCGCAATGAACGCGGCGTCTTCTCCCGTATTGTAAGAATCAGGAGAAATGACCAGCGCAGGCCGAACTTTGGTCGTGGTCAGATCACTGAAAGGATAACGCAGAAGAACGACATCCCACTTATTCATTAAGTAGTGTGTTGTAAACATCCTCGCTCGCCGCATCCCAGAAACCGAAAGTGCCGGCCTTTTCGGCTGCGAGAATCAACTCACGGTCAGACATTTCCTCAGGAATTACAGGGCAGGAGATCTGTACAGGACAAATGAACTCATATTCAAAATAAGTCTCAAACAGCTCATTTCCTTCTCCCTTAGCAATCGCCTCCTGCGGCTCCGTTTCTGTAGCGATAAGCCTCTGCTCGGGGTCAGATTGTGTTGTTGTATTCATAAAATTATGCCGGTTGTTTCAATTCACGGACACTAAACCGCCTGGAAAACACCAATTCACCATCGCACAGGAATTGGACATTGTACATTCCAGGCTGGCGGAAACCAACGTTCCTCAATTCAAATGTGATTTCAACGACGTGGCAAGGATCCCTGAACAGGATCGGCCCAGCCGCTCCAAAAACGGGTTCTGACGGCGTCGCCTCGTTAAAGCAACGGATTTCGCCCTTAACGTTTCCGCGGCCACTTGTAACGCCAACAAAGATGGAAAGGCGAGGATGCACTGCGGGGAACGATTGAGCGTGAACTTGATTAAAAGTGCCGACGAGGGTTTTCTCGTTGGTCTTTGCATCGGTGATCACGCGGTCGCAAATTATTAGCGCAATGCCGATCGGTTTTTCCATCGCCATTCATCCAAAGCTTACGGCTCGCCAAGGCCCTCTGTCAACTCCGTAGGACTACGGAATAATAGAGCTGTCCAATTATTGGACAGCTTGCATCAACACGCTGATGCGCCATTGCCCCCCTGCGAATGCGGCGTGCCCCAGGAACGCGGGCACCACATGACTGTAGAGGTGCCGCTGGGAACGTGATTGTAGCGGGGAACCTGCGTGAGTTGAACGCTGAGGTAGCGGGGGAGTCGCTGCGCTGGACGCCAGCGAAGCTAGCGCAAATGACCGCTTAAGCCGCAGAATTCCCTGGCGAAACGACCCTCGCGCCCGTGCGCGCGCGAGCCATGTAACGGTCCGTTTGCCGCCACTCGACGTCGAACTTCTGCCGAAAGAGTCGGTGAATCGTTGTCCTGCCAAAACCGAAGAACAACAGGAGCGCGGCGGCTTGGGTCCGTTCTTCGATCTGCCGACGCGTGCCTTTGACGTAGGGCTGACGCTGGCCGGGGCGGACCACGGGCTGCTTTTGCGTGTCACTCGTGAGGTTCATTGCGTGGGTTGCAGACTGTGCAGACTTTCAAACGGTGTTTTCCTAAAACCCTCTCGCGTATATGCACATTAGGACTTTCAGGAGAATGGCAAAACAAAGTCTGCAAAGTCTGCACGCGCCCGGAATGTGAAGTGCAAAAGGCCGGTGCGGTCTGTTTCTCTTTGGGCCACGGCCAGAGCCTTTGCCAGATGCGGCCAGAGCGAGGCCAGCCGCTTGCCAAGCCGCTTGGCGGAAAGCTTGTCCCTCAAGTCCCCGTCTGTCTCGACGAGGCGAGGTGCAAGCTCGGCGGCGGTTCCGGTGAAGGTGCCAGCCAACCGCAAGTAGGCCAACAGCGCGGCGGCAATGGTGTCGTTTTCGAGGCAGAATGCGGACTTGTCGGCCTCGGCGGTGTGCAGGGCGGTGATCCCCTCGCTCTCGCGGCCCAGGGCACGTCCAATGCGCACGGCGAAGGCGGCGAAGTCCGGGTGTCTGGCGTTCAATGCGGTCAGTGTGGGTGCTGTGTCGGCCAGGGCACCGCGCAGCGTCTGGGCGATGTGTGACAGCCCAGCGTTACGGTTGGCCAGGATTTGGGTTGTGAAAACGTCATCGCCGGTTGCTTCGCCCTGCCGCTCCATGCGCAACAAAAGCAGACGGTCGGCCAGGCCGGCATCGTTTCCGAAGGTGGGATTGGCGGACGTGATAGCAAGCCATGCGTTCGCCCGGAGGGTGACTGTCTCGGAATTGGTGTAGAGTTTTCGCCGCTGGCTACAGCCGTCGGTTGCGGCGGCGGCAACGGCATCGGCCAGCCAGCGGCATTTGGAATCCGCGTTATCCAGAACGAACATGCCGCCTTCGTTCACGTTGGGCCAGAAATTCGGCTCAAGCTGTTCTTCAACCTTAGCCGCTCGGAAGGGAATCCCGTAAAGCTCCGCAATGCCTTTGAGGGTGCGCGTTTTGCCGCTGCCAATCTCGCCCACCGCGCCAAGTGGGGGTTTGCTGCGGGGCATCGTGGCGAAAGAGTAAGCCCACAAGCGAAGCAGGTCTTTGCCGTGAGCAGCGCCGGAATGGACGTTGCGGAAAAGAGCGCACGTCTCGAATGGGTCTTGCGGGGCGGTGAGTTTCCAAGGTGCGAGGGTGCGGCCCGCCGCGAATAGAACGTCATCGGTGCCGTTGTCCACAGCCTCGACTCCATTGGCGGTGATCTTCGCTGCTGCGCCGTCTCCGTTGCTCAAGTAGAGAGCGCCGGGCCGTGCGGCCCAATAGCTTTCGGGCAAAATTCCAGTAGTGTGGTTGCCTGAGAGCGCGGCGGTTTCGATGGCGCTGGTGATATATTTGAACACTCCAGTTGAGCGATTGACCACCAGCCATTGCGAGAGCCAGGCAACAAAGGCGTCGCTGCTCAGCCGTTCAAGGCGTTTGCGATGCGCGTCGAAGAACATGGCGGAATCGAAGTCCCGCAAGTCGGCATGGAAGTAGAAACGGCCAATCTCTTGGAGTGCCTCGACAACCTGCCCGGCGAACGTCGTGTACTTCACGCTCGGCAGCGTCTCGGTATCCTCGATCATTCGCAACATTTGGCCGCGAATGCGAGCGGTCACTGCATCGAAGCTGGCGGCATTGGACTGCGGGGCGACGGGCGCGTTCATGTCTTGCGGTTCAGAGTTGTAGTAATCCCGCTCCCACTCCTCGGCGGTTTGCGGCGTTGGTTCCGGCCAGGCATCGGCGGCGGTGTTCATGCTGCGGTCCTCCAAATCGCTTTCAGCGTATTGCGCTCCTCCTCTTCGATAGCCTTGATCATGGCGAGTTGGTCGGCGTTTATGTGCTGTTCAATCGCGCCCTGTACTAATTCCCTCAACCGAGTTGGTGAAATCGCGTCCACCTCAACCGAGTTGCCTTGGAACCCGCGTGCCCGAGAATCGCTTTTCTTGGTTGGTCTGGCGGGCAACTCCCATTCCTCAATCTGGCGTTTCGTGACCGCAATGCGCTCGAAATGTATCTCAGCTTGTGGCGCAAACTCGCGCAGCCGGCGCTCTACGTTCTTCGTGATGTCCAGACCGCTCGGGTCCCAATCGCCCAGATAGTAGACGAACGCTGGTTTTCTTTTGGCCTGTATTGTCTCAGCGGCAGAATGCAGAAAGCTGATGCTGGAATAGCCCTTTGTCGCCATCAGCGGCACGTCATAAAGCGAGGTCACTGGATATAAGACTGAGGCCAGCCCCTCCTTCTCCAGCCATATCTCGCAATAGCTCTTCTGATCGGTCCAGACCGACTGCCGATAGAATCTGGCGGTGTTCTCCAATGCCTCGGCGCACGAGTCGTAGGTTGTGGGTTTCCGCACCCAGCGTGTATTATCCGCGATGTGGTTAAAAGGGATCGTGCCGTCCAGGCGCAGCTTGATCAGGAGGCGGCCCACGGTCTGGCGGCACTCCGCCTCTGTCTTGGGGATCAGTTTCAAGTTGCTTAGCTGATAGAATACCGATCGGACATTCATCGGGTGCTGCGCCTCGACCACGCGGATGATGGCCGCTCGTATCCGGGCCATGTCGGCTTTGGTGCGTCGCCTGCGTTTTATAGGGCCTGATAGATAAGATGCGGACTCGCCATGCAAGGCGACGGTGTCGGAGACAAGCGGGGTGCGCTCGGTGGCGTCAAGCTGTGAGACTGCTGTTGACGGTGGCGCGCAGCGTGCTATTGTTGCGGTGTCTCTCCCTGCCGCGCCCCTGCCAGGGCCGGCGCTTGTACGGCCGGGGTTTATGCGGCCTCCTTGGTCGCAGTGGCGCGAGCTGGGCCGTGGCGTTGCTGGCCGAACTTCTGCCGCATCCAAGCGTCAGCTTCGGGGATGAGGATGCGGACACGGCGGGCGCCGTACTTGATGTGCGGGAGCCCATCGCTCAGAAGATTGTCCACCGTGCGGACGCTAAACTGCCAATGGTGCGCGTAGCCCTTCTTGTCGGTGATCTCTGCGGCCAACTTGGGTTCGCTCGTGGCGGCGTCGGGCAATGAATATAAATGTTTCACTACCTCGAACCCTACTAAACGCGTATGCGCGGAAATGGAGACGCGGAACGGTGCAAACGACGACGATTGGCCGGCAAAACACGATGGCCGAACGGCAAAACACGACCGCCGCCGGGCAAAACACCACGGCGGGGGTGGCAAATTACGCTGTTGGTAGCCGGGAATTGTGTCAAGCCCCCCCGCGCTTGGGCTGGGCAGGGGTTCTCGCAGCCGTTCTATGGGAGGGGGGCGCCTTTGCGGTTGTCGGGCTTGCTGGCGGCGGAATGGCTTTTGCGGGTCTTGTCCCGTTGACTGGCCCTGCCTTTGGCCCCCGCGCCGCGGCGCTTATTGCTCACTTGGGCGGGGTGGTGTTTACGATACCAGTCGAGAAATGCCTGGCGGTGGTAATCAAACGACTGGGGGTCTGGGATGCCAGGGGACCGCCACAGCGCAAAATACTTGTCCACGTCATCCTTGGTCGGCTTCGCTGGCTGCTGTTTGACATAGTACCAAGCGATTGGGCCTGCTGAGTCATGCGCCTCGGCGGAGTAGCCGAGCGGCTTTTCAAGTGCCGGGAGTATTCGCGGGTTGCAGCAATCAAAGGGCGGCAAGGCAGGTGCGCTGTCCTTGCTGTCATTAGGCCATACTTGCGGCGGTTCTAGCGGATTGCGAAGGCGGAAGCAGAGGTAGTCGCGGAAGAGGCTAGCGCGCTCGCCCGTCCGTCCTTTAAGGTACGGTACCATCAGCAGGAGGAATTGGTCCATCGTGACGGGGTACCTTTTCGGCTGAGGCGCAGAAGGTGGTGGTGGTGGTTCAGGAGGAAAAGCACTCCCCGGGTCGGCTCGCCACTTTTCCAAATGTTCAGAAGCGTTTAACCACCAAGCCAAGGCACCTTTCAACGCCTCTTCCTGCGTAATAGGCTGGCGCTTCCATTCGGGCTGGAATTGTGCTGCGTAGAGTCTTTCGGCGAGAGTGGCCAACTCCTGAGGGGTTGGCTCGGGCTTGCCTTGCTTTGTCGGTTCCGGCTTTCGTGGTGTTGCGGGCTTGGTCTTGGTTCTCATAAGCACCTTCATTGCTTGCCCGCCGGGGGGCGATGAAGGCACCCGCCCGGCAGGGCTTCCCCGGCTGTACGGGCCGGGGCGATTTGCGGTTAAGAGGTTACGGTCATGGGGTCAGGGTTTCAAGCGCTGGCGGCGGCGGGCAGGGGCACTACGTTGGCGGGGGCGCCGGCGGGCCTCACGTTAAACCAGCGTTCGGCGTCGGCGGGCTTGACCAGCTCGCGGTAGTGGCGATGCACCACGGCTGCGCTGTTGCCAAGTTCGCCGGCCACGCGGCCCGCGTCATTCGTGAGGGCAAAGCGATAGGAGGCGTAGGAGTGGCGCAGGGCGTTGGCTTTCCATTCAACCGGCTTCTGGGTTTTGATGCCTTTGGCTTCGTCGGCTTCCACGGCGGTTGCTTGGGCAATGGCCTGTTGCGCGTCATAGAAGGCGTCATGCCCGCCCGGCCAGACCTTGCCTTGCCGTTCGGCATAGGGTCCGAGCCATGCGGCCAAGTTGTCTTGCAGGGGGACGATACGCCGGCTCGCGGTCTTGGCCCGGCTGGCGCCCACGACGATATGCCGGGCCGCAAGGTCAATGTCTTTCCATTCCAGCCGTTCGATTTCAGCAGAGCGCAACCCCGCAAAGGCCCCGATGGCGAGGCTTGGCAGATACTCGGGGGAAGCCGCCGCGAGCAACCGCGCAATCTCAACGGGCGTGAAGACTTCAATGTCGCCGTTGCGGACCTTGACGCGCTCCACTTCGCCAAGGGGATTGTCCGCAGCGTAGCCACGGGCCACGGCAAACTTGAACAGCAGGTGAAGCACGCGGCGGAAGTTGGTGTAACCTTGCGGGCTGAGCTTGTGGCCGTCCAGCCATTCCTGAACCTGGGCCGTGGTGACGTTGCACAGGTCCCGTTTGAAGGCGTCCGCAAACTGGTTCAACCGATAGCGCAGGTCTTGCAGGTAACGCGCGGACGCGCCGCGAGCCTCTTTGATCTTGAGCAGTTCAGTGACGACATCGGCCACGGGCTTCTTTGTTATTACCTTGTGCCGGGCCTTGTAGAAGCTGACGGCAGCGTGAACGCTCGCCAAGCCGTCGCCCAGGTCTTTCAACCACCCGGCCAAAGCGACAGCCCCGGCACTTACGGTGATGCCGTACGGCTTCAAGGCTTGATCGGCAGTGGCGTATTCGATCGCCTGATCGCGGGTCATGGCGGCGGCTACGTAGTCGCGGGCGTCAAGCCGTTTGGCGAGGGTATCGGCGGCGGCGAGGGCGGCGGCTTCGTTGGCGTACGAGTCAAAGCGGCGGCGTTGGCCGTCGGCGTAGTTGGCAACCATGTAGGCGTAGTTGCCGCTGGGGGTGTGGCGCCGGTAAACGCGGACAATGGCGCGGCCCGGTTGGACTTCTTTGGGCCATTCGGGCTTGGTTTTGCGGGCTGGTTTGGGCTGGCTTGGTGTTGTTGTAATCATGCGCCCATCGTTGCACAAGTGTTGCAATCGTGCAACAGCTTTGTTTATAATCGTAAAGCAAGAAGTGGGTTTAACCCTTGATTATCAAGGTGGAGCCAGTTCTCGGATTCGAACCGAGGACCGACGGTTTACAAAACCGTTGCTCTACCACTGAGCTAAACTGGCTTAACGCACTTATCCACATTCAATTGCAGCCCTGCTCCCGCTTGTCAGACCTGATCGTGCAACATTTGTGTGACGCAATCGCAGGCCATAAGGGCTGACGGAACCAACCTGATCCAAGCGCAAACGGTCCTGACCTAATGTGTATAGCTGCAAGCACCGCGCAGGTCAAGTTAGCCGCATGGTTGGCCTGATCAGGGCTTCGTGGCCGGCGTGCTTTACGGAGTGACGGGTTTCTCGCCGAGCATCGCGGCGAGTTCGGGTTCGATGGCCTCAGCCCAGAGGCGATAGCCCGCGGGTGAAAGATGCAGGTAATCGCGCATCATGTCCTTGGATATCCTGCCGTCGGGCTGGATGAACAGGTAACCAATGTCGAGGAAGCGAACCCCTTGGCCGTCGTCCAGCTTGCGGAGGGCCTGGTTGACCTGGAGGGCCTTGCCCCGTTGGGCGCAGAAATCCTCGCGGAAGGGGAAAATGCCCAGAAGGAGGACTTTGGTTTCGGGCAGCCTCTCGCGGAGTTTCCTGACGACGTCGGTCACGCCCTCCAGAACCTGCCGGGGGGTGTTATTGTCGTCGGGGATGTTGTTCACGCCGATGAGGACGACGACGGCTTTGGGCTTCAGACCATCGAGGTTGCCGTGGTCCAGCCGCCAGAGGACGTGCTGGGTATGGTCGCTGCCAATGCCCAGATTCAGCGCATGGCGAGGCGAGTAGTACTTGGCCCAGATCTGCTTCCCATTGCCTTCCCAACCTTCGGTGATGGAATCGCCTACGAAGATGACGTCGGCCTTGCCTGCGCTGTCTTTGACACGCTGGTTGAGCTCCTCGTAGCGCTGGTAGCCCCGGCCGTCGCGCGGGACGGGCTTGATGCACTGATGCAGCTCCGGGGCGGCATTGGTCTGGCAATAAGCGGTGGGGGCAAGCAGAACGAGCGCGGCGGTGAAGCACGCGCAAGGGCCAACAAGACGATTCATGGCCGGAGTCTTGACGCGCCAGGCCCGGCTTTCAAGCCGTTTCAGTAGGAAAGACGGGCGGGAGGAGCTGATGGGGTGACCTCTCACAAAAGTCCTGCTGACACTGTAACCTGATTGTAACAAAGCCGCCACCATTTCGTAACGGGGCCCTGGGATATTGCTACACGATTGGAACATTGATGATCAAACGAGAACAACAGTTGGTCGGTTGGGAGTCACAATCGTGAACTCACCCTCGCATTTTGAAGAGTCGCTCCAGCGGGACACTGACCAGATCCGCGCCAAAGTCAGAGAAATGGCGGTGTTGTGCGAGCACGCCTTGCGGGCGAGCCTGCAGGCGCTGGTGCGGCGGAACCGGCAGTTCGCCTACGGCGTCATCCTGCGCGACCAGTATCTCGACGAACGGGAAACGGAACTGAACCGGCAATGCCTGGAGTTTGTGGTGCGCCACCAACCAGTGGCAGGCCACCTGCGGTTCGTCTTCACGGCCATCCAGATCAACAAGGAGTTGGAACGGATTGGCGACTACGCCGAGAGCGTCGCCCGCCAAGTCCTCGCCATCAGCGGGCTGGAGCCTCAGCCGCCGCACGCACTGTTTATCGAACTGGGCGAGTTGTCCATCCGCATGCTGCGAGAGGCAGTCCGGGCTTTCCTGGAACAGGATGCCGATCTGGCGACCCGGACGATGGTGATGGAGGAACAGGCGAACCTGCTGCGCACGAGCATCAACGCGGAACTAATGGAGCTGAGCCGGCGGAACCAGCTTCCGGCGGCGGCGCTGACGCCGCTGATGACCATCGCGCGGCGGTTCGAGCGGGTGTCCGACCAGGCCAAGAACCTGTGCGAGGAGGTCGTGTACATGTGCACGGGGGAATTCGCCAAGCACAAGAGCGGGAATGCGTTCCACATTCTGTTCTTCGACCTGAACAACGCCTGTCTGAGCCAAATGGCCGAGGGCCTCGGCAACTCCATGCATTTGCCCCGGTTCTTGTTCAGCAGCGCCGGGGCGGCACCTCAGCCAGTGGACGGACGCGCGGTGACGTTCATGGCGGAGAAGGGCATTGATATTTCCGGCCAGGCCAGCAAGGCACTGGAACAGGTCCCTCAATGGGAGCACTACCAGGTCGTGGTCGCGCTGGGCGTCCGGGCGCGCAAAGCTTTGCCCGCGCGACCGGGCAAGACGATCTTCTTCACCTGGTCAATCAAGGACCCGGCAGAGGTGGAGGGTCCGCCCGAAGTTGTGCTCGCGGCGTTCGAAGCAGCGTGCCAGGGCCTGGAAGCTCAGATTAAGGAACTGGCGGACGCGATCCTGGAAGCACCCCAAATAGAAACGAAACCATGAACCATAACCATCCATCCTCATTGATCTTCACTCTTAAAGGCATCGCCGCGGCGCTGACGTTGTGCCTTCTGCAAACCGGATGCGGACCGAGTTCTAGCGGCGGCGCTGGGGATAGCGCCGGCAAGGTGACGATCCAGAACAAAGGCTCCGACACCATGGTCAACCTGGTGCAGGCCTGGGCCGAAGAATACCACAAGGTGGCGCCGGAAGTGGATGTCGAGGTCTCCGGCGGCGGGTCGGGTGTCGGCATCGCGGCCCTGGAGAAGGGGACGATTGATATCGCCAATGCCAGCCGAAACATGAAACCCGAAGAAATCGAGGCCGCCAGGCGCAACACGGGCAAGGAACCCAAGGAATTCATCGTGGGCTACGACGCGCTGGCGATCTATGTCCACAAGGACAATCCCCTAAATGAAATCACGCTCGACCAGATTGCGCAGATCTACGCGGAGGGCGGCACCATCACGAAGTGGGCCGACCTGGGGGTGCAGATCCCCGGGACGTCGAAGCAGGACATCGTCCGCGTCAGCCGCCAGTCCAGCTCCGGCACTTATGAGTTCCTGCGCGAGCACGTCTTAAACAAGAAGGATTTCAAGCTCGGCTCGCGAGACATGAACGGCTCGAAGGAGGTGGTCGAGCTGGTTGCCTCGACCCCCACGGCCATCGGTTACAGCGGCATGGGCTACGCCACGCCGGCGGTTAAGATGCTGAAGGTGAAGAAGACCGCCGGCGACGCGGCGTTTGAGCCGAGCGTGGCCAACACCCTGGCCAAGACCTACCCCATCGCCCGTTCGCTGCAGGTTTATACCTTGGGCGAGCCCCAAGGGGCGGTGAAGAAATACATTGATTGGATGCTGTCGGACGCTGGCCAGAAGGTAGTCGAAGCCAGCGGCTACGTACCGATCGCTGCTGAGGCGCGCGCCAAGCTGTAAGCGCCGGAAGGCAAGCCGTGAAAGCGCGCACTTTCCGGACTGCCCCGAACCGTCAGCACGGGGGACAAGCTCCCTCTCGCCACAATGAACACACCGCCAACATCCCCGCCGGTTAAGGACAGCCTCGCAGTCCGCAAGGCAACACGGCCGGCGTTGGACGTTCTGGCCGAGCGAGCCCTGGAGGGCGTCATCTATCTTTGCGGCCTCAGTGCGATAGTCTTTGTGCTGGGCATCTTCTTCTTCGTCTTCAAAGAGGCGCTCCCGATACTGGGCAGCAAGGAGTTCAGCCTCAGCCAGTTCCTGTTCAGCGAGCAGTGGTATCCGACTTCCGAACTCAATAAACGCTACGGCGTGCTGGCGATGATCGCGGGCACCTTCAGCGTGACCGCCCTGGCCATGCTCATCGCCGTGCCCTTTGGCCTCGGGGCGGCGATCTACCTCTCCGAGTTTTGCGGCGGGCGGGTCAAGGAAACGCTGAAAGTGGTTATCGAACTGCTGGCGGCCATCCCGAGCGTGGTGTGGGGCTTCATCGGCCTCACCGTCATGAGCCGGCTGATTGTGAAATACACCGGCGCCCCGGTCGGCGTGAACGTCCTCAACGGCGGCCTGATCCTGGCGTTGATGAGCGTGCCGATCATCGTCTCGATCGGCGAAGACGCGCTCAAGGCGGTGCCCGATTCGTATCGGGAAGCGGGCCTGGCCCTGGGCGCGACCCGGTGGCAGCTTGTCTGGCGCGTGCTGCTGCCGGCGGCCAGGAACGGGCTGCTGGCCGCTGTATTGCTGGGTGTCGGGCGCGGGGTGGGCGAGACCATGGCTGTGCTCATGGCGACGGGTCATGCGGTGCATATCCCCCACAGCATCTTTGACTCGGTGCGGACGTTGACGGCGAACATCGCCGCCGAGCTGGGCGAAGCCCCGGCCAATTCGGACCACTACCGGGTGCTGTTTCTGACCGGCGTGTTGTTGTTCCTGATGACCTTCGTCGTCAACTTGACCGCCGATTTCATTGTCCGCGGCATCAGGAGAAAATGATGTTCACCGAAACCCCACTCGTTCGACGCAAGCTGCGCCAGGAACGCATCGCCCGGTGGGTCTTCCTCGGCATGGCGGCTTCGATGATCGTTCCCCTGGTGCTGATTATCGGCTACCTGGTCGAGCGGGCCTGGCCCTCCCTCAGCCTGAGTTTTTTGATTGACGTTCCGGCGCGCGGCATGAAAGAAGGCGGCGTCTGGTCGGCGCTCGTCGGCACAATTTACCTGGTGGTGCTCTCGCTGGCGGTGTCGGCCCCCGTGGGGGTGCTGGCGGCGGTTTACCTCAACGAATACGCTCGGGACAACTGGTTCAACCGGATCATCAACCTGGCGGTGATCAACCTGGCCGGAGTCCCGAGCATCGTCCACGCTCTGTTTGGCCTGGGGGCATTCGTCTATGCCGCCCGGTTTGGCTACTCGATTATCTCGGCTTCGCTGACTCTGGCCATCATGACCTTGCCCGTGATAATCGCCAGCACCCGCGAGGCCCTGGCTAGCGTGCCGCACAGTTTCCGCGAGGCCTGCTGGAACGTGGGCGCCACGCGCTGGCAGACCATCCGGGCCATCGTCCTGCCCAACTCCATCAGCGGCATCCTCACGGGCATCATCCTTCAAGTCAGCCGGGCGGCGGGCGAGACCGCGCCCATCATGTTCACGGGGGCCGTGTTCTTCAAAGCGGTGCAGAAGGGAGAGCTGTTTCCCTACGGCCTGGGCGAGCAGTGCATGGCCCTCTCCATGCACCTTTACACGCTCTCCACCCAGGTGCCGGGTGTCAAGGAATCCATCCCGTTCGCCACCGCCGTGGTGCTGCTGGGCGCGGTGCTGCTCGTAAATGCCACCGCCATCGTCCTGCGCAGTTACCTGCGGTCCAGGAAGAAATGGTGATGAGCAGCGATGCCCAAATCGCCGTTCAGGACCTCCGCTTGGCTTACGGCCGCAAAGAAGTCATCCACGGCATTTCGTTCGATATCCGGCGCAACGAGATCTTCGGCGTCATCGGCCCAGCGCAATCCGGCAAGACCTCGCTGCTCCGCTGCCTCAACCGCACGATTGACTTCACGCCCGAGGCGCGCGTGTCGGGCACGATCCGCGTGGACGGCGAAGACGTCCGGGAGGCGAAGGACGTGTTTGCCCTCCGCCGCAAGATTGGCATGGTCGCGCCGCTGCCCGTGGGTCTGCCGCTGAGCATCTACGACAACGTGGCCTTCGCCCCGCGTTGCGCCGGCATGAGGCGCCGGAGCGAACTGGACAACATCGTCGAGCAGTGCCTGCGCCAGGCTGCCCTCTGGGACGAAGTGAAGGACCGCCTCGACAGCCTGGGCACCAAGCTCTCCGGCGGCCAGCAGCAACGCCTCACCATCGCGCGCGCTTTGTCCCACCAACCCGAGATTCTCTGCCTCGACGAGTTCTCCATCGCCATTGACCCGGTGACCACGATGCGCATCGAGGACGTATTGAAAGACTTGCGCAAACACATGACCATCGTCCTGGTGACGAACCTGACCCAGCAGGCGCGTCGCCTAGCCGACCGCACGATGTTCCTCTGGAAGGGCGCCATCGTGGAACTGGACCGCAGCGAGGTGATCTTCTCTGATCACCCCGCCAACCGGCAGACTTACGAATACGTCAACGGCATCTTCGGATGAGCGATCCCCCTCAGTCTTGCATCGCGACACGCGACCTCAACCTGTGGTACGCAAAGTTCCAGGCGCTCATCAGCGTCAGCGTGGACATCCAGGAGGGGCTGATTACCTCGCTCATCGGCCCGTCCGGCTGCGGCAAAACCACCCTGCTGCGGTGTTTCAACCGCGTCAATGAGCGCTACGGCTATGTCACGACCACCGGCGAAATCAAGATTCTGGGCAAGAATATCTACGATCCCGACGTCTCCCTGATTGAGCTGCGCAAGGCTGTCGGCATGGTGTTCCAGCGGCCCAACCCCCTGCCTATTTCAGTCTATGAGAATGTGGTGTTCGGTCTCCGCATTCATGGCGAACGCAAGGATCTCAGCCGCGCCAGCCTCGACCAGGCGGTGGAGACGTCGCTGACGGAGGTCGGCCTATGGAGTGACCTAAAGGACCGTCTCGACGCCAAGGCTACCTCCCTTCAACTTGAGCAGCAGCAAAAGCTGTGTATCGCCCGCCTGCTGCCGCTCAAGCCGCGGGTCATCCTGATGGACGAACCCTGTTCGGCGCTGGATGTCGAGGGCACCCGCGCCATTGAGGAACTGATGTTTGGCCTGAAAGGCCGCTACACGATCCTCATCGTCACCCACAACATGGCCCAGGCCCGCCGGGCCAGCGACGAGTGCATCTTCATGCTCCTGGGCGAGATCATCGAGCACTGCCGCACCGAGGACTTGTTCCTGACGCCCAAACACCCTAAGACCGCCGAGTACATCGAAGGACGCTACGGATAATTGGAGGCTCAGAGCCCTGAGAGGATGAACGGTGACGCCCGGGAGGGGTGTGCCTCAATCGTCGTCTATATCCATTTGCCGCGCGATCTCGATCCGCTCGGCAGCATGGTCGCGCAGGACTGGCTCGATCTCGGACACAAGCGGGTTAGCGTAGAGAGCGAGCTGCCGGATTACTGCCTGCCTAAAGATGCCGGCCAGAACGCATTCGATGACAGAACGGTTTTGCCGCCGGAAGGTCCGCACCTCCCGGGCCGAAGGGGGCTGGCCGTTGCAAATCGCGCGGAGCTTCGCCTTCGACCAGGCAGCTTCGGCGATCTCCTGGCTGCTGAACAGCCCGGTGGCGTAGGCGAGCGAGAGCAGGGAAACCATTGCTCTGTGTCGGCACTCCGGGCACCGCTGCCGACATTTCATCCATAGGGGATGGTCCCAATCCATTTTCCTCATTTCCTGCTCGATCCAGGTCCTGATGAGGGCAGGGTCAACCCACTCGCTCAGGTCCGTGGGGAGCCGGGGCGGCTCGGGCGGCCGCAAGGGCGCAATGAGCGCCCCGCCCCTGACCGTGGTCGTGGCCCATGCTCCGCGAGCCGGTTGCTCAAAAGTCCAGCTTTGCATAACGCCCTTACTCTAAACCGGCAGTGTCACAAGGCTACGGCGTTCCGGTGACATTTATGTTACAGTTTTCGGCTTATTAGTCCCTCCCGCACGCAAGGAATACCCTCCTGCTTCTGCCTGGGCCCTTTCCAACTGTCGTGGGGGACGTGTTCCCGGCGAGACTGAGGAGGGGCCCCGGTGTGTCTCCCATGTTGATCGGATCCACTTCGGAGACTCACCGGTAGATTGCCGGGGTCACGCTGTGATCACACCGGCGGCGCTGGATAGGAGCTTGTGATTGCCGGTGGCGACAGGGTGGTCCATCGCCGCCCTGCCGGCGAATCCGGTGGTTCACACTTCCCTCCAAGTGACGCTCCTGCAAGTTGCGGTGTTGCATTGGCTTTCGTCAGGCGCGGTTCTAGCCCCAATGCCGTATAGGGATTCAGGCATAGACTTGGCCAACGGAATATTGGACAAGTCCGTTGCAGCAGGTGTTTTTGCGCCATCGCGGCCAGATGCTGACTGGTTGGCGCAAGGCTCCCGGGCAGAACCGTTGCCGTCGCTTGGGGATTGCTAACCTGGCTGCCACGGCTGAGCTTCGTGACGGCAAACATTCATACAACGAAACCCTCGCCGCCGCGGAACAGCTCAACGTGGACCTTGAAGAACACTATGGACGGCATTCCACCGCGCGACTCTTCCGCCTCCCCCGCCGCAGGCTACACCAGGCTTGACGCCAAGCCAACTTCTCGCCAAGGTTAGAGAGCTAGCCGGCTTAGTTCGTTGGCGGCAAATGTAAGGGTTCGGCAGCGCGTGTTGCCGGAGGCCAACTCGGGTGGTCGGGCCGCCATCCGAAGTACTGAACTGCTTTGGTGCAATGGAGCTTCGGATACCGTGGCCCGATGCGGAGAGTCCTCCCTTCCGCGAGGGGATCATCAATCGTTGGGGCGCGCCTTACATCCGACGACTCAATCGCCGCCAGGAGCAATTCCAATTCTCCCATTCGCGCGATGAACAGAACACTTGGTCTCCTTCTTGTCGTTTACAGCCTGCTGCTCGCCGGCCTTAGTTATTACGTCTATCACCTTGCCCCGGGGGTGGCCCGGCCCACACTGGTTGCGGGTCTGGTCGGCGGCGGACTCTGTCTGGTTTGGGGGGTCCGGGCGTTGGCGGGCAGTTGCGGGAAGGCGCTGCCCATTCTGACCCTCATCCCCGTGGCTTTCGCGCTGTTGACGCAGACGTTTATGGGCTGGTCTGGCGGGAGCGGTGGGGTGCAGGCAGGACGCACGGTGGCAGTGGTGATCACACTTCTTCTGGTGCTGTCCCTGGGAATACTGGTGCGGATTGCCTGGTCCGGGACGGTATTCGACTTGCCGGCAGGCGACCCGACGAAGGAAGAGGGCGCCAAGCCAGCAACGGCCGGGAAGCGGCCGGCGTAAGGCCACGCCGTCCAGGACTGCGGCTTCGGCGGCGCGCGCGCATGAACCGGGACGCCAAAATCGAGCTTGTGGTTTGTGGTACGTGCTTGGTGGGGTTGAGCCTCCTGGCTCGACACTTGGAGCCGGCTTTGGGAACAGCCGCTCTGCTAATCGCTGTGGCAGGAGGGGTGTTGTGTGTGGTGTGGCGTACGGTGGCGTGGCGCGCTGGGGCAATCGTGACATTGGCGGCAGTGGCTTGCGTGCTCGCCTGGGAGGCGTTGCAGCTCTGGCGGGCGTCAGTGGAGCCGACAGGAGAACACCGGAGCGCGGCCGTGCTGATGACGGTGTTGGTAGTCTTCTGCGTGGGGACGCTGGCCCACGTGGCGCAAGGACCCAGTGACGGGAGGAAGTGACAACGGACACGGAAACGGCAAGGGAGGCGATTAAGAAGCGCCGGACGCAGGTTCATCACAGCCAAGAGCTTCGAAGTCACCCCAAGAGATTGCGGGCGGCGATCGGGCGTGCTTTTCCGGAGGTGGAAGTGAGGCAGTGGCAATGACCCAGGCGCCCTGCGCAACTGGACGGTGGGACTTCCTTGTAACCGCTCTTCGCAGGTTGGTGCGGCTTACGGCGGGCGTGTCCGGATTGGGCTTGTTCACGATGATGACGGTTACTTGTGTGGACGTCGTCATGCGAAAGTTGGGCCATCCACTGCCGGGCGGTTATGACCTGACGAACGTGGTCGCTGGGGTGACGATCGCGTGCGCCTTGCCTTACACGACCGCCATCAAGGGGCACGTGGCAGTGGAGTATTTTTACCACCAGCCAGGGCGGCGGGGGCGCGTCGTGGTGGACACGCTGATCCGGTTGCCGGTCATGGCGCTTTCCTGCTTGCTCACGTGGCAACACATAGCCTACGGGTCGCAACTGAGAAGCAGCGGAGAAGTCAGCATGACCATGCGACTGCCCGTGTTTGGGTGCCGTATCTAATGGCCTTTTCCTGCGCGCAGGCCGTGCTGGTGACGTTGTGGCATCTGTTGCATCTGGGCAAGCCCCTGGTCAAAGAGAAGATCTTGGATGCCCTGGCCGAGGCGATGCCCACCGACCGCAAGAAAGAAGAGGTACCGCGGTGGCTTGTCCTGGCGGCCAATCTCAGTTTGAAGCTGCGCCTGGAAAACTCGTCCTACGCTTTCCAGCGAGTCGTGCGTTGTGGCGGATTGCTCTCGGCTTTGCCGCCTGAGATTGCCTCCAAACACCTGGGCCCCAAGGCGCAGCAAATCCTATGCGAGTGCCGCGGGTTCAGTGACAAGAGCCACTACGCACGGGCGACCCCCTGCGATCAGGATTTTTGCGCAAATTCGTCCGGGACGTTGCTGCTGCCGATTGGCAGGCCTGGTTCAACGGGGCCGTCCAGCGGACCTTCCAATTGCACTCGGAGTACGTGGTCATCTATCACCAGAATGCTTGCACCCGGATGCCACTGGTAAGCTTCAGCCGCCAGTTGTTGGAAATGCCAGCCGAGGCCCGCGCCAAAGCGTTGATCAAGGTCCGTCAATTAGAGCAGAGCCTTCTGACACCTCTGGAAAACTTGCGCGCTCCTCCGTAACCACCGCCGCCGTCTGACCGACGCAGGCGTTCAGAGCGCAGCACTGGGGGAACGAAGGTCGCTCTTTTCTCGTCCGCCGCGGCGGAGGTTCCCAAGGAGAGCCCTTCTTTGGGCGGCCAATATTGAACCCTGCTCCAGGCCCCTGGGCTCCTTGTCGGGGATACCTGCCGCGGCTTTCCCGAGATTGGGCCTCGCGGCGTGCCGATTGAGCTCGGGCTCCTCTCCCACTGTCTGAATCGCAGGAAGAGCTTGACAGCACTCACTCATATCCGCATGATGTGCAAAAATGCGGACATGTTCACCTGAAGAGCGATCAGTCGCACGGTCGAAATCTGTCGTCCCGGCGCTGACTTCTCCGTGTCGCGCAGGAGATCTCTCCTGGTGAAGGACGGGTTTTCCACTGCCAACCCACCGATGCAATCACCACCGTCAACGTTATGCCCTTGATCAAGTCCAAACCCAAGCCGGCCGCAACCAAAGCGAACAGCACGAGCCGTCGCACAATGGTGGTCCTGGCTTGCACGCTGGCCACCGGGGTTCTCCCGCTGCAAGCCCAGCTAATCATGGTCCCCAATTCTTCCTTCGAATCGCCTACCGCCCCGGATAGCTATCCGTACGTCAACACTTCGATTGACGCCTGGCAGAAGAATCCCGAACCGGCCTTCTACACGCCCGCTTTTGGAGGCTACGGCATTCCGTGGGCTGGCACGGCTGGCGTCTTCCTGGACATAAACCCTTACTTGAACCATGACGGGAGCCAGGCGGGGTATTTGCTTGCAGTTCCCCAGGTGGCGTTGTTTCAGGACTACGACTCGTCCCCCACCCACGATTTCAACGCCACCTTCGAAGTTGGCAAGGCTTACAACCTGACGATTGGCATCTTTGGGAAATCCAGCCTGACGGCGGGATCCACTTTGGAACTGAGTTTGTATTACCGTGACGGCTCGGACAACCGGGTGAAGGTGGGTTCGACCGTGGTTTCGTACAGTGCCGCAGCCTTCCCCACCACGCCCCTCAACTTCATTGACTACGTGGTGAACGTTCCGACGGTGCAGGCGGGTGATGCCTGGGCCGGCCAGCACATCGGCATCCAATTGGCGTCCACCATCCCCATCGAGTTGACCTCCTTTGGGAACTGGGACTTCGATAAGGTCCGCCTGACGGCGGTTCCGGAACCCGGCTCGTTGAGCCTGTTGTTGGTCGGGCTTGGCGCGGTGCTGCTGGCCCGCGGCCGATCGCGCCCTTCGTCGTGACTCTCGCCGTTTGCCAGGCGCGCGACCCCAGGGGCGCCGACCGAGCAAGTCCAAATGCCATCGGCTGGCTGCATGAGCAGATACCCCTTCGCATTCATTTCCTGTTGGGCAGCCCTCGCGGCGTGGATCGCCGGGCTGCACGCGGAGACGATTAGTGTCCCCAACGGCTCGTTTGAGTCGCCGGTAGCCCCTTACGTCAGCGTCAATATTGATTCCTGGGAGAAGGCGCCCAAGCCGGATTGGTATATCGAATCCGGAGGATTTTTATGGAGCTTCAACGTGGGTCTGTTTAAGAACCCGGCGACCAACGTCGCCGAGCACATTGACAACTGCGATGGGGACCAGGCCATCTGGCTGTTTGTCGTGCCAGAGGTCGGGCTGTTCCAGGACTACGACTCGATGGACTGGAACAGCCCGGCGCCGACGCACGCATTTGACGCCACGTTCGAAGCGGGCAAGTCCTATCGCCTTACGGTCGGCGTCATCGGGAGCGGTGGCGGGATGATGCAAGGGGCCACGCTGGAAATCAGCTTGTACTACCGCGACGCCGCGAGCAACAAGGTGACGGTGGCCGCGACTTCCATCACCAACACCACCTCCGTCTTCAGCAATAACACACACCTGATTGATTTCGAGGCCAATGTTCCGATGGTAAGAGCCGGCGACGCCTGGGCCGGGCAGCATATAGGCATCCAGATGCTGTCCACCGTTGACACCAACCTTCAGGGTGGGTACTGGGACCTGGATAACGTCCGTCTGTCCTCGATCCTGGAGCCGGTTCTGGTGGATCCTGCCGGGACCAACGGGCAGTTCCAATTCACGCTCCGAAGCGAGCCGGGCCTTCGAATTGAAATCCTGTCCGCCACCAACACCACCCTGCCGATGCTCGACTGGAGCAGCTTGGGAATCCTGAGCAATACTACCGGCGTGGCCTCCTTCAGCGACTCCGCCACGAACTTCAACGAGCGGTTCTATCGGGCGCGACGGCTGCCGTAGGAACGGCGGATGCCCCTTTCGCCTTGCTCCGGTCGCGCTTTCACGCTTGGCAAGCGCCGGCCGTGATCGTCATCCGAGCCATCCTCGCGGCGTTGTTCCCACCCGTATTGCTTGCTGCCTTATTACCGATTACCGATTACTTGTTCCCGTTCCCTCGCCCTTCGCTCACGGGGTGACCAATTCGCGTTCCATCGTCTCGTCAAACATCGTCGTCCGATCGAAGTTCAGCCAGTGCTTCAGCGACACGCCGCGCACGGCCTCAAAGTACGCGGGTGTGGTCCCGCCATGCTGCTTTACCAGTTGCGCCATGTCCGCGGCGATCTGCGCCGCCAACTCCGGCTTCAACCGTAACCGCAGCCGGCTCTCGCCGTAACGGAACACCGCCTCGCACGCAAGCGGCCCGGTGCTTGCCACCGCGATCGTTCCGCGGCCCAGGCTCGCTCCGGTCGCCACTTGCAGTCCGTCGTTGACGCAGCTCAGCGGCGGGTTCAAACCCGCCCGGCTCTCGACATGCAATTCGTCCAGCGCCACGTTGAACCGCTCCCGCGCGCGCAGGCCCATCTTCGCTCCCACAATCGAGTAGGTCCCCAGGTGGCGGTGCAACTCGCTGGTCAACACCGCCGCCTTCCATTCCTCCAGGCCATAGCGCGCGATAATCTGCGTGGCCCACTCGCGCACGTCCGGCAGCAGTTGCCGTGGGGCAGTCGGGAAATCGGCCATAATCACGGTGGCTCGCTCCGGAAACAGACGCAGCTTGGCAGCGAACGCGCGGCGCACGGCGGCAGCATCCACCGCGGTCAATTCCGACCAATCGGCATGGCCCGCCACCGGCACGAGCGTTCCCAGCGAGGCATCCAGAAAACGCAGCGCCACCAGGTCGTCCCAGAGGCGCAGGTGCTTCGCCCGCACTAATTGGGCCCCCCTCCCGCTGCTGTGCAGCCACACGATGAGCTCAGCCGCGGGCGATTCCAGGGCCGCCAGTTCATCCAACAACCCGTCGTCCAGCACTGGCGCCGCGGCATCGTCCGGCCAATGGATTGCCTGCACACGCACGCCGGCGCCGGCGATCTTCCTCAAGGCGGCTTCGTCGCGCGCGGCGTTCCACGCCGGCCGGGCGGCGCTCGGGGGCGTGCCAAACCACAGCACCGTGTTGATCGCCTTCGACAGTTCCGGCGCGCCCTCGAGCGCATCCCGCAGGTTCGTCAACGGACCGAGGCACATGTAAACGACGCCGCTGGGGGAGTTCCGCAGCGCGAACCGGATGAGATTCGTCGCGCTGAACATGCCGCCGAGCGGAACCACGGGCTCGCCCAGGTGCGCCCAGTCCAACCCGGTGGCGTTGGTGCGGAAAGCGGGTGCCGGCGCGGCCAGCGACCGGCCAATCCCCACGGCCACCCCGTCCTGTTTGAGAAATCGCAGCATCCGGCAAACGTTGGTGGCCCCGACATCCGGCGGGCTCACCCCGTCGCTCGTGACGACCGCCAGCACGTTGAGGTAAGGGCAATTCAGCAATAGCGCCAGCGCCCGGGCGTCGTCCGCGGCCATGTCCGTGTCCACGATCACCCCCGGCCCGCTGTGCGCGCGGGCGGGCGCCGCGGCGAGCAGGAAGCACAACGCCAGCGCCCATGCCCTCGCCCTCACCCGGATCCCCGCTCGTTCATCTTTCCTCGTCATACGATTTTGTAGTTGCGTGATACTCAATTATAGTATGAAATAGCTTAGTGTTCGTAACACTATCGGGCGGCCACGTCAAGTCCGCTCGTCGTTGCGACCACACATTGTATCATGAACGTGCAGCGAATCACGATGAAACCGAAGCTCGGCGCTCTCACCCTCGCCGTGCTTGCCCTGTCCCTGCTCGCCGCCCCCGCGCGCGCCGAAACGCACTGGAACCTCCAGGCCGTCAACGCCAACGGCACCAGCGCCTGGACTCCCAGTTATCCGCTTGCCGTCGTCGGCATCCTGGTCACCGATCCGGACGAGATGCTCGACTCCACTCCCAACTTCCAGCCCGCCTCGGCCGGCACCATGGGCGGCGAGTGGCAAATCGTCGTCCAGGCTGCCTGGCCCGACGACCGCGGCGGCACCATCTGCTGGATGGGTCAAAACTACGCCCTTCGGCGCGCCCCCGGGGATGATTCCTTCAGCTACAGCAACGACGCCTGGCTGGCGGAGATAAGCCGGCTCAACCACGACCCCGCTACTGGCCACGGCTTCCGCAAGGGCGACCTGGTCTCCATCACCGCTAACGGCTCGCTGTTCTTCGGCGGCAAGCGCAACATCAACGAAATGCACCACAACGAGCCGGATTACGATTTCACCATTTCCCTGGTCGCATCCAACTACGGCCTGCCCGCACCGGAAGTCCTTTCGCTCGCCTCCCTGGTGCGCACCAACGACAACGACCCCGCCACCACCGAGGACATCTTCGATCAAACCCGCGCCACCGGCGGCGAGCATTGGCAAGGCGCGCGCGTTCGCCTCAACGGCCTCACGCTCCTGACCACGAACGGCTGGAATCCCGCCAACCTCTGGGGCAACCGGCTTTGCTCGGTCACCGACGGCGAGAACCGACTGTTCCAGCTCCGGCATCCCCGTTACAGTCTCGGTCCGGCCCCCACCAACGCCTTTGACGTGATCGGAATCTTGAACCAGGAAAGCGGCTCGGGCGTTCAGGGTACCAACGGCTACGAAGTCTTCGTTCAGGAAGTCCTGCCTCCCGAGCCGGCGGTGCTGGACATCGCCCTGCAAGCCGTCATCACCTGGCCGGGCTCGCTGGCGAACTACCAGTTGCAGTTTACGAATACGGTCGGCGTGGCGGGTCCCTGGCAAGCCGCGACCAATGTGCCCGTCCTGGTCAACGGCCGCTGGACAGTCATCCTGGACCCGGCCGACGCCCAAAGGCGATTCTACCGCTTGCAGCGTATCCCGTGAGGGCGCAAACTGTTACCCATGAGCCGGCGCCGTCTTCCTGAACCCACCCCGGGCCCGACCGCGGCGCCGGGCGCGGGAGGCGCGTTTACGCTCATTGAGTTGCTGGTCGTCCTCGCTATCGTTGGCGTGCTCGCCAGCCTGCTCCTGCCCGCCATAGCGCGCGCCAAGGAGAAGGCCAAAGTGGCGAAGGTCCACGCCGAACTTTACGGCATCGGCGTCGCCTTGCACATGTACGCCGACGACCACGCCGGCCGCGTCCCGCCCGTGCGCGAGAACTGCAACAACGATTTGCGCGAGCACTGGTGCCAGTTGCCCGTCGAACTCGCCCAGGCACGTTACCTTCCCCACAGCGATGCCGGCGGCCGCGAGGCCAACATGGAAGACCCCTTCGACCCGGGGCACACCTACAAATACGCCGCCCCCGGCCCGCTCCTGCTCAATGGTGAACCGGCCGGCGATTATGCCCTCTGGGTGCCTACCAATTTCCCGAATCTCAAGAGCGATTCCGGCCGCTTCTACTCCAAGCCTGCCGACAGTCCGGTGCGTTGGGTGCTCTGGAGTCTAGGCCCGCGCCCCAACAGCCCCCGCAGCCAGAGCAGCCACGCCCCCATGAGCGAACTTACCTGGTACAAAGGCACCGGCGGTGACGGTGTCATCGTCCGCTTCGCCAATCGCGACGGGGTCCAGTTCAAGAGCCCCTGAATCCAGAGTGCGGCAGCGCGAACCCCCTGCGCCCTTGTTTCCGTCCCCTCTATGAAGCACAGCAAGACCGAAGGAGTCGTCCGTTTCACCGTGTCCGTTCCGCGTGATCTGGCTAAGCAGCTTGACCAGATGACCCGCCAGAAGGGCTACGACAACCGCTCACTGGCCGTAGCCGACCTCATCCGGGCCGGGCTGGTCGAACATCGCCAAGACTATGGCGACCACGAAATCGCCGGGACCATCACCCTAGTTTACGACCACCACAAACAGCACGTTCAGGCCACGCTCACCGACATCCAGCACGACCACCACGAGGTCATCCTCTCCACGCTGCACGTTCACCTGGACCACCACAATTGCCTGGAAGTCCTCGCTGTGCGCGGTCATGCCCGGACCGTCAAGAAGATCGCCGATGAACTGATAGCCGCCAAGGGCGTCAAACATGGCAAGCTGACCGTTACCTCCAGCGGCAAGGATCTTCCTTCCTGATCGCAATCGGGTCTTCTGCGGCCATGATCGGCGCCCCACTCCGCACAAAGCCCGCTTCGCTCACCCGATTTCGTAATCCACAGCGACGAACTTCGTCGTATCCACCTCTGTCTGGCTCCTTGGGCAGGGCCCGGCTGGGAGTCTCCGCGCCAGTTGCACGCCAAGAACTGAGTCCTTCCTCCGTTCTTCCTCCGTCACTCCTCCGTGCTACCTCCGTCCTGAAAACGGAGGAAGCTCGGAGGTAGCACGGAGGAGCAACGGAGGTATTACGCAGGCAGGGTCTGCACGCCGGGCATGACCTGCAAAGGAAGTCGGTGTAGCTATTTCACCCTGCCTGTGGCCCCCCGAATGATGCTGGATTCGAGTTGCCGCGAGGGGCGCGGTTTACCGCAGGTTTGCGGCCGCCTGCTTTTAGGGCTCAGCCAGGATCCTGGCGCGCTCCGTTTGGTATTGACCCGGCGTGATTTCGTCAGCCTTATACTTTAGCAGCAATTCGGTCAGGCGTTGCGCTTTGTCCTCGGAGATGGGCGGGGGAGGCCGTTCAATGGGTTTGAAAGCTGCAGGCTTCTTTCGTGCTTCTGCCTTCTTGGCGCTCTTCTCCGGCTTGCCCTGCTTGGTTACGACCGTAGTTTGTGCCTGCTCCTGGGCTGGCGCATCCGCCGGTTTGTTCGCCTCAGTCTCGGCCGTGGGCTGCGGCACGGTTTCTTTGCGGGCTGGCACGTTGGCCTCGGCCTGCTTCTTTATTGTGGTCTGGCCGGCGGGGGTCTTCTGCGATTTGGCAGCCGGCGGCGCCGATTGTGTTGCGCTGTCATCCGCACACAGGGATAGTGCGGTTGTTGTAAACGCCGCCACGCAGACCGGCAGGAGCAATCTTGAAATCTGCATGGCCGTTCTATTACGGCAAATCGCCCGGCGGCGCAACAGGTTTCCTGGTCAATCCGGTGCCGCTGAAACCTGCCTCTCCCATGCGCCCGCCCACGGATAAATGACCACTGAGCGCAACGCAAGCTGCCGGACCCGCCGGCGGCTGACTTTGATGCGGCGCTCGGGATCGAGCACTTTGCCTGCGCGCAGCAGCTTGATGGTTTCGCCGCCGATCAGTATGGGCAGCGAGCAGGCGAGCCGCAGGCGGACGCCGCGGCGTGGCAGGGCAGTGGTGTAGGCCCAGCCAGCCTGCAGGTGTCCTTCGGCGCGGTCGAGGTAGCCGTCGTAGAGTGGGCGCAGGCGCGGTTCGTTGAGCGGGTCCAACAGGTCGGCGGGCTTCAGGCCCAGCGGAGCCAATCGTTCCGCTGGCAGATAGCAGCAGCCGCGGCGCAAGTCTGCCGGCACGTCGCGCAGGATGTTGACGAGCTGCAGCCCCTTGCCGAACCGCACGCCATTGGCCAGCAGCAAGGTGTCGTCCAAAGCCGTCTTGGCAAAGAGGTGGGCGCGGCAGATCTTCGTCCAAAACTCCCCGACGCAGCCAGCGACCCGGTAGGTGTAATCATCCAGCTCATCGTCCGTGCGCAAGGCCGCTACCGACTGGGCCGAAGCGCCGCCAAAGCGCCGCAGGTCCATTTCCTGTCCGCCGGTGATGGTCTGGAGCACGTCCACCACGAGCCGCCGGTCGGCCGGTTCCAGGGCTTGGAGCAACGCGAGGCTCTCCTCGCACCGTTCCAGCAGGACGCGCTCGGCCGGAGATGCCTGGTGCCGGGCAAACGTGCCGAACTCCAGCGGCGCCTGGCTCGTTCCCAGGATTCGGGCGCGCAGGTCTTGCAGACTCTGCAGCCGCTGCTCCAGCGGTACCAGCCCGGTATCCGCGATAGTGTCCGTCGTCCTGGCCAACAGGTAGGCCAGTCCGATCTGCGGCCGGACCGGCCCCGGCAACAGGCGCAGCGTCAGGTAGAACGAACGCGAGACATCCTTCAACAGATCCGTGAGCAGCTCTTTCTGCGCGTGTGCCATGATTACCGGCCGGATGAAGCGCCCTCGCCCGGCTCTTCAGGCCAGGAGCCTGCGCCACCGGGCCAGTTGCCTGCGGACTTCCCGGGTACCGGGAGCACCCGTCAGCTCGCGCCGGGCCAGAGCGCGCCGCAGGTCGAAGACCTTTAGCGCGTCAGGCGCAAAGCGCTTCTCCACGGATTGGAGTTCGGCGAGCGTAAGCTGGTTTAACGCTTTGCCCCGCTCTTCGGCCAGCGCCACAAGCGCGCCGACCGCGTGATGTGCCGCGCGGAATGGGAGGGCCTTTCGGACCAGGTAATCCGCCAGGTCGGTCGCCAGCAGCGCGGAGTCGCCGGCCGCGGCCTGGCATGCCTTCCGGTTGACTGCGGTATTGCGCAGCATGGCCTCGCAAACGCGCACGGACGCGCGCACGGTGTCGCTGGTGTCGAACAGCCGCTCCTTGTCTTCCTGCAAGTCACGATTGTAGGTCATGGGCAACCCCTTGAGCAGCGTCAGCAGGGCCATCAGGTTGCCGATCACGCGGCCGCTCTTGCCGCGCAGCAGCTCCGCCACGTCCGGGTTCTTCTTCTGCGGCATCAGCGATGAACCGGTGGTGTAGGCATCGGCGATCCGGATGAAGTTGAACTCCGCGCTGGACCAGAGGACGAGGTCCTCCGCCAGCCGGGACAGGTGCACGGCCAGGAGCGCGGCGACTGCGCAGTATTCCACGGCGAAATCGCGGTCGCTCACCGCGTCCATCGAATTCTGCGATACGCGCGGGCGCCCGCGCGCGTCTGCGAATCCGAGCAAATCCGCCACCAGCTCGCGATTGAGTGGCAAGGTCGAGCCGGCGAGCGCGCCGCTGCCCAAAGGGCAGACGTTGAGCCGTGGCATCGAGTCCTGGAGCCGCTGCCGATCGCGCGCCAGCATCTCGACATAGGCCAACAGATGATGCGCCAGATAGACGGGCTGCGCCCGCTGCAGATGCGTGTAGCCGGGAATGAGGACGTCCTCGTTGCGCCGGCCCAGTTCCACCAGGGCACGCTGGAGTCCGCGCAACTCCCGCACCAAACCGGCGGTTTCCTCCCGCAGCCAGAGCCGCATGTCGAGCGCCACCTGGTCGTTCCGTGATCGGCCGGTGTGGAGCTTGGCCCCTGCCGGCACTCGTTGTGTCAGCGCGGACTCGAGGTTCATGTGCACGTCCTCCAGGTCGGGTTGCCAGCGGAACTTCCCCGCGCGAATCTCTTTGCCGATCGTTTGCAGTCCGCCGATGATCGCGCGCAGCTCGCGGCGTGTCAGCAATCCGGCCTCCCGGAGCATCGTGGCATGCGCGATCGAGCCCGCGATGTCGTGCCGCCAGAGCCGCCGGTCGAACGAGATGGATTCGGTGAACTGCGCCACCGCCGCCGCCGGGCCGCCCTTGAACCGTCCGCTGCGAGAAACAGGAGTGGTCTTCTTCATGCGATTCAATCCGACCGAATGTGCGCCGGTAGCGGGGAAAAGTCACTGTGAAAAAAGGGTTGTGGATCGCCGCCCCGTGTGAAATGGTAACCAATCAACCGATGAGCGACTTCAAATTTGCCTGTCCAGTCTGCGGCCAGCACATCACGGCTGACCCCAGTTCGAGCGGCGGGCAAATCGAGTGTCCCACCTGCTTCCAGAAGATCGTCGTGCCCCAAGCGCCCGCGTCCGCGGAAACGAAGTTCATTCTCTCTGCCTCCCAGGTTGCCAAGCCGCGGCCCACCTCAGCCGGCGCGGCGCAGCCGGCGCAAGTCGCGCGACCCTCCGCGGTCCGCCGAACCGTTTCCGTGATCGCTCTGCTGCTCGTTTGCGCGTGCGCCGCCGGAGCCGCGCTTTACGTGTTCCGCGACAGGGTCTTCAGACTAATCCGCCCGGAAACGGCCTTGGCCAAGCTCCCGCCCAACGTCTCCTGGTCCCTGGACCTCCGGAACGCGGCTTTCCCGGAAACGAAGGCCGCAGGCAGAGTCCACGGCCTCAGATTCGAGCCGGAGCAAGCGACCCTCGAGGGCGGCACCTTCTCGCTGCGGCAGGGCAAGGGATGGCCGCCGGAGTTGGGAATCACCATACTCCTGCGCGGCCGCCGCGGCGAAGACTTCGCCAGCAAGCGCGTGGAAGTGACCGCGGACCAAGTGCCGCCCGTGCCTCGGGTGGTTCTACGGTGGAAGGACGAGCAGCGGCAGCCCGGCAAACAGGATATCGCCTCGGGCTACGCGCTGAAGCTGGCCTTTGGCCAAGTCGCCCATGGGCACTTGCCGGGCCAGATCTACCTTTGCCTGCCCGACGAAGCCAAGAGCGTCGTGGCCGGGACGTTTGAGGCGACTCTGCGGAAGCCCAAGCCTCCACGTCCCCAAGCACCGAAAGCGAAGAAATAAGCAGGCCGCCTGCGGTTACCGGCCCTTCTTCCCGCAGACGCCCCGCCGCCGGAATTCCTCGCAATTGGCCGTGATCTGCAACCGATGCGACCTCGCGATAAAGCCGAGCCGGTGGCTGATCTCGTCCTCCAGTTGCTCGAGTTCTTTGCTCTCGAATTCAACGATCTTGCCACAGTCCAGACAGATGATGTGGCTGTGACGGGGGCGCTCGGCGTAATTCGGGTCGTAGAACTTGTGGCTCCCGCCGAAGTCCATCTCCCGGACCAGTCCGCTCTCCGTTAGGAGCGGCAGGGTCCGATAGACCGTGGCGCGAGAGACCGATTTGTCCCGGCGGCGGGACCACACCAGCAATTGCTCGGCCGTAAAGTGCTCCTCTGTGCTGAAGACACTCTCGATGATGGCCCGGCGCTGCCCCGTCAGGCGCAGGTTCTTCTGTGCGAGGAAATCGAGGAACCGCTGCCGGGCGCAAATGTTGGCCTCATCTGGCATGGGGCTATGCTACGCCAGGCGCTAGCGGCGAGTCAAAAGCCAAAGTCCGCCTGATTGGGCAATCCGGTGATGTCGCCTCGAAGCTCGAAGTCCCAAATCCAAAGTCCGAAGTCCGAAGGAAGGCCGAACCCCGACGGCCGAAAACGGCCTAATCGGGCGGCCCGTCTGGTGGCACGCAGCGCAGGCCATCGGTAATTGGGAGTTCAGATTTCCTTCGGACTTCGGACTTCGGACTTCGGATTCAGGCAGTTCGTTATCGCCAACCCCAGCCGCCGAAGTGCTTGCCACCCGCAATCTATGCCCCGACACTAAGCGCCTATGGTCGTCGAACTCATCAATACTGGCACCGAATTGATGCTCGGCCGCGTGCTGAATACGAACCAGCAGTGGCTCTGCCGCCAACTGGCCGACCGGGGCTACGTCGTCGCCCGCCAGGTCACCGTTCCAGACACCGGCAGCGACATCCAGCAGGCCGTGCGTGAAGCTCTGGCACGCGCCGATCTCATCCTCACCACTGGCGGCCTTGGGCCGACCTCGGACGACCTCACCCGCGACCTGATTGCGCAGTTGTTGGGCTGCCCTTTGCGCGAGGACGCCGCGGTGCTCGGCCACATCCAGCATTTCTTCACGTGCCGCAACCGGCCGATGCCGGAGCGGAACAGTATCCAGGCCCTCGTTCCCGAAGGCGCGTTGGTCCTGCACAATCCACACGGCACCGCGCCAGGGCTGGCCATCGAGGTTCGGCCTAACCCGTTTCGTGCCGGGGCCGCGGCCAGTTGGCTCGTTATGCTGCCTGGCCCGCCGCGGGAATTGCGGCCGATGTTCGGCGATTCGGTCGTGCCCCTGCTTCAGCGTGTGCTGCCGCCAGCCAGTCCATTGGCCTGTTCCACCTTGCGCACCACCGGCATAGGCGAGTCCATGGTCCAGGAGCGTATCGCGCCCCGGTTGGCGCGGCTGGTTGGGTCCGGCCTGGAACTGGGTTATTGCGCGCGGCCGGGACAGGTGGACGTCCGCCTCGCGGCTTGCGGTGCGGACGCGGAGAACCTGGTTCGCGAGGCGGAAGGCATCGTCCAGAGGCTGCTCCAGCGGTGGGTCTATGGCACGGGCGACGAGGATCTGGAAGCGGTCCTGGTCCGCCTGCTGACCGAGCGCAAGGCGACGCTCGCGCTCGCCGAATCCTGCACTGGCGGCTGCATCGCTCATCGCGTAACCAATGTGCCCGGCGCCTCGGCCGTGCTGCTGGCAGGCCTGGTTACCTACAGCAACGCCGCCAAGCAGAAATTCCTCGGCGTCCGGGCCGACACGCTGGCCCGGCATGGTGCGGTCAGTGAACCGGTAGCGCGTGAGATGGCGGAAGGCGCACGCCGGGAGACCCAGGCAGATTACGCCCTGTCGGTTACCGGGATCGCCGGCCCAAGCGGCGGGTCCCCGGAGAAGCCTGTGGGCACCGTCTTCGTCGGATTGGCCGGCCCGGCAGGCACGGTTTGTGAGCGCAACTCCAATCCCTGCGACCGCGAGACCTTCAAGCAAGTCACCGCCCAGCAGGCGCTGGACTTGTTGCGGCGGACAATACTTTTCGGAGGCCCTGAGCAGTCGCCCTAACGCAGCAGGAACCGCCGGTGCTGCCTGAACACTTCGCGCAGTGACTGCGACAGGGCGTCCTGGATGGCCTGCAGCTCGCGGTAAACGGCCGCACGCTTTGTGTTGGGCTGCGCGGTCTCGCCGGTGTTCAACTCTATAAACCGGTCGGTAAGGTCGCTGATGGAGACCTTCTCGCCCTGCTGCAGGCGCCAGCACCAGAGCGCCTGCAGGGCGGCACCGTAGGCTGCCCCCTCGCTGACCTTCAGCGTGACTACTTCCGCGTCAAAGACATCGGCCATGATTTGCCGCCACGCTTTGGACTTCGCCCCGCCGCCCGTCGCGCGGATTTGAGCCGGTTTCACGCCCAGCTCCGCCAGCCGGCGCAAGCCGTAGTTCATGCCCAGCGTCACGCCCTCCATCGCCGCGCGGGCGAAATGACCCGCCTTGAAGGTTCTTTGGTTCACGCCGAACCACACACCCGTGCCATCCGGCACGTTGGGCGTGCGCTCGCCCTCGAAGTAAGGCAGCAGCAACAAACCGTCCGAGCCCGCCGGAACCCGCGCCGCCTCGGCCCCGAACTTCTCGTGCGACCACCCGAAATCCTCGCGCACCATCTCGGTGGCCACGGTTACATTCATCGTGCAGAGGAGAGGCAGCCAGCGGTTGGTGGAGTCGCAGAAGGCGGCGATTTCGCCTTGTGGATCAACGACCGGCTTTTCCGCACAGGCGTAGATGGTCCCGCTGGTGCCGAAGCTGGCGGTGATTACCCCCGCACGGGTATTACCGGTGCCGATGGCGCCCATCATGTTGTCGCCGCCGCCGGCGCTGACGAGCACGCCGGGGGTCAGGTCGAGCAGTTTGGCCGTGGAAGGTTGCAGCGTGCCGGCGGGGCGGTCGCTGCTCCTCAGCGGGGGCAACTTGTCGGCGAGGTCGGGATCAATCGCCTCCAGGACGGCGCGGGACCATTTCCGCTTGCGTACGTCGAGGAGGGCGGTGCCGCTGGCGTCGCCGTATTCCATGGTCTTTTGGCCCGTGAGCCAGTAATTGAGGTAATCGTGCGGCAACAGCACCGTGGCCAGACGCTGGTAGTTCTTCGGTTCGTGCTTCTTCAGCCAGAGAATCTTGGACGCGGTGAACCCGGGCAGGACGGCGTTGCCGAGCGCGCGAAGCGTCTTCTTGAGCCCGCCGAGCTTCTCGGTGATCTCGTCGCACTCGGCGGCCGTGGAGGTATCGCACCAGAGCTTGGCCGGGCGGATGACCTCGCCTTCTCGATCGAGCGGTACGAAGCCGTGCTGCTGGCCGCTGACGCCGATGGCTTTGACCTCGGCAGCGGTCGCTTTGGCTTGGCGGAGAGCGCGGCGGATGGCGGCGGCAGTGGCGTCGCGCCAGGTGTGAGGATGCTGCTCCTTGGCCCCAGGCGGCAGGTCGGGAATCAGGCCATATTCCTGCGCCGCCGAGGCGAGGACTTTCCCGTCGCGGGCATCTACGACGAGGACCTTGGTGGATTGCGTGCCGCTGTCAATTCCGAGCAAGAGTGTTCTCATAAATGATGCGATTCAAAGACCGGCGCGGAGATACCAAGGCCGAAGAGCAGTGGAAAGCCTTTAAATTGCCTGTATAGCTCTCTGCCCGCGGAGCAGGACCGGTTGGAGCGGGTCGGTTGGAGCCTGTTTCACTCGGTTGCCGCTTTCTGCAATGCGGGTTTTGCATTGTCCCCCGACAGCCTGACGGCTTTCCGGCATAAACCGGGAGCGACGCTGACGTTCATGGTAATGATCATGCTCGGCAGGCTCGGATTCCTGGTGATTGCCGATTTGCTGGGGCTGCGCTTGTCGCGGCTGCCGCTGATCCGCAGTTTTTCCTGGGTGCGTCGCTACAATGAAAGCGTGCCGTCTATCGGGTTCCGGTTCGGACAGGGCCTTCAGTCCTGATAACCGGGCTCCTGCGCTTGGTTGGTTTGGTTGGCTTCTGGACGTCCGAGTGGGGTCACATCCTGGTCCTGGCCGCAGATATGAGTCGAACCGGGGAGGGTAAGACCGTGGTCTCTGACCCTGGTTGACAGAATCGTAAGCCAAGCGGAGCCTAAGCAAGGGCCGCAATTCTGCCCACGCGCCACACCTGAGGTGAATGATGCCTCGCCTCTGATAGTCACTGGCAACCGTCCGGCTCATTTGAACGGGCCGCGCAGATGTGCTATAGAATCCAGTGAATAAGCCCGCGACTGGTATATGAAGTCTGGTGTGCTTGCGAGAGTGGCTGAGCGCCATGCAGTGTTCTCGCGTGCGCCCGTGGCCGGTTCGGCTGCAGCGCGCGGGTTGGGGAAGGTTTTCAACCTCAACCCCAACACCCTGCGCAGGCAGATGCAGAAGCCTTGGTTCAAGTGCCCCGGGCGCACGGTATCAACCACCGCGCCTAAGAGAGCCAGAACGGATCAGAGGACAATATCCTGAAGCAGCGCAGGCGTTCGTTGTCTCATTTGAGATTCGAGCGGACCTGGAAGAGAAAGGAAGGAGAGATGATGAAGCCGGCAGGAACCGGGAGCAGAGCAATGATATGAGCAAAGCACGCATATTGGTCGGCACGCGAAAGGGCGCGTTCGTCCTGACCTCGGACGGCAAGCGCAAGAAGTGGGAGATTAGCGGTCCGCACTTTGCGGGCTGGGAGATTTACCATCTCAAGGGGTCGCCCGCCGACCCCAACCGGTTATATGCCTCGCAGACCAGCGGCTGGTTCGGACAGAAGATTCAGCGGTCGAACGACGGTGGCCGGACCTGGGACCCGGTGGGCGACAAGTTCGTTTACGACGGCGTACCGGGAACTCACCAGTGGTACGATGGCACGCAGCGTCCCTGGGAGTTCAAACGCATCTGGCACCTCGAGCCCTCGCCCAACGACCCGGACACGGTCTATGCCGGGGCGGAAGACGCCGCTTTGTTCCGCACCACGGACGGCGGCCAAACCTGGGCGGAGCTGCCTGCGCTGCGCAACGCCAAAGGCCACCTCTGGCAGCCCGGCGCTGGCGGAATGGGTCTGCATACAATCCTGCTGGACCCGAAACGCCCCGAGCGCATCGTCATTGCGATCTCGGCCGCGGGGGTGTTCCAAACCGATGATGCCGGCAAAACCTGGCGGCCGACAAACCGCGGGTTGAGGTCCCAGTACGAGCTGCCGGACCCGGAGGCGGAAGTCGGCCATTGCGTTCACCGAATCGCGATGCACCCGTCGCGACCCAGCGGGCTCTTCATGCAAAAGCATTGGGATGTCATGCGCAGCGACAACGCAGGTGAGTCTTGGAGCGAGATCAGTGGCAACCTGCCGTCCGACTTCGGATTCCCAATCGAGGTCCATGCGCACGAGCCGGAGACCATCTATGTTGTCCCCATCAAGAGTGACACCGAGCACTTTCCACCCGATGGCAAACTGAGGGTGCATCGCAGCCGAACGGGCGGCAATGAGTGGCAGGCGCTCACCAAGGGCCTGCCGCAAAAGGATTGCTACGTGAACGTACTGCGCGACGCCATGGCTGTGGATTCACTCGAGCCGTGCGGGGTGTATTTCGGCACCACCGGCGGCCAAGTGTATGCCTCCAGCGACAGCGGCGATTCGTGGACTCCCATCGTCCGGGATTTACCCGCTGTGCTGTCCGTCGAAGCCCAGACCCTGCCATGATCCGAGTGCTGCTGCCGGTTCATTTGCGGACGCTGGCGCGCGTGAAAGGCGAGGTGCAGCTCCAGGTCGAGGGCCCAGCCACGCTGCGTGCGGTTCTCGATGCCATCGAAGCGCGCTTCCCAGTGCTGCGGGGGTCGATCCGCGACCAAGTCACGTTGCGGCGCCGGCCCTTCGTGAGGTTCTTCGCCTGCAAGGAAGACCTGTCTCACGAACCGGCGGACGCCCCTTTGCCCGAGCCGGTCGCGGCCGGCGCCGAACCGTTCCTGATTATCGGGGCAATCGCCGGCGGCTAGTCCTGTCAATCATTCCAACTGAAGTAGATTATGGAAACCGACGTCCCAACCACTGCCGCCCCGCTTGAGAGGCCAAGACAGAAATCATTCGCATGTCGTCTGCCTGGCATCGCCCGAATCTTGATGGGGCTCACCTTCTTCGTTTTCGGTCTGAACGGCTTTCTGCACTTCATACCGGAGCCAAAGAAGGCCATGTCCGAAGCGGCGATGACGTTCATGGGCGGGCTGCTGAAAAGCGGCTATATGTTCCCCATAATCACGGGGACACAGGTGCTGGTCGGAGTTCTGCTCCTGTTGAACCGATTTGTGCCGCTGGCCCTGGCTCTCATTGCTCCGGTGGTCGTCAACATCGTGGCGTTTCACGTCTTCCTCGAGTCCTCGGGGCTGGTCATCGCCCTCGTGGTACTGATCCTAGAACTCTACCTGGCTTGGGCTTATCGGAACGCCTTCCGCCCCATGCTGACCCCGCGCGCCAGGCCGGATTGAGGCCCCCGCAACTACACCCTGGAAGAAGCGGTTGATCAAACACCACACCGACTCATGCGAATCCTGCGGACCGCCATTTCGGGCCTGATCACCCTCGTCGCCGTGGGTGCGGACGCCCAGAGCCAGCCGACTGTATTCCAAAGCGCCGCGACACAAACTGATCTGCTGGAGCTGTTCACCTCGGAGGGTTGCAGCAGTTGTCCGCCGGCCGAGACTTGGCTGTCCAGCCTGAAATCCTCGCCTAGGCTCTGGAAAGACTTCCTGCCGGTGGCGTTCCACGTGGATTACTGGGACCGCCTGGGTTGGCGCGATCGTTGGTCCTCAAGGCAGTTCTCCGACCGTCAGCGCGCTTACGCCGGGTCATGGGGCAACGCCTCGATCTACACTCCCGGCTTTGTGTTGAACGGCGAGGAATGGCGCGTCTGGTCGGGACTGAAAGAGCGCCTCAAATCCCCGCGTCCCCGGGCAGGCGTGCTTAGGGTCATTTCGTTGGACCTGAACCGTTGGCGGGTCACATTCATCCCGCAGGTTCCAACCCGGCAAGTCTATGAAGCTCATGCGGCCTTGTTGGCCAGTGGCCTGACCTCCGATGTGAAAGCGGGTGAGAATCGCGGGCGCCGCCTCAAACATGACTTCGTTGTGACGGCTTTGGTGAAGAGCCCGCTGTGGACCGACCGCCATACTGCCCAGGGGCAGGTCGTGTTGAAGAAACCGACACATGACCCGCCGGGACAACTGGCGCTCGCCGTCTGGGTCACGCGTGCCAGGCATATGGAGTCGCTTCAGTCAGTGGGCGGTTGGCTGCGTTGATCTGGAACAAGGACAAACAGGGCGTAAGGTTCAGCCGCCACGGCGAGTTACACTGGAACCGCTGTTAGCTCTTGCAGGCAGCGGTCTTATGGTCTCAGTCACGCCCGACCCGATCGCTGTGGTCTGGCCTCCCCACCCACCAGGACGACAAATTCCCCTTTGAGCGAGCGATGCTGGAGCAGCGCCAGCAACTCGGCCGGCGTGCCACGCAAGTACTCCTCAAACTTCTTGGTCAGCTCGCGGGCCAACACGACCTGGCGCCCAGCGAAGATCTCGTTCAGCTCGGTCAGCAGCTTCCCGACGCGGTAGGGCGATTCGTAAAGAACCAGCGTGCCGCCAACGCCGCGGAGGCGCTCCAATTCGCGACGACGCTGGCCTGACTTGTGGGGCAGGAAGCCGCGGAAATGAAATTCGTCGGTGGGCAGCCCGCTGGCCGTCAAAGCCGCCACCAGGGCACTCGGTCCGGGCACCGATTCAACGCGCAACCCCGCCGCAATCGCCGCCCGCACGACCCGCTCGCCGGGGTCGCTGATGCCCGGACTGCCCGCGTCGGTCACCAGCGCGATCTTCTGTCCCGCTTGGAGACGCCCGAGGATTTCCTCGCTGCGCCGGGCTTCGTTGAACTGGAAGCAACTGAGCAGTGGCTTGGAGATGTCGAAGTGCTTCAGCAACTGCCCGGTGCGGCGTGTGTCCTCGGCGGCCACGGCGTCGCATTCCCGCAACGTTCGCAGAGCGCGCAGGGTGACGTCCTCCAGATTGCCGATGGGCGTGGCGACGAGGTACAGCGTGCCCGGTGTTAGCGGCGGCAGGGTCTGACTCATACTCGCCTCTCGGCCTCTTGGCTGTGGAATCCCTATTTGGTAATGCCCCGTTCGCTGGTCCGAACGAACTGCACCAGGTGCTGGATTTCAGGCAGAGCCGGCAGTTCCGTCTCGATGCGTGCCAGCGCGTTGGGAATCGTGAGTCCGTCCCGGATTAGAATCTTGAAGACTTGGCGCAAAGCGGCTTGGGCTCCCTCGGACACGCCGTTGCGTGTCATACCCACCTTGTTGGTAGCCCGGGTCTCCGCCGGGTTGCCGTCCACGATCATGTAGGGGGGCACGTCCTGCACGATCTTGGCGCACCCCGCAATCATGGACAGCGTTCCAATGCGGCAGAACTGGTGCACCGCCGCCAGTCCGCCCACAACGGCGTAATCCTCCACGAGAACGTGCCCCGCCAGCGTGGCGACGTTGGACATGATCACGTGGTTACCGAGCCGGACGTTATGGGCGATGTGCGCGTAAGCGAGAATGTGATTGTGTGAGCCGACGGTGGTCGCCTCTCCGTCGCCGGTGGCGCTGTGGATGGTGACGGATTCACGGAAGGTGTTATGATCGCCGATCTCGGTGCGAGTGACGCCGCCTTTCCATTTGAGGTCCTGGGTCTTGAGGCCAATGCTGGCGAAGGGGAAGATTTCATTGTCCTGCCCCAGCCGGGTGTGGCCGTCCACGACTACGTGCGAATGCAACCGGCAGCGAGGACCCAAAACCACGTGCTCGCTGATGACGCAATAGGGCCCGATCTCACAGTCGGCACCGATCTCGGCCCGGGGATGGATGATAGCGGTGGGGTGAATCACGGGACTCAAGCGTCGCCCATCATGAAGGTGACTTCAGCCTGACTGACGATTTCACCCTGGACCTTGCAGGCGCCTTTGGCCTTGCCGATTTTCCCACGCAGCTTGGTAAGTTCCACCTCAATGACCAGCACGTCGCCCGGCAACACGGGCTTGCGCCATTTGACATCTTCGGCGGACATGAAATAGGGGATCTTGCCGGTGCTCGCAGCGTTCTTGAGCATCACAATGCCCGCCACCTGGGCCATCGCTTCAAGCTGCAGCACGCCGGGCATGATGGGGTGGCCCGGGAAATGACCTTGAAAGAATGGCTCGTTGATGGTGACGTTCTTCACCGCAATGATGTGGTTGCCTTCAGTCTTCACGACGCGGTCCACCATGAGAAACGGGTAGCGGTGCGGCAGCATCTGCATGAGGCCCAGAATGTCTATGGCGCCTTCCTGGGCGGCCGTCTCGTCGGATCCACCGTCGGATGACGCCTGAGCCTTGGGTGCGGGTGGTGGCGGGGCAAAGGCCTGGGCAGCAACGAGCGGTTTGCGCAACTGCGCCGTGATCCGCCGGACCATCTCACAATTGGCGGCGTGGCCGGGCTTGACGGCGATCAGGTGCCCGTGCAGTGGTCGGCCCAGGAGAGAGAGGTCGCCCAGGATGTCCAGCACCTTGTGTCGCACGAACTCGTCCGGGTAGCGCAACGGCTCGGTGGTGAGCACCGCGTCGTCGCGGATCACCACCGCGTTTTCAAGGCTGCCGCCCTTGATCAAGCCGTTCTTGATGAGATATTCAATCTCCTCGTAGAAGCAGAACGTGCGGGCGTGCGCCAGGTCGCGTTCCCAGGTCTTGGGAGACAACTCGATGCTGCAAAACTGGGTGAAGCGCCCTTGTTTGTCCGCGCTGGTGCAGGAAATCTTGAAGCTTTCATCCGGGAACAGGGTCATGAGGGTTTCTCCCATCTCCAGTTCAATCGGGGCGGAGACCGTGTAAGGCTCGCGGCGGTCGTCCTGAGGCACGATGCCGGCTTGCTGGATCAGCTTGCAGTATTCACGCGCGCTGCCGTCAGCGATGGGCGGCTCGTTCGCATCCAGCTCGATGATGGCATTGTCAATGCCGTAACCGGAAAAAGTAGCCAGTACATGTTCCACCGTGTGGATGCGCGTGTTGCCCTTGGCCAGGGTGGTCGAGCGGTTGTTCTCGATGACATTCTCCACCCGCGCTTCGATTTCGGGCCTGCCCTCGAGATCCACCCGCCGGAACCGGATGCCGGTATTGGGCACCGCCGGGAGGAAGGTCATCGTCACCTGGTTGCCGCTGTGCAGGCCGACCCCGGAATAGCCCACGGGGCGATTGATGGTTTGCTGCTGTAACACGCCCGCATTAAACTACGCGCTACACCCGATTGGCAAGCGCATCCCGCGCCCTCGAACTCCTTCAGCTCTTTCGTGGTCCGCAGTGAAGGATTAACTCCTTTGCCTTCGGCTGCCGGTCGGTTAGTTTTCTGCGGTGAGTCGAGTTCAGCATTTCCGTTCGCCATCGGCCGGGGCCTGAAAGCGGCCCTGGCCTGCCGGAGTTTCCGTGGTTTTGGTATCGTCGTGGGAGTCGGACTGGCGCATCATCAAGCTATGGCGACTAAGTTACTCAGTGGCTTGGACATTTTGATTATCGAAGACGAAGGGTTGTTGCGCAAACAGCTTGGAGCCGAACTCGAATCCCTGGGGGCTCAGGTCACAGGCGTTGGCACCCTGCTGGCCGCGCGGCGGGCGTTGGGCGAGGTTGCCTTCGATTTCGCGATGCTGGATATCAGCCTTACGGACGGGCGCGGGACCGTACTGCTTGAGGAGAAGGCTTTCTCGCCCAACACCGGGGTCATCGTGATGACTGCCGATGGCGGTGTTGGAAGCGTGGTGGAATGCATGCGGCTCGGTGCGTTGGACTATCTGGTCAAACCATTTGACCCGGCGGAATTGCCGCTGGTCATCGCGCGGGCACGGCAGACGCGGCAGAACGCGAGGTTGGAAGAGCATCGGCGGGGCAGCGAGGGGACCGAGCCACTGTTTTTCGGGCGTTCCCTCGCCGAATTGGAAGCGCGACTGAAGCGAATCCTGGATGCTGACAAGCAAATGCAAGAGCAGTTGCCGCCGGTCTTGGTCGAAGGTGAGACCGGCACGGGCAAGACGGCTATAGCGCGCTGGCTGCATCATCGGGGACCGCGTGCGAAACAACCTCTTGTGGAGGTCAACTGTCCGGCTGTGCCGGAGACGCTGGCTGAATCGGAACTGTTTGGCCATGAACGCGGGGCGTTTACGGATGCCCGTACTGCCCGGATCGGGCTGTTTGAGGCGGCCAACGGCGGCACACTGTTTCTGGACGAACTGCCGAGCCTCTCCTTGGGGCTGCAGGCAAAGGTGCTGAAGGCGATTGAAGATCATAGAATTCGGCGTCTGGGCGGCACCCGTGAGATTACGGTGGACGTGCGAATCATCGCAGCCACGCACCGGAACCTTCGGCAATTGGTGCAGGCACAGCAATTCCGCGAGGACCTGCTGCACCGGTTGGATCTGTACCAGATTCGCGTCCCTCCTCTCCGGAGCCGCGGGGATGATATCCTGCAACTGGCGGAGTTGCTCCTTCAGCGCCTCGCACGCCGCCATCGCACCCCGTGCAAACCCATCAGCGCGCTCGGAAAGCAGCGGCTGCTGTCGCATCCCTGGCCGGGAAACGTCCGCGAACTGGCGCACGAACTGGAGCGGGCGATTGTTTTCGAGACGGGGAAGGAATTGGAACTGGAGCCATTGGGGCCACACGCTGCGGATGCGTCTTCCGATTTACAGGGCTGGTTTAATCCGAATTTCCGATTCCCAGACGGAGGATTCGATCTCAATAGTGCCATCAGGCGCCTGATCGGACATGCGCTCAGGCAAACGGACAACAATGTCTCGGCTGCGGCACGACTGTTGGGTGTAACGCGCGATTACTTGCGATACCACCTTTCCGAGGGAGAATCGCCGGAAGACAAGTGACTGGCTGGGCGGTATTACCCAAACGCACTCAGTCGAGGCTGCTGTAATTTGGTGTATCCACCCAAGTCAACGGCGCGAGGTTGGAGTCCCCGTGCCTCACCACCATGAAAACCGAGCAAACCGGGCCAAATCGGGTTTTGGCATCTTATCTGCGCTTCTTGAGGTTGCGAATGGCCTTGTTGTATGCTAACAAGCGGTCTGAAGAATGCATTGGGCATCAGCCTAGCCTAAGCCGTCTATGAAGCTTATGAGGACTTTGTCAGGCGTGGGCGCGATGATTTGCATCGCAATCCTGGCCGCCGACGCTCAGACCACGGCGAACCAGCCGACGCGGGACGGGACGGTGATCGTGCCCGAACGCCCGACCGCAGTGGACGCCAACGTGTCGCCCGTAACAACCGTGCGTCCGGTTCGGCCAGGGCGGCGGAACCTGCCGCCGGAGGTGCAGGCGCGGGTTGAGCGGTTCAAGCTGGATGCCCGTTCTTACCTGGCCAAACAGGAAGAGCTGAAGAGGCAATTACAGGGCGCCAACGACGAGCAGCGGGCGGCGGTGCGGGAGAACCTTCGGCAATTGCGCGAGCAATGGCTGGAACGAGCTCGGGAACTGCGCCAGGAGCAACAGGAACGACGTGCCGAGTTGGAGACCAAGCTCCGCGACCACAAGGAGATGTTCGACGAATTGCGGAATAATGCCGCCGAACAGCTCCGTGATGCCAAAGACGAAACACGCCGGCCGGTTGACTGAGGGCCGCAACCGGACGCTTATGCGGAGGGCCCAGATGGACAAGGTCCCCCACACCGAGCAGTTGCTTGTGCGGTCGCGGCGCACGCTGGTGGCGGCTATCGGTATGGTTCTCTGCGTGCTAGTGGCCGTGGTCGCCGTGACCACGTGGCAGATCCGCCAACGCATCCGCGACCAGATCGCGGGACGGGACGCGGAGGTGCTTTACGCGATGGCGCTGATGTATTACGCCGAAGACGTCAAGGCCGGGCTGGGCGGACCGATCACCGACCCGGGCAACCAACTAAGCATTGTGCTGCGCAGTGCCGATCTGCGAGGCGTGATGGGGGTACGGCTGTTTGATCCGAAGGGCAGGTATGTGGAGAGTTTCCCGATTGATGTGACCGAGCAATCGTTCTCAAAAGAAGACTTGCCGCGACTCAGTGACTTGCGGCCGGTCAGCCGCTTTGACTCGCGCGTGCCGATGTCCCGCCTCTTCTATCCGGTGAAGAATGATCCGGCTACGGGCGCTGTCGCGGTCCTCGAAGTCAATGTGCCACTGCATACGCCGGAAGGGCCGCTGGCGGGGATCGCCCAGTTTCTGCTGGAAGGACAGAGTATCGCGGCGGAATATAAGCGGCTGGATCGGCACCTGGTGCTGCAAGCGGGAATGACCGCCTTGGCCGGCAGCGCCATCCTCGGGGCGGCGTTGGGCTGGGCGTTCCGGCGTTTGCGGCGCGCTCACCAGCTTGTGGCCGAGCGCACGCAGAACCTGCTGCGCGCCAATCAGGAACTGGCTTTCGCTGCCAAGACCTCCGCCCTCGGCGCAGTTACCGCCCATCTGATTCACGGCCTGAAGAATCCGCTCGCCGGGCTGCAGCAGTTCGTCGCTTCCCACGGCTCCGCCCCAAACGAAGCTGAGGAGGCGGATTGGCGTCAGGCAGTCGCCACCACCCGCCGCATGCAAACGACGATTAACCGGGTGGTGGCAGTTCTCCGCGAAGAACAAACCGGCGCCGCTTACGAGATTACGACAGCCGAGTTGGAGCAACTCGTGTCCGCCCGCCTCAGCCCTTTGGTCCGCGAGAAGGGCGTCACGCTCGAAACCGCCGTGCAAGCCGACGCGAGCTTGCCCAATCGCGCGGCCAACCTCGTGATCCTCATCCTGGTGAACCTCGTGCAAAACGCTGTGCAGGCCACGCCGAGTGACCGGAAGGTGCTGCTGACCATTCGGCGCGGCGCGGCTGGGCTGCAATTTGAAGTGCGCGACCAGGGGCCTGGCTTTCCCGAGAATGTGCCGCTTTTCCAGCCCTGTGTCTCCAGCAAAGACGGCGGCGCCGGAATCGGTTTGGCACTGTGCAAACAACTGGCCAATCATCTGGGCGCCGAACTCACCCTTTCCCGCAACGGTCCGGAAGGCTGCCTGTTCATTCTGACCCTGCCCGTCCCCGTCGAGCGCCCCGAAACGCTCGCGTCCGCGCAGTGACCAGCACCGGTCGCGGGCGCAACCCATGAAGATCTCGATCCTGCTACTGCTCGCGGCCAACGTCGCGGCCTGGGCCGTTGACTTCCCGTTGCGCTGGCGCTGGTCGAATCCTGAGCCGCACGGGGGTCTGGTGGCGGACATGGCCTATTCACCCGCGCTTGGGCTGGGAGTGCAAGTGGCCGGATTCGGTCAGATCTACACCAGCAGCGATTTGGATCTGTGGCTGCCGCGCGACTGCCCCATCGGCTACGCCTTGCGCGGCGTCGCTTTCTTGGGCTCCCGCATCCTCATCGTCGGGGAACATCGCTCCGTGCTCTATGCGGACGACCTGGATGACTTTCGGCCCGGGACGCTGGCGGGTGGGCCTGCAACCAACTACTGGCTGGAGGCTGTCGCTGCTTCCGCGCAGTTGGCGGTGGCGGCTGGCGACGACGGCCACATTCTCACCAGTCGCAACGGGATAAACTGGTTCCACCAGACCAGCGGCACCAACGCCGATTTTCGCGGCGCAGCTTACGGCAACAACAACTTCGTTGTCGTCGGCAGGAATGGCGCGATCCTCAGCAGTCCGAACGGGACGAACTGGACCCGCCGTACCAGCCTGACTACCTACGACCTGAACCGCGTCAACTTCGCGAACAACCGGTTTACTGCCGTGGGCCAAAATGGCGTGACACGTTCGAGCATGGACAACGGCACCAACTGGTGCGTCGAAAGCCCGGGCGCGGCCAATACCCTCCAATACGCCGCGGCCGGCGGCGCCGATCGCCTGCTGGTGGGTCTGCATGAGGTCCGCTTGCAAGATAACTTCGTTTGGTCCGACGAACTCGCCAAGACTAACGGGCCCCCTGACTGGAGCTACTACAGCGCCATCGGCCAACCCGGGTACTTCCTGATCGCCGGCCAGACCGGACTTCAATCCGAGGGCTACCAGCTTGCCGACACGCCCTATTCCTGGTTCGTACCCCACAACAGCGTGCGCAACTGGCTTTGGGACGTCATCCGGCTGCCGAGCTTCTATGTGACCGCGGGCGATTTCGGCACCGTCATGACCAGTGGCAACGGCGTGGATTGGACCCTGGAGCTCGTGCCGGCGCAGGTCACCAATACCACCTTTCTGGGCATCGGCGGCACCACCAATCTCCTGCTCGCCGTCGGCGATAGTGGCACCATGATCTACAGCCCGAGTCTCCTCACCAACCTCGTCATCACAAACGCTACGGGCATGTTCACCCAAACGGTGAGCACCTTGGGGGTGCTTTGGCTGCAGGTGCCCAGCCCGCCAACCTCCAACGATCTCCAGGGCGTCGGTGTCTTGAGCAACTCCCTTTACGTCGTCACCGGAGCCAAGGGTGTCATTTTTACCAGCCCGAACGGCACCAATGGGTGGGTCCAGCGTTCTTCCCACACCACCAACCTTCTCAGCAGCGTCACGGTTTGGCCCGGCGGCCTGATTGCCGTCGGCAAGAACGGCACCTTGCTTCGGAGCCCCAACGGCAGCCAATGGACCAAAGTGGACCTCGGCTTGACCAACTGGTTATACCGCGTTCGGTGGCTGAACCAGCAATTGGTAGCCGTAGGGCAGGGCGGGAGGATCTTGACCAGCGCCAACGGCATGGCCTGGACCAGCCGAAGCAGCGGCACCACGGACTCGCTTTACGACGCGGCGTTCGTTGACGACACCTGGTTCGCGTGTGGGTTGGGAGGCACGGTGATGAGCAGCAGCAACCTGGTCAACTGGACCAGCCGCGGCACCATTACGACCAAAACCCTTCTCGGCGCGGCGACCGATTCCCAACAGCTTATCATGGTCGGCTTGGAAGGCGTTATCCTGCGCAGTCAGGTTGTGCCCGACCCAACCCCCGTTGGTTTTCTCAACTACGCCCGCCTCACCACCAACACCCCGCCAACGATCTACAATCTCTATCTCTTTGGGGGCAAGCCGGACCAACGGTTTACGCTCGATCGTTGCACGAACCTTGTCAGCTCCGCTTGGACCACGGGTCCCCGTTTGGAAATCTTCGACGGCTCGGGCACGCTTTACTATCTGGAAACTCTCACCGGCACAAACATTCCGTCGGTGGAATACTACCGGACGAGACTCGATCCCTGAAGAGCCTCACGCAGCGCAGGCACGGGTGCCTGCACCCGACTGCCGGTCGGGGCACTGGGTGATTACCACCAACGAAAAACCGGCGCACGAAACCAATCGCCCAATTTCCGGCCATTTCCGGTGATCACGGCGGCTGGCACGCCTCTAGCACAGCAAGTCCGAGTCAACACTGAACAGCAAACTGACTATGCTTATGAAACTTACCCGTTGGCTCTATGGACTTACTGTGGCTTGCCTTGGCCTGCTTGATTTCCCGGTCCCCGTCCAGGCTGCCGATCCACCCTGGCCGCCTACCGTGATGGTGCTCGCTCTTGATCCGTGCGCCGCGGAAGAAAGCTCTGACACCGCCACCTTCCTCGTCGTGCGAACCGGACTGGCGCATACCGACCTCACGGTCCAATACACCCTGGGCGGCACCGCCCTTAATGGCGTGGACTATGAGACCCTGCCGGGCGCTGTTACGATTCCACCGTTCGCCTGGCTTGCCCCGGTTACCGTGACGCCGCACGACGACTTTTTAGTTGAAGGCGCCGAGTCGGTCGTTATCGCGCTCCAGCAGCCTCCGGAATGGCCGCCGCCGTTTATCGTAACCTGGCCCAGCGTCGCCTTCGCCGAAATCGCCGACAATGACCTGGCGCCGACGAATCAGCCACCGCAGGTTTCCCTCGTCCGCCCGCCGGACGGCGCCATTTTCGACGCGTATGATGACATCTCCATGGTGGCGCGCGCATTCGACCGGGACGGACGGGTGATCACAGTCGAGTTCTTCGCCGGCAATCTCAGCCTGGGCATCGTGACCAATCGCCCTGTGCTGACCGCGCCCGAGGCGTTGCTCGTTGGCGGTGAGGACCCCGCCTTCGACCTGGAAGCCGACCTTTTCCCGGACCTCGATGTCGCCGCAGACCTCACCCCCATTCCCATTCGGGGCCAGTTGTTCCGCCTGGTCTGGCCCGACGCGCCTCCCGGCACGCACGTGCTGACGGCGGTAGCCACGGACAACGATGGCGCCAGCACACGTTCGGCCCCGGTAACCATCAAGGTGCTCGAACCGCCTCCGCAGCCGGTCGTCACCATCCGCGCCACGGACCCCGTCGCCGCCGAGCCTGATCCGGCGACCGATTACCTGGATACGGCCACGTTCAAGGTTCATCGCACTGGCCCGACCAACCTGCCCTTGCAGGTCCAGTACCGCATCGGCGGCACAGCGTTGAACGGGACAGACTACAAGTCGCTGCCGCGCAGCCTGATGATCCCGGCCGGAGAACGCTGCATTGAAGTGGTGATCGAACCGTTGGATGACCTGCTCGTCGAAGGGTTGGAAACAGTGGTGCTCACCATCGTTCCGCCGCTGTGCATCGCCGAGACGGTCCCGCCGCCGCCGGATTGCTACCGCGTCGGCCTGGCTCACAGCGCCAAGGCGATCATCCGGGATAACGACACTCCGCCTAACCGGCCGCCCCTGGTCCGGCTCGTCAAGCCCGAGGACGGCGACGTATTCCTCGCCCCGGTCGACATCCGCCTGGCCGCAGTGGCCCGGGACTTCGACGGCTTCGTGACGACCGTCGAGTTCCTTGAAGGCACCAACAGCCTGGGCATTATCACCAACAATCCGCTGGCTTCCTCGGTAGTGCGGCCGCCGTTTGCGCTAACGTGGTCGAACGTGCCGCCCGGGCATTATGTGTTGACCGCCGTTGCTACCGACAATGACGGGGCCTCCACGCAGTCGCGGCCCGTCGAGATCAAAGTCGTGCCGCATGTGGTGCCGCCCGAAGTCAATATCTTCACGCTGGATGCCGAGGCCGCGGAAACCCCGGACACCAGCACTCCGAATACTGCCGTGTTCTCGGTCACTCGCACGGGCAGCACGCTGTGGCCGCTGTTGGTTTTCTACAGCATCGGCGGCACGGCCTCGAACGGAGTGGACTACCGGCCGCTCACAGGCCGCGTCCTCATTCCCGCCGGCGCGGTCTCCAACAACATCGTGGTCGAACCCATTGATGATAACCTGGTCGAGGGCACCGAAGGCGTCCTGCTCAAGCTGGAACCCGCCCCGATTCTCACGCCCGCCAATACCGCGCCGCAGGGGTGGTATCGCATCGGCAGCAACTATGTCGCCCGGGCCATCATTCGCGACAACGACGTGGCTCCGACCAATCTGCCCCCGCGCGTCGCCATCATGCAACCCGAGGACGGTGAGGTGTTTGTCGCCCCGGTGGACCTGAGGCTGGTGGCCGCCGCCCATGACTCCGATGGGTGGGTGCGCACAGTCGAGTTCTTCGATGGCCCCAATAGCCTGGGCATCGTCAGCAATAATGTCAGCAGCAGCGCTACGCCCGAGCAGTTGTTCTGGTGGTTGTGGCAACACGTGCCGGTCGGGAATCATCTCCTTACCGCCAAGGCTACCGACAACCGTGGCGCCAGCGCGGTTTCCGAACCCGTCGCCATCCGTGTGCTGCCGCCGCCCCGGTCGCCCATCGTGACCATCTACGCTACTGATCCCTACGCGTCCGAAGGCAACCGCATTACCCCATGGGCGGTCAACCTGGGCGGGCCGGTCACGACTAATCTCAACCCCAAGACCGCCACGTTCACTGTCTTCCGCAGGGGCGATACCAACGAAGACCTGACCGTCTTTTATCGCCTGGGCGGCACCGCGCTCAACGGCGCCGATTACCGTCGTTTGGCCGGGGAGGTCACGATCCTCAGGGGCGCGCTCTCTGCCAGAATCGTCGTGGATCCGATAGACGACATCCTGCCGGAACCCACCGAAACCGTCGTGGCCAACCTGGTGCCTGTGGCGTGCCCAGCGGTCTATCCGCCGCCCCCGGGGTGCTACATCGTCGGCGACCCTGCCCAGGCCGTCGCTTACATCTTCGACAATGACTTCAACCAATCGCCCAAGCTTGAAATCGTCCAACCGCAGGATGGGGCAGTGTTCCGCGCCGGCACGGAGATCGAGATTGATGTGCTGGCGTGCGACCCGGACGGCTGGGTCGGCAAAGTGCAATTCTGTGCCAACAACGTTCAGATCGGTGAGCAGGAGATATTCTTCTTTGTCCCGCCGCCGCCCGGCCAGCCGCAGCGGTTCTCGATGGTTTGGTCAAATGTTCCCCCGGGCAGCTATGTCCTCACCGCCAAGGCGACCGATAACCTGGGTGCCGGGTCGGTATCCGACCCGGTCCGGATCAAAGTCGTGACGCTGCCACCTGTGCCCATCGTGACGATCCGCGCGACCGATCCGGTTGCGACGGAGCCAAACCCGCTGCTGCCGGTCCTGCCCGACACGGCCACCTTTACAGTCTCGCGCACCGGCAGCCAGAGCACTGCGCTGACGGTGGCCTACCGCATCGGTGGCACCGCCGCGAACAGCGCCGACTACGAGAAGCTCTCGGGCTACGTCACCATCCCCGCTGGCGCGCCTTCGGCCGAGATCGAGGTGGTTCCGCTCCATGATGTCCTCGTCGAGGGCACCGAATCGGTGATTCTAGCCCTGGCGCAGTTGCCGTGCGCGACCAGCAATGTGCTTACTGCCGACTGCTATCTCGTCGGGCAGCCCGGCCGGGCCATCGCCTACATCCGCGATAACGATGCCCCGCCCAACCGGCCTCCCACGGTGGCCATCGTCAGTCCGCCAAACGGCGCGCTCTTTTCGGCGCCGGTGGATGTGCGGTTGGTAGCGGCAGCCGCTGATCCCGACGGTTGGGTGACCACCGTGGAATTCTTTGACGGCACCAACAGCCTCGGTATTGCCAGCAATAATCCGTGGGTTCTTGAGGCGGCCCCGATCCGCCTGCCGGACCTCGGTTTGGAGGTCGTGCCGGAGCATAGCGTCACGCGCCCGTTCTCCCTGGTTTGGTCGAACGTGCCGCCCGGCCGGCACTCGCTCACGGCCGTGGCTACTGACAACGCCGGCGACTCCACCCGCTCGCGGCCGATTGAAATCACCGTGCTCGACCCGAGCAATCTGCCGGTGGTTAACATCATGGCCCTGGACGCGCTGGCGCGCGAGGGCACCACCAACACCGCCACCTTCCGGGTGCGGCGCGTGGGCGCGACCAACGAGCCGCTCACGGTCTTCTATGCGATCCGCGGTACCGCCCAAAATGGCGTGGACTACGTCCAGATTCCCACTTCCATCACCATTCCGGAGGGACGCCGCAGCGTCCGCATTCGGATCGAACCGCTCGACGACAATCTGCCGGAGCGCTTCGAGACCGTCCTGCTGCGGTTGATCCCGCCACCGGTCGGGCCGGCAACCTACCACATTGGCCGCCCGGCGAGTGCCGGGGCGGTCATCCTCGACAACGACTGGCCGATCCTGCGCAACCAGGACCTGCCAGACGGAAGCGTGCATGTGCGCCTGGCCCTGCCTTCTGGCATGCCGTTCCGCCTCGAAGCCTCGGCCGACCTGGCCAATTGGGAACCGGTGGTTTGCGACACCGCCGCCGAAGCCGGCCTAAGCTTCGTCGAGGACGACCTGCAAAGCCATCCGCAGCGGTTCTTCCGCATCGTGCAAGAGTTCGGCGACTTGGAAGAAGATTAAATCCGAAGGTGTTAAGTTAGTTGTGGTTCACCGGCCGAACGGCCCGCGCCGTTCGGCCGGAAATTGTTTGGGCAACCGAGAGGCGGCGGCTCACAGATGATAATGACCGGCTGCTTCCGGTTGATACAACACTTCCTCGACCCGCAACCGCACGAGCCCGGCGGGCACTTCCCAGGAGAACTCATCACCGACACGGTGACCGAGCATCGCTGTCCCTATGGGCGCAACGACGGAAATCCGGTCGTGCTCAATGCTGGCGTTGCCGGGAAAGACCACCGTGAACACCATCTCCTCCCCCGTGTCCAGGTCCCGTAACCGGGCCTTGGTGTTCATGGTGATCACGTCCGGCGGCACGTCCGCCGGCGTAACGATCCGAGCTTGTTTGAGCTCGGTCTCCAACGCCCGCAAGTCGTCGCGCGAGTTCTTTATTCCTTCGATCAACGGCCGCAGCCGCTGCATGTCCGCCTCGGTGATGTAGATTACACGTGTATCCATTATTGTATTCATTTGCTCAGCCTTTCATTGTTTGTTGGTTGCCATGGTAACTGTCTCTGTGGGTCAGGTGGATAACCAGAACGCCATCTCGTTGACCTGTTCTGGCGCCCCGAGAACGAGCAGTTGGTCGCCCGCGTGCAGCGTCTCCGAGCGGCCGGGGCCGATCACTGATTGCTGGTCGCGCTCAATCCCCACGATCTGAATGCCGAACAGCGCCCTCAGGGGGAGTTCTCCCAGGGGCTTGCCGATATGCCGCGAGGCCGCCGGAACCGTCAGGTGTTGGAGGCTCAAGTCGGCCAGTTGCGGTTTCGGCGGTACCGCTTCGGCCCGTTCTGCTTCCTCGCCCAGCCACCGTTCCGCCCGGCGCAAATCCTCATCCCGGCCCAGCAGCAGCACCTTGTCACTCGGATACAGGACCGTCGCCGCGCCGGGATTGGGGATCACCACGCCCTGGCGCTCGATGCTTGCGATCGTACAGGAGAACAGTTGCCGCAGCGGCAGCTCCGAAATCGCGCGGGCAGCCGCCCGCGTGCTTTCTCCGATCACACATTCGCGCAGATTGAGGCCCCAGTCTCCGTTCCGCTTCGGCCAGCCCGCCACCCGCCCATTCGCCCCCGCGAACGGCGAATCCACCAACTGCGTTCGCAGCTCAATCTCAAACCGGCTGTGCAGGCGGATGAGTCTCCTCCAGAACACCGCGCCCACCAGAACAAAGGCCCCCGCCAGCGCCGCCAGCTCCCAGGCTGGCAGTGCCCCGTAAGGAAAGAGCGCCGCCAGCCACACCAACATCGCCACCAACGCCGCCCCCTTCACCAGCCGCTCGAAGAAAGACTGCGCCACCGAGCGCTTCGCCCGTCCCGCCGACGCCGACTCCGCGCAGATCATCGCCACTGCTTCCACGTTCCTCCACAGCGCGATCAACGGCCCCAGCAACAAGACCCCAAACCCAAACCAGAAAATCCCCGGCAAACTGCCCGCCGCGGGCCAGTCCGCCCCCAGCCACTTCTCCGCCAGCGAATACAGCGGCTTGGCAAAGACCACCATCCCGGACACAAACAGGATCAGGAACGTGATCTGCACCAAACGAGGCGCCGCCAGTTTCCATACCAGGCTCGACTGTTGCCGGTGCTTTAGCCTCTCGATCCACTCGTGGTAGAAGCCAATCCACTGCGCCAGGAACTCCGGCTGCCTCCGCTCGACAAACCCGCTGAACGCGCCCGACTTTCGGATCAGCACCGGCGTCGTCAGCGAGGTCAGCACGCACACCCCGATCGCCAGCCCGTAAAACGACGGCGGCACCAAACCGCCCTGCACCCCCGTCAGCGCGATGATCAGCGAGAACTCGCCGATCGGCGTCAGGCACACTGCCGCCCGGGCGGCCTCCCCCATCGGCTGCCCCACCATTAGGAGCGCCACCGTCGCGGCGACCGCTCGCCACACCACCGCCACCAGGAACACACCCACCGCCAGCGGCCACACCACCGCCAGCGCCTTGAACTCGAACAACATCCCCATCGCCACAAAGAACACCGGCGCAAATACCTCACACAAGCCGCCCAGCACCCGCTCCATCTGCTCGCTCCGCCCCGTGCTCGATACAATCGTGCCCAGCAAGAATGCCCCCAGCGCCGCCGAAAATCCCGCCTTGGCCGACAACCACGCCATCGCCAGCAGCAAGCCCACCGTCACCAGCGAACGAACCTCCGAGGGAACGCCGCGTCCCAGCCGGTTCAGCAGCGCCGGCACCAGCAGCAAAGCCCCAATCGCCATTGTCACGATCACCGCCTTGAGCTGGATGATCGTGCCAAACACCACCATCGCGCTGGTCTGGCCTGCCTGCACTATGGACGCCAGCACCGTCAGCGTCACCACGGCCACCAGGTCGTCCAACGCCGTCACCGTCAGCGCCGTCTGCCCGAAACGACTGTGGATGGCGTTGGCTTCCCGCAGGCTCTTGCCCAGCACCGCTGTGCTCGACACCATCAACATGCCCGCCAGTACCAGGCTGTACACGCCCGGCCATCCCAACACGGCCCCCAACACTCGGCACCCCAGCAGCACCAGCACCGCGATCAGCGCCGTCGCTAAAATCAACGGCAGTCCCACCCGCTTTAGCCGCTGCAGCCGCACCCCCTGCCCGATGCTGAAGATCAGGAATACCAGCCCGATCTGCGCCAGCGACTGAATCCGCCCCTGGTCCGAAACCAGCGCGTAGGACCCCGCCACCGGCCCGATTAGAATCCCTGCCGTGATGTACCCGATCACGACGGGCACACCGATGCGCTGGCAAATCCATGCCGCCGCCGCGGCGATTAGCATCACCAGGGCCAAATCTTGAATGAAATCGAATCCGGTCATAGCAATCCAACCTCTCCAGGCATCCGCTTATGCCGCCAGGCCGCTCAAGCGCCCGCGCACGCTCACGACCGGACACGGCGCGTGCCTGAGGATGCCGTCTGTGACACTCCACAGACGATGTCGCTGCGTCCAACTACGATCCCGCGCCGGCAGAAGGATTGCATCGGCTTTGGTCCGCCGCGCTTCCATCAGAATCGCGTGCAGCAATGGAATCCCGGTCCACACAGTGCCCTCAAAATCCACAGGCCATCGCAGTTCCGCCCCCAGCCATTCCGCCAGCCGCGCCCGGGCCTCCGGCCCCGCGTCCCGCCCCGGCGACCCGTCGCCCGGCACCACGTGGAGGATGTGCAACTTCGCCCCTGTCTCTCTGGCGAGCGCCGCTCCATAGACCAGCCCACCCCGCACTGCGTTGGTCAAATCCACCGGCAGCAAAATGCGTTTCCACGACCGCGGCGGAAACTCCTTCACGTTCTGCATGAAGTCATGAACCTTGTCCTTGGCAATCACCAGCACCGGGCACGGAGCTTCTCGCGCCACCCGCTCCGTCGTCGTCCGCAACAGCACGCCGCTCAGACCCTTGCCCACGTGCGCGCTCATCACGATCAGGTCCGCCTCCAACGCCTCGGCCTGCGCCACGATCTCATCCGCCGCCCGGCCCACCCGCACCGTGCTCGTGATCGCCACCCGCCGCGGCAAGGTCCGCTCCACCCATTCCTGCAACTGCAACCGGGCCGCGCTCGCCCGCATTTCGCTGCTCAAGGACGTCCCGGGCGGCTCAGCCGCCGCCAGCGCCCCCGCCGGCTCGATCACATGCAGTATGTGCAGCGCCGCCCCGCTTCGTTCCGTCAACGGCATCAGCCGGTGCAGCAGCGCCGCCGCCACCCCGGAAAAATCGCACGGCACCAATATCGTGCGCGGACACAGGCTCGGCAGCGGCGTCAGGCACGTTTCTGCGTCGGCCTGCCTGCCATCGCCGGCCGTTGCTGATTTCATCAGGGGTATTTCCCGTCCGGGCCTTAGCTTTGTCATGCTTAATGTGTTCATGCTGTTTCTCCTCCCTTTAGCTCCCGGCGTGCCACCAGCCGATAAAGCCCGAAAACCCCGCTTTTCCGCCATTTCCCGACTCTCCGACAACGCCCAATACCCCCCGCCCGGAATGTTTTGTTCCGCCTCCGGCTCCGATTGCACCGGTCAAGTCCTCCTGGCCGAAGCCTCCGTCTTCACGCCGGTCGCGCGCCTCCCTTCACGCCGCCGACAACGCCTCCCGGTCCGCCTCGGCCTCCATCGTCATGAACGACGGGCTTCTGCCGATCCGCCTCAGCGTCTCCACGATTCTTCTCTCGTTCCCCCAGTCGCTCCACAACGCGCCCTCCAACTCCATCACCACCGACGCTCCCGGCGCTCTCTCCAATAAGCCGGACGAGAAGTTCACCGCCGGCAGTTCCTCGTACAGCGCCTCCAGCACGGCCCGCTCGCGCTCCGTGCCGATATGCATGGCGAACTCCTCGAACCGCTCCATCAACTCCGGAAAGCATTCCCAGCCCAGTGCCCACAGCGTCCGCCACTGCGCCGCGACGATCATCGTGTTCCAAACCCCGCCGCTCCGCAGCAGACGCCGCGCCTCGCCCGCCCCCGGCTTCTCCCGAAAACCAACCACCTCCCGAATCGGGACCCCGCCGTTGAAACCCACCACCTGCCCGGGCTCAATCCAGCCGTACTCGGTTTCCGGGCCGTCCGGCCTCGCCCCCAGCAGAACCAGCCTGTCGGCGAAACTCTGCGCCGCCCCCACTGCCCGTCGCACCGCGGCCACGAACGCCCCTTCCGGATACACGAAGTGGTCCGAAGGCAGAATCACCACGGTTGCTCCCGCATCCCTGGCCCCCACGTACGTCAGCGGCAGAAAGACGCCTGCCGCCGTGTCCCGGTTGTCCGGCTGCGCGATCACCGCCTTCCGATCGTAGCCGTCAAGATCGTCCCAGGCTCCCCACTCGTGATGCCTCGCGACGACGACCCGCACCCGTTCCGCGCCGGAAAGACGCTCCGCCCGGTCCAGCGTGTGCCGCAGCATCGAACGGCGCCCCACAAACGCGCAGTACTGCTTCGGCCGATGGCACCCCAGCCAGCGTTCCATCAGCGGTCGCAGCCGTTCCCCCTCGCCCCCGGCCAGCACAATCGTCCACACCGCCGGATCACCCCCGGCCAGCCTGGCCGGCCCCGACCCCCGCCAGCGAACCGCCCCACGCCTGACCCCGACGCCACCTCGCTCGTCCCCCGTCACACGGTCGCTCACCACCGCTACCCTTCGGCGGACAGCCCCCGCCCCGGTCCTCCTTCGGCCCACCGCCCGGCATTCGTTCCCGCGCTTGCGCTCGACCGCCGCTGCCTCTCTGACTTCCACGGTTGCGCTCATATCCTTTGCCTTTCCTCCTCTTCACGGCGCTATGTGCCTGCGGTTGCGACCGGCCGCTTCCTTAACCTCGTCACGGCCCCGGCCAGCCTCGGACCAACCCCCGGCCAGGCCGCCAACTCCCTAACCGCGGGGACAGCATCCCGCACGGTTGCCTCCACCGCCAGTGCCGGAACACAAGCCACGTTCGTCAGCGCATGACGAATGATTCCTCGCGAAACCGACCCCATCCACAACCGGCGCAGCCCCCGCCGCTGATTTGTCCCGACGACCATCAGCTCCGCGCCCGCCGATCGCGCAATGTTGATGAGCTGCCAATCCCGCCGCCCCCACCCCGCCGCCACGTGCAGATGCGCCTCCTCCCCGTCCAGCGCCGCATCGCACCTCGCCTTCAGCTCGCGCTCGAACCAGGCCTGCACCTCCGCCGAGTGCTCGTCTGCCGCTCCAGCGCCGTTCCCCGAGTCCGTTGCTCCCTGCTCCGGCCACGACAGGCACGTCACCGTGATCCGGCACCGCCCCACCTCCCTCAACGAGGCCACCCACCGCAGCGCCGCGTCCGACGTTCGCGACAAATCGTTCCCCACAAACACGTCCAGCGGCCGTTTCCCCTCCGCCCACGGCAGCAACCGCTTGTAGTCCCTTACGATCAGCGTCGGCACCCGCGCGTTTTGCGCGGTTCGTTCCGCCACGCTCCCGGTCAGCCAGCGCATCGCCAGACAATGTCCCAGGGATGAAACGACGATCAAATCCGCCTTCCCGTCCTCTGCCAGCGCCATCAACACCTCGTGCGGTCTCCCCACAACCAGGCTCTCCATTACGGTCGCCCCCAGCCCTCGCAGCCGGTTCCCCTCCGCGACGAGCTTCCGCCCCGCCTTCTGCCGCAGCCAGTCAACCTGCGCCGGAAGCATCCGCACCACCTCGGCCGGGCTGATGGCATGTACCAGCTTCAAGGTCCCCTTCCGCCGCGCCGCCAACGCCGCCGCGAAACTCGCCGCCTCCGCCGCATGCACCGAAAAATCCGTTCCACATATTATCTTCATGACCTCGCCCCTTTCCTTCGCTCGGAGCCCCAAAACGACCCCGCCACTACGCTGAGCTGCTCAGCACTCACCGCACCCTCGCTCGCAGCCGGTGAATCACCGCCTGTCGCTCTCAACCCCCAGGAGAGTTTCATCGGGGCCGAGCGCCGCTCCTGCAGCAGCCTCAAAAACGTCTCGTAACTCCTCCCCACGTAACGGCAGTATTCATCGCTCCCGCAGATCCGTTCCCGGCGTTGCTCGCCCCTCTCCGCCAGCAGGTCGCGCACAATCTCCAGGAACACCGGCACGTCAATCGGCTTCTCCACCAGCGCCTCCACCCCGGCTGCCCGCGCCAGGTCTTTCTGGGCGCACTCCGCTGTGATGATCACGGTCGGCACAAACGGGTTTACCTCGGCCATCCTCCGAAACACCTCCCACCCGTCGTCCGTCCCCAAATTCAAATCCAGCACCACCAGGTCAACGGGGCTGGATTCGAACTGGCTCAGCGCCCCCGCCCCGTCCCGCGCCGCCAGCACCTCGTAACCCTCGGCTGCCAGCAGCTTCGTCATCGCTTCCAGCACCGCTGGATCGTCATCCACCACAAGTAATCTCTTTTTCATAAACACCAGGGATTATGGTAACCGGAACAAAGCAATATGCCCGGATTTACGGTGCGCCCGTTCCCGAAGCGTCTCCGACAAGAGCGTTTCGATTGCGTCCAGCAGCGCCGGAGTCTCCACCGCGTGCGCCAGCACCATGTCGGCCATCAATCGAGTCCGGTCGTCCAGCTCCCCCTCCGACGCGCACAGCAGGAGCAACGGCAGAAACGGATCAATATCCGTCAACGCCTCCACTGTGCGGCTCGCCCGCAACGCCCGCCCGGGCACATCGCAGGCGTTGGTGCAATCTACTACCATGAGGTTCACCGGATTGGTGGCCAGCGCTACCGCCGCCCGCCGGCCCGTCTCGCTCGCCAGGACCCCGTAGCCTTCCAGCTCCAGCAATGCCGCCAGCGCGTCCCGCCGGACTGGGTCGTCGCTAATGATGAGTATGTTCTTTTTCATGTCTCTGAAATCACGGTCGGTTGTTGCCTTCTCCTTTAGCGGATGTCGTGCCACAAAATTTTTGCGCCGATTTGCGCCTGCTTTCGCGCAAACTTGAACCAACCTCCCGCGCCCCGCCCCCTTGGGCGGTTCATTTGGTCCCGGCGTCGGACTGATTTGTTTCGGCACCGCCATTCTTCCTGCTCCTCCCCCATTCCCGGCGCTCACCCCGCGCGCCAAGCTAACCCTAGCCCCCCAGCGAATCCCGGATCCGCCCATCCAGCCGCCCGCCGAAACCGGTTCCGTGCACGATCCGCTGCCCCGCCCGCGACAACACAAATTGGAGAAACTCCCTCGTTGCCGCCGACGCCCCACCCGCCTTCCGCACGTATGCCCGCTCATCCCTCAGTACCTGGCCCGCCCAAAGCAAATTCAGTTTCGGGCCGCTGGAGCTTGTGGAGCTGTTAATCAAATGGTTCTGGAGTATCCTATGCTCATGACGGACACATGCCCCCCAAACCAGGATGGAGAACTCCGGGCGCTGCGAGAGCGCGCGAAGGAGCTTCGGTGCTTGTACCGAGTTAGCTCGGCGCTTGCGCGCCGCGAAGACACCCCGCCGGTGGTATTTCATTCGGTCCTGAGCGCGATCCCGCCAGCATGGCAGTACCCCGACGAGACGACCGCCCGAATCGAGTACTTCGGCCGCAGTTATGCGTTGCCGGGTTTCGTGGAGACACCCTGGCGGCTGCGGTCGCCGATTTCGATTTGGCGGACGCAAGTCGGCTCCATCGAAGTCCTGTACAAGAGCGAAAAGCCGGCCGCTTGGGAAGGTCCCTTCCTGCGGGAAGAGCAAATCCTGCTGGATAACCTCGCGCACCGCATTGGCGAGTATCTCGAATGGAAGCAGCGTGAACTGGGCGGCGAGCGGTTGGGCGCCGAGCCGGAACATTGGAGATGGCGCCAGCGTTTCGCTGAGCGCCTGGCCTCCACGATCGACCCCGCCCGATTTGGCGTGCGGGCGGTGTATCTGCACGGGAGCACTGAACTTGGCAACGCCGGGGTAGGCAGCGACATCGACCTATTTGTGGTCTGCGACGGAGACGCTCGGCAGCGCAAGGATTTGGAAATCTGGCTGGAAGGATGGAACCTGTGCCTGGCTGAGGTGAGCTTCCAAGTCTATGGATTGCCGACCGACGGTCTGCTCGACGTTCGACTGATGAACTTGGAGCAAGCGAGGAACGAACTTGCTCGCGTCACCGCGAGTGGAGCCACCATGCAGGAACTTCCTGTCGGAACGGCCACAATGCAGCCGGAAGCCTAATCGCAAATTGTCGCGCAGCGCTCCGCGATTGTCGCTGACACGTCCGTGCCGAAAGCCTCACGCGGCCTTTCGTCACACCATAAGAGCAAACGCCGCATTCCCTAGTAGAGCATTTTGCGCCCGTGCCCCGCTCCGCTGGCCCGCTCATTCGGTCCCGACCCCGGACTGATTTGTTTCACCGCCGACGGATCACCCCGCCGGCGCTGATTCTTCGCTCGCTGTTTGCAGGCGGATCGTTTGGGTCGGGAACGCAAACCGAAGCCCGGCGCCATCCAGCCCGCGCTTGATCTCGACGTTCAATTCCTCCACGGCCTGGAGGAATTCCCGGTACACCGTGCTCCGGCACCAATAGACCACGGCGATTTCCAGTGAACTCGCCGTGTAGCCCTTCCAGTACACCCACGCGTCTTGCGTTAGCGGATGTTTCAGGAAAATCTCCCGCAGCAACGCCACCGCCTCCTGCATCCTGGCCGCGCTCGTGTCGTACGTCAGGCTGATGGTCATCCGTTGCCGGATGGCAGGCCGCAACGAGATATTCGTGATGGCGCTGTCGGCCATGATCTTGTTCGGAATGGTCACGACGTGCCCCTCCAGCGTCCGAACCCGCGTGCTCCGCAGCCCGATCATCGCGACCGCGCCTTCGTACTTGTCCACCTGCACCTGATCCCCCACGTGAAACGGGCGATCCATCAGGATCGAGATCGTCCCGAACACGTTGGCCAGCGTGCTCTGCGCCGCGAGCGCGACCGCCACCCCGCCGATCCCGAGGCCGGCAATCACGCTCGTCACCGGCAATCCCAGATACTGCGCCGCCGTCAATGCGCCGATGCCGATCACGAACAGTTTCACCATCCGGGTCAGCACCGGAACAAGCAGCTTGGCCAACTCGGTATCCGACGGCGCGGTCCGACCGTGAAAATAAACCGCTACCAGGTCCACGAGCCGCACCGCCAGATACGTCACGGTGGCCGCCACGGCGATCGTGAACAGCACCGACAAAGAATTCTGCACCCACTCCGGCCACGGCAAAGTCCGCACCCCCGCATCCAATATCCCCAGCACGACCGCCAGCTTGACCGGCCCGCGCACCGCGTCGAGCAGCCGCTTGGGCAGTTCGGTCTTCGACCTCTGGGCCAACCGGCGCACCCCGCCCGCCAGCAGGTAATCCACCAGCGCCGCCACCCCAAACGCCAACGCCACCCAAATCACCGCCGCCACATACTGCCACAACGGATGCCCGCCCACTGGACGTTGCAGCACCTCGATACCATCCAGCCCAAAGGCCGGCTGGTCGCCGGTGATCCGCGCCAGCACCGGCGTGCCCGCCAATGCCGCAAGGCTCAATCCCGCACCAGCCGGCCAGGAAACGCGCCGATTCACTCTAAGTGGGTTCGTCATGCGCCGTCCCTCAAGACCCCCGAGCTTCGGCATCCGGCGCCTCGCCCCCACCACCGCGTGAGCACTCCAGGTAAGTGTATTCCTTCAACCCCGCCTCATACTCGTCGAGCAACCGCATTCCCTCGCTCGGTTTCACGCGGTCCTCCTTCACCGCCTGGTCCACCTGGGCCTTCATCATCCGCGCCAGGTCCTGCTCGAAATACTGCACATCCTCCAAAATCTGCCCGATCGTGCTGCCCGGAATCGTTTCCTCAATGTAATAACCGCACGGTTCGTCGGGATCCAGGAACAGGTGCGCCTCATTCACCCGCCCGAACAGGTTGTGCAGGTCCCCCCTAGAGTAGCGCGTGCTCCGGCGCGTGCATGAACCGCCGACGCAGCGCCGGCACATACCGCCGCAAACTCAGCGAACCGTTCTCCTTCCCGAACACGAAGTGATGCACCCGCAACCCGCTGAACACAACATCTCGATACACTGTGTCATACAGGTCGCTGGCGAAGTAAACCCGCGGCGACAGGCGCCCGGACAGCAGCGCCGCCAGCGCCGCCTCCACCCCCACCGCCACCTGCGCGCACGTCGCATTGGTCCCGGTCACCTCCCCGTTCGCCACGCTGTTTACGTAGTAAACCCGCTTGTCCGGATAATCCAGGTATACACCGACCGTGTCCGAACCCGTCAATGGCACGGAGGTGTTGTCGCCGAGCTCCAGGTCGTCGATTTCCACCCGGCCGCGTTCCCGCCACACCCGGTCCAGGTGCTCCATCGTCCACGGATGTATGGCGTAAATATATTTCGACGATGCCCCCAGCTTCTGCCCCAGCTTCACGTTCTCTTCGTGCAGCACGGTCAGTCCCCGCGGATATGAATCCAGCGTGAACACGGGTTCCATCACCGGGCGCAAGTCCTCCCGATGTTCCAGCGCATTCCCCGGCAACATACGCAACTTCCCCTTCACCAGCAATCCCGTTGGTTCCCACACCGTTTCGGCCAGGAATTCCTGCCGCGACCACGTCGTCGTCGGGCGCCAGCCGCTGACCGGCATCGAAGAGTCGTATTCAAAGTGCACGATCTCTCCGGGCGTGCCGTACACCTGGAAGCCGTGCCACACCCAAATGTTCACCACCCCGGGATTCATTCCCGAACTGATGATGTGCGGGGCCCCGCGCTCCTGCTGCCGCGTCGGATGCAGCGCCCCGACCACCGCCGCCACGCCCTGGCTCCCGTCGTTCAGGGCCGTGTTCACATACGAAACCCCGGCTGCGTCCGTCGCCGCCAGGATCGGCAGCGTGTCCAGGTCCGTTAGATCGAGCACGATGTCCACCTCGTGCCGGCGCAGCAGCCGGTGGTAGTACGGCGTCTCCTCTGGAAAGTTGAGTCGGCAGCGGATGAACTCGTAACGCAGCTTCCTGTGCTTCAGATGCGTGTCGTGCAGCAACCGCTCCTCTGGGTCCACGCATACCAGGCGCCCGAAGCTCGCCCGCATCCCCTCCAACCGCCGCAGAAACGCCTGCGCCACGTGACCCGAAGCCCCCACAATCATGAGGTTGGGAGGACGAGGCGCCGGCTCCGTCCTGACGAATGGCCAGTCGAAGGAGCAACCTCGGTTCCTGCTTCGGTTCCGCTTCTTGCCACTGGCCCCGTTGTCTGCCGAACATGCCGGACGCCTCGCCCCCACACCTGGTTGGAACGGTTTGATCTCGCGCGCCACACTGCTGCCCAAAAGGCTTTCTTTATACATGACGGGGTCCTTTCTCTTGGTTGCTCGTTTCGCCGCCACCGGCGGTCAGCCCATTCCGTAGGTCGTTGACCACCACTTTGGCCGGGCGAAACAACTCTTTGCCGCGGAGCCAGCCGCGCTGCCACACCTCCAGAATCGTTTGGTCAGCGCGGCTGGGCTCCGCCCGGGTGCTTACCGCATGATGAAAATTCGGATCAAATGGCCGGCCCACGTCGTCCCGGGTCGTGAACCCATGCCGGTTCAGCACCAGCGTTACCTGCCGCAGCGTCATCTCCACACCCTCGCGAAGCTGCTCCCCCGAAACCATCCGGCCGTTGCTCAGCGCCCGCTCCAGGTTGTCCACCACGGGCAGCAGCTCGCGGATAAACACCTCCTTTTGCGCCGCCGCCCGCCGTTCGCTCTCCCGCGCGCTCCGCTTCTTGAAATTCTCGAACTCCGCCGCCAGCCGCAGGTAACGCTCCTTCGTCCCCGCCAATTCACTTTGCCCGGCCGCCGTCTCTCCCGACGCCCTGTCGCGCGCCACAACCTCGTCTGGAACCGCCTGCTCACACATGGCTCTCCTCCATCTCGCTAGGCTTCCCTGTCAGCCGGGTCGTCCCCCTCTTGAATCGCAACCCGCGCCGGCCCATGCCGCGCAGGATCCCTGCCCGCACCTTCGCCGATAGCGCTTCCGGGGGATACACCCCCGCCAGATGCTCCGGAAACTGTTCCACAAAAACCGCCGCGCACTGCGCCGTGGCAAACGCAACCGGTGTGCCCGCCACTCCCTCCCGCCGAAGCCGCGCCAGGCTCGGAAACACGCAACACCGCTGCCGCTCCACCCGCCGCCGCCCCTTCCAACCGCTCACCACCACGCACACCGCGAACCGCGCGTTCTGCAGCTTCCCCCGCCGCATCAGCTCGGCCACTTCCGCCGGTGAGGCGGTGTCCGGAAACCGGTGATTGACGCGATCATCCGACGCCCGCAGCTTTCCTTCGCGATACCAGCGCCGCAACCGGTCCATCTCGTTGCCCCCGATCTTCACGTCCAAATCGTTCATCTCGATAAAACGCGGCAGGGTCGCGGCTTCATCCTGCGCCGCCAGCACCACTCGCGATTCACCAATCGGCCTGGGAAACCGGAACCACTCCGCCTGGCTGAATCGCCGCGCAAAACAAAACCGTCCACCGCGGTAAATCCGCGGCCTCGACACCGCCTCGTCATGGGCTACCTCCGCCGACCAGCTTGACACCGGCGCCTCGCTCTCGATGTCCTCAAACAGCCGGATCCGGACTTGGTCCACCTCGTCCAGCGTGTCCGCGCAGGCCGCCACCAGCAGGTTCGTTAGCCCCGGTGCCACCCCCGCGTTGATCAACGCTACCCGCCCGCGCCGCGCAAAATCATCGTCGAAGCGGAGCTGCTCCGCCTTGAATGGGTTCCGGGACAGATGCGAAGCCAGGTCCAGATAGTGAACGCGCAGACGCAGCGCCGCCCGCATCACCGTCTCGTTGAACACGGCCGGCGCCGTATTCACCAGGAGCTGGCACCCGCGGGCCGCCCGAACCACCGACCGCCGGCTCCGCCCATTCGCCCGCCGACATTCGATGGATCGCCCCGCAAACCGGCGCGCCCGCTCGGGATCGCGGTCCCCGCACCACACGGTGTGGCCTCGCCGCCGCAGCAGTTGCGCCAGCAAGCCCCCCGTCGCCCCCGCTCCCAGAATGAATACGCGCATGCCGCCACCCTCCCTTACACCAGGCAGACATTCCTTGCGGCTCGCCACCGGTGCGCGTTCGCCCGGTGACACCGCACCCGTCGGACCAGCCGCGCCGTCTTGCGCCGCCGGAGCTGCCGCTCCATTTTGTCCGCCACCACGTCCAGCGCCGCCACCGGGTCGTGCGCCGTGTGCTCGGCTACCACGTCGTTGCCCGGCACCTCATAATGCACCCGAGCCCGGAATTGCCCCGGCGACGGATTGCCCCGCACCTTGTGCAACTGCACGCGCGCGCGAAGGGCTCGCGGTGCGTACCGCCGCGCCCGGCCGATCTTCCGGCACACGGCGGCGAGCAGCTTGTCGGTCAGCTCGACTCCATCCACCCGAATGAGAATGTCCATGAATTCCTCCTTCCAGGAAGTCACACGGACCTGTTTTGCCGCGCTCGCTGTGAGCGGCGATGCCGCGCTGCGGTTTGTTTTCATAAGCATTTATCTTTGAGTTGTGCGCGGCTTTCCTCTGCCGCGCGAGTTACTTCTCACCCCCTTAGCTGGCCCCGTGCCAGCCCACTTTCCTGCGGCAAAACCGCACGTCTCGTGCACCTTCGGCCCGTCACGATCGCTCACACCGGACGATTTTGTTCCGCGCACGGTTCCTTTTGTATCGTTTGCCCCAGGCTCGCGGGACAGAGTTACCGACGTTCTCGCTGCCGTCTGCCAATGGGCGCACACTTTCTGAAAAAGCCTCCTCCCTGCGAGAACGATTGAAATACCCCCGCGAGCTCAACTCTCCCTCGCCTGCACCCGGCTTGCGGCCGGTTCGTTCGCCCGCTCGTGGCACGCTACCGGCTAAGAGCAGCAGCCTTATGCACCTCACAGGACTATGAACACAACCGAAATCATCGTTTGCCTCCTGGCCATCAGCTTGGTCACGCTGGACGTCATCGTGCGACTGCGCACTAATCGCCATCGCAAAGACCAGTATCTCGAGGAACTCTTCGACAGCTTACTTGAGCCCGAGCATTGTCTCCCACCTTCCGCTTCGAACCAACCAGGCTTGTCCGCGCTGGAGTCGCTCGTCGAGAACCTCCTCTGCCATTTCGAGCAGTCTGCCATTTCCCGCAACGTGTTGCACATTCTGGCCCTCCAGAACCGGCCAATGGCCGCGACCGATATCCTTGCCGCGGTCAACCATCACCTCGCCGTAAGACGCAGACCCGAGCTGCCCGCCAGAGTGGTGCGCCGGGTGGTGATGACACTCCTGGGCGCCAACCTCGTCGCTCTTCACCAGGGGGGGCTTCAGATCACCCGTGCAGGCCGGCAGCTCAATGGCCTGCTTGACGCGCGCACCGTCGGCGTCCCATCACCCCCCGTTTTTGTTTCGCACTGAACGTCCCTCCCGGCTAGAGTGGGGGAGCTTGAGCCCATGAGCGCAAAGGCACCATTTCGTCTCACCGAGTTGCTGATCGCCGTCGCGGTGGTGGTGGCCGCTCTGGTTTGGGCGGAGCGAACGGCTTGGCGCGAGGTCAGCACGCTGCGGGCCGAGATGAACGTGCAGCAGATCGAGAAGCTCACCGCCGCCGACCGCGCGGCGGCCGAGCGCTTCGTGACCGAGACCAACGCCGCCCTGAACCGCGTGCAACGGTTCCTGTTCCTCTCGCTCCTTGGCCTGCTGATCAGCGGCGCGGTGGTGGTGATCCTGATCTATCGGCGCATGGTTGCGCCGCTGCGGACCACGTTGACGGAGAGCCGCACCATTATTGAGCGCCAGGAAAAGCTCGCCTCCCTCGGCGTCTTCGCCGCGGGCATCGCCCACGAGATTCGCAATCCTCTCACCGCGATCAAGGTCCGCTTGTTTACCCTCAAGAACAGCCACCGCGCTGGGACTTCCGAGCACGAGGACCTCCAGGTCATCCAAAACGAGGTCGTCCGCCTGGAGCGCATCGTGCACGACTTTCTTCAGTTCGCCCGCCCCGCCGAGCCGGACCTCCAAACCATGCCCGTGGGAAACCTCCTCCAAGCCACGTGCGACCTCCTCGCATCCGACCTGGCCCGCCGCTCGATCCAGCTCAAACTCGAAGTCCGCGCCGACGCGCCGGTCCAGGTGGACCCGGACAAGATGAAACAGGTGCTGATCAACTTTGTTCAGAACGGCGCCGACAGCATGAAGCCCGGCGGCACGGTCGTTTTGCGGTCGCGCCTCGAGCGGCAGGTCCTCCACGAACGGCCGGTCAACGCCGTGGTGATTGACATCGCCGACACCGGGAAAGGGATGCCGCTGGAAGTCCAGAAGCGGCTGTTCGATCCCTTTTTCACCACCAAAGAGCAAGGCACCGGTCTGGGCCTGCCCATCGCCGCCCGCATCGTCGAAAAGCATGGCGGCGTCATCCAATACCAGACCCAACCGGATCGCGGCACCACGTTCAGCATCGTGCTCCCGCCCGCTCCCGAGCATGAAACCGAATCCTAGCGTCCTGCTCATTGAAGACGACCGGGCCATCGCCACCGGCCTGCAAAAAGCCATGCGCGCCAACGGATACGAGGTCGCGGTGCAGACGCGCGGCGACACGGGCCTCAGCCAGGCCCTGGCCGAATCCTATGACGTCGTCATCACCGACCTGAAGCTGCCCGGCACGGATGGTTTGGAACTCGTCCGCCAGCTCCACCAGGCCAAACCCAAACTCCCGATCATTCTCATCACCGCCCACGGCACCACCGAGACCGCCATCGAAGCCACCAAATGGGGCGCCTTCGATTACGTCCCCAAGCCCTTTGAAGTCGAGGAACTGCTGGACCTGACGGCCAAAGCGCTGGACAGCAGCCGGCTGATGTCCGAGCCCATCGAGATGGGCGATGCCGAGTCCGCCCGCACGGCCATCGTCGGCAAGAGCCGCGTCATGCAAGCCATCTACAAGGAGATCGGCCGCATCGCCGCCACGCCGGTCACGGTCCTCATCCGCGGCGACACCGGCACCGGCAAGGAACTCATCGCCCGCGCCATTTATCAGCACAGCGACCGTGCGGCCGCGCCCTTTATTGCCATTAACTGCGCCGCCATCCCCGAGACGCTCCTCGAAAGCGAACTTTTTGGCCACGAGCGCGGCTCGTTCACCGGCGCCGACGCCCGCCGCATCGGCCGTTTCGAGCAAGCCCACGGCGGCACCATCTTCCTCGACGAGATCGGCGACATGCACATCAACCTCCAGGCCAAGCTGCTGCGGGTCGTGCAGGAAAAGACCATCCAGCGCGTCGGCGGCAAGGAGCCCGTGCCGGTGGACGTTCGGATCATCGCTGCCACCCACCGCGATCTGGAGGCCGCCATGCGCGAGCGCCTGTTCCGCGAAGACCTCTTCTATCGGCTCAGTGTGATGACCATCGTGCTCCCGCCGTTGGCCGAGCGCACCGAGGACATCCCCGATATGGTCAAATACTTCCTGCGGCGGTATGCCCCGGAAGCCGGCGTGGCGTCGCCCTCGATCACGCCCGAGGCCATTGCCTTCTTGCAGAGCCAGCCCTGGCCGGGCAACGTTCGGGAGTTGGAGAACACCACCCGCAAGGCCTTGCTCCTGGCCCGCGACTACACCATCGGCGTGGACCACGTCCGGGAAGTCGTGGCCAAGGCCCGCCAGCCCGTGGTCGCGTTGCAGCAAACCCATGCCGCTTACATCACCGAGTTGATGGACGCGGTCGAGCGCGGAGAGACCCAGAACGCCTTCGCGCAGATGCTGGCGGACCTCGAACCCGAGCTCTACGCGCAGGCCATTCGGCGCGCCCAGGGCAACCTGACCAAGGCCGCGCAGTGGCTCGGCGTCACGCGGTTGAAGATGCGCGAGAAGCTCAGAGAATTCGGCCTGCATCCCCGACCGGGCGGCGATAGCCCATCGTGACCGTTGAAACCCGCCGAACCCGCTGAACCTCGTTGACCTGTGCTCTCGGAGGCCTTAGCGTGCCCGGATGGCGAATGCGAAAAAGAAGCACCCGCGGCCCAAGGCCCTCATCCTGGGACTGGGCCTGGATTCTGACGGCCATAAGCGGCTTACCACGGGCCCCAACTTCCTTCTCGCCGGCGGTTCGGAGGAGACCCACGACGTCATGACCGAGAAAGCTATCAAGATCAACGAGAAGCTCGCCGCCAAGGGCAAGCAGCTCGAGGACGTCACCCACGACGAATTGGACGACATCGCCCAGTCCGTTGGCTTGCAGCGCCATAAACCCAACTGAATCCCGCGATTGGCGGGCCGGGCTCCGGTTCCTTGACGCGTTGCATCTCAGCGGGTACGGTTGCTTGTCGAGAGCGCAATGAATTCGATTTATGCCAGTTGAATACAGCCCCTACCTATTTGTCGTTATCATGATGGTCGCCGCGGCGCTCTTTGCGCTCGGGCCGCTGGGGCTGGCGTGGCTCTGGTCGAGGAAGTACTCGCCGTGGAAGCCCGGCCCCGCCAAGAACGCGATCTACGAGTGCGGGTTGGAATCCAAAGGCGACGCCTGGGTGCAGTTCAAGGCAGAGTATTACTTGTATGCGATCATCTTCCTGATCTTCGACGTGGAGACGATCTTCGTGCTGCCGTTTGCGGTGGCGTTTGGCGGCCTGTCCGCGGGGGCTTTTGTGGCAATGATGGTCTTTCTGTTGTTGCTGGTCGAGGGCCTGGTCTGGGCCTGGCAGAAAGGCGTGCTGACTTGGAAGTGAAGCTGACCAACGGAGTGTTGGAGTATGGGAGTATTGGAGTGATGCGAAGAAGCCGAGCCCATTCCTCCAACACTCCATGACTCCAGCACCCCATTCCCCATGGACGAAGGACTGAGAAGCGAGTTGAGCAAGCAAGGTGTCTTCACGACGACCCTGGAAGACCTTTACAATTGGGGCCGCAAGAACTCGGTCTGGCCGCTCGGGTTTGGTCTGGCCTGCTGCGCCATCGAAATGATCGCCTCGTCCATGGCCCGATGGGACCTCGCTCGCTTCGGGGCCGAGGTATTCCGGCCCTCGCCGCGCCAGGCCGACCTGATGATTGTGGCGGGCACGGTGACGAAGAAAATGGCCCCGCAGGTCGTCCGGCTCTACAACCAAATGCCCGAGCCGAAATACGTCATCGCCATGGGCGCCTGCGCCATCTCCGGCGGGCCGTTCAAGCAGGGCTACAATGTCCTCAAAGGCATAGACCGCTACATTCCTGTGGACGTGCACATCCCCGGCTGTCCGCCGCGGCCGGAGGCGCTGCTGCACGCGTTCATGACTCTCCAGCGCAAGATTGATGAGCAGGCTCTCACCGGCCCGCAGCGTCCGCGGCACCTAGTCCCCGAAGCGCCGAGCGAGTTCCCTGTGCCTGAGTTCGGCGCGCATGATCTTGAGCCCTCCAACAACCCGACGGTCTGGCAGCCGCCTCTCCTTGTGAGGGGGGAGTAGTCAAAGGAGTCAAATGGTTACATGGTTACATGGTTACATGGTTACCTGGTTACATGAGTTACATTGGGCACCGCGGCGCTTACCTCATGTAACCAGGTAACCATGCAACTTATGTAACGAGCGTGTTGTGGAAACCTTGGACCAGCTAAAAGCTCGAATCGAAGCCGCCGTACCGGGGGCGTCCGTCGGGATCGTGCCAAACCCCGGCGTCGAGGGGCAGGGGACCCTGCTGGTGGATAACGCCCACGCGCTAGTGGTCGCCCGGTTCCTGCGGGATGACCCGGCTCTGCAGCTCGACTACGCCTCCAATGTCACCGGTGTGGATTGGCTCGATAGCGTGGTCCAGGAAAAGCGGAAGGTTAAGCAGGTCATCGAGGGTGTGGAGCGGGAGATTGAGCAGACTACCGAGCAGAAAAGGCCGGGCTACCTCGAGGTGGTTTATCACCTTTACTCGATGGAACTGAAGCACGGCCCGCTCATCCTGCGCTTGCGCACGGCGGACCGCTCCGACAACGCGCGGCTGCCTTCGCTCACCTCGATCTGGCGCGGGGCCGAGTTTCAGGAGCGGGAGGTGTTTGACCTCTACGGCGTTATCTTCGACGGCCATCCCGATCTGCGTCGCATCCTGATGTGGGACGAGTTCAAGGACTTCCCGATGCGCAAGGACTACGTCGAGCCCGACGACTTCGAATACGAGCCGACGCCGCACGACGACTTGCTGGAAAAGGCGCGCCGGCACTATCCGGTGCAGGCGAAGACATGAGCACGGACCTTATTGAGCCACGCGGGCCTGAGCCTGATTCGCCTCCGGGCATTCCCGCGCCCGAAGGGTCCGGTGCCCCGACCTACACGGTCAGACCGAAGTGCGCCGCTGATGGCGCCTTCGCTGGTGATCTGCTCGAAATCTCCATGGGGCCACAGCATCCTTCGACTCACGGCGTGTTCCGCATGGACGTTGTGCTCGACGGCGAGCGGGTGGCAAAGCTCAAACCCGTCTTCGGCTACCTGCACCGGAACCACGAGAAGATCGGCGAGAACACCACCTACCTCGGGTCCATGCCTTACACCGACCGGCTGGACTATTTCTGCTCACTGACCAATAACTGGGCCTACGCGCTGGCCGTGGAAAAGCTGGCCGGCCTGCAAGCGCCCGAGCGCGCCGAGTATATCCGCGTCATCACCGCCGAGCTCACCCGCCTCCAGAACCACGCCTCGCTCGTCGGCTTTCTCCTGCAGGACATGGGCGCCATGGGCACACCCCTCATGTACGCGTTCCGCGAGCGTGAGCGGATTCTCGACCTGTTCGAGTCGCTCACCGGAGCGCGGATGATGTGCAATTACATGCGCTTCGGCGGTTGCCGGTGCGACCTGCCGCCAGGTTGGCTGGAGCAGGCCCGGCTGGTGGTGAAGGACTTCCCGCGCTTCCTTGACGAGTTCGAGGCGCTGCTGAGCGAGAACGAAATCCTCCTTTCCCGCACTCAGGGGGTCGGGGTGCTCCCGCGCGAACTCGCGGTCAATGCCAGCGTCACCGGCCCGATGCTGCGCGCCAGCGGCGTCAACTACGACATCCGCAAAGTGGACAAATACGGCCTCTACGACCGCTTCAGTTTCCGCGTGCCGCTCGGCGAACACGGCGATGTCTATGACCGCTACATGATCCGCATCTTGGAGATGCGCGAGTCGGTCAAGATCCTCCAGGCGGCGCTGCATGATATTCCCGAAGGGCCGATCATGGACCCAAAGGCCAAGCTGCGCGGCTTTCGCCCGAAGCAAGGCGAGGTCTATGGCCGCATCGAGGCGCCGAAAGGGGAGCTGGGGTTCTATCTCATCAGCGATGGCTCGCCCAATCCCTACCGCTACCGCGTGCGTCCGCCCAGCTTCATCAATCTGACGATCCTCGAAGACATGTGCCTCGGGCATCAGGTGCCGGACGTGGTCATCATCCTGGGTAGCGTGGACATCGTCATGGGGGAGGTGGACCGGTGAGCGCTCCGCCGCTGGGGCAGGGGATCATCAAGGGGCTCGCCGAGACGGCGAGAAACTTCGTCGGCAGCTACGTCAAGAAGGAGCGACTGGTGACGGTGCAGTATCCCGAGGAGCGGGTGCCGCAGAAGGAGGCCGCGCGCAACTTTCCCTTCCTGGTGTATGATGGCGACGACTGGCAGAAGGGCCTGCGCTGCGTCGCCTGCCTGATCTGTGAGAAGGAGTGCCCGCCCCAGTGCATCTACATCGTCAAGGACACGGCGCGGAAGCCTGATTACACCGGCAAGCTCCAGTTCCAGCCGAAGGTCTTCGACATTGATACCTCGGTCTGCATGAGCTGCCAGATCTGCGTCGAAGTCTGCCCATTCGATGCCATCAAGATGGACGTCGATTACGAGCTCAGCACCGGCGACCGGTTCGGTTCGCTGCTGTCCCGCAAAGCTCAGTTGGCGAAACCCAACGAGTACTACCACAAGATCCATCCCGCTGAAGCCGCGGAAGTAGATGCCCACCTCAGTGCCGAAAAAGCCAAGGCCGAAGCGAAAGCCAAAGCCGCGGCTGCAACCAAGCCGGCTTAGAGTGGCCCTCCCGGTGGCGTGCCGCGCTCCAAGCGCGTCGAACGTTCGAAAGCGTAGCGGCTTCCGCTTCGGTTAAGCATCTGTGGCACACTGGCATACATCATTGTGGCGCGTCAGGCCCTATGTTCTCCGTTGGACAAACCAGTCTTGGGAGTACGCCCGTTAGCCGCAATTTCGAATTCGATTCACTTCGGCCGCTTGAGCAGCTTGATGGCGACTATCCGCGAATCAGGAGCCGAGATCGAGGTGGCGGCGTTTCTTCAGAAGAGTGGCGCGGTTCATCTTGAGGACCCGAGCGAGAATGGTTGGTTTCTGATCGAAGTGCCGGAGCAGATGCTTCAAGATGATTGATTCCATTTCCGCGTGGAGTTGCTTGTAGCTGGCGCCAGCCTGGACCTTGGCGGTGATCCAGCGATGCAGGCTGCGCTCCAGATTGTCGTCGTCGGTGTCCGGGTTGGTGGCCGCGTGGATCGTCCGTGGCAGGTGATGTGGCTGAATGATCTTTCCCGAGCAGACGGTGGCGGCGTATTCGAGGGCGTTACGGAGTTCGCGGATGTTGCCAGGCCAGGTGTATCTGCCGAGCAATCGAGCTGCCGCGGGGCTGAATGAGAGACGGCGGCCGCTGGCAAACCGGCCCAGAAAGAACGCGCCGAGGGCGGGGATATCCTCCGTGCGTTCGGAAAGGGGCGGCAGGTCAATCTCGAGGACCTGCAGCCGGTAGTAGAGATCCTCGCGAAACCGGCCGGCCTGGACTTCGTCGCGCAGGCGATGGTTGGTCGCGGTAATCAGGCGCAAGTCCACTTGGAGGTCTTCGCGCCCGCCCAGACGAGTAAATGTTTTCTCCTCCACAAACCGGAGCAGCTTGGCCTGCACCGTCAGGGGTATGTCGCCGATCTCGTCCAGGAAGAGTGTGCCGCCGTTGGCGCGTTCGATATGGCCACGACGCATGGCGGTGGCGCCGGTGAATGCGTTCTTTTCATGGCCAAAGAGCTCGCTTTCCAGAAGCGGTTCGGGCAGAGCCCCGCACAACAGGGTCACAAAGGGCGCCTGGCGGCGGCGGCTGTTGGCATGAATGACCCGGGCGACGAGCGTCTTGCCGGTGCCGGTCGGCCCGGTCACCAGGACGGGAGCATCAGAGACGGTGGCATGGGCGATTGTCACGAAGACCGGCTGCATGGTAGAAGCCGCTCCACCCAGCAGCGTGCTCACATCGTCGGCTTGCGCCGCAGGCGGGAGAGCGTCGCCAGCAGGGGGCAACCCAGTCAGGAGTTCTTGAATTGTTGTTTCCAGATGCGGAAGGTCGAGAGGTTTGACCAGATAGCCATCAGCGCCCAGTTGGCGGGCTGCGACGGCATTGTCCAAGGTGCCGTGCGCGGTAATAATGAGCACCGGCGGGCGGCTTGCCGCGCGGTTGATGGTTTCCAGAACCCGCAGGCCGCTCATGTCGGGCAGACCGACGTCGAGGATTACCAGGGCGCAATCCCCGGCCATGAATTCCTGCAGGCCTCGTTCGCCCGAGGAGCAAAGTGCGGCTTGCGCGCCCAGACGCCGGCAAACCGTGGCCAACCCGGTGGCCAGGCCAACTTCATCTTCAATGATCAGGATTCGAGGCGTGGTCATAGTTCGATGCGCACGAGAGCGCCTCCTTCGGGGCGATTGCTGACTGTCAGGCGGCCACCGTGGGCGCGGACGACTTCTTGGGCCATGCTGAGACCGATGCCCATACCGCCCTCCTTTTCCGTATATAACATCTCCGCCCACCGCGCGAGCGCGGTCCGGGAGAAGCCAGGTCCGGTATCGGCAAAACTAACACTGTGGTCGCGCACAGTAATGAGGAGAGTGCCTCCGCCGGGCATGGCCTGAATGGCGTTCAGGATGATGTTGTGAAAAGCTTGGGATAGGCGCCGGGCGTCGGCCAGCAGGCGAACCTCGCCGTCTGACTCCACCCTGATGCGAACCCGTGCGTGCGCGACTGCGGGCGTGAGCACACACACCGTTTGGTCAATCAACTCGCCCAGGGCGACTTCCGTTTTGCGGGGCGGATCGGGCCGTGCCAGAAACATCCATTGGTTCACCAGGCGTTCGATGGTAGCTGCTTCGCCCACGATGAGTGCGGCGGTTTCGGGATGGGCTCCGCTCAGCAGTTGGCCCTGGAGACGAATGGCTGCCACGGGGTTCTGGATTTCATGCGCCATGGCCGTTGCCATTTGCCCAAGCATGGCGAGCCGGTGGGCCTGGAGAATCGGGCGCACGACGATCCAAGCGAGAGCAAGCCATAGCCCCCAAAACGACGTAAGTGCCAGGAGGCTGGTCGGTTTCAGAATCAGCGCGCGCAGGGTCGGTCGCTCGCGGACAAAGGTCATATCCACGCCCGGTCTGACCGTCACAGTGATCGCCTCGCGGCGAGGGTCAGTCGCCAAAACACGACGGAACGTGACTTCAACCCCGAGCATCTGGGTCAGGTAAGCGGCAAGCTGGTCGCTGGGCGGAAAACCAAGGGCGGCAATGAAGTCGCCATTGGACTTGGCCAATGCCGCAAACTCGCTGCGTGAAAAGCGTTGGAAAGCGGTGTTGAGCACTAGAAAGAGGCCCACGGTGCCTATCACCAGAAACAAAAGGAACGAAACGACCAATCGAGCCCAAAGGCCATTTTGCATGGCTAGATTCTATCCGCGACGATCTCGCATGTGAATAGGAATTGTTCTGCAACGGCCTGCCGCAAAACCGAACTTATTTCTTAGAGGACTGTAAAGATGGCACTTATGACCTTGGAGCTGATTGGCATGTTTTCTGTATAGCAGAAAGAAAAAAACCTTGAGCTTTGCTCTGGAGCCACACGAGCCATGAGTCTCGATCTGAAGGCTAAATGCCGGACAGGCGTGAATCTGCCGGAAGCTGATCTTCACGACCACGCGCAGGTGTTATGTTCGCACCTTCTGGGTTAACCGCCGACAATGCGGGGCGCCGAAAGGGCGGCTTCACACTGATCGAGCTGCTGGTGGTCGTTGCCATAATCGCGGTGCTTGCTGCCTTGCTATTGCCCGCCCTGAGCCGAGCCCACCGCATTGCCAAGGCAACGACCTGCCTGTCGAATTCGCGCCAGATCGGATTGGCTTTTGTCCTCTACAACAACGACAACAACGATGGCGTCATCCCCTCCTACAACATGACCGGCGTAAACGGCGGGCCGGACACTCCGCTCGACGGGTGGGCGCCCCTGACAGACCGCGACTATATGCGCGGCAATCGAGCCAATTCCGGATCCGTGTTCACCTGCCCGGAGATGGTGGATGTCGAGGGCATGGCCGCCGGACAAACCGGTTCGGACCCCAGAAACCCCAAAGGTTGGATGGACTGGCCCAACCTCCGTATGGGCACGGCGAACGTCGCGACCACCATCCCCGAGCGGGGCCTGAACCGCGTCATTCGTGTCGGCTACTGGATCAACGCGAACAACCCTATTGGGGAAACCACAACGGTTGTCAACGACACCTTCTACACCGCATCGGTTGGTTACGGCCCCGGCAGCAATGGGCAATTCATCCGTCAGACCCGCACCTCCGCTTTCAGCCGGCCCGCCGCGCTTATCGTCCTGGCTGACGGCGTCTATGCAGGCAAGCACGGCAAGAACCGGATTGGCGCTAAGGACAGCCGCATCGGCTACCGCCATCCTGGCGGGGTGGGCAGCGCTAACGTCACCTTCGCCGACGGACACACGGGTCGCATCCGGGGCGATGTTTTTCCTCAGGGTGGAGTCAAGGAGGACAATGTCGGCTCAACCTTCACCCTCTACGCCAATCCCGAGGCGTTTTTCTGTCCGTGAGAGGGCCCACGATCAACGGCGACTCTCGCCGAAATGTCAAAACACCCTTGCGCATCGGTTTCAAACACTGGCCACGCTGCGTGGTGCGCTCGAGATCATGGTGAAGCACGCTGGTGGTCGCGCCGGAAGGTAGCTGCGAGCAAACCCCCGGCGCCCAGCCTCGTTGCGCGATTCCCGCCGCCGCCCCTCCAGTAAACCGTCCCAATACTCCTCCGGATGTTCTCAGGTCCGCCTTATGCCACGCGGGGCTCTCCATCTGAGTAGGCGGAGGCGAGATACGGGAGCGCCCCGTTGGTCTCCATGCGAGCCAGCTTCTCCTCCAGACTCTTGCGTTCCGAGTCTGGCAGTGGCTGCAGCGAGCGGGCAATTGCGGCGCACGACTCCACCACCGCCAGACTGGACATGCCGATCACGGTTGCGGCTACCGGAAGGTTCAGCGCGTATCGGACCAACTGCTCCGCTTTGACCCCATTCTGTCCGATCAGCCTTCTGCGGGCCGTCACTTTCATCGCCAGCACTCCGAGGCCACGCTCCAGGGCGAACGGGACGACCTTCTCGAAATCATGGCCGCTATTCGCGCCGCTGTGCGCCGGGTTCATCGGGCACATCACGCAGTCGGGCTCCAGCCGCTGAATGGCGTCCATCATGACCGCTCCGCTCGTGTGGCCGGAGATACCGATCGCCCGGATGACTCCCTGCTCTTTCCATTGACGGTACACCTTTAGCGCGCCGCCCGTTGAAACCAGTCTGTCCACATCGTCTCGCTTTGCCAGCGCGTGAAAATGCAGCACGTCCAGATGGTCGGTGCCCAGTTCCTTCAAAGTCTCCTCGAGATGCACTTTGACCGTCTCAGCGTCACGATCCTGCAGTTTGCTCGAGAGCCTGATCGCATTCCGGTGCTTGGGAATCAAGAACCTGGAAAAGCGGCGAAAGCTTTCTCTCTCTCCTTTCAGAGTGTAGCCGTGGGCCGTATCGAAATAATTCACCCCCAACTCCACCGCCCGGTGGATCATCCGCTCGGCTTCTTCAAGATCGGCTTGGCCGAGATAGCTGGAGCCGGACCCGAACCCCACGATGGATATCAGCCATCCGGTCTTGCCGAGCGGACGCCGCGGCATCGCGGTGGGTTGTGGCTGGGCCTCTGCTGCCGCGGAGATGCCATGGCCTGCAAGGACCGCCGCGCCGGTTGTAGCGCAGGTCTTGGTTATGAAATGCCGCCGGGTGTGTTTTGAGTCCATAAACGCATTCAGGGTCCGCACGTCGGCTCTACATTCCATCGAACAACCGCAGCCGCGCAAGTCGTTTCTTCATCCGTCGCTTCTTCTTCCTGCGCCAATGCAGCCGCTTCCCGTGCCCGGGCCTCGGAACCGGTATCGAGCAATGCAGGACCGGCCGTCGTCCGCCCAGGGGTCCAAATCCGCTCTGGCGTTGACCAGCAGCTCAAGGAGCTCCACATGGCCGCCAGACGCGGCTGCCATTTGGGGACTGGCGATAACGCTTATGCGGGACACCGTAGCGAGGTGTGCAGGAAGCACATGCACCCGCTCTCGCAGAAGACTGACGACCCGAGCCGCCTGGCTTGCACGGGGGCGGCGGGCGCGGATTGGCAAAGCAAAATGCAGCAACCCAAAGTACACCACATATAGGGGTATGCTCTGAAGTTGGGATACCATGGATAGTGCTTTTCCTGACGTTCTTGGCGTAACGGCCCTCAGATCGCAACGGTTGGGCTCGCCGATGGGTTTCGGGTCAACGATGCGCAAGGTGCCGAGGAAAACCCGGAAAAGGCCAAATCGGGGCGCTACCGTTTCTCGAAGCGCTCCATTGACTGCTGGAGATCTCGAAGCCTTGCCCCGAGCGTCTCTTCCCGGTGGAGAACAGTCTCGTCCTGCCAGCCCCCATCCGGCGAACTGATCATGATCCGGATGCGGGAACGCGTTGCCTTTCCCCTGACGACAATCGGAAACGCATTGGTTGAAGCTGGCGTCGTTGTGAGCGTAATTCCGCCTGATTGGTCCAGACTCCACGAACTTATGATGTAAACCATGGACTTTTCCAGCTCATAGCTGAGCGCAAAGAGGCTCCCCCTATTCGTCAGAACCAGTCTGCAGCAGCCGTTGCTTTCGGAAGGAGCAGAAACCCAGACACCTTGAACGGCGGATTCGCTTGGTGGAACCGGGATGACCGTTGGAAAACACGAGTCCGTGAGAGCCAATGTGACGAAGATGAGTGACAATTGCTTTCGCACAAGAATCATCTCCTGGGATGTGGCTGGCCGTAAGGACAACCGAGACATTGCTGGAGCTTGTTTGCGTCTTCTGGATTCTTTCCTTTGGCGCCAACGTGCTGTAGCTCGTGAATCAGTATGCAGTCAAGCGTCATCGGTCCTCCGTTCCCGGGGCAATTCTGGCCGGTGGCGGGGAATGCCGTGCCTGGACACAGTGTAATCGTCTTGCCTTGTGAATACGCACAGAAACCTTTCGCGCACTCCGGATCCCCCTGCCGGGCACATTCGACCTTGGGTCTCTTCCTGGCTCCTTGGGCGCCATCCGCTATCAGGCTCATACAAGCAGGGTCTGCGCAGGGCTGGTGCAGCCGGTTGTTGGCCTGAGTTATGGCGGCGTTGATTTGCTGCCTTTGCTGCGGATTGCAGGTGTCGGCTTTAGGCGGCGGGGCTGCCGCCGCTTTCTTCAACCCGAGCGCATCAACATGCGAAACGGGACTGTCCGACACGAACTCATACAGGTTGAGGCTCTGTGATTCTCCTTCGGGGTCTCTATTAATCCACCGCTGGACGCCCGGATCGTAATAGGCGGAAGCAGTCTGGTGGCAGATGAGGACGAACAGTGGCACTAGCATCTTACGTATCTGTTTCTTTTGCATTGCGTTCATAGTCTTTCATTTATCTGCAGGTACATTGTTGACGGTTTCTCGAGTTAAGATTCAGGTTGGGCGGGCCGTTGGGCTGGGGGGGGGCGCGGCCTGCCGGCCCGGAAGCACCCGCAACGTGGCAAGGTCCGGAGCGCTGCAATGGACCCTTTCGTGGCATCGGTGCGCCACAGGGGGGCTGGTGATAACGCTTATGCGGGACACCGTAGCGAGTTGGTTAGCTTCACACTTGCGCTGTGTCGCGCCATTGTCGGCCTTTGCAGTAGGGGCAGTTGGCGTCGCCACGTCCACCACACACAACACACGCGATCAACACTTCCCGAATTACCCAATCGTCCTTCACGGCCCGTAACACATATCGGAAGCGCATCGTTCTTGTGGCCTCCGAATTGCCGAGTGCTTGCTCGGTGATTACTATAGAATCGCATTCTCGCTCATCGATGCTGACGATTCTTTCGGATCCCATTCTTCTGAGGGTGTCAGCGCGACTATCATACCAGCAGTCGTCCGCGAAAAACTTCCTGCGAAATGGCAGCCGGCTCGCTTGATGCCTTTGTTCTTCAACAAGCCTGGCACGGAAGAAGTCGCGCATGAATTCTTCGGTGTTTCTCATGTTATATTAGGGCCAGCCCGCTTCATGGGACTGGAATAAGGTTTCGAGGCGGGAAAAGGATTCGCGATCCCTCACTGCATACCCAGTAGGTTACAACACCAACGGTTGCCCAGAAGCAAGTCTTCTTCACGACTTGACATGTAGGCGATGGCCCTATGGGAGCAGGAACTGGTTGTTCCGGCAGTGGTTCGGGTGGTGTCGGCGGCGTACACCAATAGGCCGCGACAAAGGATAAGAGGATTGCAGTCTCCTCAAGTTCCCTATTACCCGGCTCGGCCTCCACCATTTTCCAAGCCGCTTCAGCCTGTTCCGTAGCCTGCTGGCAGGCAATCGTCTCCGGTCCGCGTTCCGCCAGACCAAAGGGGTCCGAATGGCCTAATGGTTCATTCCAGACGAAGCCATACAGATGGCTCCCACCCGACCGAAAAGGGGTTCGGAAGGTCAGAGCCTGCGTCTTGTTGCGGTCGCGTAGCACCTCGCACCCTGCATCGCCGATGGGATCTCTATTGATCCACCGCTGAACGCCCGGGTTGTAATAGGCGGAGGCAGTCTGGTGGCAGATGAGGGTGAACAGCGGCACTAGCATTGAAGGCATCAGTTTCTTTGGCATTGCGTTCATAGTCTTTCTTTTGTCTGGTGGTTCATTGTTGACGGTTTCACAGTGAGAGGAGGTAAGCGCAAAGGTCATTCAGTTCCTCGGTGGATAGATTCGAGGTGGTGCCATGCTGATCGCGCGGGTTGCGCGTGGTCAGAACGTCCCGCACGGTGGCGGCTGACCCGTCATGGAGATAGGGGGCCGTGCGCCAGAGCTCGACCAGGGCTGGCGTGTCGAACTTGTCGGCCCGGCGGTCGAACCCGCGCCGCGTGCCCACGTCGTACTGGCGGAGGTCGGTGGAGAGCGGCGGTGGATGACACTCGCCGCAACCGGCCTGCGAAAAGACCCTCTCACCGCGCCGGGCGGCCTCCGAAAGCCGGCCATTCACCAGGTGGGGACTGGGAACCGGCCGGAGTGATTTCAGATACGCGTCAATCGCTGTCGCGACCTCTGCCGGCTGCTCGGTGAAGAGGATGTGCTTGAGGCCGGCCCGAACGGCGGTTTCGGCTGTCTCGCGCACACTCAACCACATGGCCGGGGACGTCTGGTGAGAGAACAAGAGGCTCTTGGTATTCTTGGGGTTGCCGATGCCATCGTTCAGGAGGTCCCAGTTCAGGCCGTCGGCTCGCGCGTCACCGGGATGGCAACTGGCGCAGCTTTGCCAGCCTTCTTCGCAGATGCTCGCATCGTGGAAGTAAAACTCACCTCTGCGGGCGAGGGGCATGTCCGTAGCGCAGGTTTCCGAACCTGCCGTGTCGCGGCTTTCCAAACCCGCCGGCCCCGCTAAACCTGACGCACCGGGAATACTGCGGTCGCGTGCCGACTTGGAAGTCGGCGATACGGCAGATTTGGAAATCTGCGCTACGGCCCAGTGGTTCGTGCCGAGAGGGATGGACTGCGGCTTGGCGTTGGGGTCGCTGAGCTCAATGGCCGTCAAGGTGTCGGAGAAGTAGTTGGCGGTATAAGCCGTGGTCCCGACGACCGCCACGGCACAGGGGCCGAGGTCGCCTGGCGGCAGCTTGACACGCTGCCGGGCGCCGACCAGGAACGGCAGGCCCTCGGCCAAGCCTTCATACCGGGTGATGAAAGCCAGGACGGGCTTGCTCGCTCTGACTGCGGTCTGCACTCCGGCATCGAGGCGCTTATTTCCACTGCCCTCCTGCCGAAAGGGACGGTCACACTCAGCCTGTGGAATACCGGCCAGCAGCGCCGGGAAATCAATCACGCTGACCTCGTGAGTGCCGGCGTGCCCAACAACCAGAGTGGTGCCGTCTGGCGACCAGGCCAGGCCCGAGGGATTGGCCGCCCCGCTCCCAGGCTCGTCCAGCAGCAAAGTGTACCGAATCTCCATCCGGCCCAGGTCAATGAGCGTCAGGGCGTTGGCGTTCATCCAACCGAACCGGACCTGGGATGCCGCCCGGTTGAAGGCGGCGACAAGGTGCGTGACAGCAGCGTATTTGCCATCGGGCGAAACCCGAACATCATTGAGCACCCCGCTGCCGCTGGGCAGGCGGAGTTCCTTAACCACTCTGCCCGCTGCAATGTCAATCACGCTGACCACGGCAGGCGCGTCCTCGACGTCGGCGCGACCGGCACGGAGGTGGTTGGCCACGAGCAGGAACTTCCCGTCCTGCGTGAGGTCGGCAGCAACGGGTTCGCGCTGGACGGCAATACGCCGCACTTCCTTTCTGGCAGCCAGGTCAAGGACGCTCACATTGTTGTGGAAACGGTTGCAGACGTACAGGGTCTTGCCGTCCAAGGTGAGCACGGGAGCAAGCGAGGTGTGCCCAGCGGGCATGCTGGCCATTAACGTAGAGCTCGCAGCTTCAACGATGCAGACCGTGCCCTGCGGCCCGGCGCGGGTGACATAGAGCCGCGTGTCATCAGCCGAAAGTGACAGACCCAGCGGCGATCGGGATACGGGCATGGAACCGAGCACGCTTTGGCTTGTGGTGTCGAGACGCAAGATGCGGTTGGCCGTGGCGCAGGCAATGAAGAGAATCTTCCCGTCCTTGGTGGCAGCCAAAGCCGAGGGCGAGAGGTAGCCGCCAGATGCTGGCGCGGCCCGCAAAGCGGGAGACTGCTCAACGAGCATTGGGAGCCCCGCGAGTGCCAGCACAACGATCAAGCCAGGCAGCCGTTGTGTGCACGGAGACATAGCTCGGCTTTCCATTGTTCACTGGCGGCGGCTGCGATAGCAGGCCACCCAAGTTGCGATTGCAGCCGGCAGCACGACGATGCAGAACGTGCGAAAGACAACTTCGCCCCCTAACATAAGGCACATTCCGAGATAACCTGCTGTTAGCATCGCCACAATGGGCAGCAAGACGAGGAGGAGCACCTTTGCCCATCGCATCTTCCGAGTCAGGCCATACCCGGCCACACTGACGGCCAGCCAGAATATCAACCACCAAGCCTCAACCAGAAGCAGCCCGGTCGAGGATTCCGGCCCAGCACAACGCCAGAGGCACGTCCCCATGTAAAGGCTCCCGAAAAGACCCACCAGAGTCCACAAAACCCCGGTGAGGGGCTGGCCAGCGAAGCTGCGTGATGCCTTGCTTGTCATAAACGCCCCTCAAAACTTCCTCAGCGGCGGCGGGCCGTAGCCAAGGGCCTTGAGGACGTCGTCGCATGCGTTGTGGCAGTCGTTGGTGAGTAGAGCGTATGTCGCACGCTTGTTGATGCATTTGCGGCAGTAACCCATCATCTCCTCCTCATGTCCCTTGGCGGAACGCTCCAAGGGGTTCGGGAGCGGCCGACGCTCCTCCCGCACGGCCTGAGCGCGGCTGGTTTCCTCCTCATCATTTGCGCGGGCCAGCGACCGGCGCTTTTCAGTCGTCCAACTCATAGGCCTTGTAAAGCATGTTTGTGTCAAAGATCACATAGACGATCCTTGTGCTGTTCGTCCGGTAGTAGCACCACGTGTGATCCCCGAACAGATCATGCACGTCCTGCGGAGCGCCAAAAAGCCGTTGGATGTCGTCCTGCGTCGCGCCGGGTTTCACCTTGCGCAACGCGCTAAGTGCTAGCGGAGAACGATTCGATTCCCACACCGCAAAGCCAATCAAGCCAACAACGATGAGGGCCAAAATCAGGATCGCACTCAATTCGGATTTGTTCATGCCTCTCGAGACCAATCCCCCGCTACGGCACCGCCTCAACCACAATGCGTTCCTGCTGATGGGTTCCGAGCGAGAATATCAGCATATCTGGATGTGGGGGTTCCGGGATGAGCTGTCGGATCGCCAACTCCTGGCTGTTCAGTGAGAACAGAGGCTGCGAGAAATGAGGATGCGCGGAATAAAGCAGTCTTTCGGGACCAGCCCCCAAGTCTCTTACCCATATTTCCTTATCCCAGTTCGTGGTGATACGTATATAGGCGAGACGCTGGCCATCTGGCGAAATAACAGGCGAATAGCCATGACAAATGAAGTTAGACGCGGATTGACTGCCGGCGAAGAGGTAGATTCCCTCGTCGAGTCTGGACTCGAACGCCCGCTTTTGGCCGTCGGAACTGATCGAGGTGCCGAGGCCAACGAGGCTCACCTGCGGCGGTTCCGAGGCCAAATCGGCCTGCCACACCTCCCGAAGCGGCACCATCAACCGGCCTGTCCAATTCTCTCGCACGAAATACACCCGTGCCCCATCCGGGGAGGCAACTAGCGGATTATCAATGAAAGGTCCGTCCGTAATGCGTTTCATCTGGCTTCCATCCGAGTGAACGCTCCACAAATGGTGGTAATGTCCTTCGACGCGTGTGAAGATAATCAGGCCCCGCTGAGTTGCCCAGATGGGTTGGTACGCCTGCACTCCTTCCGGCGTTATGCGCACTGCTTTCTCCGTCTGCCGATGGTACAACACGAGGAAGCTCTCCTTGCCGCTAATGCGTGCGAACACCAACTGTGTTCCATCACCGGAAATCGAAGGAGACCCTTGGTCCAACGCAGTGAGGTCTCGATCGTGGCGGCACCCACCACACAAGGCGCCGGCGCAAGCCACCAAAAGGAGCCCGGCAGCGACCTTGGCAACCCTCCCAATGCACGACGACAGTCTCATCGAAAAATGCCAATGATGATGCCGATTGTATTGTGGAGTTGACCACGCCGGCTCCAACCGCAACTGTTACCGTAACCCCACTTGTCAAAAATCCCCGTTATCACCGATGCCAGGGATAGCCCCCAAGAATCAATGCTTTCAACGGGTTCGTTAGCGAGGAACCGGTAGCAATTCATCTCCTCAGTGACTTCGGAAACGGAACTACGCGAACCAATCTCGAACCCCAGCTCGCCAACCGGGTCTCTATTGATCCACCGCTGCACGCCCGGGTCGTAGTAGGCGGACGCAGTATGGTGGCAGATGAAGGTGAGGAGCGGCAATAGTATTATGAGCAGCGGTGTCTTTCGCATGGCGTTCATGGTGTTGCGTCAGTCTCGGGGTTCATTGTTTACCGATCTTCAGGAGAGGATTCGGGTCCGGCGGCCCGCCAGCCTGGACGGGGAGATTTGGGGTTGGCGGTGGAAGCAGCGGTGCGGCCTGGGCGTAGGCGGGTGGCGGGAAGCCCCTGGCACTCGCAGGGACGGCTGCGCCACGGGTGGGCTGCAAGGCCTGCCGGCGGGCGTCGGCCAGGAGAAGGCGGTAGGGCCTGGAACCAGGAGCTAGACGAGCGGCCTTGGCGTAGCTGGCGATGTGGACGGTCTTCTGATCTGTCGTGGCGGCGAGTGCCGCCGGCGAGAGGGAGCCGCCCGGCGGTGGCAAGGCCGCTGAAGCAGATGATCGCCCAATCACCGCCGAGGGCATGGTCAGCACCAGCGCAACTATCACCCTTGGGAATCGCCGGGACCATTTCATAGTGTGTCGCAACGAGATTCGTTCACTTGGCTCTTCTCACTTCATGTCCCGCGAATCCTCACCTGTTTAACGCGGCCTCCGCCGATCTCGACTTCCAACAACCAAGTGTCCGTATTCCAAAACAGGAATCGCGGAAGGATGAGGCACTTCGCCGGAAACTGTCGCTGAGGCACTAAGTCGTACCCGAGCAGAATTCTGCTACCTAGCTCATCCTGGGTGGTACGCTTGCCAAGCAACACCTCAACCTCCTGCTGCGCCATGCCCAGAAGCCGTCCGGACCGAACCAGGTCATTAGCCATCTTGAATCGTTCCGGATCTCCAAACCGGGTGGACTGCCACGCCGCCGTGGAAAAAGGTTCACGGGGCCTAGGCCGGAACCATTCCTCCAGCTCAGATGTCGGCCCACGGACAATCAAAAGGCAAAGGATCAAGCTGTAGGCCAACGCGAGTCCAAGCAAAACCAGGCCACTGACCAGAAGGAAGCGCTTTGCTCTCATCGCCGCTATGGTCTGTGTGGGGTCGGGGTCGGCGCCGGCGGTGGGGGGCCAGCAGGGTGAGCTCTGTGCGGCGGGTTCCGGTCTATCGTCCACAGCCGACCCTGCTTGAAGGCTTGGACACACCCCTGCTTGCAGTCCATTCCGGCGTCGGCAATGGCAAACCCGATCCTGTTATTCTCATAATCCATCCTGTCAGCCCCGCGATTAAGATCGCGTTCTCGCTGCTGCACACGACTTCTGATATCAATACCAGCAATCAGGCAAAGGCCTTCCTTCTTCGCTATCTCGCAGGCGCCAACGCAGTGCGTGAGCATGTCAGCAGGCGACCCTTCGTCCCCGTGCATCATCCCGCGGCCTCCAATGGCCGCATTTGCCCACTCTTGCGCTTTGTCCGCCTCATCGTGTGCCATTGACCAGCAGCCGCACGCCCACCCTAATTGCATCGGTAAACTCGGCCGCGCCTTCAAACCAGTGGGGTCAATGCGGCTTGCAGGATCATTGGCGACGAAGCCATAGAGATTGCCTCCGCCCTGTTCTCCGATTGGGTCTCTGTTTATCCACCGCTGGACTCCGGGATCGTAGTAAGCCGAGGCCGTCTGGTGGAAGATGAGGATGAACAAGGGCACTATTATCGTGGGTAGCAGTTTATTTCGCATCGGATTCATGGTGTTGTGAGGCTATTGAGGTTCATTGTTGGCGAATCTTCAGGAGAGGATTTGGGTCGGGCGGCACGCCGGGCTGAGCGGCCAGGGCTGGGGGGGGTGGCGGCAGGAGCGGGGCGGCCTGGGGGTAGGCGGCTGGCGGCACGCCCCCGGCACTCGCAGGCGAGACGCCTGCGCTACGTTTCGGCTGAGAGGCCTGCTGGCGGGCGTCGGCCAGGAGAAGGCGGTAGGGTCTGGAGTCGGGAGCTAGACGAGCGGCCTCGGCGTAGCTGGCGATTGCCTCGGGCATCCGGCCCGCTTCCTTGAGGCAATGGCCGCGCAGGGAGAGGAATAGGGCCAATTCTTCAACGGGGGTGAGGGATTTCAGGTAGCCGTCGGCCTGGATTTCCTCGTCGGTCACCGGGAAGGGCCAGCGCTTGAAATGGTCGTCGTCCCAACGGTTCATGCCCTTGCCGGTGGCTTCCAGATTGAATCGCTCCGTTGGGCTCTCCCAGCGGATGAACAGGTGCGACTTGGTGGTGACCAGCTTGAGCGGATAGCCGAGGCGCCGGCCAACGGCGATGTAGAGCACCGGCATTGAGCAGCAGGTGCCGGTGGGGTGGTTGAGGGTTGAGGGTTGAGAGTTGAGAGCCGGGGAAAGGAGGCCATGGAGAAAGAGGTCGCGGGAGTCGGCGAAGAAATGGTCGCTAGCATCTGCATTTGCGGGGGTCGTGATGCGGGCGGGATTGTAGCGGACGGAGAAATCCTCGTAGAGGACTACTGCCATCATGAGCATGCGGAAATAGCCTTCGGAGTAATCGAACTCCCTGGGGTTTGCTCTGAACCGGTACAGGTGCCGCTCGGTCTCGGACCTGACGCGCTCAGTCCACTCCCCCAGCGTGGCAAGGCACTGCCGGGGGCTCACGCTCTCATCTCCGGGCAGGCTTTCGGCGCAGAGCAAGTTCACCAGCGCGATATCAAGTCGGCTGATTTGGGATGCTGGCGAAGTGAGGAGTTGCCGGAGGCTCTCTGGCTGCTGTTCGGCACTGGAACGCCGCACGGCGGACAGGGCTGATCTGGAAAAACCGTCCTGCCAACTGCACCAGGCGTACGCGCCGGCCAGCGCCGACGCCGCAAAGCAGCAGAGCAGGGCTTGCTTCGTTGAGTCTCGGCGGCAGAATATGAGGCGGCAAATGCTCGCGGAGCTCTTCAGGTGCGTAGCAATTTGGTAAAAGCGACTCACAGGCCTCCGGTTATCCGTCCACTGTCATAGACTCGAACGACTATATTGTAGTCCGGAGACCTGGGCAGGAGGAGAAAGTCAAGCCACCAACTGTCGTCTGCTCTACTGATCTCAAGCACGTACCCGCTCGCCAAGTTCACCTCACGGTCACGCAGGTAGGTCAATGCCCGATTAAGTGCATCCTCGATGGGGAGGCTGGGATTCTTGACCCAGGGGCGATACTTCCGCGGACCACTCTCTGCCTCGACTGCATCACGGGGACCCTGCGGATGGACACAGGCAGAGAGAACCGCTGCGAGCCCAAGCGCTATCGTTAATGAAGCTAAACGGTTGGCCCTCATATTTCTTGGCGAGTCTCGGCTAGTGCCGCATAGCAAGGGCTTGCGTGCAATTGACTGTCAGCGGTTGGGCAACTTCCCGAGCAATATTCATCGCCATACAACTGAGGGCGTTAGGCTCCGTGCCTGATCAGGAAGTTTGTTCGTTGGCGGAGGTGGTCATTTGCCTCCACACTGTTGACGGTAGTTCTGACGAGTCTGCTCCAACACGGCTTGGATGACACCTGCGCAAGGTTCGGCGGCCTTCTTCAGGGCCTTCTCAAGTCGGGGGATATCCTTCTTCCATAGATCGCACTCCGCCTGCTGCTGATTGACCTGTGGCTTGTAGAGCGCGCGGCACATGTGACCCGGGTTCGGGCAATACACCTGATCCATGTGCCCTTTTTCGTGTTTTGTAATGATCGCGTCCAGCGCCGGGCATTCTCCGGGGTGGTAAATCTGCCCAGGCTTGCCAGGAACTGGAAACTGGAGAGGGCAGGGACATTTCTTTCCATCGCTATCGCAGACGACAGCACCCCCCGAAGCTGAGCCGCCTTGTGTTACTGGGACATCCGGGCTCGTAAGAGCGTCGCTGCAGACTGCTTTGCAGGAGCGTAGGCCGAAGTGGTCGAGAAAGCGCGTCGGCTCGTTGTCCACAAATCCATACAGATTGGCCCCCGCATCCTCCTCGCCCGGGTCTCTGTTTATCCACCGTTGGATACCTGGGTCGTAGTAGCCCAAGGCGAGTTTGGTGGCGGAGAACAGGACCAGCAGAGCCAAAGCGCAGGGCCGAGGTTGCATTCGTGTTTTCATAAGAAGTCAATCGGATAATGTGGCCTTAGGAGGTGAGTGGCGGCGGGATTCAGCCATACTACAATCTCATTGACTCACCCCTTTACGCTTTCTCAGCACACTACAAACGCAAGCGATCCACGTTGCGGCAGCGAGCGCCAGGGTTAGCGAGCTGTAGAGGAGCAGGCCCACATCACTCTGCTCGAGCAGACACATTAAGAGCCAGCCTGTGACAATGAATGCGACGACTGGAAGCAGAACCGCGAAGGTCACTACCGCCCACTTTCTTCCAAAGAAGAGGCCGCACCCCCCTACAGCCACCCCGGTCCACATCGCTACCATCAGCGCTGGCCCGAAAAGCGGAACGATGGAACCAGACATGCAGCATTGCCATACTCTGTGAGCGAAGTGGGCCGTGGGAATCAGCCCGACTGCAACCCATAGAACGGCGACCATACGTTGAAGCACAGGCTTGCAGAGCAGGGTGTCCATAGCGTTCTGGGAGTGGACTCCGAGCAGGTTTGTCACCATACGAGCCCGTGCCTCAGAATAGGGCCAGTAATGATGGGAATTTCCCATGGGTTGGTCTTCGGTGAATGCTCCCTTGGACCTGGCCGGTCGTCCCAAAGGTAAGCATGTCTTCCCACGTCGGCATCAGTAGTCCGCGTGCATTTCCAAACCGCAAGGCCCGAAGGATCGACCGAAGCGACAGGTTCGTTCGCGGTGCATGGGTACATATTAATTGCGCTCCATTCTTGTCTCGGGTCCCTATTAATCCACCGCTGAACACCCGGGTCGTAGTAGGCCGTCGCGAGGTCGGGGGCGAAGAGCAGCGCCAAGAGAGCCAAGGCCCACAGGAGCGGCTTCATTCGTACGGTCATGGCACGGCAATGCCTTGATTGGCTGTTGGGCAGAGGGTCGTTCTTCATAGTGCAATCTCGTTAACGGATACCCTCCCTAATGAGTGACCGCTGTTCTGCCGGGTTCAAGCTTATTTGTCACTTGCATACTCCTTGAGCCACGCGTTCGGATCGCCGCCGAAATCCTTGCCAGTTGTCGCGCGAAGGCGAACGATGATGAAGGTCGTTGTATTAGAACGTGCCGTTTCGACAACACTGTCCAGAGCGCTCCCTTTCCGCTGCTTGCTGCCGGACGGGTAGTACCTGACAACGTACTCGAGGATCTCCGCCATCTTGCGGGCGTCGGTTGTCGCTTCGGCGGAGAGTTTCATTGCTTCAAAAGTGGCAACTTGGCCACGAGCGAATGCCACATCCAGCTTGAGCAGCAGGTATTCTACGCCTAGAAAAGCACAGCAGCAACAAACAACAACCACTAGGGTCCACATTACAATCTTGCCCCGTCGGTCGTTGTGCTCAATGGCAGCGAGTGGCATACCGACCACAGCCGGTTCACTTGCAGTCCAGGCCGCACTTCGATGCGGCTTCCCTCGCCCAGGACGCGCAGTTGTAGCCGAGTCTCGAGTAGGGCTTGCTGGGCGGAACCTTCTTTATGCAGTCTTGAATCTCGGAATCGCTGACGGCGGTCCCTGCCTTTCCTGCCCCACTACCATATTGCAGCGAGCCGGAGCCCTTGCTGCAAGTCTTACAGTTGTTCGGATTAAAGTGCAGCTCATAGGTTGGCACTGTGCCCGCACCGCCCCATCCCCACCCCCACTTATTACCGCGGCTATCCACATATTGAAGATACGTGTGTTCGCCGCCAAGAGCATTTCCAACTGCGGCAGCGCAGTCGCAACTGCCATCTGCTGCAAGGTCTCTTTGGCAGATCGCGAAACCCTTCGGATACTGCGGCGGCTTGTCGTGGGGCCAGTATTGGTTAGGCACGAGCCCCGCAACGTCTGCAAGATCGATGGGACCATTGGCTACAAACCCGTACAGGTTCGCCCCTCCTTCCTCTCCAATGGGATCCCTATTTATCCACCGCTGAACGCTCGGGTCGTAGTAGGCCGTCGCGAGGTTGGGGGCGGAGAACAGGGCCAAGAGAGAGAAGGCCCACAGGAGCGGCTTCATTCGTACACCCATGGCGCGGCAATGCCTTGATTGGCTGTTGGGCAGACGGTCATTCTTCATAGTGCAATCTCATTAACCCCTTTCTTAACTGACCCATCTTCAGGCCTTTCACCCCTTCTTCTTCGCCTTTAGCACAACGGCCGCCGTTCCATAAATGATGATGAGGACAAGTGGGACAAAAATGATACCTAGTGCCGCTGTCGATCTGGCAGGCGCAACAAAAATACTAAGGAACAGAGCTCCGAGAGTGAAGGTTCCTAGAGCGTAGAGCACCGCGGCTGTTTTGGCAGAACCACGAAACACTTTTAGCTGACTTAACATGAGCAGTGGTAACCCTCCCCAGACAGAGAAAGCTAGGAGGAAGACCAAATCTCCGACTCCATCAACAACGGAACCCCGACTCATACTAGCAGCGAACGTCGCAAGGATGAAGACAATTCCGGTGATTACTGAAAGTGTGCACACCGCAGGCTTTGCGGTGTCCCGATTAGAAGAAGGCAACATTTAATTAGACAGGTGGCTATACCGACCACGCTAAAAGTAAATGACGACCGTGTGAGGGGGAACAATGACTGGAGGGCTACCCCGAGGCATACAAACCTTCGGACAGGCCAAGGATTGCGCACTGTCGAAAGCAGACCCGCCTAGGAGGTTGACTGCCTGGTAGTACATGTAGGCGATAGCGTAACAGAGAGCAGGGCTCATGGCACCTGCGTTCCTACAGGCAGACCTCATATCCTGGAGGAACTGCTGGTCGCACTTGTGTTTATCAGCTCCGCACCTGCCATAGCACGCGTCATGAAGTCGGCAAGGCGCACTAAAGTCAAATACCGGGTCATCCGGGACGATGGGCTCGGTCCAGCCCGAGCCACACCATAGGCCCCAGGAGTCCGGATATGTCATCGGAGCGCTCTTGACAAACTGATACAGGTCTGGCCCTTCCGCAACCTCCGCAACACCGGGTCCTCCACCAAGGTGCCCCTGAAGGAAGAGAAGACTGCCGAAAGAAGCATCCCCGAGAGGGTCCCTGTTAAGCCACCTCTGTAAGTCCGGCTCGTAGAGCCGGTACAAGTAATATACGAGCCCTGAGGCAACATGGTATTCCTTGCTTGAAAAGCGGTAGAGGTTACCATCGGCCAGTGGACCGCTCTGGCTCAAAACATTGCCGTATGGATCGTAGAGATACTTGGCGGCGGCAAGTTGGCTGGGACCGGTCAAGCACGTTACGTTTCCATTTCCATCCGAGTGGTAATAAGCGTGAGCGGCGGAATCGCCAATGGCAAATAGCCGATGGTCCGTGCGGCCCAGGAGGCCGCCAATGCCGCCGGCACCTTCCAGCGTCCCACTCAGGTCGCGGCCGCGTGTGTATGACACAAGGGGGAGATTGTTGGCGTCGCGCTCCTGGATGACGAGGTTGCGATCGTACACGTAGCGGATTTCACAGTGCAGGTTCCAGACGGCAGATTGCCAAAGATACTCCCGGCGGATGCGGCGGCGCATCTTGCCGTCGTACGCGAAGTCGCTGCGCCAAGCATTCGTGACCCAGACGCTGATCAACTGGTTCTCATCGTCGTAGGCGAAGCAGCGGCGGCCGTCGCTGGTGAGGTTGCCGTTGGAGTCGTACGTGAAGTTGTTAGTAGATGGCAAGTAAGCGCTGATAGTATTGGTGTCTCGGCGGCCGTAGGCGTCTTGGGCGATGGCAGTGAACGTGTTGGTGCCGTCCGTTAAACTGAAGCCATCCTTTGCAAATGTGGCGTCGCTGTAGAGGATGGCGGCCTGGCTGTTTACGGTCACGTTGGTGGCCGGGCTGGTGGTGGTGCCTTCCACCGTCAGCGTACCGGAGCGGCTGGCAGCGGCCAGCTCGTTGAGCTCGTTGACGTTGAAGGTCTGGACAAGGGCGCTGTTGGTGCGGTACTTGAGGTTGCCGCCTGCATCATATACGTAGCCCAGTTGCTCATGCAGGCGATTCGTTGCGCCACCGGATTCCTTGCCCCGGGCCGATTTCAATTGGCCGATGTCGTCATACGCGTAATCCACGTAATTGCCCGCGGTGAAGACCTGTTGGGTACGCTGGCTGGCCTGGTTGAGCTGGTAGGAGTGCGAATTGATCGTGGCGTGGCTGGAGCTTTTGAGCGTGGTGCTCAGCAGGCGGGCGACGATGTCGTAGGTGTTCGTGATGTAGGCGCCGTTGGGCAGGGAGAGGCTTCGGACCAGGGAGGCAGGCGAGACGCTCTGCCCTACGTTATAGTCGTAACCGGACGCGCCAGCCGGAGAGGTTATGCTGGTCAGTCGTTGGGCGGCGTCGTAGCCGTAGCTTTGCGTCCAGGGTGAGGCGTTCGGCGCCTGAACGCTCGCGCTGGCGCGGAGCCGGTTGTTGTACGTGTAGCTCACGGTATCATCCGCCCACGGGCCGTCTTCGCTGAGGATCTGACCCGCAGCGTCATAACCGTAAGTCGTTGCGCCGACGGCGTCAACCATGTTTGTAACGCGGTTTAGCACGTCGTAACGGAGGGAAATGGCCGGGCTTGATGCGTAAACGATGTTCGTGAGGTTGCCGAGGGGGTCGTAGCGATAAGCGGTGTTGCCTTTGGCCGGGGTCCAGCGGTTGGTCAGGCGGCTGCTCGCGTCGTAAGCGTAGATGAACATGAGGTTGTCAAGCGTGTCCAGCTTGTTGGTGACGCGGCCGTACTGGTCGTAAACCCAGGTCGTCGTTTGGTTCTTGCCGTCGGTCAGGGTCAGCAGGTCGCCCGCAGGATTGTAGCTGAACTGCGTGACCTCCTGATTGGCATTGGTTTCGGCGGTCTTGCGGCCTGCGGCGTCATAGCCGTAGCGGGTGACTTTGCCCAGTTGGTTGGTGTAGGCGATCAGGCCGGCCGGGGAATAGCCGAAGCGCTCGACCCCGTTGTCCGGGTAGGTTCGGGTCAAGGGCCGGCCCAGGTCGTCGTACGTGGTGTCAACCTCAACGCCGTTTGCATCGGTGCTGTTCGTGGCTCGGTCCTCGATATCGAAGACGATCGCTTTCACCTGTCCAAACGCATTACTCACAGCGTAGAGCAGGCCCTGGTTGTTGTACCAATTAACGACGCTGGCCCCGGCGCTGTCGGTGGTATTGGTGAGCTGGCTCAACAAGTTGTAACCGTAGTTGACGGTGTAGTTGTCGGGATAGACGGTCTGGATGCGCCGGCCGGCGTTGTCATAAGAGAAAAGGGTGTAGTTCCCGCCGGCATCCCGGATGGACTCAAGCCCGCCGCATGAGCAATGGCTGTATAGTGTGTAGTGCCCAAGCGCGTTCGTCGCCGCCACCAGCCGGCGCACGGCATCGTGGCCGAAGGAGTTGGTGAAGCCCATCCGGTCCACCACCCGCACCAGATCGAGCTTGTCGTAGGTGTAGAGGACGGCGCCCCGGGGATCGGAGACGCTGGTGAGACGCTGGAGGTTGTCCCAGGCATTGGTGGTGGTAAGGCCCCGCTCGTCGGTGTGGGTGTGGATCAAGTCGTTCCCATAAGTGTAGGAGTTGGTGCGAGCGATTTCGAGATCAATTCGCGTCTGAACCCAGTTCGTGTAATCGCCACTTGGGAAATAGACGTTGGTGGTGGTCAATCCGGCAGGGGTCTTGACGCTGGTCAGGCGGCCTGCCACGTCGTAGGTGAAGCAAGTAACGTCCCCGACGGCGTTTGTCATTCGCAGGACATGATGGTTGCTGTCGTAGAAGAGGCCCCAGAGCGTTTGGCCCTCCGGTCCGATGGCCTGGACGAGGTCCACCTCGTTGGGGTCATAGACGTAATGATTGGTGCGCGTAAGCGGATCGGCACCGAAGGAGGTGGAATAGGTCTCCACCACATTGGTGGGGTGTCCCCAGACGTCGCGCTCGTAGGTGGTGTGCCAGGTTGTTCCGTCGGGCAGGACGCGGGCGACGATGGAGGGGAGCGAGTTGGTGCCCCCGTAGGCTGGGTCTGAGTTCAACCTTCCGGCGTAGTAGTAGCAGGTGCTCTGCCCTGCAATGGCCCCGTCGGGGTCGGGGCTCGGCTCGACTTCCAGTGCGAGGCTCTGGGAGATGCCGCCGTCGTCGGGGTTGGGGTGGGGCCAGTGGCGGAGGCGAGCCCTGATGCACTCCGCCGCACCGAAAGTGTCGAGGTCCTGGGGCAACCCGTCAGCCTGGTGGGGTCCCCAGTGAAAGCTGTTGCGAAATCTGAGATCGGTCTCGCGCATCCCTCCGGGCACGGCGGGCGTAGGGGTGGGCGTAGGCAGTGACTCCAGGTAGTCCCACGCGCCGGGGCCGTCGGGATCGAAGCAGCCAAAGCGCGCCATGTAGATGTTGGTGCCGCTGGCGGCGTCAACGATCCGGATGGTGCGGAGGATATCGCCGCCGTCAAAGTCGTAATCCAGGTGCTCGAAGGTGGTAATGCCGTAGGGGGTAGCAAGGTTGGTGACCCAATTCTGGCTGTCGTATTGGAAAGCGCTGCTCAGGTCGCCGGCGTCCGTCACGTTCGTGAGCATGCCAGCCGGGTCGTACTGGAGCACTGTGAATCGCCCAAAGGGATCCTGAACCCCTGTAATGAGATTCGTGTGGATCTGGTTGGTATAGGTAAGCGTGTTGGTGCGGCCGTCGGCGTCCACCACGTGCCTGAGGAGCACCAAGCTGTTGGTTTCGTACACAAACAGATTCGTGTGGCCGAAAGAGTCTATCTGGGAAGTCAAGAGAGCGGTCGGCTTGCCGTTGCCCAGGCCGCCGGGCAGAACGAGGTGGTAGCAGTCCTTGGCGCCATTCGGATAGGACACAATGAAACCAGCCAAACAGTTGCTCGCATCCGTCTGACGTTGGAGAACGGTATAGCTAAAGAACTCCACCGTTATCTTGGGTTCACAAGTACTTCGTCTGTTCATCTCGCATAGCATTGGAACAGGGGCACGAAGAGTTGCGAAGCCCGAAGAGCTACCAAAACGCGACATTTGCTACCAAATTGCGACATTTGGCGGCCTAAGGCCGGTTTGTAGGCTGGTTGTTGGGGTGAGCGCCCACGCGAGCACTAGTTTCTCCTCCGCACCGCAAAGGTGTTGGGGCTCGTGCGGACGATCGCCCTGCCCCAATTGCGTTTTCAATCAGAGCTCAGAGCGGACTGCGCACTGGGGTGCTGCGCAGCGCGGAGATCGAGGACCGCCGCCAGCAGCAGCGTCATCTTTGGCCGACCCAGCACCCTCGTCTCCTACTATGGAGCCGCTGGATAAACGCAGCCTCGCTCAGGCTCAGGACACCGGCAGAGACGGAGCTGGGCAGCGCGCGCGTCAAGGCCAATCTGATCCAGTGCAATCCTTAGACTGACACGTTAATGTTAATCCCTTAAACCCTCGCAGGAAGGCCAGGGCTTGGTCGCGCTGATTCTCGTCGGCGAAATCCATGCAGGACTGGCCGTTGTCTGCCCGGGCGTCCAAATCCGCTCCCGCGTGGACCAGCAGCTCAATGGTCTCTAGATGGCCGCCATACGCTGCTGCCATCAGGGGGGTGAAACCATAAAGTGTTCGGGCGTTACAGTCACACCCTTGGGTGAGCAACCACTCGACGATGTGATTCTGCCCCGCAAGAGCAGCATTGTGCATCGGGGTCGAGCCGTTATCGTCACGACAGCCGAGATCCACGCCTTCAAGCGCCAACCTCTTGAGCGATGGAAGATCACCGAGATGGGCGGCGCTTAGAATTTCACCTTGTGGGCCGGTCGCCATGCTGCTTTCTAAAGTTCTACTTGAGTGCTTTGGCCTCAGGGGCGGGGGACGCCGCAGTTGGTTTATCATGCAGTGTCACTCACCTGTTTTCGTTCCCGACGCATGGCTCGTACCTGGTTCCATGCGAGCCATATTCCGAAGGCGGCTGTTATGAGATGTAAGAGATAACAGTCGTAAACAAGGCAACCAATCTCGGTGACAAACTCCACGAACGCGTCTCCACGGGTCATACTGCGGGGGTCCCGACTCGGAGCGTTTGTAACCACCCACTCGGACACAAGGCAAAAGAGCCACGCCTGCAGCAGGTTGCAAACCAGGGCACAAGTCAAACCAAGTCTAAGCCCTTTGCTGGCACCATTCATATAGCTACCTGCCACCAGGAAGGCGACACGGCGATAGCCGAGTGTCACCAGGATTGAAACACTGCAATCTTCCGGCCCTGGCGGCATTGATGCAGGATTGCCGACAATCCCCACTGAAGCTGAACCCAGCCTCATTATTGGCGCGGTCCATAGCGTGCCCCAAGCCTGGGCCACGGTCTCGGCGCTGTATCCGGTACCTGACAAAAGCACTAGAAAGGCACGCCCCAGGGTGCTGGTTCGCCATGCAGGCTCCGATGCAGTGGCGTAGCGCGTCCGCAGGACTCCCTTCTCTGTCGGGCCCGTCCCGCTCCCGATTGTACCTAGGATCAAGCCCTTCCATTATGTCGTTGGCCGCGACAGTCGCTTGCTCCCTGATATCATTCATGTGCATGCGGCAGAGAATCGCATCGGTGCATGCTGCGACTACGACAACCCCGCCCACCCCAATCACCACAGGCAGGGATACACGCCCGTTGGGGTCGATGCGGTTGATTGGAGAATTATGGCAGAACCCGTGCAAGTTGTCGCCTCCGAGCGAGCCAACAGGATCCCTATTTATCCACCGCTGAACGCCCGGATCATAGTACGCCGACGCGAGGTTGGGGGCGGAGAACAGGACCAGGAGGGCCAAGGCCCACAGCAACGGTGTCGTTTGTGTTTTCATAAGAAGTCAATCGGATAATGTGGCGTTAGGAGGTGAGTGGCGGCAGGATTTAGCCATACGACAATCTCATTGACTCACCCCTTTACGCTTTCTCCGCACACTACAAACGCAAGCGATCCACGTTGCGGCAGCGAGCGCCAGAGTGAGCGAGCTGTAGACGAGCAGGCCCACATCACTCTGCTCGAGCAGACACATTAAGAGCCAGCCTGTGACAATGAATGCGACGGCTGGGAGCAGAACCGAGAAGGTGACTATCGCCCACTTTCTTCCAAAGAAGAGGCCGCACCCCGCTACAGCCACCCCGATCCAAATCGCTACCATCAGAGCTGGCCCGAAAAGCGAAGCGATGGAGCCGGACATGCAGCATTGCCATACTCTGTGAGCGAAGTGTGCCGTGGGAATCAGCCCCACCGCAACCCACAGAGCGGCGACCAGACGTTGCAGCACAGGCTTCCACAGCAGGGTGTCCATAGCGTTCTGGGAGTGGACTCCGAGCAGGTTCCTCACCATACGAGCCTGTGCCTCAGAATGGGGCCAATAATGATGGGAATGTCCCATGGGTTGGTCTTCGGTAGCGGCGGCGAGCCGATCCCAAGGTCGTTTAAGACGGCATCGCATGCGGTATGACAGTCATTAGCCACTGGTACGTAAGCGTTAACTTTGGCGTTGATGCATCGCCGACAATGGTCCATGATCCGGTCCTCGTTGCCGTCCGTGCCGGGGAGCGAAACACAGTGGTAATCGCCGTTATTCCAGGGCAACTGGACGGGAGGGAACACTGGCGGGGGATACGGATATGGTATTTGAGGCCCGCCCGTATTTGGGCCGCGGTCTTTTGGGTGGCTGGTTCTTCCTGGCCTGCCGCCGCTCGCTCCCATGCCGCAAGAATGCTCCCTTGGACCTGGCCGGTCGTCCCAAAGGTACGCATGTCTTCCCACCCCGGCATCAGTAGTTCGCGTGCATTTCCAAACCGCAAGCCCCGAAGGATCGACCGAAGCGACAGGTTCGTTCGCAGTGTATGTATACATATTAATCGCGCTCCATTCTTGTCTCGGGTCCCTATTAATCCACCGCTGGACGCCGGGGTCGTAGTACCCCAAGGCGAGGTTGGGGGCGGAGACCAGGGCCAGGAGGGCCAAGGCCCACAGGAGCAGCTTCATTTGCACTTTCATAATCAAGTAATGTCAGGGTCAAAAACGAGTATCCCCATTGTCCGGGCCTTTCGGGCGCTGGCGCTGCCGGCACCCTTTTCCGGCGATGCAGCGCCATGGCGGGCACTTCTCCAAATGCCGAAGCACAATCATCCTCCGCATTAGAGCACGGCGGTGGAGTTCTGCAAAGCGTGAAAGGCTACCAAAACGCGACCTTTGTTACCAAGAAACGACAGAGGGCGGCTCGCAGCAAGGGGCGAAGCGATTGGCTGCGCTGCACGGCGGTGGGCGGGATGCCGTAGAAGAGCTTAAAGTCACGGGAAAAGTGCGCCGGGTGTGTGTAACGAAGCTCGTAGGCAGTCTGTTTGACGGTCCTGGTCTCGGCGAGCAGCAGGAGCCCCTCCACCTGCCGCAACAGGTTGAGCCAGCAATGCGGCTTCCGCTCAGCGCAGAGGCGAAAGAAACGCTCCAGCTCGCGCGTGGATACGCCGCATAGTCTGGCCAGGGCCCCGGTGTGGTAGGCCGCCGTTACCGTGAGTTCCGGCCAGTTGCTGACTCCCGCCAGCCGCCGGTGTGGGCACGGGGATGGCGTCGGGGGCAAAGGAGCCGTGGGCGGGAAGGGACGGAGGCGCGGCACGACCGGCTCGTGCCCGTTAGGGCGGAGGGCGAGGCGGTCGGTTGTGTTGCTGAGCTGAACGGTTGCTTTGATCTGTTTCATAGGTTTACCTGTGTTAGGTGGAGAGTATTCTCCACGTTTTGGCTCACAGATTAGCGGGTGGGGGGTGTCAACGATCGTCACCCCGCGCTATAAAGTTGCGGACAAATTGGAATCGAGGTCCGGCATCTATAACCTTTAAGTGTCGAAGGGTGGCAAAAGGTTCACGCTATCGAAGACGTTCGATGGGGGCGGGTGCCTGGCCGCAACGTACGGCGCGGATTCCAGATCGTGCCGCTTTTCCCGATGCCGGCCGTCATCCATCCACGTGAATACCGCTGTCCAGATGGCAGCCGCAAGGAGCAGACAACCGGGGCCCACCCCAAAACAAGCCAGCGCAAGTGGGCAGGTTTGTCGCCGCGATGGCGCGACGACCCCGGCTAGATCGTGGGGTTGGGTCGGTTGAGAAACAGCGGGCTCGATTATCTCAAGATTCACCACGTGGCAGATAGTCCTCGGACAATGCACTTGGCATCTTTCGTGCCATCCGACCTGCCACTTTGCCTGCCACGCGGCAATCGTCATGCTTACAGCGGCAGAGACTTGAAACAGGCTGTTCTGCGCCGAATGGCGCATAATTAAAGCGTAAAGCACTACGGCTTAGGCACTTGCAGATGAGTACGCAATCCCTGCCAGGGAAGCCTCGAATCGGGCTCGCCCAACTCACCTCGGTTGGTCTGCGCACCGGACGGGTCCGGGAGTGCCTAGACAGGTACCAGTACAAGACAGTACCTGGCTTAATAGAGTTTCTATTAAGCCAGGTACTGTCTTGGTGGTGTCTAGGCACTGGCTACCGCACAGCCTGTCCGAGCACAGGCCGCCGGCCCGACTCCGGGAATCGCCGGGTTTTGGAGGGGGCGCGGGGCAACGTGGGTCGGAAGATGCCTCGGAACGCCGCCGGCCTCGGCCGGGGCGTACTGACGCGGCCACCTTGTGAACCGGCGGGGCCGGGTGGGGTCGGTAACAGGCACGCTGGTTTCGGCCATTCTCTGAGGAAAACTCCAATGTGTCGGGTCTTAACTCAGCGCCATTCGGTTCTGACGCCTGTACGGTAGGATCAGGCCGGTAGCACTGGGCTGTTATCGCGCAGCGCGGCGACGATTTGGCCTAAGCAGATGCCACCATCGTTGGGCGGAACGCGCTGGTGCCAATAGGGCAGGAAGCCCGCTTCGCGCAAACGCCGCACCGCGCGCTCGGAGAGACGCGCCCTACCTCGAACGGGGTGGACGACTTGGGCAACACGCCCTCACGTCGGCTGCTACCGGAGACGAGGGCGTGGGCGAATTTGGTGGAGAGGTAGTCGGGGTGCGCGTCGGCGGCAATCAAGGCTGGGGTCGCTTCGTAGAGGCGCTCGAAGTCCGCTATCACGCGGCGGAAGGCCTCATACGCCAGGTCGGTTTCCAGGTCGCCAATGTGCTGGCTCAGGAAGACCTGCGGCCCGACTGAGAGCGCGATGGTGTTCTTCAGGTGGGCTCCGACGGCAAGCACGGAACCGCCGATTCCCGATTGCCGGCAGTCCGCTGCGAAGCGGAGTTGGATGGGCAGCGGCGCGGACCCGTCCCGACGAGCCGGTGGACGCCAAGGTCTTCGGCCCCGAGTTGCTGGCGCTCTTGGCAGCGCAGTGTGGCAAACCCATGGGCATATGGGGTGAACACCCCAATAGTAGAGAATCACAACCTCTGTATAATTGTTTCTGAGTCATGGCTGCGGTGCTCGGTTAGGGTGACGCGGCGGCAGGGGCCTCGGTGAGGGTAAACAACTGTAGCAGGGCTAGCGGCACGCAGTTGCGGTACCTGGTACCTGGCCAAGTCTCTGCCAGGAGGAGCTTCCCTGCGGGTGAGGGGCTATCGGTCAGGAGCGCGGCTCAAGTGGGAATAGCAGCTCAAGAGAAACATAACAATGAAACAAACCTATCCGTTCCTTTCGGCCCTGTTCCGAGCATTTCTGCTTGGCGCTTTGGTTGCGGCGTTGAACCACCCCGGCCCCGCGTGGGCACAAATCCACGTGAGTCGCGATACCAACGCCTTGGTCCTGACCTGGGACTTCTCGAATGCCGTGCTGGAGCAGGCGGCCGCACTCCCTGGGCCATGGCACCGTTTAACAGGTTCGCTCAGTCCGCATCAGGTCAGCACTTCGGAGGCACCGCGGTTCTTTCGCCTGGTGTTCGTGCGTCCGCCGGACAATCCGCGAACATGGGATGTCCCGCCGCTGGCCGCAATCGAGGCGGCGGTGGCCGATTTCCGGGCCACGGATCCGGATGCCTCGTTCAGCTACTTCAACGGGCATGTGGACGGATTTGCCACGCGGCCGAAGAAGTTCATTCCCTCCTACGCCTCGAATCTGCTCGCGTCGGTCGGGTTGCCCTTGGCGCCGCGCGAGCCGCTCTTGCTGGGGGAGCCCCTGAACAGCGACACACATCCCAAGCCCGCCCGCGACCTGGACGCGGACTTTGACATTCAGTTGCCCACGCTCCCGGAAAGCGACACTGGCCAGGAGGTGTCCACGGGCGACTCCGACCCCCTGGCTCCGCCACAGCCCGTGCCGCCGCCGGTGGAAACACGCACCCAGCGGCCCACCGACCCGCAGGAATTGATCCCCTGGACGCGTCCCTCGTCCGCCACGCTGGCTTTGGAGGAACGCGTGGCCGCGCCCATCCTGCAAGAATTTCTGGCACAGCATCCGAAGGTGTTCGAGGTCAGCTCGAGCGAATTTGCCGCTTCCATGCAGCAGGTCGGTTTCCAAGTCGGCGCATTTTTCCGCAAGGCCATGTTCGAGCAGACCTACAGTACAGGCGAACCACTGCTCAATGGACGCACGCTTGTGCTGTTCGACGCGAACTGGAACGTCATTAACATCAGCCGCATGATCACCACGCCGCCCAAGTTGGTCGTCGAGCCGCTAACACCGTCGAGCATTTCGCAGACGCAGGCGGTGCAAATCGCCAGTCTGCAACGCTTCGCCCTGGAGTGCGCTGGTTCGCCGCCGGTGGTACTGCGTGCCGACTTGTGCGTGGATCCCATCCGCAGGCTGCGGGTTTGGGATGTGGAAATGACGTCTGAGAACACCGAGTGCCATTGGCGCACGATCCTCCACGCGAACACTGCGGCGGTGCTGAGCGCGCACGATCTAAGGCAATTCGGCTATACCGACGCGAAAGTGAACCGGTGGTATTATCCGGGTGGCGACAACTTCAATCCCAAGCAGGTGATCTCCACGGGCATCTACACCCGCAACGACCGTCGGCTGGAGCACGATTTCTTTTACGTCATGAACGATCACCGCTGCGAAGGCGATCCCGAGGTGGACTGCACCGCAATCACGGCCTTCGACTCCGTTTCCTGCGAGAAGGCCTATGGCACGACGAACGGGTCCTCGTACATCCGTGCCACCGTGCGGACCCAGCGCGATTTCGACGGTTACTACCCGAGCCACTCTTCGGAGGCGTTTGCGGAGACTCACATCTATTACTGGGCGCGCCAATTCTGCCAGTGGCTCAAGCCCGCGCTGGACGCGCTCGGTGTGTTGCCGGACTCCGCTGCCGATTATCCGCGCGTACTGATCATTACGGACCGGTGCAGCACGCGCGCCTACGCTAAGAGCAGCGGCTATAAAGTCACGACGCAAGGCAACAAGGGCAAAGCGGGCGCCGCCATCCGCTTTCCGCATCGCAATCCCAATGACACCAAGCGGCATAATGATACTTGTGAGGGCGGGGCGTGCTTTGACACACCGGGCAACATCGCGCACGAATTGAACCATTTCTTCCTGGGCCGTTACTTCGGCGTTAGTTCCAGTGTGGATTGCGACGATTCGGTGCAATTGGGCTTCACGCATGAGGGTATCCTGGGAACCGCGGTGCCCCAGGCTTTCTGGCACTACTACTACGGCGTCGGCTACAACCCGCCCACCGACAAACTCTACTTCTCCGACAGCGCCGTGGGGCGGGTCCATCACGATGAGGCTTCACGGATGATCGTAGAGAACTATTACTGCACTGGTGATCCCGATTCTTATCACTCAGGCCGCGTTGTCGGCCAGGCGATGTGGGAGATCTATCATGGCAAGGTGATCCGGCCTGGGGGAAACATCAACACCTGGCGGCCGGCAACCGACACCGACTTCAATATCCTGGCATATTGGGCAGCAGACTTGCAGGCGGCTTCCACCTACCAGGACCGTTACGAATATGCCAATCGCGTCATGCAGATTCTGGACGTATATTCCACATGGCCGAGCCTGGGCAAACAGCACTTCTGCGAGATCTTCCAGCATCATTCACTCCACTGGTACATCAACTCCGGTTATTGCCAGTAGGAGCAAACCGGCACTCAAGGCAGGGCTCGGGGCGGCTGGCGTCCCACGCCGCGCTCCATGAGCTGCTTGAGTTTATCGAGGTGCTGCTCATAGACGGCGCGCGGATTGCAGTCGTGCTGTTTGCAGAGGGAGGCCGCCATGCCGACGATCTCGCCCATGTTGCCGCAGGTGCGCATGACCCGGACCGCGCCCAGGGCTTCATGAGTGACGCTGATGTCGCGCCCGGCCATGAAAAGGTTGGTGAGGTTCCGGCTGTAAAGGCAGCGGTAGGGCGCCCAGTAAGGGGTCTGGTATTTGCCGAAGCTGGCCTTGGATATGAATTCCGCGCCCTCATGGCCCTTGTCGTAGGCGGGATCGGGCAGGTGCAGGTCAATGCTCCAGGTGCAGGGAAAGGCCGCGTCGGGGAAGACGCGGTTGGTGCGGACGTCGTCCCCGGTGAGGACCACGTCGCCCAGCAGGCGGCGGGACTCGCGTTTGCCAGCAATGAAAGCGGCCCAGTTGAGCTTGTGGTTGGGGTAGAGCTTGTCGGCGTTCTTGAGGGTGTCCCAGGCGCCGTACATGGCGCGGAAATTCAGGTCGCGCATCCATTCGACCTCGGTGACAGGGTTGCGATCGAAACCGCTCTCCCAGTACCAGCCGCCCAGCTTGCTGAGCGGGTCTTTGATTTCGGCTCGGCCGGGCATTTGCCGGCCGGGGAAGGGCTTGTCGCGCAGGTCCACCGCCCAGGGACAGCTCGGGAAGGGTACGGGCTGGCCGGCATCCCGGACGTTCCAGAGGTTGCTGGGGCCCATGTGCCGCGTCTGCGCGGTATCGGAGTCCGCGCCCGCCAAGGCCCCGACCGCGCCATCGCCGGTGCAATCGGCGACCCAGCGGGCGGTGAGGCGCAGGCGGCGCGCCGTGCGGACATGTTGGGCCACGACGGCGCGAATGGCGCCTTGGCTGGTTTCCACCGCGTTGACGCGCTGCTCGACGAGCAGGGTAATGTTTGGCTCGCTCCGGACGAGCGCCAGCCGGCGGTCGTCTTCGTAAAGCTCGGCGGTGTTGCCCGCGCCATAGTGCGCGCGCTGTTTGGGTTCAAGCTCGGCGACAATGTCGCCGATGCGCGGGTAGGGCGGGAGATTGATGCCACCGCCAAGCCAGACGCGGACCTCGGAGCTGTTGTTGCCGCCCAGCACCGGCCGGTCCTGGAGGAGGGCTACCTTGAGACCGAGGCGAGCGGCGGACAAAGCGGCGCAGGTCCCGGCAATGCCGCCACCGACGACGACCAGATCATACGGGCCGCCGTTCTCGGGGGTTTCCCCCAGGCCGAGCGCCTGACGGCGGAAAGGGTTTAAGGCTGAGAGTTCATTGGGAGGAATGAAGCGAAGGTCCCGGGCGAACAAGATCGCGTCGCAGCGTCCCTCGAAGCCGGTCAGGTCGTGCAAGGCGACTTCGGCCTCGCGGCCAACCTTGACGGTGCCGCCGTCCTGCCAGTGCCATTCGGCGCCTTCGGTGCCGAAGGTGGCGGCGAGCGGCTTGCCGTTGATCAGCACCTGGAACCGGCCGGGAGCGCCGGGCGCCTTCCAGGGCGCGACCCAATCCCGTGTGCGGACCCAAACGCGGTATTTGCCGGTGGCTGGGAATCGCACGGTGGTTTGCGCGTCACGGACCGGCTCGCCCAGGCCGTGCGCCAGGAGATAGGGAGAGCCCATTTGGTCCATGAACTGTTGATCCAGCACCCAGCCGCCGAGGCTGGTGAATTGCTCGGCTTCGAGCAGGACGAGAGTGGCCTGGGAGGACGGCTTTGCGGCCTGCACGGTCCCGGGCAACAGCAGCAAGGACGCGAAGCAGGCGGTAACGAGGCGTGAGGTGGTCATAGCTTCAATCCTTTTCGCCCCACACTTTCGGCGCCTTGTAGTCGGCGGTCCTGGGCTGGTTGCCGGGTGTGGCGGCATGTTTGGCGAGGGTGTCGTAGCGGGCGCGGAGGTCTTTCACCTTCTCCGGCTGTTCGGCGGCGAGGTTGCGTGTCTCGGAAAGGTCCTGCGCCAGGTTAAACAGTTCCACGCCGCGCGGTTGCTTCTTCTGAGCGGCCTTCTTGCGTTTGGCCGGCGGGGGAGTTACGTCCTCCTCGCCGACCCCGACTGCGCCATTGACGACGAGCTTCCAATCGCCGACACGAATGGCCCCGCCGCGCGGCGTCGTGTTGAGGAGGATCTCGTCGTGGGGTGAAGGCTGGCCCAAGGTCAGCACCGGCAGGATGTCGCGGCCGTCGAGCGGGAGCTTTTGGTCAAGCGAGGCGCCTGCCAGCTTGAGCAACGTGGGGTACCAATCCACCATGTGCAGCGGCTGCGCGATGGAAGTGCCCGCCTTGATGCGCCCCTGCCAGGCGACGCAAGCGCAGACCCGCGTCCCGCCCTCATAGACGGTTCCCTTGCCGGCGCGCAGCGGGCCGTTGCTGGTGACGCGGCCGGGAGCGGGACCGCCGTTGTCGCTGGAGAAGAAGATGAGCGTGTTGGTGCGGAACCCGCGTGCGTCGAGCGCGGTCAGGATCTGGCCAATGGCTTCGTCCATGGCGGCCACCATCCCGGCGTAGGTGCGGCGCGGTTCCGGGAGGCTGGCATAAGGCGTGGTGTACTTCTCGGGCACCTGGTGTGGTGAGTGGACCGCATTGAAGGGGACGTAAAGGAAGAACGGTTTGTCGGCCGGCTGCTCACGGAGCAGGTGCGCGGCTTCGCGGGCCACCAGGTGCGTGCTGTAGCCTTCGTCGCGGCAGACGCGGTCGTCGCGGTGCCAGTCGAAACCGCCGTCGCGCTCGTGCGTGAAGTAATCAATGGCACCGCAGTAATGGCCGTATTGATGGTCAAAGCCACGGGAGGTCGGCAGGTGAGCGCGCTCGGACATGCCCAGGTGCCACTTCCCGGCAATGGCGGTGGTGTAGCCTGCTTCCTTGAGCGCTTTCGGCAACAGCCGCTCCGCCAGGGACAACGCGCGGTTCTCCCAGGGCTTGATGACCCCGACCTGCATGCCGTAACGCATCGGATAACGCCCCGTCATCAGCGAGGCGCGCGTGGGCGAACAAAGCGGCTGCACGTAGAACTGGTCCAGCCGCGCGCCCGCCGCGGCGAGCGTGTCCAGGTGCGGCGTCTTGATGTCCTTGCCGCCCGTGAATCCGACATCCGCGTAGCCGAGGTCGTCGGCGAGGAAGATCAGGATGTTGGGTTCGAGGGCTGCGGCCGGTGACGCCACACACAGCATGGCCGCCACTGCCTGCGGAACCAAGCGGGAGAGCAACAGGTTGTTCATAATCGCGGGACTTGAGTGTAGGGCCGGCAGGTGCGATGGCGAGACTATTCGTCCGGCTTTCGTCTTATCCCTGCGAGTTGTGGGTGTCAATTCAGGACGGTTGAGGACCGACCCTCACTGGCTCGCTCTGCCCTTCGGCCGGAGCCCGCATGCTGCTGGGAGCTGAGCCGGCCGGCCCCGCGCACCGCTCGCGCTCGAACCAAACATACAGCACGGGCAATAACACCAGCGTCAGGAAGGTCGAGCTGAGAATTCCGCCGATGACGACCGTCGCTAGCGGGCGCTGGACTTCAGCGCCGGGACCGGTAGCCAGGGCCATCGGCACGAAACCGAGGCTGGCTACGAAGGCCGTCATCAACACCGGCCGCAGCCGCGTCATCGCGCCCTCGAACACCGCCTGGCACATTGCAAGCCCTTGCGCGCGTAACTCGTTGAAGTAGCTGATCATTACCACACCGTTGAGCACGGCAACGCCGCTCAGCGCGATGAAGCCTACTGCGGCGGTGATGCTGAAGGGCATGCCGCGCAGGTAGAGCGCCAGCACGCCTCCGGTAATGGCCAGCGGGATGCCGGTGTAAATCAGGAACGCCTGCCGCAGGCTGCCAAAGGCGACGAAGATGAGCAGGAAGATCAGCACCAGCGCCGCGGGCACGACGATCAACAGGCGCAGGCGCGCCTCCTGCAGGTTCTTGAACTGCCCGCCAAACTCGTAGGTGTAACCCTCGGGAAACTGAATCTGCGCCCGAATCCTCGCCTCGGCATCGTTCACGAATCCCTCCACGTCGCGGCCACGCAGGTTGATCATCAGCGCCACGCGCCGATGCCCCTCTTCATGCACAATCGGGTCCACGCTGGCGACGGTCCGGAACTCCGCCAGCTTTTCGAGCGGTACCAGCCCGTGCTCGCCAACCCGCACGGGCAGGGTGCGGATTTCCTCGAGTCGCTCGCGCAGGTTCCCCGCCAGCCGGACGACGACTTCGTGCCGCCGGTTGCCTTCGTAGATCAGGCCGACCGTCTGTCCGGCCAGCGCCGTGCTGACCGTCCGGTTCACGTCGGCCGCGTGCAGGTTGTACCGCCGCAACGCCTCGCGGTTGAGAATGATCTCCAATATCGGCGCGCGGCCCTGCGCCTCGAACTCGACTTCGCCCGCGCCGGGCACCTGGTCCAGGATCGCCTTGGCCTGCTCGGCGAGGCGCTCCATCACGTCGTAGTCTGAGCCGATGATCTTGAGGGCCAGGTCGGACCGGACGCCTTCGAGCAGCTCGTTGAAACGCATCTCGATGGGCTGTGCGAAGAGAAAGCTCTGGTCGGGCAGGTCGCGGGTGATTTCCTGCTCGAGGAGCGCGGCCAGAGCGGACTTGGTGATGGGCCGGCCGTCCACGCGGCGCCACTGGTCGCGCGGTTTGTAGAAGATGTAGAGGTCGTTCTGGCTGGGCGGCATCGGGTCGGTCGCGACCTCGCTCGTGCCCAGGCGGCAGAAGACGCGTTCCACCTCGGGCACCTTGAGCAGCAGCTTCTCGGTAGCCATTTCCATTGCCAGCGAGGCGTCCAGGTTCATGCTGTTGGTGCGATAGACCATGACCGTGTGCGAGCCCTCGTCGAGCTTGGGCGTGAACTCCGCGCCGAGCTGCAAAAACGCCAGCACGGAGAGCGTGGTCCAGATCACCGTGCTCACCGCGATGAGCCAGGGCTTGGCGAGCACCAGCCGCAGGGAAGGCGCGTAGGCGAGCTTCATCAGGCGCACCAGCCGGTTGTCTTCCTCGCTCACTTTGCCGCCCAAGAGGTAGGAGCAAAGCACCGGCATCAGCGTCAGCGCCAGCACCAGCGCGCCCCCCAGCGCCAGCATCACGGTGATCGCCATCGGATGGAACATCTTCCCCTCGACGCCGGTGAGGGCCAGGATCGGCACATAGACGATCGTGATGATGAGCACGCCGAAGAACATCGGATTGGCGACCTGCTTGCTTGCGGCGCCCACTGTCTCCAAACGCTCGACCGGGCTCAGCACCCGGCCCAGCTCTTTCTGCCGCTCGCCCAGCCGCCGGACGATGTTCTCCACCATCACCACCGCGCCGTCTATGATCAGGCCGAAATCCACCGCCCCCAGGCTCATCAGGTTGCCCGACACGCCGAACCGGATCATGCCGGTCAGCGCGAACAGGAAGGACAGCGGGATCGCCGCCGACACGATCAGCGCCGCGCGCCAGTTCCCCAACATCAGCAGCAGGACGACCACCACGAGGATGGCGCCCTCGAAGAGGTTCTTCTTCACGGTGGCCACCGTCCGGTCCACCAGGTCAGAGCGATCGTATTGCGTGCGAATCTCGACCCCGGGCGGCAGGCGGGAGGCGATTTCGCGCAGGCGGTCGCCAAAGCGCTTTGCGACGATGCGGCTGTTTTCGCCGGCCAGCATCATGGCCGTGCCGAGGATCGTTTCCTCGCCGTTCTCGGTCGCCGCCCCGGTGCGGAAGCGGGAGCCGATGGCGACATCGGCGACGTCGCCGACCAGCAGCGGCTTGACGCCGCCGGCAAATTTAACCGGCAGGCCGGCGATCTCCTCGACGTTGCGGACCCGGCCTACCGTCCGGACGGTAAGCTGGTTGACGCCGCTGTTGATGACGCCGCCACCGGTGTTTTCCACGTTCTCCCCCACGACCATCGCCAGGTCGTCGAATGTCAGGCCCGCCTGTTCCAGGTCGCGCGGGCGCGGCTGGATCACGAGCTGCTTTTCATAGCCGCCGCTGGCGTTGATTTCCGCGAGCCCCGGCGTGGTGCGCAACATCGGTTTGATGGTGAATTCGTGCAGCTCGCGCAACTCGCGCAACTGCTCGAAGCGCTCGGCTGGCCGATTCGTGGCATCGGCGCGCCAGGCCACCGTGTAGTAGTAGATCTCGCCCAGGCCGGTGCTGATCGGGGCAAGTTTCGGGGTAAGGCCCGGCGGCAGGCGGTCGGCCACGGCCTGCAGCCGCTCGGCGACCAATTGGCGGGCGCGATAAATGTCCATGCCGTCCCGGAAAATGAGCGTGACCTGCGAGAGGCCGAACTTGGTCAGGGACCGCATCTCCTCGACCCCTTGGATGCCGGACAGCTCCATCTCGATCGGCACTGTGACGGCTTTCTCGGTTTCCTCCGGTGCGAGCGCCAGCACCTCGGTGTTGACCTGGACCTGCGGGCTGGTGATGTCCGGCACCGCGTCAATCGGCAGGCGATAAGCCGACCAGAGGCCGATGCCGAGCGACACAGCAGCCACCAGGAGCAGAAAGGGACGCTGCCGCAGCGAAGCATCAATAAGACGGTGCAGCATGGCAAGTCCTTCAGCGCGCGACCAAAGAATCGAGCGGCTTCCCGAGGAGAACTTCCAACTGCTGCCGTTGGTCGAGGGCTTCGTGCCGCGTCGCCAGCAGGGCTTCCAGCGCGTCCAAGTACTTCAGTTGCATCTCGACGTAGATCGTCACCGGCACAGCGCCAAGCCGGAAATGCCGGTCGGCCAACTCCGCGGCTTCGCGGAATTGGGCTTGCGCGTCGGGACGCCACTGTGTCATCTCCGCGAGCTGCGTTTCGAGCGCCAACGCATGGTCGGTTACCCGCCGCTCGACGTCCCGCTGCGTCGCACGCAGGGAGGCTTCCGCCTGCTGCTCGCGCGCCCGGGCCGCTTCGATGTTGCCTTGATTCCGGTTCCAGAGCGGCAGCGGCACACTCACGCCCACACCCACGATCCGTTGCTCATCGTTCGCGGTTTCCGCGGCGTAGAACGGCGCGAGGGTAACCTTCGGATAGCGCTCGTTCCGGGCCAGTTCCACCTGGAATCCCTGCTGGGCCAGTTCAGTCTGCCGCATGCGCAGCTCAAAGTTATTTGTCACGGCTACCTCCAGCAGCACCGGCAGCGACGGCGCGCTCGTCGGCACCTCCAGACTGCCCGTGAGCCGCAGCGGCGCGCGGGCCGGGGAGCCGCGCAACTGGTTAAGTTCCAGCAACGCCCCCTGGAGCTCGCGTTCGGCCTGCGCCGCGCGGCGCTGGAGGGTGATGGATGTCGCCTCAATGATTCGCTGATCCAACAGCGGCGTCACCCCTGCCGGGTCGCGTTGCACGAGCACCTCGAGCAGCGAACGGAACCGCTGCCCCACTTCGTGCACTGCGTCGGCTTTCTGCTGCGCCGCCAGCGCCAACTGCGCTTTCGCGCGCGCGCGGGCGGCCAGCGACGCCTGAAACTGCGCCAGCCCGAGTTCGGCCAGTTCCACCTGCCGGTTGGCGATCGCCTTGCGCAGCGCAATGCGGCCCGGGTATTCGAAGGCTTGCGCCACCGAGACCGACCACGCCGCCCCGTCGCCCAACACGGGGCCGCCCCGCTCCCAGACGCGCTTGCTGCCAAGGTCGGCCGACAACTCCGGGTTCTGCCACTGTGCCGCCGTCCGGCGACCCGCTTTGGCCGCGGCGATCTCCGCGTGGTAGAACTCCAGCTCGGGATTGTGCCGCACGATGGCCTCCACGATGGCGTCCACGGTCAGCGTGTTGGGAGACGAGTTGGCCGAGGCAGCCGGAGCGTCGGCCCCCGAAGCCCGCATCAGGCAGCAGGCCAAGCAGATCAGTGACCACGATGAGAAGAACAGGGAACCCAGGTGTGGCTTTGATGGTTTCATAGGTATTCTGCCGGGGCGGAAGTATAATGATCCGCCTGCAGCGCGCCACGGAAATTCTATCTCAGGCCCGTGCTTCCTCACCCCTCGCGGGTTGTTCATTGCCCATCACACCGCGCGCGAGGTGGCGAGTTCTTCACCCGCGTGAACTCGGCACGAGCGGAACGGACCTGCGTGGGCCCGGGTTACTTGAGCAACGTCAGCGTAACCGACCGCACGTCCATCACCTGCCTTCCGGGGACGGCCAAAGCGCGGAGAGTCAACAGCCTCCGGCCTTTGCTTAGCTCGATGACGCCCAGACGGAACGGTTTGAAGTCTTTCACGTATGATTCGCCACGGCGCTCCACGCGGTCGTTTTCAGATCCGCGCAAGGGCGGATCATTCGCTTCCGAGACTCTCCCCTGCACCCGGCTGCCGTTGAAGCTCAGCTCGATGGTGGAGCCCGTGTCCGCGGCGGGGCAGGTGTAATAAACGACCGCTTCGTACTTGCCCGCCGTGGCCACTTCCACATCCCAAGTGATGCGGTCTTCCGTGCTCGTCCAGTTCCTGAAATAGGAACAGTTTGGCGCGTTGGCGCTTCGTTGGACGTTGCCGTGGGGGACGCCGTCGCGGGCGGGCAGTTGCGTAACGGGGAACTGGCGATAGCCGACGGTGAAGGGGCGGTTGTCGCTTGCCAGGCCAGGCAACAACTCCGCTTTCCACTGCGCGCGCGTTTTGGAGAGGCGCGCGCTTATGTCGGGAGCGGTGGCGGACATATCCCGGTCCTGGCCTGGGTCCGTCTCCATGTCGAACAAGTGATTGCTATCGTCGAGCCGATGGCGCTGAGTGCGCACGCTGACTTTGCCGTTCCAATGGGAGAAGATCATGCGGTCGGGCCAATCCTTGGCGGTGCCCAATAGCAGCCGTTTGAGGCTGAGGCCGTCCAGGGGCTTCGGGCTGGCAACCGGGATGTCTGCCAGGTCGGCCAGCGTGGGCAGCAAGTCAATGGCCCCGGCAATCTGAGGAATGCGGGCACCGGCGGGAATATGCCCGGGCCAGCGGATGAGGAACGGAGCGCGCACACCGCCTTCGTCGGTCGAGCCTTTGCGGCCCTTCATGCCGCCGTTCCAACGCCAACTGTTGGGGCCGTTGTCGCTGAAGTAGAGCACGATAGTGCGGTCAGTCAGCTTCAATTCGTCCAGCCGGTCCAGAATGCGGCCCACGTTCCAGTCAATGTTCTCACACATCGCCAGCGCCGCCCGGGTAAAAGCAGCATCTTCCTGCCGCGGGTTGCGGGCCCGCAGCTTGAGTTCGGCGTTGGCAAACTTCTGGTAGAAGCGGTCCGGCACCTGCATGGGCGAGTGCGGCGTGTTGAACGGCACGTAGCAGAAGAACGGACGGCTCTTATTTTGCGCGATGAACTCCAACGCGTGGTCGGTCAGGTCGTCAATGATAAAGCCTCTGCCCCGGACCGGCATGCCGTTGTGGTCCAGCGGCGGGTCGAAGTAGGTGCCCCAGTGGCCGGAAGTGAAACCGTAATATTCGTCGAATCCGCGCGCGTTGGGATGATACGGATACTGTGTGCCGTTATGCCATTTGCCGAAGGCACCGGTGGCATAACCGGCGGCCTTGAAAGTGTCAGCGACGGTCTGCTCGTCGAGGTTAAGGCGCTCGCCGCCGGTGGAGACGCCGCGCACGCCCCCGCGCGGATGGTAGCGCCCGGTGAGAAACTCGGCGCGCGTTGGGGAGCACACCGGGCAGACGTAGAAGCGGTCGAACAGCGCGCCGTCTTTGGCCAGCGAATCAATCCTGGGGGTCGAGAGGTTGGAGTTGCCATTGACGCTCAAGTCGCCCCAGCCCTGATCGTCGGCGAGGATGACAACGACGTTGGGGTGGCCGGCGGGCAAGGCCAAGCCCGCCAACGGCAGCAACACCAAGAGGGTCCAGAGCAAACGCTCCGGAAGCGGAAGGCCGAAAGCCGCAGTTCGCAGATGCCACCAGGAGCGCTTGAGCTTCAAACCGTCTGGGACTCTGGATTGGCTAGTGAGGTTGCTCTGGCTCATACGGCACCGTGGAACTGAGACGCTTGACTTCGGCTTTTGGATTTCGCCCTTCGGACTGGCCGCTCTGGTTCTCGCCGGGATGCAGAGTCAAACGGCTTCGGCCGAGGGTCATAAGCAGGTTCATTCGTGTACCGGCGGCCCGGGCGTGCTGCGGCCCTCCGCCTTATACTTCTCAAGCAGCGCCCTGAGCCGGCGGACCACCCTGGGTTCTTCCCCGTAAAGGTTCCGGCGCTGAGCCAGGTCGTCCTTCAGATTATAGAGTTCGCCGGGGAGCTCATTCTTTGCGTAGCCACGCTCTTGCTTGAACCACGCGGGCTCGCCGGGTCGGTTCTTGCCGCCGTTGCCGTCGCCGCTGGCCGCGTCAATCAGCACCCAGTCCCCTTGGCGAATGGCGAAGTTCCCATTGCCGCCATGGAATACAGTGGCCTCGCGAATGGGCCGTTTGAGTGTCTTACCCAGCAAGGCAGGGAGGAGATCGTAACTGTCCTCGCCGGCGTTGGGCGGGACCTTCGTGCCCAGCAGTTTCGCGCACGTAGCCATCAGGTCCACATGGCAAATGGTCTCGGCGCTCGTGGCGCCGGCAGGAATGTGGTCTGGCCAGCGCGCCAGGAATGGCACGCGGTGCCCTCCCTCCCAGGTGTCGCGCTTGACGCCGCGCAGGCCGTCCATGCTCCAATGACCGTGGCTGCGGACTCGCGCGTATGCGCCGGGGTCAATCTCTACGCACTCGGGCCCGTTGTCGCTGGTGAAGATGACCAACGTGTTGGTCGCCAGGCCGGTGCGCGCGAGAGCGGAGAGGACTTCGCCCACCGTGCCGTCCACCTGTGCAACAAAATCGCCGTAGTCCCCGGCCTGGCTGCGGCCTTTAAATTCGTCCGTGGGGACGACAGGATAATGCGGGGCGGTGAGTGGGAAGTAGAGGAAGAACGGCTTCTTGGTCCGTGCAGGGTCCTCGACGTATCGCACCGCGCGCCGGGTAATCTCGGGCAGGATATTGGTCAGGCTCCAGCCGGTGAGCATCGGGCCGGGCCGGTTGAAGGCGCCTTTTTGCAGCGGCGCGGCCACAGAGGGCAAGCCGATGGTGCGGTCATTCTCGATGAAGCAATAGGGGGGGTAATTGGGGAGGTCCACGCCAAAGTAATAATCGAAGCCGCGCGTGGTGGGACCGTTCGCGATGGGCTTGGCGAAATCTACATTGCCGAGACCGTCCTTGCTGCTCGGGGGCAGGCCGTCTTTGGTCGGCCAGTTCCAGCCCAGGTGCCATTTGCCGATGCAGGCGGTGGCGTAACCACCCTGGCGCAGCAGCGCCGGAAGCGTCAGTCGGCCCTCCTCGATGAGAGGCGCGCCCCATGGCGGCAGCACGCCCGACTTAAGACGCGAGCGAAACGCATAGCGCCCAGTGAGCAACCCGTAGCGTGACGGCGTGCAAACCGCGTCCGGCGCATGAGCGTCGGTGAACCGGATGCCCTCCGCCGCGAGCCGGTCCAGGTTTGGAGTGGGGATCTTCGACTGCGCGTTATAGCAGCGCAGGTCACCGTAGCCGAGGTCATCGGCCAGGATAAAGACGATGTTGGGCTTGGCTTCGACGGCAGCCGACCGTGCGGGCAAGACCAGCAGGACCAGGAGCCCGGCGACAAGTCCGCGGAAAGCGCGAGCGATCATGACATCATTACTGGATGACCGGGCGTTGCCGGCGGTTTGGGGTTTGCCCTTGGCGAGGGTTGCTCGGAATGAGCGACTGATGTTTCGGAATACCATCCGGAGCTGGGTGGAGGCACAACGGTGGTCTTCGCGACGCGGCCATGGATCATGAACCAGCGGTTAGCGGCGTCTCGGCAGCAGGACCGCCAATCCAAGGAATTCCAGCAAACGCAGCGCATGGCGGTCATCGTTACACGCTTCGGGCAGCCGGAGCAAGTCCCTGCCCGCCCTTCCCCTCAACACGCCAGACGTCCCGACGAAGGTGGGTGAATGACGATCTTCTTCGGCCAATTCCTAGCCAGGGTGTGGCTGGACATATACAAGGGATATACGGAGGGTATACGAGGGGTATACGAGGGGTATACAGGGGGTTTACAAGGGGAATACATAGGGAAATGGCGTGGCTAGCGTATTGTGCTACGGCATTGCACCAGGTGCGCCTTGCGGAATAGAGGGCTGGGGTGATGGGGTGGCGTGAGACTTTGGGCTTTGCTCGGGGCGGGACTCGTTTCATACTTGCCCGCATGGCGAACGACACACTCCTGCAATTGGAACTGCCCGGCATCCGCAAACTCAAGAGCGGCAAGGTCCGCGAGATCTTCGATCTCGGCGACCGCCTGCTGTTCGTAGCTACGGACCGCCTCTCCGCCTTCGACGTTATCATGCCCAACGGGATTCCGCGCAAGGGCGAAGTGCTGACACAGATCTCGTACTTCTGGTTCGGGCAACTGGAGGCCTTTCAGCCGCACCATCTGCTCTCACGCGCGGGCGATCCGTTGCCCGCCGCGTTGCAGCCGTATGCCGGCCAGCTCGCACGGCGCAGCATGATCGTGAAGAAGGCCAAGCCGCTGGCCATCGAATGCGTTGTGCGCGGCTACCTCGCCGGCTCTGGCTGGAAGGAATACCGCGAGCAGCAGACCGTCTGCGGCATCCGGCTGCCGGCGGGTCTGAAGGAATCGTCGGAACTGCCCGAGCCCATCTTCACACCGGCCACGAAGGCAGAATCGGGCCATGACGAGAACATCTCCTTCGAGCGCGCCGCGCAGTTGGTGGGCAGCGAGATCGCTGAGCAAGTGCGGGCGGCGAGCCTGAAGGTGTACCACTTTGCCCGCGATTACGCGCGCCGACGAGGCATCATTATCGCCGATACGAAGTTCGAGTTCGGGCTGCTGGACGGCAAACTCATTCTGATTGACGAGGTGCTGACGCCGGATTCCTCGCGGTTCTGGCCGGCGGACCAGTACCAGCCTGGCAAGAGCCAGCCGAGCTTCGACAAGCAATTCGTGCGCGATTACCTCGAAACGCTGGATTGGAACAAGACGCCGCCCGGGCCCATGCTCCCGGTGGACGTAGTCGCGAAGACGCAGGGGAAGTATGTGGAGGCCTACGAGCGGTTGACCGGTAACAAGCTCTGAGATGCTGCTTGCCCCTGCAAACCTGAGCAAGCAAAGCACGCGCTGAACCTATCCTCCTCTTTTGCTTCGCAAGTTGGCCAGGAAAGAGGTAAGCTTCTCCGCATGAGCATTGAGCAAGTTGAATCCGCCATTCAGGCCTTGCCGCCAGAGGAACGGCGACGGCTCGTTCGCTGGTTCGACGATCATCGCCACGAATTCCTGAAGCCCCAACGCGAGGCGCCGGACGAAGACGTGGCATCCTCCCAGCAACGCGAGGTGCTCTCCCGTTTGGCCGAGACCGATGCCCACCCCGACAGTCTCGAACCCTTCGGTGAGCAAGATTTGGATAGGATGATTCGGGACTTCTCCCATGCTCGCGCTAAGAAGCCATCCGCTGGTCAGAGCTGACCTGCGGGAGGCATTTGATTGGTACGAAGATCAGCAGCCCGGCTTGGGGTTGGAGTTTGCAGCAGAATTTCGCAGGTGCTATCGCCGTCTGCGGCGTGGTCCACTGCTCTGCTCCGTGCGGTTTGCCGATGTCCGCCGCATGAATCTTGACCGTTTCCCTTACGGTATCTTCTACGTTGTCAAACCTGGGGAACTGCGGGTGCTCGCCGTGCTCCACGCCAGCCGCGACACTGCGTCAGCTCTGGCGCAACGGCGGTGCGCCTTCACCTCCCGGGTCAGGTAGGTTGTGCAAACACTGGTCGAGGACTTCCTGCAATACCTGCGGCACGAACGCGGGCAAGCCGAGCACACGCAGAGAACCTACGCCGCCTTGCTCAACAAGTTCGTCGTGTGGGCGGGAGCGCAGGGCTTGACGGATTGGAAGTCCGTGGAGCTGCGGCACCTGATGTCGTTCCTGGACCACGAACGCAAACGGGCGCTGGCCAACCAGCCCAAGGAATCCACGCGCCGCCTCAGCAGCGAAAGCGTGTATCTGGAGATTGCGGCGCTGCGCGCGTTCTATCGGTACGCCGAAGTGGAAAAGCTGCTTCCGGCCAACGTGGCGGAGAACCTCTCGCTGCCGCGTCGCTGGCAACGGCTGCCCAAAGCTCTCACCAACCAGGAAATCGAGAAGCTGCTGACGCCGGAGACGCCCGAGACGCCGCATAACCTGTGCGACCAGGCGGTGCTCGAGCTGGCTTATGCCTCGGGCCTGCGCCTGGCCGAGTTGCGCGGTGCGCGCCTGGAGCATCTCCATCTCGACGCCGGGTTCATCAACGTCATCGGCAAAGGCAACAAAGAGCGCGTGGTGCCGTTGGGGCGCAAGGCGGTGGCGGCCTTGCGGCGGTACATTGACACGGCCCGCCCCCAGCTTGTGCGTCCGCGTTCGACGGCCAACATCTTTCTCACCAAGCGCGGCACACCCTTCGCGCCGGTGACGCTCTGGCTGCGATTGAAGCAGCGGGTGCGCCGCGCCGGCATCGCGCGCAATGTGACGCCGCACATGCTGCGCCACAGCTTCGCGACGCATCTGCTGGAGCACGGGGCCGACTTGCGGGTGATCCAGGAGTTGCTGGGGCACGCGAGCATCGCCACCACCGAGGTCTATACGCACGTGACGGGCAGCCGCCTGCGCGAGGTGCATCGTAAATACCATCCCCGCCCGTAAGGTGGATTGCGGCGTCGCGCTTCGCTTGCCGCCGCAGTCGAAGCAAACGTCAGGGCTCTGCGGCAAAGAACACCGGATACTTTTCGAGCCGCGCCTCGCGCAGGAGCAGCAGCGCGAGTTCGCGCGCATGGTAATCGCCCCACATCGAGCTTTCGCCGTTCGGCACTCTCTGCCCGGACGGGACGTAATCCCAGCCGTTGGGACGATGATAGACCGAGTGGAGCAACAAACCCTGGTGCCTGGGATCAACGGACAGGTAGGGCTGATCGAAAAGCGTGCCGGCGATGGTCAAACCGGCCTGGCGGTAATGCGGTCCGTTCCGGCTGTCCCCCCTGGCGGAGAGATAATTTCCCAGCCGGACCAGGCCCTGCGCGGCAATGGCGGCGGCGGAGGAGTCCACTGGTTCCCAGGGGTTGAACGGATCGGCGGGCCGGTTAAGGTAGTTGCCCAGTCGGTGCAAGCGCGGGGCGGCGGTGTCCCACATCGGGATGCCGTCAGCGCAGGAGTTGGCGAGGTAGAAATCGGCGGTGACCGTGGCAGCGCGGAGGAAGGTGGCGCGGATGGCCTCGGGTCGAGGAGGGGCGGAGGGACGATTACGAGGACGACGACGAGGACGAGACGATGGGGGCAGGGCACTCGTGGTTAAAGCGTCCAGCTCTTTGGCGCTGCGGGTCTGCAGGAATTCCAGTTGCTCGGCGAACCCGAGAATGGCCCAGGCCAGGCCGCGCGTCCACGTGCTGAAGGGGGAATAGCCTTGCTGGGAATTGGGGCAGCGATAGCTGCCGTCGTTGAGGTTGAAGATGCTCTCGTGGGCCGTGCGGCCGGGCAGATCGTAGGTGTCCCGTCCCTCGCCGTAATAGATACTATAGCGCGCGGTGGTTGCCGCGTGCTGGACGAGGCGCTGCAGCAGGGAGATGCGTTGGTCGCGTTCACCCATGAGCACATGCCCAAGCTGGTGCGCCACGGCGAGCGAGCGCAGCGAGCGAATGCTGTCAACGAAGAGGGAGTGCGGGCCGTTGAAGGAATAGATGTAACCCCCGCCGTCCGCGGTGGCAGTCCAGCGGGCGGCTTGCACGGCGCCAGACACCTTCAGCGCCAGCTCATAGAAATCCATCTCCCGGTTGGCGAAGGGAATCTTGCCTTCGCGCATCAGCCGCCAGAGGTTGCCGTAGGTGGAGATGTTGTTGAAGCCGTGATCATGGACGCCAATATGCGACACATGTGGCGCCATCCGCTCGATGGTGTTCTTGCGCCCGATCTCAAGGAACTGCCCCTCGCCCGTGGCATCGAATTGGAGGAGCGCCGCCCCAAATTGGAATCCCTGAGTCCACTCCGTCCAGCCGCGCGAGGTGTACTTGCCTTTGACGGTAAAGACCGGCGCGCCCTTGGAGTAATCCCAGGACTTCTCCAGGCTGAGGATCTTCTGCGCCGACAGGTCGAAGAGGCGCTCGACTTGCGGCAGGAGTTTGCGGGCCGTGAGGCGGTTGTTGATTCGCATGGGCATTAGAGTCTCCGCAGGTGAAAGCCGCCATCCACGTTGATGACCTCGCCGGTGCTGAAGGGAAGCAGGTCTTGGGCGACGGCGGCGACGGCTTTGCCGACATCCGCGGGCGTGCCCCAGCGTTTGATCGGGGTCAGGCCCTCGCTGATGAGCTGGTCGTATTTGGCCTTCACCGGGCTGGTCATGTCGGTGGCGATGATGCCGGGCCGGATTTCATAGACGTTGATGCCATGCTCGGCCAGGCGGGCGGCGTAAAGAGGGGTGAGCATCGAGAGGGCCGCTTTGGCCACACAGTAATCGCCGCGGTTTACGGAAGCAGTGTAGGTGCTGATGGAGGTGATCGTGATGATCTTGGGGGTGAACGGGACAGGCGAGACGCCTGTCCTACGCTGGTCCACCATCCACCGGGCTGCGAGCTGGGTCAGGAAGTATGGCCCTTTGACGTTGATGCTGATGAGCCGGTCAAAGCTTTCCTCGGTCGCCTCCAGGAGGTCGGCGCGCACCTGCGGGGCGACGCCGGCATTGTTCACCAGCAAGTCCAGTCGCCCGAACTGCGCTCTCGCGAACTCGATCAGCCTGAGGCGGTCGGCGCCGCTCTCGATGTTTGCGGGGCAAACCTCGGCGCGGACGGTCTTGCCGCCTGCCTGCGCCGCGGCCAGACAATCGGCTGCCGTGCGCTGTGCGGCGGACAGATTGGTTGCGTAGTTCAGGACGAGGTCGCAGCCAATCCCCGCCAGTTCCAAGGCGATCCCGCGACCAATTCCCCGCGAGGCGCCGGTGATGAGGGCGACGGCATTCATGCGGGGCAAGCATAGTTGCGGCGGAAGGAAGCAAAAGGCAAAAGTTGAACCGGCAGCATTAGCCTATGGCGGAGTCATGAAAACCGTTTCGGCGGCTGTCGGCGCGGGTCACCTGCGA